>NZ_CP080327.1:0-1355000 GCF_019443285.1 Aquisediminimonas profunda
CCGCTTTCGCGCCGACCTGAAGTCCCGCCCCTCGACCCGTGCGACCTAGAAACGCCGATCGAGTGACGGGGTTGGCATTTTCATGATATCTCCTATTTGTCAAGTAAATAGGAACATAAGGCGAATACTATCCCCACACGTCGCCCCTGCGAGAGGCAGGGGCCTGTTGGTAATTGTGGCACCCAGACGTCAGACAGGCCCCTGCCTGCGCAGGGGCGACGGGTCGTGCCAGACTCACGCAAGGGCCCCTGCCTGCGCAGGGGCGACGCGCTAAATCCCTGCCTGCCAGACCTTGATCGCATCGCTCGGGTAGACCAGCATCAGGATGTTGAGCGTCAGATTGTCGCGGATCATGGTGAGCGTGAAGAGTTCAAAGGCGATGGCCAGCGCTGCCGTTACTTTCCAGGGCAGGCGGCTGGCAACGAGAAAGCCCAGAACCATCATGCCGCCATCGCTCAGTGAATTGAGGATCGAGTCACCGGAATAACCGACGGCCATCGTTGCAGCGCGATAGCGGTCGATGATTGCAGGAGAGTTTTCGGCAACTTCCCAAGCCAGCTCGAGCACCGAAGCGATCATGAGCCGCGCGCCCATCGGCAGTCTTTTGAGGAACAGTGCTCCTCCGGCGTAAAAGAGAAAGCCGTGAATGACATGGCTGAAGCTGTACCAGTCTGACAGGTGCTGGCTGTTTCCCGGCCCGTTCACCACGCCTTCCCACAGCTTGACATAGCCGCAGGTGCAAATGGGTGGCCGCTGCATTGCGACAAGGATCGTCGTCGCAACGGCAAAAATGGCCAGCGTGCCGATCCAGTAACGGCGCTCGATTTTGTGCATGATGATTTCCCCGATGCCGAATGTCTGCCCCGAAACAATTGACGCCCGCAAGATCGCACGCCAAGAGCGGCCATGGCCGGATCGACTCCCTTCAAACGCCGCGGCGTGCTCTTCATCCTTTCGTCGCCATCGGGCGCGGGCAAGTCAACCATTGCGCGCAAGCTGCTGGCCTCGGACGACAATCTCGCAATGTCGGTGTCCGCCACGACGCGGCCGATCCGCCCAGGCGAAGTCGATGGCGTCGATTATCATTTTGTCGATCTGGAACGGTTTCGCGAAATGGTTGCGGCAGGTGAATTCCTCGAATGGGCGCATGTGTTCGGCCACCGTTATGGCACGCCGCACGAGCCGGTTGAAAAGGCGCTGTCCGAAGGCCGGGACGTGCTGTTCGATATCGATTGGCAGGGTGCGCAGCAATTGTTTCAGCAGGCGGGCGGCGATGTTGTCCGCGTCTTCATCTTTCCCCCGTCACTGACGGAACTTGAGCGTCGCCTGCGCGAGCGTGGCACGGACTCGGATGAGGTCATCAGCGCACGCATGGACCGTGCGGCGGCCGAGATAAGCCATTGGGACGGATATGAATATGTCCTCGTCAATGACGATGTCGATGCCTGCTTTGAATCGGTGAAAACCATTCTCCAGGCAGAACGGCTGAAGCGCAGTCGGCAGACCAGCCTGATCGGTTTTGTCCGGAGCCTGTCCAAGCAGGGTTGACGGCAGGGTTCCCAAGCCTAGGTTCACATGCCGTCGCCCCTGCGAGAGGCAGGGGCCTTTGGGTGAGTCTGACACTAAAGCGTCCGACAGGCCCTTGCCTGTGCCGGGGTGACGATCGGGAAAAGGAAACACCAAATGTTCAAACTGGCACTCGGATCCTTCGCTGCAGCCGTTGCGATGTTCATCACCGGCTTTGTTTTCTTTGCCACGCCACTCGGCATGATTGCCTATACCACCGCCGATGAAGCCCAGACGGCGGCGGTGCAGACGGCCCTGGCGGCAAATCTTCCAAAGACCGGCACCTATATGGTGCCCGACCCATCCACCCAGTCCGGCACGACACTCTACGGAAAGGGTCCGGTCGCGATGGTGCACTACAACAGCAACGGATTCCCTGTGGCGGACCCAAGCGCGCTCCTCAACGGATTCATCCATGAGCTCATTGTCTGCCTGATCATTGCCGGTGCGTTCTCCGGCATCGCGTCACGCGTCACGGACTTTGCGTCGCGGGCGCAACTGGTTGTGCTGTTCTCACTGGCGACGACCGCATTGCTGACCCTGGGCAATCCGATCTGGCTGCATCAGGACTGGGCCTATAATATCTATGGTTTCGTGGCCAACACGACGATGCTGAGCGTGGCGGGCGTCGTAATTGCCAGATGGTTCCTGCCTTCAGCCGTGCAACAGCCTCAGGAAAGTGCAGGCAGCTAGAAAATCGGTGCGGTGGGCTGCACGTTGGTCGAGGGCGAAATCATCCTCGCCCCATTGTTCGGCCTGCCAAAGTTCGTCGAGATGGCCTGCATCGAACGCAGCCTCGGGCTCCAGCACACCTTCCAGCACTGCAAGGGCAATGACCAGCGAGCCGGAAATGGTCACAATCGTTGAGAGCGCGGCGAGTTCAAAGGCCGTCCGCGCGGCCAGAGCTTCAGACAGGCGCGCAAGCATGGCTGGCGGCTGGGGCTGGTGCATGATCCCTTCGACCAGCACGAAGCCGACATCATAGCGCGCTCGCGCCCAGGCAAGGATTGGATCCCAGACGGCGGCCTGCCGCGCGACCAAGGGCTCCGGAGCGTCAGCGCGATAGCAGAGCAGTTCGGATTCGGCGTATGCCGCAAGCCCGGCCGCAAAACTTTCCAGATCGGGCGCAATCCGCTCGATTGCTGCATTGGCAAGACCGGTCAACCGCATCGCATGCGGCAGAATCTCCTCGCCCTGCTCCCGCCATTCATCGGCCACCGCTTCGGCCAGTGTCGCGTTCGGCAGGACAAGAGGCAGCCGCCCGGGCGTGCGCACTGGCCTGCCGTCGAGCGTAATTCCCAGATCGGGCGTGACAGAAACCTGCTTGTAGAAGCGCTTCATGCGTCGGGATTGCGCCAGTTGCGTTTGAGAAGGACCGGCGCGAGGAAGAAATCGAGCACGCCGACAATCAGGAGGACATAACCCAATGCAGGGGAGAGATCGGGCAGCAATTTGCCCCCGACATTCGCTGCCCCTGCAAAGACGAACGCAATCGCGCCGAAGCGGACGAGATTGAGAATCATGAACCGCTGCCGCGCCAGGTCCTCGGGACTGTTCATAACATGGCCTCCCTGAGTTCGCGCGCGTGCGACACGATCTGGCTCGCGCCAGCCGCCAGCAATTCCTCGCCTGGATGATAGCCCCAATCGACACCGATTGCGCGTGCGCCGGCGGCCACGCCCATGACCATGTCGAAGCTCGTATCGCCAATCATGACCGTTGTTTCAGGGCTTGCGCCTGCTTCGGCCATTGCCTGATGCGCCATGGACGGATGCGGCTTCGACGGGTGCCGGTCAGCGGTCTGCAGCGTGACGAACCGTTCGCGCAAACCATGGTGGCGCAGGCACAGATCAAGCCCCCGGTCGGATTTGCCGGTCGCCACGCCAAGGATCCAACCGTCGGCCTCGAGCGCATCAAGCGCGTCGACAATGCCGTCGAACAGGGGCTCATCGACCAGACCATCGCCGCGCATCTTCTGGAATGCCGCCTTGTAATCCTCGGTCAGCTGGACGTGCAGATCGGCGTGAACACCCGGCGCCAGCATCCGCATCGCGGGAAGCAGGCTCAGCCCTACGACCCGCCGTGCAGCGACACGGCCCGGCGACGGGAGCCCGGCGCGGGCAAAGGCAATCTCGACACACCGGAAAATCGTGTGCTGGCTGTCAACCAGTGTTCCGTCACAGTCGAATAGAGCGAGCCGGTTAGCCATTGGGCAATTCACGCATCAGGTGTGCGAGCGCGCGGTTTCCTGACGACTCTGCAGCGCGGGCGGCATTCAAACGCGCCGCTTCGGTCTTGTTCTGGCTAAGCTTAGCGGTGCCCCGCCAGCCGCTGATGCGCAATTCGAAGCCATGTATGGCATCGAGCATTTTCTCGAAACGGCCGTCCTCCATCTTGCCCCGCGTCCAGACCGGCTTTGGCGAGAGCCGCGTTTCGTGCATGGCGGTCAGCCTGTCGATCTGGTCGACCAGCCCCGCGGTTTCCATGCGCGCCACGGGCCCCTCGAGTTCGACGGCGAGGTAATTCCAGGTCGGCACCTGATTGTTGTCAAGTTCGTACCAGTCGGGACTGACATAGCCATCCGGCCCGTTGACGACGAGCAAGGCATCCCGACCGTCGAGATGCTTCGTGATCCCGTTGCCACGGGCGACATGAAACCCGACCCGGTCCGCATCGAGAAAGACAAAGGGTATGTGCGCAACCCGCGGACCATCGGGCGTTGCGGCAAAGAGCATTCCAAACCCGACCGCCTCGGCAAAGCTGCGCAACGCGGCGCGATCTTCCCAGCGAAAGGCCGAATTGGGATGCACGATCAGCGCTTTCCGCGCGGCGGGGGCGGTGCTCCCCTGCCCCGGCGTTCGCCCTTGCGCTCCTTGCGGGCAGCCTTGGCCTTGTTTGCGACGAGGCGGCGCTTGCCTTCGTCGGTATCCTTGAATTTCACTTCGTCGAGCACCAGCGCATCGCCATCGGCCTCGGTAAAACCGAGTGCGACAAGCGTTTCGGCGAAATGCGGCGGCAGGTCCGCACGGACGTCGATCTGTCCGCCATCGGGATGATCGACGCGGATGCGACGGGCATGAAGATGCATCTTGCGGCTGATCGTTCCGGTCAGGAAGGCATCCCGCCCGCCATATTTGCCGTCTCCCACAATCGGGTGGCCGATCGCAGCCATGTGGACGCGGAGCTGGTGTGTGCGCCCGGTAAAGGGCTGAAGCTCGACCCAGGCGGCGCTGTTCCCGGCGCGGTCGATGACGCGATAGCGGGTGCGCGCGGGCGAGCCCTCCTTTTCATCGACGTGCATCTTTTCGCCGCCAGTACCGGGTTGCTTGGCGATCGGGAGTTCGATCATGCCATCCTCGATGCTCGGCACGCCGACGACAATCGCCCAATAGACCTTGCGGGCCGTGCGGCTCGAAAAGGCCTTGGCGAAGTGCCCGGCAGCCCGCGCCGTCCGCCCGACAAGCAAGGCCCCGGATGTATCCTTGTCGAGCCGGTGGACGAGCTTGGGGCGCCCATCCTCATCATACCAGAGCGCATCGAGCAGGCGGTCGACATGCTCGTCCGTCTTGGTGCCGCCCTGTGTCGCAAGGCCCGGCGGCTTGTTGAGCACCAGCGCCGCCGCGTCCTTGTGGATCACGAGCGACTGGGCGAAAGCCGTTTCATCCTCGCCCAGGCTCGGCCGTTCGCGCTTCGGCCGCGGCGGACGCGTCTCCGTGACCTTGGCCAGGACTTCGGCCGGAGGCACGCGGATCTGCTGGCCGGCCTCAATCCTGTCTCCCGGGGTGGCGCGCTTGCCATCGACACGAAGCTGCCCGGTGCGCGCCCAGCGCGACACAATGTTGAAACTGGCATCGGGCAAGTGCCGCTTGAACCAGCGATCGAGCCTGATGCCGTCGTCATCAGGGGCGACGGTAAATGTGCGAATGGCGTCGCTCATAGCCGGGTCAGCCAAAGGCCGAGGCCGAGAGCAAGCACTGAGCCGATCAGGGAAGCGCCCGCATAGCCGGTCGCCACAGCCATCTGGCCGCGTTCGATCATCATCCAGGTTTCGAGGCTGAACGCACTGAAGGTGGTGAAGCCACCCAGAACACCGACGCCCAGGAGCAGGCGGAGCTGTTCGCTCGCACCCGTCTTGACGAGGATGCCAACCAGAAGTCCCATCAGGAAGCCGCCGACGATGTTGACTGTAAGTGTCCACCACGGAAAGCCGGGCCCGAAACGCGCAAGCATCGTCGCGCCGACAAGGTGCCGCGCGCCCGCGCCGAGCGCGCCGCCGATCATCACAGGGATCAAGGGATTCATTGGCCCCCCTTAGCGGTGTTGGAGGGAGGGGGGAAGGGGACGACACACGCGTCGCCCCTGCGCAGGTGCGACGCGCAATTCTTCCAGAGCTAGATCAGAATCTGACCCTGCACCACAGTCACGCAGCTTCCGCCCACATGGACGACGCCCTGTTCGACCCGCACGCGGATTTCGCCGTCGCGGCCGATCTGGCGGCCCTGCCGGGCAAACCAGGCGTCACTGTCTCCAGCCGTGCCAGCCCGGATGCGGTGCGCTGCCACGGCTGCATTGCCACTCCCGCAGACCGGGTCTTCCACAAGTCCGTCCGTGAAGAAGAAGGATCGGACAGCGAGTTCGCCCGGTGCCGTTTCCGAATAAGCCGTAACCCCGTTCGACGCATCGCGCGCCAAATGGCCCTTGAGGCGCACAGCATCAGGCGACAGCATGGCAACATCGTCAACGCGCGCGACCAGCCAGTGCGGCCCGGTATCGATGACTTCAGCGTCACCGATCAGCCGTTCGGCCCCGAGGATGCCGGCCAGGTCTTCGGCATTGCTTGCCGCACGCGGCACGAAGCGCGGCAGCCGAAACGAAAGGCCTGCGCCATCCACCGAAACATCCACCAATCCTGCACCGCATTGCATGACCAGCTTCCCGTCCCTCGGCGCGGCTATGCCTGCCTCGATCACGGCATGCGCCGTGCCAAGGGTCGGGTGACCCGCAAAAGGCAGTTCTTCGGTCGGGGTGAAAATCCGGGTGTGATAGTCGGCGCCCGGTTCGGTGGCCGGCAGGACAAAGGTCGTTTCGGAGAGGTTGGTCCAGAGCGCCACCTGTTGCATCTGTTCGCTGGTCAATCCCTCGGCATCGAGGATCACGGCCACCGGATTGCCAAAAAGCGGCTTGCTGGTGAACACATCGACTTGCGCGAAGCGACGCTGGACAGGCATTTGCGAATCTCCTTGAGGAACTGGAGCCGTTGATATATCCATCATCGTAATATTGCAATAATACGATATGAAAATCATGCCAAAGCCGAATCTGGACAAGCAACTCAAGGCCATCGCCAATGCCCAGCGCCTGATGATCCTGGACTGGCTCAAGGACCCAACCGCGCATTTCCGCCCGCAAATTGACGGCGACCTGGTGACGGACGGCGTGTGTGCGCTGCTGATCGGCGAAAAGATCGGCCTCGCCCAGCCGACAACGGCGCAGCATCTGAAGTTGCTGGTCGATGCAGGGTTCCTGATCCCGAAGCGGATCAAGAAATGGACATTCTACAGGCGCGACGAAGCGGCTATCGCCACCTTCAAGGCGGCGGTGGCCCACCAAGTCTAGAGTTTGTCCCGCTGTGCCAGAACCGTCGCCCCTGCGCAGGCAGGGGCCTTTGGTTGAGTCGGGCGCCTAAGCTTCAAACAGGCCCCTGCCTGCGCAGGGGCGACGGTTTTACTTAAACAGGACAAGCTCCCCACGGCGTTATTCCCCGGCCAGTTTCAGGATAATGTCCCAATGCTCATCACTGACCGGCACGACGGAAAGCCGTGACTGCCGGATAAGCGCAAGATCCGCCAACCGCGGATCGGCTTTCATCTGAGCCAATGTCACGAAGGATTTCACGGGTCTGACGGGCGCGACATCGACCATGACAAACCGCCCCGCCGGATCGCCCGGATCGGGATAAGCCGTCTTTACGATCTTCACGATCCCGACAATCTCCTTGCCTTCATTGCTGTGATAGAAAAAGGCCGTGTCGCCGACCTTCATGGCCTTCAGGTTGATCGCAGCCTGATGGTTGCGGACCCCATCCCAATGCGTGCGGCCGTCGCTGACCATCATGTCCCAACTATATTTGTGCGGCTCGGACTTGAGCAGCCAATGGGCCATGATTCAGTCTCCTGTTCTTGTTGGTGGCGCATGATGCGCAACGAAGAATTTTCCGCGCTCTGTCACAAAGACAATGATCAATGCAACGGTCCCGCATGCGCAATAGCCGAGATAGAGCGGAACGGTCGTTCCATCGAACGACCCGCCAATGATGGCGCCAATGACGGAGGCCGCAATGCTCGATACCGAACCCTGGAGCGAGCTTGCCATTCCGGCGACATGCCCCATGTTTTCCATCGCCATGGCGCCAAAATTCCCTGCGATGAGGGAAAATCCCATCATCATGGCCGTCTGGAGCACGATGAAGCTGGTCAGCGTCTCATGGCCTGACAGGGCGACCAGCGCATGGAGCCCGGCGACTGTTGTAAAGAAGAAGAGCGCGGCATGGCCAATCTTGCGCATCCCGAAACGCCTGACGATTGCGGCATTCACCAGCGATGCACCTGCCATTCCGCTGGCCATGACCGCAAATCCCACCGGCAGAAGATCGGGGCGCTCGAAGACATGCTGGAAAATGGGCTGAACCGACATCAGGAAGCCGAACAGGCCACAGGAAATGACGGCAATCGCCAGGCCATAGCCCAGGGACATCCGATCCGTGACGACGATCCGGGCGCTTCCGATGGCCGACGCGACCGAGATTGCCGTCCTGTTTTCGGGTGCGAGCGTTTCCGGCATGCGCACCATGACCCAAATCCAGACCGCCACGCCGATCATCGCCAGAACCGCAAAAATCCACCTCCATGTCGCGAAGGCCAGGACGATTTGGCCCATTGTCGGCGCGAGGATCGGGGCGGCCATGAACACCATGCTGGCGAGACTCATGACCTGCGCCATTTCGCGTCCCTCATATCTGTCGCGGACGATGGACGTCACGATGACACGCGCGCCTGCACAGCCGATGCCCTGAACAAATCGTGCAACAAGGAGATGCTCAAACGTTGGCGCAAGCGATGCAGCCAGGCTGGTCACGCCAAAAAAGAAGATCGCCCAGAGAATCGGGCTTCTGCGGCCATAGCGATCGGACAGCATGCCGACGAAAAGCTGGGAAACGCCGAATCCGGCCAGAAATGCAGAGATCACCAGTGGCCAGCGGGATTCGTCGGCAACACCAAGCGAACTGCCGATTGCCGGCAAGGCCGGAAGCATGGAATCGATCGCGAAGGCGACGATCATCATCACGACTGAAACGAGCAGCACGAACTCGATGCGGCCGGGGCCGACGGGCGAAGCAGAATTAACGGAGGACATGGAACGAGCCTATGCGCAAGATTGCGCGGTAAGATCAATCCGCGAAAAGGAGAACAGGCGTTTCAAGCAGTTTGCGCACGGCCTGGACATAGCTCGCAGCGTCCCAGCCATCGACAACACGGTGGTCGCAACTGATCGACAGGTTCATCAGCTTTGCCGCAACAATCTCGCCATTGCGGATGACCGGCCTTTCAATGACGCGATTGGGTCCAATGATGGCGACTTCCGGCCGGTTGATGACGGGTGTCGTCGCAATGCCGCCCAGTGGCCCGAGTGACGTAACGGTCAAGGTAGAGCCCGACAACTCTTCGCTTTTCGCCTTGCCCGAGCGCGCGGCCTCTGCAAGCCGGGCAATTTCGGAGGCAAGCTGCCAGACATTCATCGACTGAGCGTTGCGGATGACCGGGACCATAAGGCCCGCGTCCGTCTGTGTGGCCATGCCAAGATGCACGGCGCCGTGCCGCGTCACCACACCGGCTTCATCATCGAAGCGAGCATTGATCATCGGAAACTCCGGGAGCGCCTTGCAAATCGCGACAATCAGCAAGGGAAGCAATGTCAGCTTCGGTCTCGCGCCGCGGTTGGCATTCAGATCGGCGCGCATATCCTCCAGCTGCGTCACGTCGATTTCCTCGACATAGGTGAAGTGCGGGATGTGGCGCTTTGATGCGGCCATGTTTTCGGCGATGCGGCGGCGCATGCCGATGACCTTGATGTCTTCATCCGCGCGCGTGACACCCGCCGGGCGATAACCCTGCCCGGCAGAATAGGTAATGAAGGCATCGAGATCGGCATGCCGGATACGACCGTCCTCGCGGGCCCGGACCTGGCTCAGGTCTATGCCAAGCTCCTTTGCACGAGCCCGAACTGCGGGCGACGCCAAAGCCGCAGCAGCAGGCTGCGGTACGCGAATTTCGACTGCTTCAGGATGCGGTTCGGGAATGAAGTGCACAGGCGTTGAAGGCATGTGTTGCTCAACGGCATCCTCGTCGCCCCGGCGCAGGCCGGGGCCTGCCTGGGCATCGGGCTCGGCATCAGCATCCTCAGAGGCCCCTGCCTTCGCAGGGGCGACGTCTTCCTCAATCTCCCCCTCGGTTTCGATGACCAGCAGGGTGGATCCGATTGGAATCATGTCGCCTTCCTTGCCGGCAAGAGCGACGACCGTCCCGGCGACAGGGCTTTCCATTTCAACCGTGGCCTTGTCCGTCATCATGTCGGCGACGCCCTGGTCTTCGGCGACGGTATCGCCCACCTTGACGTGCCAGGCGACAATTTCTGCCTCTGCGATACCTTCGCCAATGTCGGGCAGGCGGAATTCAAAGCGCGCCATCGATCAGTCCTTCATCACTTTTTCAATCGCCATGCCGATCCGGATCGGCCCCGGGAAATAGGCCCATTCGAGGCTGTGCGGATAGGGCGTGTCAAACCCCGTCACGCGTTCCACAGGGGCTTCGAGGTGGTAAAAGCACCGCTCCTGGACGAGTGCAGAGAGTTCAGCGCCAAAGCCGCCAGTGCGGGTCGCTTCATGAATGACGAGGCAGCGGCCGGTCTTCCGGACAGAAGCCTCAATCGTTTCGATGTCGAGCGGCATCAGCGTCCGCAGGTCAACCACATCGGCGTCCACGCCAAGTTCCTCGACAACCGAGAGCGCCACATGAACCATTGTGCCATAGGCAAGCAGGGTCAGGTCCTGCCCCTCACGGACAAGGGCCGCCTTGCCGAGCGGGATCGTATAATGGCCGCTCGGCACAAGGCTCGCCGGATGCTTGGCCCAGGGCTGGACAGGGCGATCATAATGCCCGTCAAACGGGCCGTTGTAGATGCGCTTGGGTTCAAAGAAGATGACCGGATCATTGTCCTCGATGGCCGCCAGCAAAAGCCCTTTGGCATCATAGGGCGTCGAAGGAATGACGGTCTTCAGGCCGCAGACATGCGTGAAAATGGCCTCCGGGCTCTGGCTGTGGGTCTGCCCCCCGAAGATGCCGCCGCCAAAGGGCGAGCGTACCGTGATGGGCATCGGGAATTCGCCTGCTGACCGATAGCGCAGTCGCGCCGCTTCGCTGACCAGCTGATCGAGCGCAGGATAGATATAGTCGGCAAACTGGATTTCCGGCACGGGCCTGAGACCATAGGCCGCCATCCCGACAGCGACGCCGACAATCCCGCATTCCGTGATCGGCGTGTCGAACACGCGGGTCTTGCCATATTTCTTCTGCAAGCCAGCCGTTGCGCGAAACACGCCGCCGAAATAGCCGACATCTTCGCCGAGCACTGTGACATCGCCATCGCGTTCCATTGCGACTGACAAGGCATCGTTGATGGCCTCGATCATGTTCATGTTCGTTGCGGGTGCGTCGGGCATCAGCGGGGCCCCTCGCCCGGTTTGGGCCACTTGCGCATCCGCTCGCTCATCATCTGGGCGGATTGCTCGTTCAAATGCCAGGGCATCTCTTCGAACACATCCTCGAACATCGTGGCAAAAGGCTGGTGCATGCCATGGCCGAGAATGCCGTTCTTCTCGGCTTCCTTTGCTGCGGCCTTGACCTGTTCGGCCAACTCAAGGTCTTGCGCCGCGTGACGTGCCTCATCCCATTCGCCGATGGCGATAAGATGGGCCTTCAGCCGCGCGACCGGATCGCCCAGCGGCCATTTGCTGCGTTCATCAGAGGAGCGATAGGCCGACGGGTCATCAGATGTCGAATGGCCTTCGGCACGATATGTGAAATGCTCGATCAGGGTCGGGCCATGGTTGGTCCTTGCCCGCTCTGCCGCCCAGGCCGTCGCTGCATAGACTGCAAGAGCGTCATTTCCGTCGATCCTGAGGCCCGCAATGCCATAGCCGACGGCGCGCGCGGCAAAGGTCGTCGATTCCGCGCCTGCAAACCCGGCAAAGGAACTGATCGCCCATTGGTTGTTCACGACATTCAGGACGACAGGCGCGCGGTAAACGGTCGCAAATGTAAGCGCAGCGTGAAAGTCCCCCTCGGCCGTCGAGCCTTCACCACACCAGCTTGCCGCAATGCGCGTGTCGCCCCGTGCCGCACTTGCCATGGCCCAGCCGACAGCCTGCGGGACCTGTGTGGTGAGGTTTCCTGAAATGGAAAAGAAACTCGCGTCCTTCGCCGAATACATGATCGGCAGCTGCCGACCCTTCAGGCGATCACCCCTGTTGGAATAGATCTGGTTCATCATATCGACCAGATCCCAGTCGCGACCAATCAGGATGCCCTGCTGGCGATAGGAGGGGAAACACATGTCATCCCTCTGCAGCGCAAACGCTGCACCAATCGACACGGCCTCTTCGCCAAGGCTTTTCATGTAGAAACTGGTCTTGCCCTGCCGCTGCGCACGGAACATGCGATCATCAAAGGCACGGGTCAGCACCATTGCCCGGAGCATCCGGCGCAAGACGTCCGGGCTGAGTCGCGGATTCCAGGGCCCGACTGCGTTCCCCTCATCGTCGAGCACACGGACCAGACCATAGGCCAGATCGCGCATCGTCGCGGAGTCTGCCGCGCTATCCGGTCGCGGCGTGACGCCGGCAGGCAGGATATCGATATGAGAGAAATCAGCCTCTTCGCCCGGCCGCGCGGGCGGTTCAGGGACGTGAAGCCGGAGCGGGGGCAAGTTTGAGCGAGACATTCACCACGCAATAAAATTACGCGCAGCAATAATCCACCTGAATCTTGCCGCGAGCGAAAAGCAATTGCAAAGCCCGCATCCGAGGAGGCAAAAGGCTGAATTGCCTTGGAGCGTCAGGTGCCATATCTGGACACCCCTTTTTCACAGCAGGCGGCAGACCGGATTCATGTCCACGACCTTCACACTCGACACTTCGACGTCGCGCGCAAACCCGACACCCACGCCCATGAAGCGCCTGACGGTGCCGTTGATCCA
This sequence comes from Aquisediminimonas profunda, assembly GCF_019443285.1. Classification (GTDB taxonomy): domain Bacteria; phylum Pseudomonadota; class Alphaproteobacteria; order Sphingomonadales; family Sphingomonadaceae; genus Aquisediminimonas; species Aquisediminimonas profunda. The sequence goes on from NZ_CP080327.1 coordinate 12,877, forward strand.
GGGCCGCAAGTTCGAGGGGCGGACAGACGAGCCGCTGGTCATGTTGACAGCCTATACGGCGCGCATGGCGCAACTTCTTGACCCACATTGCGACATGTTGCTGGTCGGCGACTCCCTTGGCCAGGTCATCTATGGCTTGCCATCAACCTTGGCCGTGACACTGGACATGATGTGCGCCCATGGCGCTGCTGTCGTGCGGGGCAGCTTCCACAGCGTCGTCATCGTCGACATGCCTTTTGGCAGTTATGAGGCATCGCCGGCGCAGGCCTTTCACTCGGCGAGTCGCATTCTCTCCGAAACCGGATGTTCCGGCGTGAAGCTTGAAGGCGGTGAGGCCATGGCGCCGACAATCCGTTTCCTGACAGAGCGCGGGATACCGGTCATGGCGCATATCGGGCTGACACCGCAGGCTGTGAATGCGCTGGGCGGATATGGCGCCAGGGGCCAATCGCAGGAAGAGCACGCAAAGATACTGGCGGATGCCAAGGCTGTTACGGACGCAGGCGCATTCTCAATGGTTCTTGAAGGCGTGCTCGAAAACATAGCGGGCGCCGTAACCCGGGCAGTGGACATCCCGGTCATCGGGATTGGCGCATCGGCAGATTGCGACGGGCAGGTTCTGGTGACAGACGATATGCTGGGCATGTTCGACCGCGTCCCCAGGTTCGTCAAACGCTATCATGAAGTGGCAAATGAAATTGTGGATGCAGCATCGCAATATGCCGCCGATGTGCGATCCCGATCCTTCCCGACGCCGGACCAGACATACCAGCCGAAATAGGGCGCTTCCCCTCGGGCGATGCCATCGCTAAGGAGGGCCAAATTTCGTTTCCGGAGACCAGTCTTGGCGTCCACGCCTCCTACCCAAGAAGCCTTTTTGCGCGAAGTCGATGAAGAGCTGCGCCGGGATGAGCTGCAATCGCTGTGGCAGCGTTATGGCCGCCTTGGGATTGCGATCATCGTTCTTCTCCTGGCATCCTGGGGCGGCTGGCTTTATTGGCAAGCGCGTGAAGTCAAGGCTTCAGGCGTTGAAGGCGAACAGCTCTCTCAGGCGCTTGACGATTTGCAAGCCGCCAATCCGGACGCCGCGCTGAAGAAACTGGCTCCGCTCGCCACCTCGAAAAATGTCGGATACCGCGCATCGGCGAAAATGGCTGAAGCCGGTGTGGCGTTAGGCAAGAATGATTTCGCCGAGGCTGCCCGGATTTATGGAGAAGTGGCAAGCGATACAAAGGTGCCCCAGCCATGGCGCGACCTTGCCCTGATCCGCCAGACTGCTGCCGAGTTTGATTCGATCAAGCCGGAAACTGTCGTCACTCGGCTTGGACCGCTCGCCGCAAAGGGAAACCCGTGGTTCGGAAGCGCCGGCGAGATGGTTGCAGTTGCCTATCTCAAGATGGGCAAGCCTGAGCTGGCCGGAAAATTGTTTGCCGACATTGGCAAGGATGAGAATGTGCCCGAAACCATCCGTTCACGTGCTGTGCAGATGGCCGGGAGTTTAGGGGTCGACGCGGTCAAACCCCCAACCAAGGAAGTCACCAAATGAAGACGTTTCGCACCGGTTTGATACTCGGCACGATGGCGCTCGCGCTAGCCGGGTGCGGCGTGTTTGGCGGTGGCGGCAACAAGCGGCCCAAGACGCCGACGATCGGTCAGCGGGTTGCCATCCTGACGTCGGAATCGAACGCCGAAGTCGATCCGGCTTTGACTGATGTCGCAATCCTCCTTCCGCCTGCGGAGACCAATACGGAATGGACGCAGCCGGGTGGCAATGGCCCGAAAATGATGGGCCACGTCGGCCTTGGAACGTCGCTTGGCGTGGCGTGGACCGCAAAGATCGACGGCACCACCAAATCTGCACGGCTCGCGGCTTCGCCGATTGTGGCAGAAGGAAAGATTTTTGTCGTTGACGTGCGCGCCAGGCTTCATGCGTTTGACGCGAACTCCGGCGCGACGCTCTGGGTCAGCCAGATTGGTGATGCAAATTCCAAGGAATTCTCCAAGGACAAGGCGTCCTTGTTTGGCGGCGGCGTCAGCTATGACGATGGCAAGCTCTTCGCCACGTCGGGTCTGGGCGATGTTGCCGCGTTCAATGCAGCTGACGGCAAGCAGATCTGGAAGGTGCGCCCTGGCGGGCCGTTGCGCGGCGCCCCGTCCATTTCAAATGGCCAGATTTACGTCATGAGCCAGGACAACCAGATCTTTGCGCTCAAGGAATCGAATGGCGATCAGGTCTGGAGCGAAGCGGCATCGCTCGAAGTTTCCGGTGTTTTCGGCGTTGGTGCACCGGCGGTCGCGCAGGGTAGCGTTGTCGCCGGCTTTTCATCGGGCGAGCTCAATGCCTATCGTTATGAAAACGGGCGATCGCTGTGGGCCGATGCGCTTTCGCGCACCAGCATATCGACGTCCGTAGCCAGCCTTTCAGACGTGGATGCAAGCCCCGTCATCGATCGCGGCCGCATTTTCGCGATCGGGCAAGGCGGGCGCATGGTCAGCATGGAACTCGTCACCGGCCAGCGCTTGTGGGAAATCAACGTTGCCGGAATTGCAACGCCCTGGGTGGCTGGCGAATGGGTTTTCGTCGTTGATGATCAAGCGCGCCTGCTCTGCCTGTCACGGGCGACGGGCAAGGTCCGGTGGGTGTCGCAGTTGCCGCGCTACCGCAAGGAAAAGAAGAAGAACGGGCCGATCATCTGGACTGGTCCGATTCTGGCAGGCGACCGCCTGATCGTTGCAAGTTCGGAAGGGCAGCTGGCCAACATCAATCCGGCAAATGGCGCACTCCAGAGCCAGACCAAGGCCGGAGCACCCGTTTTTCTGCCGCCCATTGTTGCCAACAACACATTGTATGTCTTGACCAATGACGGTCATCTGACGGCCTGGCGTTAAGGCAGAGGGGGCAAAGATGGCCGCCACCCTCCCCGTGGTCGCCATCATCGGGCGACCCAATGTCGGGAAGTCGACACTTTTCAACCGGCTGGTCGGAAAGAAGCTGGCGCTTGTCGATGACCGGCCTGGTGTCACGCGTGACAGGCGGGAAGGCGATGCGGAACTTCTCGGGCTCAACTTCCGGATCATCGACACTGCTGGCTTCGAGGAAGACGATCCGCAGAGCCTGCCGGGCCGCATGCGCGCCCAGACCGAAGCTGCCGTCAACAGTGCCGATGTTTCACTTTTCGTGATTGACGCGCGGGCGGGCGTGGTTCCGCTCGACGAGGAAATCGGGCGATGGCTGAGGGGATCGAAGACGCCGGTCATTCTGCTTGCGAACAAGGCCGAAGGACGGGCGAGCGAGAATGGCATTCTGGAATCCTATGCGCTGGGCTTTGGCGATCCGATTGCGTTCAGCGCCGAGCATGGTGAAGGTCTTTCCGAGCTGTTTTCGGCGCTGCTGCCGCATCTGGAACGCGAGCAGCCGGACGAAGAAGAATTTGATGACGAGAGCCCGGATGCTCCGTTGAAACTTGCCATTGTCGGGCGCCCGAATGCTGGCAAATCGACGCTGGTCAACAAGATGCTGGGCGAAGACCGGATGATCACCGGACCCGAAGCCGGCATCACGCGAGACTCCATCTCGATCGACTGGAGCTGGCGAGACAGCGAAGGACGGGACCGGCAGGTTCGGTTGATCGATACAGCGGGCCTGCGCAAGAAATCCAAGGTAGACGACAAGCTCGAGCGCCTGTCGGCGGCCGACACGCGCCATGCCATCGATTTTGCCGAAGTTGTCGTGCTGCTGCTTGATGCGACGCGAGGGCTCGAAGCGCAGGACCTGCGCATTGCCGACCAGATTTTTTCCGAAGGCCGCGCAATGATCATTGCGCTCAACAAATGGGATACGGTGGAAAATGGCGCCCCGCTCTATCAGGGCGTGCGCGCGGCACTGGATGAGGGCTTTGCCCAGGTCAAAGGCGTACCGTTGCTGACCCTTTCAGCTGCGACCGGCAAGGGAATTGATACGCTGCTCCAGGTGGCTTTCGAAACGCGCGAGGCGTGGAGCCGTCGCGTGACGACCGGCCAGCTCAATCGGTGGTTCGAAACAGCCATCGAGAAGAACCCGCCGCCCGCGCCCGGCGGCAAGCGGATCAAGCTGCGCTATGTGACGCAGATCAAGACACGCCCGCCCAGTTTCGTGATCTTTGGCACACGCGTGGACGAATTGCCCGAGAGCTATCGCCGCTATCTTGTGAACGGCATTCGGCGCGAGCTTGGCTTTGGCGCTGTGCCTGTTCGCCTGACCTTGCGCGCACCGAAGAACCCGTTTGGAAAGCAGTCGAGCTGAGGGGCGCTGGACGCCCGGCGGAACAGGCGATACCCTCTGCCCATTCACCCTATCGAGGCAATGACATGAAGCTTTTGCACACAGTCGCTATCTGCGCTCTTCTGATTTCCGGTCCTGCCAACGCTGGTAGCGCGGCCCGCGCCAAGAAGGCCGTCGCTGCCGCCATTTCCGACCCGGCTCGACCCGCTGACGATGTGAAGCGCGATGAAGCCCGAAAGCCCGGCGCCATCCTTGAATTCGCCCAGGTGAAGCCTGGGGACACCGTCATCGATTTCATCATGGGCGGAGGCTATTTCTCGCGTCTGCTGGCCAGAACTGTCGGCCCCAAAGGCAAGGTCTATGCATATCAGCCGGCGGAATTCATTGCCTTTCGTGCACAATATGGAACAGAGCAAAAGACCGTTGCGGATGCATATCCCAATGTTGCACCGCTCAATGGGCCGCTTTCCGCGCTCGCCTTCCCGGAATCTGTGGACCTGATCTTCACGGCACAGAATTATCACGACCTGCACCTTGCGGCCTTCCCGGAAAATCTGGCGGCCACCGTTGATGCCGCGCTTTTCAAGGCACTGAAGCCGGGCGGGGTGCTGGTGGTGATCGACCATGCTGCTGTCGCGGGCTCTGGCACAAAGGACGCCAACACACTGCACCGCATCGATCCGGCGGTTGTGCGTTCAGAGCTGGAAAAGGCCGGTTTCAAGTTCGAGAGCGAGTCTTCGCTGCTCAGAAATGCAAGCGATCCGCATACTCTGCTCGTCTTCGATCCTGCGATCCGCGGCCGGACTGACCAGTTCATCTATCGTTTTCGCAAGCCTCGCTAAAGCAGAGGTTCTTCAGGCCGTTTCTCTTTTCGATGTGCGACTTTTCGTCGCAGTCGAAGCGCAAGGAACGGATGTCCGAGGATGGGCGAACAGTCCCCGATAAGACCCAGTTTGCCGCGCAAGCGCGACGGGAGGCAGAAGCGGTTCCTGGTCGGGCTGATGACATCCGAGACGTGCAAGCCTCAGCGCATCGTTATCATGAACCTGTCTGCCTTTGGCCTTGCATGTCGGGCTGTGCATCCGCCGGAAGTGGACGAAAGGGTGACCATTTCGCTCGGTGCCTTTGGCGAGGTTGACGGCCAAATCCGGTGGCGACTGGGACGCCGCTTTGGAGTCAAGCTGGATCAGGAGATCGACGTCATTGCAATCGGCCTCGCAAAGCACGGCTTTCGGTCTGCCGACTATGATCTGCCGCTGGATCCCAAATTCGAAAACATGATGGTGTTCGAATTCTTTCGCGATGCCGAATATCATGAGATTGAAAGCCTGCCGACAGACGCGATTCAAAAGCCTTCGGGAAGCGCAATGTCACCGACCAGCCGCCGATAACATCCAATCGCATAGCGATCCGTCATGCCCGCGATGAAGTCGGCAATGTGACGGGCACGCCCATCCGGACTGTCAGGCAGATCCTGCTGCCATTCGGTCGGCAAGCCACCGGGATCCGCATCATAGGCCGCAAAAAGTCCGGAAATGATCTGCCGTGCCAAGGCCGCTGCCTCAAGCTGGCGGGGATGATGATACAGGCGAGCGTACATGAAGGATTTGAGCTCATGTTCCTGCGACGCGAGTGCGCCTGAAAAACTGGCAAGCGTCCGCCCCGCCGCCCGCACATCGGCAACGGTGGACACCCCTGACTCCCTGATGTTCCTGCGCGTCTCTTCGATCACGTCGTTGACCATTTTGCCAATCTGCTGCCGGATGAGTTCGGCACGCAGCCGTCCGGTTTCAACATCGGGGTAACGACGCAGCACCTCTTCCCAGCCAGCCCTTACGAGCGGAACAGTCAGGAGCTCGTCAAAGTCGATCAGCCCGGCGCGCAAGCCATCGTCGATGTCGTGATTGTCATAGGCAATATCATCCGAGACGGCAGCCACCTGCGCCTCCAGTGACGCATGACTGGACAGTTGCAGCGGATAGCCTTGATCCACCATTGCCATTTCCCACCCGGGCCGGGTCACAGGTCCATTGTGCTTGGCAAGGCCTTCAAGGGTTTCCCATGTGAGGTTGAGCCCGCGCCACCGAGGATAGGGCGCCTCAAGATAGGTCAGCACCCGAAGCGTGTGGCCATTGTGATCGAAGCCTCCGGCATGGGCCAGCGCTTCTGTCAGGGCATCCTCGCCGGCATGGCCGAAGGGCGGATGCCCGATGTCATGCGCGAGGCAAAGGGCCTCCGTCAGGTCTTCATCAAGACCGAGCGCGCGCGCAATTGTCCGCCCGATCTGGGCCACTTCAAGGCTGTGCGTGAGGCGCACCCGGAAATGATCGCCATCGGGCGCAACAAAGACCTGCGTCTTGTGGCGCAATCGCCGGAACGCAATGGAATGAATGATCCTGTCGCGGTCGCGCTGGAAGGCGGTCCGGGGGCCACGTGTTTCGCCAACTGCTTCCAGATGTTGCCGCCCTTTGCTGGCAGCGGGATCACTTGCGCACGGCGATCGTGCCCTCATTTTCCGGAGACTTTGGTCACAACCTGACCTGGGTCGCTCGAGAAGGTTGACCCCTGCAGCCCGGCCTTGTTCATCGCGTTCACCATCGCGCGGGCCTCGGCCTGGCTCTTGAACGGGCCAATCAGCAAACGATTGGTCGCCTTGAACGGAACGGAAGAGGCGCTCTGACCCTTGAAGACTGCCGGAGATTTTTCCTTCATCTTCTTCCAGGTCCCGGGCAGGCCGGCATCATTGGCGCCTGTCGCAATCTGGACCCAGATTCGCGCCGGATTCTTGGCCGCAGCGAGCCTTTCAGCCTCTTTCGCTTCCTTGGCGGCCTTTGCTTCGGCATCCGCCTTGGCTTCAGCCGCCGCCTCGCGCTGAGCAGCGATCCGAGCGGCCTTGAGTTCCGCCGCAGTTGGCAACGGCCCGGCGACGCTTTCCTGTTCAACTTCAAGCCCGGCAAGAACCGCACCCAGGCCTGCACTGGTTCTGGAAGGCGACACCGCGGGGTTTGCGGGCCGGGCCGATTGTGTCGTGACTTCGGAAGATGTGCTGACAGCCGGCGCGCGCACCGGCGTGTCCGAAACCTCAAAGAGTGGCGCTGGCGTTTCGTTCGCCTTTTCTGCGCTGGCGAGTGTCGTGGAGGTCATTGGCGCGCTGCTTGATGGCGCCGGACTGGGGACAACGGGGACAACTGCCTGCGGTGCCCTTTCAGCCGAGGCGACAACGGGCGGCCCCATGCTGGGCCGTGTTGTCACGGTTGGACGATCTGCAGCACGTGTCGCCACAACCGAACCGGCCGGGGCACGCGGAGCGGGAGGAGATGGCTTGCTCTCCTCACGAACCGGGACAAGTGTCACAGTCTCGCGCCCCGGTATTCGCCGGGGCTCTTTAGACGCCAAAGCGGCGGGCTTTGCAGCGGAGACATCCGACGGTCTTGGACCAAGCGGATCGCCCGCGGGAATCAAACCGTCCGAAGCGCCACCGGAACCCGAGGGATGATAAAGATCGCCAGCGGCTGCAACGGCCATTGCCGATCCATCGCTCGGCATGATCCCATAATTGACCGCAAGCGCCCGATCGGCCGCATTCAACGTCGCAAGTCGCTTCAGAAACGGGGCCATTGATGCGCCTGCCCCACCCGGCATGACCGAACTGGCCACATCCTCTGCAGCCGCCACATCGCCGTTCATTGCCAAGACAAAGGCGCGCGCGCGCCAGGCTGAACGATTCTTCTGGCGCAGCAGGGGATCGAGCAGTTCCATTGCACCCTGGTCGTCGCCGGAGATTCCGAGCGACAAGGCATAGCGGATCGTCAAATCGTCATCTGGTCCGGATCGTAGCGCCAGTGCATAGTCGTGCTGGGCCCGCTTCGGCTCTCCCCGAAGGTCGTAAGCAAGCCCCCGGTCGCGAGCAACGACCTGTTCCGGCATGCCGAGGGCCACGGCCTCGCCGAAGAGGCGCAGGGCATCCGTCGGCTTTTGCTTGAGAATGAGAGCAGAGCCAATGGCAGCCTTGATTTTGGCACTGCCGGGAGAAATGTCCTCCGCCCGGGCAAGAAAGGCCAGGGCTGCATCGCCGTCGCCTACCGCTATCGCACTCAGCCCCGCCTCTGTGAGAGCCGTCACGTCTCTCGGGTTCTGGGACAATATTACGAGGTTTGCAGCAAGGCGGTCGGAAGGATCGGCTGACTGGGTCGTCTGAGAAGTTGCGGTTGAAGCGGGTTGAGCCAAAGCACCCTGCGCCAGCAACGCCAGACCCATCGCCAACCCACGACCCCAGTTGGCCTGATTCAAGATTCTCATGAAAACAGACCTAAACCCACTCGGCCCTTGCCGCGCAAGAGCACATCCCGGGAATCACGCCGGGATGGTAGCAGCCGAGGACAAACCGGCCTGCACCATCCCGGATGGGATTGATTACTGATTATTCTGGCGATTGAGGAACCGCGGAATATCGAGAGGGTCTGACGCCTCGGTTGGCGCGACGTCTGCCTTTGCAGAGCCACGCGCAATGTTCGACATGCGTTCAAACAAGGTGCCCCCCGCAGCAGGAGCGGCACGCGGCGTTTCTTCTGCATCGCCAACAAGCCAGCGACGACGCGGCGGTTCCGGATTGTCCACGGTGTCGTCAAACATTGGCGGGACCGGATTCGACGTCACTTCGGTATCAAGCATCGATTGAGGCTCGAGCATCAATTCATCGGGTTGGACCGAGCCGGCCTCTTCGGCGAGCGGAGCCTCCAGGACGAGCGGCGCCTCTTCCTCAATCACCGGCTCTGGAGTGGCTTCCATTGTGTCGGGCATGTCTGCATCGACAGAGGCGGTCTCGACAATCGGCGCCGGCGCAATCACTGGCTCTGGCGTGCGAATGATTTCCTCGCTCTTGCGGGCGGTCGGGAAGGAGAAGACCCGGGCAGGCTCCGGCGCGACAACCGAGTCAGCCTCGATGCCCGTGGCAACCACAGAAACGCGGATGCGGCCTTCCAGTTCATTGTTGAAGGCCGAACCCCAGATGATGTTTGCATCGGGATCGACCAGCTCCTTGATGTGGCTGGCCGCTTCGTCGACTTCCATCAGGCGCATGTCCTCGCCACCGACGATCGAGACGATGACACCCTTCGCGCCCTTCATCGACACGCCGTCGAGCAGCGGATTGGCGATAGCCTTTTCAGCAGCATCGATCGCGCGATTGTCGCCAGAGGCTTCGCCCGTACCCATCATGGCCTTGCCCATTTCGCCCATCACCGAACGAACGTCTGCAAAGTCGAGGTTGATCAGGCCCGGCATGACCATCAGGTCGGTTATGCCGCGGACGCCCTGCTGGAGAACCTCATCGGCCATCTGGAAGGCTTCCTTGAAGGTCGTCGAGGGATTGGCAATCAGGAACAAATTCTGGTTGGGGATGACAATCAGCGTATCGACATGCTTCTGCAGTTCGGCGATGCCCGCTTCGGCGGCCTTCATGCGACGCGATCCTTCAAAGCTGAAAGGTTTGGTGACGACACCAACAGTCAGGATGCCACGATCGCGCGCGGCCTTTGCAATGACAGGAGCAGCTCCCGTTCCCGTACCGCCGCCCATGCCGGCTGCGATGAAGCACATGTGCGCGCCGTCGAGCGCCTTTTCGACTGTCTCGATTGTTTCCTCGGCAGCAGCACGGCCAATCTCGGGCCGCGAGCCAGCGCCAAGACCTTGCGTGATCTTGAGGCCAAGCTGGAGGCGGCGCTCTGCCGGGCTGGTGTTGAGTGCCTGGGCATCAGTGTTGGCGACGATGAAATCGACCCCCTGGACCTGAGCGGCGATCATGTTGGCGATGGCGTTTCCGCCCGCTCCGCCAACGCCAATCACGCTGATCCGCGGCCGCAACTCGTCCACCTCGGGTGCCATGAATTCAATGCTCATCTCGCTGTCTCCCCATCTGATGCCAAGGGCGAAGCACCTGCCCTCTTGACTCTTTGCCTGAACTGATTCGCCGAATCACCAAAAAAGTTAACGACTCGGAAAATTTCTGCAATTTGTGCATTCATTACAGAATCCTTACAATATCTAGTAGGCGCTTTGGAGCGCCGTCATCAACTTTTTAATGATCCCGGTGCCCAAAACCGGGCTGACCCGTGCAGGTTCCGGCATGATCACCCGCAAATCGATTGGATCCGAAGCGGCATAGTGAATGAGCCCGGCCAAAGTCGTGAATCCCGACCCGCTGTGCGCCTCCGGCAAGCCCGACAATCCGCGTGGCCGACCGATACGGACCGACCGACCGAGGGCGCCTTGCATATAGTCTGCCATGCCCTTCAGTTCGGCGCCGCCGCCCGTCAAAACGACTTGCCTGCCGACCGGTCCAGAGAAGCCCAGTTCCTTCAGCGCCTTTGAAACCTCGCCTGCCAGATGCTCGAGCCGCTGACGAATGACGGCGATAAGCTGTGCGCGCGTGATGCGAGACGTCTCCGACGCATCGTCCTCAGCCGATAATGGCGCCACTTCGATCATGTCGTGATTGTCGCGCGGGCTTGCGGTTGCCGAGCCGTAAAAGCACTTCATCCGTTCGGCCTGATCGCGCCGCGTCCCGAACGCGGAGGCAATGTCATCGGTGATGTCCGCTGCGCCAAACGGGATGGACGTCAAGCCGACAAGCATCCCGCCAGCAAAGAGCGAGACATTGGTCACGCCCGCCCCAAGCTCGACCAGCGCAACGCCGAGCTCTCGTTCTTCGTCGGAAAGGCACGCCATGCCTGTTGCGACCGGCGACGCGATGATCGACTTCACTTCGAGGTGGGCCTTCCTGACGCACAGGTCGAGATTGCGGACCGGCGAACCATCGGCGCACACGACGTGGATATCGACACCCAGTGTATCAGCGTGAAGCCCAAGTGGCTTTTTGACACCTTGCAGTCCGTCGAGCGTATAAAGCGTGGGCTGGGCATGGAGGATCATGCGGCCATCGGGGTCGAGCGTATTGCGTCCGGCGGCGAGAAGCTCGTCAATATCCTCCTGCTCGATCCGGTGGCCGCCGAGTTCGACCTCGACTGACGCAATGTCGCTGACCAGCCCCCCTGCTGAAAAACCGACCCAGACATTCTCGATATTTGTTCCAGCGATACGTTCGGCCTGTTCCACCGCATCGCGGACTGCGGATTCCGTCGCATCCATGTCGGCAATATATCCGCGCTTCACGCCGCGGCTTTCCCGCTGCCCCGTGCCAAGGACCTGAATGTCACCAGATGGGAGCCGCTCTGCAATGAGCGCAGACACCTTCCATGAGCCGATATCCAGCGCCGTGATCAACTGATCGCTTCTAGGCTGTGCCACCCGTTTCCTCCCCCTTGGTTTCGCCGACCGATTCCTTTGGCGCGTCGATTGCCGGTTTCGATTTGTCGATCTTCGCAACGAACTTGGTCGGATCGCGCATGTCAAAGCGCGCATATCCGCGGCCCAAAAGCCTTTGCACGCCGTCCATCCTGGCGAATTTCACCAGCGACTTGCCCGCGAGTTCGTCCCCTTCGGGCAAGGCCAATGTTTCGCCGGACTGGAAGCGCAAATCCCAGCGTCGGCCGCCGACCCAGGTCGCAGCCGCCAGCATTGGCTTCAGGGCCGGGGCGCGCTCCATCAATTCCGAGAGCGCGGTCGCCTTTTCATTGGCATCGCTCCCGATCAGCAAAGGCAGGTCAGGCATGGCATCGAGCGAAACGGGTTCAAGAACAACACCGTGAGCGTCGATCAGGGAGAGCTGCTGGTTGTGCTGCCAGATGGCAGCGGGCTTGCGCTCGACAATGTCGACCACCAGCGTATCCGGCAGGCGGCGCGAGACCCGTGCATCCGCGATCCAGCCAAAGCCGAGCAATTGATTGCGAACCTTGTCGAGATCGACAAGCGGCATGGCCATCGAATGCTGGTCAAGTGCAATGGCATAGACGGTAAGCCGTTCCATCCGGTCGATCCCGGTGACTTCGACCCGCTTGACAGCGAAACCGGCCCTGCCGATCGACCCTGCGACTGCCGTTCCGACATAGCCCGGCAAACCGGCCATCATTGCGCCAGCCACGACAGCAATTCCGACCATGCCGGCCATGGACCAGATCACGAAACGATCGATCGAATCCTGCTTGAAGGGCATGGCCTTGCGGGCCTTTGACCAGGCCGATGTTGCCTTCTGCGCAGGCTTGCGAGACCGTGCTTTCACAACAGGCCGCTTTCCGCCGCGCTTTACGGTTGTTGTGCGGCTCATAATGCTTCCCTCACAATCCGGTCCACAAGGTCATCATAGGAAATGCCTGCATGCTTTGCCTGTTCCGGCACGAGGCTCAAGGGCGTCATGCCCGGTTGCGTGTTGATTTCGAGCAGGAAGATGCCTTCCACGCCCTTTTGATCATCCCAGCGGAAATCGGAGCGCGACGCGCCCTTGCATCCCAGCACACGATGCGCCTTCAAGGCATAGCCCATCATCGCATCGCTGATGTCTTCCGGAATCTGCGCCGGGCAGATATGGGTCGTCAGGCCGTCGGTATATTTGGCATCATAGTCGTAGAAGCCGCTCTTGGGCTGGAGTTCCGTAACGCCCAAGGCACGATCATCAAGGACCGCGACTGTAAGTTCACGCCCCCGGATGAAAGGTTCGGCAAGAAGTTCGTCAAATTCCTGCCAGGGGCCATTTACGTCGCGCCCGATCGGGTTGCCGTAATTGCCTTCGCTGGTGACGATCGCAACGCCAACGGACGAGCCCTCGTTGACAGGCTTCAGGACATAGGGCCGCTCAAGCGGATCGCGCTGATAGAGTGTTTCGCTCTTCACGATCAGGCCGCCGGGCATCGGGATGCCATAGGGAACGAGCGCCTGCTTGGTCAGCACCTTGTCGATTGCGATCACGGATGTGACCATTCCCGAATGGGTATATTTGAGGCCCATCAGATCCATCATGCCCTGAACCGACCCATCTTCACCGGGCGTTCCGTGGAGCGCGTTGAAGACGACATCGGGCGCAGCTTCCGCAAGGCGCGCCGCCACGTCGCGGCCCATGTCGATGCGCGTCACGCGATAGCCCTTGCGTTCAAGCGCATCCGCGACGCCCGCGCCGCTTGTCAGCGACACTTCGCGCTCGGCGGACCAACCGCCCATCAATACCGCGACATGCACTGCACTCACTGCGACACTCCCACGCGCTCTTTGCTGGCGTCGTCGGCCAACACGCCGACACGCTGTATTTCCCATTCCAGCTCAATGCCGGACTTGGCCTTGACCCGCTTGCGCACCTCTTCTCCCAGCGCTTCGATGTCGGCGCTTGTTGCGTCTCCGAGATTGAGCAGGAAGTTGGTGTGCTTTTCGGAAACTTGCGCGCCGCCGACTTTCAGTCCCCGGCACCCGGCCTCGTCCACCAGTTGCCAGGCCTTGTGGCCCGCCGGATTCTTGAAGGTCGACCCGCCGGTCTTGGACCGCAGTGGCTGGGACGATTCCCGCTCGGCAGCGATGCGGTCCATTTCCTTGCCAATGCTGGCAGGCTCACCCGGCGTGCCCCTGAAGGTTGCACCGACAACGATGCAGGACTCCGGCAAGGTGGAATGGCGATAGGTGTAGCCAAGCTCGGCCAGCGGCAGCGTCACTCGCTCGCCGGACCGCAGTACGACATCGGCCTCGACAAGGATATCCCGCACTTCGCGGCCATAGGCGCCGCCATTCATCTTCACGAAGCCGCCGACGGTGCCCGGAATGCCGCGCAGGAATTCGAGACCCGCAATCCCGGCGTCGCGTGCCGTCGAGGACACAAGAATTCCTGAAGCACCGCCGCCGCAGCGCAGCGTGACGGCGTCGACTTTTTCGACTTTGGCAAATGGCTTTCCGAGCCGGACCGTGACGCCGGGAACACCGCCATCGCGGACGATCAGGTTCGATCCCAACCCCAGCGGCCAAAGCGGCATCGCTGGGTCGAGGTCCCGGACGAAGGCCTGCAAATCATCTACATCCGCCGGTTCAAACAGAAATTCTGCCAGTCCACCCGATTTGAACCAGACAAGGGGGGCCAGTGGCGCATTGGCCGACAGCTTGCCGCGCACCGGGGCAAGAGTTTCGATCCCGCTCATGCCCGCGCTGCCCGGATGGCATCGGCAAGGCCGGCTGCCCATTTTGTAATGTCCCCCGCACCCAGGCAGATCACCTGGTCCAACGGCTGGGCGACTTCAGCCAGTTCGGCTGCGAGGCTGGCCGCATCGGCAATCTCGGCCGCCGAGCGATGTCCGCGCTGTTTCAGTCCCTTGACCAGCGTGGCAGCATTCACCCCTTCAATCGGCGCTTCACCAGCAGCATAAACCGGAGCGACATAGACGATATCTGCATCATTGAACGCCTGCTGGAATTCATCCATCAAATTGCCGAGACGCGAAAAGCGATGCGGCTGGACAACCGCGATGACGCGACCGCGCGCGCCTTCGCGGGCAGCGGCAAGTACGGCGCGGATCTCGACCGGATGATGGCCATAGTCATCGATGATCGTCACGCCATCGACCTCGCCGACCTTGGTAAAGCGGCGCTTGACCCCGCCAAATTTTGCAAAGCCGGACTGGATGGTCGCATCCGCGATACCCATTTCCAGGGCGACGCCTACGGCGGCAAGCGCGTTCTGCACATTGTGACGACCGGGCATCGGAAGTTCTATGCCTTCGATCGTCCGTGTCGAACCATCCCGGGACCGCACAACCGCATCGAAACGGTTCCCTCCGGAAACGGGCGTCACATTCTCGCCACGGACGTCCGCTTGCGCCGAAAAGCCATAGGTCATGATCCGCCGATCACGAATGCGCGGCAGGATGGCCTGCACTTCCGGATGGTCGAGGCACAGAATGGCGACACCGTAAAACGGGACATTCTCGATGAATTCCACATAGGCCGCCTTGGCGCCGTCAAAATCGCCATAGTGATCGAGATGTTCCGGATCGATGTTGGTCACGACGGCAATCGTGCCGTCAAGACGCAGGAATGACCCATCGCTCTCGTCTGCCTCGACAACCATCCACTCGCTGTCGCCAAGCCGCGCGTTCGACCCATAGCTGTTGATGATTCCGCCATTGATGACGGTGGGATCAATGCCACCTGCGTCAAGAAGTGCCGCAATCATTGAGGTCGTCGTCGTCTTTCCGTGGGTACCGGCGACAGCGACGGTCGATTTCAGGCGCATCAGTTCGGCGAGCATCTCGGCCCGACGAACCACAGGAATGCGGCGCTCATAGGCAGCTTCGACTTCGGGATTGGTCTGACGGCTGACGGCTGTCGAAGTAACAACCACGGCGGCATCGCCAAGGTTTTCGGCATCGTGGCCGATCATGACCTTGATCCCGCGCGCGCGGAGCCCCTCGACAACATAGCCTTCGGCAATGTCCGAGCCCTGCACCTTGTAGCCGAGGTTGTGCATCACTTCGGCGATACCCGACATGCCGATGCCGCCAATGCCGATGAAATGGATGGTGCCAATATCGGTTGCGACGCCCTTCATGCCGTCGCCCCAGCCAGGCGCGGCGAGGGCGCCCAATCATTGGCGCGCAGGCCATCCACGACGGGCGTGCGACCGAGGCTTTCGACAAGGTCGGCAAGATCCGCAGTCGCCCGCGGGCGCCCGCAATTGCGCGCCGCCCGCGCAGCATTAGTCAGGCCCTGGGGATCAAGGCCCAGTTTCTGCATCTGCTTGGCCAGTTCAACCGGGGTGAAGCGGTCTTGCCGGATTGCGCGCGCGCCTCCGGCTGCCACCATTTCGCGGACATTCTCGGTCTGGTGATCGTCCGTGGCGCTTGGCAAAGGAATCAGGATTGCCGGGCGGCCTGCGGCTGTCAGCTCAGCAATTGTCGACGCTCCGGCGCGCCCGATGACAAGATGCGTCCAGGCCAGCCGTTCGGGAATGTCTGTCATATAGGTCGCAAGGTCCGCCGGGATACCGAGCTTCTGGTAGCGGGCACGGACAGCATCAATATCTTCCACCCGGCACTGCTGCGTCACCTGCAGGCGACGGCGAAGTGCTTCCGGCAGCATGGCAAGCCCGTCCGGCACGACATCCGACAGGATCGTTGCACCCTGGCTGCCGCCGATGACCAGAACGCGAAACACGCCGTCCGCATCGAGAAGCGGGTAAGGCCGCTCGCGCAATGCCAGCACGTCCTCGCGCACAGGATTCCCGACGAGGTGCACCTTCACGAGATTGCGGGCAGCGATCCTCTTGATATCCGGATAGGCCGTCGCAATCGCCTGGACCCGATTGGCTACGAGCCTGTTGACGCGACCGAGCACCGCATTCTGTTCATGCACTGCCGTCGGAATGCCGGCCGCATGCGCAGCGGACAGTGCCGGGAATGCCGGATAACCGCCGAAGCCGATGACGGCCGCCGGTTCAAATGCATCGTACAGCCGCAGCGCCATGCGCCTGCCGGACCAGATGGCGCGAAGGCCGCTCGGCCAGCTCAAGGGATTGCCCGTGATCCGTCCGGCGGGAAGAATGTGCACCGGCACATCCTCAAACAACCCGGGTATCCGGGCGCCGCGTTCATCCGTAACCAGCGCGACATGATGCCCGCGCGCCACAAGCTCCGCCGCGAGCGCGTGCGCAGGCATCATGTGCCCGCCAGTGCCGCCTGCAGCGAGAACGAAGTGGCGTGAAACGCTCATCTGCTGCTCCATTTGACCACATAGGGTGAACGCAACAGATAGGGATTCTTCCGCGTGAAGGCGAGAAGAAGTCCAAAGCCGATCGACAAGGCAATCATCGATGAGCCGCCATAGCTGATAAAGGGAAGCGTCATCCCCTTGGATGGCGCAAGGCCCACATTGACGGCGATATTGATGAAAGCCTGAACCGTGAACTGGGTCGCGAGGCCCGCCGATGCATAGACGAGGAAGGCGTCCTCTTCGTCAAGCAGCTTTACGAAGACGCGAACTGCAATGGCAAGGAACAACGCCGCTATGGCCATGCAGGCAATCAGGCCGAACTCCTCCCCGATCACGGAAAAGATGTAGTCGGTGTGCGCTTCGGGCAAATGGAATTTCTTTTCGCCGCCGCCGGGCCCGGTGCCGAACAGGCCGCCTGCGGTCAGCGTAGCATGCGCCTGATCGACCTGATAGGTGTCACCATCGGCAAAGAGGAAATTGTTGATGCGGGTCTTTGCGACCGGATAGAGGAAATAGGCTGCCACGATCCCGAGCGACCCCATGCCGCCAAGCGCGCCCATGGTGCGCATCGACATTCCGGACACCAGCATCAGCGCCATCCAGACCGATACAAAAACGACCGTCTGGCCGAAATCAGGCTGCATCATGAGCAACGCCGAAACAATCGCGGTCAGCAGGAAGGTGATCGGTACAACCGGCAGCGCGCGATCATGGACCCGGAGCGACAGGATCCAGGCAATCGCGACAATGAAGAGCGGCTTCAGGAACTCCGAAGGCTGAAACTGTGCAAAGCCATAGCCGATCCAGCGGGTCGCGCCATTGCGTTCGTTGCCAATGATCGGGACGAGCGCCAGGATCACGCTGAAAAAGGATGCGCCGGCGAGCGCCAGCCTGCGCGCAACCTGCTGCGGCAACATCGAAATGCCGATCATCACGGGCAATCCCAGCAGGACCCAGACCAGTTGCTTCCAGAAATAGGCAAGCGGCGAAATTGTCAGGCCCGCACCGGAATATCGTGCTGCGGCGGCTGGCGATCCAGCGGCGACCGCAACAAGTCCAATCGAGAGAAGAACCGTCACCAGCAACAGAAGGACGCGGTCAATTTCCCAGAACCAGAGGCCCAGCGGAGAACGATCCCCCCGCCCAAGCCGCGCGACCACCCTGCCAGTTCCCCGTTTGCGGGCTGAAACCGCCGTCATGCCAAAGCCTCCACAGCCGCGCGAAAGGCATCGCCCCGCGCTTCGAAATCCGTGAACTGATCGAAGGATGCGCAAGCCGGGGACAGGAGAACCGTTTCTCCGGCAACAGCCGCCTTGCTTGCGGCAAGCACGGCGACATCCAGCGAACCGCATTCGGATACGGGCATGCTGCCCTTCAGCAGCGATGCAAACATTCCGGCCGATTCCCCAATTGTATAGGCTGCGCGAACATGGCTGAAATGCGGTTCGCACGCGTCGAGATCCTCGGTCTTCGCCCGTCCGCCAAGGATCCAGTGAATTGCCGGGTAGGCTGCCAGAGCAGGCGCCGTCGATGTGGGGTTCGTCGCCTTGCTGTCATTGACGTAAAGGACACCACCAAGTTCACGCACCCGCTCCATGCGGTGGGGCAGACCCGGATAGGTGTGCAGCGCTTCCTCGATTGTGCTCGCCTTGATCCCCAGCACTTCGGCAACTGCCCTGGCAGCCGCCACATTCTGGGCATTATGTGGCCCCTGGAGCGATGGCCAGCGGGACTGGTCGCCAACCTGTTTGGACGAGACACGCATCAGCCGATGATTGATCCGGCTGGCGATCATCTTCGTCCGGTCATCTTCGGTCGCGATGACGGCGACCTTGTCGACATGCTGCATTGTAAAGAGGCGTTCCTTGGCAGCAGCATAGTCAGTAAATCCGTCGTACCGATCAAGATGGTCCGGCGTGATGTTGAGCAGGACCGCGATATCACAATCGAGCGCGTGGCAGAGGTCGATCTGATAGCTCGACAGTTCGAGGACATAGACGCCGCCTTCCGGCAATGGCTCCTGCCCGAGGATCGGCAAGCCGATATTGCCACCCAGACGCGCCGGAATGCCTGCAGTTTCGACGATATGATGGATCAATGCCGTAGTCGTCGATTTGCCATTGGTCCCCGTGATGCCAATGACCTTGTGCGGCGGCAGGCTGGGGCGAGCCTGAGAGAAGAGTTCGATATCGCCGATCAGCGGGACATTGGCTGCATGGGCCTTGTCGGCAATCGGGTGTCGATTGATCGGGACGCCCGGCGAGACAACGACGCCGTCAAATCCCGCCAGATCAATCTCGAGCGGATCGGACAGGACCACGCCATCGCCGACAGCGGCCCGGGCA
This sequence comes from Aquisediminimonas profunda, assembly GCF_019443285.1. Taxonomy (GTDB): domain Bacteria; phylum Pseudomonadota; class Alphaproteobacteria; order Sphingomonadales; family Sphingomonadaceae; genus Aquisediminimonas; species Aquisediminimonas profunda. Next base: position 32,116 of record NZ_CP080327.1, read on the forward strand.
TCTTCCTTGCTGTCCCAGGCAACGACATGAGCCCCGCTCGCGACCAGCGCCCGCACGGTCGCAAGGCCGGAGCGCGCCAGCCCAAGCACCGCATAGCGTTTGCCGCGAAAGGCAGGAGAGACAATCACCGCAGCTTCAACGTTGATAGTCCGGCCAGCGCCAGCACGAACGAGACGATCCAGAAGCGGATGACCACCGTTGGCTCTGACCAGCCAAGCTGTTCGAAATGATGATGGATGGGCGCCATGCGGAAGATGCGCCGCCCGGTGCGCTTGAACCAGAAAACCTGGATGATCACCGAAAGCGCTTCGACGACAAACAGTCCGCCGATGACGGCCAACGCAAATTCATGATCGGAAACGACTGCAATCGTGCCCAGAGTGCCCCCAAGCGCGAGGCTTCCGGTATCGCCCATGAAGACGGCTGCCGGAGGTGCGTTGAACCAGAGAAAGGCGAGCCCCGCGCCGACGATCGCTCCGCACAGGACCGTCAGGTCACCCGCGCCCTTGACGTAGGGGATGCCAAGATATTCCGCATATTTGAAATTGCCTACCAGATAGGCAATCAGCATGAACGCAAGGCAGGCAATGATGACCGGCATCGTGGCAAGCCCGTCAAGCCCGTCGGTCAGGTTGACCGAATTGCCGAAAGCCACAATCACGAAAGCCCCGAAGACAATATAGAAATAGCCAAGGTCGGCGACCGGCCCCTTGACGAATGGCAGATAGAGCTCGGTCCCGGACTGCCAGGTGATCAGGCCGACCGCGACGCCCGCGATCAGGAACTCGAAGAGCAGCCGGACGCGGCCCGAAAGTCCCTTGTGGCTGCGCTTCTTCACCTTGTCATAATCGTCCTTGAACCCGACGAGGCCAAAGCCAGCCATCACAAGGAGGCACGACCAGACATAGATGTTGCGCAGGTCCATCCAGAGCAGGATCGAAATGCCGACCGCAGTCAGGATCATCAACCCGCCCATTGTCGGCGTGCCGACCTTCGCCAGATGCGACTGGGGGCCATCGTCCCTGATCGGCTGACCTTTGCCCTGACGAACGCGCAGCCAGCCAATGAACTTCGGTCCGATCAGCAGACCGATGACAAGCGCCGTCGCGACCGCGCCGCCCGTGCGGAACGAAAGATAGCGGATCAGGTTCAGGATGCCGGGAAAATGGAGATATTCGGCAATAAGGTACAGCATCAGTTTTGCCCGCCGGTCAGAGTTGTGACGATCCGGCCCAGGCCGATTGCGTTCGAACCCTTGATGAGAATGGCATCGCCGGGACGGATGAGCTTCTGGAGCGACTCCCCAGCCGACGACGCATCGGGCCAATGTGCGGAGTCGATCTTGCCTTCAAGAGCCTTTGCAAGAGGCTCCATGCCCGATCCGACGAGAAGTGCATAATCGACGTTCGCCGCAATGACCGACCCGGCAAGACCAGCGTGAAGCGCATCGCTGTCCTGCCCGAGTTCCCGCATAGCGCCGAGAACGGCGATGCGGCGCGCGGCTGCAGTGTTGCCGAGAACCTCAAGCGTCGCTGCCATCGACGTGGGATTGGCATTGTAGCTTTCATCGATGACCAGCGCTTCACCATCGCCGATACGAATACGGTGATGTGCGCCGCGACCCTCAAGGCCGCCAAAATCTGCAAGCGCCAATCCTGCAGCCGCAAGATCGCCGCCAAGTGCGTCGACAGCGGCCAACACGGCGAGCGCATTGGAAACCCAGTGTGCGCCGGGCTGCGACAGGGTGAAGGCCAGCTCCGCCTCGGGCAACCGCGCCGTCACCATTGTCCCGTTTGCGCTCGGGATTGCGTCGAGCGCCCGGACATCGGCCCCCTCGCCGCTTCCGAACGTGAGAATATTCGCTGCATAGGGCTTTGCATGGCCGATCAGACGGTCCCGATGCGGACTGTCAAATGGAATGACGGCCGTCCCGCCGGGTTCAAGGCCCTGGAAGATCTCGCCCTTGGCATCGGCGATGCCTTCGATCGAGTCGAAAAATTCGATATGGGCCGGTGCAATCGCCGTGATCACGGCAACATGCGGCCTGACCAGCCTCGTCAGCGCGGCGATTTCACCGGCGTGGTTCATTCCCATTTCAAAAACACCAAAGGCGCTGCCTGCCGCCATGCGCGACAGGCTGAGCGGCACGCCGGTATGATTGTTATAGCTTTTGACCGATCGATGTACCGCGCCTCTCTTGCCCCGCGCGAGCGCGGCAGACAGCGCCTCTTTGGTGCCGGTCTTGCCGACCGACCCCGTTACGCCCGCGATCTTCGCCGCGGTACGCTCCCTGGCTGCGACCCCAAGGGCATCCAGTGCAGCGGTCGTATCCGCCACCTGGACATGCGGATGGGCCACCGGTTGCGACACGATCGCGCCGGCGGCACCTTGTTCGAATGCGCCATCAACAAAGCGATGGCCGTCTGTGGTTTCTCCCTTCAGCGCAATGAAAAGGTCTCCGTGACCAACTTCGCGCGAATCGAAGGCAACACCCGTCACGGCGAACGGCACCGAAGCCGTGCCACCTGTCGCGGCTTCGATTTCAACAGAGGTCCAAAGGGCACTCATGCTGCGCATTCCCGTGCGACGGTCACATCGTCGAAGGGCAGGACCCTGTCGCCGACGATCTGGCCTTGCTCATGACCCTTGCCTGCAAGGAGGACGATATCAGCCGGTCCTGCTCCCGCAATCGCGCTCGCGATAGCCTCGCGTCGTCCGCCGATTTCAGTCGCCTGCGGAGCGCCTTCGAGGATCATGCGGCGAATTGAGGCCGGGTCCTCGCTTCTCGGATTGTCGTCCGTGACGATCACCAGGTCGGCGTCGCGCGCAGCAATCTTGCCCATGTCCTTGCGCTTTCCCGTATCGCGATCGCCGCCCGCGCCGAAGACGAGGACGAGCTTGCCCTTTGCATGCGGCCTCAGAGCTGCAATCGCGGCTTCCAGAGCATCGGGTGTGTGGGCATAGTCGACATAGACCGGAGCGCCCGTGCGCGTGATGCAGGCGCGCTCGAGCCGCCCCCTGACTGGCTGCAGCCGGGCAAGATTTGCAAGTGTCGTTGCAACATCGCCGCCCGTTGCAATGACAAGGGCTGCGGATGTCAACGCATTCGCCGCCTGATAAGCCCCGATCAGGGGCAGGTTGACCTTATGCTTCGATCCTTCCCACTCGACCGTCAGCGTCTGGCCGAGTTGGGTTGGCGCCCTCTCGATGATGCGCAATTCCTCTCCGGCTTCTCCGACGCGGATCAGCTTCAGCCCGCGTTCGCGCGCAAGATCGACCACGCGATGGGCATGATCGTCATCGGCCCAGATTACGGCGGTCCCGTCATCGGCGATGACTTCCGAAAAAAGACGCAGCTTGGCCGTGAAATAGGCCGCCATGTCCCCGTGATAGTCGAGATGATCGCGGCTGAGATTGGTGAATGCTCCGGCCACAACGCGAGGGCCTTCCGCCCTGTATTGGTGCAATCCATGGCTGGAGGCTTCATAGGCTACGTGCGAGACGCCTTCGCGTTTCAGCCCGGCCATGTTCGACAGGAAGGTCACGATGTCTGGCGTCGTCAACCCTGTCACGACACGTTCGTCAGGTGTGGTCACGCCCAATGTGCCGATCGAGGCAGCGCTCAGGCCCGCCATGCGCCAGAGTTGCCGCGTGAGTTCTACCGTCGATGTTTTCCCGTTGGTCCCGGTCACGGCGACAATGGTTTCGGGGAACGGCGCAAAATATCGCGCGGCCAACAACGCGAAGGCACGACGGGGATCTGAATCGCGTATATGAACGGCACCGTCCACGCTGGCCTGAGGATCTGCAACGACCGCAATGGCACCGGCAGAGATTGCCGCGGGAATGAAGTCCTCTCCGTTGACAACACTTCCCCTGAACGCGCCAAAGATATTGCCGGGCGCAACCTTGCGATGATCAATGGCAAAGCCCGTAACCGGAGTTGCGTCATCGCTGCCAAGAAGCGTGCCAAGCCGCATCAATGCTCCTCCTTGCCCTTCCAGAGCAGTGGCATCATGTCTGCGAGATCGACTTCACGGCTGGTGTCCGGGAATACGCCGAGCATCGGACCAGTGCGGGCGATAACCTTCGCCACCACCGGAGCAGCGGTATAAGCCGCAGTTGTTTGCCCGAAGGACGTTGCACTTCCTTTGGGTGAATCGAGCATGGCGATCACGACATAGCGCGGTGCATCCATCGGGAAGGCTGCTGCGAATGTCGAAACATTCTTTGTCTTGGAATATCCGCCAACGCCGGCCTTTTCGGCGGTCCCTGTCTTGCCGCCGATCCTGAACCCGGGGACATCGGCATTCTTGCCGGTTCCTTCAGTCACAACGAGGCGAAACATCTTGCGCATGATCATGCTGGTACGGGCTGAAATGATGCGACGTCCCTTAGCCTCTTGCCCTGGTTGCACTTTCATCAATGTCGCCGGGCGCCAGATTCCGCCATTGACGAGTGCGGCATAGGCGCTGGCCAGATGCAGCGGCGAAACGGCAATGCCGTGTCCATAAGCGACCGTCATTGTGGTAAGGCGACCCCAGCTTTGCGGCCAGAGCGGATGACCGCGCTCCCTGAGTTCAACGTGCGGCGAGGAATCGAAGCCGAGCTTGCGGAAGAAAGCCTCGGTGCGTTCGGCGCCAAGCTCATCCGCAAAACGTGCAGTCGCAATGTTGGACGAGTGGACCAGCGTTTCCGGCACGTTGAGCCAGCGCCGTTGCGGGTGATCATCGCTTATCTTGAAGCGACCGATTTCAATGGGTGCGGTCGCATCGACACGGCGGCCAAGGTCAGTAATGACGCCTGTGTCGATCGCATTCGCCATCGTCAGCATCTTGAAGGTGCTGCCCAGTTCGTAGACGCTTTGCGTGACATTGTTCCGCATGGCTTCGGGATCAGCTTCGCCGCTGCGATTTGGGTTGAAGACCGGCAGCGAGACCATGGCAATGATTTCGCCGGTGTTCACATCGAGAACGAGGCCCGTGGCGCCAATGGCCTGCAGGTCGATCATGGCAGCCGAAAGTTCGCTTTCCATCGCAGCCTGCACACGCTTGTCGATCGAAAGCGCAACAGGTTTTCCCCGTGTGAGCGGATCGGCAAAGCTGTCATTCAGGACGCGCTCCATCCCCATCACGCCGCGACCGTCAAAGTCGGTATAGCCGATCACATGGGCGGCCAGGGTTGTTTGCGGATACAGCCGCTCCGGCTCTCGAGCATAGGCCATGGCGGGCTCACCCAGAGCATTTACCGCCGCAACCAGTTCGGGCATAGCGCGAGGGCGCAGATAGGCAAAGTTCTTGCCGGATTTCAGGATCGCAAGATATTCGGCCTCGGTTCGCTCGGGCATCAGCCGCGCAAGTTGCGGCGCAAGGTCTTCCGGCCGCCCCAGAAGCTTGTTCGGATGAACGCCAATCGACCACGCTTCAATCGTGCGCGCAAGAACTTCGCCATTGCGATCAACAATGTCGCCCCGCGCCGCCAAGCCAAACGCATCAGCCGAGGCGCGACCGTTGCCCGTGTCAAAGTTGAGCCAGATCAGACGTGTGGCAATGACCAACGCACCAACAATGAACAGCAGCATCAGCAACATCAACCGCTGATGCGCGACGAGAATATTGGTCTGGCGCGCGCCAGCGTGGCGAGTTCGTTGCGGCCGGGCGACGAGGGTTGTCACGGGTGTGTTCTATCCGCTTCCTTCGTTTCGGAAACTGCCGTCCGGGACAGCGCACTCAGGGTTGAGCGATCAAGCAGGGACTGATCCAGCAAGGCAACCTTCTGGAACCGCGCTGCGGCAGCCTGAGCGGTCTGGCGCGGTGCGATTGCCTGCTGCACGGCCTTGTCCGTTGCGGTCAGGGGCTTTGGTGCCGATGCTGGCGATGTCAACCTGGTGAGCAGCGACTGCGAAGAGGCTGCTTCGGCAGGCCGCTGCGTCATGACGGCCATCATGACTGGCGGCGGAGCGGAGGGCGCGTCGCCAAGGCCCGAACGATCCAGCGTCGCAAGCGCAGCTTCATCGCGCAGATACTGATTGGCCTTTGGCGCGCTGAGCGACAGGACATCACTGTTCCAGCGTTCAAGCTGACGCAGGCTCGCCCTCGTGCCAAGTTCGGTTTGCAGCTGGCGGATGTCCCGCTTGGTCATCGCAATCTTGCGATCGATTTCTTCGAGGCGACCGCGCTGCGTCGCGACCTGCAGCGAGATCATGTAAAGGATGCAGGCGGCAGCAGCGATGCCGATCACCCATCCAACCGGACGAAAGCGTTGGGCAATCATGACGTTCCTTTCCTTTCTTTGGGCCAGGGTGCGGCATCAGTACGATGTGCGACCCGGAGAGTTGCTGAGCGGGCACGGGGATTGCGGGCAAGTTCAGCTGCGCTCGCCCGGACGGGCTTTCCGACCTTTGCAAAGGTCGGCTTGGGGCCTGACTTGGCCGTTTCCGGCAAATGGCGTGAACCTGAGGGAGAGGCGCCGCTTCGCGACTTCAAAAAGCGCTTCACCAGTCGATCTTCAAGGCTATGAAAGGTCACGACAGCAAGCCTGCCGCCAGGCTTCAAAACCTGCTCCGCCGCAGCCAGTCCGTCTTCAAGTTCCTCGAGTTCGCGGTTGACGTGGATGCGGATGGCCTGAAACGTCCGGGTTGCCGGATCCTTCTTGTCGCCGTTCTTGTAGCCGGACGCACGACGCACAATGCTTGCCAGTTCAGTGGTACGGGAAAGCGGCCGCGCCGCAACAATGCTCCGCGCGATACGCCGGGACTTCGGCTCTTCGCCATATTCGTAAATGACCCGTGCAATTTCCTCTTCGTCCGCCGTGTTGACGAAATCCGCAGCACTCTCGCCTGCTTGTTCCATCCGCATGTCCAGCGGACCGTCGGCCTGAAATGAAAAGCCCCGGTCTGCCCGGTCAAGCTGCATGGACGACACACCGATATCGAGGGTCACGCCATCGACCGGCTGATCAACATGATCGGCCATGCGCGAAAAGCGATCCTCGACCAGCGTCAAAAGCTTGGATTTGTCTGTCTTGCCCGCTGCAATCGCGTCCGGGTCGCGATCGAATGCGATGACTTCGGCACCTTTTGCGAGGATGGCCCGTGTGTAGCCGCCGGCACCATAAGTGCCATCGACGTGCCGCTCACCGGGGCATGGAGAGAGGGCGGCGATCACTTCGTCCAGAAGGACCGGAACGTGCGGCGCGGCGGCGGGGTTCATGCCGCACCTCGGGTTTTCAGGAGATACGCGACGACTTCCTTCAGTTCTTCGTCAATTCCAGGCGTTTCGATCAGGAGGCGGGGATTCCAGATTTCGAACGTGTCACCTGTACCGATGAAGAAGGCCAGATCGGCTATCCTCGCGCGATCGCGAAGCATCGCCGGCATGATGAAGCGTCCACTCGCATCGAATGGTACGTCTTCGACAAGGCCGAATGCACGGCGGTTTGGATTGTGGCGGCTATAGTCGCGACCGGCATCCGCTTCGCGATCTTCCATCCGATTGAGCCGTGCATGCAGCAGCGAAGACCAGCCATGATCATAGCCGATCAGGCACGGATCACTCTCATGTTTCGCAATAATGAGGTTGCGGCCATCTCCATTGGCCTCGACAGCTTGGCGGAGTCCGGCGGGGATCGCGACGCGACCTTTCGCGTCAACCGCGTTGAGCGCGCTCCCCCTGAACAATGCCCGTTCGCTCACTGCAAATCCCGCCCCAAATTTCCGCGGGCAAACGTCTCCTGGCTTCGAAAACAGCGCAGAACCGTTTCCGAATCAATTTTTGACTCCAGGACAACCCCGCCCTTTGATCTTGCAGGGTTATCAGCCGGAGATTGGGGATACAACGGGTTTTTACGGGTGAAACGGGGATATTATGCAAAAAACGCGCTTATTACTCTCTTATGAGGTCACGTGTTTTTGTTATGTTCCATTTATCCGCATCTTTCAATGATGTCCGGAGCGCGCGACTCGACTGACCATGTCCAAAACAGCGGACTCATTGTCTGAGCCGCTGGACTGCCAAAGTCGTTCGTCCAGCATGTCTGCGTCTGCAACAAGCACAACCTGGCCTTTGCCGATCCGACACGCGGCGATAAACGCATCGCTCTCAATCTTGCAGTCGGGATTGTCTGTTCGCCATTTTCCAGCCCAGGCAACGGCCACCACAAACTTTCCAACGCCAATCCTTTTCACGGGACCATCGTCATTCATGGCCGGCGAAACCAACTCCAGCCCCCAATGGGAAAGTAGCGGGTCGAGCAGACCGATCGGCGGTGCGCGGCGCGGGTCGCCGAAGGGCAGTTCGCTAGGCCAGACCAGTTCGGGATCCGAGAAGATCAGAGCCTTGCCGCCTTGACGCACCCAGGCGTCCAGCGCGACGAGTTCCTCCCCGGCAAGTCCTCGTGGCTGGGCAACGATCAGCATGGAGCCCACGAGGGCCTTTTCGTCCAAGCGGGCAATCGGAATGATATGGTGGCGCGCTGCCAAGGCACGTATGATTGCAGCGCGCTGGTCCGGGCCGTTCAGGATTTCGGCAGGGGCGGCGCTGGCGGGGAACAATGGCAAAGCCGTCATGAAGACAATCCGGCTGCCAACTGGTTCTGCCGCCCCCTGCCGGCAGGCAGCAAGAAAGAGAGCGGCGGCCAGGACACTCAGCCCCGACAGCACATGATCAATTGTCCTATTTTCCAACCGGCTTCGCTGCGTTTTCCGCCGGAGCGCCCGGGGCAACACCCAGATCAGCCAAGGGTTCATCCTTCGATTTGTCCGCATTGTCCACATTCGGCGGCGCGACATTCCCCACGGCTTGCTGGTCAACTGTTCTGAGCACCGCTGTTGCAAGCGTGACAATCAGCAACACGACGGCAAGTCCGGTCAGGCCCACGCGCACGCGTTGCATTCCATCGCGACGCTTTTCGTCTGCCATGCGCAATTCTCTCCAAGGCCGCTGTCCAGGGAACACGCGGCCGTTTTGCAAATTACCCCGTTGGGGGAGAGAATAGGCTCAAGCCCTTGGATTGCAACCATTCCGGATTGTAGAGCGTGGAAAGATAGCGAAATCCCGTATCGCACAGGATCGTCACGATGGTGCTGCCGGGGCCCATCTGCCGGGCCAGCGCAACTGCACCAGCCACATTGATGCCTGAGGAAAGGCCAAGGCACAGCCCTTCTTCGTGGAGAAGGCGCCGCATCCAGAAAAGTCCCTCTTCATCGGAGATGCGAAACTGCGTGTCGACCGGGGCGCCATCGAGATTGGCCGTTATCCGCCCCTGCCCGATCCCTTCTGCAACCGACGTGCCCTCTGCCTTCAGTTCGCCACAGGCATAATAGCTATAGAGCGCCGCGCCATGCGGATCGGTCAGCGCGATGGTGATGTCCGGGTTCTTGGCTTTCAGCCCGAGGCCGACCCCTGCAAGCGTACCCCCCGTCCCGACTGCGCAGGTGAATCCGTTGACCTTGCCGCCGGTCTGTTCCCAGATTTCCTCCGCCGTTCCGTGAATATGGGCCTTGCGGTTTGCGGTATTGTCAAACTGGTTCGCCCAGAGAGCACCAGGTGTTTCCTCTGCAATCCGCCGCGAGGTATGAACGAAATGCCCGGGATTGGAGAAAGGCGCTGCCGGAACAAGGACCAGCTCCGCACCCAGCGCGCGCAGCGTATCCATTTTCTCGCGGCTTTGGGTTTCAGGCATCACGATCGTCGTGCGATACCCTTTTGCATTGGCCACAAGGGCAAGACCAATACCGGTATTGCCCGCCGTGCCTTCGACAATCATCGCTCCGGGTGCGAGCACACCGCGCGCTTCGGCATCCTCGATGATGTACAGCGCCGCGCGATCCTTAACCGAGGCCCCCGGGTTCGCATATTCGCATTTGGCGAGGATCTCGCACCCCGTTTCGGCCGATGGGCCTTCAAGCCGGACAAGCGGTGTATTGCCGATCAGGGCAAGCGGATTCGGAACGATAGCCATATCGACTGACTAGCCCGCCTTTTGGGCCATGCGCAAGCAAGTGATCCTATTCACCTGCCTCACAGGGCTTGATCACTCATCGCGTGCTGGAGACAAGCAGCTTGTCGATCTTGCGACCGTCCATGTCGATCACTTCAAAGCGCCAGCCCTGCGCCTCGAACCATTCCCCGGTTTCCGGAATGTGCTTGAGCGTTTCGAGCACGAACCCCGCGGCTGTTGCATAGTCCCGGTCTTCCGGCAGCGTCAGGCCAAGGCGCTCGGCAAGCGAGTCTGCCGCCATCCACCCGGCAACCAGCAAGCTGCCATCCTCGCGTTCCACCAGCGCGGGTTCGCCATCGTCATCGGCGTCAGAGGCAAAGCCCCCCGCAATGGCGACCAGAAGGTCAACCGGCGTCACGATGCCTTCAAAATGGCCATATTCATCATGGACCAGGGCCATGGGCACTTCCGCACCACGCAGCACGCCCAATGCGTCCATTGCATCGACCTGATCCGGAACAATCGGCGCTGTCCGCATGAGTGCCCGCATGTCGAGCGGCAAGCGATTGAGCAGCGCTGCGACAATGTCGCGTGACTGGACCACACCGATCACCTTGTCGACGGACCCTTCTGCAATGAGCAGGCGGCTATGGCCGGACTCGAGGATGGCATCGTGCAGGTCCTGCGGGCTCGCATCGACATCGACCCAGGCCACTTCGGTGCGCGGCGTCATGACTTCGCGCACAGGCCGGTCGGCAAGGCGGACGACGCCGGATATGATGGCGCGCTCACTCTCTTCGATCACGCCTGACTTGCTCGCCTCGGCGACGATCAGGTGAAGCTCTTCGGCCGTCACATGGCTTTGAGTTTCGCGCTTGAGGCGGAGGATTCGGAAGATCAGCGCGCTTGTATTGTCCAGCAGCCAGACAAAGGGGGCGGTGATGCGGGCCAGCCATTGCATCGGCAACGCCATGACCGCTGCAATCGGTTCCGGCGCACGCAAGGCGAACTGCTTCGGCACCAGTTCGCCGATGACCAGCGAAACAAAGGTCGTGATGCCGATCACGATCGCAAACCCGAGCGTTTCGGCCCAATCCTCACGGACGCCGAGCACGGCAAGCCGCTCCCCCGTCGGTCCGCCAAGGCTGGCCCCGGAATAGGCGCCCGCAATGATCCCAATCAGGGTGATTCCGATCTGCACGGTGGAAAGAAATCGCCCCGGGTCAGCGCCCAGCGCCATTGCACGGGCCGCACCCTTGCTGCCCTTGCGGGCCATCGCATCCAGCCTTGGCCGACGCGCCGAAACGATCGCCAGTTCGGACATGGCAAAAACGCCGTTGAGCGCAACCAGCCCGAAAATGATGACGCAATCAATCCAGGGAAAGGGATGAAGCACGGGTGAGAGGGATGCAGCCATAGCCTTGCCCCCTTATTGCAGGGGAATGGCCAGCGCTGCAAGGCCCCTGCCAATGCCGGGCAGCGCCCGACCCGTCTGGGCCTTGTCCTGCGTGTCACTCAGCAGCGGTAAAAAGATACCGGCGGCAGGGTTCGGCCGGACGGGTGCGAGGGCCCGATGTGCGATTTGGGCTGGAAAGCGATCATCAATACAGGCATTTGGAAAGGAATGGCTTGGGGCGGCAAATGAGAGAAGTGCGAGCGTTCCTGTTGGCGCCGGTGCCGGCAGCCATTCTCGGTGCCATTGTTTACAAGGCAAGCGGCGACTTCACGCGGCTCCTATGGGTTGCCATCGGTTATGTGTGGCTCCTCTATGCTGTCCAACTGCTGTTCGGACTCGCCGTTCGTGCCTTCCTGCTGCGAACAGGGCGACGCGCCGCCTTTCACTTTGCAATCGGGGGCATGGTAATGACCGGCATCCCGTCACTCCCCTTTCTGGCATGGGATGTCGCCCAAAATTCGATCTCCTTGTCGAACGCCCTGGCCGTGCTGGTCATATGGCTGATGCTGGGAGCACTGACCGGCCTAGCCTATGGCTCGCTTGCCCTTGCCGTCATCGATCCGTCTGCGACTGGCTCATAGGGCGCTATGGGGTGGATTGCGGACATTTACAGCGTGCAATGTGACGTCGGCACACGTTCCATTTCAAGCCGTTCCCCGGTCGGTGCGCAAACGGCAGCTTTTGACGGAACCAGCCTTTCGCACGTAGTTTAGCGGCCTGGCAGCAATGCGCCCCAAGTTTGGTCGTTCCGGCTCTCTCAGGCCATTCACGAAAGCCGCCGTTCAAATCGAGCAAGGGAATTTGCGAATGGCGTCATCCAGCCTGCGCGAACCAACAGGTTCGGGAATAAACCCGCCCCAAGTTTCTTGGGACTATCAGAAAATCTGCGCGAGAATGATCGCGCCACCAACCCACGAACCAAACCATGCCAGCGTGCGCAAATAAGCAATACCGGCGACATAAATCGCCAGGTGCGCGACCCGGCCCCAAAAGAAGATTTCTGCTCCCAGCGCTGTCGCGGCGTTTGCCCGGGCCGACACATGCGCAACGAGCACCAGAATCGCAAATGGCGCAAGGCTCTCGATCAGATTGGCATGGGCCTTGACCGCGCGCTCGGTCCAAGCCGGTACTGCCAAGGCTTGCTCGCGGTTGCCTGCTGCCCAAGCCGCGCCACCAGGCTGTTTGAATCGGCCAAACCCATAAATGAACGGAATGCCGAGGCACAACAGCGCAGTTGCCACCAGCATTGTCAGATCGGTCGTCATAGTCCCTTGCCCTCCCAATTTGAAAATCGCGGTCACTATGTTGGTCAATTTGGCTGGGTCAATTGAATTACGACTATGCAGCCGACACCTACCTTAAACTATGCGCATCTTTGCGTGCGTGGGCCAGGAATTCCGGGGCCAGTCCACTCATTAGCCAAGCATTGGGAACCGCGGAACTCAAAACGGCCGACCGAAACCCGCCGGTCCGTTCCCGGCCCAGTCTTGCCCGTTCACCGACCAGCCCCAACGACAGGATTGGGGTCGATCCCGGACAGTCCGCTTTCGGGACCTTGGATCCCCGTTTCAGCCATGGCTTTTCAGACACCCCTCACCGCCGCTCTGCAAAGAAGGCGCGCAGCATGGTCGAGGATTCGGCTTCGCCCATGCCGGAATAGACTTCGGGACGGTGGTGGCAGGTGTCCTGAGCAAAGACGCGCGCGCCGTGTTCGACGGCACCGCCCTTGGGATCGGAGGCTGCATAATAGAGCCGTGCGATCCGCGCGTGGGATATCGCGCCCGCGCACATGGCGCAGGGTTCCAGCGTGACCCACAGGTCGCACCCGTCGAGCCGCTGGTTCCCAAGCGTTTCTGCCGCGTTCCGGATGGCGAGCATTTCGGCGTGCGCCGTCGGATCATGGCCGTTGCACATGGCATTGGTTGCCGTCGCAATCACCCGGCCCTCCCGCACGATCAGGGCGCCAACCGGCACTTCACCGCGCTCGGCGGCACTGGCGGCCAGTTCGAGTGCCTGACTCATGAAGGGTGACAGGAGAATGTTCATCGGCGATGCCATAGCCGCCACTTGGTGTTGACGAAAGCCGCCCCAGCCGTTAGGGGCGCGGGCTTTCCGGAATAATCCGATTCACATTCAGGACGATTGATATGTCGCGTATTTGCGAGCTGACTGGCAAGGGCCGCCAGGTGGGACACAATGTTTCTCACGCCAACAACAAGACCAAGCGCACCTTTCTGCCCAATTTGCAGAATGTGACCTTGCTGTCGGAAAGCCTCGGCAAGGGCGTCAGCCTGAAAGTGTCGACGCATGGCCTTCGTTCGGTCGAACATGTCGGCGGCCTCGACAACTGGCTTGCCAAGACGGCTGACGAAAAGCTCAGCACCAAGGCACGCCGCCTGAAGCGCGAGATCGCCAAGAAGGCTTCAGCGACCGCCGCTGCCTGATCTGGGCGTCACCAGCTCGAATTCCAGAAGATAGGTTCGCTGCTCGGGCAAGAAGTTGTTGTCCGAGGTCAGCCATATGAACGTGCGTGCGCCGCGCCTGTCGACCGAAAGTCCCTCGAAATTGTCGGCGATATGCGGGGGTGCCAGCAGGATGACGGGGCGCCCGCGCACGACTGCCCCTTCGCGAATGTCGAACGGCTCGACCAGAGTCACGATCGCCGAGAAATTCAGCGGAAATGCATAGCGGCGATTGACGACCAGCATGCGCCCGTCCGGCAGCATGGCCGCATCGACCGGGTGATATTGCGGGGGCGCTTCATAGCGCATCTCGGTGACCACGGCATGGGCATCCACCGGATCGCGATCGAAATGGAGCAGCGGCGCCACTGATCCGCCCGATCGGGACCGCTCGGCAAAGACAAGAAAACTGCCGTCGGCGCGTCGCAGCATGGCTTCGGCGCCGCCGAGCTTGGGCCAGAGCGCCATGGCCGGCGGGGCATAGGCCTGCGCCCGACCTGAACCGTCGATCCTGCAGATCAGATTGCGATATTCAAAGCCGATCCAGACTGTCCCCGTGCGAGCATCGCGCGCGAGGGATTCGGAATCACGTTCCCGCTTCAGCTGGTGCGGCACGCAGGCTCTCGGCATGGATTTCACATCCGCGCGTATCAGACTGGGGTTGAGATCGACAAAAAGCCCGGTGTCGGAAATCGCCTCAAATCCCCGCGGGCCTACCGCAAGCGCTGAAAGGCCGCCAAAATCGCCGTCATCGCTGGTCAGCGTCCAGCCCCGTGCCGGCCGCACCAGGCCCGAGTGCGGAATGCCGGACATATCCACCGGCTTTGCCGTCACCCTGACCGTCTTGGCCCCGGCGAACGGAGTCGTCTGTTCTTCCGCGGAACCAGAGAGCGCGACCAGCAACAGGAGGGCGGCAAGGTTCAAGGCACGAAAGGACATCGCATGGTCTTTACTGCTTCGCGTGCCCGGCGCCAGCCGTGATCACTGACGAAGAGGGGGTGGCTGATTACCCAGCCGCGTGTAGTGTCGGCAGGGTCGCACCGGATTCGCTTCCACGAAATCGGGGCCGGGCTGGTTTGACTGGGGGAGTTGCGTGGAATGAACCGCTTGCTGATCGGTACCGCCGGTATTGCCCTGATCCTGCTGATCGCCTTTGCCCTGTCATCAAATCGAAAGCACATCCGGCCAAGAGTCGTCGGCGCGGCCTTTGCCATGCAAGCAGCGATTGCAGCGCTGGTCCTTTATGTGCCGGCAGGCAAGGCAGTCATTGCGGCCATGTCCCAAGGCGTTGCGAACTTGCTTGGCTATGCCCACGCCGGGATCGATTTCATCTTCGGGCCGCTCGCAACGCCCGAGATCGGCGGCAAGAGCTTTGCCATTGCCGCTTTGCCGACCATCATCTTCTTCGCATCGCTGATTTCCATCCTCTACCATGTCGGCATCATGCAACTGATCGTCCGCTGGGTCGGCGGGGCGATCCAGAAGGTCACCGGCATTTCAAAGGTCGAATCGTTGTGCGCCGCGGCCAACATCTTTGTCGGACAGAGCGAGAGTCCGCTTGTCATCCGGCCCTATCTGGCGAGCCTGACCCCGGCCCAGCTCTTTCTCGTGATGACATCGGGCATGGCGGGCGTCGCCGGGACGATCCTTGCCGCCTATGCATCGATGGGAATCAAGATCGACTATCTCCTCGCAGCGAGTTTCATGTCCGCACCCGGCGGTATCCTCATGGCCAAGATGATGATGCCTGACGATCCCAAGGATGCGGACATCGAACCGGTCATCCTCGCCGAAGCAAGCCATGCCGAGGAAAAACCCGCCAACATCATCATGGCCGCGGCGCAGGGCGCGCAGACCGGCGTCAAGCTTGCGGTTGCCGTCGGCGCCATGGTTCTGGCCTTTGTCGCGCTCGTTGCGCTTGCCAACGGTGTATTGGGCGGGATCGGCAGCTGGTTCGGATATCCGAACCTGAGCTTCCAGCAACTGCTTGGCTGGATTTTCCAGCCGCTCATGGTCCTGCTCAACGTGCCCTGGAATGAGGCGGGTATCGCAGGCGGACTGTTCGGGACCAAGGTCGTCCTCAACGAATTCGTCGCCTTCATCAGCCTTGGCCAGACCCAGGCATCCCTCTCCCCGCTCACGGTCGGTGTCGTGACCTTTGCCCTCTGCGGATTCGCGAATTTCAGCTCGATCGCGATTCAGATGGCGGTCACTGGCGGGCTTGCCCCCAACCAGCGGCCTGTCATTGCACGACTTGGGCTGAAGGCCCTTGTCGCCGGCAGCCTCGCCAACCTGATGAGCGCAGCCTTGGCCGGACTGCTGCTCAGCATGTAGCGATCAGCGAGAGGTGGCCGTTCAGGCGGTCGGCTTCACGAATTTGAGCGTCATCCGGTCAGATTCGCCAATCGCCAGATATTTATCCCTGTCGACATCGCCGTCACGCAGAACGGGCGGCAGATTCCAGACGCCGCGGGGATGATCCCGCGTATCCTTCGGATTCGCGTTGACTTCGCTCTTCCCGACCAGCTTGAACCCTGCGGCAGTCGCCAGCGCAATCACATCGGCTTCCTTGATATAACCGCTATTGACGCCTTCCCAACCTGGCTTCCTGTCCGGATAGGGCTGGGCATCAGGCCAACGGTGTTGCTCAATCGCCAGAATGCCGCCGGGCTTCAAAGCATCGAAGTAAAGCTTGAGCGCCTGTGGCGCCAGATTGCTGCCAATCAATCCGTGCATGTGCCGGAAGACAAGGACCATGTCCGCGTTGCCGTCGACGCCAAGCTTTGTCCCCTGCGCCGGCGCATAGTTGATGAGTTCGACCTTGTCGTAAATCTTCGGCGCCGCTGCATAGCGGGAGAGCGTTTCGCCCAGGCCACGCCGGCTGCCGCCGTTGACGTTGGTATTCATGGCGACCTGCAGCTTCCCGCCATCCCGCAACAGCGGCGCAAGGAGCTCGGTCCACCAACCCGCCCCCGGGGACACTTCGATCACGGTCATTGTGGATGTGATGCCGTAAAACGCCAATGACTCTCTTGGATGACGATAGACATCGCGCGCCCTTTCCTCGGCCGAGCGATGTCCGCCCGCAATCGCGGCGTCCAGCAATTGTGAGGTGACAGGATCAAGGACCGGGGTCTGCGCAACCGTCGCGCTTGCAGCCTTCCGCGCGGCCAAGGCAGGGACAGTCGTAAGGCCCATGGCTGCCAACACAATGGCACTGATGGCATTCCTGGCAAAATTCATGAACTACTCTCCTGAAAACTGGCAGCGGGAACATAGAATGCAGAATGCAGAACTCAAGCTTCTGTCTCGAGACACTCAAGGCAAGGGCAAGGCAACACAGGGTGTTGCCGGGCCGACTTTCAAAAAAAGCCTGCGCGGCAGCTTGAGGAATTGCCAATTTGCATCCAAGGCAGCCCCAACAGCCTTTGGCGAAGGGGCCGCCGATCGTCTGTAGCCGGCATGAGGGCGTCAATGCTCGAAGCCGACTTCGTGGAACAACGCAGAAGGAGAAAAGAATGTATAGTCACATCATGGTGGGTGCCAATGACATCGAGGCGTCCAAGAAGTTCTATGACGCCGTGCTTGGCACGCTGGGTGTCCCGCCGGGCAACGCGGACGACAAGGGTCGCGTATTCTATATGACCAAGACGGGCATCTTCGCGATCACCAAGCCGATCAATGGCGAGCCCGCATGTGGCGCGAACGGCGGAACCATCGGCTTTGCAGTCGAAAGCCCTGAACAGGGCAATGCCTGGCACGCCGCAGGCATCGCCAATGGCGGCACGACCTGTGAAGATCCGCCAGGGGTTCGCGAAGGCGCCATGGGCGCACTGTTCCTTGCCTATCTGCGCGATCCGGCAGGCAACAAGATCTGCGCCTTGCACCGGATGGGCTGATACCAATGACCCTGGACACTGTCTCGACCAACAAAAGCCATGGCGGTGTCCAGGGCGTTTACCGGCATCAGTCGCGCGCCACGGGGACGGAGATGACATTTTCCGTCTTCGTGCCACCGCATGCGGACGGTGCGAAACTGCCCGTCATCTGGTATCTTTCAGGCCTCACCTGCACGCATGCCAATGTGACGGACAAAGGGGAATTCCGGAAAGCCTGCGCAGAACTGGGCCTGATCTTTGTGGCCCCCGACACGTCTCCGCGTGGCGAAGGAGTCCCGGACGATCCCGACGGCGCCTATGACTTCGGCCTTGGCGCGGGCTTCTATGTCAATGCCACACAAGAGCCCTTCGCCCGCAACTATCGCATGCGGGACTATATCGAAAACGAACTGCCTGAGATCCTCGCAGGGAATTTTCCCGCCGACATGGCACGTCAGGGCATTACGGGGCACTCGATGGGTGGCCATGGGGCACTGACCATAGCTTTGCGCAACCCGGAACGCTTCCGCTCAACCTCGGCCTTCGCGCCCATCGTCGCGCCGACACAATGTCCCTGGGGTGAAAAGGCGCTCGGTGGCTATCTGGGAGACGACAGGGCTGCGTGGAAGGAATATGACGCCTGTGCCCTGATCAAAAACGGTGCGCGTTTGGCCGACCTTCTGATCGACCAGGGTGACGCCGACACAAATCTTGAAACACAACTCAAGACCGATCTGCTGCGGCAGGCCTGCGCCTCAGCAGGGATGCAGGCAACGATCCGCATGCAACCCGGTTATGATCATTCCTATCTGTTTGTATCCACGTTCATGGCAGATCATTTGCGCTGGCACGCAGATCGGCTTGGGTAAGCGCCAAGCCTAACGCGCGCCAATGCGGTTGCGTGACGGAGCGGCGCCGGATCGCCGTAACGCCTGTGGCGAGCGACGCGCAGGCGGCCTGTCGATGCCGCCGGGAACAACTGGCCGAGCCGGCTGACCAAGTTGTGGAAAGGCCGTGTCCTGCGTGGGCTTGACCCGCCGGGTCTTCCAGAGAAGCTGCATGAGCGGACTTGCAGGGGGTGGCTCATCACGATCCGCGAAACTGATCTGAATCGCATGAAGGCCGCGGCGACACCCCTTTGCGCGACAATCGCAAGCCATAGTCCATTGGGGGTCAACCTCCGACGTTGAATAGTCGAACGTAATTTCCTCCCCCTTGGCAATAGGCCGAAGAGCAAAGAGTTGGCGCTTCGGACCAAAACAGGCGTTGGGCTCACAACTGTGGTTGAGCTTGTTGAGCGGAGGATCGGGATCCATCCAGAGCCCGGGACCTAGGCCGACAAAATCGGGGTCCTGCCCGGTCCGTGAATTGCCATAGACCGTGCCGGTCATCGTCCAGATTTTTTCGCCAGCCGCAAACGGCCGCCCTGCAAAAACGCCTTCCCCAGCGATCGGACTCGTATCGTGATAGATGAACGAGCCACCACCCCCGAAATAGCGTCCGGCGAGCGTCTTGCGCAAAGAAAACAATGCCATGGCAACATGGAGGACCACGTTTGCAACCGGGTACATCAGCAGTACGGGCTGATCGAGGCCGGTCGTGACAAGCGTTGCGGCAGTCAGGAAGATATAGGCCAGCGACCAGACGATCCACGGCAATGGCTGTTCGCGTCTTGGATCCCGCCAGGTCGAACGCAGGATCGGCATGAACGATGTCAGCGTGGTGACATTGCCAAGAAACAGAAAGACGGCCGCATAGGCAGCTTTATCGACGTCGGCGAAGACCATCACCGCAAATCCGATCGTCAGCCACAAGTCCGCGGAAAAAATGATTGCTTCAAACCGGTCTACAGGCTCTGTCGCATTCTTCCTCAGGCACATAAGGGCAACAATCACGCTCATCCCGGCGCAGGCAAACAACAGCAATAATTCAGCCAAAACCGCGCCATTCTGCCATGCAAGAAAGGCAACGAGCGACGTGCCGTAAGCAAACATCAAGTAACTGGCGGCATTGGGGCGAATTGATCGCCTGAGGAAGTTGCGGATGTAAAGGAGGTATCCAGAAATCTGGAATACCGCCGCCAATACACCCAGAACGCTACCGATCACGCCAACCTCCCACAATTGGCAATTCACACGCGTTAACCATGATCATGGTTAACGCATTGTAATTCCATTATCTCATCGGGATTCCGCGGTCAAACGCTATTGCAATTGGTATATTTTTCACCGGTTTGACGATCTGAACGAGCGCGGGCTGACGGGCGCTCCTTTACGGTCTTTTAACGACGCTCCTTTAGATTGCCAGTCTGGGGCACCCGAATGGCAATATTCTTGAAACGACCAGATTTCGCATCGACATCACCGGTGAAGAGGCTTGTCCTGCCGATGGTGCTTGTGATGCTTGGCCTTGCCATGCTGCTCCTCGGGGTCACGGTCTATTCCGGCAGGACAATGGATCAGGACGCCATCGCACGCCAGCAAGCGCTGATCGACAATGCGTTCACGACACGTCTGAACAGTGCGGTCGGAGAATTGCGGAGCGTCGCCTGGTGGGATGATACGGTAAAATATACCGCGCCCGAAACGTTTGACCGGGACTGGCTGGACCGGGAAATCGGCAGCTACATGAATGAATCCTATCATCACGACCGGCTGATCATCTTCGATGAACGCAACCGGCCGATCTATGTGCACGGCGAAGGCACTGGCCTTGGCAGCCGGCAACTTGCCATTGATGTTGCAGCAACAGTGCCCCTGTTGCGCCAAGCCCGTGGCGGTCCTGACGTGTCACCAAGGATCGAAACGAACGCGGGCAAAGGCGAACTTTATGAATATGGCGGCACGGACAATCGCAAGTTCGGCCGCGGCATTGGTGCGATCATCAGAATTGAGGGCAAGCCGGCTCTCGCCACTGCTTTGCTGATTACACCGTCTTATGACATTGCCAAAACCTCGCCCACACGTCGTGTGGTGCTTTCGATTATTGACGTGACCCAGCCTGTGCTGACCGAAATCGGACGCAGCGCGTTGATGCCCGATCTTTCGTTCAGGCTCGCAAATGACAAGCGTCTGGGCAGTTTCGACCTGAAGACCGATGACGGGCAACTGCTTGCCAAATTGAACTGGACACCCAAACAGCCCGGCAGCGAAATGGTGCAACGGGTGCTCCCCGGCATCTTGTCAGTCATCGGCGCGGCTCTTGTCTTTCTTGTCATTCTGATGGGCCGATTGGTCACCTCGACAAAGCAGCTTGCCGCGCGAGAAGCCGATGCACGCTTTCTCGCCGACCATGACGCCTTGACCGGCCTGGCGAACAGGCGGCGGCTGGAAAGCCTGTTCGTGGACTTCTTCACAAAGCCGCAGCAGGTCCATCAAAGGGTCGCTGTTGCCTGTGTCGATCTTGATCGCTTCAAGGACATCAATGACACGCTGGGTCACAATGCAGGCGACGAGCTCATCAAGGCAGTCGGCGAACGGCTGAAATCGAAGCTGAATCCGGATGACACGCTCGCTCGACTGGGCGGGGACGAATTTGCAATCATGCGACCGGTGCATTCCGAACAGGACGCAGACATTCTCTCTGACCTGATTGCAGACTGTTTTTCAGAGTCCTTCCTGGTCATGGGCCATTTGATCGAGGCCAATGCATCGACAGGACTCGCCTTTGCGAGCAGCCAGAACAGCTTTGGCGATACGATCAAGCGCGCGGACATTGCGCTCTATAATGCGAAGGCAAACGGACGCGGACGCCTGACCCGATTTACGAAGGCCATGGCGGACGAGATCGAACATCGCCATGCGATTCAGGTTGATCTGCGGCGCGCGCTGACCGAGCGGGAGTTGACGCTCAATTACCAACCGATTGTCGAAGCGGCATCGGGCGCCATCACTTCGGTTGAGGCTCTGCTGCGCTGGAACAGCCCGACGCATGGTTTCGTCCCGCCTGACCTGTTCGTCTCAATTGCCGAAGAAGTCGGGCTGATGGCCGAACTCGGACGGTTCGTTATCGAACAGGCCATCGAGGACGCGCGACGCTGGCCGGAACTCACGACGGCCATCAATATTTCGCCTGCGCAGCTGCGGTCTGCGACCATCCTGCATGACCTCCTCGAGCCCGCGAAGAGATTTGGCGTTTCACCGAGCCGGATCACGATCGAGATCACGGAATCCGTCCTGATGTCGAGCGACGACCGCACGCTGCGTGTGCTCAACGAACTCAAGCGGCATGGCTTCACGCTCGCGCTTGACGATTTCGGGACGGGCTATTCAAGTCTGGCCTATATTCGCGATTTCCCCTTCGACAAGCTCAAGATCGACCGCAGTTTCGTCCAAGGCCTGTCCGAGAGCGAGCGTTCTCTCGCGATCGTCGAAGGCGTCGTGAAATTCGGCAAGATCCTGGGCCGCGAAATTGTCGCAGAGGGAATCGAAACCGAAGCGGAAATGGCCGCGATGCAAAAGGCTGGCGCGACGCATCTTCAAGGCTACCTCTTCTCGCGCGCCCTTCCAGCTGATCATATCGAAGCGATCGCAGCGACATTCGGCACGACAAGCACGGCGACACCATCGCGCAAGACAGCCGCTCGACGGGCCCGCGCACTGAGCTAGGTGCAGCGGCTGACTGCCATGGCCGGACAGGGCCTAAGTGGCGAGCACGATGGCCCAAATACTGGCAAACCAAAGCAGCGCTCCGCCCGTGACTGCTTGGATGCGGCGCGCAAACGCCCAGTCATAGGCGAACAGAGCGAGGAAAAAGGAAACCCACACCGCAAACAAAGTCGGAAGGAAGACCGCATCGATCTGCGCCTCTGTCAAACCGGTCATGAACGGGACGAGGAGTTGATCATAGGCTCTTGCCAATATGGGCTCGAGCATGAAGAGCGTGCCTGTATACATGAAGCGCTTGTGCCGTTCCGGCGTTCGCCGGAAGCGGTAACCCAATCCGACGAACAGGGCATAGCTCGGCAGCAAGAGCCGATTGGCTCTCACTTCGGGTGTCATTAAAGCCCAGCCCTTCCAGACAACGACAAAAACCCAGATTGTGCTGAGCGTAACCCCGATTGCAGCCACAAGCGCAAACATCCCAAGCTTGCGGTGCAGCCTGACGTTGCCTCGACTGACGAGCAGGCTTTGGGCCAGAAACGCAATCATCCAACTCCCGCAAAAGAGGCCGTGGACAATGAATTTGGGATCACTGTTGCTGGGTTGCCCGACGTCGGTGAACAAATTGTCCGAAAAACCCGCTATGGTCAGGAAAAGCAGCAAAAGGCTGGCAATCGGGAAGAACCAGTTGCGACGACCGGACGCCTGAAAGCCGGTCCTGCCAAGTGTCTGCTCCGCCATGTCGCTTGCTGACCCCCCACCCATGGAGGCCAAGCGTTGCACTTTTCAAATGCAAAGCCAATGCGAATCTGAACGCGCCGCAGCGTCTCGGTGCGACGGGTCCGATCAGGCGACGGCGCGCTCCGGTTCAGCGCCAAGCAATGCGCGAGCTTCGGCGGCAGGCATTGGCCGACCGTAGAGATAGCCCTGAATCTTGCGGCAACCCAGGCGGTTTACCATGCGGCATTCTTCTTCGGTCTCAACACCTTCGGCCGTTGTCGTCATGCCCAGACTATCGGCCAAGGCAACGACGGCCCGAATGATGGCCAGACTTTCTGGCGCATTCTTTGCCGCACCTTGCACAAAGCTGCGATCCACCTTGATGGTCGAGAAGCGGGTCTTCGAGAGATAGCCAAGCGACGAATAGCCGGTGCCAAAGTCGTCAAGCGCAAGCCTGACGCCCATGGCCAGAATCTTGTCCAGCACGGCCACGGCATGCGTACCTTCGTGCATGAACACACTTTCGGTCACTTCGACTTCGAGGCGATTTGGATCAAGCCCGGCCTGGGCCAATGCCGAAACGACCGTCGAGGCGAAACTGTTGTCGTGCAGCTGTTCTGCGGACACGTTGACGGCCACACGGACCGTCGCGGGCCATTTGGCGGCTTCCTTGCAGGCTGTCCGCAAGACCCACTCACCAATCGGTCCGATCAGACGGGCATCCTCCGCAATCGGGATGAATTTGGCTGGCGAGACGGTCCCCAGCTCCGGATTGGTCCAGCGAAGCAATGCCTCAAAGCTCTCGATCGTCCCGGACTGTGCATTCACGACCGGCTGGTAGTGAACCTCGAACTCATTCCGTTCGAGCGCCTTGCGCAGCGCAATCTCTATGACACGGCGTTCTTCTGCATGAACGTGCAACTGCGGCTCGTAGCAGTGAAACACGCCGCCGCCTTCATCCTTGGAACGATAGAGCGCAAGGTCGGCCGACCGGATCAGTGTTTCGACCGTACGTCCGTCTCTTGGCCCAATCGCGGTTCCGATGCTTGCCCCGATATAAAGCGTGTACTGATCAACCTCATAGGGCTGCGACAAGGTGTCGATGATAGACTGTGCAAGCTTGGCCATCTTTGCAGGATCGTTCGCGTCTTTCACGACAAC
Organism: Aquisediminimonas profunda; assembly: GCF_019443285.1. Lineage (GTDB taxonomy): Bacteria > Pseudomonadota > Alphaproteobacteria > Sphingomonadales > Sphingomonadaceae > Aquisediminimonas > Aquisediminimonas profunda. The sequence continues at coordinate 56,333 of NZ_CP080327.1, forward strand.
GGCAAACTCATCCCCGCCAAGGCGGCCGCAAAGTTCGTTCTCGCTCATGATCGAGCGGAGCCGCTCAGAGACGCGGGTCAGCAGGCGGTCTCCAATTGGATGCCCAAGCGTGTCATTCACGGCCTTGAAGCGGTCAAGGTCAATCATCATGAAGCCACAGCGGCTGCGCCAACGTTCGGCCTCGGACATTGCAATTGCGAGAGTCTCGTTGACAAGAAGCCGGTTGGGCATGCCCGTCAGCGTGTCATAACGGGCCATGCGGTTGATCTTGTCCGCACTGCGGCGTTGTTCCGTCACGTCAGAGCCGACACCGCGGAATCCAAGAAATGCTCCACTTTCGTCGTAGCGGGGAGACGCGGACAGCTCCCACCAGCGCGTGACACCGTCGATCTGTACGGGCAGAACAAGATCGCTGAAGCTTTCCCTGTTCTTGAGCTTGTCGGCAAGTTCACGCAGGCCTGCAGGGAAATTGCCCGCCTCCCAGGTGTCACCCGCTATGATCTGCAAAAGCGGCTTTGTTTCGAGCGCCGTAGGCTCGACCCCAAGCGCAACAGCAAGGCGCGGCGAAACATGCGTCAGGCAGCGCGATGCATCCGTCTGCCACATCCAGTCGCCGCCTGAATCTTCATATTCGCGAAGCAGGAGGCTGACGACCTCGGTTTTCTCCCTCAGAACGAGCTGATTGAGCTTGTGCAGAATGATTGTGCGGCCATTGACGAGGCAGGCGGCAGTCAGGGCAACCGAATAGGCAATGGCTGTCACGGCAATCAGCGGCATGCCAAGCCGGTACATCATGAAGGCCAGTCCGGACCCGACAGTCATCAGGAAGCATGCAGTGGCAGCCGGCACGGCAGACAAGGCAAAGGCAGCGCAACCCATCATCGCGGTCGCAACCGACCAGACGGTCAGAACCTGGTCGCGGCCGCCATCAATGCCAAGCGTGATCGGCAAGGCTGTCCAGCAGAGGGCCGCGGCAACAAGGCTCAATGTTTCCCGGTGCAGTTCCAGTCGCGTTGCCATCACCGCATAACCACGATTACTGCGGATATGTGGCCAGGCAAGCAGCGACGATACGACAACGACACCGGCAAACCAGCCGAGAAGAACCGGCGGAGACGCAGTTGGTCCGAGTGTCGCCACGACCACACAGCCTGCCATGATGCTCACCGCCAAGCGGAGCAAGGCAAAGTTCTGCACGAGATTGATCTGTTCTGCGCGCACGCGCGCCCACTCCTCCGTCCCCGGGTCCTTGATGCCGAGGAGGGTCAGCCAGTCATGGCTGGTATCAGTCTGGGTCGACTTGTTACGCTTTTTCACACCGCATCATATAGGCGGCGGGAGTTAGCAAATGGTAAGCAGTTCGTGTACGATCTTCAGGCCGCGAGCTCGAAAGGCTGAATTTCGCCTGAAAGATACAGGTTCCTCGCTTTTGCGCGGCTGAGCTTGCCCGAACTGGTTCGCGGCAATGTCCGCGGTGGCACCAGTTCGACAATGCAATTCATTCCCGTGATCGAGCGCACTTTCTCGCGAATGGCGTCGCGCAAAGCCATCCTTTCCGCGGGATCTGTTGTCCGGCACTGGACCAGCACAGCGGGGGACTCCTCACCATTGGGTGCAGTCACGGAGAATGCGGCGATATCACCAGCCTTGAAGCCGGGCAGTTGTTCCACGGCCCATTCAATATCTTGCGGCCAATAATTCTTGCCGTTGATGATGATCATGTCCTTGGCGCGGCCAACGACAAAGACATAGCCTTCCGACATATATCCCATATCGCCCGTATCGAGCCAGCCGTCCTTCAGGCAGGCTGCGGTCGAAATATCGTCCCGGAAATAGCTGTGCATGATCGAAGGTCCGGACGCCCAGACCTTGCCGATGGCGCGTTCAGGCAATGGCTTGCCGTCTGCATCGCGAATTTCGACCGCCATGTCGCGACAGGGCTTCCCACAGTTCACAATAGCCCTGAAACGCTGGGGCTTTCCGGCCGGCTGCGGATCCCCTGAGAGTTCACCTTCGTCGACCAGCTCGACAATCAAGCCTTCGCCTGGCGGCATGATCGTGACGGCCAGGGTCGCTTCGGCAAGGCCATAGCTCGGCAGGAAAGCCGACGCCTTGAATCCAGCATCATGAAAGGCGTCGACAAAGGACTGCATGACGTCAGGCCGGATCATGTCGGCACCGTTGCCGGCAACCCGCCAGCGAGAAAGATCGAAGCGTTCCGAAGCCTTTGTCTGGCTCGAAATGCGGCGCGCGCAAATATCATAGCCGAACGTCGGCGAATAACTGAGCGTGGTGCCGGGATTGCGGCTGATCAAATCAAGCCACGCAAGCGGACGACGCGCAAAATCCTCTGTTTTCAGATAGTCGGCGCTGACCTGATTGGCCACGGGCGAGAGCAGGCAGCCAACCAAGCCCATGTCATGATACCATGGCAACCAGGAAACACAGCGATCGCTGTCGCATATGTGCATTCCGTGACTGTGCGCCGCCAGGTTGTTCAGCAGTGCGTGATGGGTAACGGCCACTCCATGGGGAAACCGCGTCGAACCGCTTGAATATTGAAGATAGGCAATATCTTCGGGCTTGGCCGAAGGCAGCGGCACCGCAATGGCAGACAAAGCCGCGAAACTCTCCCAATCAATGCCCTCCACCCCACAGTTGCGCGCAGCATCGCCGGCCATCCCGTCAAGTTCGGGCGGATAGAAAAGCAACTTGGGATCGGCGCTTTTCAGCTGAACAGAAAGCTGTTCAACATAAGAATCGCGTCCCCCAAACGATGTCGGCAACGGCAGCGGCACCGGCCAGGCGCCGGCATAGACGCATCCGAAGAAGAGCGCGGCAAAGTCCGGCCCGGTTTCGGCGATGAGCGCTACGCGATCCTGCGGGCGCACACCCTTGGCAATCAGGCGAAAGGCGGTTGCAAGGGCATCATCACGCAGTTCGGAATAGGGATAAGGCCGCGCAAGGGCACCACGCGGATCATGAAAATTGAGACCCCTGCGGCCACGTGCTGCATAATCGAGCGCATCGCCCAGCGTTTCGAAATCCGAAAAGCGGCGGGGCAAGTCGTCGTATGTTTCAGTTGGATTCAAATGCGTCGCCCATCCCAAATTTCTGCTTAAGGCAGACTTATCGATCTGTTCCATCAGTGCCGACTATGGCACAATTTTGACAGCATGTGCGCACAACAGCAAGCCTCAAGGCCCAAGCGGCCCCGCCTACCCCTCGATCCGGCGACAATTCGGGCACTCGCGCTGCATTATGTTGGCCGGTATTCGACAACAGCGGCCAGGCTCAAGAACTATCTCGAACGCAAAATGCGCGAGCGGGGCTGGTCGGAATCGGGGCCTCCTCCTGATCTGGACCGGCTCGTGGAAGATTTCGCGCGGCTTGGATATGTCAATGACGACGCCTTTGCTGCAGCTCGCGTCTCTTCGCTCTTGCGCCGAGGATATGGCGCAAGACGGGTCAATGCGGACCTAAGGCATGCAGGCATCGCTGCCGACAAGGCCGAAATCGCGACGCGCCTCGATGCCGAATCGCTGGAAGAAGCTGCAATGACATTTGCGCGACGCAAGCGATTGGGGCCGTTTGGCGAACGAATTACCGATCAAAAAGCAAGAAACCGCGCAATGGCCGCATTTCTGCGGGCGGGGCATGGAGTCGAAATCGCGAGGAGAATCCTTGCGATTGCGCCGGATGATGAGAATTTGGATGATATTTTTGGTTAACCAAACCTTCTCAAATCCTTGTTTTTTCACGACATGGGGTTCATACCGATAGAGCAGTTGGAATGAGGGGCAGAGTAGAATGGAAGGAGCGCAGCACGCTGGCGCGCCTTGGGTCGAGGATAGTGAGTCAGGGGCAAAAGAAACCGGCCACACACAGTCAACAGCAGCGGACAGTGCAACCGGAACACAGTCCGCACGCGTGTTTCATGGCCGCATCAAGTGGTTCGATGCGACGCGCGGCTTTGGATTCATCATTCCCGACGATGGCACAGCAGACATCTTGATCCATTTTTCGGTTCTACGTGAACACGGACGACGAATGTTGCCCGAGGGTGCCACAGTTGTTTGCGAAGCAGTCGACCGCAATCGTGGGCTTCAGGCGACGCATGTCATCAGCTTCGATCTTTCGACGGCGACTGGCGTCGATTTCGACTTGCGCCCCGCGCAACGCAGCGACCGCGCGAATCCTGCTGGCATGGAAGATGCCGGACCCATGGAACCGGTCGTCGTCAAATGGTTCAATCGGCTGAAGGGTTATGGCTTCCTCAATCGTGTCGGCAATGACGCGGACATCTTTGTTCATATGGAAACTCTGCGCCGAGCCGGGATCATTGACATAGAGCCCGAGGATCGGTTGACTGCGCGCATAACGGAAAGCGGCAAGGGATTGCTTGCAGTGGAGGTTGCCAAACCATGAAGAAGCTGGCCCGGTTGGGCTGTGTTGCGTTGCTCCTGACAGTCGTTCCGTCGTGCAAGAACTTGCCCATGATGGGAGAGGCGCAAGCACAGGCAAGCCTTATTCCCCTTACGATCAAGACGTCGACGGCCGTGCGCAAATTCCGGGTGGAAGTCGCGCGGACCGAGGACGAGCAGGCCCGCGGACTCATGTTTCGCCAATCGCTGCCGGAAGATGGCGGCATGATATTTCCGATGAGCCCGCCGCGCTTTGCCAGTTTCTGGATGAAGAATACTGTCATCCCGCTCGACATGATCTTCATCCGCACCGACGGAACCATCGCGCGCATAGCAGCGGACACGATTCCCTATTCGCTTGAGCCCGTCACTTCAGGCGAACCGGTTGCGGCAGTTCTGGAGCTTGCAGGCGGCAAGGCCGCGGCTCTTGGCATTGCCGAAGACGATGTCGTGACGTGGGAAGACAAATAGTCGTATCAGAGCCTCTGGACAGGTGCGCGGGCCGACACTAACGGCTTGCCATGTCGATCCAGCCTACAGACTCAATCCTCATCGTCGATTTCGGGAGCCAGGTAACGCAGCTCATCGCGCGCCGCGTGCGAGAAGCTGGTGTCTATAGCGAAATTGCGCCCTTCAACAGCGCCGCAGAGGCCTTTGAACGGATGAAGCCAAAAGGCGTCATTCTGTCGGGTGGACCCGCATCGGTGACCGATGAAGGGTCACCGCGCGCGCCACAGGCAGTGCTCGATTCCGGCTTGCCGATCCTTGCCATTTGTTATGGCCAGCAGAGCCTGTGCGTCCAGCTCGGCGGAACCGTTGAAGGCGGGCATGCAGCCGAATTCGGACGTGCCGATGTTGAAATTCTCAAGCCGAGTCCATTGTTCGACGGCTTCTGGGAAGTCGGACAAAAATACCCGGTGTGGATGAGCCACGGCGACCGGGTGACTGAAGCGCCCGAAGGCTTCGAGATTATTGGCACCTCTCCCAATGCGCCCTTCGCCATCTGCGTCAACGAAGCGCGACGCTACTATACCACAATGTTCCACCCGGAAGTTGTCCACACGCCTGACGGCGCCAAACTGCTTTCGAATTTCGTCCACAAGATCTGCGGCCTAGCAGGCGACTGGACAATGGCCGAATTCCGTTCAACCAAGATTGCGGACATTCGCGCCCAGGTTGGAGATGGCCGCGTCATTTGCGGGCTGTCGGGCGGTGTCGACTCTGCAGTTGCGGCCGTGCTGATCCACGAAGCGATTGGCGATCAGCTCACATGCGTCTTCGTCGATCATGGCCTGATGCGGCTGGGCGAAGCCGAACAGGTCGTCAGTCTGTTCCGCGAACATTACGGCATCAAGCTTGTCCATGTGGACGCCGAAGCCCGATTCATGATGGGCCTTGCCGGGCTCACAGACCCCGAAGCGAAACGCAAGTTCATCGGCGGCGAGTTCATCAAGGTCTTTGAAGAAGAAGCTGCCAAAATTGGCGGGGCCGATTTTCTAGCCCAGGGAACGCTCTACCCCGATGTGATTGAAAGCGTGAGCTTCACCGGCGGGCCATCGGTGACGATCAAGAGCCACCACAATGTTGGCGGACTGCCCGAGCGGATGAACATGCAATTGGTGGAGCCGCTTCGCGAGCTCTTCAAGGATGAGGTCCGCGCATTGGGCCGTGAACTGGGCCTGCCCGATATTTTTGTCGGCAGGCATCCCTTCCCCGGCCCCGGCCTCGCCATTCGCATCCCCGGCGAGGTGACCAAGGATCGCTGCGATATTCTCCGACTCGCTGATGCCGTCTATCTCGACGAAATCCGCAAGGCAGGACTCTACGACGAAATCTGGCAAGCCTTCGCAGTGCTTCTGCCGGTGCGCACCGTCGGCGTGATGGGCGACTATCGGACTTATGATTATGTCTGCGCACTGCGCGCCGTTACCTCGACTGACGGAATGACGGCGGACGTCTATCCGTTCGAAAGCGCCTTCCTTTCGCGCGTAGCCACGCGGATTGTGAACGAAGTCAAGGGCATCAACCGGGTTGTCTATGATTATACGTCCAAGCCGCCCGGCACCATCGAATGGGAATAATAGGGTAAGCTATGGCGCGCGCACTCATTTCCTCAGGTTCTCCTTTCGAGACACTGGCCGGATATTCAAGAGCAGTGGTCGACGGCGACTGGTGCTGGGTCGCCGGTTCGACGGGGTATGATCCCGTCACGCGGGTCATGCCTGACGATGTTGCAACTCAGGCCGCGAATGCCCTCAAGACCATCGAAGCGGCGCTTGCTGAAGGCGGCTTCGCTCTGGCGGACACGGTGCGCGTCACCTACTATATCACTGACCCAGCCTTCTGGGACGAAATGGTGCCAGTGATCGGTTCCGCTTTCGGCCCCATCAGGCCCGCTGCAACCTGCCTTGTGTGCCAGCTCATAAAGCCTGAAATGAAAATAGAAATCGAAGTCACTGCAAAGAGGCGCCGATGAGCATTGCATTTTATGGCATTCCCAATTGCGATACCGTCAAAAAGGCGCGGAATTGGCTTGATGCGAAAGGGCTTGCTTACAGTTTCCATGACTACAAGAAGGAGGGTGCTGACGCCACAAAACTTGCTGCCTGGTCGAGGCAGGCAGGCTGGGACGTGCTCCTCAATCGCGTAGGCACGACGTTCAAGAAATTGCCGGAGAGCGACAAGACCGGCCTCGATGAAGCCAAGGCCATCGCACTGATGCTGGCATCCCCATCGATGATCAAAAGACCAGTCGTCGAACATCCTGGCGGTTTGCTTGTTGGCTTCAAGCCCGAGCAATGGGAGGCTGTTCTTGGCTGACCACCCGATCCTCATCGCGCACCGCGGCGCATCGGGGGAGCGGCCAGAACACACGATTGCATCCTACACGCTTGCCATCGAGCAAGGCGCCGATTTCATCGAGCCGGACCTGGTGCTGACAAAAGACGGCATATTGGTCGCGCGGCATGAGAACGAGATTTCGACCACCACCGATGTTGCAGACCACCCCGAGTTCGCATCGCGCAAGGCAACAAAAGTGATTGACGGGCACAGCGTCAAAGGCTGGTTCACTGAAGACTTCACGCTTGCCGAGTTGAAGACACTGCGCGCCAGAGAAAGGCTGCCCAAGCTTCGTCCCGCAAATACCGCCTACGACGGCCAGTTCACGATCCCGACGTTCGATGAAATCATCGCGCTCGCCTTGGCGAAATCGAAAGAGACCGGACGGGATATCGGCCTTTATCCCGAAACCAAGCATCCGAGCTATTTTGCCTCGATCGGCCTGCCCCATGAAGGCCCGCTGCTCGCCGCACTCGAAGGGGCGGGATACACCGAGAAGGGCGATCCTGTCTTCATCCAGTCGTTCGAGGTCGGGAACCTGATTGCGCTTTCTTCAAAGACCGGGTTGCGCCTGATCCAGTTGGTCGATGCGGACGGCGGCCCTGCAGACAGGCCGGAAACCACCTATGCCGAGATACTTGCCGACGAAGGACTGAAATCCGTCGCACGCTATGCCGCCGGCATCGGTCCGGCAAAGGACCTGATCATCCGCCGGACCTTGCTCGGCGCTCTGGATGGTTCAACCGGGCTTGTCGCAAGATGCCATTCGGCAGGCCTTGAGGTTCACCCCTGGACTTTCCGCGCCGAAAACTATTTTCTGCCGTTGGGGCTCAGGAAGGGCATCAATCCCCGCAGCGCGGGCGACCTTGCCGAAGAGGTGAGGCTGTTCCTGGCGGAAGGAATCGACGGACTGTTCTGCGATTTTCCGGGAATTGCGCGCGCGGTGATTGACAAGAGTTTCTAGCCGCGCGCGCACTGTGCCGTCGAGATTGCGTGGCGGTCGAGAAATGACGCGATTGCGGCGAGCGCATCCGCGCTCGCTGTCGAATCAAAATCTCCGGGTGTCTTTCCAGTCGGATTGTCGACAGGATGCGCAACATCGAAGCGATGCCGTGCTCCCGGATACAAACGCACTTCAAATTCGGCCTGTGTCGGCACGCGCCCAGTGACCAAGGACTGCAAGGATGACGCTGGTGCAATGCCATCGGCATCGCCCTGCAGGGCAATTACGGGCAGACGCTGTCGCCAGGGACGCTCCTGCGACCGTACGGAAGGATAATAGGCAACCGCGCCCTTGAAGCCTTGGCTGCTGCCTTCTTCCGCAGTCGCAAGCGTCAACGCGCCTTCCGCCCCGCGCGACCAGCCGATGGCAACGCCGGGGCACCGCGCGTCCATGCGCTGCTGTTCCCGGGCGTCTGCCAGTGCGTCGCGAACAATTGCGGCGATCTTCTGTCCCGTCTTGCCTTTGGCGTCGGGCACTTGCGACGCCGCATTGGCATAGTCGACCACGAGGGCATCAATGCCACGGGCATTGAGCCAATGCGCCAGATCCCAATACTGGTTGCCCGGTGCAAGTTTTCCCAGTCCCTCGGCACGGGGCAACAGAACGGCCCAGGCGCGCGGTGTTCCGTCCGGTGCCGCCGGGAACCAGTAATAATGGTTTCGCGCCGGCGACGCAGCGGTGAGCAGGAGCAAGCCCAGGATCAACAGGCAGCGTGCGCGGGCCATGTGCGACTCTCCACTTCTATACAGCACCATATTGCCCCGGTTGTCCCGTGTTGCCAATTGTGCCAATGCGCGCGGCATGGCTAAATTTACACCTTTCCGCTGGGACGATCCCTTCAATCTCGATGCACAACTGACCGAAGATGAGCGGCTCGTGCGCGATACCGCAGAAGCCTATGCACAGGAAAAGCTTCTTCCGCGCGTAGTTTCCGCAACGCTTCAAGAGCGGTTTGACCGCGAGATCATGAACGAACTGGGTGAGCTTGGCCTGCTTGGCGCGACAATCGAAGGCTATGGCTGCGCCGGGGTGAGCCATGTCGCCTATGGCTTGATCAGTCGCGCCGTAGAGCGCGTGGATTCAGGCTATCGGTCTGCCATGTCGGTGCAGTCGAGTCTCGTGATGCACCCGATTCATGCCTATGGTTCTGAAGAGCAGCGCCAAAAATACCTCCCCCGCCTGGCAACCGGAGAGATTGTGGGCTGTTTCGGACTGACAGAGCCCGATGCCGGGTCCGATCCTGCCAGCATGAAAACCCGCGCCAAGGCTGTTCCGGGAGGCTACAGCGTTAGCGGCGCAAAGATGTGGATCACCAACTCACCGATCGCCGACATTGCCATTGTGTGGGCGAAGGACGAAGGCGGGATCATCCGTGGCTTCATCGTCGAACGCGGATCAGAAGGTTTTTCGACGCCGAAGATCGAAGGCAAGATGAGCCTGCGGGCATCGATCACAGGCGAGATCGTTCTCGACAATGTATTCGTGCCGGAAGAAAATCTCCTTCCCAACGTGCAAGGATTGTCGGGGCCGTTCGGGTGCCTCAACAAGGCGCGCTATGGCATTGCCTGGGGCGCAATGGGCGCTGCGGAAGACTGCTTCCACAGAGCGCGGCAATACCAGCTTGACCGCAAGCAATTCGGCCGACCACTGGCTGCAAACCAGATTCCGCAGCTCAAGATGGCAAACATGCAGACCGAGATTGCCCTTGGGCTTCAGGCCGCCATCACTGTTGGCCGGGCGATCGACGCGGATGCATGGTCTCCGGAAATGGTCAGCCTCATCAAGAGGAACAATTGCGGCAAGGCGCTCGACATCGCGCGGATTGCTCGCGACATGCACGGCGGCAACGGCATTTCTGCCGAATACCATGTCATTCGCCACGCGATAAATCTTGAAACGGTCAACACATACGAAGGCACGCATGACGTCCATGCCCTCATACTTGGCCGCGCGATTACCGGTATCCAGGCCTTTTCGGCATAATTATCCATCAGGGCATGGTTGGTCAGGTCTTGGCTGGGGCGTTTCAGGCAGGAGGTTGATGTGCGTTTCGTGATGCGTTCCAAGATCCACAACGCGACAGTAACCGAGGCAAACCTTGCCTATATCGGCAGCGTCACCATTGATTTGGACCTATGTGACCGGGTGGGCCTTTGGGCGAACGAGAAAGTTCTGATTGTGTCGAACACATCAGGCGCTCGGCTGGAAACCTATGTGATCGCCGGACCGCGGGGATCCGGTGCTATAGAAATCAATGGCGCAGCCGCTCATTTGATATCGAAGGGTGAGCAGGTGATTATCATGGGCTTCGAAATGACCGACGTTCCCATTCCTCCGAAGGTCATTCTTGTTGACGCGCACAACCGGTATGTAAGGGACCTGACCGATACGGCCTCAACGACGCTTTCAGACTGATTGCAATTTCTGCAATCACGATTGCATGTAACACGTTTGCATTTTCTTAGCACTTGCAGCATAAGTTGCTCATCGAAACGGAATTGTCCGTTTTGAAGAAAGCAAGTGAAAGGAACTTCGCATGTCTATTGCGTTGCGGTCCGCGAGCCTTGCTGTCGCACTTGGGGCACAGTTTCTTCTGGTGGCCTTCGTCGTCGGCGCCTGATCGGCTCGCCAAACCTCCCAGACAAGGGCCCGTCGGCTTCCAGCCGGCGGGCCCTTTCAGTTGCAGCCTTGCGTATCGGGGCTTTTCCCCCTAAGGGCGCCCTCTTCCCGTCCATGGTCATCCCTGGAGGCGTGGTCGGGATTGTTACCAACTGGAGATAACATATGAGCGATCTGCTGACACTGTCGGCCGATGCGCGCGAACGGGCTGGCAAGGGAGCCTCCCGAGTTCTGCGTCGCGAAGGCCGCGTACCCGCCGTCATTTACGGCAACAAGGAAGCCCCGCAGGGCGTCCATGTCGAAGAAAAGGCGCTGATGAAAGCGCTGATGACCGGCCATTTTTTCAATTCTGTCGTGATGATCGATGTCGGCGGCAAGCCGGTGCGCACCATCCCGAAGGATGTGCAATTCCATCCGGTTACGGAACGTCCGCTTCATGCCGATTTCCTGCGCATTTCGGAGCATGCGACGATCCATGTCGAAGTGCCGGTTCACTTTACGGATGAAACCCTCTCACCGGGTATCAAGCGCGGCGGTGTGCTCAACATTGTCCGTCACGAACTCGAGCTGATCTGTGATGCAGCCAACATTCCAGAAGAGGTCGAAATTTCGTTGAATGGCCTTGATGTCGGCGATTCGATCCACATTTCGCAGGTCAACCTTCCGGCTGGCGCCACGAGCGCTATCACGGATCGTGACTTCACGATTGCAACAGTCGTTGCGCCGTCAGGCCTGAAATCGGCCGAAGGCGATACGACCAAGACCGAAGGCGACGGGGAGTAATCCCCGGCGCCATTCCCGGACGCGCTGATGCAAATCTGGGCAGGCCTTGGCAATCCGGGCGCATCCTATGCCATGCACCGGCACAATATCGGATTCATGGCCGCCGACGTTCTGGCGGACATGTATCGTTTCGGCCCCTGGAAACTGCGTTTTCAGGGGCTGACGTCCGAGGGACGGATCGGGGATGAGAAGATCCTCCTTCTCAAGCCACAAACGTTCATGAACGAAAGTGGGCGAAGCGTGGGAGAAGCGATGCGCTTCTTCAAGCTTGAGCCCGGTGACGTCACCACATTCTATGATGAGCTCGATCTCGATCCCTTTCGGGTGAAGGTGAAGACCGGAGGCGGCACAGCCGGGCACAATGGCATTCGGTCGATCGACGCCCATATTGGCGCAGACTTCCGTCGCGTGCGCTTGGGCATTGGCCATCCCGGGCACAAGGAACGGGTTACGGGCCATGTGCTTGGAAACTTTGCAAAATCCGAAATTGATGCCTTGGCCTCCATGCTCGGCGCAGTCGCAGCGGAAGCGCCCTGGCTGGCCAAAGGCGATGACGCGCGTTTCATGAGCGAAGTCGCGCTGAGACTTCAGGAACAGGAATAAGAAATGGGTTTTCGTTGCGGAATTGTCGGGCTGCCAAATGTTGGCAAATCGACACTGTTTAATGCGCTCACCGAGACTGCTGCGGCGCAGGCAGCGAATTATCCCTTCTGCACAATCGAACCGAACATCGGGAACGTTGCGGTGCCCGATCCGCGCATGGCGGCCCTTGCAGCAATTGCAGGCAGCGCGAAGATCATCGAGACACAGCTTGGCTTCGTCGACATCGCCGGTCTGGTTCGCGGCGCGAGCAAGGGCGAAGGTCTGGGCAACCAGTTCCTCGCCAACATCCGTGAAGTCGATGCAATCGTTCATGTCCTGCGCTGTTTCGAGAATGACGATATCCAGCATGTCGACAACAGGATCGATCCGATTTCAGACGCGGAAACCGTCGAGACCGAACTGATGCTGGCCGATCTGGAAAGTCTCGAAAAGCGTGTTCCCGCCTTTCAGAAAAAGGCCGCGCAGGGAGACAAGGACGCAAAAATTGCGGCCTCCGTACTTGGGCAAGCGCTTGAACTTCTGCGCGAAGGCAAGCCGGCGCGACTGACGGTTCCAAAGGATGAGGAAGAACGCCGAACGCTTGACCTTGCGCAGTTGCTGACATCAAAGCCGGTGCTTTACGTGTGCAATGTCGATGAGGCCTCCGCGGCAAATGGCAACGCGCTGTCCGCCCGCGTGTTTGAGAAGGCCAAGGCCGAAGGCGCGGAGGCGGTAGTGGTCTCTGCGGCTATCGAGGCAGAAATCGTCACCATGCCTCCCGAAGATCGTGGCGAGTTCCTGGCCGATCTGGGACTGTCCGAGACGGGCCTGACTCGCGTTATTCGGGCAGGCTATGCGCTGCTCCATCTCATCACCTTCTTCACCTGCGGCCCGAAGGAAACTCGCGCCTGGACTGTAACCAAGGGATCAAAGGCGCCACAGGCTGCGGGAGTGATCCACACGGACTTCGAACGCGGGTTCATCCGTGCCGAAACAATTGCCTATGACGACTACATTGCCTGCAAGGGAGAGGCCGGAGCCCGCGACGCGGGCAAGCTGCGCTCGGAAGGCAAGGAGTATGTCGTGCAGGATGGGGACGTGCTGCTGTTCCGGTTCAATGTGTGAATCGCTTGCCACTGCGCTGCAATCGATCTCGCCTGCTTGATCTGCATCAATGCTCTGGCTGGCGCTGGCGTGCAATGCGAGCGTCGGGAAGGAGTGGACACATATGGCCAACAGCAAACCAAATGCCGAATCGCCGTTTGAACGCATTGGCGGGCGGGTACGTCTGGCGAGGGTCGTCGACCGGTTCTATACCTTGATGGATCAGGATCCGGCCTATGCCGCGCTCCGCCACATGCACGCTGCGGATCTGACGCCGATGCGCGCTTCCCTGACCGATTTTCTGACCGCATGGATGGGAGGGCCAAGGGACTGGTTCGAGCAACGGCCCGGAGCTTGCGTCATGTCTGCGCATGCCCGGCTTGGCGTGACCCGTGAAACTGCTGATCAGTGGGTTTCCGCCATGTCACGCGCTTTGCGCGAAACAGTCAGCGATGCACCGCTTGTCGAGGCCATGCTCGGGGCGCTTACGCAAATGTCGCGCGGGATGTCACGCGCTTCCGCATAAGGCAGGCAAGAGACGGCCATCGGGCCGCCTCTGCCACTCATCGTTACTTCTTTGGCGGCGGTGCGATGGTGATCTTGACCGTTTCACCCGAATTGCCCGGGAATCCAGTAAAAATCGCTTCCACCAGATTGGGCACAAGATAGGTCAGATTGTCATCGCGCGAGAGTGCCTTGGCACTGCCTTCGAATACACGCTGTCCGTCAGCCTTGCGGTTGATCACCATGCTGACGCTGCTGGTGTAGACGGTGTAGCTCTCAACCTGATCGAAGCCGGATCCGAAGAGGAAGGGATCGTTGAAGCCGTAAATGAAGCCCCGCCGATAGCCGCCATAATAAGGGTAGCCATATGGATAATAGAGCCGTCCAAAACCGGGCCCATAAAACGGATCATAACCAAAGCCGCTGCCAGGGACTGAGCGGATCTTCTCGCGTCCGGTATCGACGCCATAATCGAAATTGACAAGGAGCGTTGCGTGATCCGCATCAGCGGCAGGTTGATAGCCGAGTGCCGAGAGCTTCTTTCCGACCAGATCGGCATATTGCGAAAACTCGAGGCTCCCGACGAGGCGTGGATCGTCGGCCTTCACAAAATAACTCTGGCCTTGCGGTGCCGGCATCAACTGAAAGCGATTGACCTCTGCCTTGAATGGCGTTGCCGCGCAGGCCGACAGCGCAACGAGCGCCAAAGGCGCAGCAAACCGGGCAACAATCCTCAACTTTGACATCTTCATCCCTTTCACACGCGAGTCGGGTGTTACACACCTATCAGTCCCGAACCATATCCGCGAGCCGTGCTTAACCGGGGTTGAATGGAGCAGTTCGGCAGAAATCAAAGGCAGCAGCAAACAGGTTTCGGTTGCGCTTCGCGCAACTTCAATGTTCCGTGCCCTGTGGCTTTTATACAATACCAATGATCAAAATAGCTGAATTTGCCCGGTTTACGTTGACGAAGCTGGCTGGCTGACTCACAGTCGAGCCACGTAATTCCGTCAGGGGAGTGACCATGAATTTCCGGAATCAATCTGCTCGTCGCCACGCGCTTGTCGCGCTGCTTGGTACAACCATGCTTGCCACATCGCCTGCTTATGCGCAGGCAGCCGCTGAAGAAGAAGCCAGTTCGAGCGATGACATCATCGTCACTGCACAGAAGCGCGAGGAAAACCTTCAGGACGTGCCGATCAGCGTGCAGGCGCTGGGCACCAAGAAGCTCGACCAACTCGGGATTTCGAACTTCAATCAATATTCCCAACAGCTTCCGTCCGTGTCATTCCAGACCTCGGCGCCTGGCTCGACGACGGTGTATATGCGCGGCGTCGCTTCGGGCGGCGACGGCAACCATTCCGGATCCCTGCCCTCGGTCGGTGTCTATCTGGACGAACAGCCCGTCACGACCATTGGCGGCACGCTTGATGTCCATATCTATGACATTGCCCGCATCGAGAGCCTCGCAGGCCCGCAGGGCACGCTCTATGGCGCATCATCCGAAGCCGGAACCATCCGCATCATCACCAACAAGCCCTCCACGGCCGGTTTTGAGGGCCGGGTCGATGGCGAACTGAACACGGTTCACAAAGGCGGCGTCGGCGGCAAGCTTGAAGGCATGATCAATGCGCCGATTAGCGACAGCATCGCGTTTCGCGGCGTCGGCTTCTATCAGCGTGACGCCGGATTTATCGACAACGTGCTTGGTTCGCGCAGCTTCCTGCCCACACCAGGTGGAATCACGGTCAATAACGCCGGGTTCGTGAAGAAGAACTACAATGATACCGAGACCTATGGCGGACGTGCGGCGCTGAAAATCGATCTCAATGACAACTGGACGGCTACGCCGACAGTTCTTTACCAGGAACAGAAGACGCACGGCTCCTATGGGTTCGATCCGAGCGTAGGAGATCTCAAGGTTCAGCATTTCTTCCCTGAATTCGGCAAGGACCGCTATCTTCAGGCGGCGCTGACGATTGAAGGCAAGCTTGGCAATTGGGACCTGACCTATGCGGGCGCCTATCTCGATCGGAAGCGGTCATCGTCGAGCGACTATACCGACTATGCCGAAACCTACGACAATCTCTATTCATCCAGTGGCGGCATCGCGGGCTATTTCTATTTCACCGATGCTCTGGGCAACACCATCGACCCACGCCAGAAGGTGCTTGGGTCGGACCACTTCAAGAAGCTGAGCCAGGAATTCCGGATCGCATCTCCGCAGGATAAGCGGTTCCGCGTGGTTGCTGGTGCATTCTACCAACGCCAGACAAATGCCATCCATCAAGATTATCAAGTCGCAAACCTTGACCCTGCCCTCTCCGTGAATGGCATCCCCGGCACATTGTGGCTCACCCAGCAGCATCGCGTCGACCGCGACTATGCCGCCTTTGGTGAAGCCAGCTTTGATATCCTCGACAATCTCACGCTGACGGCGGGGGGACGCGTTTTCAAATATGACAACAGCCTGATCGGCTTCTTCGGCTTTGGCCGCAATCCCGCCGGCCCGCCCTACAACGGAGCGGGCAGTTCGCGCACGGGCGTTGCGGGATGTTTCAACAGCGACGGCAGTACGGTTCGCAACAATCCGGCGGGCACTTTGCTGCCTCCGGCAGTCGCTGGATCGCCGTGCACCAATCTCGCTACTTTTGCGAACGGCGGACTGAAACCTAAGTCTACGACAGGCGATGGCTTCACGCATCGGCTCAACCTGACCTGGAAGCCGGCCGACAAGGTCCTGCTCTACGGCACATGGTCACGGGGCTTCCGGCCCGGCGGCATCAACCGTCGCGGCACCATTCCGCCCTATGCACCGGACTATCTGACCAACTTTGAACTCGGCTGGAAGACCACGCTTGCCGATGGAAAATTGCGGTTCAACGGTGCAATCTATCAGCAGCAATGGAAGAGCTTCCAATTCTCCTTCCTTGGGCAAAACAGCTTCACCGAAATCCATAATGGTCCGAATGCCCGCATCCGCGGTATCGAAGTCGACGCGACGGCCAATCTCGGTGCGCTGACGTTGAACGCGGCTGCCGCTTATACGGACGCCAAGACACGCCAGAACCTGTGCTCGGTGGATGATCCGACATTCACATGTTCCACAGGCGGCAACTTCATCGCGGCTCCAAAAGGAACCAGGCTTCCTGTAACGCCCAAGTTCAAGGTAAGCGGCAACGCCCGCTATTCCTTCCCGCTCGGCAGCTCCAAGGGCCATGTGCAGGCCGTTGTCTCGCACCAAAGCTCCGCATCGTCCGATATCCGGACCGCTGCGACCCAGACGGGTACCGGGCTTACCTACAGCCCGGCGGCGCAGCTGGGTGACCTGAAGGCCTATACCACTGCATCATTCTCGTTCGGGGCCGAATTCGGAATGTTCTCGGTCGAGGCATTCATCGACAACGCCTTTGACGAGCGGGGCCAGATCTCCCGCTTTGCCCAGTGCGGCGCGTGCCTGAGGACCTATATCGTCCCCATCACGCCGCGCACGATCGGCCTGAGGGTCGGCAGCAAGTTCTGACGAAACTTCCCCCTCCCGCTTGCGGGAGGGGGTATTGGCCGTCATGATGGCCATACAGATGTCACACTCCAACGATCAGGCCACTGTGGCATCGGGCAAGCTCGGCATCTGGATGGCCATTGCTCTGGTCATGGGCAACATGGTCGGATCGGGCGTCTTCCTGTTGCCGCAAGGCCTGGCGCCCTTTGGCTGGAACGCGATTGCGGGATGGGTCATCACAATTGCAGGGGCGTTGTGCCTTGCCCATGTTCTGGCGAGGCTGAGCGCCAGTCATGAGCGCGCAATCGGGCCAGCCGAACTCGTCGAACACAGCTTCGGCCCCCTGGCCGGATTCCTGATCGGGTTCAGTTTCTGGGTTTCGGTCTGGACAGGTTGCGTGACCATTGCGGTTGGCGCTGTTTCCTACATGGCAAGCTTCTGGCCCTTGCTTGGCGCCCATCCGTCTCTCGCTGCGCTTGGCGTGATCTGGCTCATGACGGGCATCAACCTGCTGGGCGTGCGGTCGGCAGGTTCCTTTCAGGTCGTCACCACAGTGCTGAAGCTCACGCCGCTTGTTGTGGTGGCCATAGTGATTGGCCTTGTCCTGTCGCAACAGGGCATGACAGCGCTTGCGCCTTACCCGGCCGAAGGATTGTCCCTGCCGTCCGTCAATGCCGCCGCCGCGATGACACTCTGGGCCATGGTGGGTTTCGAAGCCGCCTGTGCCGCGTCACACAAGATCGACAACCCCCAGCGCAACGTTGCGCGGGCCACCTTCTATGGCGCGCTTTTCACCGGCATCATTTACCTGATCGTCTGTTCCGGGATCACGCTGATGCTCCCGGCCGACAAGGTTGCGCTATCGAATGCGCCGTTCGAACTGTTTGTATCGACATTCTGGTCCCCGGGGCCTGCTTCTCTGGTCGCGCTGTTTGCCGCAATCAGCGCAATCGGAGCGGTCAACGGCTGGACACTCGTGCAGGGCGAGGTGCCACTCGAAATGGCCAGACGCAGGATGATGCCGGCCTGGTTCGGAAAGACGCGCGAAAATGGAGTCCCCGTCAACGGCCTGCTGGCGGCGACAGTTCTTGGCAGCATCCTTATCTTTGCCAACAGCAGCCAGACCATGGGAGGGCTGTTTACGTTCATGGCGCTGTTGACCACGTCCGTTACACTCTGGCTCTACCTTGCTTGCGCCTGTGTTGCACTCAAACAAAAGATCGCAGTGCCTTATGCTGTCGCCGGGCTCCTCTTCGGGGTCTGGAGCCTTTGGGGCGCCGGTCCAGTGGCAAGTGGGCTCAGCGTTGTCCTGATGGTCTCCGGACTGCCCCTTTACTGGTGGGCGCGCCGGAGCAGCCTGCCGGTAAACGATCTGTCCGCCAGCACTTCCTGAGCGCAATTGTGGCCCGGAGCGCCGGTCACTCCTCCGCCCGGATGTGATCCTGCCCCGCACATGTAGAGCCCCTTGAACGGCCCGCGATAGGCCCCGTGACCAAGAACGGGGCGCGCAGACCAGAGTTGGTCGAGCGACATGGCGCCGTGCATGATGTCTCCGCCCGCCAGTCCGAACTTGCGTTCAAGCCCCTTGGGCGAAAGCTTCATCGTTCCGAGGATCGACTTGCGGAAGCCGGGGGCATAGTGTTCGACCGTATCGATGATCGTGTCAGCCGCAGCATCCTCCTCGGCATCCCAGTCCCGCCCGTCAGGCAGGACAGGCGCGAACTGCTGGCAGAACAGGCTCGCAACATGCTGTCCCGGAGGAGCGAGACTGTCATCGATAATGGACGGGATGAGCATCTCGACAATCGGCTGGCGCGACCAGCCCTGCACTTTCGCATCGGCAAAGGCCCGGTCCATATAGTCGAGCGTCGGTGCGAGGATGATGCCGGATTGCAGATGCTCGCCCGGCTCCGGAAGGCAGGTAAAGCGCGGCAATTCGCTGAGCGCGACATTCATCCGGAACGTGCCTGAGCCGACCTTGAATCCGCGGATCCGCCGCTTGAATTCGTCGGTCAGATCGCCATCGGCAAACATGCGCTCATAGAGAAGCTTCGGTCCAATATTGGAGATGACCCGAGAGGCCGGAATTTCCTCTCCGCTTTCAAGACGGACCCCGGCCACCTTGCCGCCATCGACCAGGACGCGCGAAACGGGCGCTTCAAGGCTGATCTCGACGCCAGCGGCCTGACAGACCTTGGCCATCGCCTGCGTGATGGCGCCCATGCCGCCGATGGCATGGCCCCACGCGCCTTTCTTCCCATTCACTTCACCAAAGACGTGGTGGAGCAGGACATAGGCGCTGCCCGGTGTATCGGGAGAGGCATAGTTGCCGACGACCGCATCGAACCCGAAAGCGGCCTTGACCGCCTCGCTTTCGAACCAGCCATCCAGCAGCGTCCGGGCGCTCTTGGTGAACAGGTCCAGCACGTCGCGCTGCTTGCTGAGCGACAGTTTGGCAAGCGCCCTGCCCTGCAGCGCGCCATCGATCAGTGTCTTGATCCCGTCGCCAAGATTGGGCGGCGATTTCATCGCAAGGTCACGCAGGACATCTGCCACGGATTCCAGCGATTCATAATAGTCCGGCAGGACCTTGGCATCATGCTCCGAAAATTTGCGGAACTCTGCCTGCGTCCGTTCAAGGCCGCCGCCGAGCTTGAGATACCCTCCGTCTTCCTGGGGAAGAAAGTTGGAGATCGGCCGTTCGATCACCCGATAGCCATGATCGGCCAGCTTCATGTCTGCGATGACTTTGGGCTGGAGCAGGCTCACTGTGTAACTTGCCACCGAATTGCGGAAACCGGGATGGAATTCCTCGGTCACGGCCGCACCGCCCACCGTATCGCGGCGCTCGACGATGCGGACCTTCAACCCGGCCCGTGCAAGATAGAAGGCGCAGACCAGACCATTATGGCCGGCCCCGATGATCACGACATCATAGGTCATCGGGCGCTCCCATAGCCTGCTGGCTTTGTTTCATGTCGCGCCTCGGGCAAGAGCCGACGCAGCTTGCGGGCAAAGCTGCGCAAGCACACTTCGCTTTCGCCGAGCGGACCCGGGGAATAGCTGCTGCTTTCCATCCCGGCCTGAACCCGCGCGATAAGGGCAGTATCCTCGGCATTGACCTGTCGATTGATCCGCCAGTTGAGATAGCGCGCCACCTTCATCTCGCGCCTGTCATCTGGCAGGACGTAGCTGATCTCGCGGATCAGAGTTTCCGTCGCGGAAACTGGGAGGAATTGCATGAAATCGACCTGATCCGGGTAGATGTCGAACGCGACATTGGGCCAGAGCTTGAAATAGAGCCAATGCCGCTGGCGATTCTCCGGCAGGTGCGGAACGGGCGGCAGGAACTTCTGATAGGCACGTTCGGACACATTGGCCGACGGCCGCTCCACAAGATCGCCCCACATCCGGTCGACATGCTCGTTTGCCTCGATTCCGTATCCGCGTCCGAATAACCGGGTCAGACCAGGGTGGGCGATCGGAATGTGAAGCCCGTCCGAATAATTGTCGCCAACATTCTTCCAGTTGACCGCGCGCGGACGCAACGTCACCCGGCCAAGCGCTTCCATCTCTTCAAAGCGATATGGGGCAACCATCGCTTCATAGGGCGCCATCATCTGCGCAACGCTTGGCCCGCCCCCTTCCAGCCGCACAAAGGCGAAGCCCTGCCAGATCTCGAGTTCGACCGGCTTGAGACCGAGCGTCCCCATCTCTAGCCCGGGATAGTCGCCTTTGCCCGGAACACCGGTCAGTCGGCCGTCCTTTTCATAGGCCCAGCCATGATAGGGACAGACCAGCTTCCTGGCGCAACCGCTGGAGCCATCGACAACACGCGAAGCGCGATGGCGGCAGACATTGAAGAACGCGCGAACCTTCAGATCGTCGCCGCGGATGACGATGATGCTTTCACCGAGGTAATCCAGCCCGTGCCAGTCTCCTGGCTGCGCGATGTCGTTCACATGACAGACGACCTGCCAGCTCGGGCGAATGACCGCAGCCATTTCGGCCTTGAAGAAGTCAGGATCATGATAAACCCAACCGGGCAGGCTCATCCCCTCGAGCGAGTCGATACTGGTTACGGTCGATTCAATTCTGGTTGCCATATGTGATCCCTTGCTATACGTTCGTATAACAATATGACGAGCCCGAGGCAATCCTTTGTCCGCGCCGAACCCGATGCGCGCCGCCAGAGCCTGGTGGCGGCATGCGCGCGCTGCCTTGCCAACCTGGGACCGAGCGGAACATCGGTGCGAACGATCTGTACCGAGGCCGGCGTCTCTCCGGGGCTTTTGCGCCACTATTTCAGCGGCATCGATGCCCTGATCTGCGAAACCTATCGCTGGACCGGTGCGCAAGTTGCCGCTGCTCTGGATGCGGCAGTAGCCCAGGCGGACCAGACGCCGCGCGCCCGGCTTCTGGCCTATCTGACCGCGAGTTTTCGGCCGCCGATCGCAAGCCCTGACCTGCTTGCAACCTGGCTGGCCTTCTGGAGCCTCACCAAGACAGATGCGGCCATCGCTGCCGTCCATGCCGAAATCTATCGCGACTATCGCGAAGGGCTGGAAACGCTGATTGCCGCAGTCGATTCGAAAGCACGGGATCATCGCCTGACCGCTGTGGCATTGACCGCCCTGATCGACGGGCTTTGGCTCGAACTGAGCCTCGGATCCGCGCCTTTCACGCCCGCAGAAGCTGCCCTTTTGGCGGAGCGCTGGCTTGATACATTGCTGGGCTGACGTTCACGGCAACTTGTGATACGAAATCGCGAGGAAAAGGAGACTCCGCAATGGCCACAGCAGCAATGCCCGCAAATGACGATCATATCAGAGGCGCCGTCAGCGAAGAGGAATGGGCCATCCGCGTCGATCTGGCAGCGGCTTACCGTCTCGTCGCGCTTTATGGCTGGGATGATCTCATCTTCACGCACCTGTCCGCGCGCGTTCCGGGTCCGGAACATCATTTCCTGATCAATCCCTATGACATGATGTTCGAGGAGATCACGGCATCGTCACTGGTCAAGATCGATGTCGAAGGGAATCCGGTGGTGCCCTCTGCGCACCCGGTCAACCCAGCGGGCTTCACCATTCATTCCGCGATCCATATGGCCCGCGAAGATGCCCATGCCGTGATGCATCTCCACACGCCTGCGGGGCAGGCCGTGAGCGCGATGGCCGAAGGGCTGCTGCCGCACACGCAGACGGCCATGATCGCGCGCCATAATGTCGCCTACCACGAGTATGAAGGCATCGCCACCGACCTCGAAGAGCGCGAACGGCTCGTCGAGGATCTGGGTGACAAGACCGCCATGATCCTGCGGAACCACGGCACATTGGCAGTCGGCCAAACCGTTGGAGACTGTTTCCTGCGCCTCTATTTCCTTGAACGTGCCTGCGACGCACAGGTGAAGATGCTGTCTGCCGGACGCGAGAATTTGTACAATCCGCCGCAAGGCACGCCCGAGAAGGTCGAAACCCAGTCGAGCGGTGCCGGCATGGCCATGGTTGCCCAGCGCCTCGCCTGGCCCGCCTTGATAAGGAAGCTCGACCGGATCGATCCCTCGTTCCGAAACTAGAGCTGGCGGTACAGGCTCGACCTTTGGGCACCGAACGGGTGGAGAACCCTATGTCAGGCGTGGTGAAGTGTGTGCTGGCAAGCCTCGCGATCAGCGCAACATCCGCGCCCGCATATGCCAAGGTGATGCAGGCTGACACGTCCGGCTTTGCCGTTCTGGAGACAGGCGAAGTCCGCGCCAGTCCCGAAGCGGTCTGGGCGGCTCTGGTCCACCCAGAGCGGTGGTGGAACAAGGCGCACAGCTGGACCGGGGACGCCCGAAATTTTTCGATGACGATCAAACAGGGTGGCTGTTTCTGCGAGGCCTTGCCGCATTCCGGGTTCGTCGAACATGCGCGCGTCGTCTTTGCCAGGCCCGCCAGCATGCTCCGGCTCTCAGGGGCGTTTGGCCCGCTCCAAAGTGAAGCGCTGTCCGGCACCCTGACCATGAAGATTGTGCCCGGAAAGGACGGCACAAGCACAGTGACGTTCGAATATGTCGTCGGCGGCTATTCCAGAATGGCATTGACCGAACTGGCCCCGGCCGTTGACGGGGTCATTGCCGAACAGCATCGCCGCTTGCTCAAACTTGTCGAAACCGGGCGCCCTGACTAGGCGCTCTTGCTCTCCGTGATGACTCCGGGATTGCCGCGCTCTGGAAACTTCGGGGTGCATTGGCTGTAATAGGCAGTCACCTGCTCCATGTCCTTTGCATAATCGCCCGTCGGCCAGATTGCCGGACCGAGGCCCACCACCTTGCGCTTGTAGTCCATCACGCCGCACACCAGCGGCACCCCTGCGCCTACTGCTATGTGGTAGAAGCCCGTCCGCCATTGACGAACCTTGCCGCGCGTTCCTTCGGGCGCAATGGTCAGCATGAATTCCGATCGTTTCGCGAATTCGGCGATCATCGCGTCGACATAATTCCCCGACTTGCTGCGATCGACAGGAATGCCGCCCATTTCGCGCATCATTTTCCCAAAGGGCCAACGAAAGAGCGACTTCTTGCCCATGAACGACAAGTGGAGATTGAGCCGCTTTGACGCGCCGACAAAATAGACGAAGTCCCAGTTGCTGGTATGGGGTGCGGCAATGATGACGAACTTGCGAGGCTCAACCGCGCGCCCCTCAACCGTCCAGCCTTGACGGCTGAACCAGTAATCAATGACAGCCGTCAGCAGTCGCGCGACCAAACCCTTCTTACCCATCCCCATGCCCCTGATTTTTGATGCGAGCATAGCCGTGTCGGCGCAGGTGGCAATGGAGTAGAGATCACAAGTTTTTCAGGCCGTCCTCGATGCGCTTCACATCGTCGGGTGAAATCTGGGCGCCGGTTGCGTCTGTTGCCACCGCTGCGGAGTTGCCGTCCTGCGGGTCGGGGCCAACCCATTCCACGGCCATCCAGCAAATTCCGGCCGCCCAGAGCAGGGCCATCCAGCGACTGCGGAAAATCCAGGAATAGCGGAAAAATGGAAGCATGCCCCCGCCCTACACGGTTCCGGTTAAGGAACCGTGCGCTTCAGGGTGGCTATTCCATCAACGGCAGCGCCGTTTGGTTGCGACTTCGCGACCGATCAGGGCGCCGGCAGCGGCACCGAGGATTGTGCCGGTCGCGCGTTCGCCGCGCGTATCGATCGCACGCCCGACGAGCGCGCCGCCCGCCGCGCCGACGACCAGACCGACTGTTCCGTCCGACTTGCGGCAATAGGTACGGCCATCCTTGCCGCGCCATTCGCGATACTGGTGATCCCTGGCAGACGCCGACACAGTAGGCACAACAAGTGCAGACGCGGCAATTGCCGTCATCGTCGATAATGTAAGAAACTTGCGTATCATGATGTTACCCTTTGTGTTGTTCTGACCGATGCTCAATGGCACGGCCAAGATGAACCTTGGCAGAACCTGTGTAAACGGATCGCCGCTGCGCTGGCACAGGTTGCCGATCCAAAGTAGCACGATCAATTCACCTGTCGACGCGCAACGCAGGTTCATCGTTGGTCGATTGCATCCGGATAAACACGTGGTGATGACAAGGCATGTTGAAGCCTTTCCTGGTCGCCGTTGGGGTTCTGGTTGCAAGCGTTGCGCATGCCGATCCGATTGACGTCGCCCCCGGCATCAGGCTGGTGTCGGGATCCAATGCAGCAGGCCGACAACCAGACGGCAATTCCATCCTGATCGATGCCCCGCAAGGATTGATCCTTGTCGACACTGGTCGTCACAGAGCACATCAGGAGGCGATTCTCGCCTTTGCAAGACTTCGTGGCAAGCCAATCGCCGCCATTATCAACACGCACTGGCATCTGGACCACAGCGGCGGGAATGAGGAAATTCGCGCTGCTTTTCCAGCAGCGCCGCTCTATGCGAGCAATGCTGTGGACGGGGCACTGCGAGGCTTCTTGCGGACAAGCCGCGCCGATGCCGAAGCCTATCTGCGCTCAGGCAAGGCATCGCCTGAAATAGCAGAAGACATAGCGCTGGACATGGCCGCAATCGACAATCCCGGGGCGCTTCGCCCCTCGATCCCTGTCACCGGCAGCACTTCAACAGGAATTGGAGGCCGAAAGCTCGAACTGAATCTTGCACCATTTGCTGCGACAGAGGGAGACGTTTGGCTTTACGACCATCGATCCCGCGTCCTGATTGCAGGCGACCTTGTGGTTGCCGCCGCACCGTACCTGGATACGGCTTGCCCCGAAGGATGGCGCAAGGCGCTAGACAGCATCGCAGCCCGAAACTTCCGGATCCTGGTTCCCGGTCACGGAGCACCCATGAACAAGCCGCAGTTCCTCAAATGGAGACGTGCCTTCACCAATCTGCTCGATTGCGCAGCAAGCAATGCCGCCAATGCGGCCTGCATCGCAGGTTGGAGACGCGATGCATCAGTCTTCATTCCGGCCGAAAAAAACACCGATGGCCTGATCGCCTATTACCTTGAGACACGGCTCCGCGCTGCGCCGGACGAACGCCAGCGATACTGCAAGCCTCAATAGGCTCTAGCGCCAGCGCAAGTTTTCGCGTGACAGCTGGTCAACGGATCGGATCCCCATGAGCCGCATGTCGCGTTCCACTTCGTCGCGAAGCAAGCGCACAGCCCGGGATACGCCAGGCTTACCCGCCGCCGCCAGAGCATAGAGATAGAGGCGCCCGCCGGAACAGGCCTTTGCGCCGACGCTGAGCGCCTTGAGGATGTGCGTGCCCCGCATGATGCCGCCATCGCAAATCACGTCTATCTTGTCGCCAACGGCATCGACAATTTCGGCGAGTTGGTCAAACGGGGCACGACTGCCATCAAGCTGACGGCCGCCGTGGTTCGAAACCATGATCGCCGTTGCCCCAATGTCCACGGCTTTTCGCGCATCGCCAACGGACATCACGCCCTTCAGGCAGAACTCCCCTCCCCAATCGGCGCGGATTTTCTCCGCAGTCTTCCAGTCCATTGAACGGTCGAGCACGGTATCGAAATAGTTGCCGATTGAAATCGGCTCCTTCGAGCCCTCGCTGTAATGGTCCTTGAGATTGGCCAGTTCAAATTTGGTGCGCAGGAAATAGTTGAAAGCCCAGCCGGGCTTGAAGGCATAGCTGAGCATGCTCGGGATGGTCAGGCGGACCGGAGACGTGAACCCTGTCCGCAAGTCGCGCTCGCGGCGACCGCCAACAATTGTGTCGACCGTGAGCGTCAGGGCATCGAAGCGGGCAGCCTTGCATCGCTCGATCAAGGAGGAATTCAACCCCTTGTCCTTGTGCACATAGAGCTGGAACATCTTTGGGGCCGAGATCGTCCGGGCGATGTCTTCTATGCTGATCGTGGCGAGCGAAGAGATTCCGAAATAGGTTCCGTTCTCTTGTGCCACCGCCCCAACCGCCGCCTCTCCGTCGCGATGGAACATGCGCTGCAAGGCAGTCGGTGACAGGAAGAAGGGCAGGTCGAGCTTGCGCCCGAGAACAGTCACCGACATGTCGATGTTCTCGACCCCGGCGAGGACATTGGGCACCAGATCGCAGGCATTATAGGCTTCACGATTGCGCTTGCGGGTTATCTCGTCATCGGCAGCGCCGTCGATATAATGAAACACTGGCCCGGGGAGGCGTCTCCGGGCCAGTGCTCTGAAATCGTCAAGATTGTGGCAGTCGGACAGGCGCATGGGATTCCCCTTCTGCGCCTGTCCATAACGAGACTAACCGCGAAGGTTAAGCAGCCTTGCGACTATCGCCTTCAATTGCCGTCAGCGTCGCACCGCCAATTGCAATCTTGCGCGGCTTCATCGCTTCGGGGACCTCGCGCACCAGCTCGATCGCAAGCAGCCCGTTGGTCAAGGCAGCGCCCGTGACTCGGACGTGATCGGCAAGCTGGAAGCGCCGCTCAAAGGCCCGATTGGCAATACCGCGATGCAGGTAGCGATGGTCATCGTCGTTCGCCACGACCTCGGCCTTCTTGCCCGAAACGACCAGGAGGTTCTGCTGGGCAGTGAGCTCAATCTCGTCCTCAGCGAACCCGGCAACTGCAAGCGTGATGCGATAGGCATCCTCGCCGGTGCGTTCGATGTCATATGGCGGATAATTCGTCCCGCCGGTGTCGCCGCGCGCAGCAGCTTCCAGCGTATCAAACAGCCGGTCGAAACCGACAGTCGAGCGGCGATAGGGAGAAAAATCAAATACAGTTCTCATGTCAAATGTCCTTTCAAAGCAACACTCACAAGGCGGCAACACCGCCATTCACCGGGCCCGAAAGAGGCACCCGGCCGTGCTGAATTAGGAAGCCAAAAGCCGAAAACAAGATTTGTTATGTAAAATTTTTTGCAGAAAATGCCGGTCGGCGGTTAGCCCAGAACTTCGGCAACAGCCTTTTGGGCAAGAGCCAGTTCGTCAGCGTATGGCATGGTCGCGTCGAGGTCGACGATCTTTGCACCATTGAACTTGAGAAGCGGCGTCACTGCAACCTTGGCCCTGAGAAGGTCGGCGGCGTGATCTGGCTTGCGGGTCATTGCAGTTTCGACGTCTACATTCAATCGGATGACAAGATCCGGCACATAAGACGCCATCCATTCGTAACTCGCACGTTCGCGGGCGGCGAGCGCGGCGACCATTCGGCCCTCTGGCCTTGCAGCCGACAGTCCCGGGCCATCGTAAAAGCCTGGCACATCCACCTGCGGGTAACGATCCGTCACCACGATGAATCCCTGACGGCGCAAATCGAGTACCTTTCTGAACCGCCGCCTCCTGAGCAACGAGAAGCCGTAGATCACAAGAGCAGTAGCCAAGCCGGGAATCTTTTCACCTTTGGTACGGGCCTGCCCGGCCCGTCTCGCAAGCTGCCTTTCGAGCAAGTGTCCAATCAGCGGCAGTGCCTTGATCTGGTTTCCGATTTGTCCGGAACGCAAGCCGAGATAGTGCGTCTCTGCGGGACCATAACGAGTCCGGACCCACTCAAGCAGATCTGCAGAGAGAGTGGATTTGCCAGATCCATCACATCCGATGACTGCAATAAGCGGTGCCAGTTCGGCCATCAGCTCAGTTCTTTGAAAAAGCCGATCATCTTGAGCCCGCCGATTGCAAACCGGACAACGACCAATGCAACATAGCCGTAAACCCAAGTCCACTGAGTTTGGTCAATAGAGGCAACGTCAAAACCAATCCGCGCAAACCAGGTCAGAAATACAGTCGTGACCAAAAGGAACAGCTTGTTCTGTTCGCGCCAGATCATGCGTTTCCACCAAAAGGGATATTTTGGCTTTACCCATCCGGAGAACCGCGGGAAAAGTGCAGGCACATCCTTTGCCCAAGCTGTGTGCGCCGCACCAAATTTGCCGCGCAGGAACTCCTCCTCATAGACCGAGATGCGCTCATATACGAGGATCGCCAGAAGGAAGACGATCACACCGAAAACCCAGCTTCCAGAGAGCATGGCAAGACCAGTGAAGTTCAGGATGCGGCCCAGGTATAGCGGGTTGCGGACCAGCGAATAGGGTCCGGTCGTGTTGAGTTCGCTTGCTTCGGCCGCGACCTTGGCCCGCCCCGAGGTGCCGAGCGCCGCAAAGCCGGACGTGAAAACGCGCACCAGCGCACCCGCGCTTGCAACGCCGAGCGAAATCCAGAACCAGACACAATCGGAGGTGCCATCGGAAAACGGACCAACGTCCCGAGTGAACCACGCAATCAATGTGGAGATCGCAATAATCGTGTAGATATAGGTGCCGCGAATAAAAAACAGGCGTTTGCCCGCCCTCGCCAATTCGTCTTGATACATATCCAGATTTGCCCTGACGCTTTTCCCGAGCGTCCCCTACGCGGTTTTTTTTGCCGCGCCTACCGTCAAGTTTCTCCTTTCGGGCAAATTTGGGCTACCGCCGAGGCCGGGCGAAATCCAGTCATGCAGTCACATGCGGGTGCCTTCAGTCGGAACTATTCCAAGCGCATCGAACCCGGCCGCTATGGCCAGTTGCACCTCGTCAACCAGGACATCAAGGGGAGTGCTGCTGTCAAAATCGACAATCGGCGCACCCCCAAAGCGGAGGCGACGCGTTGCCTCCACCTTCTGTCGCAGGGATTCGTAGCGATGATCCGGCTTGCGCGCGAAGGCGGTTTCAAGATCGACATTCAGACGAATGACGAGGCTCGGCCGAAAGCTGGCCATCCATTGGTATTGACGAAGTTCGAGCCGCGCCAACCAGCGCGTGAACCAACCCTTTGCCCGCGCGGCCGAAAGTCCGGGACCATCAAAAAAGCCGGGCACATCGGTTTGCGGATACCGGTCGGTGACAATGATCTGTCCGGAACGCCTCAAGCGCATCATGCGCCTGAAGCGCAGCAATCGGAATTGCGAAAAGGCGAAAATGACGAGCGCTGTAATCGGCCCGGGTATCGTGTCTGCCTTGTCGCGTGCCCGTGATGCCCGATTGTGGATCTTTTTGTCGAGCCCGGCCCCGACCAATGGAAGGCGCTGAATTGCCCGTCCAAGGTCGCCTGACTTGAGGCCTAGATGGGCAGTCTCGGCCTGACCATATCGACGAACGAAACCTATGACCGCCGCACTGACGGTCGTCTTGCCGGAGCCATCCGCCCCGACAATTGCAATCAATGGAGCAAGTTCAGACATGGCCGCGCAGCCCGCGCGCCGTAAGGACGCAACACACCATAAAAAGGCAAACACTCTACACATCCGGTCCGCGCCGGACGGCGCATCATATTTGGGCGATTTGAGGCAAAAACGTGATCCGAATTCCAGAATTTTCGATCTTAAATCCGTAGGTTACGATATTTTTCGAACAGGCAGATCAGTTGCATCCGAAGTGTAACCCGAAAGGGTAATTATTCGTCTGTTTCGTAAAACTCCCGATCCCGGGCGCACGAAGGAGGCAGCCCGGAGTGTTCAACAATGACCGATCACATTTCCGCGCCTGCAATGCGCGCGCGGACTAGCCATGCCGTTCCTGACCCTGTCCCTGACTGTAGTGACGCGTTGTTTGCGGAAATCCTTTTGAACGATCGGATAGATCTTGCCGCCGGTCTGCCGATGACAATCGGTCTGGATTTCACAACGACGCAACTCGAGCTCTGCTTTCGCGCCTCATCGCGCTTGTGGCACCATCAGCTTGAACGAGTGGCCCTTGTGCACATGACGCGAACCCTGAGAAAGACCGGAGACATCAGCGCGGATGACCGGTTGCGGTTCAAGCATGAGCGCGCCCGGTTCAAGCATTTGCGTTTTGCCTTTGCCATTTTCGGGGTTCGACACCGCTATCCGCCTGTCCTCGACGCCATCACCAGTGTCATGGGCAATGTGCAGGACGCATTCAAAAACGAACGGCACGTCTCCGTGCGGCGGAACGCTCTGTTGCTCCAAGCACTGCTGCATGCTGGTCCAGTGGCGCTGGTTGCGCGCGAGATCGATCGCTTTCGACCGGCATCGCCGGAATCCTTCCGATGCTATCTGGCCCGACAGGCGAACGGGATTGCCGCTTTCCTCGAACAGGACCGAGTCACAGCGCAGTCTTTCCATGACACACGTAAGATCGTAAGCCGGTTTCGTGCCGGGTTCGCGACACTCAAAACACTCTATCCTGATCCGGACATTGCAAGCGTGGCGGATTTCGTGGCGACCATCAACGGCTTGATGGGAAACTATCACGACGACCTGATGTCCGCTCATCTTCGCGGGCATCTCGACTATCATCGAGACCCTATCATCTTGCAGGATGATATTCGGCACCGCTTGCAAAGTCTCGCCTTGGCAATGCATTAGGCAATGGCTGCAGGCTCCGAGCGACTTCGGGGTTTGGGCATACAGGCAAGAAGCAGGCAAATCCGTGATGAACCCCGAGTGTGAAGGCAGCCGCAAGGACTGGACAGCCATTGTCCTCGCAGGCCAGCGGCCCGGCCCGGATCGGCTTGCCACGCATTTCCGGCAGCAGTGGAAGGCGCTTGTCTCCATTGGTGGGGAAGCGATGCTGACCCGTGTCGTGCGCACGCTGGCGGCCACGCCTGCTGTCCGAACGACGCTGGTTCTGGCTCAGGAACCAGAGGCTCTGCGCGAGGCCGCTGATGCTGGCGGTCCTGCAACCTTTGCAGCCAGCAGCGCCGGAATTTCAGCGAGCATCCTGCAGGTCGCCGGCACGCCCAAGGCACCCTGGCCCGTGTTCGTGACAACTGCCGATCACCCGCTGCTGACGCCGGCGATTGTGTCGGCCTTCCTCAATCAGGCAGGCGATTGCGATGTGGCTGTCGGAATGGTCGAAAGGCAGGTCATGCGGGCCGCATATCCGGACAACCAGCGCACCTGGCTGAAGTTTGCCGATGGCCACTGGTCAGGCGCCAATCTGTTTGCGCTCAATTCCGTCAAGGCTCAGGGGGCATTGACACTTTGGGCCGAAGCGGAACAGGACCGGAAAAAGGCCTGGAAACTGTTCTTCCATTTCGGCCCCTCGCTGGCGCTTAGAGCTCTGACACGAACAATCGGACTTGGTGATGCGCTGCAGATCGCAGGCAAGCGGCTTGGCCTTGTAGCGAAGCTCGTGCCATTGAGCGCGGCAGAGGCTGCAATTGATGTCGACAAGCCGTCCGATCACAGCCTTGCGGAACAAATCCTTTCAAAGCGCTAGGTCAGGCGCAGCGCCCGGCCCGTCTTGCCCATAGACAGCCGATCATCATGGGGCAGCGCGAAGCGGCATGACAGCCAAAGGGCCGCAAGCATCAATCCGACCGCAATGGGGAGCTGAACCCATTCCGGCAGGCTGTGCGAGAGGAGTGTCAGGACCAGACCCCCAGCCCCAAAAGCGGTTGTTCGCAAAAGCACCCTGCCGAACGGTTTGAAAAAGGGATGCAGCCGGTCATGCCAATAGAGCTGCGCCATTGGCAGGGCCGCAGCGACGATGAAACCGGACGCGACCGCGATCGTCATGCCGGTCAGTCCCCATTCGGGCATCAACACAAAGCCAATCGCAAAGGCGATGCCAAGCCCGGCAATACTAGCCAGCAGCTGCCGCCAATAACCACTCGTCACCTGCTGGATCGGTACAGCTGCACCGAGCACGGTTTCGATTACGCGCGCCGAAACAAGAATGACGACCGCAGGAAGTGCCATCGCCGCGCCGGTGCCGAACAGGTGCAGAATGGGCTGACCGGCAGCGGCCAGCACAAGTCCGACCGGCAAGGCAATCGCCAGCGACACGCGCGTCGCAAATCCATAAATTGCGCGCACTTCATCGACATGGTTCTGGCTTGCTGCCGATGCGAGTGGGGCAAGGACATAGGCAAAGGCAATGCGAACAACCTGCACGATGCTCGAGATCTTGCGGGCAATGGCATAGAGGCCGCCGGAAACTGCCCCGGCGCTTCCCGGCAGAAGCCAGTTGAGCACCAGCGAAGGTCCGTCCCCGAACAGTCGCGCGACCATGTTGGCTGGCAGCACGGCAAGGCCCGCTTTCCAGGTTTCATGAAAGACCGGGTCGAAGAGCCTGCCCTTGAAGAACAGCCGCAGATCGAAATGCCGTGCCAGGAGCCGGATGCAAAGCAGGCAGATGATCGTGAGCGATATGAGGTGCGCATAGAAGAGCGACATGGTCGAAAAGCCGGCGAGCCAGAAGCCTGTGGTGACAGCGAGGCGGATCACCTGCTCCCAGAAGATCCGAAGCCTGATCTCGGCGCCGAACACCCGCTTGGAGCGCAAGGCAGAGGTCGCGATCTCCACAAAGGCCCACAGCGGCAATGACCAGGCAAAGAGCGAGATGATGCCGACCAGCCGCGCGGAATCGGATTCCGCAGCATTGAACAGCGGAGCGAATTGCGCAGCTGCAAGTGACGCAACGGCCGCCACCAGCATGCACGGGCCCACCCCAAGGACAATGGCCGAACGAAGGGCCGAAACCTGCTCCTGTGGCGTGCGCGCCTGCGGCACGACCCGCTGCATCGAAGATGTCATGCCAAGATCGGCAACATTTTCGGCAAGGTTCACCGCAGCCCAGAGCACGGCATACAAGCCATAGCCAGCCAACCCGAACATCGCGACATAGATTGGCTGGGCAATGACTTCCATCACGGCGCCAAGGCGGGCCAGCAGTGTCGTCCCCGCGCCCTTGGCAACATCCTTGCTGGTGACGGCAGACGAGGTTTGCGATCCTGTTTCGGTCATTCCTGGAAGTCTTGCCCGGACCCGGGTTAATAGGCTGGTTGCGACATGTTCTTTCCGCGCTATACCGGAGGCAACCGCAAAATCGACAAGGAAAAAGCGATTGGGCGGTTGAGCGCTGGCTTTCCCCGCGCTATCGCCGCCGCTGCGAAGCGAAAAAGGGACACCTCATGGCCGAATTCCGCCTGCCCAAGAACAGCGTAGTCAAGAAGTCGGGTAAGACTCATGCCGCGTCTGCCGACGCCAAGCACAAACGGAATTTCAAAGTCTATCGTTTCGATCCCGACAGCGGTGAAAATCCGCGATACGACAATTTCGAGATCGACCTCGATGCATGCGGCCCGATGGTGCTCGACGCGCTCATCAAGATGAAGGGCGAACAGGACCCGAGCCTGACCTTCCGCCGGTCCTGCCGTGAAGGCATCTGCGGCTCTTGCGCGATGAACATCAACGGCAAGAACGGGCTGGCCTGCACGACCGCAATCGAGGATTGCAAGGGCGACGTCACAATCACGCCGCTGCCGCATATGGACGTGATCAAGGACCTGGTTCCCGATTTCACCCATTTCTATGCGCAATATGCGTCGATCAAGCCCTGGCTCCAGACAGTCACGCCAACGCCTTCGGGCAAGGAACGGCTCCAGAGCCCGGAAGATCGTGCGAAGCTTGACGGGCTTTACGAATGCATCCTGTGCGCCTGCTGCTCGACCTCATGCCCCAGCTATTGGTGGAATTCTGACAAGTTCCTTGGCCCGGCGATCCTGCTGCAGGCCTATCGCTGGCTTGCCGACAGCCGCGACGAGATGACCGGCGAACGGCTCGACGAACTTGAAGATCCCTTCCGCCTCTATCGCTGCCACACGATCATGAACTGCTCAAACGCCTGCCCCAAGGGCCTTTCACCCGGCAAGGCGATTGCCGAAGTGAAGAAGATGGTGGTGGAGCGGCATCTCTAATCCCATGGACATCGAAGTTTTCGACAGCCAGCCCGATCCGGAGCATCCAGGCTGGCTGACCTGGGAATTGAGCGACACGAGCCGCTACAACCACCAGATTCTGGGCAGACTGCTGATCCGTCCCGGTGACGCGGGCAAGGCCTGGGTGCGCATGTTTCCCGAACGCCGCCATTCCAACTTTGCGGACAATCTCCACGGCGGCACCGTCCTTGGCTTCATCGATGTTGCTCTGTTCGGCGCATGCCGGATCTTTGACCTGATCAATGCCGGAACGGCCGTCACTCTCGATCTTTCCGCCCAGTTCATCGGGGCCGGACAGATGGATGTTCCGCTTGATGCCGAGGTTGAATTGCTGCGCGAAACCCGCCGCCTGGTGTTCTTGCGCGGAATGGTCCTGCAGGGCGAAAACCGGGTGGCGGCATTTTCCGCCACTATCCGAAAAGCCACTGCGCAGTGACCCATGTCCTGGAGCGTTATGAAGGACTGATTGCAGCAGGCGAACTTCGCCCCGACCCGGAGCAGCACGCGGCTGCTGTGCGCCTCAATCAGCTTCAGGAGCAACTTGAAGCGATTCCGCCGCGTGGCAGCCTGATCTGGCGGCTGGGACGCGCCAAGGCCCCGGCCCCGAAAGGCCTCTACCTCTGGGGCGGCGTTGGCCGCGGCAAATCCATGTTGATGGACCTGTTTCACGAATGCCTGCAGATCGATCGCAAGCGACGGGTCCATTTTCACGAGTTCATGCTGGAGGTGCATGACCGGCTCCGGATCGAGCGCATGAAGGAGCGTGGCGATCCGATCCAGCCGGTCGTTGCCGCCATCGCCGAAGAGACACGCTGCCTCTGCTTTGATGAAATGGTGGTCAACAATTCGGCGGACGCAATGATCATGTCCCGCCTTTTCACGGGGCTGATCGACGCGGGCGTCACGCTTGTGACGACGTCCAACCGCGCCCCTGACCAGCTTTACAAGGACGGGCTCAACCGGGAACATTTCCTGCCCTTCATCGCGCTGATCCAGGACCGGCTGGATGTGCTGACGCTCAACGGGCCGACCGATTACCGGATGGAACGGTTGGCTGGCGTTACCACCTGGCATGTGCCGAACGGCCCGCAATCGACTGCGGCCGTGCGCGAAGCCTTTTTCAAGCTGACCGACTATCCGCCGGAAGATGCGGCCCATGTGCCTGCAGACGATATCGACGTCGGCGGCGGGCGGATGATGCATGTGCCCAAGAGCCTCAAGGGCGTGGCAGTCTTTTCATTCAAGCGACTGTGCGCCGAAGCCCGGGGCGCGTCCGACTATCTGGCCATTGCCCGACGCTATCATTCCGTGATTATTGTCGGGATTCCGAGGCTTGGCCCGGAAAACCGGAACGAGGCGGCACGCTTCGTGACGCTGATCGATGCGCTTTACGAACATAAGGTGAAGCTGATCGCCACGGCGGATGCAACGCCAGCCGACCTGTATGCCAAGGGCGACGGCCGCTTTGAATTCGAGCGGACAGAGAGCCGCCTGATCGAGATGCAGAGCCAGGCGTACCTGGCCGAGGGGCATGGCCAGGCTTGACGGGTTCAAGCCAGATGTTCGCGATACCACGCAATCGCGGCATTCATTGCCAGGTCGAAACCCGGCCCGCCATACACTTCGAAATGGTCGCCCGGCACGCGAACCAGCTGCTTGGGTTCGCCGGCGCGTGCAAAGGCTTCGAGAACCGGTGGCACGGGCGTAACCCGATCATCCTCGGCGACGATGACCAGCAAGCCGCGCGGTGCGAGGCGGTGAGCCCAAAGCCCCGGCTCATAACCGCGCACATGTTCGAATGAACTGAGGGTCACGGCATTGGTCCAGCTCTTCAATCGCACCTCATCGAAAAAGCGCCGTGCCGTGCTGCCCGGAAAAGCACAGGGTATGTCTGGATCGGCTGACGTGACTGCGAGCATCGTCGGCTCCCCACCCGCAAAGCGTCGTTCGCGCTCGCTGACCAGCAGTGCAACAAACGCATCAGCGTCGTTGCGGCTGGCGATCAAGTCCCACCCGGCCACGAACGGCACCTGGGACACGACGCAGCGGACGCGCGGATCGAGCGCGCCAGCCTGAATGACATGCCCGCCGGAAAAGCTCGAACCCCAAAGACCGATGCGGTCCCGGTCCACCCCGTCGAGCGTTCGCACAAACGATACGGCGTCGCGCCATGCCCGCAGCTGACGCGGGGGATCCACTTCGCCGCGCGGTTCGCCCGCCGAAAGCCCGAAGCAGGGATGGTCGAACGCGAGAACGGCAAAGCCAGCAGCCCGCAAGGCCTCTGCCTGCGGTGCCAATTGCTCCATCACCGCGGAAAAGCCGTGCGCCATCACGATGACGGGCACCGGGCCACTGCCTTCCGGGCGGTAGAGGCGCGCGGCCAGCAGCGTCGCTTCGCTCTCGAACTGCAAATCCTGAGGTTGGCCTGCCATCGTCTCGACTCCTGACTGCTCTTGCATCCTAACGGTTCGCAGGTGCGTTTGGATGCAAAGGGGCCGCGCCCTTGAATGCAAGACCCCGCTTCCCATATGGCGTCCATGTCGGCGATCACACCCCGCCGAGGATGGAAATACCCATGATTGACGTATGCCCCTTTGGCGGGCTCGGCCATGCAGACCATGGCTGGCTCAACACGCGCCATCATTTCAGCTTTGCCAACTACCATGATCCCGCTCGCATGGGCTGGGGTGCAATCCGCGTCTGGAACGATGACGAGATCAGCGCCCGCGATGGTTTCGCGATTACCGGGCTTGAACGGTTCGGCGTGACAGATGTCGAGGACAGCGAACTGGTGCTAGTCGACGCGCGATAGCCGAATGCGCTCCTGGGAAAGCAGGAGCCCATTTTCGATGCTAAACGCCGTTTGTCGTATGGACTCCTGCTTTCGCAGGAGCACGGTTTCCATTCCGGCAATGCTGGTCTAGGCAAGGCGCATCAGGAATCCGATGGAGTAACCGATGCGCCTTTCCCGCTTGCTTGTGTGTGCCGCCCTCATCCCCGCGCCTGCTCTTGCCGCCACTGACTGGCACGCAGAAGGCCGCGCGATCCTCGAAAAGGCGATTTCCGTTCCGACCGTGCAGGAACGCGCCGATCCCCGTCTGGGCGATCTGACGAGCTACCTCAAAGGCAAGTTCGAAGCGGCCGGCATCACGGATATCGTGATCAAACCCTATCTCAACACCCAGGCCATGATCGTGCGTTGGCCAGCGGCCGGCAAGGCCAAGGCAAAGCCGATCCTGCTTCTGGGTCATATGGACGTGGTCGAAGCCAAGCGCGAGGATTGGCCGCAGGCGCATGACCCGTTCAAGCTGGTCGAGGAAGACGGCTATCTCTACGGCCGCGGCACGACTGACATGAAGAACGGGATCACCGCGATCACCGTGGCTCTGCTCCGCCTGAAGGCCGAAGGCTTCAAGCCGAAGCGCGACATCATTGTCCTGTTTACCGGCGATGAGGAAAATGGCGGGCGCGGCGCGGAACTGGCGGCGACCGAATGGCGCAAGCTGACCGACGCGGAATATGCGCTCAATGCCGATGCGGGGGGTGGCGCCTTTCTGAAGGACGGAACGCCGCTTGGCTTCGGGCTCCAGACGTCGGAGAAAATGTACCAGAGCTTCACCTTCACGGTGCGCAATCCGGGGGGGCACAGTTCACGGCCACGGCCCGACAATGCAATCTATGAACTGGCGAGCGCGTTGAAAAAGCTGGAGACGCATCGCTTCACGCCTGCGCTCAATGAAACTACCCGCGCCTATTTCACGGCGCGGGCGACGCAGGAAAAGGGCGCTTTGGGCGACGCAATGCGCCGCTGGCTCAAGAACGAAAATGACAGCGAAGCGGCCGATCTGATCGAAGCCGATCCGACCGAAGTGGGCGGCACGCGGACTCGCTGCGTCGCCACCCGGCTGCTCGGTGGGCATGCCGATAACGCTCTTCCCCAGATGGCCCAGGCAACGGTCAATTGCCGAATCCTGCCCGGCATTCCGGCCAAGGACGTGCAGGCTGAATTGCAGGCTGCCGTGGGTGCTGGCGTCGAAGTCGCCCCCACCCTGTCGAGCCACCCGTCGCCCGCCTCTCCGCTACGGCCCGACGTGGTGAAAGCCTATACCGACAGCATTCGTGCGCGGCACCCGGGCTCGCTCATCATCCCGCAAATGTCTGCGGGCGCGACCGACGGCCTTTATTTCCGCGCGACGGGCATGCCCGTTTATGGCGTGGACGGCACATGGATTGTCATCCCCGATGACGAACGCGCCCACGGGCGAGACGAACGCATTCCGATCAAGAGCTTCAACGAGAATCTCGACCATTGGCATGACATGCTGACAAAGCTGGCCGGATAATTCCCTCTCCCGCTCGGGCAGAAGAGCTGGCCGCAGCTAAGGAACAAAGAGCACCGACACAATATTCGTCGCCCCTGCTCAGGGGCGACGCTATGGCGTCAGCGCTTTGCCCGGGCTGCCGCAATCGCCGCCTTGAGCTGGTCATAGCCGACGGCACCATTGAGCAGCGTGTCTCCCACGACCCAGCTTGGTGTGCCCGTCAGTTGCAGAGCGCGTTGCAATTCGATGTTTGTCGCGATTTCTTCCTTCACCGCGGACGAACTCTGGGCGGCCTTGGCGCGGTTCATGTCGACGCCGGCTTGCTGCATGGCTTCGCGAATGATCTGCGGCGTCAAACGCCCGGCCTTGTAGAGTGCCCGATGGAAAGCTCCATAATTGCCCTGTTCGGCAACGGCGAGGCTCGCAAGCGCGGCATCAAGGCTTTGCGGACCCAGGATCGGCAATTCGCGATAGACGATCTTCAGCTTCTTATCTTCCGCCAGCAGGCGATCGATATCGGGAAGGCTGGCCCGGCAATAAGTGCAGGCATAATCGAAGAACTCGACCAGCGTGACGTCCGCATCAGCAGCGCCTTCCCATGCCCCGGCATAGGGCTTTTCGATCTTCGCGCGATTTTCATCGACGATTTTCTTGTTCTCGCGGGCTTCGAGATTGCGCATCGCTTCAGGCAGGATTTCGGGATGCGTGAGGATATATTCACGCACCACCTGCTCGATTGCGGCCTTGTCTGCAGTGTTGATCGGCTGAGGTTTGTCCAGTGCGGAAACGGCAAGCGCACCGCCGCCCGCCCCGAGCAAGGTTGCAAGGATCAGCGTCATATTGGTTTTCAGTCCTTCATTCACCGGCGCTTGTGCTTTTCTTCATCGGCAGCGGTCTTGGAGACGAGCGCAATGTCCTGCGCACGTATCCAGTCAGGCGATCCCTGCGGCAAGCCGCGCACGGCAATTTCCGCATTGGCAAGCGCCAGCCTTGGCTGACCCTCGAGATGATAACGTTCCGCCGTTGCCATGGCTGCGCGTGCTTCATCCCCCTTGCGGTCATAGACCACGCCCAGTTGATACCAGGCGAAGGGATTTTCATTGTCCTTGGTGATCGACGCCTTGAGGACCTTTTCAGCCTCTTCGAAATTGGCCGGGTCTTCCGTTGCAATCAGTGCATGGCCGAACAGTGAGGCGATCAGGGGCTGCGCGTTGGTCTTGGCAAAGGCCTCTCGCAAGACCGGCAGTGCTTCCATCGGCTTGCCGGATTCGAGCAGGATCTGCCCCTTCAGTTCAAGGAAATAGGGATCGCCGGGAACGGCCTTCAGCAGGGCATTGGCTTCGTCCATCGCCTTGTCCGGATAGGCAGACCGGTGCCACGCATAGGCCCGGGCGTAGTGCGCCGGGATCGAATTGTTGGTTTCGGGAAAATCGCGCAGCGTTTCCGCTGGATCGGACACAAAGCCCTCAAGCTTCGCCTTCACGCGCTGGAATCGTGCTTCGAGGGCGGGATCGGTCGGCTTGTTCCAGGCGGGATCCGCTGAAAACTTGTCCTGCAGGATGACAATGCGATCCCCCGTCACCGGGTGATCCGAAGCAAAGCTGTCCTGCGTTGTCGCGCCATAGCGGAATTCATAGCCCTGCAGCTTCTTGAAAAAGCTGATCATGCCCTTCCCGCTGATGCCGGTCGTGGTGAGATAGGTCTGCGCGGCCGAGTCCGCAGTTGCTTCCTGCGTGCGCGAAAATGCGAGATATTTGTTGATTGCCAGTTCCTGCCCGGCGCCCAGAATGCCCACGCCAGCATCACCGGCTCCTGCGGCAATTGCCGCTGCGCCGAGCAGCAGGCTCAGCAGCATGATGCCCGTTGCCTGCTTGATCCCTTCCTGCGAGCGGAGGACATGGCCGCCGGCCACGTGCCCGAGCTCGTGCGCAATCACGCCTTGCACCTCATTCGCGTTGTCCGCCGCGGCCAGCAGTCCGGAATGGATGTAGACATCCTGCCCGCCCGCGGTGAAGGCGTTGATCGACTTGTCTCCGATCAGCACGATCCGGACATTGCGCGGATCGAGCCCCGCTGCCTTGATAAGTGGCAACGAAATATC
This sequence comes from Aquisediminimonas profunda, assembly GCF_019443285.1. Taxonomy (GTDB): domain Bacteria; phylum Pseudomonadota; class Alphaproteobacteria; order Sphingomonadales; family Sphingomonadaceae; genus Aquisediminimonas; species Aquisediminimonas profunda. The sequence continues at coordinate 97,272 of NZ_CP080327.1, forward strand.
GTGGAACAGCGCTTCGGTTTCGGCATCGCGCAGGATCGACTGCGCCATGACCGGCTGCACCAGCAAGGGCCACACAAGGAGGAACGCAAAGAGCGCACGGAGGATCGAACGGGGCCGAAAAGCAAGCAAAGCCATAACTCTAACTCTCACCTTCCCCGCCTGAACCGGAGCTGAAAACGCCGCCGGATCAGGATTCCGGCCCGAAGGTCCTTTGCCACCAACCACGGCGGGGTGATCCATCGGTTGCTTCGGCGGTCTGCGCTGCGACAGGCGCAGCTTGCGCGGCCTGAGCTGGTTCCGCCTTGGGCTTGCGAACACGCTTGGGCTTTTCAGCAGGCGCTTCCGCAGAAGGCGCGGCAGGAGCCGCTTCGACCGGTGCGACTTCGGCTGCAGCCTTGTCCGCCTTGGGTTCGGCCTTCTTGCGTGAACGCTTCGGCTTTTCTGCGGGTGCTTCCGCAGCCGCAGGAGCTTCCACGATGGCCACCGGTTCGGCGGCGACTGCTTCGGCGTCAGGCCTTGCCTTGGACGGCCTGCGGCGCGTCTTCTTGGGTGCAGCTTCGGCAGCAGCCTCTGTGACATCGCTCGGTGCCTCGACCGGTGCCGATTCTGCTGCATCGTCGCTTGCGACAGCATTTGCAGCCTCTGGACGATCGCCCCGACGACCACGGCCACCACGACGGCCGCGACGGCCACGACGATGGCCCCCTTCCTCTTCACCTTCAGCGTCGCTCGTTTCGCGGGGCGCTTCGGCTTCACCCTCTTCCGAGGCTGGACGCTCATCACCCTCTTCACGACGCCCGCGACGACCGCGCCGACGACGCGACCGCTTGCGACGGCCTTCGGAGTCACGGCCTTCACGGCTCTGGCTTTCGGTCTCGCCGGCGTCTTCATCCTCGTCCTCGACATCCGCTTCGATGTCGAGATCGTCATCATCCTCAATCAGGAGTGGCTCGATCTTTGGGCGATAAGCTGGCGGCGGACCGCTGGCTTCAACGACCATGCGGGCGCCTTCGGTTTCTCCGTCCGGGAAAATGTCAATCGACACGCCATAGCGTTCTTCGATCTCCGCCAGTTCGGCGCGCTTGCGGTTGAGGACGTAGATCGTCGCTTCCTGGCTCGCGCGGAGCGAAAGGCGGCTGCCATTGCCCTTGGCGGCTTCCTCTTCAAGCAACCGCAAGGCAGAGAGAGCAGCGGACGAGGCCGTGCGAACAAGGCCTGTGCCTTCGCAGTGGGGGCATTGACGGGTCGAGGCTTCGAGAACACCGGTGCGCAGGCGCTGGCGGCTCATTTCCATCAGTCCGAACGAACTGATCCGGCCGACCTGGATGCGGGCGCGATCGTTCGCGAGTGCCGCCTTCATGGCCTTTTCGACCTTACGAACGTTGGAGTTGTGCTCCATGTCGATGAAATCGATCACGACCAGCCCGGCCATGTCGCGCAGACGCAATTGGCGGGCAATTTCCTGCGCCGCTTCAAGGTTGGTGCCGACGGCTGTCGCTTCGATCCCGTGTTCACGTGTCGAACGGCCGGAGTTGATATCGATCGAGACCAGGGCCTCGGTCGGGTTGATGACCAGATAGCCGCCCGATTTCAGCTGGACGATCGGCTGGTACATCGCATTCAACTGATCTTCGACATGATAGCGCTGGAAGAGCGGGACCACATCGGAATAGGGCTGCACGCGCTTGGCATGGCTGGGCATGAGCAGCTTCATATATTCCCGTGCCGCGCGATAGCCTTCTTCGCCTTCGACGATCACTTCGTCGATATCCTTGTTGTAGATATCGCGGATCGCGCGCTTGATCAGGTCGCTGTCGTTGTGGATCAGGGCCGGCGCCGACGATTTCAGCGTCGTTTCGCGGATCGTATCCCAGACGCGGGCGAGATAATCGAAGTCGCGCCGAATTTCGACCTTGGTCCGCTGGAGCCCGGCCGTGCGGACAATGCAGCCCATCGTGCGCGGCAGTTCGAGTTCGGCCATGATCGTCTTCAGCCGCTTGCGATCGGCGGCATTGGAAATCTTGCGACTGATGCCGCCACCATGCGTCGTATTCGGCATGAGGACGCAGTAACGCCCGGCAAGGCTCAGATAGGTGGTGAGAGCCGCGCCCTTGTTGCCGCGTTCTTCCTTCACGACCTGGACAAGCAGAACCTGCCGCCTGTGGATAACGTCCTGGATCTTGTAGCGACGGCGCAGTGCCATGCGCTTGGCTCGAAGCGCGCTTGCTGCGGCATTGCCGTCACGGCCATTGCTGTCTTCAGTATCGCCGCCACCGACTGTTTCAGCGCGGGGGACATCGCCGTCTTCGTCTTCATCGCTGTCGTCCGGCTCGACATCGGCATCGGGCCGATCATTGTCGCGTCCGTCGTCCTCGTGATGCCCGTCAATCGGTTCGTCATCGCCTTCGGCTTCGCGAAGCCGTTCTTCCTCTTCGGCATGCTCCGCTTCTTCACGCAGCAGGGCTTCGCGATCTTCCTTAGGGATCTGATAGTAATCGGGGTGGATTTCCGAAAACGCCAGGAAGCCGTGACGGTTTCCGCCATAATCGACGAACGCCGCCTGAAGCGACGGCTCCACGCGCGTCACCTTGGCAAGATAGATATTCCCTTTGAGCTGCTTGTGCTCGGCCGATTCGAAATCAAATTCCTCGATCCGGTTTCCCTTGGCGACGGCCACGCGGGTTTCTTCCCGGTGGCGGGCGTCGATCAGCATCCGCATTGTCATGTATAAATCTCCGGGCGCTGCGGGCGGCAGATAGGCCAGCCAGTCCAGCGCGAATTAAAGGGGGCGGGGGCGGCAGCAGAAACTGCAATCGCTTTGCCCCGGATTGTTGTGTCTTGTTTGCGTCTGCTGCGGCGGCACCCCTGGCCAGTCTGACCAGGGCTTGGGTCCCTACCCGCGCAATGCCCGAAAACGGCATGCGGTGCGGAAGCGGGAAAATATGCCTCATGCAGCGTCAACCTGATGGATTGGCGGGATAATCCCGGCAATCGGTGAATGGTTGCAAAGCCCGTTGCTTCGCGACCGGTGAAGCGTGCTAGCACCGCTGTCACCTCACCGCAACAGATAGGATCGCGAGACCCCCATTTCAAACCCGGCTGACGCGCAGCATTTTGTTAACCATGGCTTGGCCACTGCCAAAGCCGGGCTATAGTAGGCCATGCCCCTCGCAATGTTTGCGTCCATCCTGCTTTCGATGCCCTGGCCGGTTGCGGCGGACACGGCTGCGCTCGCGTCACGCAAGCGCAGCCGGTACAGCCTGACGATCCTCCTTGATCCACCCGGCACGGCGCTTCCCCGACCGCGGATCTATGGGCCGGCCGGGCGCCCGCTTGTGGTGATCGATGCCGGGCACGGCGGTCATGATCCCGGCGCTGTTTCGGCAGAGACGGGGCAGCGGGAAAAGGACATCACGCTTGCCGTCGCTCAGGCTATCAAGGCAGAACTCATCCGGTCGGGCCGGGTGCGCGTCGCACTGACGCGGGAGGATGACCGCTTCCTTGTCCTTGGCGAGCGATCGGAAATCGCCCATGCGATCAAGGCTGACCTGTTCATTTCCATCCATGCCGACAGCGCACAACCCAGCAGCACTGCAAACGGCGCCACCATCTACACCCTGTCCGAAGTCGCCTCGGACCGTGAAGCACAATTGCTCGCCCAGCGCGAGAACCGGGCCGACATCATCAACGGGGTCAACCTCGGCCGGCAGCGCGGCGAGGTGGCGTCGATCCTGCTCGACCTTGCCCAGCGCGAATCGATGGACGCCTCGGCAGGGTTCGCCAACCTGCTCAAGCGCGAGGCAACCGGCCTGATCCCCTTCCGCCCCGATTTCCACAGGATGGCAGGCTTTGTCGTCCTGAAAGCCCCCGACATGCCATCGATCCTGCTCGAAGTCGGCTATGTGACCAACCCGGACGATCTGGAACGACTGGCCTCGGATAGCGGCAAGATCAACATCGCCCGCGGCATCCGGCGCGCAGTCGAAATCCATTTTGCCCGAAAGCTGGCGGAGCGGTGAAGCACTGCAGCACATTTATAGTGACGAATTGCACGAAGGGGCACACCGCGCCATCGACAGGCGCCCGCCGCGACACAAATTGCTTCCCCCTCCAGCGATCTGGCTCTAGACGCTCGGCGTGATGGATGATGCGTCTGAGAGTCCCGGGCTGAAGGTCCGCCTGCGCCATGAAATGGACAGGGCAATCGCACTGTGGCGGGACTATTGGCAGTTTAAGTGGTTCCGCGTCTTGGCCTACGCAGCGGGCGCAGTCATGCTTGGCTGGATCATCATCTGGCTCCTTTTCGCCCGCAACCTGCCGTCCGTCGACCGCCTGAAAACCTATGAGCCGCCCCTGCCGACCTATGTGCGCGGTTATGATGGTGCGCCGGTGCACAGCTATGCGCGCGAGCGCCGCGTGCAATTGCGATACGAGGAGTTCCCGCCACTTCTGGTGCGCGCCTATCTGGCTGCGGAAGACAGGACCTTCTTCCAGCATAGCGGCCTCGACTATCCCGGCATCATCGCGGCGATCTTCACCAACATGATGAGTTCAGGCCGCCCCGTTGGCGCATCGACGATCACGCAGCAGGTTGCCAAGAACCTGTTGCTGACCAACGAGGCGAGCTATGTCCGCAAGGTCAAGGAAGCCATCCTTGCCAAGCGGATCGAGAGCGCTCTCACCAAGCAGCAGATCCTCGAGCTTTACCTCAACCAGATCGATCTCGGTCGCCGCAGCTTTGGCGTGCAGGCCGCCGCGCGTGCCTATTTCGGCAAGGACGTGGGGGAACTGCAGCTGCACGAAATGGCCTATCTCGCGATCCTGCCCAAGGGGCCGTCGAATTACCGGCCGGAACGTTTTTACGACCGCGCCCTCAAGCGGCGGAACTGGGTTCTGGGCGGCATGCTCAAGAACGAGTTCATCACGCAGCAGCAATATGACGAGGCGATCCGCCATCCGCTGGGCATCATTCCGCGCGTCGCAGCGACGAATGAGTCGATCGGCGGCTATTATACCGAGGAACTGAGGCGGCAACTGATCGCGAAGTTCGGGGAGAATTCCGACGGCGGCCGCAATCCGTTCAGCGTCTATGACGGCGGGCTGTGGGTGCGATCCTCGCTTGATCCGAAACTCCAGCAATATGCTGAAAGCGCCTTGCGCGACGGGCTTGTCCGCTATGATCGCGGCAAGGGCTGGAGCGGACCCATTCGCACAATCGAAATCGGCAACAACTGGGCGCAGCAACTGGCCGCGGCCAACCTGGGCGCAGGCTATCCCGACTGGCGTGTCGCAGTCGTCCTGTCCAAGGGCCCCGACTCCATCCGCCTTGGGTTTGCAGATGGACGGACGGGCATGATGCCGGCGTCTGCCGCGACCATGCCGCGCAGCCGCACGGCAGAGACGGCCTTCAGCCAACTGAAGCCCGGCGACGTCATTGCCGTGAAGGCCGAAGGTGGCCTCTGGAGCTTGCGCAACATACCGGAGATTTCCGGCGGGATGGTCGTTGAAAATCCGCACACGGGGCAGGTTCTGGCCATGCAGGGCGGCTTCGATTCGCGCATCGCATCCTACAATCGCGCGACCCAGGCCGAGCGCCAGCCGGGATCGAGCTTCAAGCCCTTTGTCTATGCCGCAGCGCTTGATGCCGGAATGACCCCTGCAACGATCATCGTCGACGGCCCGTTCTGCGTGTTCCAGTCCGCACGGCTGGGGCAGAAATGCTTCCGCAACTTCACCGGGGGCGGTTCCGGCCCGCACACGATGCGCTGGGGTGTGGAGCAATCCCGCAACCTCATGACAGTGCGTGCCGCGTCGCAAACGGGGATGGACAAGGTCGTCAAGATGGCAGCATCTGTCGGCATCAGCGATCCCGGCAAGAACTATCCGCAAGTGCTCTCGATTGCGCTCGGTGCCGGAGAAACGACCGTTTCCAAAATGGTCAACGCTTATGCAATCCTGGTGCGCAACGGCGTGGACGTCCGCCCGACGATGATCGACTTTGTTCAGGACCGCTATGGCCGGGTCCGCTTCCGCGCCGATACCCGGCCCTGCAACCGCTGCAACATGGCCGAATATGATGGCAAGCCGATGCCGCGCCCGCCAGCCCGCACCAAGCAGGTAATGGACCCGCTGACAGCCTACCAGGTTGTCCACATCCTTGAAGGCGTCGTCCAGCGCGGCACTGCTGTTGGCCTGCGCGACATGAACCGCCCGCTGTTCGGCAAGACCGGAACGACGAGCGGCCCCACCAACGTCTGGTTTGTCGGCGGATCGCCCGATCTCGTCGCCGGGCTCTACATGGGCTATGATACGCCGCGCTCAATGGGCGGCTATGCTCAGGGCGGCACCGTGGCCGTGCCAATCTTCCGCGACTTTGCGCAAAAGGCGATGAAGGATGTGCCGATTGTTCCCTTCCGCGCGCCGCCCGGCATCCGGATGATCCGCATCGATCGTGCCTCCGGCAAGCGCGTCTTTGGAACCTGGCCGACGAACGATCCCAAGGCACCGGTGATCTGGGAAGCGTTCAAGCCTGAAAGCGAACCACGCCGCTCCATCCGTCGCGACGAATTGCTCGATGCCAAGAAGAAGAGCGACCTCCTGCCCGGCAAGGCTGGCCCCGCCGCCAACCAGCGCGACACCGAGTTCTTGCAACGCGAGGGCGGAATCTACTAGGGCCACCGCAACCCTGAAACACGTCAGACTCTTGGAGATGCCCAATGCGCGCCGAAGCGCAGGCTCACGCCGACCAGATCAATGCTGCCCTTGCGCTGTTGCGCCGGTTCCTCGACTGGGACCGCGCGCTCAAGCGGCTGGAAGAGCTGAATGCCAAGGTGGAAGACCAGGCGCTGTGGAACGACCCCAAGGCCGCGCAGGACGTGATGCGGGAACGCCGGCGGCTGGAAGAGGCGATTGCCGCCACGCGTGCGATCGAATCCGAGTTGAGCGATACGGTCGAGTTGATGGAAATGGCCGAAGCCGAAGGCGATGACGCCATGGTTGAAGAAGGCCTTGCCGCGCTTGCCGAACTTGCCGAGCGGGCAGAGCGCGACAAGGTGGCAGCGTTGCTGGCGGGCGAGGCCGATGCCAACGACACCTATATCGAAATCAATGCGGGCGCGGGCGGCACCGAGAGCCAGGACTGGGCCGAAATGCTGCAGCGGATGTACACGCGCTGGGCCGAACGGCACAAGATGAAGGTCGAACTGATCGACTATCACGCGGGTGAACAGGCAGGCATCAAATCCGCGACGCTGCTCATCAAGGGCGAAAATGCCTATGGCTATGCCAAGACGGAAAGCGGGGTCCATCGCCTCGTCCGGATCAGCCCCTATGATTCGAATGCGCGGCGCCACACCAGCTTTTCAAGCGTCTGGGTGTATCCGGTGGTCGACGAGAATATCGATATCGAGATCAATGAGAGCGAACTCAGGATCGACACCTATCGCGCATCGGGAGCGGGTGGCCAGCACATCAATACAACCGATAGTGCCGTGCGGATTACCCATCTTCCGACCGGAATCGTCGTCCAGTGCCAGAACCAGCGTTCGCAGCACAAGAACCGGGCAGAAGCCTATAACCAGCTGCGCGCGCGCCTTTACGAGGCCGAACTCCAGAAGCGGGAGGCCGAAGCCAATGCGACTGCCGCCAATAAGACCGACATCGGCTGGGGTCACCAGATCCGGTCCTATGTCCTCCAGCCGTACCAGTTGGTGAAGGACCTGCGCACCGGTGTCACCTCCACGGCGCCGGGAGACGTTCTTGACGGCGATCTTGACCGGTTCATGGCCGCCGCCCTATCGCAGCGCGTGTCAGGGGAAAAAGTCGTTGTCGAGGATGTCGATTAAGGCCGGCGCCACAGGCGCGCTGTTCGGGGCGCTGTTGCTGGCAGGGTGCGGCGGGAGCGCGGGCCCCAGGCCGGATCGCGACATCCCGTCCTCAGAATTTCCGGCAGCGCACCGCCCCGTCGCACCAATCGTGTCGAGCCGCTGGTCAACCGAAGAAGCGCGCGACAGGTTGAAGGAAGCCGATCATGTGATGGACCTTGCGGGTGTGAAACGCGGCATGACCGTTGCCGATATCGGCGCGGGGGAAGGCTATTACACCATCCGCCTGGCCCAGCGCGTGGGAGCCAAGGGCCGCGTGCTGGCTGAAGACATTATTCCCGAAGTGCGGAACAAGCTGGCCGAGCGCGTTTATCGCGAACAGCTCGACAATGTCAGCGTCCGGCTTGGGGCCCCTGCCGATCCGAAGCTGCCAGAACGGAGCTTCGATCGCATCCTGATGGTGCATATGTATCATGAGATAGAGGCGCCCTATGAATTCCTCTGGCGGATGCGTCCGTCACTGAAGAAGGGCGGGCAAGTGATCATCGTCGATGCCGACCGCCCGACGGCCAACCATGGCACGCCCCCCGCCCTGCTTGCCTGCGAACTGGCAGCGGTGGGCTACAGGCAAACCGAAGCAAGGCTCTTGCCGCAGCCGGGCACTTACCTGCGCGCATTCCGGGCAGAGGGTCCACGCCCGGAGCCGCAGAACATAAAAGCTTGCAAGGGCTGACGTCGCCCCGTTACCCCAGCTTTTCGATCTTGGCCTGAAGTTCGGCAAGCTGAGCCTTGAGCGCGGCAATCTCGTCATCCTTCTTGTCGCGCAATGGCTTGGGCCGGAAGGCACTCGCCGCAGCTTCGAACATTTCGAGATTGCGCTTCGCGATTTCTCCGAAGGGTCCGCTTGCAATTGCGCCTTCAAGGGCTTCGCGAAATTTCGAGTGGTTCTTGCGGAAGGCATCCATCGACGCTTCGAGGTAGCCCGGCACCATGGCCTGCATCGAATCGCCGTACATCGAGATCAGCTGGCGCAGGAATCCCGCCGGGAGCATCGTCTGCCCGCGCCCTTCCTCATCCATGATGATCTGGGTGAGGACACTGTGGGTGATATCCTCATTGCTCTTCGCATCGAGCACCTGAAACTCGCGCCCCTCACGCGTCATCTTCGCCAGGTCGTCGAGCGTGATGTAGGATGAGGTATGGGTGTTGTAGAGCCTGCGGTTCGCATATTTCTTGATGATGACGGGCTTGGTTCCATCATTCGCTGTCTTGGCCATCGGGCGACCCCTGAAACGGAAAAAACGATCCTAGCCCGATTCATAGTGCGCTGCAACATGAGTGCCGCAGCCGTACCGAATCGGGAAGGCCAGAGTCTGAACCATGTTCGTGGATCAGATTTTTGATACATCGGAAATAACTATATTGCATCTAATGTTAAAAATTTTTTGTATATGCGACTTCATAAATAGAATTCAGAATAATGTTGCATCAATACTACAATATATTGAATAAATTTGACGAATAGACGGAATTTTTGATTTTCTCTTGCCGGATCATTCAGTTTTTTAGTTGTGATGTCCCCACCGCCGCGTGCGTTCTCAAAGGCGCGGTCAATCATTGGGGATAAAGTAATGCAAAAAAGTCGTTTCCTGCTGGCCTCCGCCCTAGCTTCGTCCAGTCTCTTCCTCCTCGCCCAGCCCGCCTGGTCGCAAGACGCCGCACCACAGGCGACCAAGGGTGCTGCCGAAGCGGATGGTGACGAGATTATCGTCACTGGAACAATTCTGCGCCGCACGGATACCGAGACACCGTCCCCGATCACAATTGTGACGGCAGAAGATATCGATAAGCGCGGAGTCAACACTGTTCAGGATGCGCTCCAGTTGCTCACTTCCAACAACGGTCCGGCAATTACGAATTCGTTTACAGCGAACGGCGCGTTCGCAGCAGGGGCTTCAGCAGTGTCTCTGCGCGGATTGACTACGTCCTCCACCCTGGTTCTTTTCGATGGCTTGCGGGCCGCAAATTATCCGCTCGCCGACGATGGCACCCGCAACTTCGTCGATCTGAATACCATTCCTGATGACGTGATCGAGCGCGTCGAAGTTCTGCGCGATGGGGCATCTTCGAGCTATGGCGCTGATGCGATCGCCGGCGTGGTAAACATCATCACGAAGCGCTCCTTCACTGGAATTGGCGGACGCGTTGAAGCTGGTACATCCTCCCGCGGGGACGCAGGAAACCAGAGAATTAGCCTAACGGCAGGCATTGGTGACCTCGATGAAAAGGGGTTCAACGCATATATCAGTGGATTCTATCTCCACGGTTCGCAGCTGCGAAACAGCGATCGCCCCTATCCCTATAACTCCGACGATCAGCGCGGCCTCTGCTTTAATGGAGTTTGCGGCCCCAACAACGTGATCAACGGCTTCGATGCCAATGGCGCGTTTCCAAACCTTGGATTTGGAACGACGGCAAGCACGTTGTTCGTTCGCCCCTTCGACGCCACAAACACGACACCACAAGGTCGCAACCAGATGCTCAACCCTGCATTAGGCTGTATTCGGGGGACTGCCTACAGCCCGACTGCAGCTGAGCTCGCAGGCAGCAACAATGGCGCCGTCCCGACAACGCTCTGCCAACAGGACAATACAAAGGAATTCGGGGTCATTTCCCCCGAAATCGAGCGGCTGGGGGGTACTGTTCGCGCGACAGCAAAAGTCGGCGACACTGCAGAGGCCTATTTTACCGTCAACTTCCAGCAAACCACTTCAAGCTATGATGGCAATCCGGCTACGATCAGGGCCCGCGCACCGGCCGGGATTCTTTTCCCCGTTTTCCAGAACAATTCCGGCGCAAGCAATCTGACGCTGCCCGTATTTGTCTGCCCTCGAGGCACCACCGCTCCTTGCACTGCTGCCAACGGCAGGCTCAATCCCAACAACCCCTTCGCGGCACAGGGGCAGGTCGCCCGTTTGGTGGGCCGCTTGCCCAACATCTTCGAATTCAACGAAACCCGCAGTCGGGTCTATCGCGCTGCTGCAGGAATCAATGGCAGCTTTCTGGGTGACGGCAGCTATCAAGTAGATGGGGTTGTTATGCATAATGACCTACGGAGGATTTCCGAGGGCTATGTCTATATCCAACATCTGCTCGATGTCGTTGCGGACGGAAGCTACAACTTCGTCAATCCATTTCTGAACACCAAAGCCCAGAATGACTTTCTTGCTCCACGGAACGTCACGAATTCGACATCCGATCTCTATCAGGCTCAAGTTATTCTTGGAAAGCCCCTGTTCGAATTACCCGGTGGCAAAGTCCAGCTCGGCGTAGGAGGGAGCATTCGCTACGAAGCCATTGACGCGCCAAGCGCCAATGATGACTTCAATGGTCCCACGCAGCGGTACTTCCGCCTCAATGCTTTCGGTACAAAAGGCCACAGGACAGTCAAATCTGCTTTTGCTGAAATTGGTGCGCCAATTCTTGACAATCTAGAGGCAAACCTGTCCGGTCGCTATGACAGCTATTCAAGTGGACAGCATTCGTTTTCGCCCAAGGCGGGATTGAAATTCACGCCGATCAAGCAGTTAGCGATACGCGGTACGTATTCAAAGGGCTTCAGAATACCGAGCTTTGCCGAGTCAAACGCGCTGCCAACCACTGGGTTTGTAACCCAATCTCGCGCCAATCTGCCAAACAATTTCCTCAATCAATATGGCGCCAACTGTAATAATGGACCAACTGGCGTGTGCCCAACCTATATCACTGCATATTCGCTCGGACTCACGCAGATTGGCACCCCCAACCTCAAGCCCGAAAAGTCTCGCAGCTTTACCGGCGGCATTGTTTTTGAGCCTATCAAGAACGTCACACTTACGTTCGACTATTACAACATCCGCAAAACAAGAGCGATCACTGCTGCAGACACGACGCCCGCCGTTGCGGCCTATTATGCCGGACGCCCAATTCCGCCGGGATTTACAGTTATTGCCGATTCGCCTGATCCCAATTTCCCGAACGCACTTCCGCGCATCGCGTTCGTCCAGTCGGGCTTCATCAATGCGAATACGATTGTGTCTGAAGGGTTCGACTTTTCGGCAACCGGCAATTTCGAGTTCGATAACGGCATTAAGCTGACAGTTTCCGGAGAAGCGAGCCGTATTGAAAAGCTGAACACAAAATTCCCTGATGGCCACACTGAACACTATGCTGGCACGCTCGGAAACTTCAACCTGACCGCAGGTACGGGCACGCCCCGCTGGAGAGCAAGTGGCGAAGTCACAGTCGAATATAATGCGTTTTCTGTCACTGCGAGCGGGAACTATTTCGATGGCTATAACCTCTCTGCCGAAGACCAAGGAGACGTGGCAGGCGATTGCGGCCAATCAAATGGGTTCACACCCTGCAATGTGAAATCCTACTTCACGCTGGATCTGAACACGGACGTAAAGGTGAACGATCATTTTGACTTTTACGTGAATGTCCAGAACCTTTTTGACCGACTGCCTCCGATCGACCCCGTTACTTATGGAGCCAACAACTATAATGCGGTGCAGGGCGGAACGGGAATTGTCGGCCGAGCATTCCGCGCCGGTGCAAAATTCAAATTCTGAAGCAGCGCAACCTAAGATAATACTTACCTTAGGGCCGTCCTTCGGGGCGGCCCTTTTTCTATCCCCATATCCGCTTGAAGCGCGCGCCCAGCGCGGTCAGCAATTCATAGGGCGCAATACCGGATTGGGCCGTCGCTTCAGCCAAGGCATAGTCAAGCGTCACCCAATCCCCTTCGCCAAGGTCGGGTTCGGCATCTACGCAAATCGCAAGCAAGTCCATCGAGACGCGCCCAACCACCGGAAAGCGACCACCACCCGCGCTGCCCCGGTTGGAAAAGCCCCGCAAATATCCATCGGCATAGCCAATGTTGAGGATCGCGAGTTCCATGTCGCGGTCAGCCGTGAAGGTTGCATTGTAGCCCACGCTGTCCCCTGCCCGGATGCGACGGCGCTGGATAACCTGCGCCTGTGGGTGCGCCACCTGCATGATATGCCCGACTGCCTCCCCGCGCGGAATGCCGCCATAAAGTGCAAGGCCGGGCCGCGTCAGATCGAAATGATAGTCGGGCCCAAGGCAGATGCCAGCCGAATTGGCCAGGCTCATCCGCCTGGCACTGGTCCGTCCGGCAAGTGCTGCAAAGGCCGCCCGCTGCCGCTCATTCTGTGGCACATCTTCATCCGCCGAGGCAAGGTGGCTCAACAGCGTGTCGATGCTGAGCCCGTCGAGCAGGCCATCCAATACGTCCTTCGCCGCAAGGCCCAAACGGTTCATGCCGGTATCGACCATGACGTCACACAGGCCTCCCCCGGCCTGTTTCCATCGCTTCACCTGTTCGACGGTGTTGAGCGTGGGCCGCGCGCGTGAAGTCCGGGCTTCCGCCATGTCCACATCGCGCACCCCATGGAGGACCGAGAGCGAAATGCCGTCCGGCAACGCGCCAAGCGCGCGCACCTCATCCCATGTGGTCACGAAAAAGTCGCGGCATCCGGCAGCGGCCAACCTCTCCAGAACGGGCCGCGCGCCAAGGCCGTAACCGTTCGCCTTGATCGCGGCACCACAGGCGGCCTTGCCGCTTTGCGCTGCAAGCCAGCGCCAATTGGCAACAAGCGCCGCGCCATCGAGCGCAAGGCGAAGGGGTGCAGTGCGGGTCATCCCGCGCGCGATAGTGGCAGACGCGCGATCAGTCGAGTTCCTTGTGCCTGTTCTCTTCAAGCCAGATCGCGCTGACGACAAAGGCCATGGCGGTCACGCCAACGCCATACCATAGACCGTTGAACGCACCCCCGGTCTTCACGACAATATATTGCGAGATCAGCGGCAGGAAACCGCCGAAGTAGCCCGTACCGATGTGGTAGGGAATCGACATGGAGGTATAGCGGATCTTGGCGGGGAACATTTCCACCAGGATCGCCGCAACCTGCCCGTATGTCATTGCCGACAGTGCAACCAACGACGCCACGGCAAGGATGATAAGCAGCGGATTGCGCGCATCCGGATCGGACTTGTCCGGATAACCAGCCGCCTCAAGCGTTGCGACATAGGCCTTTTCGTCGAAACCAGTCACCTCAGCAGACCCGACTTTGAGCGCCACTGCGGAACCGTCTTCCTTGGCATAGCTGATGCCGCGCTTCGACAGGAAGTTGAGCGCTTTCGCGCATTCGGTCTCGTGTTTGGCCGCGAACACGTTGAACTCGCAGTCTGGCGCCACCAAAGTAACCGGGCTGGTTTTGGTTGCCTGCGAGAGCGCCGGATTGGCGGCGTCTGCCATCATATAAAAGAGCGGGAACGTCAGCAGCATCGACAGTGCATAGCCGGTCAAGAGGATGCGCTTGCGTCCGACCGTATCGGAGACCCAGCCAAAGGCTACGTAGAGCGGTACTGCGATCAGCGCGCCGACAGCCATATAGAGCAGGGCGTCAGTTTCGGGCACGCGTGCTGTGCCGGTCAGGAAATAGAGCGTGTAGAATTGCGACGTGTAATAAATCACCGTCAGCCCGGCTGCGACCCCGAACATCGCAACCATGATGCGCTTGATGTTGCCGGGATAGCGCAAGCTGTCGACAAACGGGTTCTTGGAGGTCGTCCCCGCTTCCTTCATCGCCTTGAAAACCGGGCTTTCCGAGAGTTTGAGCCGGATGTAGAGCGATATGGCGAGCAGCAGGATGGAGAGCAGAAACGGCACGCGCCACCCCCAGGCCTCGAACTCCTCGGTGCTCATCGATGTCCGCGTTGCCAGCACGACGACCACCGCAAGCAGGAAGCCACCGCCAACTGACGCCTGGATCCAGCTAGTGTACTGGCCGCGCTTGTTCTTGGGCGCGTGTTCAGCGACGTAGATCGCAGCCCCGCCATATTCGCCGCCAAGCGCGAGACCCTGAAGACATCGAAGCAGCAGAAGCAGCGCAGCTGCCCAGACGCCTGCAGTCGCAAAGGTCGGCAGGAGACCAATGGCTGCCGTTGCCCCGCCCATCAAGGTGATGGTCACGAGAAAGGTATATTTGCGCCCGATCCGGTCGCCAAAATAGCCGAACAGGATCGCGCCCAGTGGCCGAACGCCAAAGCCCGCGCCGAACACGGCAAGGCTGGCAAGCGTTGCGGCGGTCGGATTGTCCGACGGGAAAAACAGCTTGCCGATCAGCGCGCCCAAAATACCGTAAACGAAGAAATCATACCATTCAAAGATCGTTCCGAGCGCAGAGGCAGTGATGACCAGCCGGTCGCGCTTGATATCCACCTCGCCCGTATCACTCATTTTTGAACAGTTCCTATCTTTTGTATCGTTGACACGCCCTTACCGGCAGTTATGCGGAAGGGACAAGCATGTTTGGCTTGGTTCTTGTGGCTGGTGTTCCGGCCAAACAACCCAAATGGTCAAGAGGATAAATGTCGATGAAGTCACGCAGGCTGGGCAAGAGTGCCATTTACGTTTCCGATATCTGCATGGGAACCATGACGTTCGGAAACCAGGCTGACGAGGCAACGGCACACCGCGTTCTCGACATGAGCCTTGATGCCGGGATCAACTTTTTCGACACGGCCGAAGGTTATCCCGTGCCGCCCGATATCAAATATGTCGGCGTGACCGAAGAGATTGTCGGCCGCTGGCTGAAGGGCAAGAACCGCGATTCGATCATTCTCGCAACCAAGGTCTCCGGGCCGAGCCATGTCTGGTTCAAGAGCCCCAAGCGTGGTGGCATGACGGCGCTGGACCGGCACAATATCAAGGTTGCGGTCGAAGACAGCCTGCGCAAGCTCCAGACCGATTATATCGATCTGTACCAGACGCACTGGCCAGATCATGACACGCCCTATGAAGAGACAATGGAAACGCTCGACGAGCTGATCCGCGAAGGCAAGGTCCGAATCATCGGCTGTTCGAATGAAACAAGCTGGGGGCTGATGAAATCGATCCAGGCGTCCGAACGCGTTGGCGCCGCGCGATACCAGACGATCCAGAACAATTTCAGTATCAACAACCGCCGCTTCGAGGACGAACTGGCACAGGTCTGCCGCCAGGAAGGGGTGAGCCTCATCCCCTATTCGCCGATCGGCGGCGGCGTCCTGTCAGGCAAATACCAGGATGGCAAGCGCCCGGCCGGCGCACGCTTTTCCGCCTATCTCGACATGGGTGGCCGGCAGGCGACCATGGCGCAGCGCTTTGCAGGGCCGCGGGCGCTTGAATCGACAGCGCGGATCATGGAGATCGCGAAGGAGGCGGGCATGTCTCCCGTAACTCTCGCTGTCGCCTGGTCGAAACAGCATGATTTCGTTGCGTCGACGATTGTCGGCGTCACAACAGTCGAACAATGCGCAGAGATTTTTGCCGCAGCAGACCTTGTCCTTCCCGACGATGTCATGAAAGCCATCCACAAGGTCACGAAGGAGATCCTCTACCCGATGGGGTGAGGGCGCTATTTCTTCTTCTGATTCCGCATCACGACGAAGCCGATGGCCATGATGACAAGTCCAAGGACAATCAGGACTTCAAGTGCTGTTTCGACGGTTTCCATTGAGCCTCACTCCACAGTGACGGATTTGGCGAGATTCCTGGGCTGATCGACGTCAGTGCCCTTGGCACAGGCAACGTGATAGGCAAGAAGCTGAATGGGAACGGCGTAGACGAGCGGCGCAATCAGTGGGTGAACGGCCGGCATCTCGATCGTTGCCTTGGCGTCTGACCCTGCGAGCGCAAGCCCTTCGGCATCGGAGATGAGCACCACCTGCGCGCCGCGCGCCATCGCCTCCTGCATGTTGCTGACGGTCTTGTCGAACAGGGGTCCGGCGGGCGCGAGGACGATGAGCGGCACCTTGTCATCAATCAGCGCGATCGGCCCGTGCTTCATTTCGCCCGAGGCATAGCCTTCCGCGTGAATATAGCTGATTTCCTTGAGCTTCAGCGCGCCTTCCAGCGCCATCGGATAGTCCGGCCCACGCCCGAGATAGAGCACGTCTCGCGCTTCCGCGATCGTGTGCGCCATTTTCTGGATTTCGTCGTCATGCGAGAGCGCGGCATTCATGGCCGCGGGTGCTTCCTTCAGATGGCCGACAATCTCGCGCTCCTGTTCCGCTGTCATCTTGCCCTTCGCGCGTGCAAGGTTGACAGAAAGTGCTGCCATCACCGCAAGCTGGCAGGTGAAGGCCTTGGTTGAGGCAACACCGATTTCCGGTCCCGCATGGGTGGGGAGCAGAAGGTCCACTTCGCGCGCCATGGAACTGGTCGGCACGTTGATGATCCCCGCCGTCGTCACACCATTGGCCTTCATGTGGCGGAGTGCGGCGAGCGTATCTGCAGTTTCCCCAGATTGGGAAACGACAACGCCCAGTACTTTCCCGGTGAGGACCGGATCGCGATAGCGAAATTCCGATGCGACATCGACGTCGACCGGCAGCCGCGCCATTTGCTCGATCCAGTATTTTCCGATCATCCCGACATAGGAGGCCGTGCCGCAGGCGACGATGACGACGCGCTCGACTTCCGACAGGTCGAAATCCATCTGCGGCATCGCCACCTGCATTTCCAGCGGACGGATATAGCTCTGCAGGGTGTCCGCCACGACCACAGGCTGTTCGTAGATTTCCTTCTGCATGAAATGGCGATGGTTACCCTTGTCGATCAGGGCGCCTGACGCCCCTGACACAACAATGGGTCGCGTGACGGGCGTGTTGGTCCGATCATAGATGTCGACTTTGTCGCGACCGACCACGACCCAATCGCCTTCTTCGAGATAGGCAATCCGCTGCGTCAGCGGCGCGAGCGCCAGCGCATCCGAACCAAGGTAATTCTCTCCGTCGCCATAACCGACAGTCAGCGGGGCGCCCAGGCGCGCGCCAATGATGAGATCGGGATGCTCGCGAAACATGATTGCCAGCGCAAAAGCACCGTGCAGGCGGGGCAGCACAGCCGCGACGGCTTCCTGAGGCGATGCCGCAGTCTGCATTTCGCGATCGACCAGATGCGCGACCACTTCGGTATCAGTCTCCGAAAGGAAGGTCCGCCCTTGTGCGATCAGTTCATCACGAAGCGGCTTGAAATTCTCGATAATGCCATTGTGGACAATCGTGACATCACCAACGATGTGCGGATGGGCGTTGTCCTCCGTCGGCGCTCCGTGCGTGGCCCAGCGCGTGTGGGCAATCCCGACAATGCCTTCTAGCGGCTCGGCAGCCAGCTTCGCGGCGAGATTGTTGAGCTTGCCTTCGGCCCGCCGGCGCCCGAACTGGCCGTTCGTGACCGTGCAGATGCCCGCTGAATCATAGCCGCGATATTCGAGCCGCCTCAGACCATCCACCAGACGTTGTGCAACGGCGTCCTTGCCGACAATCCCGATAATGCCACACATGGGAAACTCCCGGATAAACGCGATACGCCCCATTGGCCCAAGCGCAGTCGCGAGGGAAGCCCCTTTGGCCGATAGCAGGCCTGCTTAACCCTTTCTTTGCGGAGAGCATCCTAGGTCTTGCCCATGGGCAAGCGCAGGAGACGGATGCCAGTATGGCGTGGGTTCGGGTTGCCGATTGGCAAGGCCGAATGGGCAGGGACGGTGCTCTGCGGCATTCTGGCCGGCCTATGCATCGGCTTTGCCCTGCTGATCTGGGCGCCACATGATGGAAACGATCGCCGGATTGGGGGCCGTGCTGTTGCGGCGACATCTCCGCAAAAATGGGTGGTTGCCGATATGGATACAGGCCGTCCCGCGCCTGTTTCGACGCGAGAGACGACAGCCGACAATTTCGATCAGGTTGCGTCGACGCAGGGTGTGACGGTTTTCGGTCTTTGCCATATCGGGGGCGGGACCAACTGCGTGGTCGACGGCGACACGATCTGGATGGACGGCGTGAAAATCAGGGTAGCCGATATCGACGCGCCTGAGACACATCCGCCCCGGTGCGCTGCAGAAGCCGATCTAGGCAATCGCGCGACGCTGCGGCTGCAGCAGCTCCTCAACGCGGGGCCGATAACGCTTGAGCAGATCGGCCGCGACGAGGACCGCTATGGCCGCAAGTTGCGCATCCTTGTCCGGCAAGGACGCTCGCTGGGAGACATTCTTGTTAGCGAAGGCCTAGCGCGAACCTACCAAGGAGGCCCGCGTACGGGCTGGTGCTAGTCCTGACGCCCGCGCACCATGTCTTCGATCGAGACGACCATCAGGCCGATCATGAATGCGATCATCGCCCCGGCGACGACCAGAACTGCGGGTTGCATCAGAGGATTTGTCATGGTTTCTGCTCCAGATTGAGTGGATTTTCTGAACCACCACGCGGCTCAATTCATTGACTCAAATCAAAGACGGAAATTCGGGGCCGTGCTTTTTTCAAAGCAGAAAGCGAAAAGGTGTTTGCCATGCTCAACGTCGAAGCAGATCGTGATTCAGGTTATCTTGAACTGACCGTCGATGGACGGATCGAAAAGGCGGATTTCGAAAAGGCCGTTGAAGCCGTGGATATGCTGCTTGAAACCCACAAAAAGATCGACGTCATGGAAATTGTGCTCGATCTGGGCATGGTCACACCCGAAGTCTGGTGGAAGGATCTTGTGTTTCACCTGAGTCATCAGCGCTTCCTGCGCCGGGCGTCCGTTGTTTCGGATAATGGTTGGGTCGGTCCGCTCACGCGTCTTTTTGCGCCCCTCTACCCGGCTGACATCCGCACCTACAGCCTCGGCGAAATCGAGGAAGCCCGGCGCTGGACGAAGTTCGGTGACCCTCAGGACGATTCAGCCGTCGAGCCGCACCTGGACTTTGCGTGACTGTTTCCCGTCGCTAACCGTTTCTTAGCGGGACTCCCTGCATAGTCCTGCCATTGTGGCAGAATCTGACCCCATCAAGCGCCTGCAGGCGGCTGCGCGACGCACGACGACTCCGGACACAGTCGAGTCACAGCACCGCTGGTATATGGACGAGCTGGAGCAAACGATCGGTCGTGATCCGTCCGGCATAGGCAGCTGGCGAACCGAGTTTTCGACAAGCCCGTCCTGGCTTGGCCCGACCCTGAAAATTCTTGCTCTTTCTGCAATGACATTCGCCGCGACAATTGTATTCCTGCTCTGGCAGGACGGCACCCTGGGCCGCTTTTTCGGATCCAAACAGATCCTGCCGCCCCACAAGAAGGTGGTCTGGGTCCTGGGTGACGCGGAAACCGGCCAGGCGGCAGCGGTCCCGACCGGCAAGGCGACAAAGAGCGACGCACCCCCCAATGAAATCGAGCCGTTGATCAACCCTCAAGTCGCGCCGGCAGTCGCAACGCCTGAACCTGACAAAGAGGTGGAAAACTAGCGGAATTGTCCTCGAACAATAGACGATCAGAGGCTGCGCCAATGACGCAGCCCCCGGTCAGTTGGTCGTTTCAGTATCAGGACGCTGGTGCCCAATCGCCCTTGAGCAAGGCAATGATACGGCGGACAACCAAGGTCGCTGCCACACCGGCAATATGCAATCCCAGATTTGTGGCAATCGCGCCCAGTTGTTCTCCGATCTGCGGAACGTTGCCAAGGGCTACGCCAATCGCAGGCAGAACTAGCACGGCCAGCATGACCCGCATGCTGTCGTCGGTTGGCGCACCAATTCCTACAATAATTCCAAGTATGACCAGCGCAGCAGCGACGTTCAGATTTGGAATGGCAACAAAAGCGGCAGCGATTGCCAAAAGCAAGGCAACCACGCGCGCAACGGCATAGACCTTATTCATGATTTTCCCCTCCAATTTTTTTCGACCTTGCGGTCAGGAGGTCCCCACCCCCTGCAAAGGAAACTATATGGTTAATTCGAAATTGCAAGTCGTATCGAATCTGGCGAATTCAAGGGTTTAGGAGCGAGGAATGAGAGTCCCGATAACCCAGAACGCGGGACGATTATCTTGCTATGACCTTTCGCTCAATGGCGTGCGAATCCAGGCTATCGCGAACAGCACCATCCACATTCCGTCGATCAAGCTGCCGTAAAAGGGGCCGATCATCCCGAGCCGGCCAGCCGACCAGAGCCAGAGGCATGCGATCAGGAAACCCGCCTTTTCCAGCACGCTCACCAGCATCAGCGGGCGATAGCGCACAGGGTCCCGGGCGATCAGGATGAAGGCCAATTGCCAGACCAGCGCAGACCCATAGAATCCATAATAGAATTCAGGGTGAGTGAGGTCGGGCGGCGAGGTGCGGTTGAATTCGCCTTCGAGAAAAAACCCCGGCAACAGCACAAGGATGCCGTAAATTGCCGCAAGCCAATAGGTGATCTTTGCGAATTTCATGGCTGCTTTCCGCCCTTTTTGCGCCTGTGCAGATTAACGGATGCAACGCGCAATTCCAAGGTTTGCCTGCAAGGGCTAGAAGCAGCGAATGACCTTGATCCGTTTGCCGCGCACGAGATGGAGCGTCATCGGTTCTGCCGTTCCTTTGACCTTGACCGTCAGCATCATGGCGTCACCGTTCACCGTGCCGCTATACAAGGTCGGCTGAAGCCGCGGCGGAGCATCAGCGGGCGTCGGCCCCGGCGCGTAGGTTTCAAACGTACCTTTGGCCTTGAAACCGTGGTGCGCATCAAGGCGCAGCGGGCCCTTGATCGTCCCCGATCCGCAATCGCGCTCAAGTGTGCCGCCGGTCGCCGACAGAATAAGCCGGGCCCGATCGCCACCCCATTCTCCTGTCAATGGCGGGTGAGTAGCGCCCGACAAGGTCATGGCAACCAGCGCGAGGAGCGAGCGTTTCGGCAGGGACATGGCATCATTTCCTATTCTGGCCCGGATTGTGTCTGGAAAAAACAAAAAAGGGGAGCGTTGCCGCTCCCCTTTCAAGTGTTCCCTCAGGAGCAAAGTCTCACGCGAAGGACGCTGAGTAACGGCGCCGACGCATCGCATAACCCATAAAGCCGAAGCCGAAGACCATCATGGCCCAGGTCTGCGGTTCGGGCACAGGCGTTGTCAGGACCGCAATGAACGTACCCCAACGCGATCCACCCGTTCCGCCTGGATGGCCGCCCGCCGCGTTGTTATATTCGCGGGCAAACTGGCCGATCAGATAGAAATTGTGGGCATTCGACGGATCGACCGAGACTTGGCTGTAGTCGCCCCAACGCTGGCGGCCGGCGGCTGGCTGACCGAAGAGGCTGCCATTGTGGTAATCGTCGACCAGGCTTTCCTTGAGCAGCATTTGATCGCCCATCGACTGCAGCTTGCCATCCGACATTGTGCGGAAAAGCTGGGCCATGAATGAAATCTTGCCGGTCGTCGGATCGAGACCCGAGCGATTGTAGCCAATCGCGACTTCGCCGAATTCATTCACTGCGATCGAGCCTTGATAATAGTCATAGCCCGCTTCGCCAATGTTGCCTTCGTCGAGGATCGCAAAGGTGTTTGCATCCAGAACGGTATAGCGAACGCGCGATTCATCAAGCCCATCTGTCAGATCATCCACGGTGTTGACCATGTAGATCCGTCCGTTGACTTCATAGACGCTGCTGCTGATCCGTTCGTCCAGCGTTGAAATGATGCGCTGGTTGGCGGCAATCGCGACGCTGGGCTGACGGCCTGGTCCGGGGCTCTGGAAAGCGGCCTGACCGAGATAGTTGACCGCACCAAGTGTTGCGCCCGACGCATCGGTCGAATTCAGGTTGTTCACGGTGAAGCCAAGCGAATCATAGTTGAACAATGACGCCGCAAGCACCTTGCCCGTAGACCCGCCCGATGTGCTGTTCACGCCCTGCAGCGCAAAACCGCGATCCTCGAACGTGCCCGGGAAATCGGTGGTGAACTGCTTGATGCCGGTGACCGTTGGGGCACTGGCGCCGAAAAGGCTGTCCAACGGAATGACATTGAGCGTCGTGCCGCGGAAGCTGTTGCTGCCACCCGCTGACGCTGGCGCGAAGTTGTTCGTACCGATGTAGACAGCGTTGCCATCAAGTGCGAGTGTCGGATAGTCGGCAGTCGCGCCAAATCCGAAACCGGCATAGCCTTCAAACTTGACTGACTTCCACCCACCGAGCGCGTCGTCCGTATCGGAAATCGCGATCTGGAGGTCCTTGGTGTTGGCCCCGAATGAAACAGCGATCCAGCGGCTTGCCGCTGCATTGTACATCACGCGTGAATCGCCATTCGATCCCGTCTGGCCAGCAGCCGCCCAGAAGGCAACGTCAGAGGTCAGCGAAAGTCTTTGGCCAGTATATTTGTCGAACACGGCATAGGCGCCATTGCTCGTTTCAAAATATTGCGTGCGACCAACGGCACCCATTGTGTCTGGCGGAATGAAATTGCGCCCAAAAGAAGCGCCGTCATACTGACTGATTCCTTCAAACCCCAAGGTGAAATTTGAAGAAACATTGCTCACCGGAGCCGATTCGCCGTTGGTATCAAGAGAAACATCACCTGGAATGGTGATCATCTTGGGCTGTTTGAATTCAAAATATGACTTGATGGTTGGTGCTGCACTTGCCGCTGTTGGCGCATAGGCCATCGCGCACAAGGCAATCAGTGGAAGTGACTTTGACAACTTCATGCTTACCCCCTGCCGTGATTGTTCCACCAGAGCTTAACCAAAAACTGCCCCCTCCCGGAAAACGTATTTCTACGCCCGGACTTCGATCTCAGACTTTGGTGCGACTCTCGTGTTGGTTAAGATTGTCTTAACGATCAACGAAGCGCAACATTATTTCGTCAATTATTTTCCCGTTCTGGGACAAAGGGCAGAAAGCCGTTCCAGAACGGCGCAAAGGCTTTGGGATTGCGCCTTTTGGCATGCCAGAAGAAACGAGGTTAACAGGGTTGCGGCGGTTTGTTCCAAGCCAGCATACGCGCTCAGCCGAATCGATTGTCTCGGGGAAATCCCGTTGGTGGCATCCGCCCGGCAGCACCGCGCGCAACACGCCACAAGGTCAGGTCGGCTTCAGTGCGCGTACGCCCGGTTTCGCCGCCCATCGGCCAACTCAGCCCCTCTTCGAAGCGGAAGCTCGTCGCATCGGACAGACCGCCGTCGCGGTACTTCTGGAGCGTAACCCCCTGCCCGCGCGTCATTTCGGGCAGCTCCTCAAGCGGAAAGACGACGAGCTTGCGGTTGTCCCCCACAACTGCCGCATAATCATGGCCGGCAGGAATCGTCCGCGCGACCGCCAGCTTGGCGCCGGTCCGCACATTGACGACCTGTCGGCCCTTGCGCGTTTCGGCAACAACCTCTGACGCATTGGCGACAAACCCCTTGCCGTCGGAAGCCGCCAGCAGGATGCGCTCATCGGCCCGGGCGGGAAAGAGATTCACGATGCCGACGCCATCGGGCAGGTCGATCATCAGGCGCACAGGTTCGCCAAAGCCCCGCCCGCCCGGCAGCTTGTCAGCCCCGAGCGTGAAGAACCGGCCATCTTCGGCTGCAAGCAGGATCTTGTCAGTCGTCTGGGCGTGAAATGCGAAGGCCGGGCCGTCGCCATCCTTGAACTTCAGTGCCTCGGCCGTGTCGAGTGCGACATGGCCCTTCATTGCGCGGACCCAGCCGCGCTGTGACATGATGATGGTAATCGGCTCCCGCTCGATCATGGCTTCCAGCGGGATATCCTTTGGAGCCGCCGCTTCGGCAATAAGCGTCCGGCGCTTTCCGATGGCCGTGTCGGGACCATAGGCCTGCCGCAGCGTGGCAAGATCCTTCTTCAACTTGGTCTTCTGACGCGCGGGGCTTTCTATGAGCGCGACAAGACCTTCGCGTTCCTCGGCAAGCTTTTCGCGCTCGGTCTTGATCTCGAATTCCTCAAGTCGCCGCAACGACCGCAGCCGCATGTTGAGAATGGCCTCGGCCTGCCGGTCATTGAGACTGAATTCGGCCATCATGACGGGCTTGGGCTCATCCTCGGTGCGGATGATCTCGATCACGCGATCGAGATTGAGATAGGCGATCAGATAACCGTCGAGCAGTTCGATCCGATCATCGATCTTGCCGAGCCTGTGCTGCGCCCGGCGAACCAGCACGTCGATCTGGTGCCGGATCCAGCGCGTCAGCACATCCTTGAGCGACAGCACCCGCGGCGTGCGGTCCGCATCCAGCACATTCATGTTGAGCGAGATGCGGACTTCAAGTTCGGAGAGTTTGAAGAGGCTTTCCATCAGCACATCGGGATCGACCGACCGGCTGCGCGGTTCGATCACGATGCGAATGGCTTCATCCGATTCATCGCGGACATCGGCCAGGATCGGCAGCTTCTTGTCATTGATGATCGCGGCAATCGCCTCGATCAGCTTGCCCTTCTGAACCTGGTAGGGAATTTCCGTGACGACGGCGACCCATGTCCCGCGCCCCTGATCCTCGACATGCCAGCGGGAGCGGACACGAAAGCCGCCGCGCCCTGTCGCATAGGCTTCGGCAATGACCGCCGCGCTGTCGATGATCTGCCCTCCGGTCGGAAGGTCCGGACCCTTGATATGTTCCAGCAGCGCCGCAGCGTCGGCATTCGGTTGCTCGATCAGGAGCGTCGCAGCGTCGATAATCTCTGCAACATTGTGCGGCGGAATGCTTGTCGCCATGCCCACCGCAATGCCGCTCGCCCCGTTGGCGAGAAGGTTGGGGAAAAGGCCGGGGAAGATTTCAGGCTCTTCATCCTCGCCATTGTATGTCGGCTTGTAATCGACCGTGCCATCATCAAGCCCGGACATGAGGGCAATGGCAGAGGGTGTCAGCCGCGCTTCGGTGTAGCGATAAGCCGCGGCATTGTCGCCATCGACATTGCCGAAATTACCCTGCCCGTCGACAAGTGGATAACGCAGCGCAAAATCCTGTGCGAGGCGGACCATTGCGTCATAGACCGACTGATCGCCATGCGGGTGATATTTGCCGATCACGTCACCCACGACGCGCGCGGACTTCTTGTAGGCGCTCGCCGGGTCGAGCTTCAGCAGCCGCATGGCCCAGAGCAGGCGGCGGTGGACCGGCTTCAGTCCGTCGCGCAGGTCAGGCAGCGAACGCGCCGTGATCGTCGACAGCGCATAGACCAGATAACGCTCCGAAAGCGCCGTATCGAAGGGCGTATCAAAAGCTTCACCGGGAACGGGCGCTGGATCGATCAGGTCAGACATGGGGCTGCCCCTAGGCCATCACGAAATGCGCGACAACGCCCCAGCAGCGAAATTCTACTGATCCGCCTCGACCGCGTAACCTGCATCCTTCCAGGCCTTCATGCCGCCATCAAGTGCGACGGCCCGCATGAAGCCCAATTGTTTGAGCGTCGCGGCAGCAAGGGTGGAGATCTTGCCGAATTCGCAGCAGGCAAGAATGCGCACGGTCGGATCGGGGAAAAGGTCATTGATGCGCAATTCGAGCTGACCACGGGCGAGATGCCGGGCGCCGGGAATATGGCCTTTCTCGAAGGCATCCTTTTCGCGGACGTCGAGGACAATCAGGTCGTTTGTACCCCGCGCAAGCTGTTCGTGGAGTTCGGCAAGCGACATGAACGGAACCGTGTGGGCCGCTTCGCTCAAGAGCTGCTCTACCGTGATGCCGCCGCTCATATTGGTGCGCAGTGCTTCGGTCAGGTGAGTGGGGGCGGCCAGGTTCAGTTCGCGCATCATGGCGACGAATTCCTGCCTGTCCCGCTTCTGCAGGCGGGGATTGGTCTCAATCTCCCGGCCGATCGTCGATTCACTGTTGCCCTTGTAATCATGGCCGGGAAAGACGCGGGTCGCCTGATCGAATTTGAGCAGTCGCCCGAACAGGCTGTCATAAAGCTGCTCGGGATCACCCGTCGGCAAATCGGTCCGCCCTGTCCCGCCAATCAGCAGCGTATCGCCTGTGAAGAGCGCGTCCCCCGCACTGAAGCACATAGAATCGCGGGTGTGCCCGGGCGTTGCCAGCGCCACCAGCCGGATATCCCCGGCGACAAGCATTTCACCATCATCAAGCCGCATGTCCGCAAATGGCGCCGGACTCTTCCGACCATGCACGACCGGGACGCCAAGCGCTGCACCAAGCTGGCGCGACGCGGAGAAATGATCGGCATGCGTATGCGTGTCGAGCAGGTAACAGAGCGAAAGCCCGTCGCGCGCAATGGCGGCCTTGTAGCGCTCGACGAGGTGGATTTCAGGATCGATCAGGATCGCCCGCCCGCTTGTTTCGCAACTGATCAGATAGGATCTGCAGCCGCCGTTCGCGAATGGTTCGATGTGCATGGACCGCCTCCCCCTCTTTGGACCGACAGGCTACTCCATTTTTTCCGAGTCCGGCAAATCTTCTCCGAAGCCTGTTTCTGGGACAGACCAACCTCGTGATCGCACAACGGCTTGACAGACCTCCCAATATTACCATATTTCCATAATTATAGAATCATTGGAGAATTTCATGGACGGGCCAAAAGTCATTCGCGCGCTTGGCGCTCTTGCGCAGGAGCACCGGCTGGCCGCTTACCGCCAGCTTGTTCAGGCCGGTCCTGACGGGATGGCGGCAGGTGCGCTCTCAGAAGTGCTGGGTGTCCCGGCATCGTCGATGAGTTTCCACCTTGCCCAACTCGCCAATGCCGGGCTTGTCGTCCAGCGTCGGCAGAGCCGCTCCATCATCTATTCTGCAGACTATGGGGCGATGAATGCCCTCATGTCCTACATGACCGAAAACTGCTGCGGCGGTGCCCAATGCTCCCCGGGCAATGCCTGCGATTCACCCTCCACCGAAGCAAAGGATGCCGCATGAAGCGTTTCCATGTCCATGTCGGGGTCTCCAACCTCGACCAATCCATCGCTTTCTACTCCAGTCTTTTCGGCGCCCCGCCGAGTGTCACCAAATCCGACTATGCAAAGTGGATGCTCGAGGACCCACGGATCAATTTTGCGATCTCCCGCAAGTGCGGCGCGACAAAAGGTGTGGAACATCTTGGCCTGCAGGTCGAGGACAAGTGCGAACTCTCAGACGTCTATGGCCGACTGAAGGCCGCCAAGGGCCCGGTGCTGGAGGAAGGCGCCACAACCTGCTGCTACGCCAAATCGGAAAAGAGCTGGATTGCCGATCCCGATGGCGTCGTCTGGGAAGCGTTCCTGACAACGGGGGACAGCACCATCTATGGCCAAGGCCCCGATTTTGCAGGCCTCGCCTCGGACAATGCAGCCGCCAACGCTTGTTGCGCTCCACAAGTGGCCGCGCCGGCAGCATCCCCCTGCTGCTGAAAGGGCGGACCCCATGAAAGACAAAATCTACAACGTGCTGTTCCTCTGCACGGGCAACAGTGCGCGCTCGATCATCGGCGAAGTCCTCATGAACCATGACGGCGCCGGTCGCTTCAAGGCCTTCAGTGCAGGCAGCCAACCGAAGGGTGAGGTACACCCGGAGGCCTTGAAATTGCTCTCCGGCCTGGGATTCGCAACAGACGGGCTCCGCTCAAAGAGCTGGGACGAGTTCACCGGACCCGGCGCGCCCGAGTTCGATTTCATCTTCACGGTCTGCGACAATGCGGCCGGTGAAATATGCCCCGTCTGGATTGGTCATCCGATGACGGCACATTGGGGCATCGAAGACCCCGCGGCCGCATCAGTCGCGGATCAGCCTGAGGCCTTCCGGCAGGCGCTGCGCTACCTGCGGCGGCGCATCGAGCTCTTCCTCACCCTGCCGCTGGACAGCCTTGATCGCATGGCGACCGAGCGCACGCTCAAGGAAATCGGCCACAGCGAAGGCACGACAGCGCTCAGGCAGGACGCATGAACGCAACCCTCTCCGCATCAGCCGGCATTGAGGCGCCACTGAAGCAACTCTCCTTCCTCGATCGGTACCTGACAGTCTGGATCTTCGCCGCGATGGCACTAGGTATCGCGCTGGGTTCGCTCGTCCCCGCCATTCCCGAAACGCTTGGCGCCCTGTCGATCGGCTCGACAAGCATTCCGATTGCCATTGGTCTCATCCTGATGATGTTCCCGCCACTCGCCAAAGTGCGCTATGAGGAACTGGGGCAGGTTTTCCGCGACGGAAAGATGCTTGGCCTGTCATTCGTCCTGTGCTGGATCGTGGCACCGGCCTTCATGTTTGCGCTGGCAACACTGCTCCTCCCCGACAAGCCGGAATATATGACGGGCCTGATCCTGATTGGGATCGCGCCCTGCATCGCCATGGTGCTGGTCTGGAACCAGCTCGCCAAGGGCAACCCCGAATATGTGACGGGCCTCATTGCCTTCAATTCGCTGTTCCAGATCGTCTTCTATGTGCCCTATGCCTGGTTCTACCTGACGGTGCTGCCGCCCGTCTTTGGCCTTGATGCGCATGTCGTGAACATCGACTTCACGATGATCGCCAGGGCAGTGCTGACCTACCTCGGCGTGCCGTTTCTTGCAGGCTTCCTCGTCCGGCGCACGCTCATCAAGGCGCGCGGCGCAGACTGGTACGAAGGCCGATTCCTGCCTGCGATCAGCCCGATCACGCTTGTCGCCCTGCTGTTCACGATCATAGCCATGTTCAGCCTCAAAGGCGGCGAAATCCTCGCCCTGCCGGTGGATGCGCTGCGGATCGGCGTGCCGTTGGTCATTTTCTTTGTAGTCATGTTCGTGCTCGCCTTTGCCAGCGGTCGGGCAATCGGTGCAGATTATCCGCGGACAGCGGCACTCTCCTTCACCGCCGCGTCCAACAATTTCGAACTGGCCATTGCGGTTGCCATTGCGGCCTTCGGCCTCGCATCGCCCGTGGCTTTCGCAGCAGTGATCGGCCCGCTCGTCGAGGTGCCCGTGCTGATTGCACTGGTCAATCTTGCGCTCTGGTTCGAGCGGCGCTGGTTCACGGCACCCCGATAACTAGACCGTCAGGGCCACATACGCTGGAGTTCGGAATGCTTGTCGAGGAACTGGTGCTTCAGCGCGCCCGCGACATGCAGGAAGACCAGCAGATAGAGGATCAGGGCGAGGCTTTCGTGAACCTCCCCGAAAAGGCCGTGGAGGCTTTCCTTCACGGCAGGATCCATGTTCATGATCCAGCCGATCCGTGGCCATTCGAACAGGCCAAACCAGTACATCTTGACCTCTGGCGCGGCTTTCCAGGCGCTGTCGTGGAGCCAGCCCGAAATCGGCATTGCGAAGATGATGACATAGAGAAAAACATGGGCAGCCTTGGATGCGATCTTCTCCCATGGCTTGTACTCGTCCGGCAAGGCCGGCGGCACGTGCGTCGCGCGCCAGAGGAGGCGCATGATGGCCAGTCCGAGAACCGTGATGCCGATCGACTTATGCATGTCGATCAAGGGGCGGATATTGTCTTCCCCGAACGATTCAAAAAGCAGACCCAGCGCCACATTCGCCAAGATGAGCAATGCGATCACCCAATGAAGGAGAATGGCAGTGCGGGAATAACGGGCGACAATTGCTGTCATACAGTCTCCGTTCAGATGTGACTCACCAGAGTGAAACTTAGCGGTAGCAAAGCACCGCGTGCATAGCTAGGTCGAGCGGCATCGCATGAATTTTCACTTCTCCCCCCCAGACGATGCGCTTGAGGGCCGCCGGATCGCCGCATCGGCCCGCTATTCGCCCCGTGTCGTTCCCCTGATCAGTCCGCTCATTGGGGGGGGCGTGATCGTGGCGTTTGCCTGCCTCATCGCGCAGGCGTTTTTCCGACAGGGCCTTGCCGCCTGGAGCGCGGGACTCGCCTACATCTTCTATGACACTTGCCTTCTCGCCTTTACCGGCTGGCAGGCCCGCAAGCTCTATCGGCCAGCGCTTCCGGCTGTTTCGGACGCGCCCCGACCGACCCTCGCGGTCATTATTGCAGCGCATAATGAAGAGCACGCCATTGCTGTCACGATCGATGCGCTTGCCGCCCAGACGGATGCGCCCGACCTGATCCTGGTCGCCGATGACGGGTCGACTGATGGCATGGGAGACGTGCTTGAAACGCGATATCGGCTGCAGCGACCAGAATTCGGGCAAACCTGCCTGCCAGGACCGGTGATGCCGTCGCTGCGCTGGCTGCGCCTGCCACAGGGCGGAAAGGCTCGGGTTCTCAACGCTGCCCTTGCCATGACGGATTGCGACATTGTCCTGACCGTGGATGCGGACACGCTGGTCGAAAACCACGCGATTGCGGCCATGCGAGAGAGTTTCCGGACCGAACCGGGTCTAGTCGCGGCAACGGGCGTGCTGACTCCGGTCTGCGGCAAAGGCCCGGTCGCCCGCTTTTTTCAATGGTTCCAGACCTATGAATATGTCCGCAACTTCGTCTCGCGTTATGCTTGGATGCAGCTCAATGGCCTGCTGCTTATTTCAGGAGCCTTTGCAGCGTTCCGGCGCGATGCCCTTGTCACTGTCGGCGGCTTTGATCCAGACTGCCTGGTGGAAGATTATGAACTGATCCACCGGCTGCATCGCTGGTCTGCCGAACATGGCAAGGGCTGGACGGTCCGCGTGATCGGGGCGGCACGTGCCCGCACCGATGCTCCTGAAACGCTGATGTCCTTCCTGCGGCAGCGCCGCCGCTGGTTTGCCGGCTTCCTTCAGACCCAGCGCTGGAACCGTGACATGACGGGCAATGCTCGCTTTGGAAAACTGGGCACGGCGATGATGCCGGTCAAGGCACTCGACACGCTCCAGCCAATCTACGGACTTGCTGCGTTCATACTCCTGATCGGTTTCGTCGCGACCGGGCGCTATGCCTTGGCCTTCCCGATCCTGCTGGTGATGATCGGCAAGATTGTGATCGATATCAGCTTTCACCTCTGGTGCCTTGGACACTACCGGCGCTGGACGGGCGACAAGCAAAGCGCAGGTGCTGCAAAGGCGCTGTTTGCGGCAGTGCTTGAACCGTTCAGTTTCCAGCTGATGCGCCATGCGGGAGCAGCCTGGGGCTGGTGGACCTTCCTGACCGGCCAGCACAGCTGGGGACGGCAGAGCCGTCGCGGCATCGTCGCGCAGGCCATCGCGCGCTTGCCCTATTGAGGGTTTTGGGCCTATAGACTTTCCGTGCCCCGGCGGCCCGGTTTCCATCAAACGGAACACCGCTGCCGGGGCTTTGCTCATTTGAAAGGCCCGTGCATGAACCGCCGCCGCCAGATTTACGAAGGCAAGGCCAAGATCCTCTATGAGGGGCCGGAGCCCGGCACGCTGATCCAGTATTTCAAGGATGATGCGACGGCGTTCAATGCCCAGAAGAAGGGCACGATCAACGGCAAGGGCGTGATCAACAACCGCATTTCCGAGCACGTCTTCACCTTGCTCGGCCACATCGGCATTCCGCACCATTTCATCAAGCGCCTGAACATGCGCGAACAGCTTGTCCGCCAGGTAGAGATCGTTCCGATCGAAGTCGTGGTGCGTAACGTGGCGGCCGGTTCGCTTTCGAAGCGTCTGGGCATTGAAGAAGGCGAGCAGCTCCCGCGGACGATCCTTGAATATTATTACAAGGACGACGCGCTGGGCGATCCGCTGATTACCGACGAACACATTGCCTGCTTCGGCTGGGCGAGCCAGGAAGAAATGCACGACATTTCCGACATGGCAATCCGCATCAACGACTTCATGTCGGGGATGTTCGCCGGAATCGGCATTCGCCTTGTCGACTTCAAGCTTGAATTCGGGCGCGTCTGGGAAAATGACTTTTCGCGCATCATCCTGGCTGACGAGATCAGCCCCGATGGCTGCCGCCTATGGGATATTGCGACCAACGAAAAGCTCGACAAGGACCGCTTCCGTCGGGACATGGGCGGCGAAGTCGAAGCCTATCAGGAAGTCGCGCGACGCATGGGCCTTTTGCCTGAAGGCGTGGACAGCGCCGTTCTCGACCTTGAAACGCACCGCAAGAAGCGGGGCAAATAGGCTCTAGGACCCGACGCGCGCCACGCGAACGGCGAGGCCAAGTTCGGGATAGACGGCGCGCGCGTCTTCGTCTGTGGATGAAACGGGCTCGACAACCAGCTTGCGGTTGACCTTGTCGCGGTGATGCATACGCGCGGTATTCTCCTGCCCGACGTAGCAGCCCTTGGTAAAGCTCACGCCATTCTGCTCACGCGCGTTGCATTCGAGCCAGAGTGTCTTGTCGTTGCCGAGTTCTGCCATGCCTTCGACAATGCCGCGTGAAAGGCGATGCGCAAGCCAGCCCTTCGCGGGCTCTCCCGGCGGGGCGATCCAGCGAAAGCCAAGGCCAGGATCGCGTGGATCAGGGACGCCCTGCCCCACCTCAATTGACCAATGCACGGCCAGTGTTGGGTCCACAGCTATGGTGATGGGCTTGCGCAAGCGATACATCGACAGGCGCTTGACGAGTGCCGGGGCCTCGCTCGCTTCGCAGTCAAGTAAAAGGTCATCCCCATCGGCCCAGACCAGAAAGTCGAACAGGGCCTTGCCTTGCGGCGTCAGCAACCCGGCCCAGACAGGCAGCTGACCCAGAACATCGTTTGTCACGAGCCCCTGAAGGAAGCCGCGCACGTCTTCTCCGGACAAGCGAACCAGCGCACGATCAACAAGGGTGGTTTTCGTCATCATCCCCATTTAGGGAGAGTTGCAGGAAAACCAAGCCGGAGCCTTCATGACCGACAGCCTCACCATCCGGCGCCCCGATGACTGGCACGTCCATCTGCGCGATGGCCCCATGTTGCAGGCCGTCTTGCCTTATACGGCACACCAGTTCGCGCGCGCGATTGTCATGCCCAACCTGTCTCCGCCCGTAACCAATGTAGCCGAAGGCCTTGCTTACCGCTCACGGATAGAAGCGGCGATTCCTGCGGGCATGGACTTCACCCCGCTGATTGTTGCCTATCTGACTGACAGCAGCGACGCCGATGAAATCGCCCGTGGCCATGCTGACGGAGTGTTCACGGCGTGCAAGCTCTATCCCGCGCACGCGACAACCAATTCGGCTCATGGTGTGACGGACATTCGCAACATCATGCCCGTGCTCGAACGAATGCAGGCGATCGGCATGCCGCTGCTCGTGCACGGCGAGGTGACTGATCCGACGACGGACATTTTCGACCGCGAGGCGATCTTCATCGAGCGTATCCTCGCACCCCTGTCACGGCAGTTGCCAGCGCTCAAGATTGTCTTCGAACACATCACGACCGCAGACGCGGCAGACTTTGTAGCATCAGCGCCGGCCAACATTGCCGCGACGATCACACCCCACCATCTGCATATCAACCGCAACGCGATGTTTGCAGGCGGTATCCGTCCCCATGCCTATTGCCTGCCGGTCGCCAAGCGGGAACAGCACCGGCTGGCGATCCGCAAGGCGGCTGTATCGGGCTCACCCAAATTCTTCCTTGGCACGGACAGCGCACCGCACGCACGCCACACCAAGGAAGCAGCCTGCGGCTGTGCGGGCATTTTCAACGCGCCCTATGCGCTTGAAAGCTATGCGGCCGCCTTCGACGAGGACGGCGCGCTCGACAGGCTGGAAGGCTTTGCATCAGAATTCGGGCCGCGCTTTTATGGGCTTCCGCTCAATTCCGGCTCAGTCACGCTGGAACGGCACCCCTTGCAAGTGCCGGACCGGATCGCCGCAGATGGAGCCGAGCTGGTGCCGTTTCACGCCGGGGAAGCAATTGGCTGGAGGCTTCTAAGTCACTAGTGCGTCGCCCCTGCGCGGGGGCAACGAAATCATTGCAGCCGCACGAGCGCTTCGGGCACCTTTTCGCTCGAAGAGTCGATCGACCAGCTGAGTGCGCGGCCATTGGCGACCTTGGTCGGACCATTCTCTGTATTGTTGGTCAGAATTTCGCCGTCAGTCGTTACAGTCAGCACACCCTTTGTACGCGTTGATTGCGGCACGTCATTGGTCGCGGGAGCACCTAATGCCTTCATCTTTGCCGCCATCCCCCGCAGGCCGCCGCCAATCAAGGCTGGCGCCGATACGGCGACAGAGCCCTGATCACGCTTGCGAAGCTGGACAAAGGGAATGATGAAATCGCCCTGCGGGAATGTCGGGAAGATGAAGTCATAGCCGAGCTTTCCGGTGATTCGGTAATCCACCTGAAAGACGCCCTTGCCCTTGTAGACCACAGACTTCCAGCCATCATATCTTATCAGTTGTGCCGCGAACTTTTGGTTGGCGGCGTCATCAAGCGGGCTGTATCCGAAAAGTGCTGCAAACTGCTGGCTGTCCTTGAGTTTCTTGTCGGCCGAAACCCTTTGCTCCGCTTCCCATGCCTTCTTCTTTTCTGCCAGTTCAGCCTTGGTGCAAGGACGATTTTCTTCGGATGAAGCCTCTTCATCGCCGGTCTGTTTCGCCCCGGGGATGGGGCCCGAACAGCTTGCCTTGTCATCGGTCCAGACGTCTGTCTTGCTGTCCTTCATCATTTCGTCCGGGGACTGGAAGATGATTTCACCCTGATAGGCAAAGGTGAAATTTCCATCCTTGCGCAGGTCGAGGTTGGACGAGAAGGCGCCAGGAATCAGGAAACAGCTGGTTAGCGCCAGGGGCAAAAGCAGAACTGCCATCAGGCGCAACATGATCTTCATGTCAGTCTTCCTTCCGCGTCACGGCAGCATACAGAGCGATTGCCGCTGCGTTCGAAACATTCAGGCTTTCGACCTTGCCGCTGATCGGCAATTTCGCCAGTTCGTCGCAATGCGCCTCGGTGTTCTGGCGCATGCCTTCGCCTTCTGCCCCGAGGACAAGCGCCACCTTTTGTGGCCCCATCGCCTCATCGAGTGTCTGGCGCGCATGACCCGTGAGCCCGATCCGCCAGAAGCCCGCTTCGGCGATTTCCTCAAGCGCGCGCGCAAGATTCACCACCCGAACCCAGGGCACGACTTCGAGCGCGCCCGAGGCCGCCCGCGCGACTGTACCGGATTCAGGCGGGGCATGCCGGTCCTGCGTCACGATGCCCAGAGCATCGAAGGCAGCAGCCGAACGCAGGATGGCCCCGACATTGTGCGGATCCGTGACCTGATCGAGCACAAGCAAGGGTCGCCTGTCTTCTGCACCGCGATCGAGCAATTCGCCCAGCCAGACATCGTCCAGCGGCTCAACTTCTGCAACGAGGCCCTGATGCGGCGCATCGGACGGCACCATCCGCCCCAAGTCAGCCACATCGGCATAGGTGATGGGCAGGACGGGCGGCAGTTCAAGCGCGCCAAGCGCTTCACGCGTGCCCCAGATCTTCCGGACGACGCGTTCGGGATTGGCAAGCGCCGCAATCACGGCATGACGACCCCAGAATCGAGGCCGGTTGCCTGGTGTCGTTGCCTGTCGATTGCCCCTGCGCATGGGAATGCTTCATCGCCCAAAACGCGCTGGCTGGCTAGGGGGCATTCCTGGACACATCCAGGTTTTGAGTGAATTTTCAGCGCGCGTCAGGTTCGACGCGACTCATCCAATCTGGTAAGACCAACCGTACGCTATTGAGTCACACTGACATTCCGACCGAAGGAGCGCAAATGCGAAGGCCCGTTGTTACAGCCTTTCTCGGCCTTTTGCTTCTAGGGGCAGCAGCAGAGCGCGCGGGAGCCGAACCAGCGGCAGAGGCTGCCAAGATCGTGCGCCTTCCGCGCGGCACCGAAATCAGGGTTCGAACCGACTATGGCATTTCGTCAAAGGCGGCGCGGGTGGACGATGCCGTCTATCTCAAAGTCGCCGAAGCAGTCGTCTACAATGGCATCATCGTGATCCCGGAAGGCGCTTCGGTCAAAGGCCATGTGTCTGAAGTGACGGCGCCCGGCGGGTTCGGGAAGACCGGGAGTGTCGTGATCGATGCCGATTATGTGATGGTCGGCGAAGACCGGATCAAGGTTTCCGGATCGACTGCCGAACGTGGCCGACCGATTGGCGCGTCCGTCAACGAGGGAGTCCTGCGTGTTCCGCTCGGCAAGGGCAAGAACGTCAACATCGAGGCGGGAACGCTGTTTCTCGCCTATACCGAACAGGCTTACTGAGCCGCTTGCTCAGGCCGGGCCTTTGGCCTCCCGCCTTGCAGCATTGACGAGCGTCGCAATCATCCAGGCCTTTGTGCGTCGGGCATCAGCATCGTCTGACCGAAGCACGTCCTTGAACACCACCATTGCTTCGGTCCCGATGATGAGGCCCAGCGCGGCAACCAGCATCTCGCGCATTTCAGGGCTGAACTCATCGCGCGCCGGCTCCAGTGCCGCTTCAATCAGAGGGGTGCGGCGGTTCTGTCGCGCAGGGATACCGCCTTCAACCTTTGGTCCCCGCTGAAGCGAATGGGCCAGCATGGCGCGAAGTGATGGCTCGTGCGCATTGATCATGTCATGCAGTGCCGAATCGACCCGGTTGAGCCGGTTGATCGGATCGCTCGAGTCTTCCAACCCGAAGAGCTCATCTGGGTGGGGGACGGCAATATCGAGCGAAGCTTCCAGCAAAAGTGCATCAAGGCCGGAAAAGTATCGATACGCCGTGGCGCGCGAAATGTTGGCTTCCGCGGCGACATCGTCGAGCGTCGGCGTCCCGCCTCGTGCGAGCAACCGCGATGCTGCTTCAAGCAGGTCCTTGCGTGTGCGCAGTTTCTGGTTGGTGCGGCTCATTGGTCCTGCGGCAGTTGCTGCTGGATCGTTGCAAGGTCCACCCACACATTCTCTCGCGAAATGGCGCCGTCGTCCTTGAATTCAAGGACATGGAGCAGACGAAAGCTGAGCGGCCGGTTCCGGCCTTCGATGCCAAAGGGGCGTCCGGGCGCTCGACCACTCCAAAGCGAATCATCGACCATGAAGTTGTCGCCATAGAGCCGCCGGCGACTGACCACCTGTCCGTCTGAGAGATCCGAAAACAAGGCCTCATAAAAGCCCCGTGCGGCCGCCGGACCATAAGTCGGTCCTGAAGGCATGCCCACGATATCGTGGACGACATCGTCGCTCAGTGTGGCAAGCACGCCTTCAACATTGTCCGACATCTCGAAGCCGAAATGCTCATCAAGCTTCTGGTCCATCTGCTCGCGCGTAAGAGCCATGATCGAATCCTCCTGGGTTGATCAACTCTTTATGAGACTAAAATATCATGTCAAGATATAAATCTCATTCTACTGCGTTGCGGCGGAAGCAATCGGGCGCGTGATCGTTGACCATTCCGACCGCCTGCATCCAGGCATAGACAATCACTGGCCCGACAAATTTGAAGCCCCGTTTTTTCAGGGCTTTTGAAATGTCGGCGGAAAGCGGCGTGCTCGAAGGCACGGAAAGGCCATCGTTGCTAATCGTTTCGTCACCGACAAAGGACCAGGCAAAGGCCGCAAAGTCTTCCCCACTGTCCTGCATGGACAGATAAGCCTTCGCGTTACCGATCACGGCTTCGATCTTGGCGCGAGCGCGAATTATGCCGGGATCACCCATCAACCGCGTGACATCATCCGGGGTGAAGCGTGCAACGGCTTCAGGATCGAAGCCGCAGAAAGCCGCGCGATACCCCTCACGACGATAGAGCACCGTCCGCCACGAAAGCCCCGCCTGCGCGCCTTCAAGCTGAAGCATTTCCCATAGCATGCGCCCGTCGCGCACCGGCACGCCCCACTCAGCATCATGATAGGCGCTCATCAGGGCGTCGCCCTCGGCCCATGTGCAACGAATCATGATCCTGGCGCTCCCATCTCTTCGTCGATCACCACAGCCACACCATTTAGCGGACCCGGCATCAAGCCCCCCTAAGCTGCGCGCTTGGGTTCGCGGGCAAACACGCTGAGACCAAGCCAGGATTGCATTTGAGCAGCAAGAATGCGGTCCCCTGTGAGCATCAGCCGCTCGGCCTTTTGCGCCGTCCGGACATCGTCCAGCCCCATCCAAATCGCCGTCATTGTGCGCAAATCGGTCGAAACATAAAGATCGACGTCGAATCCGGGATCGATGGAACAAAGATCGACGCCGGTGCCCGGGGTCACCAGCAGCCACCACGATCTCTGCGCCGAAGGCAATTCAGGGTAGAGGAACTGGATCACGCTGCGCCGCCGAGGCATCGGTTCCGGATTCAGGTTTCGACGCATGTCCCACATGAGCAGGCCAACATCCAGATTCTTCAGAGTCGGCTCAGTTTCGATCCACCGCTGGCCCCAGATCCCGAACGCATCAATAACCGGAGAGAGTTCGCGGCCGGCTTCGGTCAGCAGATATTCGAATATGCCCGGATCTGCGGTTGATGGCACACGGCAAATCACCCCGGCGCCTTCCAGTTCTTTAAGCCGCTGGGAGAGAAGCGCAGGTGACATACGCGGGATGCCGCGACGCAAATCGTTGAAGCGGGTCGAACCCGCAATCAGCTCACGCAACAGCACAATCGTCCAGCGTGTGCACAGTATTTCGGCGGCCATCGCGACCGGGCAGAATTGCCGGTAACTGCCTTGCATTTTGCCATCCTCCAGGAATTCGGGACCGGAATTTTAACAGCGCCATCTGCGCGGGCATAGTTCAGTTTCTGTATCGGGATCGATTCAGTTCCTGAACTGGCAAGCACGTTCTTGCTCGGACATGACCGCTTCGCCGGGCCACCCCCTCCCGCCTGGCTCGTCCAAGTGAAAGGAACACAACATGCCACTTATCGATATCCAGCTCATCAAGGGCGTATTCACGCCCGACCAGAAGAAAACGATGATCGAAAAGGTCACCAATGCAATGGTCTCGATTGAAGGCGAAGCAATGCGGCCGGTCACCTGGGTTCGCGTCCAGGAGATCGAAAGCGGCGAATGGGCAATCGGAGGCAAGCCACTGACCGCCGGAGACGTGAAGTCGATGGCGGCCGGCGGCTGACACCAGACCAAAAGTGCAGTAAATTGCGTAGCGGCGGCGGCGTGCCCAAATGCACGCCGCTGCCAGCCCTAGAGCTTGCGCCCGATCAGTTCCTTCATGATCTCGCTCGTCCCGCCGAAAATCCGGGTGACGCGGGCCGAACGCCAGGCGCGGGCAATGGGATATTCGTTCATATAGCCGGCGCCGCCGTGCAGCTGCAGGCACTTGTCCATCACTTCCCACTGCAATTCCGTGTGCCAGAGCTTGGCTGCCGCGCCTTCTTCGGGTGTCAGTTCGCGCTTGAGGTGGCGGGTCAGCGCCCAATCGAGATGCGCCCAGCCAACCTGGAGCTTTGCCTTCAAATCAGCCAGCACGAAGCGGCTGTTCTGGAAATCGAGAATGGGCTTGCCAAAGGCTTTACGGTCGCGCGTGAAGGCAACTGTATCGTCAAAGGCCTTTTGCGCTGCAGCCTGCGCTGAAACCGCGATCGACAGGCGCTCCTGCGGCAGTTCGCTCATCAGGTAGATGAAGCCCTTGCCCTCTTCGCCAAGGCAATTGGTCATGGGCACGCGGACGTCTTCGAAGAAAAGTTCCGACGTGTCGGCAGCATCCTGTCCGATCTTGTCGAGGTTGCGCCCGCGCTTGAAACCTTCGCGCTCTGATTCGACCAGAATGATCGATACGCCTTTCCAGGCAGGCTGGATTTCTGTGTCGGTCTTTGCGCAGACCAGGATCAGGTCCGCATTCTGACCATTGGTGATGTAGGTCTTTGAGCCGTTGATGACATAATGGTTGCCATCCTTCTTCGCAGTCGTCCGCATCCCCTGCAGGTCCGAACCCGTGCCCGGTTCCGTCATGGCGATGGCCGTGATTGTCTCGCCGGAAACGAGCTTTGGCAGCCAATGCTTCTTCTGCTCTTCCGAGCCATAGGAAATGATGTAGTTCGCGACGATATCGGACTGGAGCGAAAAGCCTGTGGCGACTTCACCATAATAGGCCGATTCCTCATCAACGATCGCATTATATCCGAAATCGAGGCCCAGCCCGCCATATTCTTCCGGCACTGTCGGGCAGAGAAGGCCGAGTTCACCCGCCTTGGGCCAGAGCGATTTGGGCACGATCCCATCATCATCCCACTTGGCGGCGTTCGGGGCGACCTCCTTCAACATGAACTGGCGCACCGTCTGGCGAAACGCCTCATGATCTTCATTGTAGGCCGTGCGGGCGAGAGCTTCGAGCGACATGCTGGGAGTCCTTGTTGGGGATGGATGTCCGAGCGAAACCCAAACTTTACGTTTCCGTCAAGGGAAATTTGCACCGGCCAGCCACTTCTGCATCCGAACCGGTCCTGCGAGCCGTATCCACCCGAAAGGGGATAGTGACATGGCAGACGCGATCAAGGGTGGACACCAGCTCGGGCAGCAGCTTCGCAAAATCGGACTGGCCTTGCTTGCCGGGGTCATCTTCGGCGGCGGATTGTCGCTTGCGATCCGGCAGGACGGCACGGCTGTCGCGGCCGCTGCATCGAACGCTCCGACCCGCTATGATCGCGCGTTCGGCAATGTCTTCTACAAGGTTCCGTCCGGATATCGGGCCGTGCAGCAATCTGGCGGTGTCGTCATGGCGCGGACGGCTGACGTGCTATCCGGCAATCTCCAGGGCGTCCTCGTTGTCTCTCGCGGTTTGCCGCTGACGCCCGAACTTCGCAAGGAATTGCAGGCAAAAGGCAAGTCGATCTTTGTCCAGGGGATTGCGATTGCGCTCGGCAATCTCGCTGCAGATCCGCGCGCCAAATTGTCAAATCCCGCACCGGTGAACAATCCAGCCCAGGATGGCTATGAAGCCTTCGCGCTGAACGGACAGGCCTATGACAGCGATGCCGGCCAGAAGCGCTTTACGACATTCGTCGTTGTCATCACGCCAAGTCGCGTCGAAGCCTTTATGAAGGTCGGCTATGGCAGCGAAGCCAACGCAAAGGCGCTCGACTCCGGTTTTGAAGCGCTCACGGGATCTGCCGAATTCCGGGATGCGGGTGCCAGGGCGCCATCCCGGCTTGCGCCGCCATTGCCGACCAATCTGACTGCTCTCGCGCCTGCTCCGGCCAGACCGGCCGCGCCTGCAGCCAGTGACGACGAGTCCCCTGCACCGGCACGCGGCGGCGGCGGCAACTGCCGGATCGTCCAGCGGCAGATGTGCTCGGGCGGCATTGGCACCGGACTAGGCTATTTCTGCAACACCTATCCGCAGCGCGTCTGCAATTGAGGCGTCTTAACGCTCGGCCGTGTCCATCGAGGCGCGGGCAGCCTCTTCGATCCGCCTGAGCAACGCAGCGAGCGCCGCCCGATCCTCGGCGCTGAAGCCGTTCAGCAACTCGGCCTCGAGCGCGAGTGCTGCAGGCGCGATCTCGGTGTAGAGCGCGCGTCCATCTGGCGTAAGCGAAAGAAAGTGCGATCGCCCGTCCCCTGGATTTCGGCGCTGGGCAACCAGCCCGCGCTCGATCAGCGCTGCTGCCGCGCGACTGACGGTGATCTTGTCGAGTTCGCCTGCCTGCCCGATGTCCTGCGGGGTCATGCTGTCCCGTTCGGCAAGGATCGCGATGAGGCGCCACTCCGGCACCTTGAGACCGAACCGCTTGCGATAGCTCTGCGAAATGCGCGTGCTGACCGCGTTTGATGCAACCGAAAGGCGATAAGGCAGGAAGCGGTCAAGTTTCAGCATGGCAATTGACTCTTAACATGATCCAATATAGTTGCAATTGAAACTATCTATCCCCCGGAGACTGATCATGGCCGACCTGTTCGACAATCCCCTTGGTCTCGACGGATTCGAATTCATCGAATTCTGCGCTCCCGAAAAAGGCCTGCTTGAGCCCGTGTTCGAAAAGCTTGGATTTACCCGGATTGCACGGCACCGGTCCAAGGATGTCGACCTGTGGCGGCAGGGCGAAATCAACCTGATCGCCAATTACGAACCCCGTTCTCCTGCCGCCTATTTTGCCGCCGAACATGGCCCTTCAGCCTGCGGGATGGGCTTTCGGGTGCGCAATGCAAAGCTCGCCTATGACGAGGCAATCGCACGCGGGGCCGAACCGGTTGAAACGCGCACCGGGCCAATGGAACTTCGGCTTCCGGCAATTCGCGGCATCGGCGGTGCAATTATCTACCTGATCGATCGCTATGGCGATGCGCTCTCCATCTACGACATCGATTTCGAATATCTGCCCGCAGTTGACCGGCATCCCGTTGGTGCGGGTTTCAAGCTGATCGATCATCTGACTCATAACGTCTATGGCGGGCGCATGGATCATTGGGCGAAATTCTATGAACGCGTCTTCAATTTCCGAGAGATCCGCTATTTCGACATCAAGGGCGAATATACCGGTCTCACCAGCCGCGCGATGACAGCGCCAGACGGCAAGATCCGCATCCCGCTCAACGAAGAAGGCAAGGCCGGCGGCGGGCAGATCGAGGAATTCCTGCGCCAATATAATGGCGAGGGCATCCAGCACATTGCCTTCATCTGTGATGACCTGATCGCCTGCCTCGACAGGGTCCGTGCGCTTGGCGTGCCATTGATGGCCGCACCACCCTCCACCTACTACGAAATGCTCGAGGAACGGCTGCCGGGACACGGCGAACCGGTGGCAGAGCTTCAGGCGCGCGGCATCCTGCTCGACGGCTCGACCGAAGATGGCGATCCGCGGCTCCTGCTCCAGATTTTCTCGCAGACGATGGTCGGCCCGGTCTTTTTCGAATTCATCCAGCGCAAGAAGGATGAAGGCTTTGGAGAAGGCAATTTCACTGCGCTGTTCAAATCGATGGAACGCGACCAGATGCGGCGCGGCGCCTTGGAGACAGCGGCATGACAAGCCCGGTCACGCTCTCGCGCATTCATCACGTCGCCTATCGCTGCAAGGATGCGAAGGAAACGGTGGAATGGTATGCCCGTGTCCTCGGCATGGATTATACGACGGCCTTTGCCGAGGACCATGTGCCATCGACCGGCGAATATGACCCCTATATGCACATCTTCCTTGATGCCGGCGGCGGCAATGTGCTGGCCTTTTTCGAACTGCCCAACCAGCCGGAAATGGGCCGCGATCCGAACACGCCGGCGTGGGTACAACATCTTGCATTCGAAGTGCCTGACCTGGACTCTCTGATGGCCGCCAAGGCACATATCGAAGCGCAGGGGATCGACGTGATCGGCCCGACCTTTCATGGCATATTCCGGTCAATCTATTTCTTCGATCCCAACGGGCACAGACTCGAGCTGGCGTGCAACATCGGCGAGCCGGAACAGTATCGGGAACTGCGGCGCGTTGCTCCGTTGATGCTCGACGAATGGAGCCGGACGAAAAAAGCCCCGCGCCATGCCGACTGGCTGCACAAGGACCCGGACGCCTGAGCCCAGCCTATCTGCCGCCGATGGCTGGCCGCCCAACCTTGGCGGTGGCATCGGCAGGCATGCGTTTTTCAAGCGCCTGGAGCCAGAGATATGCGGCACTGCCGGTATAAAATTGCGGTCGGGACGGCTGCAGGCGTTTTGATATCTCCCAATGACGAATAAGGTCAAAGGCCTGCGCTATGGCGATGTCAAAAGGCTGCGGGGTGCGCAAAGCCGTGTTGATCAGTGCATCGCCAAAGAAGGTCCAGTCATTGCCTGGGGCGCACCCGAAGCTGGTCTGATCCCGATCCGCCGCTGTCACAACAACGCTGCTGTCATTGACCAGATAGGGCAGCATTTCCCCGGAGAAGCAGGCAGACAGCATCACCAGCCGTCGCGAAATGCCAGCTCCATTGAGGAGATCGGCAAGCCGCCTCGGCCCGATCCAGCCATAGCCGTGATCGCCGTCGCGATAGGCCAGCCCAACCTCCGGCGCGCCGTGGCTGGTCGTGTAGAGGATCAGCACGTCCTCCCTCAGATCCATCTTTGCCGCGATTGCGCCAAGAGCGACTTCGAGATTGGCGGGAGACCCGTCAGGGATCGTTGCATCGCCCGCGCCATTGCCCGCCGCCAGAACGATCGTCCGGCCGACGGCATCGAAGCGTCGAGCAAGGACTTTTGCGGTCTGCGCCGCTTCACGACCGAACACAGGGTCCGAATCAAGCCCTGCAACCACGACATAGGCATCGACGACGCCGGGGCGCTGCGGCTTCAGCGCATTGATCGCACCGGCAAGAAGCCGATGCTGGGCATAGTGCCATGCAGCATCGCGGCCCTGTTCGGTCACGATGCCGCGATTCGCCGCGGCAATCTCCTGCGGCGAAACCTGAGCAAAGGCGGTGCCCGTGACGAACAGTGCGCCAACCAATGCCAGCCAGTATCGCATGCCTTGCCTCATTTTGCCTGCTGCCCCGAATTCATCCCCCTAGCCATCACGAAACGCACGCGCGGTCAAGCGCGGCCGCCTCTTCCCCCTCACCCCTTGCTGCCCTAAGGACTGTCGTCATGAAACTTGCTTCTTTGAAATCGGGCCGGGATGGCCGCCTTGTCGTCGTCTCGGATGATCTCGCCTGGTATACCGATGCTGGCCATATCGCCCC
This sequence comes from Aquisediminimonas profunda, assembly GCF_019443285.1. GTDB lineage: Bacteria > Pseudomonadota > Alphaproteobacteria > Sphingomonadales > Sphingomonadaceae > Aquisediminimonas > Aquisediminimonas profunda. The sequence continues at coordinate 142,264 of NZ_CP080327.1, forward strand.
GACCCTCCAGTTTGCGCTGGACCATTGGGACGAGGTTGAACCGGCCCTGCGCAACCTGGCGACCGATCTGGCGCATGAAGCCATTCCGATGATGCGGTTTCATGAACGCGAGGCGGCGGCCCCGCTCCCCCGCGCCTATCAGTGGGCAGACGGCTCCGCCTATGTGAACCATGTCGCGCTCGTCCGGCAGGCCCGCGCGGCAGATATGCCCGACAGCTTCTGGCATGACCCCCTCATGTATCAGGGCGGATCAGACGGTTTCCTCGGGCCCCGCGATCCCATTCCGCTCGCCGACGAAAGCTGGGGCTGCGACATGGAAGCTGAAGTCGTGGTTGTGACGGGCGACGTGCCCCAGGGCGTTTCGCAGGAAGACGCGCTTGCGGCAATCCGGCTGGTCGGCCTCACCAACGATGTCTCTCTGCGCAACCTCATCCCGGGCGAGCTGGCAAAGGGCTTTGGCTTTTTCCAGTCCAAGCCTGCGAGCGCATTTTCTCCTGTTTTTGTGACACCTGATGCACTGGGCGCCCGCTGGGACGGGGCGAAACTGCATGGCGCGCTCTGCGTCGATTTTAATGGCAAGCCGCTGGGACGAGCCGATGCGGGCGTCGACATGACGTTCGATTTCGGCCAGCTCATTGCCCATGCCGCCAAGACCCGGGCGCTTGGCGCGGGAACGATCATCGGCTCGGGCACCGTCTCCAACCGTGGCCCGGATGGCGGCCCGGGCAAGCCGATCAGCGACGGTGGCCTCGGCTATTCATGCCTCGCCGAAGTCCGCACGGTCGAGACGATTCTCCACGGCAAGCCGGAAACGCCATTCATGAAGGCCGGCGATACTGTCCGTATCTGGATGGAAGACGACAAGCACCACAGCCTGTTCGGGGCCATCGAACAGACCGTGTCCGGCTGATGCCCTAATTCTGGTTGGCGTAGATTTTCACCAGCCGGAACAGATAATCCCGCCCGTCATAGAGCGACTTGACGCGAATGCGTTCGTTCAGGCCGTGGATGCCACCGCCATCGGCATCATAGAAGATGCCGGGTACGCCATAGGTCGGGATGCCGACAGCTTCGAGGAAGATGCCATCGGTCGCGCCTGTTGACATCGTCGGCAGCATTGGCACGCCGGGGAACATTTCGGCGGCCAGCTTTTCTGCGGGGCCGAAAATCTTGGGCGAAAGCGGTGGCGGCGATGCAAGGGGGCGATCCTCGATGATCGGCGTGATCGAGACCTGCGAGTCATTGATCGCACTCGCAAGCTTCGCCTGCACGGATTCAACGCTGTTCCCGGGGAAGATACGGCAGTTCACAATCGCTCGCGCCCGCTGCGGCAGGGCATTCATCGCATGGCCGCCGTCCAGCATGGTCGCAACGCAGGTGGTGCGCAGGGTGGAATGCAGCGTCGGATCAACAGAGACAATCGCGTCTGCTGCCTTGTCATCCGGGTTCGCCAGCAGGGCCGTGACCGCGGTCGCCATTTTCGGCGGCAGGGTCGGGGCAAGCCGACTGAAAAAGCTTCGTGTCGTATCGCTGAACTGGACCGGGAATTCATACTTGCCGATATTGGTGAGCGCTGCGGCAAGCGAATAGATCGCATTGTCGGGTCGGGGCATCGAACTGTGGCCGCCGGGATTGGTTGTCTCCAGACGGAAATTGGCGACCGTCTTTTCTCCGACCTGCATTGACAGAACCGAGCGCGTGCCATCCGGGCCAACCCGTCCACCGCCGCCTTCGTTGAGCGCATATTCGGCATCGATCAGGTCGCGGCGGTTCTTCGCCAGCCAGCCAGCCCCATTGAAGGCCGTGACGGTTTCCTCGCCGCAAGTCAGCGCCATCTTGATCGTGCGCTTCGGCTTGAACCCCTCCTGTTTGAACCGGATCAGCGTATCGGTCCAGATTGCCGACTGCGCCTTGTCGTCGGAAGCACCGCGTGCATAGAAATAGCCATCTTCCTCAATCAGCGTGAAGGGATCGCGGGTCCAGTCGGCGCGGTTGGCCTCGACGACATCAAGATGGCCAAGGAGGAGTATGGGCTTTGACTTCTTGGCAGTGCCGGAGAGGACCGCCACCAGCCCGCCTTCCTTGGGCTTTTCGGGCGTCGAAAAGATCGTCAGGTCCTTGTCCGTATAGCCTGCTGCCTTCATGCGCGCAGCCAATCGTTCGGCCGCAAGGGTGCAGCTGCCTGACGAAAGCGTCGTGTTGGTTTCGACCAGTTCCTTGTAGAGCGCGCGGAACGATTCCTGGTCGGGCCGAATTTCGGCCTGGGCCTGCTGTGCCGACATCGCGGCCAAAACCGCCCCCAAAACCGCTGCGCGCATGATCTTCCCCTCTGATTCTCGAGGAACGGACCTTAGCCGGTTCGCCGGAAGGCGAAAGCTGTTTATCGCTTTGGTCCTTGCACCGTGGCTTTCGCTCTTGCCGAAACGCAATCCGCTACCCAGATAGGTCAAAGAGGGACAATTTGTCCCGATACGAAGGACAAAGACCGTGCAAAGCCAGAATCGCATTTTCGACGACCTTGCCAAAATCATCAACGGTGCTGCCGGAACAATCGCTGGCGTAGGGCGCGAGGCCGAAGCTTCGGCGCGCGAACGCGCAAAGGAATGGATCGGCGGGCTCGACTTTGTCAGCCGCGATGAATTTGAGGCGGTCAAGGCCATGGCAGCGGCGGCTCGCGATGAGGCAGAGGCCCTCAAGGCCCGGCTCGACGCACTGGAAGCCCGTGCAGCGAAGCCTGCAGCAGCAAAACGCGCTGCCAGGCCCAAGGGCTGATCCGTACCACCCTATCCACAGTTTTCGTCACGCCTCCTCTTGCAGTTCCGCCCGTATTCGGCGCAAGGACGCGCATATGACGATTGACGATCTTGAATCGAACGATGGCCCGTCCACGCCCATCGACACGCTTGAAAGCTGGTTCGCGGCCAATGGCTGGAGCCATGAACGTGTCGGAGATGAGGAAATTGTGGCTGCGACGCAGGGATCGTGGGGCCAGTATGAGTTGCGCGGCGTCTGGCGCGATGACGATCGCGTGCTTCAGTTTCTCGCCTTTCCCGACGTCCGGGTGACGCACGACCAATATTCGGCAATCTATGAGACCATCGGCCTGATCAATGAGCAGCTCTGGCTCGGCCATTTCGAGCTCTGGTCAGGAAACGGGACGCTCGTGTTTCGCCATGCCGCCCTTCTGGAGGGGCAGGATGAAGCAACACTGTCGACAGAGCAGGCGGATGCACTGATCGATGCTGCGGCTGGGGAACTTGACCGTTTCTATCCTGTTTTCCAGTTTGTCATGTGGGGCGGAAAGACGCCGGCCGAAGCCATCACTGCCGCAATGGTCGAGACGCAGGGCGAAGCGTGAGCAGCGGCCTGCTCTGGATCATTGGCTGTGGCAATATGGCCGGAGCGATGGTCCGGCGCTGGATCGAAACCGGGATGGATGCCGCGCAGATCAGGGTTGTCGACCCGGCTCTTCCCGAACTGCCCGGCGGACTTTCGGCGCTTTCCGCGATTCCGGCAAATGCGGTCCCTGCCGACAAGATCCTGCTGGCCGTCAAGCCTCAGTCGCTTGATGCCGTTGCCGCAGATGTAGCGCGACTGGTGGGACCGGAGACGCGTGTCTTTTCCATTCTGGCCGGTGTCGAAATTGCGGCGCTCAAGGACCGGTTTCCCCAGGCAGCGCAGATCGTGCGGATCATGCCAAACTTGCCAGCCGCATTGGGCAAGGGGGTGATTGCATTGCACAGCCCGGACGGCCCGGACGACCGGACAAATGCACTCATGGCGCCGCTGGGGCTGGTCGAATGGATTGAGGATGAGGAGCTGCTCCATCTGGTCGCTGCCCTTGCGGCCAGCGGCCCCGCCTTTCTCTACCGTTTCATCGATGCGCTCGGTATTGCTGGAGCCAGACTGGGCCTCGCGCCTGACCAGTCGGAACGGCTTGCACTGGCGACCGTAGAAGGATCGGCGCTCCTGGCCGCACAGTCTGGAGAGCGGCCAGATGTTCTGGCGGATCGCGTGGCGAGCAAGGGCGGCATGACGCGAGAAGGATTGAATGTGCTGGACGCGGAGGAAGCGCTGATCCGACTGCTCACCGCAACGCTTGACGCGGCCGCACGGCGCAGCGCTGAAATGGGCGATGCGGTGCGGCGGGACTAGGGTTTCCGCTGCAGAGCGATGACGCGCCCCAATTCCGATTCGGGTATCAACCCCTCGAGCACGTGCCAGAATCCCGTCACCGCCTCTTCGCCAGCATTGTCATAGGCATGAGCCATCTTGTCGCGCAGGCTGCTGAACAGGCGGGCCTCGAGTGCCGCACCCGCCTTTGTGAGACGGAGCAGCTTTTGCCGCCGATCAACAAGGCCCGGACGATTTTCAACAAGCGCGCGTTCGGCTAGGTCGTTGAGAACACGGCCAAGCGATTGTTTCGTGATCGCCAGCAGCCTGAGAAGATCACTGACTGTCAAATCCGGTTGGCGGGCAATGAAGTAGAGCGCGCGATGGTGCGCGCGCCCAAGGCCTTGTGTCGCCAATTCTTCATCGATTGCACGCGTCAGATGGCTATATCCGAAGTAGAGGGATTCGACGCCCCGGCGAATGTTCGCTTCAGCCAGAAAGCCTGGCGAAGTCTCGGAATTTTCCTTGCGGGCATTTAGGACAGCCATATTGACGTATCTTGGCCCGTCGATTACCGGATTGCAAGCCGCATCTGAAAGGATTCCCGATGAACGATCGCACATCACCGCACGCGCCCACAGCGCTGCCGTTCGTCGTGGAACGCAATGCACATCCCGTCAATTCAGAGGAACGGGCGCGGCTGCTGGCCGATCCCGGCTTCGGACGCGTCTTTACCGACCACATGGTCATGATTCGCTATAACGACGCGAAAGGCTGGCACGATGCAAAGGTCATGCCGCGGGGCCCCTTGTCTATCGACCCCGCGACAGCTGTCCTTCACTATGCGCAGGAAATTTTCGAGGGGCTGAAGGCATACAAGCTGGCCGACGGCAGCATGGCCCTGTTCCGGCCGGAAGCGAACGCCAGGCGATTTCGCGATTCGGCGCAGCGGCTGGCCATGGCGGAACTTCCCGAAGATCTGTTCATCGAGTCGCTGCGGCAGATTGTGACCATCGACCGTGACTGGTTCCCCGATATAGAGGGAGGCTCGCTCTATTTGCGGCCTTTCATGTTTGCGAGCGAGGTCTTCCTCGGCGTGAAGCCGTCGTCCGAGTACATCTATATTGTCCTTGCCTCATCGGTCGGTGGCTATTTCAAAAGCGGAGCGCCGGCGATTTCGCTTCTGGTTTCACAGGAGCACACACGGGCCGCTCCGGGTGGTACGGGAGCCGCAAAATGCGGCGGCAATTATGCCGCAAGTCTGGTTGCGCAAGCTGATGCGATCGCAAAGGGATTTGACCAAGTTGTGTTCCTTGATGCAGCGGAACGCCGCTGGGTCGAAGAGCTGGGCGGTATGAACCTCTTTTTCGTCTTCAGTGACGGATCGATCCAGACGCCTCCCCTTGGTGGAACAATCCTGCCCGGCATCACGCGCGATGCCCTGCTCACACTTGCGCGCGAGGATGGCATCGTCGTGCGCGAAGAACCCTATTCCATCGAACAGTGGCAGGCCGATGCCGAAAGCGGACGCCTGACCGAGGCATTCGCATGCGGCACGGCGGCGGTTGTCACGCCCATTGGCCGCGTGACCGGGGCCAATGGCGCTTTCTCGATCGGTGCCGGCGGACCTGGCCAGTTCACGACCCGGATGAAGGACAGGCTGGTTGCAATCCAGCGCGGCCTTGCGCCTGACCCGCATCATTGGGTCATGAGGCTGGACTGAGGGAATTGTCATTGCCAATCGGGCTGCTATAGGGCCGCCTCCTTGCAAGCACATGTTGGGGCGTCGCCAAGCGGTAAGGCACCGGCTTTTGATGCCGGCATTCGCAGGTTCGAATCCTGCCGCCCCAGCCAAACCTTATGACACAGCTTGAAGCCTCAGGCGGCGAGGCCTTCGAACTGCATCCGGGCCAGCCGCGCATAAAGGCCGCCGGCACGACTCAGGCTTTCGTGATTGCCTTCTTCGACGATGCGGCCTTCACTCATCACGATAATACGATCCGCCGCACGCACTGTGGCAAGGCGATGGGCAATCACGATTGTCGTCCTTTGGTGGATCAGCCGGTCGAGTGCATCCTGAACCAAACGTTCTGATTCGGCATCGAGTGCCGATGTCGCTTCATCAAGCAAGAGGATCGGCGCGTCGCGCAGGATGGCGCGGGCAATCGCGATCCGCTGGCGTTGCCCGCCTGAGAGGCGCGCGCCGCCTTCACCCATGTAGGTATCAAGCCCGTCGGGCAGCTGGCGGAGAAATTCCGCCGCATTGGCGGCCTCCGCTGCAGCCCAGAGCGCATCATCGTCCGCATCCCAGCGGCCATAGCGAAGATTGTCGCGCGCACTGGCAGCAAAGATCACGGTTTCCTGTGGTACCATGGCAATGCGCGCGCGCACGGCAGCGGGGTCTGCATCGGGGAGCGCAACACCATCCACCCGGATGGTCCCGCTTTCGGGGTCATAGAACCGCTGTATCAACTGGAAGAGCGTTGTCTTGCCCGCGCCCGAAGGACCGACAACCGCAACCGTTTCGCCTGGATTGATGACCAGCGAGAAATCGGAAAGAGCACTGGTCTCCGGACGCGTCGGATAGCGGAACCGGACATGATCAAATTCGATCCGCCCTTCAGGCGGTTCAGGCAGGCTGACCGGATGTTCCGGAGCTGCGATGCCGGGTTGTTCCGAAAGAAGTTCGGTTAGTCGAGCCGCCGCGCCGGAACCCCTGACGAGATCGCCATAGACTTCAGCCAATGCTCCGAAAGAGCCGGCCACAAACCCGCCCGTGAGGACGAATGCGGCAATCGAGCCACCGGTCATCCGACCGGCCTGAACGTCGAGCGCACCCTGCCACATGACCATCGTGACGGCGCCAAACATCATCAGGATCATGAACGCCGTGAGGATGGACCGTATGACGATCCGCCTGCGCGCCGTTCCAAAGGCATGTTCGACGGCACCCGAAAAACGTGCGCCTTCGCGGCGTTCCTGTCCAAAAGCCTGAACAATTTTCATGGCAGCCAGCACTTCGACGACAATGACACCCACATCGGCAATCCGGTCCTGGCTCTTGCGAGATGTTTCGCGGAGCCTGCGACCGATCAGGATCGCCGGAACCACCACAAGCGGGATGCCCAGCAGGAGCATCGCGGTCAGCTTGGGTGCCAGTGTGAAGAGGTAGGCAATGCCTCCAATACCAAGCACAATATTGCGCAGCGCGACCGACATCGTCGTTCCCACCACCTGTTCGATCAGGGTTGTGTCGGCCGTGATGCGCGATGCGACCTCGGCCGGGCGATTGACCTCGAAATAGCTGGGCGACAGCCGCAGCAAATTGTTGAGCACTGCACTGCGGACATCGGCAACGACCCGCTCCCCCAACCAGGAGACGAAATAGAAACGGCTGGCCGTCGCGATGGCCAGTACAGTGACGATCATCAGCAGATATTCGAACCAGCGGCCAACATCGCCGCCAGACGCGGCAAAGCCTCGGTCAATGACAAGGCGAAAGCCGTTGGGAATGGCAAGCGTGGCAGCCGCAGCGATCAGAAGCGAGAGCCCGGCACATGCAATGCGCCCCGGATATTGGACCGCAAAGCCCCAAACCATCCGGAGGCTGCCGAGCTTGCGATTGCCGTTTTCCGGCTTGGTTTCATCTGACATGCGGCAGGGCCTAGCATCTGGGGATATCCGTCTCAATATGCGACGGATTATATTGTGCATTGCACAAGACGAATTTCTCCGCCACACTTTGAAGCCAACAAGGGATATTGGATGATTTACAACGCCTATGAAATGCAACGCTCCTGGCTTGCGGGGGCCAGTGCATTGGCCCACAGCAGCGCAGAGTTCCTGAGCAACCCGGCGAATCCGTTCGCTTATTTCGGCGGTGGAGAGATACTCGCATCCGCCCTCAATGTCTTCGCCCATGCCTCTGCGCCGCGCGGGAAGCCAGCGTTCGGGCTTGATCACACGCTGATCGACGGCGAAATCGTGCCGGTCCGTGAAGAGATTGTCCTGCAAAAGCCCTTCGGCCAACTGAAGCGCTTCGTGCGCGAAGGCGTTGAGACCGGGCCCAAGCTCCTGATCGTCGCGCCGATGTCCGGCCATTATGCCACGCTGCTGCGCGGCACGGTCGAACGGATGCTGCCCAAGCACGATGTCTACATTACCGACTGGCGCGACGCCCGGAACGTTCCGCTGAGCGAAGGCCATTTCGACCTGGACGATTATGTCGACTATTTGATCGAATTTCTCGAAGTGCTCGGCCCCGGTGCGCACATGCTTGCTGTCTGCCAACCTTCAGTGCCAGCCTATGCGGCAGTGGCGGTCATGTCAGCGGCCAAGAACAAGTGCCTGCCAAAAACACTGACCTTGATGGGCGGACCGATCGATACGCGAAAGGCGCCGACATCGGTCAATACGCTGGCCACGCAGCGCCCGCACAGCTGGTTTGCCAATACAGTGATTGCAACAGTGCCCTATTCCTATCCCGGAGCGGGACGAAAGGTTTATCCGGGTTTTCTCCAGCTTGCCGGCTTCATGTCGATGAATCTCGGTAACCACATGATGAGCCATTGGGAGATGTTCAAACACCTCGTCGTCGGCGATGATGACAGCGCTGATGCGACCAAGGATTTCTACGACGAATATCGTTCCGTCTGCGACATGACCGCGGAATTCTATCTGCAGACGATCGATGTTGTCTTCCAGCGCCACGCCCTGCCCGATGGCGAATATCTGCATCGCGGGGAAAAGGTGGATCCCAAGGCTATTATCAAAGTTGCGCTGCTGGCCATCGAGGGCGAGCGCGACGATATTTCCGGCCTCGGCCAGACAAAGGCTGCGCTTGAAATCTCGACTGGACTGGAAGCGAACCTGAAGCGCTACTATATGGCGGAAGGAACTGGCCACTACGGCATCTTCAACGGCAGCAAATGGCGAGAGAAGATTGCCCCGGTGGTCGAAGACTGGATCGCTTCGCACGATTAGAGGGCGGGCCGTGGCGACGATCCCGACATTTTGTTGAGAAGGACCCTCATGTCTCAAAGTCAAGCCATTCTAGCCGGCGGCTGCTTCTGGTGCACCGAAGCCGTGTTTCAATCCCTCAACGGCGTCTCGGGCGTGGAAAGCGGCTATATCGGCGGGACGGTCACCAACCCGACCTATCGGCAGGTCTGTGGCGGGGACACAGGCCATGCGGAAGCCATTCGCGTGACGTTCGATCCCGAACAGATTTCCTATGCCGACCTGCTCGACATCTTCTTTGCAACGCACGATCCGACCCAGCTCAACCGGCAGGGCAACGATGTGGGTACGCAATACAGGTCAGCCATCTTTCCCGATGGACCGGAGCAAGAGGCAGAAGCGCGCGCTGCCATCGTGCGCAACCAGTCCGACTGGCCCCTGCCCATTGTGACCACGATCGAACCGATGGCCACATGGTATCCGGCCGAAGACTATCATCAGGAATATTGGAACGGCGAAGGCCAGCGCAATCCCTATTGCCTCGCAGTCATTCCGCCCAAGCTTGCCAAACTCAGGAAGGGCTATGCAGAGCGCTTGAAGGCGAGTTGAAAGCGGAACAGGCATCGGCAGCCGCATGGGATTAGACTGACAACTTCGCAACGTGTATCCTGACCTTGGGGAGGGATCACGACTGCGCTACTCGGCCTTCATCAGCTACAACCACAAGGATCGGATGTGGGCGAACTGGCTGCTCAAGCAGCTTGAGCGATACACCATTCCGAAAAGGCTGCACGGCCAAGATTCCCCTCTTGGTATCCTCGGGAAACGGCTCCCTCCGGTTTTCCAGGATCGCGAGGAACTCGCCGCGTCGAGTGACCTGGCACAATCCGTCAGGGATGCGCTGCTCGAATCTGCGAGTCTCATTGTCATCTGCTCGCCCCACTCTGCTCGTTCGCGATGGGTGAATGAAGAGATTCGCACCTATATTGCTCTCGGGCGGCGCGACCGGATCCAGCTGCTGGTCGTCGATGGGGAAGCCCGCACGCCAAATCTTGCCGATTCCGAGGACGACAATGCCAGCTTTCCGCCAGCTTTGCTGGAAGGTGGAGGCCAAGAGCCACTCGCAGCCGATCTTCGGGACGAAGCAGATGGGAAAAGAGCCGCTGTCCTGAAGTTGCTCGCGGGTCTGCTGGGAGTTGGATATGACGAACTGCGACAGCGGGAACAGGCCAGGCGGCAAAAGCGACTGGCGATTATTACGGGGACCTCGGCGGTCGGCTTCGTCTTGATGTCCGGCCTGGCCGGCTTGGCGGTCATCGCCCGGAACGATGCTATCGCGCAACGCGATATAGCCCGCCAGAAAACCATGACTGCGGAGCGGACGGTCGAATTCGTCAAGTCGCTTTTCGAAGTATCCGATCCGTCAGAGGCGAAGGGCGCAAAGATTACTGCGCAGGAGATTCTCGACAAAGGCGCGGTGCGGATCTCCCAGTCTCTGGGCGATGAACCGACGGTCAAGGCAGAGCTTATGACCACGCTCAGCCAGGTCTATCTCGGGCTTGGTGCCTACAAGAAGGGTGACCAGATCATCCGTGATTCCCTGCGGCTGAATGTTGATGATCCAGGCGTGCGCGCACGGCAGCTGATGGCTCTGGGAGATTCCCAGACGCGGCAGGGCGAATATCAAAAGGCAATTGCGACGTATGGCGAGGCTCTGAAATTGGCGCGAGACGCGGATAGGGGCAATCCCGAACTCGTGTCTCCGATCCTGATTGGGTTGGGCGAAGCAAAGTCCGCGATCGCTGATTATCGGGGTGCCGAAGCTGACATTCGGACCGCACTGGCCCTCGATATTGCCAGACACGGAAATCGGAATCCAACCGTCGCGCGCGATCTGGAAGCGCTTGGTCTCAACTCTTTGACAGATGGTGAACTGGCAAAGGCGAGGCCTCTTTTTGAACGCGCGCTGCAAATTCGCGTTCCAATACAGGGCATTGCCCATCCCCGTGTTTCCGAAGATCTCAATGAGCTTGGTTCGATCGCCTATCTGCAGCGTGATTCTGCGGCGGCGGAACGATACTGGTTGCGTGCGTTACGTTCCGACGAACTGGTCCTTGGGCCGAACCATCCGGACGTCGCGATCACGATCAACAATGTTGCCCGCGTCATGCTTGAAAGGCGGGCGTTCGCGCAGGCCTATCCACTGCTGCAGCGCGCCGTCGTCATCAACCTACAGCAGCGCAGTGAAACACATGATGATCTTGCCTTTACCTTTGCCAATCTTGCAATTGCAGAGCGCGGCCTGAACCGTCCAGTTGAAGCGGAAAGACTTTTCCGCAAGGCCTTGATGGCGGCCGAGATGCACAAACATCGCAACCGGGCCCCGATTCTGACCGAACTGGCTGACCTTCTATGCGAGAGGCGGGCATTTCCTGAAGCATTTGCAATGCTTGCGCAGGCGGAGCCGATCATGCGATCGGATTATCCCGACGATCCTTGGCGATCGGCTTGGGTCGCAAACACGAAAGGCGGTTGTCTGATCGAAAGCGGCAAGCCAGATGAGGCCCGGCCAATCCTCATTGAGAGCATGCCCGAATTGCGGAAGCGATGGACGCCATCCTCGCTTTTTGGGCACAGGGCCGAACAGCGACTAAACCGACTGCCCCAACGAACCAGCAGCCCGCGAAACTGAAATGGTATTCGCGACATGATCAGCATAGACCTGGACGCGGCCCACGAGGAGATCCGAAAGGCGCTGGCGCGCGGCAACATGTTCAAAGTCTTTGAGCTGGCCCGTGAAGGTTTGCTCGCATGGCCTGAGGACCCGCAGTTCCGTTTCCTCCAGACACTTTCGCTCGCACGGCTCGGCGAACCCTATGCCGCCATCCAATCCTATGATCGCAACCGTGTCTCAGAGATCGGCACAGAGGATGCAATCGCCCTCAAAGCGCGGTTGCTGAAGGATCTTGCGCTTCGCGCCGGTCCTGCAGAACAGGCCGGCCTCTTTCGGCAATCGAGTGAAACATATCATCAGGCCAGCATGCTTGATGACGGATATTTTTCGAGGATCAATGAAGCCACAACGGCATTCCTCTCGGGAGATCGTGATCGTGCCGTTGCCTTGGCCGAAGCGATTGTCCGTCGTCCGGAGATTTTTACACCAAAAGACTATTTTGCCGCGGCGACACTGGGCGAAGCACAGTTGCTGTGTGGCAATTTTGCAGAAGCAGCGGAGGCGTTCAAGGCGGCGCGTTGCCTTCCCGACGCCAATCCCGGTGGCATGGCCTCAACCACGCGCCAGGTTGGCATCATCTTGGCGCATCTCACGATCAACACGGACCTTCGGGAAACGCTGCTTGCCGCGATCCGGCCCGCTCCAATTCTCCATTATTGCGGCCATATGTTTTCGGATCATTGGAGCGGCGCTCGCGCGTTGGCATTGCAAATAGCTGCCGCCCTTGATGAGACCGGTTCGTCGATCGCCTATGGGTCGCTTGCTTGTGGTGCCGATATCATGATTGCCGAAGCAATCATCGGACGGGGTGGCGAGGTTCACGTCGTATTGCCATTTGCAGAAGATGACTTTCTTGAGACTTCGGTGAAAATGGGCGGGCAGGAATGGCTGCCCCGATACGAACATGCCCGCGCGCTGGCTGCTTCTGTTACCTTTGCCGCGCAAATGCCATTCGTGAATGACGATCATCAGTTTGCCTATTGTTCGAAGCTGGCCATGGGCACGGCGCGATTGCGATCGAAGACTATGCAAACGCACGCTGTGCAACTCGCGGTATGGGATGGAACCCCCGGCACTTCGGTTGCCGGAACCGCTGCCGACATTGCCGAATGGCGCAGCCAGAACGGTGCCACGAGAATCATTTATGTCGAGCAGAATAGACCTCGCCTTGCGCTGCCTCCCCCTAAGGCTGTGACCACACAAACCTCCCGGTCAATCCATGCAATCATTTTTGCCGACTTCTCCGGCTTTTCGAAATTGAGCGAACAATTGCTGCCGGACTTCCTCAATTTCGTCATGGGCGCGATCGGCACCATCCTGGGCAATCATGGAGATGCCGTTCTGTATCGGAACAGTTGGGGGGATGCGATCTACTGCGTAATCAGAACGCCCAATGAGGCTGCACGGATCGCCTTGGAAATTCAAACGGCGCTAGATCCAGCTCTACTCCATAAGGCGGGCCTTCCCGAAGAGGGCGGCATGAGGATCAGCCTCCATTGCGGTCCGATCTATGAAGATTTCGATCCGATACAGCAGGCGCGCACATTTTACGGAACGGAAGTCACGCTCGCAGCGCGGATCGAACCGCGCGTTCCGGTGGGCGCCATTTACACGACCCAGCAGTTTGCGGCCCTGATCGAGACGAAGGACGCACATCCTTTCCAGTTTGAATATGTCGGCAAAATGGAGCTGGCCAAAGACTATGGCGCGCGCATTCTCTACCGGCTGACACAGACAGTCGCGGAAATGAATTCCGGGTAATCCTTGGATGCATTGATGAGTGCGGCACAATCCGTGCCAATTTGGAACATTATCAAATAACTACAGATAGTTGGCCTGGATAACTTGCTAAAGGGGCTTGTGGAGTCTGCATTTCAGGCAGATGCTTCAAGAATTGGCATGAGTCGATTTTTGTTCGACTCAACCGGGGGACATTGAAATGCGCGCACTTGCCTTTTTTGGAATGGCCGTGCTGTCGGCCAGTTTGACCTTGTTGCCGTCCTCCGCCGAAGCTCGGCGTACGGCGATTGACCAGGATCCTAACGGCAACCCGATCACGACGCTTCTCAGCGGGTATTGCGATCTGAATGGCGATGATTGCAACCCGATCACCGATGGGCTGACTTTGCCGTACAGTGTTAGCTTTGGTGGAGGAGCTTTCACCAGCAAGGTGTTCATTCACGGGAACAGCATTGTTACGTTCGGTCAACCAATCAACTTTGCACCATTTGTAACGGCGATTACCAATGGCGTGAATGACGGATCGCTTCCGACGTCCCAACAATATGGACCAAAAACGCTTATTAATGCTGGACAGATCCTCGACCTTGATCCGCTCGGCAATGGTGGATTCTATCAGAGCGGTTCGCTCAGCCTCCTCAGCAACGGCGTGATCTTTGCGGAATGGTTCACATGCTTGAAGCCCGGCCCTCTGTGTCATGCCAATTCATATTCTATCACCTTGACTCCAACGACTGGCGGGTTCGACGGCCTTTTTCAATTTGGCCCGGATGGCGTTGATTACACCAAGTACCAGCTTGCTTTGGCTGATAGAGAATTCATGGTCGAAGGCGTTGCCGGAGCGGATGGCAAAATTGGAAGCCCTACGCCCTATGGCAGCACCTTTTTCATGCCCGCCACTTTCCGAGGGTTGGGACTGTCTGCAGTGCCTGAACCGTCCGTCTGGGCCATGTTGATCCTTGGCTTCGGGTTTGTGGGAGCAAGCATGAGAAGGCGGGCGGAGCGCGTTTCGACGGCAAAAGGACAACAAACCTCAATTTAGCTCGGTGCCTTGACCGTCAGGGAATTTGACGTCTGTGCAAGGGCCCGAGACTGACGTTGCGACGATTCCAATCCGTTTGACTCAGCCGGCGGTGCTGGTGTGTCGTCAGGCGGCAGCCCGGCGCAGCCTGTCAAGAATCGCCATGCCCAGCCCGGTTGCCGGAATGGGTGCGACCGCAATGCGCTGAGACGCCGAGGCTTCAGCATCATGGAGCGCACTGAAAAGCTTAGCTGCTGCTTCGACGAGATCGCCGCTGGCGCTCAACGTCGCTTCGCCCTGTATGTCTCCAAAGCCGATCAGCCATTCATCTTGACCCCCCGATGTCGCATCAAGGCGAAGCGGCTTTGCGGGCGCATAGTGACTGGCAAGCTGACCGGGCGCTTCGATTGCGCCGGTCTGTGACAGCGCGAGGCCAAGGTCGATCGGGCCGGGGCGGAGCAAGCGGATTGCTCCATCTTCAGCCACCGCAACGATCGTGGATTCAAGGCCGAGACTCGTCGGCCCCGCATCGATGATCATTGGGATGCGCCCTCCCAAGGATTTGAGGACATGTGCTGCACAGGTCGGGCTGATGCTGCCGCTTGCGTTGGCGGAAGGTGCGGCAAGCGGCTTGCCGCAGGCCGCGAGCAAGGCCAGCATCGCGGGGTGGGCTGGAACGCGGAGCGCAATCGTCTTCAAGCCGGCGGTTGCGAGGCTGGCGATCCCGCTGTCGGGCCGGAGCGGAAGAACGAGCGTCAAGGGGCCTGGCCAAAAGCGCTGAGCAAGGTCGCGCGCTGCAGGGTTCAAGATCGCGATCTTTTCTGCCGTTGCCAGATCGGGAACATGGACGATCAGCGGATTGAAGCTTGGGCGACCTTTCGCGGCGTAAATTCCCGCAACTGCGATACCGTTCGTCGCGTCGGCAGCAAGGCCATAGACCGTTTCGGTGGGCATAGCGACGCACTGCCCCTGCGCGATCAGCGCTGCGGCCGTTGCAATCGCTTCTGTGCCAAAAGGCTGGACATGCGTTTCGAAAGGCGGTCTTTCAGTCTCCACGCTGTGCCGCTAGAGCGCGGCATTCGATCACGCAAGCCAATGACAGGTTGAGATATGTCCTACACCCCGCCCATCGCCGAACAGCGTTTCGTTCTCGACACCGTGACCGGCATTGCCGAATTGGCCGGACACGCTGCCTTCGCAGAAGCAACGCCCGACATGGTTGATGCTATCCTCGAGGGCGCGGGCGCCATTGCGGCGGGCGAATGGGCGCCACTCAACCGGGTCGGCGATACAAATACTCCCAAGTGGGCTGACGGCAAGGTCACCATGCCGCCGGGGTTCAAGGCCGCCTATCATGCCTATGTCGATGGAGGCTGGGGAACGATCGACGGGCCGACCGGGTTTGGCGGGCAAGGCCTGCCGCACGCGCTGGCCTTTGTAGTGCTTGAAGATCTCGGCACGGCCAATATGGGCTTCACACTGTGTCCGATCCTGACATCGGGCGCGGTTGAAGCCCTACTGGCCCATGGCTCCGACGACCAGCGCGCATTCTACCTTCCCAAGCTCGTGACTGGAGAATGGTCCGGCACGATGAACCTGACGGAGCCGACGGCCGGATCCGACGTCGGCGCGCTGCGTGCGACCGCGACGCCCAATCCCGATGGCAGCTACAACATCAAGGGCACGAAGATCTTCATCACCTTTGGCGAGCATGACCTTGCGGAGAATATCATCCACCTCGTCCTCGCAAGGACACCGGGCGCACCGGCCGGCACGCGGGGCATTTCGCTGTTCCTCGTTCCCAAGATCAGGCCCGACGGGACCGAGAACGATTTGCGTTGCGTGTCCATTGAGCACAAGCTGGGCATTCACGCTTCCCCGACCGCCGTCATGTCCTATGGCGACAATGACGCCTGCACAGGCCATCTGATCGGCCCGGAAATGGGCGGGATGCGGGCGATGTTCACGATGATGAACAACGCCCGGCTGAACGTCGGGCTGCAGGGCGTCCAGATTTCCGAACGCGCGACGCAGCAGGCGCTGGGCTACGCCTCCCAGCGCATCCAGTCTGCCCGCGCTTCGGGACCAGGCGCGCAGCCAGTGGCCATCATCGAGCATCCGGACGTGCGGCGGACGCTCCTGCGCATGAAGGCACTGACACAGGGCGCTCGCGCGCTGCTCTATTACGCGGCCGCACAGGTTGACTGGAATCATCTCGGGATCGAGGGCGCAAGGCAGCGGCTCGATCTTGTCACACCCCTTGCAAAGGCATGGGGAACCGATGTCGGATGCGAAGTCGCGTCATTGGGAATCCAGGTGCACGGCGGCATGGGCTTTATCGAGGAAACGGGTGCTGCCCAACATTATCGCGATGCCCGCATTGCCCCGATCTATGAGGGGACCAACGGCATACAGGCGGCAGACCTTGTCGGACGCAAACTGGCGGGTGACGGCGGCTCTGGGCTCGCAGCCCTGATTGCCGACATGCGCGCCGAAGCCAAGGACGCGGGCCTTGTGGCGTTGATCGACGCAGTGGAAGGCATCGGGCAATGGATGCTTGAGGCCGATGTTGATGATCGACTTGCCGGCAGCGTCCCCTTCCTGACGATGACATCGGTCGCAACCGCAGGCTGGCTGCTCGAACGACAGGCACGCGTGGCCGCGGAACGGCTTGCGGTGGGCGAGGGTGATCCAGCATTCCTCAAGGCCAAGCAGGCAAGCGTCACGTTTTTCCTCGCGCACATCGTGACCGAGGCCCTTGGGCTGGCCGCCTCGGCCAAGGCTGGCGCTGCGATGCTCTACTCGCTCAGCGCAGACGAGTTGGCCGCCTGAGACTTTGACGAACACGCTAGCGCAGGGGCCACCGCGCACCGGGCAGCCTCGCGATTGAACACCGAGGAGTTTCACGCAATAAAATTGCTTGAGGGTTCGGGATTCGCCGCTAGTCTCAGTCGCCATGACGCCGGAACAGCGGCACAAAAAATTATAAAAGGGGAGCGCACGGCGCCATGACAGATAGTATAAACGAAGCTCCAGTCGAACCCGGCGCCGCGCCGATGAATATCGGGGCAGTCGATTTTGGTGCGACGGGAGGCTGGTTTGGCCATCCGCAGCAATTGAAGCGCCTCTTCACGACGGAAATGTGGGAACGCTTTGGCTATTATGGCATGCGCGCGATCCTCACGCTCTACCTCGCCAACCATTTTCTCTTCAGCGACACGACAACCGCCGGACTTTATGGCGGCTTCACGGCGCTCGTTTATCTGACGCCGCTCGTTGGTGGTCTGATTGCTGACAATTACCTCGGCTCCAAGCGCTCGGTGAAGTTTGGCGCGCTGATGATGTCGCTGGGCTATTTCATTCTCTGCTTCAGCGGCACTGGTGACTCTGCGAAGCCGTTCGCGACAATCGACGGCCAGAAATATGAAATCATTGTCCAGGGAACGGGCGAAGAGGCGACGAAATCTGTGAACTTTGGCGGGCAGTCGCTCGTCATCAAGGGCAATGAGGACAAATCGGTCTCGCTGATCGCAGCCGATGGCAAGGAAGCGCGCAAGTTTGAGGAAGGCACGTTCAAGTCCGACGGCGAACGATCCCCCTTCTTCGTCCTGATGCTCCTGCTCGGGCTTTCGACCGTCACAATCGGCAACGGCTTCTTCAAGCCCAACATCTCGACCATTGTGGGATCGCTCTATGCTGATGGCGACCGACGCCGTGATGCGGGTTTCACCATATTCTACATGGGCATCAACCTTGGGTCGCTCATTTCGCAATTCTTCTGCCCGATCCTGGCGCAAACCGTCGGATTCTGGGCAGGCTTCGGGCTGGCTGCAGTCGGCATGGCCTGTTCATGGCTTCTGTTCCAGTTCGATGGCGGACGGCTGAAGGGCTATGGCGAGCGGCCAGAGAATGCGGATGCCGGGAAGGACTGGTACATTTATGGCGGCGCACTCGCGACGATACCGCTCTTCTGGTTCCTGTTTTCGAACCTCATGAACTATGTAAAACCGGCGGCCGGAACGGGCATTGTCGGTTATGTGCTTGGCCTGCCGATCATGGGCAAGGCTCTGTTCCTGACCTTTCTGTTTGGCGTTCCACTGACCCTTCTCTGGTCCTGGCTCAAGGGATCAAAGAAGGAATTCCAGATGATGGTCGCGGCCATGGTCCTGATCGTCTTCAACGTGGTCTTCTGGACCCTGTTCGAACAGGCCGGATCATCGCTGACGCTCTTTGCCGAACGGAATACGGTGCTGGAGATCGGCTGGACGGCTCCGTTGTTCGCGATGTTTCGCGACTATGCCCTGTCCTATTATCTGGTCGCTGCGGGGCTGGCATTCGGGCTGGCCTGGCTCGCTCATTGGTTCTTTGCCAATGGTGAGGAAGCAGCGACGCGCCGTTCGATGGGCATCGGCTTCGGCATAGTTGGCCTGCTCTCTTTTGCCGGTCTCGTCTATATCAAGTCAGGTCTGATCGAGCAGCAAGTCTATCTGATGCCTGCGGGTCAGACTCAGATTTTCAACGCTCTCTTCATCGTCATGCTGGCGCCTATTTTCAGCATGATCTGGGGCGCGCTTGCCAAACGCGGGTTGGAGCCTTCGATCCCGATCAAGTTCGCGATTGCCCTGATGGGCGTAGGCGCCGGCTTCCTGTTTCTCGTCTGGGGAGCGAGCTTTGCCGGGTCCGAGTTCAAGGTCGGCATGGTCTGGCTTGCCGGACTCTACCTGATCCACTCGATTGCAGAACTCTGCATTTCGCCGGTCGGCCTGTCGATGATCACGAAGCTATCCATAGCGCGGATCGTCGGCATGATGATGGGCGTCTGGTTCCTCTCGATCTCGGTCGCGCAATATTTTGCCGGGATGGTCGCGCAGGTCGCGAGCGTAGAAACCGTTGGCGGGCAGGTCACCAACCTCAAGGTCAGTCTTGATACGTACATCGGCGTCTTCACGACGATCGGCGAGGTCTCGATCGGGATCGGGGTACTATTGCTGCTCTTCTCCTTCCCGCTGAAGTATCTGATGCACGGAGTGAAATAAGCATGCGCACGAGTTGGGTATTGATTGCAGCACTGCTCGCTGGGTGCACCACGGGTACGGGAGCAAAGCCTGCTGCGGTGGCGGACAAGGCGGCACCCCCAAAGGTCAACGCCGATCCCTATCCTTCCACCTACAAGCCCTATCCCGGGGTCGCGACAGCGATCCGCAATGTGACCATCTATGATGGCGAGGGCGGTCGCTTTGAAAAGGGCGTCGTCTTCTTTTCAGGCGGAAAGATTGTCAGCGTCGGTGGGCCAGAAACCCCGATCCCGGCAGATGTCGCGGTGTTTGACGGAGCCGGCAAATGGGTGACGCCGGGGATTATCGATGTGCATTCGCATCTCGGCGACTATCCCTCCCCCGCTGTCGCGGCCCATTCGGATGGCAATGAAGCGACGGGCCCCGTCCGGTCCGAAGTCTGGGCGGAACACAGCGTCTGGCCGCAAGACCCCGGGTTCAGCCGCGCACTGGCCAATGGCGGTATCACGACACTCCAGATCCTGCCCGGCTCTGCCAATCTTTTCGGCGGGCGGTCGGTCGTGCTCAAGAATGTCTATGCGCGCACGGTGCAGGGCATGAAGTTTCCCGGCGCACCCTATGGGCTGAAGATGGCCTGCGGTGAAAACCCGAAGCGCGTCTATGGCAGCCGGGGGCAGATGCCGTCTACCCGGATGGGGAACATGGCGGTCAATCGCCAGACCTGGATCCGCGCTGCCGAATACAAGCGCAAGATCGACAAGGGCGAAACTGTGACTCGCGACCTTCAGCTGGAGACGCTGGCTGGCGTCCTGTCCGGCGACATCCTTGTCCAGAACCATTGCTACCGCGCGGACGAGATGGCGCAAGTCATCGATATGGCGAAGGAATTCGGCTACAAGATCACGGCGTTTCATCACGCGGTGGAGGCCTACAAGATTGCCGACCTGCTGAAAGAAAACGGCATTTGTGCCGCGATGTGGGCGGACTGGTGGGGCTTCAAGATGGAATCCTATGATGCCATCAACGAAAATATCCCGCTCGTCGCGCAAGCCGGCGCCTGTGCGATTGTCCATTCCGACGATCCCAACGGGATTCAGCGGCTTTATCAGGAAGCAGCCAAGGCGCTTGCTGACGGTCGACGCATGGGGATCAATATTTCTGACGAAGTGGCCTGGGAATGGCTGAGCTTCAATCCCGCAAAGGCCTTGGGCATTGCGGACAAGACCGGGAGCCTGAAGCCCGGAAAGATGGCGGACGTTGTCTTGTGGAACGGCAATCCCCTTTCCGTCTACACGCGCCCGGAAAAAGTCTGGATCGATGGCGCGCTCCTGTATGACGCGAACGATCCCAAACTCCGGCCGGTCAGCGATTTCGAACTGGGCCAGCCAGGTGAAGGAGACACGAAATGAAGCGTCTGCTTCTTCCCCTTCTCGCTCTGGTATCCACACCCGCATTTGCCCAGACGATTGCCATTACCGGCGGCAAGGTCGTCATCGGCGACGGGAGCGCACCGATTGAGAGAGGCACGGTGGTAATCGCGAATGGCCGTGTGATTGCGGCGGGCAGCACTGTTGCCATCCCTGCCGGCGCGCAGCGGATCGATGCGACCGGAAAGTGGGTCACGCCGGGTATCGTTGCGGGCTTTTCGCGGATCGGCCTGGCTGGGGTCGATGGCGTTGACGAAAGCAATGATACCGCGGCGAAATCATCACCTTTTTCCGCGTCGCTCGATATTGCGCTCGCGGTCAATCCCGATGTGGAGGCCATTTCGGTCAACCGCGCAGCGGGTGTGACGCGAGCCGTGGTCTCGCCGGACGCCGGCAATGCCATCTTTGCCGGCCAGGGTGCTGTGATCGACACGGGTGCCGACCATGATCCGATTACGCGGGCCAGGGCGTTCCAGTTCGTCGAATTTGGCCAAACCGGCGCCAGTCGTGCCGGCGGCAGTCGACCGGCCATTTTCGCGACATTCCGAAATGCTCTTGCGGAAGCGCGCGATTATCAGGTGGGCCGCCTTCGCGAAGATTCGCTGCTCAAGCGCGCCGATGCAGCCGCCCTCGTGCCCGTTATCACAGGCGCGCAAAAACTGGTCGTCCACGCCGAGAGCGCGACCGACATTCTGGCCGTCCTCTCGCTCAAGCGCGAATATCCGACGCTTTCGCTCGTCCTTGTTGGTGTGACCGAGGGCTGGAGAGTTGCGGACAGAATCGCAGCTGCGGGTGTTCCTGTGATTGCGTCGGCCGTGAATGATTTGCCGGCCGCATTCGACCAGATTGCGGCAACGCAATCCAATGTCGGGCGAATGAAGGCTGCCGGCGTCACAGTCGCGATCGGCATGATTGATGACGATGACACGCGTCAGGCGATGCATGGCGCGCAATACGCTGGAAACCTCGTCGCGCTGACCCGTGTTCCGGGTGCGACCGGGCTTTCGTGGAATGATGCCTTTGCTGCGATCACGTCAAAGCCAGCGCTAGCGATCGGCATGGGAAGCGAAATCGGTTCGCTGCAGCCCGGACGACGCGGCGATGTCGTGATCTGGGATGGGGACCCCCTAGAAGTGACATCGGGGGTTGAAGCCGTCTGGATCGATGGCGTCCGCCAACCGCTGGACACACGCCAGACCCGCCTCAGGGCGCGTTATGCCCACCCGCAGGAGGGCAATCTGCCAAAGGCCTATGATCGCTGAAAATCTGAACTGGAGACGTCCATGCTGATTATTGCGCTGACAAGCTTTGTGGGGACCCATTTCCTCTTGTCCCATCCATTCCGCGCGCCGCTGGTCAAGGCCTTGGGGGCGAACGGGTTTCTGGGGCTTTATTCGCTGATCGCACTCGGCACGTTCGTCTGGGTCGTCCAGGCCTTTGGGGCGGCGCCGACGGCAATGCCACTGTGGCCCACAGGGGATGGGCTGTGGGCCCTTGCATCCGCCCTGATGCTGATTGGCAGTATCCTTTTCGTCGGATCCCTGTTTGGCAATCCTGCCCTTCCCGGCCCGCCAGACAAGATCAACACTGCAAGGCCTGCACGAGGCGTCTTCGCCATTACCCGCCATCCCATGATGTGGGGCTTTGCCCTATGGGCGTTGGTCCATCTGCTGGTCAGCCCGCAACCCAAGGTGCTGGCGCTGACTTTGGCGATTGGCTTCCTTGCGATCTTCGGCTCAGTCGGCCAGGATGCGAAGAAGGCGGCACTGATGGGCGATGGCTGGCGTGACTGGTCCAGCCGGACGAGCTTCCTGCCCTTCGGCAACCAGATTGCCGGCAAGAGCAGCTGGGCCACAGCCTGGCCGGGGAGAACGGTGGTCTTGGCCGGGATCCTGCTGTGGCTCGTCGCGACCTACCTTCATCCCATGCTCGGCGCGCCTGTTGCCGGCATCTGGCGCTGGATGGGAAACTAGATCCGCACCATCTTCATGCCGCGTTCGCCATAACGCGGGCCAGCTGTTCCCCCGACGGGCGCTGCCGCTTCCAATGTTTCGAGGTCTTCGAGGTCAAGCGCAAGATCGACCGCGCGGGCGCTATCCTCCAGCGTCATGCGGCGCTTGAACCCGGGGATCGGTACGATATCGTCTCCCTTGGCAAGCAACCAGGCAAGAGCGATCTGGGCATTGGAGGCGCCGTGCTTCGCCGCGACTGAAGAAATCGCATCGACGACCTTCATGTTGGCAGCGAAATTGTCCCCCTGATATCGCGGATCGTTTCGCCGCCAATCATCAGCTGGTAGATCGTCGAGGCTGCTTATCGTGCCAGCAAGAAAACCCCGGCCGAGAGGCGAATAGGGCACAAAGCCGATTCCGTTTTCGCGACAGACGTCCAGAATTTCGTCTTCCACCTCTCGTTCCCAAAGCGAATATTCCGACTGCAAGGCAGCAATCGGGTGAACCTTCGCCGCGCGACGGATCGTTTGCGGTCCAGCCTCGGACAGGGCAATATGGCGAACCTTTCCTTCCTTCACGAGGTCAGCCATCCCGCCGACGGTTTCTTCGATCGGAACATTGGGATCGACCCGGTGCTGGTAGAACAGGTCGATCGTATCGATGCCCAGCCGCTTCAGTGATCCTTCGCAGGCCCGGCGCGCATTTGCTGGAGATCCATCAATCCCGACCGGCTTGTTCCCGTCCCAGCGCATCGCGAATTTGGTGGCGATGACCAGCCCGTCGCGCTTCCCCTTGATAGCAGCGCCGACCAGTTCCTCATTGGCAAACGGGCCATACATTTCGGCCGTGTCGAAAAAGGTCAGGCCAAGATCGATCGCGCGATGGATGGTCGCGGTCGATTCCGTGTCGTTGGCATTGCCATAGTTGATATTGCCTTCGCGGACCATCGGCATGCAGCCGACACCAATTGCGGAGACTTTCAGGCCCTGCCCCAGCGTGCGGTATTTCATCTTGCTCTCCTCAATCCTTTTGGCGTTCGGCGACCGTTGCAGTCACGGCCATGTCCATCGTCACATTGCCGAGAGTCCGGAAGATGTCCGGAAATGTCTCGACTGCGATGAGCAGGCCCAGCGGTTCTACCGGTACACCCATCGCGAGGCAAATGGGCGCTATGGAACTCACGAAACTGACCGATCCGGGCAAGCTGACGGCGCCGAGCGTCGTGGTGGCTCCTGCTGCGACACCGATGGCAATCTGGGTCGGGCTCAGGTCCAGACCAAACCAATAGGCAATATAGAGCGCGACGCCCAGGTTCATCGCGGGGCCCGTCGCACGAAAGATCGCGACAGCCATCGGCAGGACCACATCCGCCTTTGCTTCATCGACGCCCAGCGCCTTCACGCCCCGCAGCATTGCCGGCAGTGACGCGAGCGACGACTGGGTCGAGATTGCAACGGCCTGCGCCTCTGCCGAGGCCTTGAAAAAGGCGGGGAGCCCGCGTCGCGCGCCAAGGACTGCAAGCACGAACGACGCAAGCCAGACGATCACACCAAGGGCTGACAGGATGAACACATAATGGGCAAGAGCGCCAAGCGCCGCCGTCCCGGCCTTTGCGCCAACCACGAATGCCAGGGCGAAGACGCCAATCGGTGCAATCGACAATACCCAATTGATGATCACGACCATCGCATCGGCAATTGCTTCGAACAGGCCCGTGATCGATTTGCGCTTTTCAGGGGGCAAGCGAAGGGCTGCAAAGGCAAAAGCGGCGGTGAAGATCATCAGTGGCAGGATGGCATCGGCAGACGCGGCAGCAATCGGATTGGTCGGCACCATGGCGCGGACGAAATCACCGAAGGGCGGTACTGCGCCGGGTTTTGTCGCGCTGCCCAGCGCAAGCTTCAGCGCGTCCGCTGCACCTTCCGGCATCGGAAACAGCGTGAGCAAGGTCGGGATCATGACGGCGGCGAGAAGTGACGAACTCCACAGGATCGCGAGCATCGTCAGCACGGCACGGCCGGCCAACCGCCCCGCGCGCGCTGCATCTGCCGTCTGTGCGATTCCGGTGATGAGGAGGGCCACCACAAGCGGCACAACCGTCATGCGCAAGCCGTTGAGCCACAGCGTCCCGATCACATCCGCAACATCGACGAACCGGGTGCCCGCAACAACACCCAGAAGGATGCCGCCAACAAGGGCTATCAGAATGATGAGTGTCTTTGACATCGGGGGCTGTCTCTCCTTTTCGGGAGTGATACACAGGCCGCAAGGAGAGGCAAACAATGACTTCAAGACTCTGCCAGCAACTTGGCATCGAATTTCCCCTTTTTGCATTCAGCCATTGCCGTGACGTCG
Source organism: Aquisediminimonas profunda (assembly GCF_019443285.1). GTDB lineage: Bacteria > Pseudomonadota > Alphaproteobacteria > Sphingomonadales > Sphingomonadaceae > Aquisediminimonas > Aquisediminimonas profunda. The sequence continues at coordinate 167,580 of NZ_CP080327.1, forward strand.
TTGCAGCCGTGAGCAAGGCCGGCGGTTTCGGTGTTCTTGGCGCGACAGCCTTCAATCCGGAACAACTGGCAATCGAACTCGACTGGATCGATGCCCATGTCGACGGCAAGCCCTATGGACTCGATGTCCTCATCCCCGAAAACATGGCCGTTAAATCGGAAAAGGACCTCACCTCGAAGAAGCTGGCCGAGCGAATTCCCCAAGGTCACAAGGATTTTGTCGATCAGCTCCTCAAGGCGCACGGGGTCGAAGGTGCGGGCGATCATGCGCGGGCGCGCAGCGACGATGCGCCGCCGCCGTTCTGGCCCGAGGAAGCAATGGAACTGCTTGAAGTCGCCTTCAAGCATCCCATCAAGATGATCATCAATGCACTCGGCGTTCCACCGCCAGCCATGATCCAGATGGGTCGTGATCATGGCGTGCCGGTCGCTGCCCTTGCTGGCGCCAAGGAGCATGCGCTGCGGCTTGCAGCCGCAGGCGTCGACATCATTGTCGCGCAAGGTGGCGAAGCGGGTGGCCATTGCGGCGAAGTGTCGACACTGGTGCTCATCCCGGAAGTCGTGCGCGCCTTGAAGGCTGAAGGCTATGACTGCCCGGTTCTCGCCGCAGGCGGGATCATGACAGGCGAACAGATGGCGGCCTGCATGGCGATGGGCGCGGCAGGCGCCTGGACCGGTTCTGTCTGGCTCGCCACACTGGAAAGCGAGACAAGCCAGATATTCCGCGAGAAGATGGTCGATGCACGGTCCCGCGACACCGTGCGTTCGAAGGGCCGGACCGGCAAATACTCGCGCCAGCTGAAATCGGCCTGGACCGATGCCTGGGAGGGACCGGAAAGCCCGGGCGCCCTGCCGATGCCGATGCAATCGCTGATCGCAGAACCTGCCATCCACCGTGCCACCAAGGCAGCCGAGGGCGGCAACGCAAAGGCACGGGAACTGGTCACCTATTTCGTCGGGCAGGGAGTGGGGCTGGTCAGCAACATCACCTCTGCCCGATCGGTGGTGCAGGATTTCATGCAGGACTATGCGACCGCGGTGGAAACGCTGAACGCAGCCTTTGACTAGACGCTTCATCGCAGCCGGGTTCGGGCTTTTGGCGCTTCTTCCCGGCTGCGTCGCAAGCATCGCGCCACGGTCATCCTATCGGGCGACTGTCATCGTCTCCTTTGCTGCGGATGGATCGGAAAGCGCCCGCGCCGCAGGCATTGCGGACCCGGCAACCCGCCGCCGGGTCACCGCGGATGACCCTGTGCGGATTGCCTCAATCTCCAAGCTGGTGACAGCGCTTGGCGTGATGCGGCTCACCGAAGCCGGGACCCTCTCGCTCGATCGCGACGTGTCGGACTGGCTGGGCTGGCGATTGCGCAATCCGGCATTTCCCGATGCTCCCGTGACGCTCCGCATGCTCCTGTCACACCGGTCGAGCCTGACGGATGGCGCCGACTATGTCGTTCCGCTTGGCGAGACACTGGAACAGCGACTTCGCGATCCCCGCGCCTGGGATACAGAGCATCGGCCAGGCAGTTATTTTCGCTACACCAATCTCAACTTTCCCGTCGTCGCCAGTGTCATGGAAAAGGCGACGGGCGAGCGCTTTGACCGGTTGATGGCGAGGCTAGTCTTTGCTCCCCTGAAGATCGATGCGTGCATGAACTGGACAAGCTGCAGCGACGCGGCCATTTCCCGCGCCGTGGTACTGAACGACGCTGAAGGGAATGTTCGCCGGGACGATCTCAAGGGCATCCGGCCGACCTGCCCCGTGGTTCCGGCAGCGGACGGATCCTGCGAGCTTTCCGCTTACCAGCCTGGCACCAATGGCGCGCTCTTTTCGCCACAGGGCGGCGTGCGTATCTCCATGCACGACCTTGGCAGGATCGGCACAATGATCCTGCGCGGGGGAGACGGGTTCCTTTCGGCCCAGTCGATTGCCGCGCTGATTGGTCCGGAGTGGCGCTTTGACGGCACGAATGGGGATACCGAAAAGGGTTTCAATTGTACCTATGGTCTGGCTGTCCAGACCCTGTCGACCGCCCGGCCCGGCTGCAAGGATGATCCCTTTGGCGACGGAAAACCCCGGATCGGGCATGCCGGGGAGGCCTATGGCCTGCGATCAGGACTTTGGCTGGATCGCGACCGCAAACGCGGGATCGCTTTTTTCACAACCGCCATTCCTGACGATGCCTCTTCCGGACGATCAGCCTTTACGACGGCTGAAGAAGCCATCCTGCGACGCTAGAAATTACCGGCCAGCGCCAAAACCACGCCCATACCCACGGTCAACAGGCCTGCAAGTTCGCTTCGGGCCAAGGGCTCGCGCAGATAATAGCGCCCGAAGGCCAGCGTAAAGATCACTTCCACTTGTCCGACGGCCCGAACAAGCGCGACAGGCGCAGTTGCAAAGCCCGTGAACCAGCAGGCGGACCCCATCGCCGCGAGCAGCCCGACTTGACTCGAAACCCGCCAGCTTCGCGCGATGCGGGCCAGCTGTTCGCGCTCCCGAACTGCGACATAGGCGCCCTGCAACAGGGCCTGGAGCCCGAGAACCGCCACGAGCGTCACCAGCGCTGCAAGCACCTTGTCCGTCGTCTCTACCACCAAAGTCGCGCGCTTGATGAACACGGACGTAAGTGCGAACAGGAGCCCGGCCCCCAGCCCACACAGCGCCGCAGGCTGAGCAAGGTCGCTCAGGCGAGGCCGTTGCCCGCCAGCCGACAGGACGACGACACCGACAACGCCAACGCCGATGCCGATCCAGGTGAGGACGGACAGGTGTTCGCCCAGCAGGATCATCGCAAGGATTGCGCCCTGCACGGCTTCGGTCTTTGCATAGGCAGAGCCGACCACATAGTTGCGAAATCCGAAGGCGAGAATCAGAAGGTTCGTGCCAAGGATTTGCGCCACGCCGCCCATAGCGGCATGGACCCAGAAGCCATCATGATGGCCCGGCAGCGAAGCCTGCGAGAAGAACAGATATGTGGCGAGCAAGAGGCAGCCGACCGGAAACCCGAAGAGATAGCGCACCAGCCCGGCGGCATTGACTGAAAGTTCGGCCCGCACGCGCTGCTGCACTGCTGTCCGCCAAGCCTGGAACAGCCCGGCGAGAAGTGTGGCGGGAAGCCAGATCACGCGGGCTGCAACAACCCTTCCTCGGCAATCTTCTTTCTCCACACGAGCGGAGCGGTCACATGGACATTTTCACCCTGGCTGTCGACCGCCACCGTGACAGGCATATCCTGCACAGTGAATTCATAGATCGCTTCCATCCCGAGGTCCTCGAAGCCGACGACCTTTGATGCCTTGATGGCGCGGGCGACGAGATAAGCCGCGCCACCGACAGCCATCAGATATGCCGACTTGTGGTTTGCGATACTCTGCGTCGCAGCCGGCCCGCGTTCTGCCTTGCCGACACAGGCGAGCAAGCCCTGATCGAGCATCATGTCCATGAACTTGTCCATGCGGGTCGCTGTCGTCGGGCCGGCCGGGCCGACAATCTCATCCCGCACGGGATCGACCGGTCCGACATAGTAGATGACGCGGCCCTTGAAGCTGACGGGCAAGTCCTCACCTTTGGCCAGCATGTCAGCGATACGCTTGTGCGCGGCATCGCGGCCCGTGAGCATCTTTCCGTTGAGAAGCAGCCGGTCACCCGGCTTCCAGCTGGCAACGATTTCGGGTGTCAGCGTGTCAAGATCGACATGGATTGCAGCCTTGTCCGGCGTCCAGTTCACGTCCGGCCAGTCAGAGAGCTTGGGTGGCTCGAGATAGGCCGGACCGGACCCGTCGAGATGGAAATGCGCATGGCGCGTGGCGGCACAGTTCGGAATCATCGCCACCGGCTTCGAAGCCGCATGCGTCGGATAATCCATGATCTTCACGTCGAGAATCGTCGCAAGGCCACCCAGCCCTTGCGCCCCGATGCCAAGCGCATTCACCTTGTCGAATATCTCGATCCGGAGGCGCTCGATGTCGTTCTGCGGCCCGCGTGCCTTCAACTGGGCCATGTCGATGTCACCCATCAGCGATTCCTTGGCGAGCGTCATGGCCTTTTCCGCCGTTCCGCCGATACCGATCCCGAGCATGCCCGGCGGGCACCAGCCGGCGCCCATCTGCGGGACCATCTCCAGTACCCAATCCACAATGGAATCCGAAGGGTTGAGCATCTTGAACTTGGACTTGTTCTCGCTGCCGCCGCCCTTCGCAGCAACTTGCACGTCGACATGATGGCCCGGCACCATTTCAAGGTTCAACACGCATGGTGTATTGTCCCGCGTGTTGACCCGCGTGAAAGCCGGATCGGCAAGGATCGAGGCGCGCAGCTTGTTGTCCGGGTGGAGATAGGCACGGCGCACGCCTTCATCGACGACGTCCTGCAAGGCGCGATCAGAGTCGAGCATGCAGCCCTGCCCCCATTTGATGAAGACAGTGACAATGCCCGTGTCCTGGCACAGCGGGCGATGGCCTTCGGCGCACATGCGGCTGTTGGTCAGGATCTGGGCAATCGCATCCTTGGCCGCCGGGCCCTGTTCTGCGCGATAGGCATCCCCCAACGCACGGATATAATCCATTGGGTGGTAATAGGAGATATATTGGAGCGCGTCGGCAACGCTCTCGATGAGATCCGCTTCACGAATGATGGTCGGCATGGCGAGCCCCTGAGAATTGGCAAACAGGGGCTCGCCTTAGACCGGCCTTCTAAGAGATTGCAACGATTGGCAGGCTGCGGATGCGTTTTCCGGTGGCCGCAAAAAGGGCATTGGCAAGTGCCGGGGCCGACGGCGGGACCCCGGGTTCGCCAAGCCCTCCCATCGGGGCACCGCTTTCAATGAAATGCACATCGATGCTGGCAGGTGCGCCTTCCATTTTCAGGATCGGGTAATCGCCAAAATTGCTTTGCACAACGGCGCCCTTTTCAAGGGTGATGGCTTCGCCCACGGCAGTCGACAGGCCCATCACGATGCCGCCTTGGATCTGGTTTTCACCGTTCGACGGATTCACGGTCCTTCCGCAATCGACGACTGCGTAAACCTTGTGAATCTTGGGCGTACCATCGTCCTTCACGGATGCCTCAATGACCTGGCCAACAATCGTCTGAAACGATTCAACAATGGCAACGCCGCGGCCGACACCCGCCGGAAGCGGTGTTCCCCAGCCGGACCGTTTTGCCACTTCGTTGAGGACAGCAAGGTGGCGGGAACCGGGCTTCAGATACCGGGCACGGAATTCGACCGGGTCTGCGCCTGCGGCTGCGGCCAGTTCGTCCATGAAGCACTCATTGTAAAAGCCGTGCTGGGTGCTGTTGACCGATCGCCAGGCACCGGTCGTCTGATTGGACTCGTGCTTGAAGAGGCGGCGAGACACAGCAGGCAAGTCGTAAATGAAGGTCGCTTCGCCCTCGATGCCCTCCGTCTGGGCATAATCATTCCGCCAGGCCGCAATCTTGCCATCCTTGCCGAGCGCAGCCGTCAGATGCGCCGAACTTTGCGGACGATAGGCGCCCTGCGTCACCTCTTCCTCGCGGCTCCAGATCAACTTGACGGGATGGGGCAGTTGCATGGCCAGCCTGGTGACCTGTTCGACAATTTCGACATACATTGGCAATCGCCGACCGAAGCTCCCGCCACTCGCCATTGGGTGGAATGTCACGTCATCGGCAGAAAGCCCCGAGAACTTGACCGCCGCCATCTTGGTGGCCAGCGGATCCTGGAGCCCACCCCAGATGTCGAGTTTGCCGTCTTTGTGATGTGCGGTCAGTGCAAAAGGTTCCATCATTGCGTGATGCAGGAACGGGAGGCGGAAATCTGCCTCGACACGCTTGGCGCCAGACGTTTTCAGCCCAGCCTCGACATCGCCTTCGCCCGCTTCGCTTTCGACCTTCCCGGCCTTGCGGAGCGCATCATGCGCGGCAAAGATCGACGCGGTCGAAATCGCGCCATTGCCGCCATCGCTGAACTTTGGCGAAAGCGCGCGCAGGCCCTGAAGCGCTGGCCAATAACCCTTTGCAACGACAGCAACCGCATTTTCGAGCTTGATGACTTTCTCGACACCCTTCACAGCCATTGCAGGGGCCGGGTCGACCGAGACGAGCTTTCCGCCCCGGATCGGTGCCGCCGTGATGGTGGCAACGCGCATGTCCGGTAATTGCACGTCCATGCCGTATTGCATTGTGCCGTTGACCTTAGCCGGTGTGTCGAGGCGCGGGATGGGCTTCCCGATCAAGCGATAAGTCTTCGGATCCTTGAGTTTGGGTTCGTCCGTCAGCGACCGTTGGGCTGCTTCTGCAGCCAGTTCGCCAAAGCGGAGAGACTTGCCTGTTTTGGCATGAACGACCTTGCTCTCTGCCGTTGTGAGTTCGCCTTCAGGAACGCCGAGGCGCTTTGCCGCGGTTTCAACCAGGGCCTTGCGCGTGGCTGCACCAAGGACCTGCATTGTTCTCTGTCCGGTAAACCGCAGGGCGGATGATCCGCCCGTAATCTGGATTGGCATTGCGCGCGCTATGAATGAAAGCAGCGCCACCGGAAGCGCGTTGATGATTGCCGGGTGGCCCGACATCTCTGCAAGAAAGCCCTGCCCCAGCATCGTGTTGGCAAACGCCTTTTCCGCAGGAGCGGCCACGACATTGACCTTTGTCCAATCAGCATCCAGTTCTTCGGCAAGCATTTGGCCAAGTCCGGTACTGGACCCCTGCCCGATATCGGCATGCGGCGAATAGACTGTGATTGCATCATCTTCCGCGATCTTGAGCCAACCGCCGAAGGACGATTCGCCTTTGCCCGTCGTGAGGGCGACCGCATCTTCAGACGCGGAATGGTCCAGCCACTTGAGTGCGAACACACCGCCGCCAACCAGTGCTGCACCGCCGATCAGGAATGCCCTGCGCTTCACGCCCATCTCACTTGCCTCCTGCGACGGAATGGATTGCGGCGCGGATCCGCGTGTAGGTTCCGCAGCGGCAAATGTTTGTCATCGCCTCGTCAATCTGTGCGTCGGTCGGTTGGGGGGTCGACTTGAGCAGGGCCGTTGCCGCCATGATCTGGCCAGACTGGCAGTATCCGCACTGGGGTACCTGATGATCGATCCAGGCTTGCTGGAGCGGGGAGAGCGTGCCGTTCGACCCCAATCCTTCGATCGTGGTCACGGACTTGCCCGCAACCTCTCCGACAGGTAACGAGCAGGACCGGACCAGTTCTCCGTCGACATGGACACTGCATGCACCACACGCTGCAATCCCGCAGCCGAACTTCGTGCCCGTCAGCCCCAATTCTTCGCGCAGGGCCCAGAGCAGTGGTGTATCGGGTTCTCCGGCAAACGAAACCTCCTTGCCATTGACCTGCGCAGCTATGACCATCTCTGCCTCTTCCTTGTCGATTATTCAGTGTTGAAAGAAGTTCCTATCATCCTAGGTTTCAAAACACTACGGTTTAAGTAAAGGAGTGAGAGCCCTGCCAGAATGCGTTGCAAGCGGTGCTGCCAGTCACCGCGATATCATTGAAACGGCGCTGCATTGGCGCGGAAACAGTCTCGCAATTGCGACTGTCGTGGAGACGTGGCGTTCTGCACCCTGCCCTGCCGGTACACATATGCTCATGCATGAAGACGGCCGTTTTGTCGGTTCGGTCTCGGGCGGCTGCGTTGAAGCCGATGTGCTGGAGACAGCCGCAATGGTCATCGCCAGCGGGACGCATCAGGTGAAGCGCTATGGCACTGCCGATGGCGCGGTGTGGGAGGCGGGCCTTCCATGCGGCGGCGATATCCTGATCCTGATCCAGCCCGTCAGCGCTACTGGGTTCCCTCCCGATCTCTTTGAGCAAATTGACGCCGCCAACAGGGCCGGCAAGCCCCTGACAATCCGGACCAGCCTCGAGACTGGATTGAGCGCGTTGGACACCGGGGCCTTCGTCAACATCTACGCGCCACCCCGGCGCCTGTTGATCGTCGGTGCTGTGGAAATCGCCCGGACACTGTCTCGCCTGGCGCGTGATACCGGATCGAACGTGACCGTGATCGACCCCCGCTCCCGCTTCCTGACCGAGGAGCGGTTTCCCGGAGTTTCCTTGGATGACAGGTGGCCGGATGAAGCGATAAAGGCCCTGTGTCCCGACGAACACACTGCAGTGGTCACGCTCAGTCATGACCCGAAAATCGACGACCCCGCACTGAAAGCCGCGCTTGCCGCGCCAACCGGCTATATTGCGGCCCTCGGGTCAAAATCTTCACATGCCGCGAGGCTTTTGCGATTGCAGTCGCTGGGCTGTACCGATGAGCAGTTAGCCAGGATCGAAGGGCCGGCGGGCGTCACGATTAATGCGATCAACGCGCCCGAAATTGCGCTGTCGATCGCAGGTGGAATGGTCCGGGCCTTCAACCATGGCCGACGCTAGAATCGTTGGCGCCCTGCTTGCCGCCGGACGCGGATCGCGTTTTGGCGGAAACAAGCTTGAGGCCAGGATCAAGGGCCAGATGATTGGAGAAAGCGCTGCCCAAGCAATGGCCGGCTGCGGTCTGGACTGGAATGTCGCGATCTGTGGCACTGGCATGGCTAAGCTCGATGCAGCACTCGACAGGCTGGGCTTCCGGCGTGTCGCCAACCCCGCGCCGGAACAGGGACTATCGCAATCGCTCAGGCTGGCAGCGCAATACGCTCTCGACCGCGACGCCGACGGCATTCTGGTTTGCCTTGGCGACATGCCCTTTGTCGAAACGAGCCATCTTCATCAGATCGTCCATGCGTTCGACCGCAGTGGTCGCGGATCGGTCATTGCCTCACGAGCTGAGTCCTACCTCGGCCCGCCTGCGCTTTTTCCCAGATCGACCTTTGCGCGCCTCTTGACCTTGTCCGGTGATCGTGGCGCACAGGATCTGCTGAGAGACGCAGTTTCCGTCAACGCCAGCGCTGGCGCCCTTGCCGATATCGACACACAGGACGACCTGGTGGCACGCGGATAATCTCCTTCTGGACCCGACTGCGGTGCCTGACCGGGTTTGAGAGCAAGCAGCGGGGTGCGCAAACCGGCGCCTCGAAGCATTGGCGTTCCGTATAGTGACCACCGGTCATGATGCAGAAAGGGATGAACATGGGCCACTCAAACCATGACCAGATGTCGCATGATCTTGACCAGCAGGGATGGGCGATCCAGCCCGGCCTGATCAAGCCAATCCTTTGCGACGAGCTGGCAGCCCTCTATCAACCGGCCGTTGGCTTCCGCAGCCATGTGGTGATGCAACGCCATGGCTTCGGTCGGGGCGAGTATCGCTATTTCTCCTATCCGCTGCCACCATTGGTGCAGCATTTCCGCGCGACGCTCTATCCATTGCTCGCACCCATTGCCAATCGGTGGCACGAACGCATGGGGTTGGAAGCGCGATTCCCGCTTGAGCATGATGACTTTCTGGCGCGCTGCCATGCGGCGGGTCAGACGCGGCCCACTCCGTTGCTTCTCCAATATGGCGCGGATGACTTCAATTGCCTCCACCAGGACCTTTATGGTGCGCATGTTTTTCCGCTTCAGGTTGCGGTCCTGCTGTCTGAGCCGGGCAAGGATTTCAATGGGGGCGAGTTTGTCCTCACGGAACAGAGGCCGCGCATGCAATCCCGCGTCGAAGTCCTGCCCCTGTGCAAGGGCGATGCTGTTGTCTTTGCCGTCAGTGACAGGCCAGTCTCCGGCAGCCGCGGCGACTATCGCGTGAAGATGCGTCACGGCGTGAGTCGGGTCCGTGCCGGACGAAGACACACGCTGGGCATTATCTTTCACGACGCAGCATGATTCCCGGCAAGGAGAATATTTTCTCCGTCACGCCTTAACCCCTTGCCAAAGATTCAATTCGCGAAAATCCTGCGCGTCGCTGCGGTGCGACATGAATTTTGTGCCATGAGTCGAGTCGATATTGCGACGAACCGAGTCTCTAAATTGTCATTTACCCTCTTGCTTCGCACAGCGGTTGAGGCACTATGGCTAGTGGCTTGATCGGGGGGCAACCCAACAGCTTGTGTTTCTGCGCTGTGCGACGCGAATCGCGCAGCAGGGAAGTTTTGCGCTGTGGATTGCGGGGAGAAGCGGGAATCTTCGCGCAGTTCCTCCCGAAAAATGCTATACGGGCAGTTCGTGCCCGATTCGAACATATGCGGAACGTGATTAGGGGTTGGGAATGGATTTTCGGGATACGCAAAGTGTTGGCGATGCAGATGTGGCGACGGTAATCGAGGCCCCGGCTTCAAGTGACAAGACGGACAGCAAGAGCCGTGCGATGCCGTACAAGCTCGAAACTGACCCCTCGCGCGATGCGTTGCTTACAGATTTCGGCAAGGAAACGCTGAAAGACCGTTATCTCCTGCCGGGTGAGACCTATCAGGACCTGTTCGTGCGCGTGGCCAGTGCCTATGCGGACGATCAGGCGCATGCCCAGCGCATCTATGACTATATCTCGAAGCTGTGGTTCATGCCGGCAACGCCTGTCCTTTCGAACGGCGGCACCGGACGTGGTCTGCCCATTTCCTGCTATCTGAATTCGGTCGACGACAGCCTGGAGGGCATCGTCAACACCTGGAACGAAAATGTCTGGCTCGCATCGCGTGGCGGCGGGATCGGCACCTATTGGGGTTCGGTCCGTGGCATTGGCGAACCGGTCGGCCTCAATGGCAAGACCAGCGGGATAATTCCCTTTGTCCGCGTGATGGATTCGCTGACGCTGGCCATTTCGCAAGGCAGCCTGCGTCGCGGATCAGCTGCGGTCTATCTCGACATTTCGCACCCCGAGATCGAGGAATTCCTCGAAATCCGCAAACCCTCGGGCGATTTCAACCGCAAGGCTTTGAACTTGCATCATGGTGTCCTCGTCACGGACGCCTTCATGGAAGCCGTCCGCAATGGCGAGGAATGGGTGCTGCGTTCGCCGAAGGACAATTCGGAGCGCGGCCGCGTCGATGCGCGCAGCCTGTTCCAGAAGCTGGTCGAAACCCGCCTTGCGACGGGAGAGCCCTACATCGTCTTTTCCGATCATGTGAACAAGGCGATGCCGAAGCATCACCGCGAACTGGGCTTCAAGGTTTCGACGTCCAATCTGTGCAGTGAAATTACCCTCCCCACGGGTCGCGACCATCTGGGGAATGACCGCACGGCGGTCTGTTGCTTGTCCTCGCTCAACCTTGAGACTTGGGATCAGTGGAGTGGGGACAAGCAATTCATCGAAGATGTCATGCGTTTCCTCGACAATGTCCTGACCGACTATATCGACCGCGCGCCGCCCGAAATGGCGCGGGCCGTCTATTCGGCAAGCCGCGAGCGTTCGGTCGGCCTTGGCGTGATGGGCTTCCACTCCTTCCTCCAGGCCCGCGGACTGCCGTTCGAAGGAGCCATGGCCAAGAGCTGGAACATGCGCATCTTCAAGCACCTTTCCGCCAGCGTGAATGAAGCATCGATGCTGCTGGCCACCGAACGCGGCGCCTGCCCGGATGCCGAGGAACGTGGCGTGATGGAACGTTTTTCCTGCAAGACGGCGATCGCGCCGACGGCCTCGATCAGCATCATCTGCGGTGGGACGAGTGCGTGCATTGAGCCGATCCCGGCGAACATCTACACGCACAAGACGCTGTCCGGCAGCTTCTCGATCCGCAACCCACACCTTGAAAAGCTGCTGACCGAAAAGGCGAAGAACAGCGAAGCCGTCTGGAACTCGATCCTCGAACAGGGCGGGTCCGTCCAGCATCTCGACTTCCTGTCGTCGGAGGAGAAGGACACGTTCAAGACCAGCTTCGAGATCGACCAGCGCTGGCTGATCGAACTCGCGGCGGACAGGACGCCCTATATCGACCAAGCGCAGTCACTTAACCTGTTCATCCCGGCAGACGTAGAAAAATGGGACTTGCTGATGCTCCATTTCCGCGCCTGGGAACTGGGCATCAAGTCGCTCTATTACCTCCGCTCCAAGTCGATCCAGCGCGCAGGCTTTGCGGGCGGCGTCGAGGCGGACAACACGATTGACCTCAAGCAGATCGAGGTCGAAGCCAAGGATTATGACGAGTGTCTCGCATGTCAGTGACCGGGTCACTGATGTTCGAGATCCTCAACGCGCCGACGTACGTCGGCACCGCATTCCAATATTGCAGCTGAAAGCTAAGCCCATGTCCCTCACCGAAGCCCGCAACCAGTATAAGCCCTTTGAATATCCCTGGGCCTATGATTTCTGGAAACGCCAGCAGCAGATCCACTGGATGCCGGAGGAAGTGCCGCTGGGCGAGGATTGCCGCGATTGGGCGCAGAAGCTGACCGATCATGAGCGCAATTTGCTGACGCAGATCTTCCGCTTCTTCACGCAAGCCGATGTCGAGGTGCAGAATTGCTACCACGAACATTATGGCCGCGTGTTCAAGCCTACCGAGATCAAGATGATGCTCGCGGCCTTTTCCAACATGGAAACGGTGCACATCGCGGCCTATTCGCACCTGCTCGACACGATCGGCATGCCCGAAAGCGAATATGGCATGTTCCTTCAATACAAGGAGATGAAGGACAAGCACGATTACCTCGCAACCTTCAATGTCGACAGCGATGAGGATATTGCCCGCACGCTCGCCATGTTCGGCGGGTTCACCGAGGGGCTGCAGCTGTTCGCGAGCTTTGCGATGCTGATGAACTTCCCGCGCTTCAACAAGATGAAGGGCATGGGCCAGATCGTCAGCTGGAGCGTGCGTGACGAGAGCCTGCACTGCGAAGGCATCACCCGCCTGTTCCACGCCTTTGTGAAAGAGCGTGACTGCCTGACCAAATCGGTGAAGGACGATATCCTTGACTGCTGCCAGAAGACCGTGCGGCTGGAAGACGCGTTCATTGATCTCGCGTTCGAAGATGGCCCCGTTCCCGGCATGACCGCCAAGGAAATCAAGAAATACATCCGCTACATTGCCGACTGGCGGCTGGGCCAGCTGGGCTTCAAGCCGATGTACATGATCGATGAACACCCTCTGCCCTGGCTCGCGCCACTGCTGAATGGTGTGGAGCACGCCAACTTCTTCGAAACCCGCGCGACGGAATATTCCAAGGCCGCGACGCGGGGCAACTGGAACGAGGTGTGGGACTCGTTCGACCGCCGCAAGGACGCGAAAGCCGCCAATGACGGGGCCGGTGTGGTCGAAGCGGTCGAGAAAGACATGTTCGAGCAGGCGGGGATTGCGGCGGAGTAAGTCGCGATCGTCATCGAATGAGCGACGTTAATTCGTGACGCGCAAGTCGTGATCCCCAAGAATTTTGGAATTGTCCCGGACTTACCGGGCCATGCCTAGTGTCGGCCGCCAGCTAGCGCAGGCATCAGGGCGAAGGCAGCCTGTCCGGCAAGTCCGATAATCCCCGGCACGACAAACAAGCTTGTGACCCACGCGCTGAGGGATTGCCCGAAGGCCAGCCTTGCCAGCGCGGCTTCTGATGCCATCAGCAGCCCGAAGGCCAGACATCCCGCCGCGAGACGCGCGGCGCGGTCCATGGGCGCGAAGTGACGCATGACCTTCAGGGCAGCAGCCCAACTGGCGAGCAGCATCACGGGCAGTTCAAGGGTGACGGCCTTAGTCTCGCTGCCCAAGGCCGGTGCGATTGCCAGCACCCGCACTGTCCCCAGCACAAAGCCCAAGGCAAAGACAATTGCCCAGTAAAGCAGTGCCGCGCGGGCGATTCGCATGGTCATGCGCACCAAACTAGCTTGAACGGCACATCCTGCCCAGTTCGCGAAGCGTTCATCTTCACTGTGCAACACTGCGCCATGTCAGGAATGAAAGGACAATGACGATGAAAAGGACTCTTCTCGCAGTGTCGCTGGCGGCCGTCGCGCTTCCCGCGGCTCCGGCCCTCGCCGATCCGCCGCCATGGGCACCCGCGCATGGCCGCCGCGCACATGATGCCGCACGCTATGATCGCTATGGCCGCTACTACGAACCTGTGCCGCTGCGCCGCGAAGACCGGATCTGGCGTGGCGATGACGGCCGCTATTATTGCCGGCGCGACAATGGGACGACCGGGCTGATCATTGGCGGCGCAGTCGGTGCGCTTGTCGGCCGCAGCCTTGACCGCGGGCGCGATCGGACTGTTGGCACGATCCTCGGAGCGGCCGGTGGCGCGCTGCTTGGCCGCGAGATCGACAAAGGCTCACTGCGCTGTCGATAGCATCACACCGATACGTGGCTTGATGAAGGACCTGAATTGCGGCTCATCCGCGTCGCAATGAGTTCCGGACCATATTCAGACAAAAAAAAGGGCGGCCCGAAGGCCGCCCTAATTCTGTTTCGATATCAGGATCAGAAGCCGCGATAGGCTTCGTTGCCGACAAATCCCATCTTGGACACATTGGCGCGCTTTGCAGCGGCCAGGACGTGGTCGACGGTATCATAACGGGCACTGGCATCCGGCTGAAGGTGGAGTTCCGGGATCGGATCCATCGTCTGCGTTGCTTCGAGCATGCCCTGAAGCTGTGACAAGGCAACCGGCTGTCCGTTCCACAGGATCGCATCATTCGGCGCGATGTAGAGCACATTCTTGGTCGGCAGGATTGGCGGCGGTGGCGGGCACTTGGGCGCGCAATCCTGAGGAAGATCGATCTTCACCGCGTGCGTGGCCGGTGGCAGGGTGATGATGAACATGATCAGAAGCACCAACATCACGTCGATCAACGGCGTGGTGTTGATGTCCATCATCGGTTCGTCGCTGCTGCCACCCGAACTCATTGCCATAATTAACTCTCCAAAAAATATCCGTCAGGGATGCATCGCCGATCAACGGGTCGCCGTGCCGCCCTTTGGTTCAGAAATAAAGCCGACCCGAATGAAGCCCGCGCTCTGCATGATGGAGATCGTACCACCAATGCAGCGATAGGGCGTATTCTGGTCCCCCCGGATATGCACTTCAGGGAAAAGGTTCGGATCCGTAACGTTCGGCCCGAGCCGGTCTGCTTCGTTCTTGAACTTGGCCGCAGCCTTTGAAAGCAGCTGGCTGGCATTCACCCGCGCCTGTCCCCAATAGACGCCGCAGCTTCCATCGGATTCACCGCGCACCGAAAGGATCACATTTTCAGCCTTTGTGATCGTCGGCTGGTACGCAAGTGTCGGAACCTTCAACGGCACCTTCTTCACCACGACCGGAATCGTAATCAAGAAGATGATGAGAAGAACGAGCATCACGTCCACCAGTGGCGTGGTGTTGATGTCCGACATTGGGGCGTCTTCGCCGCCCTCTGAGCCTACGCTCATTGCCATCTTTGTTTCCTATTCCTCTAAAACTCGACTGGCCAGACTTGCGCGGGCGAAGGCCTGTTCGCCTTCGCCCTCACACACCTCAGGCCTTGGCGGTCGCGGCAGCAGGCTTGGCAGCACCAGCCGGCGCCTTGACCTGCGGACGAATCTTGCCGCCGGACATCAGGTCACCATGAAGGTCGTCACAGAAACGGCTCATGCGTTCAGCAATGAGCTTGTTGCGACGCTGCAGCCAGTTGTAGCCCATAACCGCAGGAACGGCCACAATGAGACCGAAGGCCGTCATGTAAAGCGCTTCGCCGACCGGGCCCGCGATCGACGCGATGTCTGCGTTACCCGTGGCCGCGATCTTCACCAGTGCGCCGGTGATGCCGATAACCGTACCGAGCAGGCCGACGAAAGGCGAGGTTGAACCCACCGTCGCAAGGAAGGCAAGACCCGTTCCGAGCTTGGCATTGATCGCATCCTGGCTGCGACGCAGCGAGCTGTGCATCCATTCATGCGAATCGAGCTGATCCGTGAAATGGCCATGCTCTGCATCGGCACGCAGACCATCATCAACAAGCTGGCGGAACGCAGAGTTCTTTTCGAGCTTGTTGGCGCCATCGCGAACATTTGGCGCGGACCAGAAGGATTTTACGGCGTCCTTCGACTGGCCAAGAACCTTTTGCTGTTCGAACAATTTTGTGAGCATGATGTACCAGGACACAATCGACATGATCGCGAGGATGGCCGCAATAGTCCAGGTGACCACGCCACCTTCTTCCAACATCTGCATCGGGCCGAAAACAGTCTTCGCCGCGGCGGTGCTGGCGTCTGCGGCGGCTTCCTGAAGTATCAAAACATCAAACATGGTGGTTACTTTCCTCTATGAATTTCTAAGTGTAAATCGGTGAAACGCTATTTTGGCAGGCGCCAAGTTACGCGCTGTGTTCGGGATTCTTCGATCGGGTTTCCACTTTCATCCTTTGCAGGCTTGAAACGGAAGCGGCGAATGATCAGCTTGCAAGTTTCCGCATCAAGCGACGGGCTGGCCCCTGACGCGTTGCAGCTTGTCACCTTTCCGTCCGTGCCGATCGTGAAGCGGGCAACCGACGTGCCGGCTTCTTCGTTGCGGATCGACGATGGCGGATAATCTTCATCTGAAATCGAGCCACCCCTTTGCGTCGCCTTTTCAGCAACGCGCGGCGCTGGTGGTGGTGGCGGCGGCGGCGGCGGCGCCGGCGGCGCCGACGGCGTGATCGGCTGGATCGTGTTCGTCGTCACAATCGGCGTGATGTTCACCGGCGGAGGCGTAGTGACCTTTGGCGGCGGTGGAATATCCAGTTTCTCCGGAGGTGGAGGCGGCTTTTCCTCTTCCTTCGGTTTTTCTTCCTGCACGTCGAACGTCTTCAGGTCTTCATAGGCTTGCTTGACGGCGTCATAGGCAAGACCGGTCACGAGGGCATAACCGACGCCTATATGGAGCAACGCCACAGCACCGATGGAAACCATCTTGCTCGTGCTCATTTCTTGATCAGCATAGGCCATTAAAAAACGACTCTCCCTCCAACTCCAAACGGGGAGGCTGACAGAACGACCGTCGCTTGGCAACCGCTCCACAACCCCGAGCCCGACTGCTCTTGTGGCGGCGGGTCCCAAAACCCATCTATCGGCATCGCCAGATCGACGCAACGGGTTTTGCTCTGCCACTGATCGCCCGCTAAAAGGGCGGTACTACAACGTTTTCTCTTGCCATACCGGACATGCCATGAAGATTGTTTTCGCGTTCATATTTGCTGTATTAATTTGCATTGAAAACCCGGTTTCGGCCCAGAAATCTGCGGGCGTTCCCCTTCCGGTCCTGTTGACATATGCAGACGTGGCAGACCTCGCCTTGCCGGCACCCATTGTGGCCCAGGTCCGTATCCGCAAGGCCGAACAATTGAAGGGCGAACTCGCTGGCAATGTGGCCGCCGGTCAGCGGCGCTACCTTATTACAGCAGATACAGCCGCCGTGATTCGGGGTCGAGACGGCCTTCCGCCGCGAATCAGCTATGTTGCAGACGTGTCTCCAGATGGGCGCGGCAAATGGCCCAAGCTTGTCAAGACAGATATGGTTGTCTTTGCCCGACCCGTCGCCGGACGTCCCACCGAGATTCGCCTTGCCGCCCCGGATGCACAGCAACCAGCGAGCCCGGAGCTTGCTGCACTTGTTCGCAATTTGCTGAGAGAGGCCGGAAGCCCGAATGCGCCTCCGCAGATTCTCGGCGTTGGAGAAGCCTTTCATGTCGAGGGTACGGTAGCCGGAGAGGGAGAGACACAGATATTCCTGAATGCGTCCGATGGCCGGCCGCTCTCTCTCAGCGTCTGGCGTAAGCCCGATGCCGAACCCCGCTGGGCTGTCTCGATCGGCGAGATTGTAGACCAAGGCGCAGAGCCACCTGCGCGCGACACGCTGCTGTGGTATCGCCTGGCCTGTTCGCTGCCGCCAATCCTGCCGCAGGCCAGCACGCAATCCCTTTCGGAAAGCGATGCCGCCCTGGCAGCCGAGGACTATGCCACGATCAAGTCTGGTTTGGGCCCGTGTCAGCGGAACCGAGGTAAACAAAGTCCCGCTCGAAACTCTTGAGCGACGCCCCTCCATCCACATAGATTGTCTGACCGGTCACCGCTTCCGCATTGGCGAGCCACAAAACAGCATCTGCAATCTGGTCCGGCTCCGGCAAGCGTTCGAGCGGCATCATTGCCTCCAGCGCGACCATCTGCGCCGGGCGGTAGTCTTCGGTGGGCAAAGTCAGGCCGGGCGCCACTGCGTTCACGCGCACCCTCGGGGCCAGAGCTTTGGCCAAGGTCGTTGTCGCTGCGGATAGGGCCTGTTTGGCGAGAGTATAGCTCAGCTGGTCGCCATTGGGCTGCCGGACCCGCTGGTCAGTAATGTTGATCACGACACCGGTCCGGCCGGGCGCCAGCTGGGCAGCAAGCCCGGTCGCCAGCAGCACAGGCGCAGACAGGTTGACGGCCATGTGCACAGCGAGCTCTTGATACGACAATGTCTCGAAATCGTCCGCAACAAAGCGCGAAGCATTGTTCACGATCAACTCCGGCACCTGGCCGAAATGCGCTACGATGCGCGGCAAAAGCGCAGTAACCGCCACACCGTCAGAAAGGTCGCAGGCAAAGCCCTGCCACTGGGTCTGGTGCAGCGCGAGGATGGCGGCCAGGTCATGGTCGGGCTCCGACGTCTCGCGGCAATGGAGCGCAAGCGTCCAGCCCTCACTCGCCAGCCGCGCCGCAATCGCCGCTCCCAATCGCCTGAAGCCGCCGGTGACCAGCGCAAGCTTCATGATACAGCCTTCACGGTCGATTCCGCACCAGCGTGATGCCGATTGCTTCGCCCGCATCGGCAATCGCGAGCTTTACGATCTTCACGGTCACCTGTTTCACGCGACTGTCCTCGACGAACAATGTCTCTGCGATATGATCCGCAACCGCTTCGATCAGAACGAAGTGCACGCCCTCAGGAAGGGCGGTCGTCATGGCACGTTTGATGTCCATGTAGTTCTTTGATGCCGTCAAAGGCGTTTCCGGCGTAAAGCGATCCTTGCAATCCAGCTCGACTGCAACCGAGATTCTCAGCGGCTGAGGCAAATGCGTCTCTTCCGAATAGATGCCGGTCAGCACCGGCACATCCAGGTCCCGCACTTCAAGAGTCAGTCGGTCGCGCGTCGCAGTCATGGGCTGCCCCATAAAGCGAAAAATATTCGCTGCAACCAATCCTCGCTTCACATTTGCCCGTCGGACGCTATTGGGCCGCGCTCTGATGATTGAGATTGTCCCTCTGGAACGGGTTGACCCGACAGACGTCGAAGCATTGCTCGATGCGGCTTTTGGCGCGGACCGCAAGGCGCGCACGGCCTATCGCATGCGCGACGGCGTGGTTGCATTACCCGCGCTGAGCTTTGCCGCGCTGGACGGACAGCAGCTGGTCGGAACGCTCCAGAGCTGGCCGGTTGCCCTTGAAAGCCCCGACGGCCGCCTGACACCGATGACTCTTGTCGGCCCGGTTGCGGTCAGGCCGGACATTCAGCGCAGTGGCCTCGGCAGGACGCTGATGGACGCACTCATTACCGCAGCGGGCGAAAATGGCCACGATGCGCTCATGATGATTGGCGATCCGGAATATTATGGGCGCTTCTTCGATTTCTCGGCTGACGCGACCACGGAATGGGTTGTGCCGGGCCCCGTTGAACGTCGCCGCCTTCTGGCGAGGATTAGCCGCCCGGGCGGTGTTCCGGCTGTAGGACGCATCATTCCCGATCCGGGCTTTGCAAGCGGACGGATTGCCGCATAAAGACCAAGCCATGCCAATGGCCGAACTTCCCAAAGACCTGTCTCGTCTCTCGCTGGCCCAGATTGCGCAGATGGCCGCCGATCACAAACTGCCGCCGGTGGAAAGCTGGCACCCTGAAAGAACAGGTGCCAGCGCAATGCGGATCACGCGCGATGGCCGCTGGTTTCATGAAGGGTCGCCGATAGAGCGACACAACATGATCCGGCTTTTCTCGACGATTCTCCGCCGCGAACAAGATGGGAGTCATGTCCTCGTCACACCGGCCGAAAAGTTGACCATCGAGGTTGAAGACGCGCCATTTATTGCCGTCGAGGTCAAAAGCGAGGGAAATGGCCAAGAACGCAAGCTGGCTTTCCGGCTTAACACCGGGGACATGCTTGTCGCCGGTCCTTCGCATCCCCTGCGCTTCGCAGAACGCGAAGGAGAACCAGCGCCATATGTCGGCGTTCGCGGCGGAATGGAGGCTCGGATTGCCCGCGCGCCTTATTATGAACTCGCAGAAATGGCGCTGGAAGAAGCTGGCGCACCTCTGGGACTCTGGAGCGACGGACAATTCTTTGCGATGGCCGAGGCATGACCCTCGTCAACCGCTTGCGCGCAGCACTGGAGGCAACACCTTCCGATGCAGTCGACCTCCTCGCCGGGGATGCGATGCATCTGCCTGAGACAAGTTCTGCTGTCGATGCCGCTGTTCTCGTGGCTGTAACGGACCGGTCAGAACCTGGGATCATCCTGACCAAGCGCCCGGATACGATGCGCAAACACCCGGGTCAGGTCGCCTTTCCGGGAGGTCGCGTCGACGAAGCCGATACGGATATCGTTGCGGCCGCGCTGCGAGAAGCACATGAGGAAATTGCCCTGCCGCCCTCTGCCGCCCAGCTTGTCGGCCTTGCGGATCGCTACCGCACCATCACTGGTTTCGACGTCACGCCTGTCATTGTTGTCGTCCCGCCGGACCTAGACCTTCATCCCAATGCCGACGAAGTCGAGGCAATCTTCGAAGCCCCGCTGTCCTTTGTGCTGGATGCCGCCAATCATATGCGACGTTCGCAGGATTGGCAGGGAATCACGCGGCACTATTATGAAATGCATTGGGACGGATTTCGCATCTGGGGAGCGACTGCGGCGATGCTCGTCAATCTTTCAAGGCGCCTGCAATGGGGACAGTGACACTGCCTGATCGCGTGGGGCTGCGTGCTCTTGCCCGCATCCTTGGGAGCTTGGAAGGCGCAACGCGATTGGTCGGCGGCGCGGTGCGTGACATGCTGGCGGGGGAACCGGTCAAGGATATCGATCTTGCGACAAAATTGTCGCCGCAGGAGGTTATTGCATGCCTCCAGAAGGCTCGGATCAAGGCCGTGCCGACCGGCATTGCCCATGGCACGGTCACGGCTGTCCTGTCCTCCGGTCCCGTCGAAGTCACGACGCTGCGCCGTGACGTGTCCACCGACGGACGACGCGCGACGATCGCCTATACTGACGACTGGCGCGAAGATGCGGCCCGTCGGGATTTCACGATCAACGCTCTTTATGCCGATCCGGAAACGGGCGAGTTGTTCGATTATTTCGGCGGAGAGAGCGATCTGGCAGCCGGTCTCGTCCGCTTTATCGGTGAACCGCTCCAGCGGATCGCCGAGGATCACTTGCGCATCCTGCGCTTCTTCCGGTTTCATGCCCGCTTCGGCAAAGGCGCGCCCGACCCTGCTTCTCTCAAGGCCTGTAGCGAGCGAGCAAATGACCTCATGGCCCTGTCGCGTGAGAGAATTGCGGATGAGCTTTTGAAACTCCTTGCTCTTTCTCGCCCTGTCGAGACGGTCGAGTTGATGCTTTCGCACGGCATTTTTTTGCCGGTCTTGCCGGAAATTTCAACCGCTGCAGGCCTGACCGCGCTTGTTGCAACGGAAGACTCCCCCGATGCTGTCCGCCGGCTTGCAAGCCTCCTCCCGGCCAATGGGGATATTGCAGGGACGGTTGCCAAAAGGCTCAAACTTTCAAAACTGGCGACCAAGCGGCTCGTGCTGGCGGCCGGGCGGGAGGAAACGGACGCGGCCAATCCGCGTGCTCTGGCCTATCGGATCGGGCTGGAAGCCGCACGGGACCGCCTCATGCTCGGCAATCACGGCAATGCGCTTGCGGATCTTAACGGGTGGACGGTGCCGACATTTCCACTGACAGGCGGCGCGATCGTTGCCCGCGGTATCAAGGCGGGTCCCGAAGTCGCGCGGCTTCTCCAGAAGACGGAAGCACAATGGATTGCCGAGGGTTTTCCCGATGAGGCCCGCGCGCTCGCAATCGCCGACGAGGTCGTCGGCCAAGAGCAGTCGAAGCGGTAAGTAAAGACGGACCTGAAGTCAGGCCGCCCAATGCCGCAGCAAGCTGTGCGCAATCGCGAACGCCGGCGGCGCTCGAAACGGAGCCGCGTCTTCACCGGCCAGCGCTGCTCTCGCTTCTTCACGGGTAACCCACATCACGTCCTCAAGCTCGTTCGTGTCGAGCGTGATGGTCGGATCGATTGTTTCGGCAACACAGGCGATCATCAGCTGTGATCCGCCGAACGGCCATGGCTGGCTCGTCACATAGTGGACGGCGCCCGTGGTTATTCCGGCTTCTTCATTCAGTTCACGCCGTACCGCTTCTTCGATGCTTTCACCCGGTTCGAGAAATCCGGCCAGCGCGGAATAGCTGCCAGGTGGAAAGCGCGATTGCCGGCCAACCAGGGCCTTGCCTTCATATTCGGCAAGCATGATCACGACCGGGTCTGTCCGCGGAAAATGTTCGGTTTCGCACGCAGTGCAGCGACGTCCCCAGCCAGCGCGAAACACTTTCGTTGTCCCGCCGCAGCGACCGCAATATCGGTTGGCATTGTGCCAATCGATAACGGACCGGGCCGCACCATAAATGGCGGCTTCTTCGGGCGGAAGAAGCGATAGCGCCTGCCATAATGCCGGAGACCGTATCGGTGATGATTCAGCTTCGACCAGCATCGCAAAATGCGGTCGCTCCTCGATCAGGCCAAGAAGGATGAATTCCGCTTCGAGTGGAGCCTGCGCCATGCTGTGCCAAACAAGACCGCCTTCTGGATCAAGCTGCGGGTCAAGCCCCGCCATCCCAAGCAGACGCCCGCGCCAGTCATTGAGCATGGCATTGAAGGCCTCGACATCATGCCGCAGCCGGTCCGCTCTATCGAGGGGAGATCCTGTAAAGCCGGGACGATGTGTCACAGGCTTGCGTAAACCGCTTTGCCAAATCCCGATGAAAACACGTCATCCCCTCCTGTCATGATCTGCGACCACCCCGATGCGCGAATGCCACGGGTCCGGTCAACCCACGCAATCGTCGACGCGGCACCGCCCCAGCCAAAAGTCCCGACGCCCTCACCATTGGGGCCCGGCGCGATCCTGACGCGTCCGCCGGCTCCAAATCCCTGCCCTTTTACGAAACTTTGCATCTCTGTCTTGGGATGAACAAGGTTTGACATGGCCAGCTGGGCGGTCTCCCGTTTCATGATCCGGGTCCGCCCGAGCGCGCCTTCACCCATCAACATGGCCAGGAAGCGATCATAGTCCCGCATTGAGGAAACGAGACCCGACCCTCCGAACGGCGCACTGCGATCAAGATAGACGCTGTCTTTTGCAGGATCGATCGGCACTGCGCCAATTGGAGTTGCGCCATAATTTGTCGTGAGCCGGTGAATTTCGCTCGCTGGAACCTGCCAGAAGCTGCTCGTCATCCCCAGCGGCCCAAAAATGCGCTGTTCAACGAACGTATCGAAGGCCATTCCACTCGCAACTTCAATGACCCGACCCATCAAATCCAGCCCGACCGAATAGCTCCACTTCACACCGGGATCGGCAATGAGCGGCAATGTGGCAAGGCGATCTGCAAATTCCGCAAGCGTTGCGGGATTACGCGCATTGGCCGGCAGGCCCGGCAGCGGCTTGCGGCTGATTTGGCCGGCAAACAGGCCATTCTTTACATACGCCTCAAGCAATGGCCCTTTCGTGACGATTGCATAACCGAGCCCAGCCGTATGCGTTATGAGCGTGCGCACGGTAATTGGCGCTTGCGAAGGCCTGCTCGCAAGGCTCTTGGCCGGGTCGATCATCACCCGGGGATTCGCAAAGGTCGGCAGGAAATCGGCGATATTCTGATCCAGACCAAGTTTGCCGTCTTCTATAAGGATCATTGCTGCCATGCCGGTGATCGGCTTCGTCATGGAGTAGCAGCGCCACAGCGAATCCGGCGTGACGGGTGCAGCGTCCGGATCTTGCGAAACACGGCCTGCATAAAGGAAATCGGCCTGGTCTGTCCCGCGCGCAATTGCGCCCCCGTCTCCGGGGACGTATTTGCTGGCGACCTTCTGATCGAGATAGGCCTGAACCGGCGACCAGAGTGACGTGAGCCCACGTTTTGCCCAAGCGGGCGTTGCGAGGATCCCGCCGGCGAGCGCTGACGCGCCAAGGAAATGCCGCCGGGTCAACTCAAGACTCATTCCGCTCCTCCATTGCTCTCGCCAATTGCGCTGCCTTGGCGAATAGCGTGGGCAGTCCGGCTTCGACGATCTGAGATTTTGGCCACCATTCCCCGACGAATGGCAGTTTGCAACCGCTTTCAACGTCGATGCCCATCACGGAAAGGCTTAGCCGGAAATGCGTGAAGATGTGCGTCACCATGCCGTAGCGTCGCCACTCGCCCTTGAAGAGCATTGGCGCATCAAGATTTTCCGACCAGTCCGTCGTCGGAAGGCCGCGCATGCCGCCAAGCAGCCCTTTGGGTTGACGCGTTACCAAAAGGACGTGATCATCGCATGATATCCACCAGGCCGTCCCCTGCCGTTCCGGACGTGCAAGCCTGGCCGGTTTTGAAGGGAATTTTTCGGGATTTTCGCGGCCCCGACAGTCGGCGCGGACCGGACAAATCTGACAACGCGGGTTGCGTGGCGTGCAGACCGTCGCCCCGAGATCCATCATGGCCTGGGCAAAATCGCCTGCATTGTCGGTAGGCGTAATGCGGTCCGCCAGCGCGTAGAGCTTGGCCTTTTGCGGTTCGGCAAACAGGCGCGCTACGACGCGTTCGACATTGCCGTCGACCACGACCGCCCGTCGGCCGAAGGCAATCGCCGATATAGCCGCCGCCGTGTAGCGCCCGATACCGGGCAGACGGCGTAGTTCGGTTTCATCGGCCGGAAACACTCCGCCATGATCCGCCATGATGGCCCGCGCGCAGGCAAGCAGGTTGCGGGCGCGAGCATAATAGCCAAGCCCGGCCCAAGCCCGCATCACATCTTCGTCCGCTGCTGCTGCCAGCGCCGAGATGCTGGGCCAGAGGCTGATGAAGGCCTCGAAATAGGGCTTTACCGCGGCAACCGTCGTTTGCTGGAGCATGATCTCCGAAAGCCAGACGCGAAACGGCCATTGAGGATCATCCAGCGGCAGGGCCTGGCCCGGCGGGTTGCGCCAGGGCAGCTCGCGCGCATTTTCGGCGAAATGTTTCAAAATCCTGTGGGCAATTGCGTCTGGCATATCGACGGGCATGCCGCGCTATGGCATGGGTTTCGCCAATGGCGAAGCAAAAGTCTGAACCCACCACCAAAGAAAAGCCTCGCGGCGGGCGAGCGCGACGCATGGGCGAAATGCTGCCCGATATCGGCGGCACCGCCTTTCGCCGTTTTGGCTTTGTCCAATCCTCGATTGTCAGCCGCTGGGGAGAGATTGTGGGTGAACGCTATGCTGCGGTCTCTGCGCCCGAATCGATCCGGTTTCCCCAAGGCAAGCGTGCAGAGGGCATCCTGACACTTGCGGTGGCAGGCGCTCACGCGCCCATGATGCAGCACGTCGTGCCAGTCATCATCGAACGCGTAAACAGGTTCTTTGGTTACGCCGCCGTTGCGCGGGTGACCATTCGACAAGGCGAAGTGTCCAAGCCCACAGCGTCTCCCAAACGTCCCGAACTCGTGGCTCTTCCCGTGGAATTGGGGGAAAGCTTGCGGACAATCGCTGACCCGGAACTCAAGGCAGTGCTGGAATCCCTGGCTCGGGGCGTTGCAACGGCGGCCCAGCCCGCTGTGATTGGAAAGGTGAGTTGATGCGTATCTTTGCTCTCGTCCTTGGGGCGTTTGCCCTGGTTTCGGCCGGGGCGCCCAATTGGGTCTCCTCAGTGCGCATCCAGCCAAACGGCGCATTCGTCATGGGCAAGCCAGCCGCGCCAGCCAGACTTGTCGAATATCTGAGCTATACCTGCGGGCATTGTGCCCATTTCACTGGCGAAGCCAGCGCCGCGCTGAAAGCCGGCTATGTAGCCAAGGGTTTGGTGACGGTGGAAGTGCGCAACGCTGTGCGCGATCGTTATGACTTTACAGCGGCCCTGCTTGCACGTTGCGGCGGGCCCTCAAAATTCTTCGGAAATTCGGAAGCCCTGTTTGCGACACAGGCGACTTGGCTCGGCAAGGCAAGCGCATTCGAAGCCAGTGATGCGGAACGGATCAGCAAGCTTCCCATGAACGATGTTCTCAAGGCCATTGCCAAGGGTGTCGGGCTTGATGCGCTCATGCGATCCCGTGGCCTCAGCCCGGCCCAGATCGATGCCTGCCTTTCGGACACCGTTGCCCAAAAGCAGGTCGTCGCGATGAGCAATGAGGCATGGACGGTCCGCAAGATCAATGGCACGCCGAGCTTCCTGATCAATGGCAACGCCTTCGAAGGGCCCGGCAGCTGGGCCGCAGTCGAAGCAGGTTTGAAGGCGGCGCTGGCCGCAAAGTAAGCGTGAAAATGGAGTTTGCGATGAACAAGATGATGATCCTGGCGAGCGCGTCGATCCTGGCGCTGGGAGGATGTGACAAGGCCGCTGAGACTCCGGCAAAGCCGAGTGCCGCTCCGGTTGCCGCGCCAGCCGGTTCGAGTTGGACCGAGGTTACGAGTGTAACGCCCGACGGGGGAATGCTGATGGGCAATCCTGCGGCACCGGTGAAACTGGTGGAATATGGCGCACTCTCCTGCCCGCATTGCGCCAAATTCTCGATGGATTCGGCCGAAGGGCTGAAGGCGCTGGTTGCGAAGGGCACGGTTTCCTATGAACTTCGTACCTTCCTGATCCACCCGCAGGATGTACCCGCCTCGTTGCTCGCACGCTGCAACGGCGCAGGTCCGTTCTTCGCAATCGCTGAGCAGATGTTTGCGACGCAGAATGACTGGCTGGCTAAATCGTCCTCGATCACGGCCGCCGATCAGCAGTCCTGGGCGACGATGACACCGAATCAGGTTGCAGCTTCGATGGCCGACAAGCTCGGGCTGGTCGAATTCGTTCAGCAGCGGGGCATTCCGGCGGAAAAGGCCAAGGCCTGTCTTGCAGACGCTGAAGGCATCAAGACGCTGGAAAAGATCGCGAAGGTTGCGACCGATGATTACAAGATCAGCGGCACGCCGACCTTCATCATCAATGGGCAGATTGTTCCCAACGTCACGACCTGGGCCGATCTTTCACCCGAATTGATAAAAGCGGGGGCCTGACGCGCTTGCAGATAAAGCGGCTCAAACTCTCTGGCTTCAAAAGCTTTGTTGACGCAGCAGAGTTGCGAGTCGAGCGCGGGTTGACCGGCATTGTCGGACCCAATGGGTGTGGCAAGTCAAACCTGCTTGAGGCGATCCGCTGGGTGATGGGCGAAGGCAGCGCTAAGTCCCTGCGCGGCGGCGCCATGGATGACGTCATCTTCGCCGGAACGGCGCAGCGCCCATCGCGCGATTTCGCCGAAGTCTCGATCCTCGCCGAAGGCACGGCTGCAAACGATGCGAGCGAATTTGGCCGGGACATTGAAGTCATGCGCAGGATCGAACGCGGCGCGGGCTCTGCATACCGGATCAACGGGCGAGATGTCCGGGCCAAGGATGTCGCGCTCGTATTCGCTGATGCTGCAACGGGTGCACATTCGCCTGCTCTCGTCAGTCAGGGGCGAATCGGCTCGATCATTTCAGCAAAGCCTGCGGAACGGCGCGCAATGCTTGAAGAGGCGGCTGGCATTTCGGGGCTCCATGTCCGCCGCAAGGATGCCGAGCAGAAGTTGCGGGCAACAGAGACAAACCTGACACGACTTGACGAAGTCCTGACCGATATGGAGTTGCGGGCAACCGCACTCAAGCGCCAAGCACGAGCCGCGGAGCGTTACCGCAAGCTTTCCGAGGAGATTCGTGTTGCCGAGGGGCGGCTGATCTTTTCACGATGGCGTGATGCAGCCGCGGCTGCCGACAAGGCCCGCGAAGACGCACGTGTTGCCGAGGAGGCCGTTACTGCTGCGACCGAAGCTCAGCGCGCTGCTGCAGCATGGCAAACCCAGGCTGTAACAAAGCTCGCCGAACTGCGCAGCGCAGCGCTTGCCGCGCGCGACGCCGCAACAGAAGCGAGCCACAGATTGGCAACCCTGGTCGCGGAACGGGCTGCGCTCGACCGGCGGATCGCCGAGCTGGCGGCGCAAACCGAGAGGCTGGTGAGCGATCGCGAGCGTGAAGGACAACTAGCCCACGACGCGGCGGAAGCGCTGACGCGCCTTGCTGCGGAAGCCAAGGAGCTGGAAGCCAGGATTGCGGCTGCTGAAGGGCAGCGCCCAGCCTATGCGGGCAAGATTGCTTCGGCAGAAGCGACCGTGCGCGATGCGGAAATCGAGTTGGCTCAGGCCTTGGCGGCGCAGGCCCGCGAACAGGCCGAAACCCGCGTGGCTGAAGCTACACTGGCGGCTGCCACCGCCCGGCTCGACCGGGCTGAACGCGATAAGACACAGATCGAAGAGGCGCTGTCCGCACTTGGGAGCGATGCAGCGCTGATTGCGAAACGCGATGCGGCACAGGCCCTGCGGCTGTCCGCCGAAGGCGACGCGCTGGCAGCGGCAACGGCGATTGAGCTCGCCGAAAGCCTGCGGAGCGAGGCCGCTGCCCGGCGAGAAACTGCAGAAAGCGCAGGCGCTGCAGCACGGGCAACGCTTGCCGCCCTCGAACGCGAGGCCCAGGCGCTGATCAAAGCTGTTGAAAACCGCACCGGGTCGAGCCGCGCGCTCGACAAGGTCCGCGCCGGTGCAGGGTATGAGCGCGCGCTTGCAGCAGCGCTGGGCGACGATCTTGAGGCTGACATCGGGTCATCGGGAGACCGGGGCTGGGGCGGTGCAGCTGTTCTTGAGAGCGATCCCGCATTGCCATCGGGCATCGAATCCCTGGCCGATCATGTTCAGGCGCCCGGTGAACTCTCCCGACGGCTGGCGCAGATTGGCGTTGCAGAGCGCGATACAGGTCAAGTGCTTGCCGTGGGCCAGCGCCTCGTGACCCATGACGGCAGGCTTCGGCGGTGGGATGGCTATGTTTCGACTGGCGACGGGGCGGCAGCTGCCGAACGCCTGCAGCGGATCAACCGGCTCGCCGAGATTGAGACTTCTATCGCACCTGCACGTGCAGACGTGGACGCCGCACAGGCCGCGCTCGATGCTGCGTTGTCTGCAGCGGATGAAGCGCGTTCGCGCGCTGAAACCTGCCGTGGCGATCTCGCTCGCGCAGAAGCAGCGCAACGATCGGCACAGCGGGACGAGGATCAGGCAGTCATGGCGCTGGAGCGCTTTGCCTCCCGCAAGGCCGAAATCGCCGAGCGCGCGGTGAGGGTGGACGCGGAATTGTCCGAAGCACGAGACGATCGCGCCAAGGCGGAAGCAGCCCGTGCCTCCTTGCCGGACGGCAGTGCGACGGGCAGGATCGTGGCCCAGTTACAGGCCGCGAGCGAAGGCGCGCGCGCCGCTGTCGCCCAGATCAAGGCAGAAAGTGCCAGCCTTGATCAGGCCATTGCGGCCGACCAATCACGCCTGGCAACGGCACAGGCAGAATCCCGAAACTGGAAGACGCGCGCTGGCGATGCCGCGGCACGTATTGCGGAAATGGAAAAGCGCGCCAAGGCAGCCGAAGCGGAAGCAAACGCGCTTGTCGATGCGCCGGCTGAACTGCTGCAGCGGATTGCGGACCTCGAACAGGAAAGCGCCCGGCTTTCGATCCTTGCCGAAGACGCGGCGGCGGCAGAGCGTGCCGGAGAGGCAGACCTGCGACAGCAGGAGGCCAAAGCGGCCGAACTCGGCGAAGCGCTTGCCGCCTCGCGTGAAGTGCGCGCCGGGGCGATCGCGCGGGCCGAGAACCAGGAGTTGCGTAGGGTCGAAATGGGCCGGGTCTCAGGCGAGCGCTTCGAATGCCCTCCACCCCTGCTGCCTGAAAAGGTCGGGTTTGACGGGGATACCGTAGGCGATGCGGGAGAAGAGTCCGAACGGCATGAACGGCTGACCGCGGACCGCGAACGGCTCGGCCCCGTCAATCTCGTTGCCGAATCGGAACTGGCGGAAATCGAAGACGCGCGAGCCACTTCGCTTGCCGAACGGGACGAGCTCGCCGAAGCCATCAGCCGACTGCGGGGATCGATCGGCAGCCTGAACAGAGAGGGGCGCACAAGATTGCTCGCCGCGTTCGAGGCGGTGAACGGACATTTCCAGAGACTCTTCCAGACGCTGTTCAACGGCGGGCAAGCGCATCTCGCGCTCATCGACAGTGATGACCCGCTTGAAGCCGGGCTTGAGATCTTTGCGCAGCCACCGGGCAAGCGGCTGCAATCGCTGACCCTCCTTTCAGGCGGGGAACAGGCGCTCACGGCCGTCGCCCTGATCTTTGCTCTGTTCCTCACCAACCCCGCGCCGATCTGTGTGCTCGATGAAGTCGATGCGCCGCTTGACGATGCGAATATCGAGCGGTTCTGCGACCTGCTCGACGCCATGACACGAGAGACGGACACACGTTACCTGATCGTGACGCACAACGCCGTCACCATGAGCCGCATGCACCGACTGTTCGGCGTGACCATGATCGAAAAGGGCGTGAGCCGTCTGGTTTCGGTCGACCTCGGCGGTGCAGAGGAATTGCTGGCTGCCGAGTAGGGTGGCGATTTGGAACTGGAAGGCGGACAATAGCAGCGACGCCAATCCGGCGTGACCAATGGCTCAATCGCGAGCGCAATCGTCTGTAGCGCTTCGGGCGAGCCGATCTACCGATTCAATCCGAACTGCCCGGCGCAATACTCTGTGCGTTGATCGTCAAACCAAGGGCGAGCGACAATTTTCAGCGAAGTCCGCAATCAACCGGAACAATTGCCGACGCAACGCATTCACCTTCGATAGGCCCAACGAGGTGCCGGGCGCGGGATCGCGGAGTATTCCCATGCTGAAGCTCACTACTGCAAAAATTGAGCGGCTCAGTTGCCCTCAATTAAACTGAACGAAGGAGACGCCTCATGCTTTGGACCATAGCAAGCATTTTGATCATTCTGTGGCTGGTTGGATTTCTGGGATTTCACATTGCCGGCGGATTGATTCATCTTCTATTGGTGGTGGCCGTCGTTGTGGTCCTCTTTCAGTTCATTGGTGGTCGGAAACTCCAGTGAGAGGTGCTTCCGCTTTCAGGCCGCTCGGCTAACATCGCATTACTTCGGTTGGATTTCGAGACGTTGCGATGCGCATTGAGGGCTGAGAAAACGTGCGCCCAGCCTGCCCGCCGCCGCGGCAGAGCTCACTCCGCCACCGCAACAAGCGGCATTCTGCCCCTTACCTGGTGACGGAGCAGAAGGGTCAGCGCGCACAGCACCAGCGTCATGGCCAGAAGCCCGAACAGCCCCGCCTGAAATCCTCCGGTCGCGTCCTTTGCGACGCCCCAGGCATAGGGTGTCACGAACGCTCCGATCTGCGACATGGTGTTGATCGCCGCTGCTCCGACGGCAAGTTCGCGGACATGAAGCACTTCCGCCCAGCCGGAAGACGTCAGCATAGGGATGGCAAAGCAGGAAGCCGCAAAAGCCAGATAGGCGATGATCGCTGCCATGGGCACGGATGGCATGCTCAGCACGAGAAACGACCCCGCCAGCACAACAGTAAACCAGAAGGAATTCAGAAAGCGATCGCCATGCCGGTCAGCATAATTTCCGGCGATAAGCATGATGATGGCCCCAACCAAGCCACCGAGGCTGACCAGATATCCGACCGGCTTTGGCGCCAGACCAGTGGCGCCTGCAAGGATCATCGGGGCGGAGAGGATGAAGGTCGTTATCGCGCCAATCAGCAGGAAGCCGATAGCACCGAGCAGGAGCACGCGCGGGTTGGCGAATGCAGCCAGCACATTGTGGCGCACCGGCACACCGATGCGCGCCTGTTCACGTGCCAGCTCATCCTGGATCCATGCCTTTTCATGCATCGTGAGCCAATGCACCGTGCCCGGCGCCTCGGGCAGGAACCGTAGCACCAGAAGCCCGACGAGGACCGCCGGCAATCCTTGAACCAGAAAGAGCCATTGCCACCCCTGCAGGTCGGCATGACCGTCAAGGCCAAGCAGCCAGCCCGAGATTCCGCCCATGACGACAGACGAAAGCGGGCTGGCCACATAGAAGCGGCTCACCGCTCGACCGCGATGGCAGGGCGGGAACCAGGACGAAAAATAATAGATCACGCCCGGATAGAAACCCGCCTCGGCCACACCGAGCAGGAATCTCAGGACATAGAATTGCATCGGTGTCTGCACAAACATCATGCCGGCCGAGAGCAGGCCCCAGGTGATCATGATCCGCGCGATCCATTGCCGCGCGCCAAAGCGGACGAGCATGAGGTTGGACGGGATCTCGAACAGGGCATAGCCAAGAAAGAAAAGGCCGCCGCCAAGCCCGTAGATGGTTGCGCTGAACTTCAGGTCGTCGTTCATCTGCGCAGCAGCGAAGCTGACATTGACCCGATCCATATAGGCAAAGAGATAAGCCAGCGCGATCAGCGGCAGGATACGCCAGAATACTTTTGACATGGCCGAGCGCGAAATGGCGCTTTCGGTCAGTTGGCCATTCTCCATCGCTTTCCCCCGTTCCCTGACGGCAGCTTAGAAGGGAGGGGAGCAAAAGCAATCCCGCCGAACCGCCCCAAGGTGCGGCAACAATAAAACCGATCTATCGCGCTCTTTGCGCAGCGCGGGCAATCGTGATCATTTCGGCATCGGCCATGATGTCGCCGGGCGATGCAGGTGACTTGATTGCCCGTTCCGCCGCGAGCAGCCGGTCAGCCAATGTTGCCAGCCTTTCAGAGGACCAGCGCTTCAATTGACGCTCGACGCCAGCCTTTTCCTTCCAGAAAATCGCCTTGCCTTGGGCCTCGACGACCGCACGCGCATTGCCGCTGTCGCCCATTTGCCGGGCCAGACGCACGAGAAGCTGCACGCGCTTTGCCAGTGCCCGGATCGCGGGGATCCCGGCGACGCCCTGTTCGGACAATTGCGCAATTTCGCGCGCCGCTTCGCCCGGACTGCCACCCAGCACGGCATCGACAAGACGCGACAATTCCGCTTCCCCCTCTCCTGCTCCAATCGCGTCCAGCGCTACAGTGTCCGCTGTTGCGGGACGGTCCGGCGCGGCATCGAGATAGAGTGCAAGCTTTTCAACCTCGCGCGCCATCAGGGCGCGATCATTGGCGGCAGCCTGGGCCAATTGGCGCGCGGCATCCATATCTAGCCGGACACCGAGTTCGCGGGCCATTGCCGCGGCCAAGGGCGCTGCCTTTTCCGCATCAAGTGCATAGCTGATGCAGGCCAAGGCAGCCGGGTCTGCCAGCGCGCGCTTGAGCAGTGCGGACGTCGGTCGCAGGGCGCCAGCCAGAATGACCACCGGGTTTCCGGCAGCCTCCGCATCCAGAAGTCCTTCGATGGCGGACAGGCATTCGTCACCAGTCACAGTCAACCGAATGTGGCGCTTCCCCCCGAACAGGGAAATCGACGCGGCCTCATCGGCAAGCCGGGCCGGGTCTGATTTGAGCGCCGCGCCATCCAGATCGATGCGTTCCGCCTCTGGACCCATGGCCCGTTCCAGACGCTGGGCGAGGCTGCGGGATTCCGCTTCATCCGGACCATAGAGCAGGAAAAACCGTATATGCGGCGGCGGAGCATCGAGCGCGCGTTCAATCTCGGCGCGATTGGCCTTCACTTGTCTGGCGTCTGGCGCTCGGCAAAGAGCGCGACACGCGCAACAATCTGATCCGCGAGGATTTGCGACAGGCGTTCCAGGGCCGTATTTTCCGCGGCAATCGTTGCATATTCGGAACTGACGACGTCGATACCGGCATCGGATCCGGCCGTGGCATCCAGCACAACCGTGCCCTGTGCCGCATCGACCAGCCGATAGCGCGCGCGCAAGGTCCGGCGTTCACGCGTCACGGCATCGTCCCTGCGGACGCCAAAGCCTGAAATCTGGTCATCAAGCTCAACCTCAAGCCGATATTGTGCCGGCATCGCCGGATTGCGGCCAAGACGGTCATTGAGCGCGTTACGCATCAACCAGCCCGCCTTGCCATCAATCGCCGCGACATCAACGGAACGGAGCACCAGGCTGACCTTCCCGCCGCCACCACCACTGTAAAGTGGGCGCAGACCGCAAGCCGAAACAAGCAACATCAGGGCAAGGGCAAGTATCCGCATCATGCGACGATGTTAACGAGGCGGCCGGGAACAACAATGACCTTTTTGGGCGCCGCCCCATCCAGCGCACGGACCGCTTTCTCGCTGGCAAGCGCCGCGGCTTCAAGGGCGGCCTTGTCTGCCGCCTTGGGAAGCGTAAGCGTATCGCGCAACTTGCCGTTGACCTGGATCGCGATCGTCACTTCATCGTCGACGAGCAGCGCCGGATCATGCGTCGGCCAGGCCTGGGCCGCTACCAGCCCGGTCCCGCCCATGCGCATCCAGCCTTCCTCCGCCAAATGGGGAAGCATCGGCGAAACAAGGCGAGCAAGCATCAACACCGCCTCAGAGCGCGTCGCGCTCGGCTCAGCCTTTTCAATGGCGTTGACCAGTTCATGAACCTTTGCGACGGCCTTGTTGAAGGTCAGCGCCTCGATATCGACGCCTATGCCTGCAATGGCCCGATGCAAGAGCTTTCTGAGGACTGCATCCTCTCCACGCACGGTTGGCTCATAACCATCAAACAAACGCCAGATGCGATTGACGAACCGCCAGGTCCCCTCGATTCCGGCTTCCGACCATTCGAGATCACGCTCAGGCGGGCTGTCTGACAGCATGAACCAGCGCACGGCATCCGCGCCATATTGGTCGAACATCGGATCCGGATCGACGACGTTCTTTTTGGATTTGGACATTTTCTCGATTCGGCCAAGCGTGACCGGCTGGCCATCAAGCGTGACGATATCGGCACCAACCTGCTTGACTTCGCCGGGCGAAAGCCAGCTGCCGTCGGCAGATTTATAGGTCTCATGCGTGACCATGCCCTGCGTGAACAGGCCCTTGAACGGCTCTGCGATACCGATTTGCCCCATATGCTGGAGCGCGCGCGTCCAGAATCGGGCATAGAGGAGATGGAGGATCGCATGCTCGACCCCGCCGATATACTGGCCGACCGGCAGCCATTGTTCCGCTTCGGCCCGGTCGAACGGCTTGTCCTTGGGCTGGCTCGCAAAGCGGATGAAATACCAGCTGGAGTCCACAAAGGTATCGAGCGTATCCGTCTCGCGCCGCGCCGGTTCATTGCAGTTCGGGCAGGGCACATTCTTCCATGTCGGATGACGGTCGAGGGGGTTTCCGGGAATGTCGAAACTGACGTCCTCAGGCAAGACGACCGGCAATTGCGAACGGGGTACAGGCAGCGCCCCGCAGAATTCGCAATGGATGATCGGAATCGGCGTGCCCCAATAGCGCTGGCGCGACACACCCCAATCCCGCAAACGATATTGCGTCTGGCCCTCTCCCCATCCTTCATGCTCCGCACGGGCAATGACCGCGGCCTTGGCCTCGTCGCTGCTCATGCCGTTCAGGAAGTGTGAATTCACGATCCGGCCAGGTCCGGTGTATGGCGTATCGCCTTCAAAATCGGGGTCCTCATTGTCGCCTTCGGCCACAACACGCGTAACGCCCAGACCGTATTTCCGAGCAAAGTCGAGATCGCGCTGGTCATGGGCGGGACAGCCGAAGAGCGCGCCTGTCCCATAGTCCATCAGGACGAAATTGGCGACATAGACCGGAAGGTGCCAATGCGGATCAAGCGGATGCTCAACCGACAGGCCTGTATTGAAACCCTTCTTTTCGGCTGTTTCTATGTCGGCAGCAGTCGTGCCGCCCTTGCGGCACTCCTCTATGAACGCCTGCAGCGCCGGTGCATTGGCCGCAAGTTCGGTTGCCAGCGGATGATCCGCCGCAATTGCAACAAAACTCGCACCGAACATCGTATCCGGCCGGGTGGTGAAAACATCGATCCCTTCCGGAGAATCGACAAGATTGAAGGTGCATCGCAGGCCCTTCGACTTGCCGATCCAGTTTTCCTGCATCAGCCGGACTTTATCGGGCCACTGGTCAAGCGTCGCCAGCCCTTCAAGCAGATCGTCGGCAAACTGGGTGATCTTCAGGAACCACTGATTGAGCTTCTTCTTTTCGACCAGCGCTCCCGAACGCCAGCCGCGACCGTCGATCACCTGCTCATTTGCAAGCACAGTCATGTCGACCGGGTCCCAATTGACCGAACTTTCCTTGCGGTAGACGAGGCCCGCCTTCAGAAGATCAAGGAACAGCGCCTGTTCATGCCCATAATAGTCGGGCTCGCAGGTCGCGAGTTCACGTGTCCAGTCGATCGCAAGGCCAAGCCGCTTCAGCTGTGCCTTCATCGCGGCGATGTTGTCGCGTGTCCAGCCGCCGGGGTGAACCTTCTTTTCCATCGCGGCATTTTCCGCCGGCATGCCAAACGCATCCCAACCCATGGGATGGAGGACGGCGTGCCCGGTCATCGCCTTGTAGCGCGCCAGGACATCACCCATCGTGTAGTTGCGGACGTGTCCCATATGGATGCGCCCCGAAGGATAGGGAAACATCTCAAGGACATAGGCCTTTGGCTTGTCGGATTTGGCAGGCGCGACGAAAATGCCGCTTTCCTCCCACACTTTTTGCCAGTGCGGATCAGCTTTGAATGGATTGAAACGGGATGACATCGTTCAAGCAGCTTCCTTCGCGTCTTCGCGTCTTCGCGCGCAACAGAAAATCTGTCCCGCACCGCTGCCATGGCAAGGTTCGCGCCGAGGCGCGAAGACGTGAAGGGTCAATTTCTAACCGGCAATGGCGCTGCGGCGGAGATCGCGCGCCTTGGTGAGGATGATTTCCTCAAGCTTCTGAACCGTAGCGGCCTGGACCGGCGCATCGACCCAGCCCCCGCCCTGCGCCACCTGCCGCGACGCTGCGACCCGCAGCGCATCGGCCCGCAGATCCTTGTCGAGGATCGAGATGGTCAGCTTCATCCGTTCATTGGGGGATGACGGGTTGGCATACCAGTCCGTCACGATCACGCCGCCATTGGCGTCGGCCTGGATAAGCGGCATGAAGGAAATGGTGTCGAGCGAGGCGCGCCAGAGATAGGCGTTGACGCCGATCGTGGTTACTTTCGATGCCGCAATGTCGCCCTTTGCTGCTGCAGACGGCTTGCTCTTGCCCATGAGGCTGCAGCCGGACAAGGCCAGTCCGATTGCAATTGCGGCAACTATTGGGAGGGGCCTCGACATGGCAAACTATCCTTGGAAAAACGTCACTCGCGCGCCTTATAGGCAGGTTTTGTCATCCCGCAAGCACCGAGACCGCGGCAGAGTGTTGAGCAATTGCAACAACTCGCAACAAAGTGACTCAAACACCTGTGCATCGCGAACGAATCTATGCTAGCGGACTGAATGCAGGAGTTTGATTCTCGAACATGAACCGTCGTGCAACTCTTTTGACCAGTCTCGCGGGCGCCGTGTGCGCGATCGCGCTTGCTGGCGCGCCTGCGGTTGGAGCTTCGGCAAACAATTTCCTGTCGAAGCGGTTGGCAACCACGGCGCCACGTGTGGGAATCGGTAGTTATACGCCAGTTGCAGCGGATCCGGTGCTTGCCGCAGCCCTTGCGCGAAGCGGCTTCAACAGCACAGGTTTTCGTTTCACACCGGCGGCAGTGAGCAATCGCAACCGTGCTGTCACGGTCGCGGTCCGCGCCCGGACCGGAGTCCTCCCGAGTGAAGCAGATCGAGTCGCGGCAGGGACACCTGCAACCCTTGGTATTGCTCCAGTTGCCTATAGCCTCGGCGTGGGCGTGGGCTGGAAGCGGTTTGCCTTGTCTGGTGACGTAACTCGCGTCGATAGTGGTGCATTGCCCGGTGGCCGTGAAGCCGCGGATGTTGCAGTGAGCTACAACGCGCGCAAATGGAGCACACGCCTTCAGGTTGCCGCTGATCGGCCGACTGGAAACGCGCCGCGGACGATTTCTGGCAATGAAAGTGTCTCGCTCGATGTTGGCGGCGCTTATCGTCTGACCCGCAATCTCGATGTGACGGCGGGCGTGCGTTACCGTTCCGAGCGGAACCGGCTCGAGCCTTTGACCGACAACCGCCGTGACAGTCAGGCCATTTACGTCGGGACAGCGTTCCGCTTCTGATGTGTCAGGCTGCTGATTGCGGCCCACCCATGAATTTTGAATAGTGACAGCGAACGCCCCCGCTTGCGCGTCATGCCGCCAAGCGCGATCACGGGCACGCGGCTGCCCCTGATCAGCAAGCCGAACCGACTGCGGCCAAGAGCGCGCGCACCGGGATGCGATGCTGTGGGGAAGACCGGCGAGACAAAGAGCAGCTGCGCGCCATTTCGTTCTGCGGCAATCCGTTCGCGCAATGAGTGAACCGGCGCCGTCACGGCGCCAAAATGCCTGCCATGTGCACCCCCAGGGCCTCCTGCAAGAAGCGTGAGTCGCCGGGCTCGAGCAATCAACCTGATCTTGCGAAACAGGTCGAGCCGCTCAGCGCGCGCCAGGCTGTAGTGCCTGAAAATCACGCCGGCGCCTTTGGGTAAGGCCATGAGCGCTGGCCACAGCGCCTCCCCCATGCGCTCATCCGTCATCAGCCAAAGTCGCGGCAGGGCAGGATTTTGACGGCAGAGGTGGCGCTTCGGCATCTCCATTCCTATAGCGGCCGAATGACAGAAGACGCAAAGGCCAGACTGGACAAGGTGTCTGCGAACATCGCGCGGGCCGCAAAGCTTTCGGGTCGACGCGCCGACGACATACAACTGATTGCCATTTCAAAGACGCACCATGCTCCTGCAATCCGCCCGCTGCTCGAAGCCGGCCATCGCCGTTTTGGCGAAAACCGGGTGCAGGAAGCACAAGCCAAATGGCCGGGACTGCGTGCCGAGTTCCCTGACGTGGAACTCCATCTTGTGGGTCAGCTGCAGTCGAACAAGGCAGAGGATGCGGTGGCACTTTTCGATGCGATTCACTCGGTTGATCGTCCTTCGCTAGTCTCCGCACTCGCCAAAGCGCAGCAGAAGACGGGACGTCATCCAGTTTGTTTCATTCAGGTCAATATTGGCGATGAACCGCAAAAGGGCGGGTGCCCGATCAAGGATCTGCCCGACCTTATTAAGGAGGCGCGCTCCGCAGACCTCGATCTTGCGGGTCTGATGGCAGTTCCACCGGCCGATTTGGAAGCAGCCCCCTATTTTGCGTTGCTGGCCAAGCTTGCGCGGGATCACGGCCTCAAAGGACTCAGCATGGGTATGACCGGCGACTATGAGACCGCCGTCAAGCTGGGTGCAACGCATGTTCGTATCGGCAGTGCCCTGTTCGGAGCGCGCGGGTAGGCTGGTTAAAGCTGGTGGCCGGTCCGGTCCCGCTTGGTTGCGAGATAGCGTTCATTGTGCGGATTGGGAGGCAACTGGTGGGGCACGCGCTCCACAACCGTGATCCCCGACTCTTCCAGGCCTGCCACCTTTTCTGGGTTGTTGGTCAACAGGCGGATGCGGTCCTGACCCAGCAACTGAAGCATGCGCGCAGCGACCCCGAAGTCGCGCGAATCGACAGCAAAGCCTAGCCGGAGATTGGCATCGACGGTATCAAATCCCTGATCCTGCAGTTGATAGGCGCGCAGCTTGTTGATGAGGCCGATGCCACGACCTTCCTGTCGCAAGTATAGCAGGATGCCCCACCCATGTGCCGCTATCAGCCGAAGGGCAGCGTCAAGCTGCGGGCCGCAGTCGCATTTGAGGCTCCCCAGGACATCGCCCGTCAGGCATTCGCTGTGAAGGCGAACCAGAGGCGCTTCGCCATCAGGTTGACCAATAATCAGTGCAACATGCTCGCCCGCCATCTCCGGGCTCCGAAAGGCAACAAGTTCAGCTTTTTCCGAAGCGGCAACAGGGAGCCGGGCCCGAGCCGCGATGGCCAAGCGCTCCGGGGCATCCCAGTCGTGAACAGCCTTTCCTAAAATGCTCTCAGCAGCATTCTGAACGCCTGAAAGAAGAAAGAATGCGGGCAGAAGACCTGCATGGCGCGCAAGTTCCAGTGCTGCCGCGCAGGCAAGCGGATGGTCAACATCTCGCGCAGCAAACGGGCCCATCAGGGGGTTCGCAAGGTCCGTCGCCGGATCGGCCAAGGCAGTGGCTGCTGCCAGATCCAGCCAGGATGTCCTGGCTACGACAACCGGCTCACCCAGCGTCGCAGCTGCCCGCTGGTTCGCCAGCTTCAATGTCACCGCGCGACTTGAAGAAATGAGTATGTCTGCCTTTGCCTCAGGGTCGAAGGCCGAGAGACGCAGCGCATCGGCGCTTTCGATCGCAAGAACGGTAATGGCCTCGTCGATCGCGACAGGCCAGCCGCGACGCAAGGCATCTATGGCCCG
Source organism: Aquisediminimonas profunda (assembly GCF_019443285.1). Lineage (GTDB taxonomy): Bacteria > Pseudomonadota > Alphaproteobacteria > Sphingomonadales > Sphingomonadaceae > Aquisediminimonas > Aquisediminimonas profunda. The sequence goes on from NZ_CP080327.1 coordinate 207,851, forward strand.
GGCCGTGGCGCGCGGGTCACTCAAAAGGCAAACTCTGTCACGATGGGAATATGGTCAGAGGGCTTGTCCCAATCGCGACAGGCTTCATGGACCGTATGGCTGACCGCCTGTTCGCGCAGGGACGGTGACGCCCACATATGATCCAGCCGTCTGCCACGATCTGAAACCGCCCAGTCCTTTGCGCGGTAGCTCCACCAGGTGAAGAGCCGCTCCGGCGCTGGCACAAAATGCCGTCCGAGATCGACCCAATTGTGACTCGCTTGCAGGCGGGCAAGCGTCTCCACTTCAATGGGTGTGTGGCTGACAACATCGATGAGTTGCTTGTGATTCCACACATCGGATTCGAGCGGCGCAATATTGAAATCGCCCGTCAGAATTGTCGGTTCGGACAGCGAAGACGACCAGTCGATCATCCGCCCGAGAAAATCGAGTTTCTGGCCGAATTTCGGATTCTGCTCCCGATCCGGAATATCGCCGCCCGCAGGGACATAGACATTTTCAAGCAAGATGCCATTCGGGAGCCGCACCCCGATATGGCGCGCTTCGCCATTATCCTGCCAGTCATGACTGCGATCTTCGACAAGCGCCACCTTGCTCAGGATTGCCACGCCGTGGTGCATCTTCTGCCCGTTGATGACAATGTGCGGATAACCCAGGCTCTTGAGTGCCTCCATCGGAAAGACGGCGTTTTCTGCCTTGGTTTCCTGCAAGCAAAGAATGTCCGGCGCCATTTCCCTCAGGAACCGCGAGACGATATCCAGCCGGAAACGAACAGAGTTGATGTTCCAGGAAGCGATCTTCATGCCATGGCTCTAAGCATCGGGCCTCACCCTCGCAAGCACCAAGACAGTTTGGCTGGCTGCCCTCTCCAAAACGGAAAGACCCTCACTCCGGGGGCATGGAGCGAGGGTCAACCGAGCGTTCGTCACGCTGGCGAGTTTCGGAAACAAACGCGGTATCGAGCAACAGGGGGGAATCTCGAAACCAGTCTCCGTAACTGCCTGTCCGGTTATAGACTGGTTTCCTGTCGCCAATATGAATGACTTGCTCAGTGACCCCTCAAATTAGGCCGAGGATCGCGCCATTTGAACGCTTCGTCGGACACAGGCGTGTTGAATGACTGTCCTGAAAGGCGAATGGAAGTCCGGTTTCCTTGACTGTCGATCGTGACCCAGCCCTGCAGCATCAGCCCGGCAGGTGCTGTTGCCTGACGCGAAAAGGCCAGCGTGATGACACCGAATTCAGGCCGCTTCGGGTCACGGGCCTCCACGACCACAAGACGCGGGTCGGCTGTCTCGACGACCTTGGCAAAGCGGGTCATGTCGCGATTCGGGTCAAGCAGAACGCCGAGCGGCGAATTACCGATCGGCCAGCGCTGCACTTGCCGTACCGAATAGTCGATGAACGTCAGGGCCTTGCCATCTCCAACCACCAAGATTGGCACACCCTTCTCATATTGGAAGCGGATCTTGCCGGGTCGCTTGAGTGTCAGCGTCCCATTGACGGCTTTTCCGGCCTTGTCCGTCTGTACAAAGCTTGCGGTCATTGTCGTGACGGCTTTGAGGTGCGAAGAAACCGCCGCCAGGTCGCTCGATTGGGCAAAGGCTGGCGCTGCGATTGCAATGGCTGCAGCCGCGCCAAGAAAACGAAAGGACATGCAAAACTCCACTTTGGGATAGCCGGAATGCCCCCCGCCAGTTGAACGGCAACTGAATCTATATAGCATGCCCTTCGGCATCGATCAGGACTTCGCGCCGGCCGACATGATCCGGCCGACTGACCAGTCCTTCACTTTCCATTCGCTCAATGAGGCGCGCGGCACTGTTGTAGCCCACGCGCAACTGGCGCTGGACATAGGATGTAGACGCCTTTTGGCTCTCGGCAACAACCTGAACGGCGCGTCGGAAGAGCTGGTCTTCCGGACTGTCTTCGCCTGAAGGCGCGCCGTCGATTGTCCAGCCGCCATCTTCAGGCTCTTCGGTGACCGCCATGATATAGTCAGGCGTTCCCTGAGAGCGCCAATGATCCGCAACCGCGCGGACCTCGTCATCCGAAACGAAGGGCCCATGGACGCGCGCGATCTGCTTGCCGCCCGGCATGTACAGCATGTCACCCTTCCCGAGCAGCTGCTCGGCACCCTGCTCTCCAAGGATGGTGCGAGAATCGATCTTCGAAGTGACCGCGAAACTGATCCGGGTCGGCAGGTTCGCCTTGATTACGCCAGTGATGACATCGACCGACGGACGCTGGGTTGCCATGATCAGGTGGATACCCGCCGCACGTGCCTTCTGGGCAAGGCGCTGAATCAGGAATTCGACTTCCTTGCCTGCCGTCATCATCAAGTCGGCAAGCTCATCGACAATGATGACGATTTGCGGCAGCGGCTCATATTCGAGCTTTTCTTCTTCATAGACCGGCTGGCCGGTTTCTGCATCATAGCCCGTCTGGACCTTGCGGCCAAGTTGTTGGCCCTTCGCCTTTGCGGCGCGTACCTTGTCGTTGAAGCTCGAAAGCCCACGCACGCCGAGCGAGGCCATCATCCGGTAGCGATCCTCCATCTGCTCGACCGCCCATTTAAGGGCGCGGATCGCCTTTGCAGGCTCGGTCACCACAGGCGAAAGCAGATGCGGAATATTATCGTAGATGCTGAGTTCAAGCATCTTGGGATCGATCATGATCAACCGGCACTGGTCCGGTGTCAGGCGGTAGAGCAACGAGAGGATCATCGCATTGAGCCCGACAGATTTGCCAGAGCCGGTCGTGCCCGCAACAAGAAGGTGGGGCATTGGTGCAAGATCGGCAATCACGGGATCTCCCGCAATATTCTTGCCAAGGATGATGGGAAGCTGTGCAGTCTGGTCCTCAAATGCCTGGCTCGACGCCAGTTCATGGAACACCACCGATTCCCGCCGCGCGTTGGGCAGTTCGATACCGATCACGCTGCGACCCGGGATCGTTGCAACGCGCGCCGACATGGCAGACATGTTGCGAGCGATATCGTCCGCCAGTTGGACGACGCGGCTCGCCTTGATCCCGGCAGCCGGCTCAAGTTCGTACATTGTTACCACAGGGCCTGGACGCACCTCGACGATTGCGCCCTTGACATGGAAATCGTCCAGTACGGATTCGAGCAGCCGCGCATTGCGTTCCAGTCCGGCCTTGTCGATCTGCGGGCCCGAAGACGGGGGCGCCTTCTTGAGCAAGTCTAGCGAAGGCAGCACGTAACGGTCCTTCAGGTCAAACGCAGACTGGGCCGGCTTCTTGGGTGGCTGGGCCGGCGCTGGCTTGGACGCGCCCAGATTGATGATCGGCTTGCGATCATCGCTGCGCGGCGGCGGGGCCGGGCGCGGCTCCGGCTGCTTGATTACCGGCGGCGGCGCGACATAGTCATCCACGTCGTCGGTCGCACGGAAACGCCTGCGGAACAACCAGCCCCGTTCATCCGCATCCAGCCCCAAAGCGATCGACCACACAACAATGCCACCAATCGCCAAAAGGGTCGCAACGCCCAGTCCAACTAGGCGCGCAAGTCCCGGATCGCCAATGAACCCGATGCCCCATTCAAGGGCGCCAGCGCCAAGATAGCCTATTGCACCGCCAAGACCGCCCGGCAGTCCTGCAATTGCGTCCGACTTGAAAAGAGAAAGAGCAATATCAATCAGCACGACGCCACCCAAGGCGCGAACCGCGCGCTGACGCCATCCGGTCACCGGTGCGCCACGCCAGAGCCGCGTTGCAGCCACGATGACAAGCGGCACAAACAGTGCAGCAGCCGGACCAATCAGCGACAAGAGAGCGTCCGAAATCCAAGCGCCCGGAACACCGATCAGGTTGCGTGCCGGCCCACCTGCTGCCGTATTGAGCGAAGGGTCGCTCGGGTGATAGCTTGCTAGCAAAAGGGTCAAGATCAGCGCCCCTAGACCCAAGCCAACGGCCCCGAGCATCGCACCGCTGCGGATCGCGCTGCGCTTCACTGAATCCTGCCATGTTTGCGCCCGACTGGCCATTTGCGCCTCCCGTTCCCGTGCGCTTTCTGTTCCTTGGCCTGCTTAATGCGCCGGGTGGTGACTCGCCGTCAAGAGTCTGGCCGAAATGCTTGAGTCACACGCCATTTCGCCTAGAAGCAGGGGATGGACTCACATGACGTCATTATCCTCGGCGGGGGCCTGGTCGGGCTCACGCTTGCCATTGCCCTCGAACGCCATGGCTTGACGGCGGCCGTCGTCGATCCGCTGGATCCGGAAAAGGCCCTTGCTGCCGGTTTCGACGGGCGGGCAAGCGCCATCGCCAGTGCCAGCTGGCGGATGCTCGATGCGCTGGGCATTGCGGAGACACTCAAGCCCCACGGCTGCGCCATTCACCGCATCGAAGTCCGCGATGGACTACAAAAGGACGCTCTCGACTTCACAACAGCCGAAGATGACGAGCCTCTGGGCTATATGCTTGAAAACCGGACGTTGCGGCAGACGCTACGTGAGGCAGCCCTGGGCGCCAGGGGAGTCACACTCCACATGCCCGACCGGGCAGCCAGCGTCGAGCGCAATGAAGCCGGCGTGCGCATGACCCTCGCGAGTGGAAAGCAGATCCGGGGCCAGCTCCTCCTAGCATGCGAGGGACGCAAATCGCCGACGCGAGAGGCGGCAGGCATCCGCACCGCAAAATGGGGCTATGATCATGTCGCGATCATTTCGGCCTTCGATCACACGAAGGACCACAATAATATCGCGCATGAAATCTTCTATTCCGCTGGCCCGTTCGCACTCCTGCCACTCAATCCGGGCACACGCTCGGCGCTGGTGTGGACAGTGGGTCCCAAGGATGCCGAGGGGGTGCTGGCACTTTCGGAACGTGCCTTCCTTGCAGAAGTCACAAAGCGCGCCGGGGGATTATTGGGAGAGATTTCGCTCGCTGCTCCGCGCTCCAGCTATCCGCTGGATTTCCATCACGCAACACGGATCACGGCGCAGCGGCTGGCGCTGGTCGGAGACGCGGCGCATGGCTCGCACCCGATTGCCGGCCAAGGGCTCAACCTTGGCTTTCGCGATGTCGCGGCGCTCGTTGAAGTGCTGGTTGATGGCGCGCGGCTGGGGCTTGATCTTGGCGATGCCCAGCTGCTTGCCCGTTACGAACGCTGGCGAAGTGTCGACACGCTCGCTGTTTCGCTGGCAACGGACACGCTCACGCGCCTCTTCGGCATTCCGGGCAAGCCCGCGACCGCCATCCGCCGCTTCGGGCTTGGCGCGGTCCAGAAACTGGCGCCGCTCAAATCGATCTTCATGGCCGAGGCGCGGGGCACAAGCGGGGACCTGCCCAAATTGCTTCAGGGCGCGGTCGTCTGAGGCGAAAGGACCCGCGCCTCCTCGACCAGCATGACCGGGACTCCATTTCGCACCGGATAGGCAAGCCCCGCCGCTTCAGAGATCAATTCCTCTGCGCCTTCATCATAGATCAGTCTCGTCCGCGTTATAGGACAGACCAGAATGGCAAGCAGGTCCGGATCGAGACTCACTGGAGCGTCACGCGCTCTTCCCCGTCATGCCGCCCAAAGAAATGGAGCAGCTGCACAATCAGTTCAGCCCGTTCTGACAGGCTGTTGGCTTCGAGCAAGGCCTGCTTCGATGCTGCATCAAACGGGGCAATCTGGGCAATGCCATTCACCAAGGCTTCGTCATCAAGGCGCGAGACGGATTCCCAATCCACAGCATAGCCCTGCGCCGTCGCAAAACGCCTTGATTCGGTTTCAAGCGCCGCACGCTCGGCAAGCGCGAGCGATTCATCTTCGGGATCAGCAACAAGCTCTGCTTCGATCTGGCGGAACGGCGTCTTCACATCGAGTTCGCGCACCAGCCGGAATCTCGACCGCCCCTCGAGAACGATGTTATATCGACCATCATCAAGCGCTTCGACCTGCGAAATATGGCCGACGCAGCCCATCATGTAGAGCGGCGGCTTTTCCCCGCCGCCACGCGGCTGGATCATCGCAATCATGCGATCCCGAGCCAGAGCGTCTGAAACCAGCGCGCGGTACCGCGGCTCGAAGATGTGGAGCGGCAAATGCATGCGCGGAAAGAGCAGCGCACCCGCCAGCGGAAAGACAGAGAGGCGCGTGAGCGTTTGCGTCGTCATGTGAAAAGCACCGCAGAAAGCCTGCGCCGCTGCGCGGAAACCCAGGGGTCCTCGATCCCGACAACCTCAAACAATTTGAGCAATTGGGATCGGGCTGCGCCCTCGTTCCATTCACGATCCGCAGCAATAATAGAAAGCAGCGCGTCGGCCGCTCCATCCCGGTCTCCTGCCGCCATCAAACCGCCCGCAAGTTCAAACCGCAATGTGTGATTGTCCGGGTCTGTGGCAACCTCGGCCTTCAATCCCGAAAGATCGTCAACCGGCTTCACATCCCGCGCCAGCGTCAAGGCGGATACAGCCCGCCCGATTGCAGGATCCTTGGCCAATTCGGGGTTCAACGCCGCAACCTGCGCTTCTGCCGCATCGAGTTCGCCAGCGGCGACATGCGCGCGAATTAGACCCGACAATGCCGCGGGATGGTCCGGAGCCATATCCAGGATCTGCGAAAAGATTGATGCCGCCCGCGCGGCGTCTCCGCCGGCCAGCACCTCTTCCCCCATGGCGACCAACGGCTCGATTTCTGCCTCCAGGGACTGGGCTTCGCCCTGCACCGGCAATTGTTTCAGCAGTTGGTCGAGCATGCGGCCAAGCTGAGCCTCAGTGCGTGCCTGCGTCAGGTCTGCGACGGGTTGGCCCTGGAACAGGGCATAAACCGTGGGGATCGACTGCACACGGAATTGAGCCGCAATGAACTTGTTTTCATCGACATTGATCTTGACCAGCTTGACGCCCTTGTCCGCATAATCAGCGGCTACCTTTTCCAGCACGGGCGTAAGCTGCTTGCACGGGCCACACCATTCCGCCCAGAAATCGACAATCACGAGGTTGGTCATCGAAGGCTCGACCACATCGCGGCGAAAAGCCTCCACGACTTCGCGTTCGTTTGCACTCAATCCCAATGTCGCCACGTGATGCTCCTTGTCTTGCGCCCAATGTGGTGACTCATATTGCAAATGCCAAGCCCCGATTCAGCGCTTGCCGAAGGCCGAACCCGATGCTAACAGCCGCGCCTCACCCGCCCCGGCATGCCGGGGCCAGTCGCCAGAGCGGGCGTAGCTCAGGGGTAGAGCACAACCTTGCCAAGGTTGGGGTCGAGGGTTCGAATCCCTTCGCCCGCTCCAGCAAACTTGCATGCTATCAGGCGATATAGGCGCAAAAGAGAAAGCCGCCTAAGTGCTGCTGCGAAGCACAGCCGCCGATTGTGCGGGTATTTTCAAGACAATCTTGTTGTCACGGTCCTTCCTGACAAGCGAAATCGACACTTGTGCGCCCTGCGAATTCACAATCACGACCCGATATAGGCTGTCCGCTGCACCCGAGATTTCAAGGAAAGAGCCATTTGGTGAAAATACCGCGATAACCTCAGAACCGTCGGGATTGTGAAAAACCAAGGGCATGTCCTTCCCGAGCTGTGTTGACGCAAAATAGGCCTTGGCCCCCACCTCCAGTTCCCGCGTCACAGCCGAAATGCGCATCCATTTCGGCGTCAAAGCCAGATTGCCTGATTGATCGCGCCATACAATGGCGCCACCCCTCGTATCGGCATTTGAATCCGCCTTCTGTGCGGCACCATATGCCGCCCAGGCACTCGCGCCGCCAAATGCCAGATCCTTGAAGAACGTCTCCACCGTAGCCGGAATCCACTCAAGCATCGCTGTCTCTGCCCTCATTTGGGCTGCTGCTCTGCGGATAGCCGGCAGAGCAGCATCTGCAGACTTGTCTCCGTCATAACGATGGTAGGACACCGTGTTGATGGCCGCCGCCGCACCCGGTATTTTTGCGATATCCTGCAGATAATTTACCGTAAAACTTGCTGAGGATGCCGAGGGAGCGATGATGAGAGGATGGAGTCCGACCGTCGCGAGGCGTGCTTTTGCTGCCAGGATAGCCTTGCCAATCGCCTGACCTGTCCAACCCGCACCGTTGTTCGGCTCCAACACAACTTCAAGTGAATCTATCGTGATTCCGTATTTGTCGCGCAATCGCGTGGCTGCAAGTGTGACAATCTCTGCATATTCTTCGGGAGATGCGGCAAAGGAAACGTTGCCCTTCAGCGGTGTCCAGTCAAAGTCGACAAAACATAGGTTTACGAACAGCTTTTCATTGCGCGCAGCCAGGCGATTGCGGAGCGGAATGACAAAATTCTCGACATAATAATCAAAGGATGTCCATTGGAACCCGGCGGCGTTCGCTACATTTGGATCTTCATTGTCGTTGATCTTCTCATAGTAGTGGTTCCAACTCCCCTTGTACCCGATCTTGCTGGCTAGGAAGGGTGCGAAATAGTCCACCGGGTTTTCAACCCCGCTCCGCAGCTCGACGCGCACCCGCTTTACGCCAGCATCTTCAACCAGCATCTTGGCGATTTCCTGGCGGCTTTCGAGCCATGAAGCATCGTAGCGATCGTTGTCCTTGTCGAATTCCCAGAACCTCGGTGTAACCTCAACGCCCGCATAGGTTTGTCCGACTTGGCTCTGGTCAATCGCAATACGCGAAGTGATCTTGCCCGGGCCGTTTGTTCCACAGCAGGACGCAATGGCAACTAGCGCGCCGACAGTTGCCGTAAATTGCGCCATCGGCCGAAACCACTTTTGAATTTTCATGCAAATAACACCCCATTCATTTCGGCCAAATGAGCTGCTCGTGTAGTTTGCTATGCCATCAAAGAAAATAGTGCCGTCGGGCAAGAATGCCTCATCCCGGCCACGCGATCATAGGCCCAGTCGCCTGGCTTTCCTCCAAATGCCTTTTGAGCATCCGATCTGTTAGCGTAACCCTGAAATTGAGACTCATATTATCACTATTGCGAAGCACTCGCAAATCATGTAGCAAACGATTCGCAATAGCGGGAATTCTTCATGGTCGTTTGTGTCTGCAATGCTATTCGTGAAACGGACGTGCGGGATGCCGCACGGCGCGGAGCGCTCAGTCCGGCCAAGGCGTATCGTTCGCTCGGTTGCAAGCCGCAGTGCGGACAGTGCATTCCCTTCGCGCGTCAAATCATCAAGGCCGAACACGCAGTTGCGTGCTGATCACAAACTCGGTTTTCTGCAGGGTACGCCTATTTTCAGCCTGTTCGGTTCACGTCCCGGTCGCTAAGATCAGGCCAGCTTCAACGAAAGGGCCAGACCATGAAGGGCGACCCCAAGGTCATTGAATTTCTCAACCTCGCGCTCAAGAACGAGTTGACCGCAATCAATCAGTATTTCCTGCATTATCGGATGCTCGACAATTGGGGCGTCAGCCGGCTCGCCAAATTCGAATATGGCGAAAGCATTGATGAAATGAAGCATGCGGACAAGCTGGCCGAGAGGATCCTGTTCCTGGACGGACTGCCCAATTTCCAGATGCTGGGACGACTCCGCATTGGAGAATCGGTAGAGGAAGTGCTGAAGGCTGATCTGGAGCTAGAGGAAGAAGCGATCCCGCCGCTGCGCGATGCCATTGTTCATTGCGAGAAGGTGCGTGACTTTGTGAGTCGTGACCTGTTCGCCCATATTCTCGAGAATGAGGAAGAACATGTCGATACGCTCGAAACCCAGTTTGAGATGATCCGCCAGATGGGGCTCGAAAACTATATCCAGTTGCAGTCGCGTCCAGCCGACGACTAGGCTTGGCCGGTCGTGGCCCTATCGGGTCGCGAAGGCAGCGGATTTGGCCTGTAGGACCGGGTGGCGGGCCATCAGGGGATTCGTCTCCCCGTCAATCATTGCGACTGTACGTTCGAACGCGTCGCGCAGTTGGACCACGACTTCAATGATATTGTCTGGCGACTGGCGATACTCGATGCAGTCGCGCGCCTGAACCTCAATGTCTTCGGCCAGAGCCGCAACACCGATTGCCCCAATCTGCAAGGCTTCCGCGCGCAGCAGGTCTGCCGGATTCACCATTGCAACTGCATCACCCGCGCGCATGGCGTCTTCTATTTGCGTGACAGCCTTGGCCCCGTCTTCGCGCAAATAGCCAAGATGACGGAACAGCCGCACCCCAAGCGACGCCCGCGCCTGATCGAAACGAACCCAGTCCACCAGTTCAGTATCGTCCGCCATTGCCATAATGATGTTTGCGCCCTTCCGGCCAGCACTTCGCTGCGCCGAAAATATGCCCAAATCGTAAACGAGATGTTGAAGTTTGGGCGGATCCAAAAACAAATTAACAGAGAGCACTTCCGCGCGTCACGCTCCGGTCACCGAACGCACCGATTTTATCCCACCAAGAAACGGGGCCTTACCCGGCCTTGGCGACCCCGACGAGGGCTGGCCGCAGAAGGCGGTCTCGGATCATGTATCCCGACTGCATTTCCTGCACGATTGTTCCAGGTTCTGCTTCAGCGCTCGGAATTTCGACCATCGCCTGATGCCGATTGGGATCGAGCGGCTGACCAAGTGCATCGATTTTCTTGATCCCGTTGCGTTCAAACACCGATGCAAGTTCACGCTGGGTCGCTTCCAGCCCGGCGATCAGGCCCTTCCAGGCGTCTTCGGCGCGCATGGCTTCGGGAATGACCTCAAGTGCCCGCCCGAGATTGTCCGCGACAGACAGCATGTCGCGTGCAAATCCGGTCGCTGCATAGGCGCGGGCATCCTGCGCATCCTTCTCCAGACGGCGGCGCACATTTTGCGTTTCGGCCTGTGCATAGAGTATCTGCTGCCGGGCTTCTTCAAGCTCCTTCAGAAGGGCACCCAGCGGATCGGCTTCAGGATCGGGTTCAGACGGCGCGCCTTCCGCGATCATTTCATCTTCGGCCTTCAATTCTTCATCACTCATTTGTGCATCAATCTCGATAAGCTCTGTGCAGTGAAATCCACCATGGGAACGATGCGCGCGTAATTCAAGCGTGTCGGGCCGATTACCCCGACTACACCCACCACTCGCCCGTCATGCCCGTGATAGGGCGCGGCGATAACCGAAGACCCTGACAAAGCGAAGAGTTTGTTTTCTGCGCCAATGAAGACTTTCGTGGCCGATGCCTCCTGCGCGCTTTCGAGCAGGCGGGCAATTTCTTCCTTTCCTTCGATCTCGTCCAGCAGCTGGCGCACCCGATCAAGATTGGCAGCAGCCTGGTCATCGATCAGGTTCGCCGCGCCGCGGACGATCAGCACGGGGCGCTGGGCGCTGTCCCGTGCCCAATCCGCCAGACCTTCCAGAATCAGCTCGCGTGAGGCAGCGTCCAAGGCGGCCCGTTCTTGGCGGATCTCGTTTTCGAGCACCGCGGCCGCTTCCGCGAGCGTCAGCCCTGCCAGTCGCGCGGTCATATAGTTTCCGGCCTCAGCCAAACCCGATGCAGTCATGCCCTTCGGCAGAGTCATCACCCTGTTTTCAACGGAGCCGTCATCTCCGACAAGGACAGCCAGCGCCTGCTCGGCTGAAAGCGGTGCGAATGCAAATTGCTTCAGCCGGGGTGCTTTCCTGGGCACCAGCACCAGCCCCGCACAGGCGGAAAGACCGGACAAGGCTGCCGTCGCGGCCGTAAGTGCGTCTTCAATCGGTCCGGGATTCGCCAAGCGCGATTCGATGGCCGCGCGCTCATCGGCGCTCGGCTCTGCCGCTTGCATCATGCCGTCGACAAAGAGCCGCAGTCCCGTGTCAGTCGGCATCCGGCCCGCCGATGTGTGGGGCGCTGCAAGCAGGCCAAGCTCTTCCAGATCCTGCATCACGTTGCGGATCGACGCGGGCGACAGGTTCATCGCACCCAGTTTGGAGATCGTCCTAGACCCCACAGGTGCACCTGAACCCAGATAGGATTCAACGACGACGCGAAACACGTCGCGCGCGCGATCAGTCAGTTCATGAACAGGGGACACCGCCATCCATTCCGATGTAGGGCATCATCATGGTCTTCTCAACGGGCTGAAAAGACTATTGCTGCGGCTGAGCCTGACTGGCCTCGATTTCGGCAAGGCTCTTGAAATCAATCATGTCGATCAGGAACACAAGAGTGGAGTTGGCCGGTATCGGTCCCACCACCTTGTCGCCATAGGCGAGTTGCGGCGGTATGCAGAGCTTGTAGCTACCGCCGCGCTGCATCCGTTTAAGCCCTTCGGCAAATCCCGGGATCACTTGCCCCACCGGAACGGGAACGGGACCCGCGTCGTCAAAGGCAGCCCCTGTGGACGCGACGTACCCCTTGTAGTTGATGAGCGCGACGTCTGCGTCGCCCGGCATGGCGCCTGTGCCGGACTTCACAATATCAAAGCCAAGCCCTGAAGCGATCTTGGTCGCACATGTGCGCGCGGCCACTGCCAGCGGCCGCGGCGGCGCCTTGATCTCCAGGAGATCGACTTCGAAAACCAGATCCGCATTGGGCGGGATCTTGCCCGCGCCACGTGCACCATAGCCAAGGGTGGCAGGAATACAGAGACGAATGCGGCCCCCGACCTTCACCAGCATGAGGCCCTCCGAAAATCCGGGGATGACGTCTCCGACGCCAAATTCCGCGCGGTCGGACGCATCAAAGGCTGTGCCGTCTGCTGCAAGCGTGCCCTTGTAGCTGATGATGACCTTGTCTGTCGCACTGGGCATGGCACCAGTCCCGGCGCGCACTATGGAATAGCCGAGGCCCGAGGGCGTCTTCTGCGAACACTGTCCAGCGACAGGCGCTGCGGACGGGGCGGCGAAGCTGGCGTGCGAGCCAAGACCGGGCGCAGCACAAGCTAACACCATGGCAACGCGCATCGACGCGTGTCTGAAAGCGAGATGGTTCATGTCGGCGCGCCTAGCGACGCAATCCGCAGCAAGCAATGGCAGATCGGAAGCAAATCTATTTGCGCCGCGCGAGCCCGATCAGGACTACTCCGCCGATTGCCAGGAACATGCCGTTCCAACTCCATTGCGGGACGCCGATCATGAAACTGTCAGCAGGCCAGCGGATGATGTTCAGGCCCTGACCGATCCAAAGGCCGCCCATCAAAAGCATCAGGACGCCAAGCACCAGCACAATCGTTTTCAAAACGTTCATAGCCTTCTTCCTCTCCAAGGCACATGTTATGCGCCGGATTCGGCGAGATGAACAGATGGGATTATCGAGGGCGGGCATGGCAAGTGACACACGGGCGACAGACGATCCGCTTGAGGATTTCCAGCTGCGATCAATCGACTTGCTGGGCCAGGCGCGTCGGGTCTGGGTGACGGGCAATGGTCCTGCCGTGATCGTGATGACCGAAATGCCCGGTATCAGCCCACATGTTGCTCGATTTGCCCGCTGGGTGCGGGAGGCCGGCTTCACGGTTTATATGCCACATCTCTTCGGCAAGGATGGTGCTACCCCAAGAATGCCCGGCGCGTTGTTCACAATGATTGGCGGGTGCATCAGCCGCGAATTCAAGGCTTTTCAAGCAAACGCATCCAGCCCCGCAACGCAGTGGCTGCGCGCACTTGCCGCCTTTGCCCACAAGGAATGCGGGGGCAAGGGCGTTGGAGCTATCGGCATGTGCTTCACGGGGAATTTCGCCTTGTCGATGATGCTCGAAAAGTCAGTGCTTGCGCCAGTATTGTCGCAACCCTCTCTCCCGCTCAACGATCCGGCGGGCATGCATATTGCTCCTGATGAATTGGCCGCAGTCAAAGCGCGGATGGACGCGGAAGACCTGACGGTTCTTGCCTACCGCTTCGACGGCGACAAATTCTGCAGGGCGGCTCGCTTCGAAGCCTATGAAGCAGCGCTTGGTGACCGGTTCCAGGGACGCGTACTACCGGATTCCGCTGCCCGCCCAAACACGCAAATGAAGAATCCGCACAGCGTCGTGACGTTGCATCTCATTGACGAGGAAGGGCAACCAACCCGCGCGGCGCGCGACGAGATTCTGGAATTCTTCCGCATGCGCTTGAGCGGTTGACCGACCCGGCCTAAGGCGGCCGCTTCACAAGCGAAAGGATTTCCATGCGCCCTTCTGGACGCGCGCCCGACCAGATGCGGGCCATCACGATCGAACCTGCCTTTACCAAGCATGCTGAAGGGTCTTGCCTCGTCAGTTTTGGTGACACACGTGTGCTGGTGACGGCGAGCGTCGAAGAGCGCGTGCCGCCATTTCTGCGCGGCAAGGGCGAAGGCTGGGTCACTGCCGAATACGGGATGTTGCCGCGTGCAACGCATACACGAGGCAGCCGGGAAGCCGCCAAGGGGAAGCAATCCGGGCGGACGCAGGAAATCCAGCGTCTTATCGGGCGTTCGCTGCGGGCGGTCGTGGACCTGAAAGCGCTCGGTGAACGGCAGATCACCCTCGATTGCGACGTGATCCAGGCCGATGGCGGCACGCGGACAGCGTCAATCTCGGGCGCTTGGGTCGCACTGAGGCTTGCCGTCGACAAGCTCATTGCCGAGGGCAAGATTGCAGGAGATCCGATCTCCAGTCAGGTCGCGGCGATCAGCTGCGGAATCTACAAGGGCACTCCAGTGCTCGATCTGGACTATGAAGAGGACTCGAACGCCGGGGCCGACGCCAACTTCGTACTGCTTTCAAACGGCAACATCGCCGAAGCGCAAGCGACGGCAGAGGGCGAGACCTATGATGAGGAAGCCCTTTTGCGGCTCCTTCGTCTGGCACGGATCGGATGCACAGCCGTGTTCGCGGCGCAGTTGAAGGCTGTCGGGCGGTAATGCGAAAGCTGCAGCCGGGACCACTGGTTATCGCGTCCCACAACCAGGGCAAAGTTCGGGAGATTCGCGCTCTGCTGGCACCATTCGGGATAGAGCCGGTCTCTGCCGGCGATCTCGGACTGCCAGAACCCGAAGAGACCGGCACGACCTTTGCCGAGAACGCATTGATCAAGGCTCGTGCAAGTGCCGAAGGCTCGGGCATTGTCGCACTTGCGGATGACAGCGGCCTGTGTGTGGACGCGCTTGGCGGGGCGCCAGGTGTCTATACCGCAGATTGGGCCGAAACGCCCGAAGGCAGGGATTGGGGCCTTGCCATGCGCAAGGTGGAAGACCGGCTGGAAGCGTTGGGCTCCGATGTCGATCGTTCAGCCCATTTTGCATGCACCTTGGCGCTGTGCTGGCCTGATGGCGAGACAGCCCTTTTTGAAGGGCAAGTCGCTGGGCATCTCACTTGGCCGCCTCGAGGCGACCTCGGATTCGGCTATGATCCGGTCTTTGTTCCCGAAGGTCATGATCAGACCTTTGCCGAAATCGAACCGGAAAAGAAGCACGCAATCAGCCACCGCGCCGAGGCGTTTAGAGAACTGGTAAATGCGCTGTTATGAAACAGCGAAATTATCGGTCTGGAAGTTTTTTGAAAGGCGGTTCATTGAGTAGTCAGACGCCGAGTCTTAATTGCACTTTGAGGCGTGGGAGAATTCAGTGATGTTCGGTTGTGTGACAATTTCGATTGTGGGCGGAGCGCGTTGCGATCAGCTTTGCCACGCGGAGATGTCATCGTGAAGGTGAGGCGGCGCGCCGCGATCAAGCTGGTCGGCATTTCTGCAACGATTGGCCTTCTCGCTGCGTTCACGGTTCCCTCTACCAATGGCGGGCCGTCCTATGGCGTGGCTGCGGCACGCGACATCCTGGCGCTTCTTGGCGACCGTTCGCCCGGTGAACGCAAGCACGGCGCGCTCACCAGTACCAAAGTTCCCAAACTCCCGTATGAATTTGCCAAAGCTCCAATCCATACTCCAGTGCCCGAAAATGCGCCGGGAGAAATGGGGGCGTCGCCGCGCCTCATACCGTCGCTTGTCGAGCCCGAGACACCGTTCAGCGTGGCGCCCCCGCCAACTCCGCTTTCGCCAGATGCGCCAGAGACTCCATTACCGCCTGTCTTTACCGGTAGCAGCGGCGGCACCCCGATTTTCGTCGAAACTGGCAGCAGCGGCGGCGGAAGCAGCGGAGGTGGTAGCAGCGGCGGCACCAGCACGAGTAGTGGCGGCACCAGCACCAGCAGCGGTGGCACCAGCACGAGCAGTGGCGGCACCAGCACCAGCAGCGGTGGTACCAGCACGAGCAGCGGTGGCACCAGTACGAGTAGCGGTGGCACCAGTACAAGCAGCGGTGGCACAAGTTCCAGCAGTGGAGGTGAACCGCCGCCACCGATCGTTCCCGAACCGGCAACTTGGTTTATGATGTTGGCGGGCTTTGGTCTCGTCGGCACGATGCTGCGCCGGCGCAAGATGATTTTACCCGTTGTGGACAAGACGCTCGCCTGTCCGCCCTCCGGCTCGGACGTGTGACTGCAGGGAAGAAGTCACGACGTCCGGCCACGACGGATATCCGGATTCTGATTCCAGTCGCCCTGCTCGTCGGAACAGGTGTCTTTCTAGCCAGTCGACCGAGCACACCTGAAGTCCATATCGATCTCAGCCACGCGCCGGTGGGCACCCGAATCCCCTTGGCTGGTGCGCAAGCGGCCAAGCTCTCTTCACCCGACGGTGAGCCGCCAGTCACGTCCATTCTCAACGTCCGCAAACGGATGAGATATGGAGAATTCGTCTGGAACGATGCTGGTGTTGCTGCCGGCAAAGTGTGGGTCAGGATTGACCTTGAACGGCAGATCATTTCAGTCTTTCGCGCCGGCAATGAAATTGGAACAGCCGTGATCCTCTATGGCGCCGATGAAAAGCCAACTCCGACTGGCCAGCTTTCAATCCGGGAAAAGCTCAAGGATCATCGATCCAATACCTATGACGCCCCAATGCCGTATACCATGCGGCTGACCGATGACGGTGTTGCCATTCATGGCAGCAACGTTCGCTGGGGCGCTGCAACGCACGGATGCATTGGGGTTCCCCTCGGCTTTGCAGCCAAGCTGTTTGACCAGATCAAGGTGGGCGATCAGGTGCTCATCCTGCCAGCTGAACCCAAGCCTACAAAAGCCTGAATTTCAACGACACCCCAGGGACTGAAAAACCCGTCTGGCGTTGACGTGCCAAACTTGGTTAATAGTCCGCTAATCAAGAGCTGAAACCAATCAGCCATTCGCGCGTGTATATGCTGTCAGGGCAGTGCGAACATGGGGTCGAAAATGGTGGGTTCGGGTTTAGGCAAGATTGCAGGTGCAGTGGCTTTGGCTGTCTGTGCACCTTTGACTCTTGGCACGACGGAACTCCAGTCCAATCTGGAATCTCGGGTCTTGGCGTCGCACAACCGCGAGCGTGACCTTGCAGGCATTCCGCTTCTCCGCTGGAATGAATCTCTCGCCACCTCGGCTCGATACTGGGCGGACCATCTCGGCCGCATCAACCGGCTTGAGCACGCACCCTATGATCCGAGTGATCGAAATCCGCAGGGCGAAAATCTCTGGGCAGGAACTCGGGGCCATTATTCTGCCGAGAACATGGTCGAATACTGGATTCAGGAAAAACGTCATTTCCGCCCGGGAACATTCCCGCAAAACAGCCAGACTGGGCGGATAGAGGATGTCGGGCATTATACGCAGGTGATGTGGCGCAACACGCGCGAAGTCGGTTGCGCGCTTGGACAGGGTGCCGAATTCGATATCCTTGTCTGCCGATACAGTTCAGTTGGGAATGTCGTGGGACAAAAGCCCTTCTGAACCCGACTGTCGCGGCGAATTTAGCCTGAAGTGTCACAGTGGCGTTAGTCCGATGATGTCGCTATCGCGGCATGACGCGCCATGGAAGTTCATCCTCAATCGACAGAGCCGAGTTGCAGGCAGGACCCGCCGTTAGCCCTCTATATCCATTGGCCGTTCTGCATTTCAAAATGTCCTTATTGCGATTTTAACAGCCATGTTCGCGAAACCATAGACCAGGATGCCTGGCGTGCAGCAATGCTCCGGGATCTCGCGCACGAAGCGACCCTCCTGCCCGGCAGGCATATCGCATCGATTTTTTTCGGAGGAGGCACACCGTCGCTGATGCCACCGTCGACGGTTGAGGCGCTCATTGGGTCGGCACAGTCGCATTGGGGATTTGCTGCAAACGTCGAAATCACGCTTGAAGCGAACCCCTCCTCGGTTGAGGCTGCCCGCTTCGCGGATCTGTCACGCGCCGGCGTCAATCGGATTTCCCTTGGCTTGCAGGCGCTTGATGATGAAGCCCTTGGCTTCCTCGGACGTGCGCATGACGTGCAAGAAGGGCTGTCTGCCCTGGACGTGGCGCAGGACAATTTCGCGCGCGTGAGTTTCGACCTCATCTATGCCCGCCCGCATCAGACGATCGAGGCGTGGCACAACGAACTGGACCGTGCACTTTCGTTTGGGACGGAACATCTGTCCTTATATCAGTTGACCATCGAACCCGGCACCCGTTTCGCGACGCTCGTGGCACAAGGCGACATCGATTTAGTCGATCCAGATCATGGTGCCGCACTCTATGAACTGACACACGAAGTGACCCAGGCGGCAGGCTTGCCAGCCTATGAGATTTCGAACCATGCGCGGCCAGGTGCCGAAAGTCTCCATAACCTGACGTACTGGCGCTATGGTGACTATGTCGGCATCGGCCCAGGCGCACATGGTCGCCGTGGTGGGCTGGCCACGTCAAGGCACAAGAAGCCGGAGAACTGGCTGAAATCAATCGCTCGAAACGGTCATGGGTGTCAGGTCGAAGAGCCGCTTACGCCAAGAGAAAGAGCCAGCGAAGCACTCATCATGGGCCTTAGACTTCGCGAAGGCGTGGACCTTGCAGATCTGGCAGAGCGCTGCGGTGTTGACCCCGAAACCCTCATCAACATGCGCAAGGCCAACCTTCTCCAACAACATGGCCTTGTCCATCTGACCGGCCAACGCTTGTCTGTGACGTCCGAGGGCAGGATTTTGCTGGATCGCATACTCGCAGAGCTGGTTGAAACCTAACGTTTAGACTCTTCGACTATGGCGCGTCGGCATTCCGGCTGTTAGGGGACGCCCTCATGAAAAAGCTTCGCAAGGCCGTCTTTCCTGTCGGCGGACTCGGCACCCGCTTTCTTCCGGCCACAAAGGCCATGCCCAAGGAAATGTTGACGGTCGTCGACAAGCCTTTGATCCAATATGCAGTCGACGAGGCTCGTGAGGCCGGGATCGAGCAGATGATCTTCGTCACCGGGCGCGGAAAATCGGCGATCGAAGACCATTTCGACATTTCATACGAACTCGAAACGACGATGACGGATCGTGGCAAGTCGCTCGACGCAATTTCGGGTACGCGTTTCCGGCCTGGCGAGGTCATTTACGTGCGCCAACAGGAACCCATTGGGCTTGGTCATGCCATATGGTGCGCGCGCCATATCGTTGGTGACGAACCGTTTGCGATCTTTCTGCCCGATGAACTCATGGCCGGTAGCCCAGGGTGCATGAAGCAGATGGTCGACGCCTATGAAAAGGTCGGCGGAAACATTGTCTGCGGCTATGAAGTACCGGAAAGCGAAACGCACAAATATGGCGTGATTACTCCGGGACGCATTGATGGCCGATTGGTTGAGGTCAAGGCACTTGTCGAAAAGCCGCCGCAGGGTACAGCGCCTTCCAACCTCATGATCCCCGGGCGCTACATTCTTCAGCCTGAGGTCATGCGCATCCTCGAAGGTCAAGCCCGTGGTGCTGGCAATGAAATCCAGTTGACGGACGCCATGTCCCAGATGATCGGCAGCCAGCCTTTCCACGCATATGCGTTCGATGGTCGTCGGTTTGATTGTGGCGATAAGGCTGGCTTCATCACAGCGAACATCGCTCTTGCTCTTGATCGCCCGGATATTGGGCCCGAAGTCCGGCGCTGGATGGACGCGAATCAGTGATAAGAAATTCATGACTGGGTCAGCGGCACACGATTTGAATCCATAGTGTTCGCGTGACTTGATAAATACTTCCAAAGTCAGCATGCTTTTTCGAACCTTATTGTTGGAAGCCGCAGAAATCCGCCATAATTTAGTTCGCAATTAACGGAATTTCAGGACTTGGTTCCTAGACCCTGCAATGGGATCAAGGGACAAATTGTGCTGCGGAATCTTCGCTTAAGATCGGTTTCATCACTGTCCGCGATGATCATCATGTTCATCGCTGTATTGGGCTTCAGCTTGTCCCGCACAATTGATGCGGCCAACACGGTCGATACCGAACGGACACGCACGGCAGTAACCGCAGCAGTTCAGGCCCAGGTTCGACAAATCATCGTGATGGTCGATGACAACGCCTTGTGGGACGCGGCTGCAACGGCAGTCTACACCAACTTGAGTGATACCGAGTTTTACTGGAGCAGCTGGGGTTTTTCGTCAGCGGAAGCCAAATACTTCGATACGGTCCTCGTCCTTGATCACGAAGGACGTCCGCTGCTGGGTTATCGTCGCGGACGAGCGACGCGGTTCGACCCGATTGCGCGCTATGGCGAATCTTTTCGGATATTGCTGGAGCGCGCCGATCGCCAAAGGCAAGCGGTCGGTGGGTTGGCTGGTTCAGCTGAGGGGCCGGTCTTGATCGGCATTGCCAATATCGTTCCAACAAATAGCGCGCTGGATCATCTCGTTCCCAAATCTGGCCCGTATTGGCTCGTTTTTACAAAGCCCTTTGATCAAGGCGCCGCAGACCTGATTGGCCGCAGCCTCTTGCTCGACGATATGAAGCTTTCGGACAAGCCGTTAGGACAAGCTGCAATTGCCGTTCGCGACACTGCAGCCAAGCCGATCGCGAACCTGAGCTGGACCCCGGCCCGCCCGGGAAACACCGCAATCGAGCGCGTCCTCCCCTGGATTGCCATTGCTGCCTTATTGCACATCCTCATTGGCTTGTTTTTTGGTCGGCAAGCGCTTCGCTCCGTCTCCAAGCTGGCCGATGAGGCGATGGTCGACAGTTTGAGCAATCTGCCAAACCGACGCGCAGTCCGGCAAGAGCTGGATAGACGGCTGAAGCGGGGCGAACGGCTGGCTTTGGCACTGATCGACCTCGACGGCTTCAAGGGCATCAATGACAATTATGGCCACCACGTGGGCGACCGCCTGATCAAGAGCATCGCCACGCTGTTGCAGGACCTGGTCGGCAAGAACGGCATGATTGCCCGACTGGGCGGCGACGAGTTTGCAATCCTGATCCCCGGTGCTTCGGCTGTGAACCAGGTGCAGGACATTTCCCGCGCCATGCTCGACAAATTGTCGCGCCCGTTCCGCATTGATGAGCGCACAGTCCTGGTCGGGGCCAGCATTGGCTTGGCTTCCGTCAGTTTGCGCGATCTCGACTCCAGCGAATTGATGCGCCGCGCCGATGTGGCCATGTATGCTGCAAAGCAAGCCGGCAAGATGCGGCTGGCTTGGTATGATGAGATGCTTGACCAAAAGCAGGCTGTTGCCCGGACGATCGAAGCCGAACTGCGCGTTGCAATCGATGCGGAAGATTTCGAGCTGGTCTATCAGCCACTGGTCGATGTCCACGAAAAAAAGATCGTGGCGGCGGAGGCGCTGCTTCGATGGACAAGTCCGACGCGAGGTGTCGTCAATCCATCGGAATTCATTCCGGTTGCAGAAGAAACCGGACTGATCGACGCCATGGGCATGATTGTGCTGCGAAAGGCATGCCGCGACGCACTCGATTGGGGCGATGTCCGCTTGGCCATCAACGTATCAGCCGCGCAGTTGCGAAATCCCGAGTTTGCCGCTGCGTTGAGCCATGCTCTCGCTGAAACCGGCTTCCCCGCGGAGCGGCTGGAGCTGGAAATCAATGAATCCTACCTTGTCTATGATCCCGACACGGCTGGCAGGGTCCTCGGGGAAATCCGTGCCCTTGGCGTCGGCGTTTCACTTGATGATTATGGAACCGGTCACGCGTCCATCGGCTTCTTGCGGCAATTCTCTTTCAGCAAGGTCAAACTCGATCGGTCGCTCGTTTCAGAAGCAGGTTTGAGCGAGGAGGCGCGCACCGTGATCCACGCAAATGTTGCAGTTGCCCGGGCCCTGAATGTCGCCGTTGCAGCAGAAGGTGTCGAAACCGCAGATCAGGCTGACCTGATGCGGGTGGCCGGATGCGACCAATTGCAGGGCTGGTTCTTTTCAAGAGCAGTAACGGCTCGGGAAATCGCAGCGAGGGTTCTGAAGGATCACCCCGAACATCCCTCTTCTCGCCTCAGGGCAGTATGACCCTCACGGCTTGGGCGTGACTTTCCGGATGAGCCCTTCCTGCGCGACATTGGCAACCAGCCGACCGTCACGTGTGTAAATGCTGCCCTGATTGAAACCCCGAGCGCGCCCAGCCCAAGGGCTTTCGGTCACATAGAGCATCCATTCGTCACAGCGAAAATCGTCATGCAACCAGAGCGCGTGATCAAGGCTCGCGCTCTGTAGTTCACCTTTCAGCCAGCTCAGGCCGTGCGGCAGCGCGCAAGTGCCAAGCAACGTCATGTCGGACACATAGGCAAGCACGGCACGATGCAGGACGGGGTCGTCAGGCAATGTGGCGACGGTGCGAAACCAGCTGTGAGTCAAAGCCGGTCGCTTTTCGCTGTTCATCCAGTGGCGCGCCTCGACCGGGCGGAATTCAATTGCCCTTGGCCGGGTCATTAAGCGGCGCAGCCTCTCGGGTATCTGGTCGATCACGGCACGACGCAGATCGGCTTCGCTCGGCAGATCATCTGGGGGTGGCACCTCGGGCATTGCATCCTGATGCGAAACGCCGGATTCCAGCTTGTGGAAAGAAGCGGCAAGATTGAGGATCGGGCGCCCGTCCTGTTCGGCAATCACGCGGCGGGCGGAAAAACTGCCGCCGTCAAAATCGCGTTCGACGCGGTAGGTGATGTCGGACTCCTCGCTTCCGCCACGCAGGAAATAGGCGTGGAGCGAATGGGCAAGCCGGTCCGGATCGACAGCCGCTGTAGCCGCCATCAGGGCCTGGGCAATCACTTCGCCTCCAAAGACGCGGCCCACGCCGCCCTTCTGGCGCTTGCCAACAAAAATGTCATTGCCTTGCGGTACGACCGTCAGCAGCCGGGTAAGCCCATCGACCAGAGCCTGCGGAGACGGGCCCGCTTCTTCGGAATTCATCATGTGATTCTGCCTTTTCGGCGCCGCCTTATCGGCGCAAGCGCGCCCAAGGCAAGCGCCGAACTGGCGCGGGTCAAGCCCGGGTCATTGTCCACTCGCCATTTGCGCTACGGCATGCCTGAAGTGTTTCGGTTTCCTCCGCCGCACCCGGTTGCGAAATCGTCTGTTTTACGACGCGACAGCCATTGGCGACCGACGAACTGACCGCCTTCTTGAGGAGCGGTGCAGAGACATAGCCTTGCCCCAATCCCTGATCTGAAACGAGCACCCACGGCTGGCCCTTGACGGCTGCAGGCACCCACACCCGCTGGCCAGAAACGAGGCGCCCAAGGACCGCGGAATCGGTGCCCGGCGCACTGCGAATATTGGCATTTGTAGTGGAGACATAAGCAGCCGCGACTTTTGTATAGCCTTCTGCGGGTTCGACACCCGAGGCCAGTCGGAGGCTGGCAAGATCAACGCCCTGATCATTCTGGGCAACTTCAACGCGGCCCGAGGCGCCGGTCTGATCGCTCTGCCAATTCTGGTCCTTGCCCGTCAGCACAGCCTGCTCGAGGGCGCGTTCGGCTTTGGCCCGATCATCCTTCTGCAGCTTGCATCCGAGTGCCGAGCCCGCAGCAGCGCCTAGCACGCCGCCAAGGATCGTGCCCAATGTCCTGCTGCCTCGCCCGGCAATCCGGTTGCCAAGAAGTCCGCCAATCGCACCACCCGCAACCGCTCCGATGGTCTGTTTGTCACCCTCTGCCGAGCAGCCGAAAATACCGCCGATGCCGGCGACCTTCCGTCCGCCGCCGCTATCCCTTGCTTCCATGGCCGGTGTGGTGCTTGCCGGGGTTGGCGTCGCGTTGATGGCATTTGCGACGGTTCCCGTCACGAGCAACGAAATCGCTGCAGTCGAAATCAGGATTTTCTTCATGATCCATCCCCTTCGTTCAAGAATTGCCTTCACGCTAGAAACCTGGCGCTGAACCCTCTCTTAACCGCAAATGGGCTTTCGTTGATGCCACTTTTGTCGCAAGACGGGGCGCACAGCGTTCCTGTTTGATGGAGTGGATTGGCATGAGCCGGAAATTCTTTGGCACTGATGGAATTCGGGGGCGGACGAATGCCGGTGCCATGACGGCAGAGATGGCCATGAAAGTGGGGATGGCGGCAGGCGCCCATTTTCTGCGGGGCGAGCATCGCCACCGTGTCGTGATTGGCAAGGATACGCGGCTTTCGGGATATATGATTGAAAACGCGCTGGTGGCCGGATTTACCTCTGTCGGGATGGATGTCGTCCAGGTCGGCCCGATGCCAACCCCTGCTGTTGCGATGCTGACGCGCTCAATGCGTGCAGATTTGGGCGTGATGATCTCGGCCAGCCACAACCCCTATTACGACAATGGCATAAAATTGTTCGGACCGGATGGCTACAAGCTCTCGGACGATGATGAACGGTCGATCGAAGCGCTCCTGGAGAATCCGCCCATGCTCGTGGACTCAGCGCGGATCGGGCGGGCACGCCGGGTCGAGGATGCTCGCGGGCGTTATTCGCATTTCGCCAAATCCTGCTTCCCGGAAGAATTGCGGCTCGACGGACTGAAGGTGGTGATCGACTGCGCAAATGGCGCGGCCTATCAGGTTGCGCCTTCCGCCCTCTGGGAGTTGGGTGCCGAAACCATCGCCATTGGCGTCACGCCCAACGGCACGAACATCAACGACAATTGTGGATCTACATCGCCGGCCCTGCTTCAGGAAACGGTTGTCGCGTCGGGTGCAGACATTGGCATTGCGCTCGATGGCGACGCAGACCGACTGATCATTGTCGATGAGTTGGGGCGCATTGTGGATGGCGATCAGATCATGGCGCTCATCGGCAAAAGCTGGTCAGAGGCGGGACGCCTCAAGGGCAGTGGCGTGGTTGCCACTGTCATGTCCAACCTTGGCCTTGAGCGCTTCCTGGCGTCTATTGGCCTGACCCTTGAGCGAACGGCGGTGGGTGATCGCTATGTCCTCGAACGGATGCGGAGTGGCGGATTCAACGTCGGCGGCGAACAATCCGGGCATATCATACTGTCCGACTATGCAACGACGGGCGACGGTCTGGTGGCCGCGCTGCAGGTGCTCGCCGAGCTTGTCCGGCAGCGCAAGCCCGCAAGCGAAGTGCTTCATCTATTCGATACCGTCCCGCAATTGCTGAAGAATGTGCGCTTCTCTGGCGGGCGGCCACTTGAGGCTGACAGCGTCAAGCAGGTAATTGCCGATGCGGAGCGTGAGCTTAATGGCAAGGGGCGGTTGGTCATCCGTCCCTCAGGGACCGAGCCGGTCATCCGCGTGATGGCCGAAGGCGACGATGCCGACCAGGTGACACGCCTCGTCGATGACATTTGTCGTGCTGTGCAGGAGGCCGCGGCCTGATGCTTGAAATGCGGCCTGACTGCGAACGGTGCGGCGCCGACCTTCCGGCGGAATTGTCTGGCGCCTTCATCTGTTCTTTCGAATGCACCTTCTGTGCGGACTGCTCAGACGCGCTGGATGATCGCTGCCCCAATTGCGGCGGGGAACTGGTCGACCGCCCAACAAGGGCCAAGGCAAAACTCGAGAAGTTTCCTGCAAGTGCTGTTCGAAAATTCAAAGGGTGACAGCCCGGATTCTCATCATCGCCGGTTCGGATTCCGGCGGAGGCGCCGGCATTCAGGCCGATATCAAGACAGTCACGATGCTCGGCGGCCATGCGATGACTGCGGTAACGGCGGTGACCGCACAGAATACGCTCGGGGTCGACGCGGTACATGTGATCCCGACAAAGATGGTCGTCGCACAGATCGACGCTGTCGTGCGTGATATCGGGGTCGATGCCGTCAAGATCGGGATGATCGGTACGGCCCAAACGGCAAATGCCGTCGCAGATTATTTGAAGCGCCTGACGGTGCCCATCGTGTTCGATCCGGTCATGATCGCGACAAGCGGTGCCAGTTTGGCTGACGAGCAAACCATTTCCGCATTTGAGCGGCTGATGGCGATAGCATCGCTCGTAACCCCCAACCTTCCCGAACTTGAGGCACTTGGCGGAACGAAGCCGATCCTGGCCCATGGCTGTCACCTTCTGGTCAAGGGCGGGCACGGCGAAGGCGACGACATTGTAGACCGGCTTATGTCGCCGCGCGGACAAGTGCGCGAATGGCACGGCGAGCGCATTGATACCACCCAAACCCATGGGACCGGCTGCACGCTGGCAAGCGCCATCGCCTGTGGTCTGGGTCAGGGTTTGGCGATCGATCTTGCCATAGAGCGCGCAATAGCGTTCGTTCGGCTCGCCCTTATCGAAGCGCCTGGACTGGGTGCGGGCCATGGCCCGATGGGCCAGCAGAATGTTTTGGACTTCCGATGATCGCCGGTGTTGACGAGGCTGGGCGTGGACCACTTGCGGGGCCCGTCGTTGCTGCTGCGGTTATCTTGTGCGACCGTGGCATTGAAGGCCTTGACGACAGCAAGAAGCTCTCACCCCCCCGCCGCGCCACGCTTGAGGCCAAGATCCTTGAAACTTGCGTTGTAGGTATTGGTGAGGCTTCGGTCGAGGAAATCGACCGAATCAACATCCTGCAAGCGACCCTGCTTGCGATGGCGCGCGCTGTTGAAGCGCTGGGTGTCGAGCCAGCAAGGATACTGGTTGACGGCAATCGCTTGCCCCGCTGGCGTTACCGGGCGGAAGCAGTGATCGGCGGCGATGCCATCCATGCCTGCATTTCGGCCGCAAGCATCATCGCCAAGGAACATCGGGATCGTATCATGATCGCCGCAGACAGAGAATTTCCGGGCTATGGCTGGTCCCGCAACAAGGGCTATGGCGCGGCCGCGCATCTTGCCGCATTGCACGAATTGGGCCCTACGCCGCTTCACCGGCGTTCTTTTGCACCGGTCGCCAAATATTTTTGGCCAGTGAGTCAAACTGGTCACACCACCACAGTTTGAGTCCCGACGCTCCAAATCGATCAACATCTCGTGGGGGACTCTTTCCGTTCCGCCAAAGGTTAACGAATTCGTTAACCTTGATCGTTAACCCTCTGTCTTGACGTCGGAGTCTGCATGATCGAGGCAGGACATTCGTGCATCGAAAGGGGTGTTGAATGGGGGTTTTGGAACGGGTCCGCAAACCGGCAATCGCCGCAGCCAAGCTGCCGCTTGACCGGATCCTGCGTGACGATTGTGTGGCCGCGATGCGCGCCCTTCCCGATGCGTGCGTAGACATGGTCTTTGCCGACCCGCCATACAACCTCCAGCTTGGTGGCGACCTCTTTCGCCCTGAAGGCGGTCGCGTCGATGCCGTCGATAACGATTGGGACAAGTTTGACAGCAATGCCGTCTATGATGCCTTTTCGCATGCCTGGCTGGCTGAAGCCCGCCGCATCCTGAAGCCCAACGGTACGCTGTGGGTGATCGGATCCTATCACAACATCTTTCGCGTCGGTTCCGTTTTGCAGGATGAGGGGTTCTGGATCCTCAACGACATCATCTGGCGCAAATCCAACCCGATGCCCAATTTCAAGGGCACGCGCTTTACCAACGCCCATGAGACGCTGATCTGGGCCTCAAAGTCGGAAGACGCACGCTACACGTTCAACTATCGTGCGATGAAAACGCTCAACGATGAACTCCAGATGCGGTCCGACTGGTCGTTCCCGATCTGCGGCGGGCAAGAGCGTATCAGGAAAAATGGCACCAAGGCCCATCCGACGCAAAAGCCGGAAGCCCTTGTTTATCGGATCCTTCTCGCGTGCACCCAGCCGGGCGATGTGGTGCTGGACCCGTTCTTCGGCACAGGCACGACCGGAGCTGTCGCAAAGCGGCTCCAGCGCCACTTCATCGGTATCGAGCGCGAGCAGGACTATATCGATGTTGCAGAGGAACGGATTGCCGCCGCGCTTCCACTTGACGAGTCAGCCGTCACGACAATGCAATCGCCCACGGCAGCGCCTCGGGTTGCCTTTGGCACGCTTGTCGAAACCGGCTATCTCCAGCCGGGCGCAAAGCTGTGGGACATCAAGCGACGTTGGGGTGCAACAGTCCGGGCCGATGGGTCGCTGGCAATTGGAACCGACGCCGGCTCGATCCACAAACTCGGTGCAACGCTGCAAAAGGCACCAAGCTGCAACGGCTGGACCTTCTGGCATTATGAAGCAGACGACGGGCTGAAGCCGATCGATGCGCTGCGACAGACCTATTTGCTCGCCACGCAGCCTTAGTCTGTAGCGCGATAATCGCGCGAAATGGTGTCCAGCCCAGTCAACGCCAATGGCTCCGTCCTGAACCTCACCACTCCCGGCGGCATGCTGGTTGTCCTTCCCAGCACCGACTAGCCTATTGTTTGGCCAGTATGTCCAATGCAGCGGCCGTCAAAGCTTCGCTGGCTGTCGCGATGACCTTTTCAGCATCTGGTGCCCAATAGGGTGAATGAAGCGAAGGGAGTTTGGCAATATCACCCTTTGCGGCATCCCACTTGTCTTGCGGAACACCGCCGACCCAAAAGATGAGGCTCTGGATCGATGTGTCGGTCAGATAGAAGACGCCAAAATCCTCGCTTGCCATTGACGCCTGCACCGGCTTCACGCGATCCGGACCAAAGCGATCGGTGAAGAGACGCGCCATCCGCATTGTGAGGTCATGCGTATTGAATGTTGCGTCGGCAGATTCCCCGTCTTTGGTCACAATCGGCATAAGATCGTCAGGCAAACCCGCAGCAATCGCTTCCCCACGCGAAATGCGCGAGATGCCATCCAGCAGATGCGCCCGCACTGCCGGTGAATAGGTTCGCACAGTCAGCTGCAGGTTGGCTTCATCCGAAATGATATTGCGCTTCGAACCGGAATGAAAGCTGCCGACCGTCACGACGGCTGTATCAAACGGACTTGTCTCGCGCGAGACAAGGGTCTGGAGCGAGGTCACAATACGGGCAGCCAGCACGATCGGATCCCGCGTCAGTTGCGGAACTGCGCCATGCCCGCCGACGCCGCGAACCTTGATGTCGATCCCGTCAACATTGGCGAGCGCAGGTCCATCGGTGTAGCCAATCACACCAGCCGGCAGCCCGGAATTGTCATGGAATGCTATCACGGTATCGGGCTTGGGGAAGCGTTTGAACAACCCGTCTTCAAGCATCTTCTTTACGCCTGCCACACGTTCTTCGGCGGGCTGGCCAATCATCACGAGCGTGCCAGACCATTGCGACTTCATCGCGGACAGCCGCCGGGCAGCGCCGATCCACGCCGTCATGTGGGTATCGTGTCCGCAGGCATGCATGACGCCCGTCTCCACCCCGCCTGCACCGATCGCCTTGACCTTGGAGGCAAACGGCAACCCCGTCTGCTCGGTGATCGGAAGGGCGTCCATATCTGCCCTGATAAGCAAGGTCGGGCCGGGCCCGTTGCGCATGACAGCAACGACGCCATGACCGCCAACTTCGGTCGTCGCCTCGAAGCCGAGCTTGCGCGCCTCGGCTGCCATGCGGGCCGAGGATTTGACCTCTTCAAAGCTCAGCTCCGGATTGGCATGAAGTTCCCGATATATCGCCATAAGCGATGGCATGTCCAAAGCCACAGCATCGCGGACGGTTTCTGCCGATGCGGGTGCGGCAGCCAGGACCGCTGCCAGCGCCAGGAATGCTTTCACGCGCTGGCCAATGTCATGCAACGCCGCTTTGGGCGGGGCGGTTGTTCGGAACGATGCTGTGCCGAGTCATTCGGCGCTTCAGCGACATCGCGTTCGCGCGCGGCCAGTGTCAGCATGGGCTTGCAGTCAGAAGATCTGGCGATTTGAGGGGGCTGCGTCGTCGCCACAGCCAGAACTGTCAGTAAGATCATGTCTCCACCCTTCATGATTCTGAATGCGGAAATCATAGGCGCACAAGGCGCAAACACCAAGTCAGGCTTGCGGTACCAATTCGATCACGTCCATGACAGATTCAAAATTGGGATAGGGCAGGATCAGCCGCCACCGATTAGGCCCGATCCTTTCAACCGCACCGGCCATGTCCCGCATTGCGTCACGGCCATAGTCCATAGGGCGCGTCTCATCACCCAACATCATAGTCCCAAGAAAAATCTGGCGGCGGTCATCGCAGGGAAAGATGAGACCGACCGGGCGCTGCGATCCTCCAATCTTTGCAAAGCTCATCACTTCGCCTTCATCCGCGACGGTACATGCGAATTCGGGGTATACGGTAAAGGCGGGCATGGCAGGAGACTTTGTCCCGAGCTTGATCACGCGGCAGCGATATTGCCCTGGCGCCGGTCCCGCCCCGCCCATCGCCGCGTCAGGATCGAGCAGGGCGCCTTCAATCGCAATATTGGCGCCATTGCCGCGCGCACGCGCGTTGTCCAACGCCTTTACGAATGCGGTGCGCCAGGACTTGATGCGATCCATGTCGGCAGGCGTGGCAACATGCTTCCAGTCGAGCGGCGTGATCGCGGAATCGCGGCCTGCCCAAGCTGGTCCACCTACTGCAATCAAACTGAACGCGACACTGATACAAACCCGTGCGGAGGACATGCGACCCTCTCTCCCTCGCTTACTGGATAGCAGGCGAGCGGGCCGCATCTAAGAGCCTATTGCGTGGTCCAGCCCCCATCGACCGCGAGATTTGCACCTGTGATCGCGCTTGCCCCTTCAGTGCAGAGAAAAACCGCCATCGCTGCGACCTGATCCGGCATGACAAACTTGCGCTGCGGAATGGCGGCCAGCAGGACATCGTTGAGCACCTGTTCGCGCGTCATGCCCCGCGTTCGCATCGTATCGGGGATCTGATTTTCAACCAGAGGCGTCCAGACATAGCCTGGCGAAATGACATTCACAGTGATGCCCTTTTCGGCGACTTCCATCGCCACGCCCCGGGTCAGGCCGAGTACCCCGTGTTTGGCAGCAATATAGGCGGACTTGTTCGGGCTGGCGACGCTGGCATGTGCGCTCGCTGTCGAGATGATACGACCCCAGCCTTTCGCCTTCATGTAAGGCAGGCAAGACCGGATCAAAAGGAAAGGTGCATCGACCATAATGGCCTGCATCTGCCGCCACTTGTCGACCGGAAACTCATCGACCGGACATACATGCTGGATGCCTGCATTGTTGATGAGGATGTCGACACCACCAAATTCGGCCGCACAGGCCTCCGCCATCGCTATGACCTGTTCGGCAATGGTCAGGTCGGCTCCATTGTGGATGGCACGCGCACCGCTTGATGCCGCGAGAGCAGCACATTGCTCCGCAATCGCTGTCGCGTCTCCAAATCCGTTGATCATCACATTGGCGCCTTCGGCGGCAAGCGCCGCCGCATAGGCCGCTCCGATGCCAGAAGTTGAACCGGTGACGAGCGCTGTCTTGCCTTTGAGGAACATGGATGGCCTTTCTTACTGGGCTTTGATCCATGCTCCAATCGCAGGGGCCAGCCGCGCACGCAAGTCCGCCCGAAAGTTGATCCGGGAGATGGCTGAATTTGCATCGCTGCGGGCGCTTGGCGGGAGTGCCTTCAAGGCAAAGGCCTGAACACGACCTGCAAGGGAACGATCACTGGACAGCCGGGCGAGTCGGACAATGAAGTTGGCCTTTGCACTTTCCTCGACGAGTGCATTCACCAGATCGGCATGAATGACGGCCCAATCGAAGGCCATTTCGGGATGCTCTTGAGCCACCGCAAAAATGATCAAGGTGCGCGTCGGCACCGGCGCTTCGTCGGTCAAGGCAAGCGTTAGTGCTTTCTGGGCAAGGCCCGGGTCGCGCGCACTTCCAAGCAAATAATAAAATTGCTGCCGCGCGACCGGCCCCGTTTCTGTCCTTGCTCGTTGGTGAAGCATTTCCCAGCGAGCCGCGTCCGCTTGATAGGCCCAGATATTGAGCGCTGCCTCACGGATCGACCCGGTCACCTGCGAATCGGTTTTGAGGGCGGCCTCGGCGTAACGCATTGCATCTCCAGCAACTGCTGCATCCCCCAAATGGCCCAAAGTTGGAATCAGCGTGTCCCGCAACAATGCCACGGCACTCGGCTCCCCAGGCTTGGCTTCCCAGCCGGTTCTGGCCAAAAGAGGTCGGAGGAGTTTTGCCGCGCGTTTGCGAAAGGCTATTTGGGCAGGCGACCCCTTCATCGCCTCATCCATTGCGCTCAGCCGGTGTGTCAAAAAGGTCCAGAGAAGGGGTGCCGCATCGATGGGCGTCGCCTCCAAAAGGTCGAAAAAGGCGTCGAACGATTGGTAGCCGCCCGATGCCAGCGCATAGCTGTCAGCGGCAATCCCGACTTGATCATCGAGCGAAATCGTCGCGAAGTTCTTTATCAACGACGCCAGATGCGCGGACGTATATTGTGTGCGGGTGTAGGCACTCTGTCCTGCATTGACGACAACAGGTCCGCAGCCTTCGATGCTGGCGGTACTCTGCTTTGCGCCGCTGACGGTCATTTCCTTCGTGGCTCCGCCCTGCCGAAGCCGGACCGGGACGATCCAATTCTGCGGAACCCTTGAGCCCACATCGAGCGCAAATCTGCCTTGGGTAAGCGGCAGCACTGCCTTGCCCGCAACACATTTGGGAATGCCCACCCTGATCAGGGGAACGCCGCCCTGCAGCGTGAAGCTGTGCATCATCGGCACCACCGGCTTGCCCGAAGTCGCCGCCACTTCGGTCCACAGTTGGTCCGTTACTGTATTTCCAAAGGCATGCTTCGCCATGTAGCGGCGCACGCCATCCCGGAATGCATCAGCACCAACCGATCCCTCAAGCATCCGGATCACTGCTGCTCCCTTCTGATAGGTGATTCCGTCAAACGCTTGCGAAATTTGCTCGACCGTTGCGATACGCTGAATGATCGGGTGCGTTGTCACCAGCGCATCCTGGCCAAGCGCACTTTGGCGTGAGCTCGCAAGTGATTGGGTAAGCTGTTGCCATTCAGGATTCAGATCATCCGCCGCCTTTGACGCCATCCAGGACGCAAAACCTTCGTTGAGCCAGAGATCGTCCCACCACGACATGGTGACGAGATCCCCGAACCACTGGTGCGCCATTTCGTGCGCAACGACGTCGAAGACGTCCTGTTTCTGGCCTTCGGTCTGGAGCTTGGGGTCAAGCAAAACCGTGCGTTCAAAATAAAGAATAGCTCCCCAATTTTCCATCGCACTAAAGAATTGGCTGGAACCCGGCGCCGCAATCATATCGAGCTTGGGAAGCGGATAGGGAGTCCCGAAATAATCGTTGTAGTAGGCGAGCAGCCGCTTCGCATTGGCAAGCGCAAAGTCACCCTGATCCGCAACGCCCTTGCGCGTGATGATGCCGATTTCAGTATTGCCGGCCATCACTGTCTTTCGATCAACGTCACCTATGCCGAGGAAGAGCAGATAGGTCGACATTTTGGGTGTTTCAGCAAAATGCCACAGTGTTCCGGCTGTCGTCTCTTCCTTTGACGCTACCGGCATGTTTGAAAAAGCTGTTTGTCCGGAAGGCGACAGCGCGGAGAGCCTGAACTTTGCCTTCAGCGCCGGCTCGTCCCACATCGGAGCAAACCGCCGGGCATCCGGCGCTTCGAACTGTGTAACAAGCATCCGTGCATCCTTCCCGTCGACCTCCTTGTAATCGACCGCAAAGAACCCCGCCGCGGACTGGTTGATCTTGCCCGACCAGGCCAGTTTGAGCACATGCCGCCCCTGACCCACTGGCTGGGCAAAGGTGAAGGACGCCGTCTGCGACGAAGCATCGACGCTGATCTTTCCTTGAACCGAACCGTCGAGCACGGCAGACGCGATGATCAAATCCGCAGCATTAAGCGTAAGCACGGTCGTCGGCGCCGCAACGTCGATGGAAATCGTCTCTTCGCCAGCAAAGGTGAGCTTCGTGGCATCAGGCGCAACACTGATATCATAGGCTATTGGCGTCACCCCTTGCGGAAGCCGCCCTGTCTCGGCACTCGCCATTCCTGCCTGCAATGAAACAGAAAGCAGAATCGAACCAAGCCGAACGAGAGAATTAAGGCGCATACGGGAACTGGCTCCAATGGAATAAGGGCAAGATGGGCTGACGTTCAAACCAGCTACCCGCCAGCGGCCCTTGCCGGATGCATCATTGCGCCAAGCGAAGGCCCGCAATTTCCGCTCGACGCCCCTTGCCGGAGACGCCATGATTGCCGAACGGAGTTGGTGGGAGTGTAGCCGATGCGACTGGACGATATGGACACATCGGATGTCGAGGTGGACGATCAGCGCGGGTCAGGTCGTGGCGGCTTCGGCTTTCCCATGGGCGGCGGGGGATTGCCGCTTGGCCGTCAAATGGGCTGCGGCACGCTTGCGCTGGTCATCATCGTCGCGTTGGTCTTTGGCGTGAATCCGATGCAGATTCTGGGCGGCGATATGGGCTCGTCGCCAACGCAGATTGCACCCCAGGGTCAGTCGAGCAGCGCTGGCAAGGGGTGCGATGCGGACGCGGCAAGCAAGTTTTCCTGCCAGACGCTCAAATCGACGACATTGACCTGGTCAAAACTCTTCCCCGACGGGCAATACCATCCACCGCACATCGCCTTTTACACCGGCGGCGGGCAATCCGGTTGCGGTGCTGCGCAATCGGCAATGGGGCCGTTTTATTGCCCTGCCGATGAAGGCGTCTATCTCGACACAGACTTCTATGGCGAACTCACACAGCGCTTCGGCGCTGCTGGAGATTTTGCGCAAGCCTATGTGATTGCCCATGAAGTCGGCCACCATGTGCAGAAACTGACCGGCGTTGCGGACAAGGTTCAGGCCGCCCACCAAAGCGCCAGTCGGACGCAAGGCAACAAGCTTCAGGTTGCAATGGAATTGCAAGCCGATTGCTATGCCGGCGTCTGGGCTGCACAGAACAGGGAAAGGATGGAACCCGGCGACGTCGAGGAAGGCCTGCGTGCTGCGCACCAGATTGGCGATGACGTGCTGCAGAAGGCATCACAGGGTGTTGTTGTGCCCGAGAGCTTCACCCATGGTTCGGCTGAGCAGCGGATGACCTGGCTCAAGAAGGGACTGGAAAGCGGCGACCCTGCACAATGCGACACATTTGGGCGATAAATCTGTGAAGATCGGAATCGTCGCCCCGTCCTGCACGCTTGATGCGACCATTCCTGCGCGCCTTGCGGACCTCGCCAAAGCATCGCTTGGAGACTTGGCGCCCGAATTCGTCATCCATCCTCAATGCTTCCTGTCGGAAGGCCATTTTGCAGGGCCAGACCAGGCGCGGATCGACGCGCTTGTGGAACTGGCCAATGATGCCTCCATCGATGCCATCTGGTTTGCCCGCGGAGGCTATGGCGCGTGCCGCGTGGCGGAACCGGCAATCCGGGCGATGGGGCCGGCGGCGCGCAACAAGCTCTACCTTGGTTACAGCGATGCAGGGTTCCTGCTTGCTGGCCTTTACGCGCGCGGCATCGGGCGTGTGGCGCACGGGCCGATGCCGTCAGACCTGAACCGGGATGGCGGTGAAGCGGCCGTGCTGCGGGGTCTCGACTGGCTCCTCAATCCGGCCAAGCCCACCGTGAGACTCGAGGCGCACAGCCAATTGCACCTCGCTCCGCCGTTGACGGGGCCTTTGAACACCTATGCCGCGTTCAACCTGACTGTGTTCAGCCAGCTTCTCGGAACGCCGCTCCAGCCTGACCTGACCGACCATATCCTCATGATCGAGGAGATTGGCGAGTATATGTACAGGATCGACCGGAGCCTGTTCCACATCACGTCGAACCCGCACGTGCGCAGGGTCGCAGGGATCAGCCTTGGGCGTTGCAGTGCCGTTCCGGACAATGACCCCGATTTTGTGCTCGATGAAGTGGCAATCACGAAACACTGGTGCGCTGTCTCGGGCATTCCCTGGCTTGGTCGCGCCGACATCGGCCATGACGCAGCCAATACGGTCGTGCCGTTCGGCTAGTTCCAGACCGACGGATGGCGATGTTTCCAGGGCGCTGCCTTTTCGATCGTCCGTGCAAGCTGGAGCAGGAGCGCTTCGGCTCCCAAACGACCGACGAACTGGATTCCGACGGGCAGGCCATCAGCAGTCATATGGAGCGGAAGGCCGATAGCGGGCTGTCCTGTTGCATTCTGGAGCGCAGTGAAGGGCACATAGTCGATGATTGGCGCAAAGCCCTTCATCGGATCGCGTTCACTGAAGTCGATTGTGCCAAGCGGAATGGGTGGCGTGGACAGGACCGGTGTGATCCAGATGTCATAGCGGTGATGCCAGGCAGCGACCGCACGGGCCAATGTCTGCATCTGATGGACAGCGGCCAGATATTGCGATGCGGTCACGGACTTTCCGGCCTCATAAAGCCCAAGCGTCAGCCCCTCGAGTGTCCTTGGTCCGGGCTTGGTTCCCGTCATTGCGGACAGCATGTCGACCTGCATGGCAAGTCCGCCTGTCCAGAGCGTCATGAAGGCGCCGATCATCTGCTCCTGCGCCACATTGGGAGAGGCCTCCTCGACCCGATGCCCCAGTTGCCGGCACAGTTTTGCAGCAGCCAAGGTGCCGGCCGTCACTTCGGGATGAAAAGGCGTGCCATCGAGGCGCGTGGTCGCAACGGCGATCCGCAGTTTTCCGGGTTCCTTGCGGCTCGCCGCCAGCCATGATTTGGGACCTTCGGGTGCAAAATAGGGATCGCCCAGCCCGGGGCCTGCTGTCACGTCCAGCATGGCCGCGCAATCGCGGACCGTTCTGCAGACGATGTGCTCGGCAGCCAACCCGCTCATCACATCCCCCACCAGCGGGCCCATTGGGTTGCGCGCGCGCGTCGGCTTGAGCCCGACCAGCCCGCAAGCAGAAGCCGGGATGCGGATCGATCCTCCGCCATCATTGGCATGCGCCATCGGCACCATGCCGGATGCGACCGCCGCCCCCGATCCACCGGATGACCCCCCGGTCGAATGCCCCACGTTCCAGGGATTGCGCGCAGGGCCGTACAGCTTGGATTCGGTCGTTGGCACCAGCCCGAATTCAGGGACATTTGTCTTGCCAAGCGGGATCAGACCCGCCGCAAGGTAACGATGAACCAGCTCCGACGTGATCGGGGACGGCATGTCCGGCGAAAGCCGGCTACCATCCCGGTTCGGCACGCCTTCCATATGGCCCATGATATCCTTGAGAAGAAAAGGCACGCCCTTGAACGGGCCATCGGGTAGCTTCTTTTTCGCCATGTCGCGCGCGCGTTCGAACATGGTCCAGACAATCGCATTGAGCGCCGGGTTATGCCGCTCGATCCGCTCAATGGCTGCATCGACGAGTTCGACAGGTTTGACCTCTTTTTTGTGAACCAGCTTGGCAAGGCCCAGCCCGTCATGTTTGGCGTAATCCGTTATTGCCACGTTCGAATCCCCTCCGGTTGTTTTGCAACAGGCTAGGCAGGGGACAAGCCAAAGACAATCCGCGACGGTCACCTCAGCAGCTTGCCTCTTTTCGCCCGTCCCGCCATAGGGGCGACCATGTCACAGATGTTCAGGATCACGCTTCCCGATGGCTCCGTGCGCGAAGTGGCGCCGGGCGCGACCCCTGCCGATATTGCGGCAGCCATTGGGCCGGGCCTTGCCAAGGCCACACTCGCTGCGCGCGTCAATGGGGAATTGCGGGATGCGGGGCGACCCTTTGAAAGCGATTCAAGCCTCGCGCTTGTTACGGCCAAGGATGAGAGCGATGCGCTCGAACTGGCCCGTCACGATTTTGCCCATGTACTGGCTGAAGCCGTGCAGAGCCTGTTTCCGGGCACGCAGATCACCTTTGGTCCGTCAACGGATGACGGCTTCTATTATGATTTTTCGCCATCGGATCGACCATTCACTGAAGATGATCTTCCGGCAATCGAAGCGGAAATGCGCCGCATCATCGCGGCTGACAAGCCCTTGCGCCGTGAGGTCTGGAGCCGGGCCGACCTGATTGCGCGCTGGCAAAAGGCAGGCGAAACCTTCAAGGCCGAATGGGCGGCAGAGCTACCCGAGGGCGAGGAACTGAGCGTCTACTGGTCAGGTGACGACTGGATGGACATGTGCCGCGGGCCGCATCTGGCCTCGACCGGCAAGCTCGATCCACAGGCCTTCAAGCTGACCCGCGTTTCGGGCGCCTATTGGCGCGGCGACCAGACCAAACCGCAGCTTTCGCGCATCTACGGCACAGGCTGGCTCAACAAGAAGCAGCTCGATGCGCATCTTGTCCGGCTGGAGGAAGCGGCGAAACGCGACCATCGCAAGATCGGGCAGGAAATGGACCTGTTCCACCTGCAGTCCGAAGCACATGGCTCGGTTTTCTGGCACCCGAACGGCTATATGGTCTGGCGCCAGCTTGAGGCTTACATGCGGCGCCGGATCGATGGCGGCGGATATGTCGAAGTCAAAACGCCCCAGATCATGGACGCACGCCAGTGGGAGCAGTCGGGCCACTGGGGCAAATATCGCGAAAACATGTTCATCGTCCCCGATGAGGTTCCGAATACCGAGGACGAAGGCCCGGTATTGACCGGCGAGGGCGACCTGATGGCGCTGAAGCCAATGAATTGCCCGGCGCATGTCCTGATCTTCCGTCAGGGCATCAAATCCTATCGCGACCTGCCGCTGCGCATGGCCGAAATGGGCTGCTGTCACAGGAACGAGCCGCATGGCGCGCTCCATGGAATCATGCGCGTCCGCCAATTCACGCAGGATGATGGCCACATTTTCTGCCGCGAAGACCAGATCGTGGAGGAGGTGCGGCTGTTCTGCGACCTGCTCGACAGTGTCTACAAGGATCTCGGCTTCGAGAACTACGCCATCAAGCTCGCGCTACGCCCCGAAAAGCGCTTCGGCACGGACGAGATGTGGGACAAGGCCGAAGCTGACCTGCGCAATGCGGTTGTCGCCACGGGCCGCGCGACGGAGGCCTATGGCTGGGAAGAACTTCCGGGCGAAGGTGCATTCTATTCGCCCAAGCTCGAGTTTCACCTGACCGACGCCATCGGACGAACCTGGCAGTGCGGCACGATCCAGCTCGACTACGTCCTGCCGGAACGGCTGGACGCGACCTATGTTGGCGAAGACGGCGCAAAACACCGGCCAGTCATGCTCCACCGCGCCATTCTGGGCACCTATGAGCGTTTCATTGGCATCCTGATCGAACACCATGCCGGGCGTTTCCCGGTCTGGCTCGCGCCCGTCCAGGCCGTAGTCGCAACCATCGTTTCAGATGCTGATGATTATGCCAAAGCCTGCGTCGAGAAGCTTAAGGCAGCTGGCATTCGGGTCGACATCGACCTTCGCAACGAGAAGATCAACTACAAGGTTCGGGAGCATTCGCTCGCGAAAGTCCCGCATCTGCTCGTGGTCGGGATGCGCGAAGCCGAAGAGGGCAAGGTAGCAATCCGCACGCTCGGTTCAGACGGTCAACGGATCATGAGCCTTGATGAGGCCATTGCCATGCTGAAGGCCGAAGCGACGCCTCCCGATCTCAGGGGATGAAAATGGGGCGGCTTATGTGCGCACTTGCGCTTGTGGCCGCCTCCCTCCCGATGTCTGTTTTGGCGAGCGGTGCAGACCCCGATCCGGTCGGGCACTACCGTGCTGCCGCAGGCCCCGATCTCGCGTCCGAACTGGTCATCGAAGCAAACGGACATTTCGAATATGTCCTCTACTATGGCGCGCTTGACGAACATGCAGCAGGGCATTGGACGCGCGCAGACGGCGGCATCCGGCTCTATACGGATCCCAAGCCGATCCCGGCCGCTTTTGCTTTGGACGCGCCCTCGAAGACCAGAGATGCCAAGTTTTCGCTGCTGGTCGCCTGGCCGGACGGTCGCGGAATAGCCGGGATCGATTTCAGGATCGGCTTCGCATCGGGCGACCCAATCAATGGCTACACCCAAGAAGACGGCTGGTCGCTTTCGCCCGATGAACCGCGAACGCCGGTGTGGATTGAGCTTGCCGAACCGATTCACGGCGTGGCTTCCCCGCGCTATCCGATCGACCTGGAAGCAGGCAACGCGCTTCATTTCACCCTTACCCCGAATGACATTGACGTTTTCGATTTTCAGGGAACGCCAGTCGATGTGGAAGACCGGGCGTTGGTCATGCATCGCAACGGCGGGGAACTGAGGTATGTCCGTGCAGCGCGTTAGGCTGCGTCGAAACACCAGATCGGACCGGTCCAGTGCGCGCTGTCCCCTTCGACGCAGGTGAGGCCGGAAACATTGGCTGCTGCAGCAATCGCTCGCGGCCAGAAGGACTTGGCTGCTGTATTTCGTGCGACCACAGCCACTTCCCACCGCCCGGGAAAAGCCTCAAGCACTTGCCGGAGCGCCTCTACACCAACGCCTCGACGACGGAACTGCCGGGCCACGAAAAATTCGCTCATATTGCGCTCGACAAAACCACCATCGCGATGGGAGTGATTATCGATCAGCATGAAACCCGCCACGCGGCGTTCATAGCGAATGGCAAAGGGAATTGCGCAGTCGTCCTGCCAAATATCGTCAATCCCAGGCAAATCCCCAAAGCGGCCATCAGGCCCGAAGTCGAAGTCTGTGTCCGAGATCGGACTCATCTCGGAAAAATCGTAGATATAGAATTGCGCCAATCCGTCGATCAGCGAACGATCAGACTCTGCAATCCTCTCGAGCGTCACTCGTTCCGAAATTGGCTGGCTATTCGGCAAAGACCGGCTTCCGCTTCTCCATTTCGGACATCACAGCTTCAATCTGGTTCGGTGTCCGTATCACCTTGACTTGTTCATCGCTCTCCGCCTGCAGGATTTCGGCATCGGTTGCATCTGCCAACATGTTGCACAGGCGCTTTGCGCCACGCACTGCATGGGGATTTTTCATTGAAATGACCTGCGCGAGCTCAAGCGCGCTCTGCAGAGGATCGTCCGAAACATGGGTGGCAAAGCCCATGGCCTTGGCTTCATGACCGTTGAACTGCCGGTTCGTGTAAATCATTTCCCGCAGCACATCATCTGCAACCTGCGTGCGCCAGAGCGCCATTCCAGCCACGTCAGGGACGAGACCCCACTTCATTTCCATGATCGCGATCCGCGTATCTGGATGGACAAAGCGGATGTCCGCTGCCGCCATGATCTGGCTGCCAGCGCCAAAGGCCACGCCATGCACGGCAGCAATGACCGGAACGGGAAGCTCACGCCATCCCCAGGCTGCATATTGCGCATTGTTGGCGATGCCGTTTGTCCGGTCAGCAAGTGTGCCCCCCGCGCTGCTTGCGCCCGGATCACGTTCCGCCTGAAGGCTCGAAAGGTCGAGCCCTGCGCAAAAGGCACGGCCCTCGCCAGACAGCACGACGACGCGCAATCCCGGCGTTGCCTTAAGCGTTTCGATGGCTTCGACAAGGGCAGCCCACATTGCAGCATCAAGCGCATTCATCTTGTCTGTGCGGATCAACCGGACATCGGCTATGCCCCCATCCAGCATGGTGATCGAAACGCGGTCCTTCATGCAGCACTCCTCTTCAATGCGGCCTCGACAATCGGCAGCTGGTCGTTGCCGAAATACATATCATCCCTATCGACAAACATCGTCGGTGAGCCATAGCCCCCGCGCGCGATCAGTTCGTCGGTATTGGCGCGCAGCCTGGCCTTGTTTTCATCGGTGACGGACGCCGCACGAATTGCCGCGCCGTTCAGTCCGGCAGAATTCGCAAACCGTTCAAGCGTATCTGGGTCATCCAGATTCTCCCCACCTCCGAAGAACCCCTCGAATGCGGCCCTCGCAAATGCGCGCAAAGCCTTCTGGTCACCCTCGAGTGCTGTGGCCATGCGCATGGCGTGCACGCTCTTTGCGGGATGATACTGATTGGGGAAATGCATTGTCACCCCGGCAAGCCGCGCCCAATCCTTCAGGACTTTCCAGCTGTGCCGGAAACGCGGGTTGTCCCCGCTTTCGCGCGCGGCATAGACCGCCGGATTGACGGCATTGAACACGCCACCCACAAGGATCGGTCGATATGTGATCGTCGCGCCGGCCCGCTCGACCACGCCCTCGACGTTGGCGAACGCGAGATAGGTCCAGGGGCTCGACAGGTCGAAAAAGAATTCAAGATGTGCCATTGTCAGCTTGCCGTCTGGCCATAGAAATTGAGCTCAAGCACCACGTCATTGGGATCGCGGAGAAATATCTGACTGAGTCCGATCGAGGCGATATGGTTTTTCGCATAATCAATGCCGCGGGCGTCGAGCCGCGCTTGCATTTCCTCGTAGCCCGAACAGTTGAGCGCGACGTGATGAATCGCGCCCGTCGGCCCGGCTGAGACTTCTCGATCATAGGCGCGCGGGCAATCCAGACTGTTGATGTGAACGACCGGCCGCCCCGCGTCGTCGTACATCCACTGGACCTGCGTCGGCGGGAGCGGAGGGGGACCATTGCGCCGATCCAGCCCCAGAACTTCGGCATAGAATGTTGCCGTAGCGTCGAGATCTGCGACAATGATATTGACGTGATCGATTGCATTGACCTTCATGGCATGTCCTTCAGCCGGCAGCCTTCTTCCAGTACTGGTCGCGCAGCAGCCTTTTGTAGAGCTTGCCGGTATCATGCCGCGGCAACTCCGCAAGGAAGTCGATCCGGCGCGGGATCTTGACGCCCGAGAGCTTTTCCCGGGCATAGGCGGTCAGCGTGTCGCGCAGATCGTCGCCAGCATCCGCCATGTCCACGGGCTGCACGACGGCAATGACTTCTTCACCCATTTCTTCATGCGGGCCACCGATGACAGCAACATCCTGCACGCGCGGATGCGTGACGAGATGGTTTTCGATTTCCTGCGGATAGATATTCACCCCACCCGAAATGATCATGAAGCTCTTGCGGTCGGTCA
The DNA here is from genome assembly GCF_019443285.1 of Aquisediminimonas profunda. GTDB lineage: Bacteria > Pseudomonadota > Alphaproteobacteria > Sphingomonadales > Sphingomonadaceae > Aquisediminimonas > Aquisediminimonas profunda. Next base: position 250,670 of record NZ_CP080327.1, read on the forward strand.
GGTAGAGATAGCCCTCTTCATCGACATAGCCAACATCGCCGAGCGTGGACCAGCCCCTCGAATTGCGGCTGGACGACGTCTTTTCGGCGTCTCCGTGATACTCGAACTTGTTTTCGCTTTCGAAAAAGATCGTCCCTTCGGTGCGCGGAGGCAATTCCGTCTCGCCATCCTCGCCCATGATGTGGATCACACCCATCACGGCCTTGCCAACAGATCCCTTGTGCGCGAGCCAGTCCTTCGAGCCGATGAAGGTCATGCCATTGCCCTCGGAACCGGCATAATATTCCTCGATGATCGGACCCCACCAGTTGATCATCGCCTCCTTGACGGGGATCGGACAGGGGGCGGCCGCATGGATCGCGCAGTCGAGCGTCGACAGATCATATTTCGACCGGACTTCTTCGGGCAGTTTCAACATGCGAATGAAGTGTGTCGGTACATATTGACCGCAGGTGACCTTGTATTTTTCGATCGCTGCAAGCACGCCTTCCGGATCGAATTTCTTCATCATCACGATAGTGCCGCCAATCTTCTGGACCGTCATCGACCAGCGAAGTGGTGCCGCATGATAGAGAGGCGCAGGAGACAGATAGATGCTGTCGGCACTGAATCGGTAAAGTCCCATTGCAAGCGCGATAAGCGGGTTCGTCTGGGCAATGGCCGGGTCTTCGGGCAATGGCACCCGAACGCCCTTCGGCCTTCCTGTCGTGCCCGAAGAATAGAGCATGTCGACGCCCGCACGTTCATCATCAATCGGCGTTGCGGGCATTTCGGCGATTGCATCTTCCCAACGTCCGTAACCTGTGATGTCTCCACCCAGCGCATATCGCTCAATCCCGGTTGAAAGCTTGGCCGCGAGCGGCGCGAGGCTTGCCGACATGACGAGCAGTTGCGATCCCGAATTCTCAAGGATGTAGTCCGCTTCGTCTGCCGTAAGCCTGGTGGACAGGCAGACATAACGCAGGCCCGACCGCTGCGCGCCCCAGGTCAGGGCGTAATAGGCTGGGGTGTTTTCAACCATGAAAGCCACCACATCCTCAACCTTGAGCCCGCGTGACCGGAAAAACTGGGCTACACGGTTTGAAGCTTCATCCAGTTGCCTGTAGGTCAGGGTTTCTCCGGTTTCTGCCAGGATCACGGCTGGCTTGTCTGGGTTCGTCCTGGCATGAATACTGGGATGCATGGGTCTTTAGGCTCCTGTCCGGTCAATCTGGTTTGCGAATCTCTCGCTCGCGTCCCGAAAACGATAGCAGCGATTGAGTTGCAGACCAGCACTGATCTTGGCTAGGGTGCCCTGATGGAAAACACACACCCGACAGGCGAATTCGATCCGGTGCAGATGATCCGGTTGATGAGCGGCAACGGTCACAACCGCCTTATAGGCGTCAAATATAATGCCCACGGCACGGGCTGGGCGGAGTTGCGTCTACCTTACAATTCGGCATTGGTCAGCGACGCAAGCACCGGCATTCTCGCCTCCGGCCCGATCTTCACGATGATGGATATGGCCACATCCATGTCGATCTGGCTCAAGAGCGGAAGGTTCCAGCCACAGGCGACGCTCGATCTGCGTATTGACTATCTTCGGCCTGCGGAACCCGGGAAGGACGTCTTCGGCCGCGGCGAATGCTATCACCTGACGCGCTCGATCGCTTTCGTTCGTGGCCAGGCGCATGATGGCGATCCGGATCGGCCCATCGCACATGTCGCGGGAACCTATATGTTCACGGCCGGCGCCTGATGGAAACCAATTCTCCTTTCGCCCGGACAATGGGCTTCGGCTCTGAACGGGACAGCGAGGGTCGCCTTGTGCTGACCATGGCCTTTGAAACCAACAAGATGGGGCGGCCCGGCTTCCTCCATGGTGGGGCCATTGCCGGGATGCTTGAGGCCGTCGCCTTCACGACCTTGGCAGAAGCGCTGGATGCCGATGACAATGCCCGCATCAAGCCCATCAATGTAACGGTCAACTATCTGCGCGGCGGGCGCGATGCCCTGACCCGGGCACGTGCAACGATCGAACGACTGGGCAGGCGGGTCGCCAATGTGGAGGCCATTGCCTGGCAGGACGATCCTGAAAATCCTATCGCCATTGCCCAGATGAACCTGATGCTCCAGCGCGACTAAGCCTGATTATTCGGCAGCCACGGCCTCCTCGGGCTCTTTCCAGACCAGCACGGGCTTTCTGGCCGCCAGCGTTTCATCAAGACGGCGTCGCGGCGCATAATGCGGGGCAGACTTGAGCAAAGGATCGCCTTGCTTTGCCCGCATGGCCACAGAGCGGAGAGCGCCGATGAACTGGTCAAGCGCTGCCTTGCTCTCGGTCTCGGTCGGCTCGATGAGCATTGCACCGTGCACGACAAGCGGGAAATACATTGTCATCGGATGATAACCCTCATCGATGAGTGCCTTGGCGATATCCAGCGTCGTGAAACCCTCTGCCAAGCCGCCATCCGAAAAAAGTGCTTCATGCATGCACGGTCCGGTATGCCCAAAAGGCGCATCAAGGACATCGTCGAGCGAACGCAGGACATAGTTTGCATTGAGCACCGCATCCTCGGCAACCTGCCGCAATCCGTCCGCACCGTGTGACAGGATGTAGGCGAGCGCGCGGGTGTACATGCCCATTTGCCCGTGAAAGGCCGTCATCCGGCCAAAGGACTTGCCCTGCCGTTCGTCAACTGTCTCTTCCTCGATCAGCAGAAATGTGTCGCCCTGCCGTTCGACATAGGGAAGCGGCGCGAAGGGCGCGAGGGCTTCGGACAGCACAACCGGTCCCGATCCAGGGCCGCCGCCGCCGTGCGGTGTGCTGAATGTCTTGTGCAGATTGATGTGCATTGCATCGATGCCGAGATCGCCCGGGCGGACCCGACCGACGATGGCGTTGAAATTGGCCCCGTCGCAATAGACAAAAGCACCTGCCGCATGAACCGCCGCCGAGAGCGCTTTCATGTCGCGCTCGAACAGGCCGCAGGTGTTCGGATTGGTGATCATCACCCCGGCCACATCGGGGCCAAGCCGCGCCGAAAGCGCCGCAAGATCGACGCGCCCCTCGCTGGTCGCGGGAATGCTCTCGACCGCATAGCCGGCAAAGGCTGCCGTCGCCGGATTTGTGCCATGCGCACTTTCCGGCACAAGGATTGTCGAACGGGCATCGCCGCGCGCTTCAAGAGCTGCACGGATGGCAAGGATGCCGCACAATTCGCCGTGCGCGCCTGCCTTGGGAGACATGGCAACAGCCTTCATCCCCGTCAGTGTAACCAGCCAATGCGCCAATTCGTGGATCACGGCCAGCGCACCCTGGACAGTCTCGCGCGGCGCGAGCGGGTGAATATCGGCAAAACCCTTCATCCGCGCGACCTTCTCATTCAGCCGCGGATTGTGCTTCATCGTGCAAGACCCAAGCGGGAAAAGACCGAGGTCAATCGCATAATTCTGCCGGGAAAGCCGTGTGTAATGCCGCACGGTTTCCGGTTCGGAGAGTCCGGGAATTCCAATGGGACGATGGCGCTCAAGGCCTGCAAGTCGCGATTTGACCGCGGGCGGCGCGGCAATGTCCACGCCGGTTGTTTTACTGTCGCCAATTTCGAAGATCAGCGCCTCTTCAAGCATGAGCGCACGATTACCAGTGTATGTTCCGGCGCTTTCGGCTACTGCTGCGCCCACTTCCGGGCGCCATCCGCTTGCATTGATCGTCATGCCAGCACCTCCTCAAGCGCAATGGCAAAAGCCTCTATGTCCTCAGGCGTCACCACTTCGGTCACCGCAACGACGAGCCCCTTCTCGAGCACAGGATTGCCCGGGTACAGTCGGCCAAGCGATACGCCGCCGAGGACCTTGCGATCCGCCAGCGCGCGAACAACCGGTCGCGCCTCCTTGGGCAGTTTCAAGGTGAATTCGTTGAAAAAGCTCTCATTGACGAGTGACACACCCGGCACCTTCTCAAGTCGCTCGGCCGCCTTGACCGCATGTGCATGGTTGAGCGCCGCCAGGTCGCGGAGACCACGCTCACCAAGCAGCGTCATATGAATCGAAAAGGCCAACGCGCAGAGTCCGGCATTGGTGCAGATGTTCGACGTCGCCTTTTCACGCCGGATATGCTGTTCGCGCGTGGAAAGCGTCAACACGAACCCGCGCTTTCCTTCTGCATCGACCGTTTCGCCGCATAGTCGGCCAGGCATCTGGCGAACGAATTTCTCCTTGCAGGCAAACAGCCCCACATAAGGCCCACCAAACTGGAGACCTACCCCGATCGACTGGCCTTCGCCGACCACGATATCGGCACCCATTTCACCGGGCGATCGAATGGTGCCAAGGGCCACCGGTTCGGTGACTACAGCCACAAGCAAGGCGCCCTGCTCATGCGCCTTGGCGGCAATGGCCGACAGATCCTCAATACGGCCGAGAATGTCGGGATATTGGACGACAACACAGCTTGTGTCCGCGTCGATGGCGGCGAGCAATTGTACGCTGTCCGTCTCTGCCGAAAGCTCGGGTGCCGACGTCATCAACTGGTCGCCCGTGAACTTCGCCATTGTCTTCGCAAGACTCACATAATGGGGATGTAGCCCTGACGAGAGGATTGCCTTCGTCCGCTTGGTCACGCGCGCAGCCATGGTGATCGCCTCCCAGCAGGCCGTCGAGCCGTCATACATCGAGGCATTGGCCACATCGCAGCCGTAAAGCCGCGCAACCTGGGTCTGGAATTCGAACAGCATCTGCAGCGTGCCCTGCGCGATTTCCGGCTGATAGGGCGTGTAGGCAGTCAGGAACTCGCCGCGCTGGATCAGGTGATCGACACTTGCAGGGATATGATGCTTGTAGGCGCCGCAACCCAGAAAGAAGGGATGATGTCCGGCCGCCATATTCTGCCGCGCCAGCGCCGAGAAGTGCCGCTCGACCGCCATTTCGCTTGCATGTCCGGGAAGATTGGCAATCGGGCCAGAGAGACGGGCTTCGGCCGGGACATCAACGAACAGGTCATCGATACTGGCCGCGCCGATTGTTGCGAGCATCGCTTGCCGGTCTTCCGGCGTCAGAGGAAGGTAGCGCATCAAAGACCGTTCACATACGCCTTGTAGGCAGCTTCATCCATCAGTCCATCAAGCTCCGAAGGGTCGGACAGGGTGAGCTTGAAGAACCAGCCATCACCTTCGGGGTCCGAATTGACGAGCGCCGGATCTCCTTCGAGAGCACCGTTGCCTTCAATAACCGTGCCCGAAACCGGCGCATAGACATCGGACGCTGCCTTCACTGATTCCACGACTGCGGCATCGCCACCCTTCTTCACCTGAGTTCCGGCGTCAGGCACTTCGACAAAGACGATATCGCCCAGCTGGCCTTGCGCATAATCGGTGATCCCGACTGTCGCGGACGTGCCGTCAACATCGATCCATTCATGCTCATCGGTAAAATAACGGGTCATTGGACAGCTCCTCTGCGGACGTAATTATGGGGAACGAAGGGCATTCTGGTGACGATCAAGCCAATCCGCTTGCCACGGACTTCGGCTTCCAGCGCGGTCCCGGGTGCTGATTGCGCGGTCGCAACAAAGCCGATGGCAATCGGGGCCTGCACGCTTGGCGCAAACCCGCCGGACGTGACGGTGCCGACCTGAGTGGACCCCGAAAAGATCGGCGCGCCTTCGCGCACCGGCTGCCGCCCGTCGACCATAAAGCCGATACGCTTGGTCGATGCTCCGTCTTTCAGCGTCTGCAGGATTGGCTCGCTGCCGGGGAACCCGCCTTCGGTGCGGCGGCGCTTCGATATGGCAAAACCAAGGCCCGCGGCGATCGGGCTCGTCGCTTCATCAAGATCGTGCCCATAGAGCGGCAAACCCGCTTCGAGGCGAAGGGAGTCGCGGGCACCGAGCCCGATCGGCTTGACTTCGGGTTGCGCAAGCAATGCATCGGCCAGCGCCGCAACGGCTTCGGCGGGCACGGAGATTTCGAATCCGTCTTCTCCGGTATAGCCAGACCGGCTGATCCAAAGCGGTTCGTGGCCCCAAAGGAAGCTGCCCGCTTCCATGAAGAAGAGTCTCCCGACACCGGGCACGACACGCGCGAGTGCCTCGATGGCCTTGGGGCCCTGAAGCGCCAGCAACGCGCGGTCTTCCATATGGTTGAGCGTGATCTCGTCGGGCAGGAACTCACGCAAATGTCCGATGTCGTCCCATTTCACAGCCCCGTTGACGACAGCATAGATGCCCATCGGCGTCTTCGTGATCATCAGGTCATCAAGAATGCCGCCCGCATCGTTGAGGAGCAGGGAATAGCGCATTTGTCCCTCGCTCAGGCCTTTGACGTCTGCGGGAATCAGGGCTTCCAGCGCTTCTTCCACGCCGTCACCCGCCAGCATCAACTGCCCCATGTGCGACACATCGAACAGGCCCGCGCTTTCGCGCGTCCACAGATGTTCGGCCATGATGCCTTCATACTGGATCGGCATCGCATAGCCCGCAAACGGAACCATCCGCGCACCGAGTGCGCGGTGCCAGTCTCCGAGCGGCAATTCGAGGATTTCGGCTTCGTCTTCGCTCATCACCGGCTCCGTTGCAAAAGATCACAGCACGACCATGCCGTTGCATGATCCTGCTGCCCCCTCTGTCACGGAACCTGAGAGCTTTCCCCCGGGGTTGCCCGGGATTACCCCTTCGGTGGAGCCCGAAATCCGGACTCGCTTTCCAGAGTGTCGCAAAGACTGCAGCGGTCCTTTTGCCTGAGAGATTCCGGGGCGGTTGCTCCTTCGGCGATCGGGCTTCCCCGATACTCTCCCGCTTTGCCAGCGACACGACGGCCAATGGCTGCAGGCGCAGCCAGTGTCAATCGCTCATTGCCATTAGTCGCTAGCCCGCGACGTCGGTAATTGCGTCACCGCGTCGCGTTGTACTGCAGCTGGCCTTGAGTCAGCTGGAAGCCCACGAGCAGTTCGAAGCTCGCGCGCGAAACGGCTTCGCGAACCTGCGGATCTGCCATCGGATCGATCGCTGCGTCGGTATCGCCAGCCTTGCGCTTGCGGGTAATGCGTTCCTGAACGTCCGCCGGCAGCGTCACGGCCGCGCGGTTCACGTATGCGGTTGCGCCACCTTTGGTTTCGGCGCGCAATTCACCGTCATTGAAATGAATCGACACGCGGCTGATACGCTTCGAAACAACGACGCGACCGCCCTGCACCACGGTCGCGAAATAGGGAAGGACGACATCGCGCGCGCCGCTAGCGTTGGTGCGTCTGGCCTGCACGTCAAAGCTGGCTGTCACGACCACATCCTCGCCGGAATCCGCGCAGCTGGAACGGACGTTCGTAATATCGGCCACTACATCAATAGCGCGCGAATCGAGGCTCGCAGGCGGATCGAACAGAGTGATATCCGCCGTATGGGAAGGCACGGCCACGGCGGGACAGGCGCTACGCTTGATGATGATGCCTCCGGATGAGTCAAATTCGCCCTGGCGCGCACACCCTGCGAGCAACAAGCCGCAAGCGGCGACAGCAAAAATCGGGTTGCGAAACGACACAGGCATCATCCTTGAACAGGTACGGTTGCCGCGCGGTATAGGAAGCGGCTTTCCCGGCTGCAAGCAATCGCGTAGGGACTGCAACATATTATGACTGAAAAGCCGTCTCTCCATCTCCTGATCGCCGCGCCGCGCGGCTTTTGTGCCGGTGTCGACCGTGCCATCCTGATTGTCGACCGCACGCTCGAGAAATATGGAGCTCCGGTCTATGTCCGCCACGAGATCGTCCATAACCGCTATGTCGTGGATGAGTTGAAGGCCAAGGGCGCGGTTTTCGTCGAGACGCTAGACGATGTGCCGGATGGCGCGCCGGTCGTGTTTTCGGCGCACGGTGTGCCCAAGGCTGTGCCTGCAAAGGCAGAAGCGCGCGGCCTCACTTGGCTCGACGCCACCTGCCCGCTCGTTTCCAAGGTCCATCGGCAGGCAGAGCGGCTGGTCGAAGCAGGGCGCCATATCATTTTTGTTGGCCATGCCGGGCACCCCGAAGTGATCGGCACGTTCGGGCAGGTCCCCCCGGGGGCAATGACTTTGGTCGAAACGGTGGATGACGTATTGCAGCTCGAACCGGCTGACACTGATGCGCTGGCGTTTCTGACACAGACAACCCTCTCAGTGGACGATACGGCCGAAATTGTGGAGGCACTGCGCGCGCGCTTCCCGGGGATCGTTGCTCCTCGCGGAGAAGACATTTGCTATGCCACGTCAAACCGGCAGGCAGCCGTCAAGGCGATCACGGCGCGTGCCGAGGCGATCTTCGTGATTGGCTCCCCCAATTCATCAAATTCGCTGCGGCTCGCGGAAGTGGCTGAGCGCGGCAATGTCCCTGCGCGCCTGATCGGGCGCGCCGAGGAAATCGATTTCGACTGGCTGGGCAGTCCGAAAGTGGTGGGAATCACGGCGGGGGCCTCGGCGCCCGAAATCCTGGTGCGCGAAGTGGTCGCAAAACTGGCGACGCGTTTCACGATCACGGAAGAAGAAGTGAGAACCGCGACGGAATCCATGATCTTCAAGCTGCCCCGCGCCCTTACGGAAAATGCCTGACACGATCGAAAGAGGAAAAGGCCATCGTGCAAGGCTGAGGAAACGCCTGATCGAGGGCGGGGGCGATGCGCTGCTCGATCATGAATTGATCGAATATGTGCTGGCACTGGCGATTCCACGCATCGATACAAAGCCGCTCGCCAAGGAATTGCTCCGGGAATTCGGCGGAATTGCTGGGCTGCTGACGGCCGATGCAGACGCACTTGCGCGCGTGAAGGGCATGGGAGACAGCGCTGTCGCTGCGCTCAAGATCGTGCAAGCCGCATCGCTGCGGCTGCTGCGGGACAGGATCATGGACAAGCCGGTTCTCGCCAGCTGGCAGGCCTTGCTCGATTACCTCCGCGCGGACATGGCCCACAAGATGACCGAACGCGTGCGCGTGCTTCATCTCAACAGCCGCAATATGCTAATACGAGACGAAGCCATGGCGGAAGGCTCGATCGACCAGGCCGCGATCCATCCGCGCGAGGTCATTCGCCGCGCGATCGACCTCGGATCTGCGGCAATCATCCTTGTCCACAATCATCCGAGCGGAGACCCCGCCCCCAGCCGCGCTGACATTGCCCTGACACGCGACATTGCCGATGCGGGCAAGAAACTGGGCATCACGGTCCACGACCATATTGTCATCGGGGCAAACGGCCACAGTTCGATGCGCGGCCTTGGTTTGCTGTGAAAAGAGGGCCCTTGTCCGTTGTGGGACAATTGCGAAAGTCGCGCCTTTGGAACGTTTGGCAGCAAATCACTCGACCCTTGCCTTGACGCCTTGACGTCATCCGCGCATCAAGGGTCCAGCGGTGCCAGATTAGGGTGCGATAAGCGCTTGCGCGCCGCGGCGTGTATCAGTTCATCGCATCATGTGCTCGAATGAGCGGCACAATTGTCGATCTTGTCGGAACTGTTCATGGATCAGCAAGGTTAACCTGAACAGGCGAGAATCGAATTTTCAGCTCGAAGGGTAAGCTCTATGAATTCAATGTCCAAACGATCAGCACTTCTTCTCCTGTTGGCCTTACCGGCAACGGGAAGCCTGTCCGCGCAAACGCAGGACACAACACAACCCGCGATCACCGTGACCGGAGCCGCAATGCCCGCGGGACCGGAGGTCAAGGGCATCATTTCCGCCCGCAATGACGACAAGATCAAGGTCACGGCGGTAGACGGCACGAGCACGGTCATCGCCTTTACGGATGACACGAAGATCAGTGCTGGCGGCGGCTTTCTGGGCGGCAGTCGCGGCAAGTTGACCGCAGATGCCTTGCTCACCGGTTTGCCGGTCACGGTCAAGACCCTGCAGGGGCCCAACGGCCTCATCGCTGGCCAGATCACGTTCCGGAACGGCGACCTGAAGACCGCACGGATGATCCGCCAGGGAACCGCACAGCAGTTCGAGGAGCAGACAGCCGCGACCGAGGCTCTCCGCGGACGCATGGCCGATATCGACAAGTACAATATCAAGAGCACGACGAACGTGTATTTCGATACCGGCCGCGCGGTGCTTTCGCCAAAGGCCAAGGCCGATCTCTGCGCCACCGCGTCGGCAGCTGAATCGACGGATAACGCCCTGATGCTGGTCGTTGGCTATACCGACTCCGTCGGCAGCGACGAATATAACCAGACACTCAGCGAAAAGCGCGCGGCGAGCGTGATCAACTATCTCCAGCAGGCCTGCCACTGGAAGCCCTACCGCATGCTTACCCCGACCGGGATGGCGGAATCAGACCCGCTTGCGAGCAATGACACGCCCGAAGGCAAGGCCCAGAACCGCCGCGTTTCGGTGAACATCCTCGTCAGCAAGAGCGTCGACGGCATGTAATCTGCCCGGGGACCCCCTTGCGGGGTTTCCACAACCTCCCCGAAGCTCGCTTCGGGGAGGGGCCGCCGCCACGGCCGGCCATTCATACATGAGAAAATACATGAGAATGCGGCCTGTCTTGGACGGCAGGCGAGCGTTTCCCTGTTTGCCTAAAAGGTGAGATCGCTTCCGCAAATTACAGCTTGCGAGAATGTCTGCAAAGGGGTCGTCAGCAGGCCCCCGCCTTTCTACCGTCCAAACCCCTCGGCCAGAAACCGCTCCGCCAGCGCGGCATGGACTGCCGCCCCGCGTGCCATCACGCTGTCGTCCAGCACCATCCGGTTGGAGTGCAGGCCGCAGCATTGGCGCCAGTCGCTGCCTTCGTGGCTCGCGCCGAGGAAGAACATCGCGCCGGGCACTTTTTCAAGGACATAGGCGAAATCCTCCGCACCCATGATCGGCGCGTCGAGCGTCCGCCAGGCCGCTGCGCCGAACAGGTCCTCAACCACCGATTGCCCGAAAGCGACGGCGCGGCCATCGCAGATGGTCACGGGAAAACCCCGATCGATCCGCACTTCGGCCGAGGCGCCGTGCGCGGCAGCAATGCCGGGGCCGAGCCGCTTCAACTCGGTCGCAACGGCTTCCCGCTGGCGCGGCGACAGTGTGCGGATCGTGCCGAGCAGCGAGGCGGTTTCGGGGATGATATTGTCCGTCGTCCCGGCAAGAATCCGCCCGATCGTGACCACTGCCGGATCGAAGACCGAAACCTTGCGCGTAACCATTGTCTGGATCGCCGTCACTATTTCGCAGGCAATCGGCACCGGATCGAGTGCATCATGCGGCATCGAGGCATGGCCGCCCCGGCCGGTGATTGTCATGTGCAGCTTGTCGGCCGAAGCGAGCAAAGGTCCGGCACGCCCGGTGAAAATGCCATGCGGCGCATTCGGCATGATGTGCAGCGCAAAGGCCGCATCGGGCAGCGGGTCGATCAGGCCGTCGTCCAGCATGAAGCGCGCGCCGTGGTGCCCTTCCTCGCCAGGTTGGAACATGAACATGACGGTTCCGGCTAGCGTGTCGCGCTTCGCCGACAGTAGCCGTGCGGCACCGACGAGCATGGCGACGTGCGTATCATGGCCGCATGCGTGCATGGCGCCTTCGGTCGCCGAGGCATAGTCGAGCCCGGTATCCTCATGCAGCGGCAAGGCATCCATATCGCCACGCAGCAGCACAGTGCGCCCATTGTCCGATCCGCGCAGGATCGCGATCAGGCCTGTCGTCGAGGGACCTTCGCGAAATTCCAGCGGCAGGCCCGCCAATGCCGCCTTGATCTTGGCCAGCGTCTTGGGATTTTGAAGTCCCAGCTCGGGCTCGACATGAATGGCGCGACGCAATGCCACGAGATCGGGAAGGATCGCTTCGGCTTCCGCGGTCCAGCCGCTGGTTATCTCGTTCATCCTCGTCCTCCGAACAATTGCCGACCTGCCAGATCGAGCATGATTTCCTCTGATCCGCCGCCAATCGCATTGACGCGGACTTCTCTGTAGATGCGTTCCACCTTGGAGCCGGTGATATAGCTTGCCCCGCCCAGCACCTGCGCAGAATCGCGGGCGACCGCTTCGAGCATCCGCGTCGCCTGCACCTTCAGCATCGCGAAATCCGCTGGCTGGTCGCGCCCTTCCTGGACCTGCCAGGCGCACAGATCGACCCAGGCCTGTGTCGTGTTGATCTGGCGCGCCATGTCGGCGAGCTTGATCCGGATCGACTGGTGCTTGACCAGCGGCTTGCCAAATGTCTCGCGCTGCTGCGCCCATTCGACCGCTTCCTTCAGGCACACCCGCGCATAGGCGCAGCAGCCCATGGCCATGCCGAGCCGTTCCGAATTGAAATTGCGCATGATCCCGATGAAACCGCCGTTTTCAGGCCCGATCAGGTTTTCGGCGGGCACTTTCACGTCCTCGAAATGGATCGCGGCCGTATCCGAACAGCGCCAGCCCATCTTGTCGAGCCGCGTGCAGGAGACACCGGGCGTTTCCATGTCGATGAGCAGCAGCGATACGCCGCCCGCCCCCGGCCCGCCCGTGCGCACCGCACAGGTCAGCCAGTCAGCCCGCATGCCGGAGGTGATGAACATCTTCGAACCATTGACGACATAATGATTGCCAACCCGCTCTGCCTTGGTCCTGAGGTTGGCCACGTCCGAACCGCCCGACGGTTCGGTAATGCCGAGCGCAATGATCTTTTCGCCAGCAAGCACCGGGACGGCAACGCGACGCTTCATCTCGTCCGAACCCATGGCGAGGATGGGCGGCAAGCCGATACCGTGCGTCATCAGCGAGGCCGTCAGGCCCCCTGCCCCGACGGCCGACAATTCTTCTGTCTGCGTCAGCCCGTGGAAGATATCGAACCCTTCGCTATGCCCGCCATAGGCTTCGGGATAGCGCAGCCCCAGAATGCCTGCTTCTGCCGCTTTCCTGTGCAATTCGCGGGGAAGCTCTCCCTCTGCTTCCCAGCGGTCTATATGGGGTGCGATCTCCTGCGCGACAAAGCGGCGCACCGATTGGGCGAGCGCTTCATGGGTTTCGTCATAATAGGGCGATCGGGCACGCCAGCTATCGAAATCCATCACGCAGAAAAGACCTTGTTGGTAACCGCTGCACCTGCCGCGGCTGCAAGTCCCGTCAACACCGTGCCCCAGATCATGTCGAGGATCGTGACCTTAAGGCTCCACACCTTCAGCGTCGCATAGTTGGTCAGGTCATAAGTCATATAGGCAAAGAAGCCGAAGGCCGCGCCATAACAGAGTGCCGTCTTCCAGCTTCCGCTTTGCATCGCCGGGCCGACGGCAAAGATCATCATGCCCAGGATATAGAGCAGATAGAACACAATTGCGGGCGGGAGCCGAAAGCTGTCTGCCAGCAACTCTCCGATCTCGACCCTGTAGAGCCGTTCCGACATGGTCCGCAGCCAGACTGAATCGATCAGCGCAAAGGCGATCCCTGTGGCCAGATAAGCAAATGCATAACGTCCCATGTCATTCTTCTCCTACATTTTTACATAACCCGGTTCAGCCGCAACACGTGCCAGCCAGGCCGAGATCGACGGATAGAAGGAGAGGTCGAACGCGCCGCCCTCTTCCGCGACATGGGTGTAGGCGTAAAGCGCGATATCCGCGAGCGTGATGCTTTCGCCCACGAACCAGTTCCGCGTCGCCAGATGATCGTCCATCAGCTTCAACGCCGCGTCCACGGCAATCTTCTTGCCTGGCACAAGCGACTTCTGCAGTTCGGACAGGCTGTCTTGACCGACAAAGGCCAGCCAGAACCGCAACGTGGCAACATTGGGTTCATGATTATATTGCTCGAAGAACATCCAGCGCAGCATGTCCGCGCGGTCGAAGCGATCATCCGGAATGAGCCTGGAACCGTCAGCCAGATAGAAACAGGCGGCACTGCTTTCCGGCAGGAACTGGTCCCCAATCTGGAGCACGGGAATGCGCCCGTTGGGATTGATGAAATTGAGAAACTGGGGGGTGCGGGTTTCACCGTGCAGGACACTATAGGCCCGGCATTCCATGCGCAGCCCGAGCAGGGCCGCCGTCAGCTTGATCTTGTAGCAGTTGCCCGAGATCGGATCTTCATGGAGGACAAGCTTTTCCATTGCGGCTCCTATCTCGGGCTGAGCGCGGCATCGCGCATCCCTCGCCAGACATGCAAGGCCTGCACGGTTTCCGCAACATCATGGACGCGCAGGATCTGGATGCCCTGTTCCGCACCCTTCAGCGCCAGAGCCACCGAACCGCCCAGCCTTTTGTCGACAGGGGCTTCGTTCGAGAGCGCCCCGACAATCCGCTTCCGGCTGGCCCCCAGCAAGACAGGCACGCCAAGGCAGTGGAACAGCGAAAGGCCATTCAGGATGGCGAGGTTATCGGCCACGCCCTTGCCGAACCCGATCCCCGGATCAGCAATGATCCTGTTGAGGGGAATGCCTGCAGCAACCACGGCTGCAATCCGGTCTTCAAGCCAGTCGAACACTTCGATCAACGGGTCGGAATAGCGCGCGCCGCTATGCAGATCATGCTGCTTGCCGGGCGCATGCATTAGCACAACCGGCGCCGATGATCGCAGCACGACCGACAAGGCCCGATCATCAAACAACAGCGCCGAAACATCGTTGATCATGTGCGCGCCGGCAGCCAGTCCGGCCTCCATCACGGCTGCCTTGCGGGAATCGAGAGAAATGGCCGTGCCACTCGCGGCGAGCCTCGAGATCACTGGCAGAACGCGTGCCTTTTCATCCTCTTCCCAGACGGTGACGGCGCCGGGCCTCGTCGATTCACCTCCGACATCGATAATCGAGGCCCCTGCGGCGGCCATCTCTACCCCGATGGCAGCAGCCGACCCGGGATCGTCGATATGGTCCGACCCGCCAGAAAAGCTGTCGGGCGTGATGTTGAGGATGCCCATGACCTGTGGCTGGTCCAGCCTGATCGTTCGTTCGCCAAGGATAAGCGGCGCCCGCTGCCCGGTCGCTCGGGCCATCATCTCACGCAGCGCCGTTGCCTGTTCGGTCGAGACGCCAGAAAGCGCATCATCGATCCGTTCGACCGGAATCAGCCATTGGCCTGATCGCCGTCCGCCATCAACGGCAATGATTTCCCAGGCCGAAAAGAACTGCAAGCCGCCGGCAAGGCGCGCGAACTGGCCGTCAAAACCGAACGGCGCATCGATGAAGCCGGTGGCACGTGGATAGAGGCGGGCTGTCGGGGCGGCAGAAATGGTCAAGTCCGGGATGTCCTTCGGCGCAAATTGAACAATCTTCCCTGTGGCAGATTTGACCTGCGTCGGGCAAGCGCCCCTTGGCTTTTGGCATCGGCTCGCGCTATTCAGCGTGGCGACAGGCGCGTTGGCTATAATGCCCCGAGCGCAAAGTACGGAGACTCGCATATGGCACGTAAAATTGCCCTTATAGCCCTCGTCGCAGGCGTCCTTACGCTCAACGCCTGCAACACTGTCCGCGGCATTGGCCGCGACGTTGAGTCCGTTGGCAAGACGGTGAAGAAAGTGCCGGATTGAGGCGATCCAAAGCGCTCAGTAAACCCGCGCCTTCGGCTTGATATACTCCGCTTCGTCGGTCAGCGTGTAATCGTGCACCGCGCGGTAATCGATCTTCACATTGCCGCCTGATCCGCCCCAGCCGTCAAACCAGGTGATGGTGTGCTTCATCCAGTTGTTGTCATCGCGGTCGGGATAGTCCTCGTGCGCATGTGCGCCGCGGCTTTCCTTGCGGTTTGCAGCACCCACAATCGTGCAGACGGCCTGGCTCATCAGATTGTCGAGTTCCAGCGTTTCGATCAGGTCGGTGTTCCAGATCAGGCTGCGATCGGTGACGGCAAGGTCCTCCATCCGCTTGTTGACCTTGGCCATCAGGTCGACGCCTTCGGCCAGGAGCGCGGTATCGCGGAAGACCGCGCAATGCTTCTGCATGGTCCGCTGCATCTCCACTCGCACCTGCGCGGTGGGTGACCCGCCCTTGGCGTTGCGGAACTTGTCGACACGGGCGAGCGCCAGATCGGCGGCATCCTTCGGCAGGGCCTTGTGCGCGCCATTGGGCTTCAGCGTTTCCTTGAGGTGCAAGCCGGTCGCGCGACCGAAGACAACAAGGTCGATCAGCGAATTGGACCCGAGCCGGTTGGCGCCATGCACAGACACGCAGGCCGCTTCGCCCACGGCATAGAGGCCCGGAACGATGGCATCGTCATTGCCATCCTTCTTCGTGACCACCTGACCGTGATAATTGCAGGGGATTCCGCCCATATTGTAATGAACCGTCGGCGTGACGGGCAGAGGCTGGCGCGTCAGGTCAACGCCGGCGAACACCTTTCCGCTTTCCGTGATGCCGGGCAGCCGTTCTGCCAGCACCTTGGGATCGATATGATCGAGGTGCAGATAGATGTGATCCTTGTGCGGCCCCACACCCCGGCCTTCGCGCATTTCGAGCGCCATTGACCGGCTTACCACGTCACGGCTGGCAAGATCCTTGGCGGAAGGGGCATAGCGTTCCATGAACCGCTCCCCTTCGGAATTGGTCAGATAACCGCCTTCGCCACGCGCGCCTTCTGTGATCAGCACACCCGCGCCATAAATACCGGTCGGGTGGAACTGGACGAACTCCAGATCCTGCAGCGGCAGGCCTGCGCGCAGCACCATTCCGCCACCATCACCGGTGCATGTGTGTGCCGAGGTCGCCGTGTAATAGGCGCGGCCATATCCGCCGGTTGCCAGCACAACCGCGTGGCTGCGGAAGCGGTGGATCGTCCCGTCTTCCATGCACATCGCGATGACGCCGCGGCATTCGCCATTTTCCATGATCAGGTCGAGCGCGAAATATTCGATGAAGAAGTCTGCGTCATAACGCAGGCTCTGCTGGTAGAGCGCGTGGAGGATCGCATGGCCCGTCCGGTCGGCAGCAGCAGCCGTGCGCTGAACCGGGGGGCCTTCGCCCATATTCTGCATGTGCCCGCCAAACGGACGCTGGTAGATCGTGCCATTCTCGTTCCGGCTGAACGGCACGCCCGCATGTTCAAGTTCATAGACAGCGGCAGGCGCCTCACGCACCATATATTCGATCGCGTCCTGATCGCCCAGCCAGTCGGATCCCTTGACCGTGTCGTACATGTGCCAGGTCCAGTGATCCGGGCTGTTATTGCCCAGCGACGCGGCAATCCCGCCCTGCGCTGCAACTGTGTGCGAACGCGTCGGGAAGACCTTGGTGATGCAGGCCGTGCGCAGGCCGGCCTCCGCGCTGCCCATTGTGGCGCGCAGGCCGGATCCGCCCGCGCCGACAACAACGGTGTCATAAGTGTGATCGATGATCTTGTAGGCTTCAGACATCAGGCCGGCGTCCCTGCAAAGGCAATTTTCAGAATGGCATAAAGCGCGAAACCGCCCGTGCCGAACGTCCAGAAGTGGAGCAGGCCGAGCGCAAGGACGCGCATCCCGCCATGGACATAATCCTCGATCACGACCTGCAGCCCGAGCCGGAAGTGCCAGCAGACATTGATGATCATGAGCGCAAGCGGAACCGCGTTCAGCGGCGAATGAATCCAGCCGATCACCGATTCATAACTGAGCGAGGGCAACCGGACGAGCGCGAAGAGAAACCAGAGCACCAGCACGACATTGCCCATCGCTGTGACGCGCTGAAGCCACCAGTGGTGAGAACCGCTGCGTGCCGATCCGAGGCCGCGAACCCGGCCAAGACCTGTTCCGCTGCCCATCGTCAGAGTCCCTTCCAGATAATGAGGAGCCAGGTCAGCCCGGTCAGGACAAATGCCCCGATCAGGGTCCCCCAGGCCCAGGCGCGATTGGTCTGCAATTCGAAACCCGCGCCAAGATCAAGGACGAAATGGCGCAGCCCGGCGCACAGGTGCAGGAAGAAGGTGAAGGTGAGCGCAACCGCAACGACCTTGCCCGGCCACCAGCTCGCCCAGCTCATGAACAGATCATAGGCTTCCTTGCTCGTCGACGCGGCAACCAGCCACCAGACCAGAGCCGCCATGCCGACCGTCGCGAGCCCGACCCCCATTGCGCGGTTGAGAATCGAGACCGCCATATGCGGCCCCCATTTGTAGATACCCAGATGCGGCGAAAGTGGCCGCGCGGATGATCGCGCCATGCGTGCCCCCAAAGGCTGGTTTCAGACAATGAAAAGGCCTTTAGCGCAATGACCGCGCGGCGCAACCGGTTGGTCGCTCTGCCTGCACCAAAGTTCACAATCGCAAGGCGAGCGGCTGACCAGTACGCGGAATAGCCGGGCGCAAAGACCGCGAAGCTAGCCGGCTGGCCCTCAGGCCAATGCGGCAGTTGGGTTCGACTGGATATTGTCGCGTCGAAATGCAGGTCGTTCCAGGTAACTCAGTGAGCGCCAGATCCACTCAAAGGGCCCCATCCGGTATCTGAGCATCCACAGGTTGCAGAAGCCGATAAGCAAGACATTCACCGCCGTCGCGATGAGCATCAGGTCCGCCCAGCCGAACCGCCCCCACAATCCGAAGCCGAAGCCGGGGAAGAGCAGCCAGCAGCAGATCAGGGTTTGCCCGACATAGGCCGTCATCGGCATCCGCCCGGGGGCTTTGAACATAGCAAGGATGCGGCGTCCGATTCCCGACTTGAGCACAAGGCAGATGAGCCCGACATGGCCCAATGTTGTGCCAATGCGGCCATAATCATAGACGGCGGCGCCGATGCTGACCGGGCCGAAATGATGAGCAAGGCGGAAATCCGCCATCGCCCACTTCACGAAGATGCCAACGGCATAGCCCAATATTGCAAGAGCGACATAGAAACGGGTTGATCGCCCGCCCTGCAGAATGCCCCATTTGAACAGGGCCATGCCAATCAGCATTGTGAAGAAAGCCTCCCCGGCAGCAGGGGAAATCAGAGCGCTTAAATTGAACTGATACCAGAATTCCGTCGAATATTGAAGATTCTCGACATAATCGCCTGCTGTGGCTTTCTTTGCGTCGGGCAACTGCTTGGCTTGATTGGCCCTCTCTTCGACAAGGCCTTTCCAGCGCTTCATATCGGCTTGTTCAGTCATGCTCAGCACAGCGCCTGCCGGTCGCGACTGAATCTGCTCCACGCGATCCTGCAATGCCACCTTGTCCAGAACCTTGGGTGTGGCGATCGCCATGACCAGCATCAGTCCAAGCGCCCCGATCGTGGCCAGAATGCGCGGCGAAAGGCGGCGAAAGGGAAAGACGAACAGTGCTGTCAGACCGTAAAGGGTCCAGATTTCGCCTGGCCACAGCAAGAGCGTTCCGTGAACCACGCCGAAAGCAACCAGCCAAAGCGCGCGGCGATAATAGACATCGGCCACTTCGACTGGACCGTCCTTGGCTGTAGCGCGCAAGGTCAGCAGTATCACGCTTGCCCCGAAAAGAAACTCCAGCAATCCGCGCTGGGTGCCTTCAAGAAAAGCGAAAACAAGGCGATACGCCCATTGGTCTGCTGCCCCCGCGCTCAACACTTGGGGGTTGTTCCCGCTCGCCGCAAGTGCGGGCCAATTGCCGCCCATGGTCAGGATGTTGAGATATAAAATCCCCAGGATTGCAATGCCGCGCAAGATATCGAGCGTGACGATGCGATCCCCGTCACGGGTCGGATGCAGGATATTTGTCATGTACGTCCCTGTTTGCCCTCTCGGGACAGGAACACGGCCAGCCTCGCCTTCAGATGCACCAGACCGTCAGAAATCTTGCGATGCTCGGCAATCGGTCCAACTCTGGCCCTGTCAGCCCAACTCGGCTAATCAGCAACCATGACCAACATCCTCCTCACCGGCGCGTCGCGCGGGATTGGTGCGGCGATTGCCGCGCGGCTTTCAGGCGAAGGCATGACCCTTGTCGCCACCAGCAGTGCAGACGGCGATCTTGCCGATCCGGAGACACCTGCCCGGCTCTGGGCTTCGGCGCTTGACCGGCTTGACGGGCGGATCGACATACTGATCAACAATGCCGGGATTTTCGAGGCCAATCCGCTGGAGAGCGATGACTGGACGGCGAACTGGAACCGCACGATGCAGGTCAACCTGACAGCCTCGGCCGAACTGTGTCGCGCGGCCGTGCTCCATTGGCAGGCGCGCGGAAGTGGCGGGCGCATCGTCAATATCGCAAGCCGCGCCGCCCATCGCGGAGACAGCCCGGCGCACTGGCATTATGCCGCATCGAAAGGCGGCATGGTGTCGATGACCAAGACGATCGCCCGCGCCTATGCGGCCCAAGGGATCTATGCCTTTGCGATCTGCCCCGGCTTCACGATGACGGGCATGGCCGAGGATTATCTCGCCAGCCGCGGCGGGGACAAATTGCTGGCGGACATTCCGCTCGGCCGCGTGGCGATGCCGGAGGAAGTGGCGGAAATGGCCGCCTTCTGTGCATTGACGGCGCCGCCTTCAATGACGGGGGCGGTGCTTGACGTCAACGGTGCGAGCTACGTACGCTAAAACAGGTTGGATCGTCGCCCCTGCGCAGGCAGGGGCCTGTTTGACGCTTTGTCGAAAAACATTCCCAAGAGGCCCCTGCCTGCGCAGGGGCGATGTCGCAATAAATCTAGCGCAGAAACAACACAATCGAGAGGACGACACCGATCAGCACGATCGTGATGCGGAGCAGTTTTTCATTGATCCGGTTCAACACCATATTGCCGATTGCGCCGCCCAGCATTGCCCCGGCGCCAAGCACAACCGCTTTCAGCCAGACCACTTCCGGCGAAAAGAGGAACAGGCCGAGCGCCGCGACATTGATGATCGCGGCCAGAACATTCTTGGTGGCACTCGCCGCGCGGATCGCAAGCCCGGCCGCTGTCAGCACCGTCACGAGGATGATGCCGTTACCGCCACCGAAATAGCCGCCATAGATTGAGCTGAGGAACAGCCCGACCCCGGAAAGGAGCGGAGCGAGGGGCGCCCGCGGCTCCTTCGGTTTCGGGCCGAAGCTACCCCAGGCAAACAGTGCCGTTGCCGCAAGGATCAGCCAGGGGACCATGTCGGCAAAGACCCTGGTCGGGGTCAGCAGGATCAGCTGCGCGCCGACCAGCCCGCCCGCGATCGAAATCGCCAGCATGACCCAGACCGGCATTCCGGGCACGCCCTGGACCGCCTTGCGACCGCCCCAGCCTGTCGTGACTTGCCCGACAGAGAGAGCGACCGTCGACGTGATGTTGGCAACCCGCGCATCAAGGCCAGTGAAGATCAGGGCTGGCAGGGTGATGAACGAGCCGCCGCCCGCCACGGCATTCTGGATGCCTGCCCAGATGCCCGCCAATGCCAATAAGCCCCAGATCATGGAACGGCGCCTATGGCATTCCCTCAAGGGCAACAAGTCCGTAATGGGGCACGCCATGTCGAACAGCTGGAAACTGACCCTACCCTGCACCCGCGCCGAAGCCGAGGCGCTCGATGCGGATATCACCCCGCTCGCGCTGCTGGAGCCGCCGCCGTCGCTTGTCGTGCGCGAGCCAGACGAGGCCCGGCCCGACCATTGGGAACTCAATGCCTATTTCGAAGGCAAGCCAGACACGGCGAGCATTGCGCTCATCCAGTCACTCATCCCGAGTGCCGCGAAGGCACGGCCCAAGCTTGAAAATCTGCCGGATGAGGACTGGCTGACGATCAGTCAGGCCGGGCTCGAGCCGGTGCATGCCGGGCGCTTCTATGTCCATACATCCGCCCATGACGCACCCCCGCCTCCGGGGGCGAGGGCCTTCCTGATCGAGGCGAGCCAAGCCTTTGGGACAGGCGGGCATGAAACCACGCATGGCTGCCTCGAGATGCTCGACCGGATGAAGTCCCACGGCCTCCGCTTCGATCATATCGCGGATATCGGCACGGGAACGGGGCTGCTCGCCTTTGCCGCGTGCCACCTCTGGCCGCGCGCCAGATTGACGGCCTCCGACATCGATCCGGTGAGCATCGACGTCACGGCCGAAAATGCGTCCGTCAATGGCGTGCCCCTTGGCTTGGGGCGGGGGCAAGTCGCGCTGTGCGTCGCGCCGGGGACTGATCATGAATTGATCCTCCAGCGCGCGCCCTATGACCTGGTGATTGCCAACATCCTGGCGGGGCCCCTGATCGAACTCGCTCCGGCGCTCTCCGCAATCCTGCGGGACGGGGGCTCGCTCATCCTGGCCGGGCTTCTGGCAGGGCAGACCGACGCCGTGGCCGCGGCCTATCGCGCACACGGGTTGCGACTGGCGGAGCGGCAGGATCGCGGCGAATGGCCCTGCCTGCGTCTGACCAAGCGCAGCCGCTTCGGCTGGCAACGTCCGATTCGCAGCACCGGACGAACGAGCCAGCCGCCGGGCGATTTCGGCAGCTGGTAGGGGCTGCCCGTTCCCGCGACGCAGGCGCCTGAGCGAAGCACGCGCGGCGCCCTTCAGGAAGTCCCGCAAAGGCCGATTGTTTCGCGAACATTGGTGAAAGGATTTTGCCACGCTATGGAGGTGCAGCGGCGCATCGGGAGGCCGCTCCAGTCCGGATTGTTGAAGAATTCCGCGTTGACCGTTGGGGCAGCGTACAGCAGGGCTTTGCAGATCATGCCGAGGTCGCCCTGCGTCTCGGTGCCTGAAGGAGGATGGAATGACACTGGATCCGCATGATTGGGGTGCCGTACATGCAACGGCGCGGCGGATGGTCTATGACATGCTGCACTGGCAGGAAACGGTCAGAGAGCGTGCGCCCTGGCAGCCCGTGCCCCAGGACGTGAAGGACCGGCTTGATGAACCGGTTCCCCATGCCGGGTTGCCTCTCGACGAGGTCTATGACGCGTTTGTCCGAGACATACTGCCCTATCCGACGGGCAATGTTCATCCTCGTTTCTGGGGCTGGGTTATGGGCACAGGCTCCCCGACGGGAATGCTGGCCGAAATGTTGGCAGCGGGCATGAATGCCCATCTGGCGGGCTATGACCAGTCTGCGTCCCTCATCGAGAAGAAGGTATTATCCTGGCTCACGGAATTGATGGGCTTTCCTGAAACCGCCAGTGGCGTTCTGGTGAGCGGCGGCACCGCCGCCAATCTGAACGGTCTTTTGGCGGCTCGTGTGGCAAAGGCAGGCTGGAATATACGCGAAGAGGGGCTCCACGCCGGACCACCGCTGGTTGTCTATGGCAGCAGTGAGACACACAGCTGGGCGCGCAAGGCGTGCGAAACCATGGGCATGGGGCGCAAGGCCTTCAACGCGATTGCGGTCGATACCGAGTATCGGCTCGATCTTGCGGCTTGCCGATCCGCGATCCTGACGGACATCGCGTCGGGGCTGCGGCCAATCGCCATCATCGGCAATGCCGGTACCGTCAATACAGCGGCCGTGGATGATCTTAACGGGATCCGGACATTGGCCGATGAATTCGGGTTGTGGTTTCACGTGGATGGCGCCTTTGGATCAATGGCAGCCTGGTCGGCCAGTCGCGATCTTGTTGCTGGCCAAGAGCTAGCCGATTCGATTGCGTTCGATCTGCACAAATGGGGATACATGCCTTATGAAGTCGGGGTAGTGCTTACCCGCGATAGCGAAGCCCAGCTGGCCGCTTTTCAGCCAGTCGCGGGCACGGCGGCCTATTTGCAATCGTCGCAAAAGGGCATTTCGGCCGATACAACCTATTTTGCAGATCGCGGATTGCAGCTTTCGCGCGGATTCCGTGCACTCAAAGTCTGGATGTCGATGAAGGAGCAAGGCGCTGACCGCATCGGGCACGCGATTCAGGACAACATTGACCAGGCGCACTACCTTGGCCGGCGGGTCGAAGCCACCGCCGCGCTGGAGCTGCTCGCCCCTGTCTCGATGAACATCGTGTGCTTTCGCTATGCGCCAGAAGGAGTGCCGGAGGCGCGACTAAACCTGCTCAATCAAGCAATCCTGACCGAACTGCAGGTGCGTGGCATTGCCGTCCCATCGCAGACGGTTCTGGCCAATCGCTTCGCAATCCGTGTCTGCATTTCGAATCATCGAACCGAACTCGATGATCTCGATGCTCTGGTCGATGCAGTGTTGGAGATCGGTGCAGAGCTTGCGGCTGGTCAGGATTTGCCTTGAGGGTTGCCTGGGATCGCACGACCTGGTCGCCTAGTCGCCCGGCCCTCGCAAGGGGCCCTGCCTGCGCAGGGGCGACGACCAATTACGCCGCTTTGACCTTGGCATAGTCTTGCGTTCCACGCGTGATCACCCGATCATCGGGCAATATGTCCGCAATCGCGATATCGGGCAGGGATTCCAGGCGGTCATAGAGCGGGCCAAAATCCGTCTCGACCGTGACCTTGAGCAAATGTTCGAGACTGGGGATGACAAAATAATTCTGCTGGAAATCGTCGATCCGGTATTCTGTCCGCATCATCCTTAACAGGTCGAAGCCGATCCGGTTGGGGCTCGGGCTATCAAGCGCAAAGACGCTTTCGCCATAGCTGGACACAATTCCCGCACCGTAGATGCGCAAGGCGCCCGCTTCCTCGATCAGGCCGAATTCGACCGTATACCAATAGAGCCGCGCCAGCTTGTGCAGCGCGCCGAAGCCCAGCGAGCGCAGCCCGCCCTTGCCATAGGCGACCATATAATCCGCAAACACCGGGTCGGCGAGCATCGGGACATGTCCGAACACGTCATGGAAGACGTCCGGTTCCTTAAGATAATCGAGCTGGTCGGGGCGACGGATGAAATTGCCCGCCGGGAAGCGACGGTTGGCAAGATGATTGAAAAACACGTCGTCGGGAACCAGGCCCGGCACGGCTACGACCTGCCACCCCGTAGCGGCCATCAGGGTTGCATTGAGCTCTCGATAATCGGGAATGCCCGGGCGGCTAAGCTTCAGGACATCGATCCCGCGCAGGAACGCACTTGCCGCACGACCCGGCAACATCGCGCACTGACGCGCGAACAGCCGATCCCACATGGCGTGCTCATCAGCGCTGAACGCATCCCAGTCCTGCGGGATCGTCCAGTCGGGCGCGGCTCCGGGCGGCGGCACATCATGGACATGTTCAAACATGGGCAGAGACTACCAGTCTCATGTCATTGCGTCCATCCGCATGACCATTCCATACAAGACTCCCCGGGTCCGATATGTTAACCGGTCACATGCAAAACAGAGGCTGTGATGAGAAGCACAGCCCGAGGGCTCTTCCCTGCGCTATGCAGGCCCGAGGAGATGACGATGCGATCGATCTATACTTTAATCCTGTCGGCTACCCTGTGCAGCGTCGAACCATTCGGTGCGGCATTGGCCAAGCAGGCTTCGACAGAGGTTGAGACCCCAGCCACTGCAAACGCAGCGACGATCATGGCCTACAAGCGCGATCCGTTGGCCATCTATGACGACACGGGCAGCAAGCTGCGCGACATTCCCCAAAAGGACATGCCGAAGGCCCAGTCACCCGCTGCACGCGTTGTTGGCACGAAGCCGGGATTTGTTGCCATCATGCTTGCGGGCAAGCCGGTGTGGCTGCGTCTCACGATGGTTGACTATGTGGGTGATCTGCCGACGCCCCCGTGTGACAAGGTTGCCGTGCAAATGGCCATGAACGAGGAAGAAGGGGTCGAACGATCGCTCGGCCTGGGCTGCGGCAAGCCAAAGGCAAAATAGGCCGTGATCATGCGCAAGGAATGACGATGGCTCCGATCATCCGCTTCCTGACTGCCAGCCTGCTTGCCGGGGCAAGCATGATGTCTGCCGCCCCCCTGTCTGCACAAGCACCGACCTGCCGCGCGCCAGCCGCAGGATCACTGCCCAAGCCCGCCAAGGTTCCCAAGAAGGATCGCGGAAAATTCTCGGTCGAAGCCGCGCCACGCCTGTCCACATTGGTGGCTCAGGCGATTTGCGACTCTGAAGCAAAGATGGTCGCCGACAGGAACACGATGCCGCAAGGAGCGGCGCTTGGCATTTCGAACCAGGTGCTCAACACGGCGGCCGGGCGCCTCGAACTCATGGCACTGCCCGGAGTAGAGAGCGAACTGCAAAAGGCGCTCGCTGCGTTTGCGCGAAGCTGGCCCTATGCACAGTTGCCACGGCAACCCCGCATCCTGTTTCGCGCAAGCGATTCCTATGATGCCTATGCTCTGCCGGACAATACAATCGTCATGTCGACCGGCATTCTCCAGGCAGCGGACTCGGATTCGGAAGTCCTGTTCGTGCTGGCGCATGAATATGCGCACCTGTTGCTGGGACACCATTTGTCGCCAACTGTAAACAGCGGCGGGAACGCGCAATTGCTGGGCGCCGTTTCGACTGTCTATGTTGCAGGGTCGCTCGTATCCCAATTGCGCTCCAGCCGGGGATCCCTGTCGGCAATGGATGTAAACAGGGTCGATGACGCAACCAGAAGAGCCGCGACGCTTACCGAATCGCTGCGCTTTGCCCTGGACGACATCTTCACGCCCAGCTGGAGCCATGAACAGGAAGACGAGGCCGATGCCGTCGCGCTGGACCTGCTCATCCGGTCCAACAGCAGTATCGACAGTTACGCGAACGTCTTTGCCCGACTGCAAAAAATGATGGATCAGCAAACTGCTTCCCGCGCGAAGGGTAAGGCCACGGCCGAAAGCTCGCAGAAGGCGCTGGAGGCATCGTTGAAGCAAATCGGGTCCCTGCAATTGCTGGGAGCGGTCACCTCTGGCAGCACGCGCGGTCTTGCCTGGATGGGCGGCAAGCTTGCCCTGGGGCTAGGCGCGTCCGCGCTCTCGAACTCGGCGAATGCGATCCCAAAGGACACGCACTTGCCCCCCGAGGAGCGCCGCAAGGGGCTCGCCGCCTATTTCCAGGCGGGCTATCCGACAGCAGACCCGCCGATCGACACAGGCGCCATGGTCAAGCGATACAAGGCCCTGCCAGACTACAAGCGCGCGATTGCGCTCAAGGACACATATCTGAAGGCGCGGCAGGCCTATTTCTCGATGGATTTCACCGGGGCGATCACCCTGCTCAAGGGAATAGGGGCAGGGACGAAGACGGCGCCGACCTTTGTCAACTTCATGGCCGCGCTGGCAGCGCGCGACATGGGCAACAGTACGCAGGCCAAGCTCTACTATGAGGCCGCACGAACGGGGACTGGCGTCCCCAATGTGCAAGTGTTCGAAAGCTATGCAGAAGCGCGGATTGCCGACCGCGACTTTGCCGGATCACAGATCGTGCTCAACGATGCCCTCAACCGTTTTCGCGATGCAGATCATTTCCGCAGTATCGCGATCGAGCGTTCGGTTGCGGAAGGCAATGATGCCCTGGCGTCGAGCGACTATTCCTCCTGCCAGCAGGTCAAGGGCCGCGACTATATCCCAGCACGTTGCAAGGCGGCCTATCCGCAGGCTGCGGCCGCAGAGACAACGAAAAAGCCACGGATCCGGATCCCTGGCCTGCCCTTCTGAGCGCAATTGACAGCGGGACCCCTGCGCCCGACTGTTGCAGCCATGAACCGATGGTTTTCCGCATTGCTCCTGATGGGCACCAGTGCCGGCCCATGCGGCGCACAGGCAATCAACAGTCCAGCAACGCTTGAGGCACTGACGGACCAGATTGAAACGGCAACGGCGAAGCACCGCTGGACGGATGCAATCCTGCTCGGTCAAAAGGCGCTGGCCATTGAGGAGGCGACCAAGGGCCAGAACGATCCCGAAGTTGGCGGCACATTGATGCTGATCGCGGGCTGGATGCGCGAGCTTGATCGCAATGCAGAAGCTGAGCCGCTGTTGCGCCGCTCGCTCCAGATCTTCGAGCAAAACTACGGCAAGGCCAATGCGTTTTCGATTTCCGCTTCCAACAATCTTGCCGCCACACTTGAGGCCCTTGGTCGGCTCGACGATGCGAACAAACTATATACGCGCACGCTGGACACAATGGTGCAACGTTATGGTCCGTCGCACCGGCTGACTGCAATCAGCACCAACAACCTGGCGTTCAACCTTGCCCGGCAGGGTCGCTATCAGGACGCGCAGCCGCTCTATGACAGGGCGTTGAAGATCGGCCGGGCAACGATGGACGATGACGATCCCGAACTTGCCCGGATTGAAAACAATGTTGCGAGCAACCTCACTGCACGTGGCCGCTACCTGCAAGCCGAACCGCTCTACAACCACGCCCTGAAGATTCGTCTTGCCGTCCTGGGTCCCGACGATCCGGATGTTGCGACAAGCTACAACAGCCTCGCATTCAACCTCTCGGCCCAGGGGCGACATGAAGATGCCGCGCCCCTTTTTGCGCGCGCCCTGGCCATCCGGGAGAAAATCAGCACCGAGGACCGGCGTGCTGCCACGAGCTACAACAATGTCGCCCACAACCTCAATGCGCGCGGGCGGCTGGCAGAGGCTGCACCCCTCTATGCACGGGCCTTGGCCATCTGGCAGAGACTCTATGGCGAAAAGAATGCCTTGACGGCGATTGGCCTCAGCAATGTGGCGACCAACCTTGAGGCCCAGGGCAGGATCGCCGACGCCCAGCCGTTGTTCGAGAGGGCGCTGAAGGCAAGGCTGGCCGTGCTCAACCCCAACCATCCGGACGTTGCGGGCAGTTATTTCAAACTGGCCCATAATTTTCGCCTGCAGGGCAAGTTCACGGATGCCGAGCCGAATTACCAGCGGGCCATTGGAATCCGGCGGAAAGTGCTTGGGCCGCTTCATCCTGATCTCGCTCTCGCGCTGGCAGATTATGCGGAACTGGCCCTCGACATGGGCCCCACGCGCAGCGCCGATGCGCTGAAACTCTCCCGTGAGGCCGCCAGCATCGCCCGCACCCGCCGAAATCAGAGCCTCAGTGGGGAAGCAGCGGGCGATAGCGGCGCCGAACAACAGGCACTGGCACGCGCGCAAGGCGCCGATGCAGGCCGGATCGATCCGCTGGCACGCAGTTTCGGCACACTCCTCGAGTCGGACTGGATGCGCGCCGGTGCCACTGCGAATGAGGCCGAGATGCTGAAAGCCGAGGGTTTTGAAGCCGCACAGGATATGGAAACCTCGGTCGCTGCGCTGACCATGGCACAGACCGCGGCACGCACGGCAGCCGGCACCGGCCCGCTGACCGAGCTGGTCCGCCAGCAGCAGGACCTGTCGGCCAAGGGTCGCGAGCTCGATCATCGGCTGCTTTCGGCTCTCGCGACGGGAAACCAGCCGGAGGCGGACAGGCTGCGGACCGAAATCCAGCAAACAGGTGAAGCCCTGTCTGCCGCAGATGGGGCACTGCGCCGCCAATTCCCGGATTATGCCGAACTCGTCCAGCCGCGCGCCCTGTCCGTGGCGGATACCCGCAACCGGCTTTCCGGCGATGAGGCGCTCTTGCTGATCGTTCCGGTTGGCGATGACATTTTCAGCTTCGGAATTTCGAAGGACAAGGTCAGCTGGAACCGTGCAACCGGCAAGACAGCGAGTGCGATCAAGGCCATCGGGCTTTTGAGATGCCAGATCGATCCGGGGCCCTGCGCCGCGTCCCTGAGCGAGGCAGAACTCACCGCAGGTGCGCCACCCAACTCCCCTTTCCTCGCCGACCAGTTGGCAGCGTATGACCGAGCGCGCGCCTACGCACTTTACCGCGATCTTGTTGCGCCCGTGGAGTCTGCCTTTGCCGGAAAGGCGAAACTGTTCGTGACGGTGACCGGCGGCTTGAGTGGCCTGCCGCTCGGTGTGCTGATCACCGAGCCACCGAAAGCGGGAGAAGACGGCGCGGACCCCTCAGTCCTTGCAAACTCGGCCTGGCTTTCGGATCGCTATGCCATAATTGGCCTGCCCTCTGTTTCAGTCTTGCGCGCCGTCAAGCGAAAGCCCGTGGCAAGCCGCGCCGGGGAAACGTTTATTGGCTATGGCGCACCCGTCCTTGGCGGTGCTGCCGCCGGAAAGAACACGCCAGCGGGAACGCGCGTCTTCCACGCTGCCGACAATGATGGGGCAACCCTGGCTGACCCTGATGTCCTCCGCCAGCTTGCGCCCTTGCCCGGCACGGCGCGTGAGCTTTCTGCAATGGCCGCTGTGTTCAAGGCTCCTCCCAGCGACATTCGGACTGGTGCGTCGGCAACGGAAACTGCGGTGCGCTCCGATGCAAACCTGGCGCAGGCGCGCGTCGTTGCCTTCGCGACACACGGCATCCTTCCAAGGGAAGTCTCGGGGATCGAGGAGCCGGGACTGGTCTTCACCCCGCCTGCACTGGCCAGTGCAGCAGACGATGGCCTGCTTGCCGCTTCTGAAGTGGCTCGGCTCACGCTTGTTGCGGACTGGGTGCTGCTTTCTGCCTGCAATACGGCGTCATCAGACGGCACACCCGGAGCGGACAGCCTGTCGAGCCTTGCACGCTCATTTCTCTATGCGGGAGCCTCTGCCTTGCTGGCGAGCAACTGGCGCGTTTCCGACGAGGCGACCGCAGCGCTGACAGTTGAAACGCTCTCCAGCCGGTCCAGCAACGGAATTACGCGGGCCGAAGCCCTGCAACGTGCCATGCGGGCGGTGCGCACGGGCAAGCGTGCCGACGGCACGGCCATTCCCGGCTGGAATGAAAGCTGGGCCCACCCGGCCGCTTGGGGGGCTTTCACCGTGATCTCGAACGAAGACCGCTAGGCCCTCAGGCGATCATGCCCATGATGACAATGAACCAGCAGACAAAGCTGACGCCGAAGAAGGCCATATCGGTCAATGGCTCCTTTGAGGCTGGAGGTGCCTGACGCTGAACCACATGACTCCGACGAAACGGGTGACGTGCGGCTTCGCTGGTCAGGACAAGTGCTCTTCTCATTGGAAGAGGTGTTAAGGTTTTGTTGACCATAAAGGCCAGCGACAAAGCTGGTTAATGGAACGTCGTGCCGGAGCGGGACAGAATCTAGACCGAATTCTTGAGACGCAAGCTGCGGCGTATGATGAGCCACGGTGCCCAACGCGCAGCAAAGGCGATATTCTTGGCCGTCTTGCCGACCACTGTGTGGACTTTCTTGCCATGGGCTGCATCCCATACCGCCTGAGCGACGGTTTCAACCGGCGTGAATTCAAGACCGGCTTCCTTCACGCCTTCGCGTGCCGTCCGGTTGGATCCGGCAGCGGTGATGTCCAGCAAAGGCGTATCGATAAAGCTTGGCATGATCGAACGCACCTTGATGCCATGTTCGGCCCATTCGAGATTGAGCCCTTCGGTCAGCCCGCGCACAGCAAACTTGGTCGCGGAATAGGTGACAAGGCCCGGCGAACCATAAAGGCCGGCGGCCGAACAGGTGTTGACGAGGCAGGAACCGGGCGTCTGCTTCAGATAGTCGAGACCTGCTTCCGCACCATGCAGGACGCCCTTGAAGTTGATATCGACCAGCAGGTCATTGTCTTCGGGCGAAGTCGCCTCGAACAGGCCGCCGCGTGCAATGCCGGCATTATTGAACAATATGTCGAGCCTGCCGCCCGAGGCGTCCCAGAATTCGGCCAGTGTGGTTTCCCATTGCCTGCGGTCCCGCACGTCCATGACATAGGTTGCGGATTGCCCTGCAGGCAGAAGTGCCGCTGTTTCGGCAAGGCCCGCCTTGTTGATATCGGCAAGGCCGACGAACCAGCCACGCCCGGCAAAAAACTGGGCCGTCGCCCGACCGATGCCCGAGCCGCCGCCTGTGATGAAAATCGCCTTGCGCGTGACCATGATACAGACCTTCTTGCTTCGCTCTTTATCTCTGGTCATTGAACCGCGATGCCATCCCGTTTCAAGCCCCGACCGCGCTTTTTCTTATCTCAGGGGCTGGCCGGGGATTTGCGCTTTGTTCAACCTTTGCCAATAAGGCGCCACTCATGAGCGAAAAATTCCCCATTCTTGTGACCGGCGGCGCCGGTTATATCGGCAGCCACGCTGTTCTGGCCCTGCGCGACGCGGGCTGGCCTGTCGTCGTGATCGACAATCTCGTCACCGGCTTTCGCTGGGCCGTTCCCGAAGGCGTCGGCTTTGTTGAAGCAGATATCGGCGATGCCCAAGCCGTTTCGGCAGCACTCACTGCCCATCAGATCGGTGCGATCATGCATTTTGCCGGATCGGTCGTCGTGCCGGAATCGGTCGAGGATCCGCTCAAATATTATCGTAACAACACAGCGAACAGCCGGACTCTGCTCGAAGCTGCAGTGACATGCGGTGTGCGCCATTTCATCTTTTCCTCGACGGCTGCAACCTACGGCATTGCGGAGACGATTCCCGTTCGCGAAGACAGCCCGAAGCGGCCGATCAACCCCTATGGCATGTCCAAGCTGATGACCGAATTCATGCTTGCCGATGTCGCCGCGGCACACCCGATCAACTATTGTGCACTCCGCTATTTCAATGTGGCTGGTGCCGACCCGCAGCAGCGCACCGGACAATCGACGGCCGGCGCCACGCATCTCATCAAGGTTGCTGTCGAAGCGGCGACCGGCAAGCGCGACCATGTCACGATTTTCGGAACCGATTTCGCGACGCCCGACGGAACCGGCGTGCGTGACTATATCCATGTGTCCGATCTTGCCGCAGCCCATGTCCATGCACTCGAAAAGCTCATCGCAGACCCCGCGTCGAGCCACACAATGAACTGCGGCTATGGCAAAGGCTTTTCGGTGAGCGAAGTGCTCGATGCAGTCGACCGGGCGACCAACCTCAAGATCGAACGCCGCTTCGAGGGACGCCGCGCGGGCGATCCGGATGCCCTGATTGCCGACAACAGCAAGATTCTTGCAACCCTTCCCTGGCGTCCGCAGCGCGATAATCTGGACCTGATGGTGAAGGATGCCCTTGCCTGGGAACGGGTCCTGGCCGAACGCGGCAAATAGGCCTTTCCAAGGCCGTTGCACCTCGGGCATGAGGCAGGCCATGAACCCGGAACTGTCCTTCATCGACCAGCTGCGTTCCATCGCCACGCACCCCGCGGCCCGGGGTCTGCTCGACGATGCGGCTGTCCTTGACCTTGGCGGCACCCGACTCGTCCTGACGCTCGACACGCTGGTTGAAGGCGTCCACTACCTGCCAGAAGACCCTGCCGAAACCGTCGCATGGAAACTCGTTGCAGCAAACGTGTCCGATCTGGCGGCCAAGGGCGCAAAGCCGCTCGCAGCCCTCTCGTCCTACACGCTGACGGGCGATGCAACCTGGGATAGGTGCTTCATCACGGGTCTCGGCGAAGCGCTTGACCATTTCGGCATTGCCCTGATCGGCGGCGATACGGTTTCGGCCCGCGAACGCTCGATCGGGCTGACGCTGATCGGAGAAACTGACGGACTTGTGCCCTCCCGCAGCGGTGCCCACGAAGGAGACGCCCTGTTCGTGACCGGCGTGATCGGCGATGCGGGCCTTGGCCTGGCAATCGCGCGCGGGGAGATGGCGGGCGCAGCCTCGCTGCTCGGCGCCTACCGCACGCCCGTCCCGCAGCTGGCTGCAGGAATGGCACTGGCACCCACGGTCAGTGCCATGATGGACGTGTCCGACGGGCTGCTGATTGACGCGCTGCGGCTGGCGGATGCCAGTGGGGTTGCCGCAATGATAGATCTTGATGCTGTTCCGCTTTCCGCAGAATTCCGCGACTGTCGTGGAGATGATCGCGCAGCGCGGCTGATGGCGGCAACGGCCGGAGATGATTACCAGCTGCTCTTTGCGTCTGCCCGCCCGCTTCCCTCACTACCCTGCCCTGCCACCCGGATCGGGCAAATCGTGCGCGGCTCGGGCATCCATCTGCACGACCGTGACGGCGCCGTGCCGCTGCCCATGAAGCTTGGCTGGCTTCATCAATAGCCACACTGTCAGCGCCGAAAGCCTTGCCTTTGCGCGCAAAGCCCCTCTATAGCCCCGCCCGGATCCCGCAAACGGGAGGCTACAGCCTTTCGGGATCGTTCAATTCGCTGGGGGAAAGGGAATACCCTTATGTCAATCGTTACCATTGCAATCCTGTGTGGATTGCTTGCCGTTGTGTACGGCATCGTTACCAGCCGCCAGGTGCTTGGCGCTTCGGCCGGCAACGAAAAGATGCAGGAAATCGCCGCTGCAATCCAGGAAGGCGCTGGCGCCTATCTCGGGCGGCAGTATCGCACGATCGCCGTTGTCGGCCTGGTCGTGGCAGTTCTCGTTGCCTATTTTCTCGGCCCGCTTTCGGCCATAGGCTTTGTGCTTGGTTCGGTCCTTTCGGGCGCGACCGGCTTTATCGGGATGAACATCTCGGTGCGTGCCAACGTCCGGACGGCAGCCGCAGCCCAGGTGGGCCTGCAGGAAGGCCTGACCATGGCATTCCGCGCAGGCGCGATCACGGGCATGCTCGTGGCAGGTCTTGCCCTGCTCGCGATCTCGGTCTTCTTCTGGTATCTGACGGGCCCTGCCGGCCATGCCCCGAATGACCGCATCGTCGTCGATGCGCTTGTCGCGCTGGCCTTTGGTGCGTCGCTCATTTCCATCTTCGCCCGTCTCGGCGGCGGCATCTTCACCAAGGCTGCCGACGTCGGCGCCGACCTCGTCGGCAAGGTCGAGGCCGGAATTCCAGAGGACGATCCCCGCAACCCGGCAGTTATTGCAGACAATGTTGGTGACAATGTGGGCGACTGCGCCGGCATGGCCGCCGACCTGTTCGAAACCTATGTCGTGACCATTGGCGCAACGATGGTTCTGCTCGCGCTCCTCGTGAAGGGCGCGGACAATATCCTCGGCCTGATGAGCCTGCCGCTCCTGATCGGCGGCGTCTGCGTCATCACCTCGATCATCGGCACCTATTTCGTCCGTCTCGGCGGCGGAAAGAACATCATGGGCGCCATGTACAAGGGCTTCCTTGTGACGGCCGTGCTTTCGGCGATCGCAATGTACCCGGTGATCCAATATGCCCTGGGCGACATGGAAACGGTGATCGGTGCCAATCTTGATGGCACAGGTGGATTTACCGGCCGGATGCTGTTCTATTGCTCGCTGCTCGGCCTTGTCATTACGGGCCTGATCATCTGGATCACCGAATATTACACGGGCACCAACTATCGCCCGGTGCGTTCGATCGCCAAGGCTTCGGAAACGGGCCATGGCACCAACGTGATCCAGGGTCTCGCGATCAGCCTTGAATCGACGGCATTGCCTACACTGGTGATCTGCGCGGGCATCATCATTGCATATCAGTTGGCTGGCCTGATCGGCATTGCCTTCTCTGCAACGGCGATGCTGGCACTCGCCGGCATGGTCGTGGCGCTCGATGCCTATGGTCCTGTCACCGACAATGCCGGCGGCATTGCCGAAATGGCCGGGCTCGATGACTCGGTCCGTGAAAAGACCGACGCGCTTGACGCCGTGGGCAACACCACAAAGGCTGTGACCAAGGGCTATGCCATTGGCTCGGCCGGTCTTGCAGCACTCGTCCTGTTTGCAGCCTACACCACCGACCTTCGGGAATTCTTCCCCGATCTCCAGGTCAATTTCAGCCTTGAGAACCCCTATGTCATCGTCGGGCTCCTGCTCGGCGCGCTGCTCCCGTACCTGTTCGGTGCGATGGGCATGACGGCCGTGGGTCGTGCTGCGGGTGAAGTGGTGAAGGACGTCCGGGACCAGTTCGCAAAGAACCCCGGTATCATGACCTATGAAACCAAGCCGAACTATGCCCGCACGGTCGATCTCGTCACCAAGGCGGCGATCCGCGAAATGATCATTCCATCGCTGCTGCCTGTGCTGGCACCGATCCTGGTCTATTTCGTGATCACGGCTGTTGCAGGGCAGGATAACGGCTTTGCAGCGCTCGGTGCGCTTCTTCTTGGCGTGATCGTCGGCGGCCTGTTCGTCGCCATCTCGATGACGTCGGGCGGCGGTGCCTGGGACAATGCGAAGAAGTTCATCGAAGACGGCAACCACGGCGGCAAGGGCTCGGAAGCCCACAAGGCAGCCGTGACCGGCGATACGGTTGGCGATCCCTACAAGGATACAGCCGGCCCGGCCGTCAACCCGATGATCAAGATCACGAACATCGTGGCGCTCCTGCTGCTCGCAGCACTGGCGCATGGCGCGATGTAAGCCGATCACATCACCAAGGTCTGAAAGCCCCGTCCGGAGACATCCGGGCGGGGTTTTTCATGGCAGACGAATGGCGGTGCCGCGTCAGGCTATTTCCGATTCCTCGACGACAGGGCGGCTTTCGCGGGTTCCCCGCATGCGGCTGGCGGGATCGTTGGGATCTGCACTGATGATGACATGATCGTGATGCACTTCGAGCAACGTTCCGACAAACGGCCAGTCGCTCAGGCTTCCGGTAACCCGGTAACTGACCGTATCGCCAACCTTGAAGCTCTTTTCGTCGAAATTGAATTCGAACGGACAGTCTTCGCCCATGCCTTGCATGATCTCTCGCCTTTTGTCTGTTTCGGGGCGATATAGTCAGCAAAACCGGGGATTCCAACCGCAGGTACTGGCGTCCTTAGTCCATTTTGCTACCTCTGGCGGGTAGGGGGCCATGATGAATGTGACCAGATTGCTGTTGCCGCTGCTGATTGCCACGGCTGTGCCTGTTGGCGCTGCGGTTCCGGTGGAGCAGCAAACTCTGTCGAGCCTGGCAGAGGCGATTGCCAAAGGCGAGATCACCAGCGAGCAGGCGGTCAAAGCCTATCTGAGACGTATTGCCGAGATTGATGACAGCGGGCCGACGCTCAACGCGGTGATCGCGCTCGACCCGGATGCCGTCAGGCAAGCCCGGCGGCTCGACAAGGAAAGGCGCAGCGGCAAAATCCGCGGACCGCTGCACGGTGTTCCGATCTTGCTGAAAGACAATATCGAGGCGGCGGGCGCGATGCCGACAACCGCAGGGTCTTTGGCCCTGAAGGACAATATTACCAACCGCGACGCGTTTCTGGTCGCAAGGCTGAAAGCGGCGGGGGCGATCATCCTTGGCAAGACCAACCTGTCCGAATGGGCGAATATCCGGTCTGACAAATCGACCAGCGGCTGGAGCGCGGTGGGCGGCCTGACTAGGAACCCGCATTCCTTGGCGCACAACACATGCGGGTCCTCGGCTGGCAGTGGCGCAGCGATGGCAGCGCAATTGGCGGCTGCAACTGTCGGGACAGAAACCGATGGTTCGATCACTTGCCCCGCGTCGATCAACGGCGTGGTCGGTTTCAAACCGACCGTCGGCCTTGTCTCGCGCCGTTTCATTGTGCCGATCAGCCATACGCAGGACACTGCCGGGCCGATCACGCTGACCGTACGGGACGCCGCATTGATGCTGACCGCGATGGCCGGCACCGATCCAGAGGATAGCGCGACAGTCGAGACAGACGCGCGCAAACGCGATTATGCACAGGCTCTGTCGAAGGACGGACTGAGAGGCCTGCGCGTCGGGCTGGTCGAAATGCCGGGCGTCGATCCCGCTTTGATTGCCAGGGCCAAGGCGCGGCTGGAGGCGGCGGGCGCTCTTGTCCTGCCTCTGAAGCTGAACCCCTCGGATGACAGCGGACTGGGAGAGGCCGAATTCAAGATCCTGCTGGCCGAATTGAAGGCCGATCTGGCCAGCTATCTGCAAGCCCTGCCCCCCGGCACAGTCGCGCACAAAAGCCTTGCCGACATTATCGCGTTCAACAAGGCCAACGCGGCCACTGAACTCGCCTATTTCGGGCAGGAGACATTCGAGCTCGCCGACAAGGAAGCGGGGCTGGACAGTGCCGCCTATCTGGAGGCTGTGGCGAAGGCCCGCCGCCTGTCGCGTACCGAAGGCCTCGACAAGCTGTTTGCCGACAACAATCTGGACCTGATCGTTGGCCAAACGAGCAGCCCGGCATGGCTCTCCACCCTTGGCAAAGGTGATGCCTTTGCGCCACCCAGCCTGAGCGAACTCCCCGCCACCGCAGGCTATCCGCATTTGACGGTCCCGATGGGCGCGGTTGACGGCTTGCCCGTGGGATTGAGCTTCATCGGTGGGCAGTGGCAAGATGCCAAGGTCTTGAGCGCAGGCTATGCCTTTGAACAGGCCGGGCCGGACTTGCGCATCAAACCAAGCTTCAAACCCTGAAAGAACAGGGCCGGGCAACATCCTGAGACAGCGGAGATGCGGGAAGGCCGTTTTGGTTCAGTGCACGGGCAGAGGCAATGGGGAGAAAGACACGTCCGCTTACGACTCCAAATGCGACGGCGCGGCTGGATATAGAGCGACCTCTTCGGACTTTGGCAGCGCGAAGAAATTTGACAGCAAACGAGACGCATCACACTATTCAACAATGAGTTTCTGCGAGCTTGAAATCCATGACGATCAAAACGGCTTCAAGAAGTGGTTGAAGAAGATCGCCAAGTATCAGCCGGTGGAGAGGTCGGAATGAGCGCATTTCACGCCCTGATCTATCTGATTGTTCTGCTGCTCTTGGCGAGTGCGGTTCTTGGCATCGTGCGCTTGATTCGATTGGCACTCAATCATCACAAACGGGATGAGGCCACCCTACAGTGAAATCTGCCAAAAGCCGCAAGATCTGGCTCCTCGCGGGCATATTTTTTGTCATACTCGGCGTTGTGCAGATCGCCGTTACCGTAATTCTCCCACCGATTAGCCTTTATCGGATAGCGCAGGGAGCCTTTGGTATGGTGGTTGGGGCTCACCTAATAGTTCGAAATCGTTGAAATTTGTGGACTGCATGCTCGCCGCGAATGGCCCCGAATGTGCCGAAGCGCCCGGTCAGTGAGCGACCCCATTTCGGACATTGAAATTTTGCTCTATTAGGCTCGTTGCTCATGGACGGTGAAGGCATTTTGGCGCTTGCAGAGGGGCTGATCCGCTACATCTCAAACAAGTATGGCGATTTGGCCGCGTGGATCGTGGGAATCGTCTTGCTTGTCCTTACGCCAGTGTTGATCGTTTGGCTGGCGATCAACTGGGTTACCTAGGCCTGTCTTGAACCGTTTGCATGTCCGCATTCGACCCTATTGCGGAAATGGCCACTCACGTGCGACCCTTGGAGCACCAGCCTTCGGGGCATTCGCTGGCGAAACGGAGGTTCACCAACATGAGGCTCTCGCATCGATCTGCTCTTATCGGATTCATGGCCTGCGCTGCGGCTGCAATCCTGCTTTGTGCTGTATTTTACATTCTTGCTCCAATCGCGGCTGAACGAATGGCCTTTGGCAATGTGAGTCAAATCGGCGCGCATGAAATACAACTGTACGATCTTTTAGTGAGAGATTTGCGTCGCACGAGTATGACCATCACAGAATTCATTGTTGCTTGTTTCATGGGATATTGGGCCCTCGCAGGCATCCTTGGTGAGGAAGGGCAAGAGCGATCTCGCCCTGCAAACATTCTGATGTTTTTCGGAAGCTTGGGCTTCTATGCGATGGTGCTCAACGAAAGCTATTTTGAATGGTTTGACGTTTGGTGCGATCAGCTGCCATTTCACCATCAGGGGTTTCAGATTCTGAAGATCTACGAATGCCCGAGCAGCCAGATTTTCTTCAATTTCTTGATATTCGTCTCGTTGGCGCTTTTTGTGGTCAGTTTGCCGGTGAGAATCATTTCCTCGCGCAAGGCAGCAAGAATTGCTGCTCACGACACGAGCGTCCATTGGACCCCGATGTAAAGTACCGGCTAACAGCGCCAACTCGAAACCCTGCCTTCTTGAATTTTACAAGCCCGCCGCGTCAAACAGGTTCGAGGTGACAATAAGGAATGGAATAAAGAGGGCGTAGATGGCCACGGTAATCCGCGTGCTTTTAGCGTATCCGGGTCTCAACAATAGCCACCCAAAAATCAGCGGCAAGGTCAGAAGCCCAAGCATCAAAGGACCACTTATCCGGCGCGATCCGTCTCCGATGATCTCGTTATCTCTGTTGGCTCGAGGATTGCCAGTCATCTCTGGACGATGACGATTGCCTTGTCCTTTTTGCAATGCCCAGTTCCCCCTCATTTGGGATTTATTCCCAAATCTGAATAGCGTTTGGCAACGTCAGGAACTGACCTTGTTGCTGACTCAATGTCCGCTTGTCCTGCATTTTTCCTTCCAAGGCGGAATGCAGCAATACCTCGGCCGAACTGTGAACTCGCCTGGTCTGGCGAAAGCCGAAAGGCAGTATCAAAATCTGAAAAAGCGGCATCCCAATCTCCTCGCAGCAAGTTGGCAAGGCCCCGACTATCGAAGGCTTCGGAATTTTGGGGGTCAAGACGGATGGCTTGATTGAAATCGGCAATTGCTCGAGGCAAGTCGTTCATGTCCTGATAGGCATTGCCGCGATTGTTGAAGGCGTTGGAATTTTGCGGATTGAAACGAATGGCCTCGCTGAAATCGGCAATTGCCCTAGGTAGGTCGTTCATATCCTGATAGGCATTGCCGCGGTTGTAGAAGGCGCTCGCAAATTCCGGATTGAGGCGGATGGCTTCGCTATAATCGGCAATTGCCCGACGAAAATCCTTCAGTGCTTTGTACGCGACACCTCGATTGAAAAAGATGAGGGGATTTAGCGGGTTGATGCGGGCCGCCTGGTTATAGTCGGCAATCGCCCGTGTGAAGTCATTCTGGTCAAAGTAGGAATTGCCGCGACTTATGAAGGCGTTAACATATCGCGGATTGAGCCGGATGACCTCACTGTAATCTGCAATCGCCCGTGGGATGTCATTCAAGGCCCTATAAGTATTGCCTCGATTGATGAAGGCGATGGTAAATTTCGGATTGACGCGGATAGCTGCGCTATAGTCAGCAAGCGCCCGGGTAAGATCTTTCTGCGCCTTGTATGCAGCGCCCCGGTTATTGAAGGCTAGGGAGGCGCTGAGCGAGGTCTCGCGGCCTGCCTGAATGATTGCAGTACAACCGCTTATTTGCAATTCGTTCGAATATACGTTTCCTGTATTCGCGCACCAAGCCCACTGCAGCTGCGAATCTGAAGCCGCTGCGGGGTTAGCTCTCAGCGCAAGCGCGAAAAGTATACAGCTTGCGTGTTTTTTCCAAATTGCACGTCCCATCACTGCATTTCCTCGAGTTGACGATGCTTACATTTGAAATACGACAGCGATGCTAGTCATACGCGTCACACAAGTCGAGAAAACACCCGTCCGAACAGCCCAAGAGAGCCTTGGAAGTATTTCCCCAGCGAGATTCATGCTGCGTCCGCTCTCCAACCTAAATACCGCATACGCCAATTCACATGAAACTTCAGAAGCAACGAACCGGCATCAAGAGACAATCGACACCTTAGCCGAGTCTCAATCCGCTCTTCGCAAGAAAAAACCCCTTTCCTATTCGTTCCGAATCTGCTCCATCCTGCGGGATGAAGCCTCAGACTCTTCTCTCCTTTGGCCAATGCGGCGCCATCTCGCCGGAGCAGCCCTTGGCCGGTATCATTTTACCGGAAGGGAATGACAAGTTTGACAAGTTCCGGATAAAACGCCTGTCCCCCGGCCGCGGTTTGGGCGTCGAATCCGCGCCATCTTCCCTTTCGGTCCTTCGCGCGCTAAGGACGCGCAAATTTTTTGCAGGATTTGCCAACAGGACTTTATGGCCAAGGAAGAACTTCTTGAAATGCGGGGCACCGTGGTTGAGCTTTTGCCAAATGCGATGTTCCGTGTGAAACTCGAAAACGATCATGAAATTCTGGGCCATACAGCCGGAAAGATGCGCAAGAATCGCATCCGCGTGCTGACGGGGGACGATGTGCTCGTTGAACTCACGCCCTATGATCTGACCAAGGGCCGGATCACCTATCGCTTCAAATAATTCTCCGCGCGGCGCCGATCCGATGCCGCTGATTCTGGCCTCCGCAAGCCCAAGGCGCGTGGAGTTGCTCTTGCGGCTCGGCGTT
The DNA here is from genome assembly GCF_019443285.1 of Aquisediminimonas profunda. Taxonomy (GTDB): domain Bacteria; phylum Pseudomonadota; class Alphaproteobacteria; order Sphingomonadales; family Sphingomonadaceae; genus Aquisediminimonas; species Aquisediminimonas profunda. Next base: position 292,239 of record NZ_CP080327.1, read on the forward strand.
GTTGCCGATGCGATCGATCCGGCGGACATCGATGAAAGCCCCCTCAAGGGCGAAGTGCCCCATCTCTATGCACGGCGGATGGCAGCCGAAAAGGCAGGGGCTGTTGCCGCCCGGCATCCCGGAAGCCTCGTCCTGGCCGCCGACACGGTGGTCGCCGCAGGGCGCCGCATCCTGCCCAAGGCGGAAAGCGAAGCGGAGGCATTGGCCTGCCTGTCGCTCCTGTCCGGCCGGCGTCACCGGGTGCTCAGCGCCGTCACTCTGGTGGACGGGCAAGGCAAGGCGCACCACCGGCTGTCGACCTCGATCCTGACCTTCAAGCGGCTCGGGTCGGAGGACATAGCCGCCTATCTCAAGACGGGCGAATGGCACGGAAAGGCGGGCGGCTATGCCATTCAGGGCCGCGCCGAGGCCTTTGTCCGCCACCTGTCCGGATCGCACAGCGGTGTCATGGGGCTGCCGCTTTACGAGACGCGCGCCCTGCTCCAGTCGGCAGGCGTTGCCCTTGGCTGAATGGCTTTACGAGCGCGGGATCGGTGAAGCGCGGGCAGCGCTGGTCAGCGATGGCCGGATCATCGAGGCGGCCATCGAGTGCGACGGCAGCGGACCGCGTGCCGGAACTGTTGCCCTGGCCCGACTGGTCGACGTGCTGGTGCCGCGCTTGCAGGGGCGCGTGACCCTTCCGGGGCAAGGCGACGCGTTGCTTGACGGCATCCCGCCCGGGATCAGCGAAGGCGCATCGCTGAAGGTCCGCATCGTTCGCGAGGCGATCCCCGAGCCGGGTCGCAACAAGCTGCCCAAGGCTGTTGCGGTGCTTGATGACGCCGAGCCGGCGGCCGGGCCCGATCTGCTCGCGCGGATCACCGCCAGCGGACATCCCGTCCGCCACTGCCATCCGCATGAGGCCGACCTCTTCGAGGCATCAGGCTGGTCCGAAGTGCTGGACGAGGCAGAGCGGGGGGAGATCGCCTTTCCGGGCGGCGTCCTGCGGCTCTCCGTCACGCCCGCGATGACGCTGTTCGATGTGGACGGCAGCCTGCCGCCGGCGCCTCTGTCGGTCGCGGCGGCCACAGCCGTCGGTGAAGCCATCGTGCGGCACGGAATTGGCGGTTCGATTGGTGTCGACTTCCCGACGATGCCCGACAAGACTGCCCGCAAGGCGGCCAGCGATGCGTTCGATGCCGCGCTGCCCCAGCCGTTCGAGCGCACCGCGATCAACGGGTTCGGCTTCATGCAGATCGTGCGTCGCCGGGTGCGCGCCTCGCTTCCCGAGACTGTGCGGGGCGACCCGGTGGGTGCCGCTTTGCGCGCTGCGTTGCGGCGTATCGAACGCGAAACCGGTCCGGGTGTTCAGAAACTGAGGCTCCCGCCAGCCCTGCACGCGCGGCTCTCCGCCCGACCGGACTGGATCGCGGAGCTTGAACGCCGGACGGGCCGACCCTTTGGGACAGCAGAGGAGCCTCCCTCCGGCTGATCAGCCTTGCTGTTCGCGCGCCTCTTCGCGCCAGCCAATGTCCCTGCGGCAGAACCCGGTCGGGAAATCGATCGCATCCACGACGGCATAGGCCGCCGCGCGCGCACCGGTCACGCTCGGGGCCGTCGCCGTCACGTTGAGGACGCGGCCGCCGCTGGCAATCAGCTGGCCATCGCGGAGCGCCGTGCCCGCGTGGAAGACCTTGACGGCGCCTGTATCCCCTATGGTGATCCGGGCACCTTTCTCCGGCGTGCCGGGGTATCCCCTGGCGGCCATGACGACAGTCAGCGCAACATCGTCGGTGAAGACGGGCGGCTCTGCGGCGGCCAGCTGTCCCCTGGCAATCGCCAGAAGCAACTCGGCCAGATCACCGGCGAAGCGCATCATCAGCACCTGGCATTCCGGATCACCGAAACGGCAGTTATACTCGATCAGCCTGGGGCCATCCGCTGTCAGCATCAGCCCGGCATAGAGCACTCCATTATAGGGCGTGCCCGCCGCTGCCATTGCCGCCACGGTCGGCTCGATGATCTCGGCCATGACGCGCGCTTCAAGCGCGGGTGTCAGGACGCGCGCAGGGCTGTAAGCGCCCATTCCGCCAGTGTTGGGACCGACATCGCCATCTCCCACGCGCTTGTGATCCTGCGCCGATCCGAACGCGACGATGCTCGTGCCGTCTGTCAGGGCGAAGAAGCTCGCTTCCTCGCCGGTCATGAACTCCTCGATCACAACTTCGGCCCCTGCAGCGCCGAACCCGCCACTGAACATGTCCTCGATTGCGGCTTTGGCCTCTTCGCCCGTTTCGGCGATGATGACGCCCTTGCCCGCAGCAAGACCGTCGGCCTTGATCACGACAGGCAGGCCGAAGCGCGGCAAGTCCGCCAACGCCGCATCCTTGTCATCATGCCGCGCATACGCCGCAGTCGGAATACGGGCGCGCGTGCACAAGTCCTTGGTAAAGCCTTTGGACCCTTCGAGTTGCGCGGCCGCGGCACTTGGCCCGAAGACGGGGATGCCGGCACTGCGCAGCACGTCCGCCAGACCATCGACCAGCGGACCTTCCGGGCCGATCACGACCAGACCGATATCGTGGCCCGCACAGAAGGCCACGACCGCTGCGTGATCAGCGATAGCCAGATCGACCAGTTCCGCTTCCTCGGCAATGCCGGGGTTGCCCGGGGCCGCATAGAGTGTATCGCACAAGGGCGATTGCGCGAGCTTCCATGCCAGCGCATGTTCACGCCCGCCGCTGCCGATCAAAAGGATATTCATGGAAGAAGACACGCCCCCGCTTGATGAGATGCGCCTCCTAGCCGAGGAACGGCAGGGCGACAATTCGGGTGTGCTTTCGGTCAGCGAAATATCGTCGGCCCTCAAGCGTCATGTCGAGCAGGGTTTTGGCCACGTCCGCATCCGCGGCGAGATTTCGGGCTTCAAGCGCGCAACGTCCGGCCATCTCTACCTTTCTCTGAAGGACGAGAATGCGAAGATTGACGGCGTGATGTGGAAAGGCAATGCCGCGCGCATCCCGTTCGTTCCCCAGGACGGTGTCGAAATCATTGCAACGGGCAAGCTCACCACATATCCGGGGCGCTCCAGCTACCAGATTGTCATCGACTCGATGGAAATCGCAGGCGAAGGTGCCCTGCTGGCGTTGCTCGAAAAGCTGAAGGTCAAGCTCCAAGCCGAAGGGCTGTTCGATGCAGCACGCAAACGCCAGCTGCCTTTCCTGCCGCGCACGATCGGGGTTGTGACTTCTCCAACTGGTGCGGTCATCCGTGATATCCTTCATAGACTGGCTGACCGATGCCCCACCCGCGTGATCGTCTGGCCCGTGCTGGTGCAGGGGCATGGCTCGGCGGAACAGGTCGCTGCGGCGGTTTCGGGCTTTTCGGCAATGCAGGGCGCGGACCGTCCGGACCTGATTATCGTCGCACGCGGTGGCGGGTCGATAGAGGATCTGTGGGGCTTCAACGAAGAAATCGTCGTCCGGGCAGTGGCCACATCCACAATCCCGGTCATTTCCGCGGTCGGGCACGAAACCGACACGACCCTGTGCGATTTTGCGGCAGATGTCCGCGCACCGACGCCAACGGCTGCAGCTGAGCTTGCGGTTCCGGTCCGCGCGGAACTGCTCGCAGGCCTGCAATCGGCGCAGGCTCGCGCATTGCGAGCTGTCCGCCGCTATGCCGAACGAGCCGATGAGCGGCTGATCGCCACGGCCCGGCGATTGCCTTCGCTGGATACGCTCCTTGGCCCGCAAAGGCAGAAGGTCGATGATTTCAGTGACCGGTTGCGTCGAGGGCTCTCGCATCGCCTTTCGGACGCTCGCGGTGACCTCGCCCGGGTCAGTGGAGCGCTTCGGCCCGTAATGCTGACGCAGCGCTTGGCCAATGCCGAACAACGCCTGGCGCAGATCTGGAGGCTAGCGGAGTCGCTCCATCCCGAAAAGCCGCTGCAACGCGGCTATGTTCTGGTGAAAGACCGACAGGGCGGAGTCGTGAGCAGCGTTACAAATGCCAATCGCGCCAAGATGCTCACCCTGACCTTTGCGGATGGTGAAGTCCCGGTGCGGGTTGAGCAAGAGGGCAGACCGGCCTATGATCGCCCGAAGCCCGACCAGCCAAGCCTGCTGTGACGGCAAATGAAGGTTTGATGCCAATGTTGATGTCTCAAGGCCGAACAGCGAAGCTCCACTATATGGCGAACGGTTTTCGCGTTCTCGCTCAGGGTGAACATGTTGTTTGCGCCAAATCCGGCGCGCCTATCCCTTTGGACTTGCTGCGTTATTGGAGCGTGGTGCGTCAGGAACCCTATGCGACTGCAGAAATAGCAACAAAGGCCATGCTGGAAGAATGATATCCTTCCGCACCGCAACGGTGCTTTCGGGATTGACGCTCCTTTTCACAAGTGCAGATGCCGCGCCTCAGCCTGTGGCAGGAGGTTTCCCAACTGCGGCGCAGACTTCAGGGACCTTTCAGATCAATCGCCAGCCGCAGCAAGGCGCACTGGTTCGCGGCGTCGTTCCGCCGCGCACGATCCGGCTCGCGATTGACGGACACGACGTACCCTTCGCGCCGGATCGGCACTTTATTGCGGGGTTCGGGCGTGACTATGGGCCGGCTACTGTCCTGACAGCAGTCCTCGACGACGGGACCAGCATTACAGAAACATTGCCGGTGACCCCCACCCGCTGGATTGTGGAAAACCTCTACCGCCTGCCGCATTATTCCGGACCAGACGCAGAATTCGAAGCACGGCGACCGGCCGAACTTGAACAGATCGCGTCCGCGCGCAGGATCGTCACCGGTGCCCAGGGGTGGCGACAGGATTTCATCTGGCCAGTCCCGGGACGCATCACCGGGCATTTCGGAGCGCAACGAATCTATGCCGGTTCGCCCGGCGCGCCTCATGCCGGTGTCGATTTGGCGAGCGGAACAGGCACGCCGGTCTTGGCACCCGCAGACGGGGTCGTGATTCTGTCCGCAGCGCGACCGTTCACTCTTGAAGGCAATCTTGTGATGATCGACCACGGCATGGGGCTCAACAGTGCGTTCCTGCACCTTTCGCGCATCGACGTGAAACTTGGCGAAATGGTCCGCCAAGGTCAGATTATTGGTGCTGTGGGCAAAACAGGACGTGCGACCGGTCCACATCTCCATTGGGGTCTGAAGTGGAATGATGAACGCATCGACCCGGCAATGTTAGCGCTTCCGAGCCGGTAGCAGATCTCAGGATTGCAATGGGCGCCGGCGAAACGGCCAACGCAGGAAAAGCAGGATCGTTCCGAAAATGCCCAGCACCAATCCCCCAATCGCAAAGCCAAGGAGCCAGGGCGTATTGAAATTTTCATGGTTCTTCCAATCCATGATGTGGAGGCCCCAGAAAAAGTCATAGAGACGCCATGTGCCAGTCCGGACCCCAGAAATTCGTCCATCCCCCGCCACGACATAAACCGCCGTATTGTCCGGATCGGCAAAGGCAACGCGCCAAGCCGGCAACTCGCCACGATATTCCGGGCTTTCCGCCGTCACGGCACGGACAGTAGTCGATGGCCGTGAAGCAGCGCGCCAGGATGCCAATGCGATCGCCGCGGCTTCCTCAGCGCTGACGGGCCGTGCTGCTGCACCTGTCTCGGCATCAAACAGGCGTGTCCGTTTGGTCGTCTTCAACGCAGCAACGGGCCGATTCCCGAGCATGTGATATGTGATCGCCTCGACCGGCCCATCGGCGGAAGCGATCAAACGGTTCGAATCAACCAACTTCATGGCGTGCGGCAACGGTTCGACGACCGCACGATCTACAAGATGTTCGCCGCGCACCTTTTCGATCGGCAGGAAACTCATCAGGGCCCCGCTGGAAAACCAGATCAGCAATTGGGCACCGATGAACAGTGCAAGCCATTTGTGAGCACGACTGGCAAACAGATGGAGACGTCGACGGCCCCGCCGTCCGGAGTGGTTCAGAACCATGCCCTCACCCCGAAAACCAGGCTTGTAGCCCGCACCCTGTCTCCGGCGGCGCGGGCGAAGCGAGCGCTGTCGCCGAGCTTTCCCTCCCATGAAATACCGACATAGGGCGCGAATTCGCGACGGACTTCGTATCTCAGGCGAAGGCCAAGTTCAGCTTCCGAGAGGCCCGAGCCAATTCCATTCGCCGGGACATCTTGCGCGGCAAAGTTGAGTTCGGCTCTCGGCTGCAAGATGAGCCTCTGAGTGATGCGTTCATCGTAGTATCCCTCAAGTCGCGCGAGCACATCACCCTTGTCCGACAGGAAGAGTGCACCTTCAAGCTTGACGAAATAAGGGGCCAATCCCTCAAAGCCGACGGAAGCATAGCTGCGCGGCTGCCCGGGCTCAAAATCATGCCGAACGCCCACTTGAAGGTTGAACCAGGGATCCAGCGCCCGTGAGTAGAGCGCGCGCACCTCGCCTGCCTCGACGCCATGGCCCACCGCGCCTTCCCCTTCGGTCTTCAAGACAAAGCGATTGATATCGCCCCCAATCCATCCCTCGCCCTCCCAGCGATAAGCATCTTGGCCTCGCTGGACGCGAAACTCGGCGAGGTTGAACACAACGCTATAGCTCGTCATGCGACCCGCTTCGTGACGCAGCGTATTCCGCGCCGCAGCCATTAATACTGGATCGAAAATTGCATCAGCCGCATGATCCATTGTTGGCGCGGGCGCAGGCGTGTCACCGACTTCGCTTTCGGGCTGGTCCGTCTGTGCACAGACCGGTGAAGCCAGCGCCAAGCCAAAGATTATCCAGAGATGGCGGCTCATGCCTCGCCACCATCCGGTCGGACAGTCACAACCCGGAACATGCCCGCCATCATGTGGAGCATCATATGACAATGAAATGCCCAGTCGCCGAGGGCATCGGCGGTCAGGTCAAGCGACACCTTCCCGCCAGGCAGGACGTTCACGGTGTGCTTCAAGGGACGGTGACCGGCATCGCCGGTGACGAGCTCAAAGAAGTGCCCATGCAGGTGAATGGGATGCGGCATCATGGTATCGTTGATCAGGTTCAGCCTGACCCGTTCATTGTGGCGAAAAGGGATTGGCTCGGCACCATCGCTCAACTTCACGCCATCGAATGACCACATGTATCGTTCCATGTTCGCAGTGAGATGAAGGTCCAACTCTCGTGAAGGACGACGTGGGTCAGGATTTCTGTCGAGCGATCTGAGTTGGCGATAGGTCAATACGCGGTGCGTGACATCTTCCAGGCCCGTTGGTCGCTCTCCCGTTCGATCGACAGGCATCACAGAGAGCATGGCCACGCCGGGCCCCATCTTCACCTGCGGGGCAACTGAAGGATCAAGCATCTTCATTGAGCCCATGTCATGACCCATCGCGGCATGATCCATCCCCGCCATATCTCCGCCCGACATGTTCATGTCGCCCATGCCCATGTCTTTCATCGTCAGCAGCGGGCGATCACGCAGAGATGGAATATCTCCTGCCATCCCTATGCGTGGAGCCAACGTAGCGCGGCAAAGGCCGGAACGGTCAATCGACTCTGCAATGAACCCAAAGGACCGATCCTCCAAAGGCTGTACGATCACATCATAGGTTTCAGCGATAGCGATCTGGAACTCATCCGTTTCAACCGGCTGGACATTCTGGCCGTCTGCCGCAACGACAATCATTGGCAAACCCGGAATCCGGACGTTGAAGTTGGTCATCGAGGCAGCATTGATGATTCGAAGCCGAACGCGCTCACCGGGATTGAAGAGACCGGTCCAATTACCCGTCGTGTCATGGCCGTTGACCAGATAGGTATAGGTCGACCCGGTGACGTCGGCAATGTCGGTCGGGTCCATCCGCATCCTGGCCCACATCCGGCGCTCCGCAGCAGACTGGTCCCTGCCTTTCAGCTTGCCCGCAAGCGTCTGCTTGTTCATGTTGAAATAGCCGCCCATGGCCTTCAGCTTCCGCATTTGCTCCATCGCGTGCATGGCGCTCCAGTCCGAAAGGACGATCACATGCTCCCGGTCATAGGCCACAGGATCGGCATTCGCGGGATCAATCACGATGGCGCCATATTGGCCCATGGTCTCCTGCATGTTCGAATGACTGTGATACCAATAGGTGCCGGCTTGACGGACCTCGAACTCATAGTTGAAGGTTTCGCCCGGCTTGATGCCCGGAAAGCTGATTCCGGGCACGCCGTCCATCTGGAAGGGCAGTAGCAGCCCGTGCCAATGAATTGACGTGTCTTCATCGAGCGTATTGGTTACGGCGATCCGGACTTTCTGCCCTTCCTTCAGCCGAATGATCGGGCCGGGCACTGTGCCGTTGATCGTAAATGCGTGACTGGCTTTCCCGCCGACAGAAAGATGAGCCTGCCCAATCGAGAGCGAAATCGAATCGCCGCTGAGCGTTTCAGGCGCGTTTGAAATTCCCGGCGACCCACTCGCAGCCCAAGCGGGAAAAAGTGACGTAACCGCGATGCTTCCGCCAGCATAGGCTGCGCATTTGAGCACTCCGCGACGGTCAAGTAGCGGGACGAGGATCTTCTGTTTCGGTTTCATCAATCAAGTTTCGCTGAATGGAGACTTTTGTTACCTGCGCAAAGCGGCGTTCGCCATCTGCACTATAGGGCTGTCGCCGAATGGGTGAACAGGGCATTCACGCTTCGGCAAGGTCCGATGTGGAATTTCCGATTTGCGACCGTGCAATTACTTTCATTGACCGATTTGATCGAGGAACGACTTATGACCCAATTCAGCAGACTGTCAAAGATGGCAACTCTCGCCGCGCTCTGCATAGCCAACCCATTGTTCGCTCATGTGAAGCTCACGGCTTCGAGTCCGGCTGTAAATGCAAAAATCGCCAAGCCGGGAAAGATTGTTCTTACATTCTCTGACAAGGTGGTTGCGACGACTTTCAAAACCGAACTGATGATGGTGAGCATGCCGGGGATGGCAGACCACCCCCCGATGAAAATGGCCGGCTACTCGACGCAGATGAGCGCGGATGGAAAGTCCGTCACTTTGCTTTTGAAGCGTGCGCTTCCAACCGGGGGTTATGTCCTGAAATGGTCCGCTGCTGGGAATGATGGGCACAACGTCACTGGTGAATTGCCCTTCAACGTGAAATAGGCCTGCGCATTCCTCTTTCGGCCATGACAACCAAGGCAAGGAAGGCGAATCCACCCCCGGCGCCAAAAGTCACCGCCGACCCGAACATATCCCAAAATACTCCCGCCAAAAGGTTTGCGACGAGCATGGTGACGCCGACAGCCAGATTGAACAGGCCGAATGCGGAGCCCCTGAAAGCTGGGGGCGCAGATTCGGCGACCATTTTGGCCAACAGCCCCTGTGTCAGCGCCATGTGTGCGCCCCACAAGGCAATGCCGGCAAAGACCCCCGGCAAGCCTTGCGCCCATGCCAGGCAGAAGTCAGCCGCGACGAGACAGGCAAGCCCCAGGAGCATCGGGCGCACGGGCCCACGATCATCTGCCATTGCGCCTGCGGGATAGGACCCAAGCGAATAGACAAGGTTCATTGCAACCAAGACAAGCGGAGCAAGGGCAAGGGGCAGTCCGGCAGCATTCGCCTTGAGAACAATGAAGGCCTCGCTGAAGCGTGCCATCGTGAAGACAATGCCGATCCCGACGACGGCCCAAAAGCTTCGGTCTAGCGCGCGCAGGTCCTTCATGGTGACGGGTGCTTGCGGTTGGGCTTTTATCGCTTCTTTGCCTTCTTCAATCCCGAAGAGAACAAGCAGAACTGCAACAAATCCAGGAATCGCTGCGACCCAGAAAACGCTGCGCATGTCATTTGCAAACAGGGCCATCAATCCGACCGCCGCAAGCGGGCCGGCAAAGGCCCCGACCGTATCGAGCGACTGACGAAGCCCATAGGCTCGTCCCCGAATTTCCGGCGGCGTGACATCGGCTACCAGCGCATCGCGCGGCGCGCCGCGAAGTCCCTTTCCGATACGGTCTACAAATCGGGCACCGAGAATCGGTATTGGACCGACGGCAAGAGCAAAGAGCGGTTTCGAGGCGGCCCCAAGGCCGTAGCCAAGAAGAATGAGCGGCTTGCGACGTCCCAGCCTGTCGGAAACATAGCCAGAAAAGACTTTGGAAATCGAGGCAGTCGCTTCAGCTACTCCGTCGATTAGCCCGACCAAGGCGACGCTCGCGCCAAGCACTGTCGTCAGAAAAAGGGGCAAAAGCCCGTGGATGATTTCGGACGAAATATCCATGAACAGGCTGACAAAGCCAAGCGCCCATACCGTGCGGGGAATGGCAGGGCGGCGGGATTCCCCGTCCGGGTTCAACCTGCAACGACCGCAAAGGCGCGGACAGGAAACGTGCCAAAGCCTTTTACCTTTGGCGGTACCGCGCAGAAGCGGAAGTTACTGTCCGGCAATGCCCCAAGATTGGTCATATGCTCGACAATCGGAATGTCCGCGCCGAGAAGCGCCGTGTGGATCGGCCGCGAGCGGGTGCGGGTATCGTCGATATTGTAGCTGTCGATCCCGACCAACGCGGCACCACGATCCACCAGAAGGCGCGCTGCGGCTTCCGTCAGAAACGGATGGTTCTCGAAATACGGTTCGGTACGCCAGAACCGATCCCAACCGGTATGGACCAGCACGGCCTTCCCCGAAACATCCAGGCCTGCGAAAGCATTCGTATCGACGGCAAGTCCGTGCTCAAATGGCTGGTGGACGACGACTCCGTCAAGCTCTGCCAATTGCGACAGATCGAGTCCAGCAAGGTCTTTGCCCTCCGCAAAGCGATGAAACGGGCTATCGATGTACGTGCCAGTATTCGCGACCATGTCGATGCGCCCGATCTGGAAGGTCGAGCCATCGTCATAATGGCTGCCCGATGCCTCACGCTCCCAATAGTCGCAGATGACCGGTGCGGGCAGCCCCATGAACGTAACCATGCCATGTTCAATCTCGTGTGAAAGATCGATCAGTCGGTCCTGCGCATCTTCCATAATGCATATACTCCGATGCCCATCCAGATAAGATTGAGCGCCGCCGATGGCAGTGCCCTGTTTACCCAGCCATTGATCAGGAAGCCCATCGAGCCAACGACATTCATTACCTGATAGGCCACCGACTGCGCCTTGAGGCGGCCCAAGGTCAACAGGATATAAGCGAGCAGGATGAGAATTGCGCCTGCCCACCCGACGACTTCGACAAGGATCAATGGGGCTGAGCTCAGGCTGCCAGCTTCCTCAGCACATAGTGCAGGATGCCGCCGTTCATGAAATACTCGACTTCATTGGCCGTATCGATCCGGCAAAGCGCAGTGAAGGTAAAGCTGCTCCCATCCTTTCGGGTTACGAGCACGTCCACATCCTGTCGCGGTTTCAAGCTGGCTATGCCCTTGATCGTGAAGCTGTCATCGCCAGTCAGGCCAAGCGACGTGCGCGTATCCCCATCCTTGAATTGGAGCGGCAAGACGCCCATGCCGACCAGATTCGAGCGGTGAATGCGTTCGAAGCTTTCGACAATGACGGCACGAACTCCGAGAAGATTGGTGCCTTTGGCTGCCCAGTCACGGCTCGAACCCGTGCCATATTCCTTGCCGGCGACAACAACGAGGGCCGTGCCATCGGCCTTGTGGCGCATGGCGGCGTCATAGATCGGCATGACTTCGTTGCCATAACGCGACATGCCCCCTTCGATTCCCGGGACCATTTCGTTCTTGATGCGAATATTGGCAAAGGTGCCGCGCATCATCACTTCATGATGGCCGCGCCTTGCACCATAGGAATTGAAATCTGCCTTGGAAACCTGGTGTTCCATCAGCCAGGTACCGGCCGGACTGTCAGCCTTGATCGAGCCCGCCGGGCTGATGTGGTCCGTTGTGATCGAGTCTCCAAGGATCGCAAGCGGCTTCGCTTCAATGATATCGCCAACCGGTGCCGGCGTCATTGTCATGCCTTCGAAATAGGGAGGGTTGGCAACATAGGTCGAACCGGCGCGCCATTGGTATGTCTCGGACCCTTCGACCTGGATAGCCTGCCAATGCGCGTCGCCCTGATAGACGTTCGCATAGCGCGCCTGAAACATGGCGCGGTCGATATTTGCGGCCATTGTGTCGGCCACTTCCTGGTTGGTCGGCCAGATGTCCTTGAGGTAAACGTCCGTCCCGTCGGTCGCTTGCCCGATCGGCGTGGTGGTAAAGTCCTCGGTCACAGTGCCCTTCAGCGCATAGGCGACGACAAGGGGCGGCGACGCGAGAAAGTTTGCGCGGACGTCCGGCGACACCCGGCCTTCAAAGTTGCGGTTGCCCGAGAGGACTGAGGCCGCAACAATATCATTGCTGTTGATAGCCTTGGAGATCGGCTCGGCAAGAGGACCGGAATTGCCGATGCAGGTCGTGCAGCCATAGCCGACCAGGTTGAAGCCGATTGCGTCAAGATGCTCCTGCAACCCGGCCTTCACCAGATAGTCAGTGACGACCTGCGATCCCGGCGCGAGTGAAGTCTTCACCCAGGGTTTCGGTTTCAGCCCGAAGGCATTGGCCTTTTTCGCCACGAGACCTGCCGCAACCAGGACGCCGGGATTCGATGTATTGGTGCAGCTGGTAATCGCGGCGATGACGACGTCGCCATCACCGATGTCATGAGCCTTGCCTTCGACGGGAACGCGTTTGAAACCGTCGTGCTTGTAGATGGATGAAAGTTCGCCATTGAAAACGTCGTCAACGTCGGTCAGGGCAACCTTGTCCTGCGGACGCTTCGGTCCGGCAAGACTCGGGACAACCGTCGACATGTCAAGTTCGAGTGTCGAGGTGAAGACCGGATCCGGCGAGTCTGAATAACGCCACAGGCCCTGTACCTTGGCATAGGCTTCCGTGAGCGCGATCTGGGATTCGTCACGCCCCGACAAGCGCATATAATCCAGTGTCTTTTCATCAATGCCGAAAAAGCCGCATGTCGCGCCATATTCAGGCGCCATGTTGGCCAGCGTCGCGCGATCCGCGAGTGTCAGTGAGGACAGGCCCGGCCCGAAATATTCGACGAAACGACCAACCACCCCGTGCTTTCTGAGCATCTGCGTGCATGTCAGCACAAGGTCGGTCGCGGTTATGCCTTCCTTCAACACGCCCGTAAGCTTGAATCCGACCACCTCAGGAATCAGCATCGATACGGGCTGGCCAAGCATCGCTGCTTCAGCCTCAATCCCGCCAACACCCCAGCCAAGCACGCCAAGCCCGTTGATCATTGTCGTGTGGCTGTCGGTCCCGACGCAGGTATCCGGATAGGCGACCGTAGCGCCGCTTGCATCGGTCGACGTCCAGACTGCCTGGGCAATGTTTTCAAGATTGACCTGGTGACAGATGCCGGTGCCCGGCGGAACCGCCTTGAAATTGTCGAGGCTCTTCGAGCCCCATTTCAGAAAGTCGTAACGCTCCCCATTGCGGTGATATTCGATCTCGACGTTCTGCTCGAAGGCCTTTGGATGGCCGAACTCGTCGACCATGACCGAATGGTCGATAACAAGGTGTACCGGTACGAGCGGATTGATCTTCGACGTGTCCCCGCCCAACTTGGCAATGGCATCGCGCATAGCGGCCAAATCGACCACGCAGGGAACCCCGGTGAAATCCTGCAACAGGACCCGGGCAGGGCGATATTGGATTTCGGCATCCGAGGTAGGATTTTTCTGCCAGTCGATGAGAGCCTGGATGTCGCCTGTCGAGACCGTAAATCCGCCATCCTCGAACCGCAGCAGGTTTTCGAGCAGGACCTTCATGGAAAACGGAAGCCTGGAAATATCGCCAAATTTGGCAGCCGCCTTGTTGAGCGCATAATAGGCGTAGCTCTTGCCTCCCACATCAAGTGTCGAGCGTGTCCCGAGCGTGTCTTGTCCAACGGCTGTCATGAAGGTCTCCCCTGATTGCGCGTGCAAGGGCGAGCCGATTGGCGATTGCCACTGCACGGGGCTGAAATGTCCCGAAATCCGGCACGGCGCATGACTGCATGTGCGGAACGTTCGCCAAGGCTGTTAGCAGGGCGACGACGGGCTGTCAGCCCCCGTACCGGACAGATTCTTGCGTCAGTCATGCATCAAGCTGAGCCCTTGATGGAACCTTGCCATGCTTCACCAATGGCCTTAGCCTGCGTCTTGTCCAAGGTGGAGACGAGTCCCGATCCGGACAACGGAATCGGAGGTCGCGCCGCACTTGCCATGGCCGTGTCGTGCGTGAGATTTGAAACCGGGCCGTGATGGCCACGCTTGGTCTGCGGCCCCAACAGGGATGCTTTGAAATGAGAAATGGTCTTTTTGCAGGCGCCATTATGGCGCTCACTCTTGGTTTGTCTTCGCCTGCCTTGGCGCAGGAATCGTCCTACACACCAGGCAACTATACGGATGTATCGGGCATTGACGTCCTTGACGGGCAGTTCGAGAACTACATGGACTATCTCGCCGGACCATGGAAAGCTCAGCAGGAGTTCGCTAAGTCAAAGGGCTATATCACCAGCTATCAAGTCCTCGCGAATCCTTATGCCCGTGCTGGCGAGCCGGACCTCTTCCTCGTTACTGTCTATCCAAAAGTCTATGATGCTGCCGAGCAATTGCGGCAGCAGAAGGAATTTGAAGCGTTCATGAAGTCTGACGCGCGAAAGCTGGACACGGCTTACGGAGCCCGCAGCACCATGCGCAAGAGCATGGGCCAGCAGCAACTCCAGGAATTGAAGCTCAAGTAAAAGGAAAAGCCGCGCGGCCTTTCAGTCGCGCGGCTTGCTTTTCCCTTATACCGTGTTCAGCCGAAGCTGACGTTGGTCTGCACATTCCTGCGGCGCATCGCGGCACCGACGAAGCCAAAGCCCAAAATCATCATGGCCCATGTGGCCGGCTCTGGAACAGCTGAACTCCCCGAGACGGTCAGGTTGGAGAACTTGAACGCATCAACCTTGCGATCGGCATTGTTGAAGGCCGCGCCGACAAGCCAGATGTTTCCCACATTGGCAGCCGGATTCAGCAAGCGCGTATTGGTCGTTCCCCCACCGGTCAGCGTCGAGAATCCGCCATTGAAGACGCCCGAAAGCGTTGCAAAGCTCTGGTTGTTAAGCGCCGGCTGGCTATTCCAAGGCGTATTCGTCGTACCGAAGCCAACAGTCGCGTCAGTATCGAGGGAGTTGCCCAAAGAAAATGGTGTGAACTTTCCCGACACTAAGCTGACGGCCTTGTCGAATTGCAGGATGAAGAAATCATACCGGTTCTGGTTGTCAGCCGTATGCGTGTTGCCGGATCCGTTTTCATCACCTGACGTTACGCCCAGACCGGAGCTGTAAAAACCCAAATAGGAGTCCTGCACAACGCCCGCTTGGGTCGCTGACGTAAGGCTCCAGCCGGTCACGCGCATGTTCAGTGTCGTCCCACCACTCGTCGCAGTGAATGTACGCGAATTGGCGTCGGCACCGCTCGTGCTCGAAGATCCGCCCGTCAAGCTGAATACATAGGTGGCCGCATGCGCCGAAGAGACAGACGCACCCGCTGAGAGTGCCAAAGCACATGCGACAGAAGTCGCCCGAGAAACCAAGCTCATTTCACTTACCCCGTAAAAATGAGGCCTTAAAATGCCCGAAACGGCGACCGTAGTCTATCGAAGAAATGGCTGAATTCTGGGGTTTATGTCTTGTTTTGAGACGAGGTCATTGCCCGAAAAAAGTTGCGGACCACTAGCTGTTAACCATCGAAGCCCGCAGAAGTTCGCCGCCAATCTGGCGCAGCAAGAATCAAAGCGGCGTAACCGCAAGACTGACCATGGTTAAGCGGGAAACCCCAGCACGCGACGTTCGCCTGCAATCAGTCTTGCAGAATTTGACCGAGCAAGAATCGATTCGCAACCAACTGCGACCTCGAACTATCGCGCTCGCAAGTGTTGCAACCCCAGCTGAATAGGGCTTATCGGCTGCGCTTCGACAGTTCCGACCGCTAGTCAAACCAAGACTGAGACCAAGATGCGCCTTGCCATACTGACACCCGCGCTCGACTATTATGTCAATTGGCACGCCGATGCGGGAGATTATCGACGCGTGTTCGGAGAAGCTGTCTCGTTCAGGGAATGGCGCGATCCAGGCAACCTGAAGGAATTCGACCTGATCATGCCCCTTCTGGTCTGGGGTTATCAACACGATCCGGTCCTTTGGGATGCGCACCTTGCCGCTTGGCGCGGGCTTCCCTTCGCCAACACGCTTCCAACACTGCGATGGAACACAAGAAAGACCTATCTCGTCGCGCTGGAATCGCGCGGAGTAGCCATTGTTCCAACTCGCGTTGCTTCATCCTTTAGCGATCAGGATCTCGAGTCCGCGCGTGCAATCTTTGGCGACGTCGCCTTAGTGGTAAAGCCAACAATTTCAGGTGGCGCGGAGGGTACCCATCTTTTGCGGCCGGGAGATCCGGTTCCGACCGACGTTGCCCTGCGCGAAATGCTAATCCAGCCACTCATGTCAGCAATTTCTGAAGAAGGTGAGTTCAGCCTGTTCTACTTTGGCGGAGAATTCAGTCACGCCATTCTTAAACGTCCGGCTGCGGGCGATTTTCGCGTCCAGGAGCAGTTTGGTGGCACGGAAATCCAGATAGAGCCGCCGCTGAACTCGCAACATCTTGCGAATTCGGTCCTAAGCGCGTTGCACGAGCCCCCGCTATATGCGCGGGTCGACATGATCCGCGGTGCCGATGGCGAATTCCAGCTGATGGAACTTGAACTGATTGAGCCATCGCTTTTCCTTCGCCACGCACCTGACCGCGGCGCAATGTTTGCCCAGGCCGTGCAGCACCATGTCGAAAAGAACCACAGCGGTTGACTTCGTCGTGCGCCTTCGCCAAGGGCCTGCCTCGCCCGAGCGCAACCATGGACAGGTGGCCGAGTGGTTAATGGCAGCAGACTGTAAATCTGCCCGCGAGAGCGTACGCTGGTTCGAATCCAGCCCTGTCCACCACACTTGTGATTTTGCCGTACCCGGCTTCTGATTTGACGCAGCAACAACCGCAATCGGCCAGTTGTCGTTGCTGCTGTGCGGCGAAGTTGGCGGCGAGGCGAATAGAGGCAGGGATGGGGGCCAAGAGCCTCGCCGCACTCGAATGTCTATAGGAAAACCCTCTCCGACGCGCGCGCCACGTTCGACGAGTGCACTTTCGGCTTCTGCGAACGTCGGAAAATCGCCCTCAGCCGCAACTTTTGGCTGATCACCCCGAACGACGGAAGCCCGCGAAGTATCCTAGTACGAAGGACGCAACCAGGACCATCTGGACTTTGCCAAGTTCATCGTGCCAGCCAATGACTTGTCGTCCAAAGGCGAAAAGGCCCACAAAGAGGGCAGTCGCTGCAATCCTCATCCCATTTTCCCACGACGAGTCCCTGGCCGTGATTGAACCCCCGCATTGAAGTGTGCGGGCTCATGCCTAAGAAAAGATGAATCTTGCCCTGCGGTCAGTGCACCGGTATCGGGCAGGCGCACCCCACACTCTTGCCCAGAAAGTCCGCCCGATGAAGATGCGAGTCCATGTCACTCTCAAGAACGGCGTACTCGACCCGCAAGGAAAGGCGATCCATCACGCGCTTGAAGGTCTTGGCTTTTCTGGCGTCAACAGTGTTCGGCAAGGCAAGTTGATTGAGCTCGACCTGGACGATTCGGTCACCGAGGCTGCGGTTGAAGACATGTGCCGCAAATTGCTGGCCAACACAGTCATCGAGAATTTCCGTATCGAAAGGGCCTGAGGCCATGAAATCCGCTGTCATTGTCTTTCCCGGTTCCAATTGCGATCGCGACATGGCGATGGCTCTCGAACTTGCAACCGGTCGGGTGCCAGAGATGATCTGGCACAGGGAAGCCGAGCTGCCGGACGGGTTGGATATCATCGCCATTCCGGGTGGGTTTTCCTACGGCGACTACCTCAGGTCGGGCGCGATGGCGGCGCAATCGCCCGTCATGCGCGCTGTCGTGAGAGCCGCGGGGCGCGGCGTTTCTGTGCTGGGTGTATGCAATGGCTTTCAGGTCCTGACGGAAGTCGGTCTTTTGCCAGGTGTGCTGATGCGCAATGCCGGGATCAACTTCGTCTGCCGCGATGTGTCGCTCAGTGTGGCGAACAGCCAGTCGATTTTCACGAGCAGGTACGAGCAGGATGAACTGCTTACCATTCCGGTTGCGCATCATGATGGGAATTATTTCGCGGACAGAGCCACGCTCGATCGCCTTGAGGGCGAGGGCCGGGTTGCATTTCGATATCAGGAGCAGGTCAACGGTTCAGTCAACGATATTGCTGGCATCCTCAATGCCGAAGGCAATGTGCTGGGAATGATGCCGCATCCCGAGCGGATGATTGAAGCCGCTCATGGCGGCACCGACGGGCTGAGACTGTTTGAAGGGCTTGTCGGCAGGGTCTTGGCCTGATCACGCAAAAGGTCGATCAATTTTCCACGAGCGCAAGCAATTCCGACAGAGTGAAGGGCTTGGCGAGCACCGGACGTCCACGGAAGGCCTCGACTGGGATGCCCCCCGTGTCCGCACTCATGAAATGGATACATAACCGCTGATAACGGGACTGTGCGGCATCGGCCAGTTCCGGACCGGTCATCCCTGGCATCTGCACATCGGTCAAAAGCACCGAGATATTTTCGTCAAGCAATGCCAGTGCAGTTGCGCCGCAGTCAGCCTCTGAAACGTCATGCCCATTGTCGCGCAACGCATCTGCCGTCATCTGACGGATACGGCTGTCATCATCGACAACGAGGATTTTCACGCGATTGCGCCGACTGCCCTACCCGCTTCGGCGAACCGGCCAAGCACCGTATCGATCTGCTCGCGTGTGTGCTCGGCACACAGGGAGCACCGAAGCAGGAATGTGCCAGCTGGTGTCGCAGGCGGTCGCGCCATATTTACATAGACGCCAAGCTCTATCATCCTGTCCCACATGGTAACGGCCTGATCCTGATCATCGAGCAGGACGGTGACAATGGCAGACTCAGGCGTCTCTGTCGGGAGGCGGAAGCCAAGCGCCTTGAGGCCGCCATGCAGCTGGCGAACATTTTCCCAAAGATGCTGGCGCTTGTTGTGGGCATGCATCAACTTGCGAATTGAAGTCGCAGCGGTCGCGACCACACTGGGTGGCAAGGATGCTGTAAAAACATAGGGACGACAAACCAGCCGCAAAATCTCGAAACTGGGATGATTGGACACGACAAAGCCACCCACCGTGCCAACCGATTTCGAGAAGGTACCGACCACGAAATCGACCTCTCCGTCCAGTCCCTGAGCCTCATAGACTCCGCGGCCATTCGGGCCATAGAAACCCATCGAATGTGCCTCGTCGACGAGCACCTGGGCGCCATGCTTCTTGGCAACGGCGACCA
This sequence comes from Aquisediminimonas profunda, assembly GCF_019443285.1. Taxonomy (GTDB): domain Bacteria; phylum Pseudomonadota; class Alphaproteobacteria; order Sphingomonadales; family Sphingomonadaceae; genus Aquisediminimonas; species Aquisediminimonas profunda. Next base: position 311,556 of record NZ_CP080327.1, read on the forward strand.
TCTTGTCGAGCGGCGCAATGTCGCCAAGCATCGAATAGACGCCTTCGAGAACGACGAGTTTGGCGGCTTCCACGGGCAGGCGACCGAGCCTCTTGTCAAGATCCTCGACGCTGTTGTGACGAAAGCGAACGATCTCGGCGTTGCCAAGAAAACACCCATCATAGATTGATGCATGACTGTCTGCATCGAGGATGACATAGTCGCCCTTGCCTGCAACGGTTGAAACAAAGCCCAGATTCGCCTGGTATCCCGTTGAAAAGACCATGGCATGTTTCGTGCCGTAAAATTCCTTCAAGGCGTCTTCGGCGTCGATATGATCCCGGAACGTGCCATTGAGGCAACGGCTGCCATTCGTGCCAGACCCGTATGAATCAAGTGCTTCCTTGCCCGCTCGGATCACGTCCGGATCAAAGGTCATTCCCATGTAATTATAGGTGCCGAGCAGGATCGTATCCTTGCCCTTGATGACAGCTTCTGTCGGCGATTTGACTTCGTCCATCACGATTCCGATCGGATCGCGTACGCCCGTCGCCATGAGCGCAGCCTTTTCCGCGATCAGGGCATCGAACTTTGAGAAAAGGTCAGTCATTCCGATTTCAACCTCGCAACAGCATCGACAAGTTGGCCAACGGTTTCGATTTCAGCCTGCATGTTCATTGTGATGAGAATGTCGAACTCATCCTCGATCGCAGCAACGAAATCCATCACGGTCAGGCTGTCCCATTCGAGATCGTGCTGGAAACTTGTTGCGTCCGTCAGAGCGATGCCCTTCTTGTTGAAGGGCTCGATCTGGGCAGCAACGGTCTCGGTTATGGCGGCCCGGTCAGTCATGGCAATTCCTTGTAATTTTATGTCGCGCCTATTTCACCAGAATGCGGCAGGAAGGCGGCAAGACTTGGCAAGTCGGCGCCCATCATGCAAGTGTGACGATGAAGCACATCGTCCGGGGAGAGCTAGCGATGCCTGACGACAAGTCACCCTATTCGCCCAATGCCGTGCACCTTGTGCGCACGACGCAACAGATCAACCTGACGCTCAGTCAAATGGCGGACCAAAAGGCCTCCATCCTGATGGGGGCAACCTTCGTTGTCTTCACGATTTCGGTCGGGCAGGCAAGCAGACAGGGCGTTACGGCCGCCTTACTTGTGCTTGCGCTCTTCTCCTTCATTTCAGCAATGCTCGCCGTGTTTGCAATCCTGCCGTCCATCGCGACGAAGCCAAGCCCGGGTGGCAGTCCCAACATCCTGTTCTTCGGCACCTTCACTGCAATGGGCGAGGATGAATTTGCTGATACGGTTCTGGAGCAACTGAAAAGTGACGAAACCATCTATCGTGCCATGCTGCGCGACATTTACCAGAATGGCCAAGTCCTGCAGCGCAAGAAATACCGGTTCCTGGGTTATGCCTATCGCACTTTTCTCGCCGGACTTGTGCTGACAGTCGCAACTCTGATTGCTGAGCGACTGTTCTAATTGTCGGTATCGAATAGGCCTGCAAGCTGTTCAACCATTGTGCCTCCAAGCTGCTCGGCATCCATGATCGTCACGGCCTTCTGGTAGTAGCGGGTTACATCATGGCCGATGCCGATGGCGCAGAGTTCGACGGGAGAGCGGTTTTCGATCCAGCCAATTACCTGGCGCAGATGCCGTTCAAGATAAGCGCCGTTATTCACTGACAGCGTCGAATCATCGACCGGGGCGCCGTCTGAAATAACCATCAGGATCTTGCGCTCTTCCGGTCTGGCGATGAGCCGGCTGTGAGCCCAGAGCAACGCTTCGCCGTCGATGTTTTCCTTCAGGAGACCCTCACGCATCATCAGGCCCAACGACTTTTTCGCGCGCCGCCAAGGCTCGTCTGCGGCCTTGTAGAGAATGTGGCGCAGGTCGTTGAGGCGCCCGGGCGAAGAGGGCCGTCCAGCTGCCAGCCAGGATTCACGGCTCTGCCCGCCCTTCCAGGCTCGCGTTGTGAACCCCAATATCTCTGTCTTGACACCACAGCGTTCAAGCGTTCGCGCCATGATGTCCGCGCTGATTGCAGCAATGGAAATGGGCCGACCGCGCATGGATCCCGAATTGTCGATCAGCAGCGTCACGACCGTGTCGCGAAATTCGGTATCGCGCTCAATCTTGTAGGACAGCGAATGGCCGGGAGCCGTCACGACGCGCGCCAACCGCGCCGCATCCAGAATCCCTTCTTCCTGGTCAAAGTCCCAACTGCGGTTCTGCTGTGCCATGAGGCGGCGCTGCAGGCGGTTGGCCAGTTTGGTCACCGCGCCCTGCAAGTGAAGCAGTTGCTGGTCGAGATAGGCCCGCAAGCGCGTCAGTTCATCCTCATCGCACAGGTCAGTGGCCGCGATGACTTCATCATATTTGTCTGTCCAGGCCTTGTAGTCAAAACTGGGCGGCAAGTCAGAAAGCGGCCGGTTCGGCCGCACGGGCATCATTCCTTCCTCACCCTCATCCCCGGGTTCGCCATCCGCTTCCATATCGGAGTCGGACTCGATTTCCTGTTCATTGCCTTCGTCGGCATCGCCTTCGCTGGCGTCTGCGCGGGCCTCCATTTCGGCCTGTGAATCGCCGTCCTCGCCTTCTTCCTGGCTTTGATCGGAGCCTTCTTCCTGATCCGAATCCTCGTCGCTTCCGTCTTCGTTCGGATCGAATTCGTCATTCGCGTTAATCAGGTCGAGATCGGCCAAAAGCTTTTGCGCAAGTGTTGCAAACGCCGCCTGATCGTCGATTGCAAGGCCAAGCGCGTCCAGGTCGGCTGCGCCCCTTTCCTCTATCCAATCTCTGACCATGTTGAGGCCATTGAGTGCAACTTCCGGTGGCGCGTCACCCGTCAGCCGTTCGCGCACCAGCAGTCCAATGGCCGAAGATAATGGCACCTCATCAACTGCCAAGGCCCGAGCAATCGGGTCAGAACGCATGCGCATGGAAAGCGCGTGCGAGAGATTTGCACGAACGCCCTCCATGGACTTTGCCCCCAGCGCTTCAACTCGAGCGGCTTCTATTGCATCGAATACGGCAGCGGCAGTCGGATCTCCGGGTCGATTGATGGCATGCACAGCGTCGCTGTGATGGCGCAACCGCAGAGCCATGCCGTCGGCAAATCCACGCGCCTCTGCTACCTGGTCGGGCGGCAGCGATCGTCCCGGCATCGGAACGCGAAAATTCTTGCCGCTTTGCGTTGGTGCGTCAGCGGTGAAAGCGAGTTCGATCTCCGGCTCATGCGCCATGGCGCGGGCAGTGCCTGCAAGCACAGATTTGAACGTATCAAGAGGCGATTGGTCGGACATGATCCTCTTGCCTTAGCCGCGAAATGATCGCGGCGGAAGATTGCCAGAGCCGCTCTTTGCTTTTCCGATCGATAACCATTTGTTCGTTTTCCTTCATTAAGGATCAAGTCTCGGAAATCCGATGATTTCCAGACGGGTTGCAAGAGGCGTACCGCAGTGCCGAACTGTTCAAGATCCGGGTGTCAAAAACACTCTGCCACGATCGGGTTGCGCATGTCTTTTTCGCGCCGCTGCCGCTTGAGCACTGGCTTGACATGAAGAACCGCGCTCGGACCGCAGAACGTCGCGAAAATGCGGACAACAGGGATCGGCGCCTTTCCGTGCTGCTCTGGGCGGCACTTTTTTCTCTTATTTGCGGCGCCATTGAATTTGGGCAACCTCTCGAAGACCTGATTCAGGCTGGCCGCGACGTCGTGCGAAGCCGGGATTCCAAGATCGATGCAGTCGTTGTCGGCATAGATGACAAGACTGCAAACGAACTGGGGGGCCTCGACTATCCGCGTCATATCGATGCCCAAGCCCTGGACAAATTGTTCGCAATGGGAGCGCGAAGGGTGTTCTTCGACAAGGCCTATGCTGATCCCACAACACCGTCCCAAGATGCCGCTTTCAGTGCCGCTCTTAAGCGCCACGCTGGGCGCGTCTTTCTCGGGGTGATCAACACGAAGGACGCCGCAACAGACCAGAAAGTCGAGATAGGGCCGCGCCCAGAGTTCACGAAGGAGGCTCAACTCACCTCACTCAACGGCAAGATAACGCCGTTCGGTCTGTCAGTCAGGATTCCCTTCAACGGCACTCTCAATGGCCAGCGCGTGCGGTCAATGTCGACGGTGATCGCGGGCATTGATGTAGAGGGATGGGATCACTATCGTCCCGACTGGGCAATTCAGGCCCGGTCTATTCCCACCTACAGTCTTGTTGACATTGTCCGGAATCGGGTCCCGGACAATCGGATTGCCAACCGCGACGTTGTCATCGGGCCAACAGCAGCTGCCTTCAACGATTTTCACCATATTGCGTCACAAGGCTGGCTGCCCGGTGTCTATTTTCAGGTAATTGGGGCAGAAACCCTACGGCGCGGCCTTCCTGATTATTGGGGCTGGCTTCCGGCATACCTTGTTGGCCTCGGTCTTGCGATTGCTCATCTTTACACCAAGCGGATGCGAGTTGTGTGGTTGACATCTGGGGCGGCGATTGTCGTCTTCGGGGTGCTGCCGATCTTCCTTGATCAGAGGTTGATTACCGTCGATGTGGTCCCCGCTGTTTTATTGTTTTCAATTATTGCCTATCGCGCGACGACGCTGCGGCGTGTGCTCAGGAGCAGCCAGACCAACATCGTATCTGGCCTGCCCAATCTCGCGGCACTCCGCTATGCTGGCACTACCCGACATGAAACATTGATTGCGTTGAAAATGCGCAATTATGCAGAAATCGCCGCAAGTTTTGACCGCCTTGTTGAGCGCGCAGTCATCGACGAAATTTGTCGACGCGTTGTGCTGAGCGGAGATGATGATGAAATTTTCCACAGCGAGGACACCCTTCTCTGGTTTAGTGAACTTCCGATGGGCGAGGACTTGGCCCATCATCTGGAAGGGCTGAAGGCGATTCTGAGCACTGCACTGCCGATCGATGGACGCGAAATTGACATTTCAATCGCATTTGGAGTGGACGCCGACTACGAACGCCCGATGACGAGCCGCATCGGCAGCGCAATGCTATGTGCCGAAGAAGCTGCGCGCGCCAACGACATCTGGAAATTCTATGATCCTGAGCGGCTTCACGAAGCCGCCTGGCAGTTATCCTTGCTGAGCAGGTTGGATCATGCAGTCGATAACGGGGAAGTGTGGGTCGCGTTCCAGCCAAAGCTTGACGTAAAAGCCAATCGCATCGTCGGAGCGGAAGCCCTTGTGCGTTGGAGCCACCCGGAACGTGGCCTGATCGGTCCGGACGATTTCATTTCGGTTGCCGAAAAGCACAACCGCATCGAAAAACTTACAGGCTTCGTGCTTGATCAGGCGGTAGCCGCGGCAGCGCAGATCAATGCAGAGGGATCTGATTTCGCAATTTCCGCCAATCTGTCAGTCCAGTTGCTCCAGAAGCCCGACTTGCTCAATTTCGTTGACCGCATACTCAAGAAGCACAACTTCCCGGCGTCAAAATTGATCCTCGAGATCACCGAGACTGGAAAGCTTGATAGAAACGGACCGGGAATCGCCATGATGCGGTCGCTCGTCGAACACGGCATCAAGGTGTCAATTGATGACTATGGCACGGGGAATGCGACATTGGATTATCTCAAGATCCTGCCATCTCACGAAGTCAAGATCGATAAGCAGTTTGTTGCCGATATCGATACCAATAATGACGACCTGATCCTTGTCGGTTCTACAATCAGGATGGTCCATTCGCTGGGCCGCAAGGTCGTTGCCGAAGGAGTGGAAACACCAGCCATTTTGCAAGCGCTGGCTCGCCTTGGTTGTGACATGGTCCAAGGATATCTGATCGGAAAGCCTATGAAGCTTCCGGAACTAACCGAACAAATCTTTTCGCAAGACAGGCGCGCTGCCAACGGCAACTAGTGCACGCCTTTTACAATATGTGACCTTCGAGGGAGCCTTGTCGTCGTTGTGGACGAATAGGGCCATTCGAATGCTGTCTTTGACCAAAATGGCTTCTCAGTAGCCCCCGGTGAAAAGCGCGGCGCAGTCCCACTAAAAACGGCGTGAGTTAATAGTCCTTCAGGCAGAGCATTCTTCACGCTCGCCGTGTTGCGGTATTAGCCACAGCTCAAAAGCAATGAACTCGCTCCTATAGTTACAGCCAAAGTCGAAGCAATATTCTCCGCCCAAAAATTGCATTATGGTTAATTTCTTGTTAACCATGCGAATCGGTAGGGGGCATTTCGCCTTCTTCACCTGCAGTCAGAGGGTTCTTGCCATGTCGAAGAAAGCTAAGGTGCAGAAGCCAGCCCGCGGATTTTGGTCCTGGCTCGATGTTGTTCTCGGTATCCGCTAGGACGCCAAAGCGACTATCGCACACAGTCAAAGGCCCCGGTTTTCCGGGGCCTTTTTGTTTCGGACGTCATTTTTGTCCTAATCGAAGAGACTTGAGACCGAGCTTTCGTCTGCAATGCGCTTGATCGCCTCTCCCACCAGGGGCGCGATTGTCAGCCTGCGAATCTTGCCGGCGTCCGAAACAGAATCGGGCGCCACGATCGAGTCGGTTACGACCAGTTCAGTCAGCTCCGAAGCCTCCACCCTCGCGATTGCGGCGCCGGAAAGCACGCCATGGGTGCAATAGGCAACGACACCAGCGGCACCCGCTGCCTTGAGTGCAGCAGCAGCGTTGCACAAGGTCCCTGCAGAATCGACGATATCATCGATCAAAATGCAAAACCGTCCCTCCACATCGCCAATGATATTCATGACTTCGGATTCGCCGGCGCGTTCGCGACGCTTGTCCACAATGGCGAGCGGAGCATTGTCGAGCCGCTTGGCAAGAGAGCGGGCGCGCACCACCCCACCCACGTCGGGAGAGACGACCATGATGTTCTGGTCACCGAAACGGGCCTGGATATCAGCCGACATCACCGGGGCGCCGTAAAGATTGTCGGTCGGGATGTCGAAGAAGCCCTGAATCTGGCCAGCATGCAGATCGACCGAGAGGACGCGGTTGGCGCCTGCAGATGTGATGATATTTGCCACGAGCTTGGCTGAAATCGGCGTACGCGGCCCCGGCTTGCGATCCTGCCTTGCGTAACCGAAATAGGGTACGACCGCCGTAATGCGCTTCGCCGAAGCGCGGCGAAGCGCATCGATCATGATGAGCAATTCCATCAGATTGTCATTTGCCGGAAAACTGGTCGACTGAATAACGAAGACATCCTCCCCCCGGACATTTTCGTGAATTTCGACGAAGACCTCTTCATCCGCAAACCGCCGGACGCTCGCTTCGGTCAGAGGGACATCGAGATAGTCCGCAATTGCTTTCGCCAGCGGCGGATTCGAATTGCCGGTCAAAAGTTTCATGCGCGCGTCCCCGTTCCTTCCCGATGCGCCGCCGCCTTAATGGGCGATGGTCGCTTGGGGAAGGGGGAGAAGGCAGGCCGGCCGACTAAACATCAAGATTCGCCACGTTCAGGGCATTCTCCTGAATGAATTCGCGGCGCGGCTCGACAATATCGCCCATGAGCTGGGTGAAAATTTCGTCCGCCAGATCGGCCTGCGAAACCTCGACCCGCAACAGGCTGCGATTCTCCGGGTCGAGTGTAGTTTCCCAGAGCTGTTCTGCATTCATTTCGCCCAAGCCCTTGTATCGGCTGATTGAAAGACCCTTCCGGCCCGTCGCCAATACGGCATCAAGCAGTTCCGACGGGCGCGTGATTGCAACGCCTTGTGTCGAAATGACAGCTGGCTCGGCATCCTCGTCAGCTTGCGCCTCCGTTACCTCCTCAACGCTTGCGGTCGCCTTGCCGATCGGAACAAGCCTGGACCCGGCCGCATAATTGTCGGCGACTTCCGCAATCAAGGTGTGCAGGCGGCGCGCCTCTTGGCTGGCGATGAAGCTCGCTTCGATAATATGGTGATCCGTCACACCGCGCCACAGGCGCTGGAGGTGATAGCCACCTTCGGCGCTCAGGCTGCCCTGCCAGTTTCCCTCAGGATCGGCATTGGTCAGCCACTCCGCCGCCTTGATCGCAGCGGCGTTTCTCTGTTCAGGGGTAAGCTGCGGATCAAGCGCTCCCACGAGTGCCAAGCCCTCGATAATTGCCGGATCGTAACGCTTGGGAACATAACGCATGAGGCTGCGCATCCGCCGCGCATGATTGACGAGTGAAGCGAGGTCATTGCCGCTCCGCGCGCCGCCCATCGTCTCGAGCGCGGAGAGATTGACGCCAGCTTCGATAAGGAAATCGTCGAGCTTGGCGTCATCCTTGAGATACACCTCGCTTCTGCCGCGGACAGCTTTGTAAAGCGGCGGCTGCGCAATGAAGAGATGACCGTTTGAAATGATTTCCGGCATTTGCCGATAAAAGAACGTCAGCAGCAGCGTCCGGATGTGCGCGCCGTCCACGTCTGCGTCGGTCATGATCACAATCTTGTGATAACGCAGCTTTTCTATGTTGAAATCCTCGCGACCGATGCCGGTTCCCATCGCCTGGATCAACGTGCCAATTTCGCGAGACGAAAGCATTTTATCAAAACGCGCCCGCTCAACATTCAAAATCTTGCCACGCAGTGGCAGGATCGCCTGATTTTGGCGATTGCGTCCCTGCTTGGCAGAGCCACCCGCGGAATCACCTTCGACGAGGAAGAGTTCGGACTTGGCTGGATCGCGCTCCTGGCAGTCGGCGAGCTTGCCTGGCAGAGAAGCGATATCCATCACGCCCTTGCGCCGGGTCAGCTCGCGAGCCTTCTTGGCCGCTTCACGCGCGGCAGCCGCATCGATCACCTTTTGGATGATGCTGCGCGCATGTGCAGGATTTTCTTCAAGCCATTCGGCCATCTTGTCGGCCATCAGGCTTTCGAGAGGCTGGCGCACTTCCGAAGACACCAACTTGTCTTTTGTCTGCGAAGAGAATTTGGGATCGGGTAGCTTGACCGATACGATGGCCGTCAGGCCTTCCCGCATGTCATCTCCGGTAAGCGTGACCTTCTCCTTCTTGAGCAGCCCCGACTTTTCTGCATAATTGTTCAGCGTGCGCGTCAATGCTGCACGAAATGCGGCGAGATGGGTGCCCCCATCCCGCTGCGGGATATTGTTGGTGAATGGCAGGACATTCTCGTAATAGCTGTCATTCCATTCGAGCGCGACGTCGATGCCAATGCCGTCCCGCTGCCCGGAAACCGCAATCGGTTCCGGAAAGAGCGGAGTTTTCGCACGATCGAGATATTTGACGAACGCCGCAATCCCGCCTTCATAAAAGAGTTCATGCTCGACATGCTCGGCATGGCGCGCGTCAATCAGAAAGATGCGGACGCCCGAGTTTAGAAAGGCCAGTTCGCGATAGCGATGCTCAAGCTTCTCGAAATCGAATTCGGTGATCTTGAAGGTTTCCGGCGATGGCAGGAACGTAACGCGCGTTCCCTTCTTGCCATTGGCAGGCCCGACCACTTTCAATGGAGCAACTGCATCGCCATGTGCGAACTGCATGTAATGCTCTTCATTGTCACGCCAGATTGTCAAGTCGAGCCGCAAGGACAGTGCATTGACGACAGACACGCCCACACCGTGAAGGCCACCTGAAACCTTGTAGGCATTGTCGTCAGACGTGTTTTCGAATTTGCCACCCGCATGGAGCTGGGTCATGATCACTTCGGCCGCCGAAACGCCCTCTTCGGCGTGGATCCCTGTCGGGATACCGCGACCATTATCCTCCACCGAAACCGATCCGTCAGGATTGAGCGTGATTGTAATCCGGTCGCAATGTCCGGCGAGCGCTTCATCGATCGCATTGTCCGAAACTTCGAAAACCATGTGGTGAAGGCCGGAACCATCATCGGTATCACCGATGTACATGCCTGGCCGTTTGCGGACGGCATCGAGGCCCTTGAGGACCTTGATCGAATCGGCGCCATATGCGGAAGTATTGGGGGTATTCTGGGGTTCGTCTGTCATGCCGAGCCTATAGGGAAGCGTGGCTCAAAACCCAAGGAAAATGCGACTCATGAACCAATTTGACATTGAATAAATGATTAGATATCTAACCTTATAGTTTGATATCTAATCGGAGCTCGAAATGGCGGTGGGCAGGCGAAATTTCATACTTGGTGCGGGTGGTTCGCTCGCGCTCGTTGCGGCAGCAGGAACCTGGCGCGTGACGCGGATGCCGGAAAAGGCAATCGAGCCCTGGCATCCGGATCGCGATCCGCCAGCAGATGTCAGGCTGGATGCCTTCCGGCACGCGATTCTCGCGCCCAACCCGCACAATCGCCAGCCCTGGCTCATCCGGCTTGAAAGCGATAATTCGGCCATTGTTTCGTGCGATCTCGACAAACGCTTGCCCGAGACCGATCCGTTTGACCGGCAAATCGTCATTGGCTTTGGGACATTTCTGGAGCTGGCCCGGATTGCTGCCGCCCAACGCGGAATCAGGATGGACATGACCCCATTTCCTGACGGCGACCCCCAACCGCGTCTCGATACCCGGCCGGTCGCGCGCCTGACTTTTGTTGCAGACAGGGCTGTTCGCCCTGATCCCCTTTACCGGTCGATCCTCAAGCGCAGGACGAACCGCGAAATCTATTCGAAAACGCCACCCGGAATCTCGCAGCTGACCGCGTTGCAAGCTGGCGATGTCCGTACGACACTGGATCCTGTGCTTCTCGGCAAGCTTCGCGCCATCACCGTTGCTGCGATTTCAAAGGAAATGACGACGCACCGAACGATGATGGAATCGGTTCGCTTGCTTCGTATTGGCCGGGACGAGATTGATGCCGCCGGTGACGGCCTGGCGCTGAGCGGGCCGATGATTGAAGCGACCCGATTGCTGGGTTTGACGACGAGGGAAAAGCTGGCCGATCCTGCCAGCACAGCCTTCAAGATTGGCCTCGACGGACAGCGGGAGATTTATGATTCTGTTCCCGCAGCGCTTTGGATTTCGACGCAAGACAATAGCCGCAACCAACAGCTTGATGCCGGCCGTCAGTATGTCCGAGCCACTTTGCGGGCAGCGGCACTCGGTCTGGCGATCCACCCGATGAGCCAATCACTCCAGGAATATCCGGAAATGGCCGAATATCTTGCCGCTGTCCACGCGTTGCTCGGGGTGCCAGACGGTCACCGCATCCAGATGCTCGCCCGCATCGGCCATGCCCCACCGGTGTCCCCGGCCCCGCGCTTGCCGCTCCAGTCCCATCTTGTCGCATGAACAAGACCATCCCAGCCTTCGAGCTGTTCAACGAAATCGGGATCATCAACCAGCTCGCGACCACGATGTTCGAACGCGTCTTGCCGAAGGGCATGACTCAGGCGCAATTCACGGTGCTCAATCATTTTGTGCGCCTCGGCCACCAAGAACGATCGCCGGCCCAATTGGCTTTCGCCTTTCAGGTCACGCGGCCGACCATGACAAGCACTTTGGCCCGGATGGAACGCGCCGGTCTGATCGCAGTCAGACCGGATCCGCAAGACGGACGTGGAAAGTTGGTCTCGTTGACGGAAAAGGGGCACGCGATGCGCGAGACGTGTCTTGCTGCGGCGTCTGTCCTCTTTCCGATCCTGGACGGCCTGATCACGCGAAATGAATTTGACGCCATGATGACGCCGCTCACGCGATTGCGGAAGGCGCTCGACGAGATGCGCAACGCCAAGGCACCAGTTATCGATTGAATTTTATTCGGCCGAAACAAGAAATTACGTGCACTGAGGCGTCAAATGTGTTCGGGGAGGAACAGCAAGTCCTCAAAATGGAGCTCAGGGTCGTCGCATCATGTTGCTTTCGCGCAATTATCCGCCTTCCCCTGAACTTGAGCCCTACATAGTGCGACATTATGTATTTGCCGCTGAGCTACCCGAGGATCTTACTCTGGAGGACCGGCTCCTTTCCGAAACTGCATTTGTACGCATCCTGATCCGCGGAGACTGGCAGGCGGAAATCGCTCCGGGCTATTGGGCGGGTGCCGGCCCTGTCGTCTTTTTCGGGCCCAATGAACTTCCTTTGCGCGTGAGGGTCAAGGGGCCGTTCACTGTGGCCGGGTTCGCCATCCATCCGGGAGGCTGGAAATCCCTTTTTGACCGATCCGCACGCGACTATGCCGATCAGATGATCCCGCTTGCCGCTGCTTGGGGGAACATTGCGGATCGCCTCTGGGCTGAGGCGCAAAATGAAACAGATGATGCAAGGCTCATAGCAGCGATGGAACACGCAATTCTGGCACGCCTTGCCTGGATCGGCGTGCGCGCACCGGACACACGGATGAATGAGTTTGCGGAAATCGCGCGGGCTGACAGCACGATTCGAATCGATGATGCGGCGGCGAAAATTGGTCTTTCGGTCCGCCAGCTTGAACGCCGTTGCCTTGCAACCTTCGGCCTGAGCCCCAAAGCTGTTTTGCGCCGCAGTCGTTTTCTGGACATGGCTACCGCGATGCGGGGATTTTCCTCACCAAGCGAAGAGGAGCTGGCAGCCCTGCGCTATTTCGACCAATCGCATCTGACCCGGGAATTCAAGCGCTTTGCCGGAATGACGCCCCGGGCCTTCGAGCGCACCACCACTCCGCTTTTCACGGCTGGTCTCAATCTTCGGAGTCAGGCCTTTGCTCGCTCGACTGCAGATTTCAGATTGAAGGATGGGATGCCGCGCTAGGCAGCACCTTGCCATCTTCAACGCGGAACCAGCTCGCCGCCTTACCCAGTCCCTCGAACAAATCGGCTTCGGTTCCTGTCATCCAGATTTGCCCGCCTCCACTGGCGAGCTTTTCAAAAAGTGCACTCCGCCGCTTAGGGTCCAGGTGAGCGGCAATTTCATCCAGGAGCAGGATGGGTCGACGCCCAGCCTGTTCAGCCACCAGGTCGGCATGCGCCAGGACGATGCCGAGGAGGAGCGCCTTTTGTTCCCCCGTCGAACAGCGGGCAGCAGGTTGCCCCTTGCCAAGATGTTCGACCGCAAGGTCACTCCGATGCGGTCCGACAAGCGTTCGTCCTGCGGCTGCATCGCGTGACCGCCCCTGCGCAAGTTCAACGCCCAGTTCTCCGTCGTCCTGCCAGCCTTCCAATGCCAAAGCGGCTCTCGCAAACGGTCCATCGACCGTGGCTGCGATTCTCTCGTTCAGCATGGTCACAAGTGCAGACCGCGCCCGCGAGATGGCTGCACCATGCTCCGCCATTTGTGCTTCCAGAGCACCAAGCCAGTCAGGATCTGCCGGGACGTCTCCAGCCAGCAGGCGATTGCGTTGGCGCATTGCGGCGTCGTAACGGGTCGTATGCCGGGCATGGGCAGGTTCGAGGGCGAGCACCAGCCTATCCAGAAAGCGCCTTCGTTCGCTCGCGCCTTCGGTGAAAAGCCGGTCCATGGCTGGCGTCAGCCACACAATTGAAAGCCATTCGGACAAGGCGCCAGCTGCAGCCGGAGCACCGTTGATCCGCACTACGCGACGCTCTGGCGCAGTCGCGAGCGTACCGACGCCAAGATCCACGTCGCCCATCCGGCCCGCAACCACAAAGCCCCCGGGCCCATCGCTCCGCGCCATGTCTCCAAGTGCTGCCCCCCGCAATCCGCGTCCGGGTACGAGGAGTGAAACAGCTTCAAGGATGTTGGTTTTTCCAGCACCGTTTTCCCCGATGAGCACGACAAAGTTCGAACCTGGCATCAGGGTTGCCGCCTGGTGGTTCCGGAAATCAGTCAATGCAAGGCGGGTCAGTGCCATCGGATCATGCTGCACACCAGATTGGCCTCAAAAACAAGCCCGACTTGCCCTTGGGGTAAGACGCGCGTAAGGGCCCGCTTCCGGTTGCCCGTCAAGGAAAGTCCTTGAAGGGGATTCGGCGGTCGGGACGTAGCGCAGCCTGGTAGCGCATCACACTGGGGGTGTGGGGGTCGCAGGTTCGAATCCTGTCGTCCCGACCAATTCAGCCGACCCGGCTGATCCGCCAGCCCCACACGCAGAGACTCAGCATCGCCGCATTGGAAATGAAGTCGAGCGCCATCCATTGGCTGAAGACCGGTTCTTCAAAGACGAACCAATAGTTGAACCAGAAGAACGGCAACAGTGCGATCCCGTAGACCAGAAAGGTGGTTCGGGTGAAGCTGCTGAACCATGCGAACAAGCCGGACAGGACAGCCTGCGAACCGAAACAGCCCATGAGCAATATGGTCGTAGCCGTGAGTTGGCGATATTCGGGATTAAGTCCCAGTTCGAGGACCATACGCGGCCAGAAAAGACACCAGCTTCCCAGAACCAGAAACGGGAGCGCAATGAGCCGTTGAACAATGAGTGGCGAAACCATGCGGCTATCCTAAACCAAAGGTGCGACCCTTGAAACCTTAAGGATGCGCGCCCCATATGCGCAAACATGAGCGAACTTCCCAAATGGCACGGCACCACCATCGTATCGGTGCGCAAAGGCGGCAAAGTCGTCATCGCAGGCGATGGCCAGGTATCGATGGGCCAGACCGTGATGAAGCCGAACGCGAAAAAGGTGCGTCCACTGGGCGACGGCAGGGTGATTGCCGGCTTTGCTGGTGCAACGGCGGACGCTTTCACGCTGTTTGAACGGCTGGAAAGAAAACTTGAGCAATTCAATGGGCAGTTGATGCGCTCGGCGGTCGAACTCGCCAAGGACTGGCGGACAGACAAATACCTCAGAAACCTCGAAGCGATGATGATCGTTGCCGACAAGGATGTGACGCTGATCCTCACAGGCAATGGCGATGTACTGGAGCCTGTCGATGGTATTGCCGCGATCGGTTCCGGTGGAAATTTTGCATTGGCAGCAGCGCGTGCGCTCAAGGACTATGAAACGGATGCAGAAAAGCTCGCGCGCAAGGCGATGGCGGTCGCTGCCGAGATTTGCGTCTACACCAACGACCAGCTGACGGTCGAAACCCTCGATTCAGCCCAGTAACAGGACCGAAATGAACCAGAATCTTACTCCCAAGGCCATTGTTGCTGCCTTGGATGCCCATATCGTCGGACAGACGGATGCCAAGCGTGCCGTGGCCGTTGCCCTGCGGAATCGTTGGCGCCGACAGCAGCTGGCGCCTGAATTGCGCGACGAGGTCAGCCCCAAGAACATTCTCATGATCGGTCCAACCGGATGCGGCAAGACCGAGATCAGTCGCCGCCTTGCCAAGCTTGCCGATGCGCCGTTCGTCAAGGTCGAGGCGACCAAATTCACTGAAGTCGGCTATGTCGGCCGCGACGTCGAACAGATTGCCCGCGATCTGGCGGAAGAAGCCATTCGCCTCGAAAAGGAGCGCCGCCGCACCGCAGTCCGCGACAAGGCAGAGGAAGCGGCAATGAACCGCCTGCTCGATGCGCTGACCGGCAAGGATTCTAGCACTGCCACCCGCGAGGCCTTTCGCAAGCGCTTCCAGGACGGCCACCTCCAGTCGACCGAAATCGAGATAGAGGTTGAGGCAAGCCCTTCAATGCCGTTCGACGTGCCCGGTGGTGCCCAGGTGGGCGTAATCAATATTGGCGAAATGATGGGCAAAGCCTTTGGCGGGAACCAGATGAAACGCCGCAAGATGACTGTCCCGGCGGCCTGGGCAAAGCTTATCGAGGAAGAAGCCGACAAGCGGCTGGACCAGGACGATGTCGCACGCGTGGCACTTGCCGATGCGGAAGCAAACGGGATCGTGTTTCTGGACGAGATCGACAAGATTGCCGTTTCCGACGTGCGGGGCGGCTCCGTCAGTCGCGAAGGTGTGCAGCGCGACTTGCTGCCGCTTATCGAAGGGACAACGGTTGCCACGAAATATGGCCCGATGAAGACAGACCACATCCTCTTCATTGCTTCGGGCGCTTTCCACGTTGCGAAGCCCAGCGACCTGCTTCCCGAACTGCAGGGACGGCTGCCGATCCGCGTGGAGCTGAAAGCACTCACGCAGGAGGATTTCGTCCGCATCCTGAAAGACACACGCGCCAGCCTTGCCGATCAATATGCTGCCCTGCTCGGAACGGAAGGAGTCAGCATCCGCTTCACGGATGACGGCATTGTGGCAATCGCGCGGATTGCCGCCGAAGTGAACGAAGCCGTCGAAAATATCGGTGCGCGCCGGCTATCGACCGTCATGGAAAAGCTGCTTGAGGATGTCAGTTTTGAAGCTGAAGACCGGCAGGGCAGCGAAGTGATAGTCGATGCAGACTATGTGAACAGTCAGCTTGCAAGTGTCGCAAAGAATGTCGATCTGAGCAAATATGTGCTCTAGCCTGCTGTAACCTTACGGGCTTGGCATCCGAATCCATGGCAAGACGCTTGCTGGACGGATTCACGAAGATGCACGGAAAATTTGGGTTCATCACCGCCGCCATTGTGGCAGTTGTTGCGATTACACCTGGTCCGGCAGCAGCAGAAATTGCCGTTGGCGAGAAGATTCCGGCCGGATTCAAGGTCGTCGACCCTTCCGGAAAGGTGCGTAACTGGGCAAGCGTAGCGGGCAAGAAAGGCACTGTGCTTGTTTTCTTTCGTTCCGCCAAATGGTGCCCCTATTGTCAGGCGCAACTGAAAAGCCTGAAGGATCTGCAGGCACCCCTTGGCCAACGCGGATACTCCCTCGCAGCCCTGAGTTATGACCCGCCTTCAACTCTCGCCGCTTTTGCGACCAAGACAGGGGTGAGCTATCCACTTTTGTCGGACGAAAAGTCGACGATGATCGACGCTTTTGGCTTGCGTGACACGTCCTATGCGTCCGGCAGCTATGCCTATGGCGTGCCCAAGGCCTCGATCCTTGTGATTGACGCCAAGGGGATCATGCGCTGGAAATCAGTCGCGACAGATTACAAGATCCGCGCAGACAATATGACAATCCTGCAGGCAGTGGACACTTTGCGATAACCCACCGGGCGCGGAACCCCCTTCCATCCATTGCGGATGGGAGGGGGCTTTCTTATCGGGAGCCGGTCTTGCGAACGGCACCCTTGTGGGCACCAACGCCTCCTGGCTTGCGATGTGGGCGGAACGGACGACGCGCACGATCTCCTTCGGTCCGCTCAGGACGATCACCGCGAGGCCGATCCCTGCCGCCGGCGTCATGCCGCTGAGCCACAGGCTTGTTGGCAGGCTTCGGCAACTTGGATTTCAGTTCGTCAAAATTTGCTGGCAGCGGAACCGGATTGAGCTTGACGCCCGTGAGGCGCTCGATCTGGCGCAGCCATCCCTTTTCCTCGCCCGCAACATATGAAATCGCAATACCATCGGCACCGGCGCGCGCTGTGCGACCAATGCGGTGGACATATTGTTCCGGAACATTGGGCATGTCGAAGTTGAACACATGACTGACGCCCGAGACGTCGATCCCGCGCGCTGCAATGTCCGTCGCGATCAGGATCTTGATATCACCCTTGCGGAAGGCATTGAGCGCCTGGGTCCTGTTGGCCTGAGATTTGTTGCCATGAATCGCCGCGCAACCGATGTTCGCGGCATGGAGATGCTTCACGATCTTGTCTGCACCATGCTTTGTGCGCGAGAAGACCAGTGCGCGATCAATCTCTTCCTTGCCGAGCTGGATCGTCAGCAAGGCCTGCTTTTCGATCTGGTTGAGGAACGTCACATATTGCTGGACGCGTTCGGCGGTCGAGGCGATCGGCGTGACCGCGACCTTGACCGGATCGGTCAGGAAGCGATCACCCAGATCGGCAATCGACTTCGGCATCGTTGCGGAAAAGAAAAGCGACTGGCGTTCCTTTGGAAGCATCTTGTCGATCTGCTTCAATGGCACGATGAACCCGAGATCAAGCATCTGGTCGGCCTCGTCCAGGACGAAGATTTCCACGTCCTTCAAGGTCACGGCACGCTGCTGAACAAGGTCAATCAGGCGACCGGGCGTTGCAACAAGTACATCGACACCTTGACCGAGTGCCTTGATCTGGCGACCGATCGGTACACCGCCGAAAACGGTCTCAACCGAGACCTGCATCTGCCGCCCATAATCGCGGAACGACGCGCCAATCTGCGCAGCCAGTTCGCGCGTTGGTGAAAGCACGAGCATGCGGCACGAACGCTGGACACGTGGCTTGGGATTGCGGTGAAAATAGTCCAGTGATGGCAATGCAAAGGCTGCTGTCTTGCCGGTGCCTGTTTGAGCGATGCCGCAGACATCGCGGCCGTCAAGCAACGGCGGGATCGCCTGAAGCTGGATCGGCGTCGGGGTAGTATAGCCCTTGGCGGCAAGCGCTGCCAAAAGCGGCTTGGCAAGGCCAAGGTCTGAAAATTGTGTCAAGATAAGTCTCGTTTCAAATATGCGAGAACCCGCACGGAATGTGCAGGCGCAAGCGGGGTCAAAGTTGACAACCCGCGTGAAAAGGGAAGCCGTGTGGCAATGCGCTCTAAGGTGCTGGCCTGAGCCGCACCCTAAAAATCGGTGCGGACAATCACGCTGGCCAGCATACGCAATCTCCAACGAAATTGCTGCGCTGCACAATCAGATAGGCGATAAAAGCAGGAAAAGCAAGGCTGAAAGGGAAATTACCTTGATCGTCAGCACCAGCGCGCCCATTTAGAGGCGATGTTGATCGAAACAGAAACCACGCCGAACCCGGCGACACTCAAGTTCTTGCCCGGCCGCATCGTGATGGAGGCAGGCACCCGCGACTTTGCGACACCTGAAGAAGCTGAAGCTTCGCCTTTGGCTGAAATGCTTTTCGGGTTAGGAGATGTTGAAGGTGTCTTCTTCGGAAAGGACTTTGTCTCTGTAACTGCCGGGCCCGGCAGTGACTGGCGGCAATTGAAGCCCGATGTCCTTTCCGTGCTGCTCGACCATTTCACGGCAAACATGCCGTTGTTCAAGACAGCCAGCGCAGGATTCAATGTTCCGGCCGAGGATGCCGGCTTTACTGACGATCCAGCGGACGAAGATATTATCATCCAGATCAAGGAATTGATCGAAACCCGCGTTCGTCCGGCTGTTGCCAACGACGGAGGCGACATTCTTTATCGAGGATTCGACAAGGGCAAGGTCTTCCTCAAGATGCAGGGCGCTTGCTCAGGCTGCCCGTCTTCGACGGCCACGCTCAAGCATGGTATCGAATCACTCCTCAAACATTATGTTCCAGAGGTCACTGAAGTCCTCGCTGTCTGAATCACACTTTCCAGGAAAGGCTACACATGTCCAAACCGCTTGATCCTGCGGCGCTTGATCAATTGTTTCGCGCGGCTCGCACCTTCAATGGTTATCTGGACAAGCCGGTTTCGCCCCAACAGATGGACGCGATCTGGGAATTGATGAAATTCGGGCCAACTTCAGCCAACTGCCTGCCTGCGAGGCTGGTCTGGTGTGCAAGTGCAGAGGCAAAGGAAAAGCTGGCCGGCTTTGCATTGCCAGCCAACGGCGACAAGATTCGCAAGGCTCCTGTGACAGTCATCATCGGGATGGACCTTGAATTTTACGAACATTTGCCTGAACTTTTTCCACATACTGATGCGCGAAGCTGGTTTGCTCATGCTCCTGCACTTGCAGAAGCTACCGCCTTCCGCAATTCATCCTTGCAGGGCGCCTATTTCATGCTTGCTGCACGTGCACTCGGGCTCGACATCGGGCCAATGTCCGGTTTCAACAATGACGCTGTGGACGAGGCATTTTTTGCCGGGACAAATGTGAGATCGAATTTTATTTCAACTTTGGGCTATGGCGACCCCTCTTCGATATTCGAACGTTCGCCTCGACCAGCCTTTGAGCGCTTCAACACGATCATCTGACCCCATGCGCCGCCTGGTCATAGAAACGTCAGGTGCGGATTGCTCGATTGCCTTGCTCGATGGGCAAGACATTATTGCGGAACGGCATGAACGTGTTGGGCGCGGTCATGCCGAACGGCTCATTCCTTGGATCGCGGCGCTACCTGCAGGCGGCAGGGGTGACGAAATTCTGGTCGGATGTGGTCCGGGCAGTTTTACAGGCGTTCGGATTGCGATTGCCGCCGCACGAGGCCTGGCCCTTGGCTGGAGTGTGCCTGTGCATGGCGTGTCCTCGCTTGCTCTCGTTGCCGCCGGGCAGAGCGAGACTGCATTGACCGTAGCCGTCGAAGGTGGACATGGGGAAATCTTTGTGCAGGATTTCATGCTCACGCCATTTTACCAAGCCGGGCCAATGCGTTCATTGACGCCAGAAGCAGCTGCTCAACTGTCAACCAACGCTTGGGTTGTCGGCAGCGGTGCAGAGCAGCTCGTTGCGGCTCGCGGTTATGGTACCGCGGTAAGCGGCGACGGACGGGCATCGAACGCTCGTCTGTTGCCCGAAGCCTTTACAACTCTTCCGGCGCGTCCCGTCTATGGTCGAGACGCTGACGCCAAGGCAATGGCGTGAACGAGCCCATAGACATTGCCGAGGCCGATACGCGTGACCTTGACGAGGTCATGTCAGTCATGACTCGGGCCTTCGACCCTCGAAACGGAGAGGCATGGACAGCGGCGCAATGTGCGGGAGCCCTGTCTCTCCCGGGCAGTGTACTTTTTCTTGCCCGCCGAAACGGTCGCGCACTTGGTTTTGCATTGGCCCGAAGCGTCGCGGACGAGGCCGAACTGCTTCTGATTGCGGTAAGGCCTGATGGCCAGCGAAGCGGGGCTGGTCGCGAGCTAATCCAGAATATTGTCAGCCACTACGCAGCAAAAGGCATCAAGAGGATTCATCTCGAAGTGCGTACAGACAATCCCGCGCTTGCCTTCTATGATTGTTTTGGGTTCGTTCAATCTGGCCTAAGGCGAAATTATTATCGCCGCAGCGATGGTCAATTCACTGACGCCGCAACATTAAGTCTTGAAATTGCATGATTTCAGGACAAAGCCGCCTTTGCCAAGTTCGAATCCATTGTTGATATGAGTATTCACGGCGCGTATCCCATCATTGCACTGATCGAAAATCACAAAAGAATCAGGCGTGCCAATAGAACACAAGGGTAGCGAGAAATGACAGATTCCAACGATATGACAGAAACAATCATTACGTTGACAGCCGATATTGTCGCGGCACATGTCAGCAACAACAGCGTTGCAGTATCGGATATTCCGACGCTTATTGCCAATGTACATACTGCGCTTTCGGGATTGGGCGGACGCGCGCCTGCGCCTGAAGTTCGCGCAGAGCCTGCTGTTTCCATCCGCGCTTCAATCAAGCCGGATTACATTGTTTGCCTTGATGACGGCAAGAAGCTCAAGATGTTGAAGCGCCACCTGATGACCCACTATGGCATCACCCCGGACGAATATCGTGCCAAATGGGGGCTTCCTGCGGATTACCCGATGGTTGCGCCCAATTATGCTGAGCAGCGCCGTAGCCTCGCGGTCAAGATCGGACTCGGCCGCAAGCCTGGCAAACGCAAATAATTCTGGAGCGGGAAATGGGCGGGCAATTGATTTGCCTGCCTGTCTCTCTAAAAGGATGGGCATGACCTATCCGAACGCAGCCTGCCATGCCCAGACGCATTGATATTGAGGCACTTTGCGCCGAAAAAGGCCTGCGCATTACGGAGCAACGGCGCATCATCGCGCGCGTTCTTTCTGAAGCAGAAGACCATCCGGATGTGGAAGCTCTTCATGCGCGCTCTTCTGCAATCGATCCCGGAATCTCGATCGCCACAGTGTACCGCACCGTTCGCCTCTTTGAAGAGGCCGGCATCCTTGATCGTCATGATTTTGGCGATGGGCGGTCACGCTATGAAGCGGCTCCGGAAGCGCATCATGACCATCTGATCGATGTCGAAACCGGCAAGGTGATCGAATTTGTCGATCCCGAGCTTGAAGCCTTGCAAAGGCAGATCGCTGAAAAGCTTGGGTTCCGGCTCGTAGATCATCGGATGGAACTTTATGGTGTCACGCTCGATCGAAAGAGCTGAGCACACGCACCTGCGGGCTTGGGGGCGGCTCGCAAAGATTGCTATCGCCCTTGTCCTGCTTTTGCCGGCGCATGGATTTTGGCGGCTGTTGCGATTGCGATCGCCCTGGCCCCGCATATTCCTTCAGTTTGCAGGCAAGTCGGCTGGCGCGGACGTAACGGTGCTTGGAACACCGCTCACGCGCGACGTCCTGTACATTGCAAACCATGTCAGCTGGCTGGATATCCTGGTTCTTGCAGGCAAGACTGGCAGTGCGTTTGTGGCAAAGGCAGACATGGCTCCCTGGCCAGTGATCGGTTGGCTCGCGACGCTCAACAATTCGGTTTATGTCGCCCGCGAACAAAGACTCGAAGTCCATGCGCAGGCCCTTGCAATGAAAACGGCACTGGAAACGGGCCAGCCACTGACCCTGTTCCCCGAAGGGACGACGGGCGACGGACATGCGCTTTTGCACTTCCGGTCCTCACTCGTCGCTTCGGTCACGCCACCCCCGCAAGGCATCTCTATCCAGCCTGTCGCCATCGACTACGGCCAATCCGCCGGTGAAATCGCATGGATCGGCGACGAGCCAGTCGGCAAGAACGCACTTCGTGTGATGAGCCGCGCACAGCGCTTGCCCGTCACGCTCCATTTCCTCGAACCGCTCGACCATGCGGACTTCACGCATCGAAAGGCAATCGTCGCGCACAGCCGCGAGGCGATTGCGAGGACATTGTTCGGGGCCTAAAGCGCCGCAATGAGTCGGTCCGCCCCCAAATCCTTCCACGTGAAATCGTTCGGCTGCCAGATGAACGTCTATGACGGCGAGCGCATGGCAGAAATGCTGGGAGCAGAAGGGATGGCCGTTGCCTCTGAAAACGAGGCGGACCTTGTCATCCTCAACACCTGTCACATTCGCGAAAAGGCGGCGGAGAAAGTCTATTCGGACATTGGGCGAATGCGCCGGGACGATGGCAGCAGGCCCATGATCGCGGTTGCCGGATGCGTGGCGCAGGCCGAAGGCGCCGAAATCCCGCGCCGGGCGCGCGAGGTGGATATTGTCGTCGGACCTCAGGCCTATCACCGTCTGCCGGCGCTGGTTGCGGAAGCGGCACAGGGCAAACGCGCCATCGACCTCGACCTGCCGGGGCTTGCCAAGTTCGACGTGCTGCCAAGGCGCGCGCCGAAGCGGGGCGCATCTGCCTTCCTCACCGTGCAGGAAGGCTGCGACAAATTCTGCACCTATTGTGTCGTCCCCTACACACGCGGGGCAGAAATCAGCCGGAGTTTCGATGCGATCCTTGAAGAAGCGCAAGCGCTGGTCGATGCCGGGGTCCGTGAAATCACGCTGGTCGGGCAGAATGTGAACGCTTGGGCGCAGTCAGGACATGATCTTGGCAGCCTTATCCGGGCGCTCGACGCCTTGCCGGGCCTTGCACGCATTCGCTATACAACAAGCCACCCCAATGACATGACCGACGGTCTGATTGCCGCGCACGGCGACATCGAAAAGCTGATGCCATTCCTGCACCTGCCCGTACAGTCCGGGAGCGATCGCATTCTCAAGGCCATGAACCGCAGCCACAGTGCAGAGTCTTATCGAGCCGTCATAGAGCGGGTGCGAGGAGTTCGGCCGGATATTGCCATTTCGGGTGATTTCATTGTTGGCTTTCCGGGCGAAACCGAAGCCGATTTCGAAGCGACGCTCACGCTGATCGAAGAGATCAACTACGCCTCGGCCTATTCGTTCAAATATTCAGCCCGGCCAGGCACGCCCGCCGCCACTATGGACGAACAAATTGCGCCGGAAATCATGGATGAGAGGCTCCAGCGGCTTCAGGCCCTGCTCAATGCACAACAATTCGCTTTCAATCAGGCGAGCGTCGGCAAGAGGTGCGACATCCTGATCGAACGGGATGGCAAGCGACCCGGACAAAGAATCGGGAAATCGCCCTGGCTCCAATCAGTGGTTGTCGAAAACGGCCCGGAGATAGGGACTATCGTGACCGTCGACCTGGTATCTGCAGCTCCAAACAGCCTGGTCGGCATCGTGGCGATTGACGCTGCAGCTTAACGGTCCGTCGCAAGCGACACAGTTTGCATTGCACTACCCCCGATAAAGAGGCAGACTCTGCTGGCCGATAGCAAAAGGAGCTTTATGTCGCGCAAGCCGATGCAAGCCAAAGCCGAGGACAAAGCCCGGCTCGAGATTGTTTTTGACAAGCCCCAGTTGCTCGGGCGTTTGTTCGGGGAGTTCGACCAGAACCTCGTTGCTATCGAAAACCGCTTCGGCGTTTATATCGCGGCGCGGGGCAACAAGCTCCAGCTCGAGGGTGAGGCAGAAGCCATTGCGCGCGCGCGCGACGTCCTGACCGGCCTTTATAACCGACTTGCAAAGGGCCAGGAGATTGATGCCGGCGCTGTTCAGGCGCTGATCCAAATGGCTTTCGAGCCAACACTGGACGGCATTATCCGTCATGAACACGAAGCGCCGCCGATCATGATCCGCACGCGCAAAAAGACAATCGTGCCGCGTTCGGCAACGCAGATCCGTTACATGGAAGCGCTGGCGCGGAATGACATTATCTTTGCGCTTGGACCGGCTGGTACAGGCAAGACCTATCTTGCCGTTGCGCAGGCAGTATCGCAACTCATCACCGGAAGCGTCGATCGGCTGATCCTTTCGCGCCCCGCGGTCGAGGCTGGCGAACGGCTCGGCTTCCTTCCCGGCGACATGAAGGAAAAGGTCGACCCCTATCTACGTCCACTCTACGACGCGCTCTATGACTGCCTGCCGGCCGAGCAGGTCGAACGCCGCATTGCTTCGGGCGAAATCGAAATCGCGCCCATTGCGTTCATGCGCGGGCGGACTCTGGCGGATGCGTTCGTCATTCTCGACGAAGCACAGAACACGACACCCATGCAGATGAAGATGTTTCTCACGCGTTTCGGCCAGAACAGCCGCATGGTCGTGTGCGGCGATCCCAAGCAGGTCGACCTGCCAGATCCCAGCAAGTCGGGGCTCGCCGATGCCGTGAGCCGGCTTGAGGGCGTCGAAGGCATCGCGACTGTGACATTCGGCATTGGCGATGTGGTACGCCATCCGGTCGTCGGCCGGATCGTCGAGGCCTATGAGGGACGAGATTGATCGAGACTGCACTTCAGGTCGAGCCCTGCTGGCCTGAACATGACTGGGAAGCCCGGGCATCAGCGGCGGTCGAGGCTGCGGTTGCCGCAACCCCATACCAAGCCCTTGCTGCGATCGACGCCCTTTTCGAGATTGACGTTCGCCTGACAGACGATGCTGAAGTGCGAGCCCTCAACCGTGATTACAGGAACAAGGACAAGGCGACCAACGTCCTGTCCTTTCCCATGGTCCCGCCCGAGCAGATCGAAGATCTGGTCCGGACCGATCTTGGCGAGGTCCTGCTTGGGGATATCGTGCTCGCCCATGGAACGTGTGCTCGAGAGGCTGCCGAACGTGCCGTGCGTGTCGAGGCGCATGCCACACATCTGATTGTGCATGGCACACTGCATTTGCTAGGCTATGATCATATGGAGGACAAGGAAGCCGAAGCGATGGAAGCGCTGGAGCGCAAGATCATGGCGACGCTTGGCCTGCACGACCCCTATGAACCGGTAGAGGACTAGAACCCGTTCAATGCCTGAAGACTCGAGTAGCAACGGCCGAATATGGCACGGCCTGAAGGCCCTGCTGTTCGGCGAACGTGAAGCCAGCCTGCGCGACCAGATCGAAGATGCGATCGATGAGCATGAGGAAGATGGCGAGGAGGCAAAGGGCGACCTCTCTCCAATTGAGCGGCAGATGCTCAGGAACCTGCTCCATTTTGGCGAACGCACGGTAGGCGACGTTGCAGTGCCAAGGGGAGACATCATAGCGGTTGCCGAGGATATCGGTTTCGAAGCACTCGTCCGGGCCTTTGCAGAAGCAGGACACAGCCGCCTGCCGGTCTATCGCGAAAGCCTCGATACAATCACGGGGATGATCCATATCAAGGATGTGTTCGAGATCCTGGCCAACAAGTCCGAGCCTCCCGTATGTCTTGACGGATTGATCCGTCAGCCGCGCTACGTACCTGAATCCATGGGAGTGCTTGATCTACTTGCAGATATGAGGGCCAGCCAGACCCATCTGGCAATCGTGATTGACGAATATTCAGGGACAGAAGGCCTTGTGACCATTGAAGATTTGGTCGAAGAAATCGTCGGCGACATCGAAGACGAGCATGACGAAACACCTGCAGCCATGATTCTGCCAATGGATAACGGATGCTGGGATGCCGATGCCCGCATCGAATTGTCGGATATCGCTGAAGCGATTGACCCTCGGCTTGCGGAAGTCGAAGAGGATGTCGATACCCTCGGCGGGTTGGCTTTTGTGCTGGCGGGGCACGTCCCGCAAGTCGGAGAAAGCGTTACACATGCAAGTGGTTGGCGGATCGAAGTGACTGACGGCGATGCCAGACGGGCAACGCGGCTTATACTGCATCCCCCCGTCAAAAAGGTCGCAGACAGTGACGATGCGGACATGGCAAAGTGATGATCATGTAGAGGGGTCAGACGATGAAGCGAACAGATTGGACATGGCTGGTCGGGAGTGCGGCACTCCTTTGCTTGGGCGCTGCGGCTACTCCTTCGAAGAAGGCGGCTGCGCCAGCAGCCAAGCCAGCTGCTGTTGCAGTTCCGCAGCCCAAGGCTCGCTATGCAATGGACATCGGGACCACATCGGGGCTTGCCGGCATGGCCGGCGGAGGCGCCGGGGCTGCAATGTCGATGATGTTTGGCGGCGGTGGTCGCGAATCGCATGAACTCCACCTGCGGCTTGGATCGACCCTGTCCACAACCGGAGCGCCAGTTGCCGATCACTTTTTCCAGCCCGCGGCCAAACTTGGCAAATCCGTACCTTTGGTTACGCCGGTCCAGGCGCCGTCCAAGGAAGAGCCCGGCCAGATGCCGCGCGATTTCCAGCGGCCCAAAGGGCGGTTGCTCCTCTATTGGGGCTGCGGGGTTCACGCGCCCAAAGGCCAGCCTGCCATCATCGACTTCTCGAAGATCGGGACAGGTCAGCCTATGCCGAACCTCTATACGGCGCGTATTCCTGTCGACCGCGGTCCAAGTGTTGCCAACAGCCGCACCTATGGCGAATGGCCGAATGCAAAATCCAGCAAGCAGCCCCAGTCGGGCTCATTGCTCGGCAATCATCGGATTTCTTCATCTTACGCGCCCGAGATCCAGTTCGTACTTGCCCAGGACTATCTGGACGGCCTGCATGGCGCGACATCGCCTGGGGCCGATGGCTCAGTAAATCTCAGCTGGAACAGCGTTCCCGCCGCTACCGGATATTATGCCTGGGTTATGGGCATGAAGATGGACAGTTCTGGTGGCGATGGTCCGCGCGACATGGTCTGGTGGTCCTCCTCCGCCGGGCGCGAGTTCGGCGGCGGACTGTATGAATGGCTCTCTCCCGCCGTCGTCCAGCAATTGATTGCCGATCGTACCGTGATGCCACCAAGCCAGACGAGTTGCACTGTCCCCGCAGAGGTGAAAGCGGCAGCGCCCGATTTCATGATCGGCAATCTCTATGCCTATGGCCCTGAAACCAATATTGCCTATCCTCCGCGCCCCGCGACGGGTCCATGGAACCTCGAGTGGACGGCACGCATTCGCTACCGTTCGACCACAAGCTGGATGATCGGCGGACCTATGGCGAATTCCACCCCGCAAAAGAATGGCAAACCCTGCAAACCCAGCCTCTTCGGCGCAGTGACCGGACTTGGATGCTAGACGAGTGAAAGTGAACCTATGACCTGGAAGTCCCATCTTCGTAACGCTGCAATCATCGTCGTCCTGCTGCTGGCGGGGGCCTATTGGTATCTTTCCAGCCCTGACAAGGCACGTGTCGCGCTCGAAGACATGCAAGGGCAAACCCCGAAGCTGACGACGCCGCGCCGCGAGAATTTCCCGACGATCAACATCGCAAAGGTCGTCGGATGGCCGGACGGAGCGAAGCCTGTCGCGGCATCAGGCCTGAAGGTTGCCGCCTTTGCCGAAAAGCTTGATCATCCGCGCTGGCTTCTGGAATTGCCCAATGGCGATATCCTCGCGGCCGAGAGTTGGGCGCCGAAAAGGCCATCCCAAGGCATTGGGGACAAGATCGCCCGCAACATCATGTCGAAGGCCGATGGCATTGAGACTTCTCCCGATCGCATCACGCTCTTGCGTGATGTGAATGGGGATGGCGTCGCCGAATTCCGCTCGGTCTTCCTCGAAGGCCTGCACTCACCTTTCGGCATGGCGCTGGTGGGTAATACTTTATACGTCGCCAATACGGACGCCGTGTTGGCCTTCCCTTACAAGGCCGGCGAAACCAAGATCACGGCAAAAGGCACCAAGATCCTCGATTTGCCATCAAGCCCGCCCAACAATCACTGGGCCCGCAACGTGGTTGCGGCGCCTGACGGCCAGTCGCTTTACATAACCGTCGGGTCGAACAGCAATATCGCGGAAGGCGGCATGGAAAAGGAGAAGGATCGCGCGCTCATCCGGCAATATGACCTGAAGACAGGACAATCCCTTGTCTATGCCTATGGCCTGCGCAATCCGAACGGACTTGCCTTCAATCCGAAGTCCGGCACCTTGTGGACGGTCGTGAACGAACGTGACATGCTGGGGAGTGATGGCCCGCCCGATTATCTGACGACGGTCGATTTCGGGACTTTCTATGGTTGGCCCTTCTTCTACTGGGGTGGCATTCAGGACCAGCGGGTTCCGCAGCTTCGCCTTGACCTGCAGCAATATACCAAACGTCCCGACTACGCGCTTGGACCGCACGTGGCAGCCCTTGGCCTTGCCTTCAATTCAGGAACGGCCCTCGGAGCCCGCTTTTCCAATGGCGCCTTCATCGGCATGCACGGGTCATGGAATCGCTACCCGGCTGCTGGCTACAAGGTCGTCTATGTTCCCTTCAATGAGCGAGGGTTTCCGACAGGCGAAAAGCCAGTGGACGTCCTGACCGGCTTTCTCAATGTCAAAGGACAGGCGCAGGGCCGCCCGGTCGGCGTGATTGTCGACAAGAAGGGAGCACTTCTCGTTGCCGACGATGCAGGAAACAGGATCTGGCGCGTGACCGCAGGTTAAGTCCTCAGGTTGCAAAAATCGCGCTGTCGTCCCCAAATGCCTTGAATTCCAGCGCATTGCCGCTTTGGTCGCGAAAGAACATCGTTGCCTGTTCGCCGGGTTTCCCTGCCCAGCGGATGTGCGGGGCGACACCGAACACAATACCGGCGGCTTCGATCCGCTCACGAAGCGCATGCCAGTCAGGCATTGTCAGAACAACGCCGAAATGCGGGATCGGTACGCCATGCCCGTCGACCTTTTTGACTGCGGCATCTCCTGCGGCACCCGGCACGAGGTGGACAGTGATCTGGTTCCCGTAAAGATCAAAATCGATCCATTCCTCCGAAGCACGGCCTTCGCGGCAGCCCAGCACGCCAGCATAAAAGTCCCGGGCCGCTCCAAGGTCATGAACGGGAAAGGCAAGATGAAACGGGCGGTGGCTGGTCATAGGCGCGCCATTGCGAAGCAGGCAGGAAAATCGATCCGGTCCTGCGTCCCCTTGCCTTCGCTGGCCTTGAATTCGGCCATCAGTTTCTCCTTTTCGAGCCCGATGATGATATCGCTTTCAGCGTCGGTCTTGCCTTCAGCCTTCAAAGCTTCCCGCGCACGGCCATCCAGCAAGGCTGCAAAGATGGACAGCGTTCGCGCTGATTTGGTCAATCCCTGATGCGCAACCTCATCGTCATATGCCACCGCCAATGCAGCAGCGCATTGCGGCAGCGTCGGTGGCTGCGGCGGAGGCACTTCAACGTCAAGCATGGCAATGCAGGGTACGGACCTGGCGCGCAAGACTGCAGAAGCATTGCCAGACGCGATGGCCTCTGACTGAAGGGCCGCGACCTGTGCAAGGACTTCGGCGCGCGCGGCATCCTGCTTGCGACTCTTGTCCTTCACAAGCCCCTGAATGACGCGATCCGAGAATTTCGCGCCCCTGATCGCGAGCGGGGGAATATCTTCCCACCCCCCAATGCCGCGTTGTTGTTCATTGGCAATGATCGCAAGGACAGCAACACATTGGACATGATCCCGCTGTGACGTGCTGAGCGGATTCGGCGCGGCCCGAAGCGGGAAAGACGCGAGCATTATCATCAAGGCAATCCAGCGGTACATTCTCAAGGTCTGAGCGATTGTCCGACGTAGCGCAAGTGATTGCGCCACGGATACGCAGCGACATTTTCGCCTCTCCACAAGTGAGGATCGCAAGCTATAGCAGATCGGTGAATCATATTCCCAAATCGGTTGCGCTTGGGGCCGGGCTCGTTTCCGCGCTTGGCTTTGCACCGCTCGACTGGTGGCCGCTGACACTCATGTGTCTGGCCCTGCTGTTGCATCTCGTCTCCGAAGCCTCAAACTTGCGCGGCGCAATGGCGCGGGGATACTGGTTCGGTGTCGGGCATTTCGTGGTTGGCCTCAACTGGATTGCTGGGGCATTCCAATATCAGGATGCCATGCCGAAGTGGCTCGGCTGGATCGCGGTCGTTCTGCTGTCGCTGTATTTGGCAGTCTATCCGGCCATGGCTTCGGGTCTTGCGTGGCGTTGGGGCCGGAAATCCCAAGCGGGCTTTCCCTTAGTCTTCGCCGCTGCGTGGATTGTTACGGAATATCTGCGCGCCACAATGTTTACCGGCTTTGCCTGGAATCCAATGGGCGTAGCGCTGATTAAACTTGGTGCCCTGCCGCATCTTTCGGGGACGGTCGGAACATATGGCCTTTCAGGGATGGCCGTTTTGACGGCGGGCGCAGCTCTGGCTTTAGCGAGGCAGCGTTGGGGCTTTGGTCTCCTCATTCTAGTCCCTGTGGCAGTGCTCTCATCCATTCCCAAAACGATTTCCCAGACTAGGGCGGTCGTTGCGCCAATTTCACCCCTCATCCGTGTCGTCCAGCCAAACATCGGCCAGCAAGACAAGCATGAAAAAGCGTTCGACAAGGTCAATTTCGAAAAGCTTGCCAGCCTTACCGGCGCGGCCGGCCGCACGCCGCGCCTGATCCTCTGGCCCGAAGCAGCCGTGCCCGACTTCCTTGAGGAAGAGGAATGGGCGCGCGAACGGCTTGCGCGGCTGATGGGGCCGAATGACATGTTGGTGACCGGTGGCGTTGCGCTGGTCGAGGACAGAGAAGGCTATGTTGTCGGGGCGCGAAACAGCAGCTTTGTCCTGACGCCCAGTGCGGACATCATCGCACGCTATGACAAGGCCCACCTCGTCCCCTACGGAGAGTATCTTCCGATGCGGCCGGTCCTTTCGGCAATCGGTCTTTCGCGCCTCGTTCCCGGCGATCTCGATTTCTGGCCAGGCCCCGGGCCGCAAACCACCAGCGTGCCAGGCTTTGGGCGGATGGGTGTCCAGATTTGCTATGAGATCATATTCTCGGGCCATGTGATTGACAGAAACAACCGACCTGATTTCCTCTTCAACCCATCAAATGATGCATGGTTCGGCTCTTGGGGTCCGCCGCAGCACTTGGCACAAGCGCGGCTGCGGGCAATCGAGGAGGGAGTTCCAATCGTCCGCTCAACGCCCACAGGGATTTCCGCCGTGATTGCTGCCGATGGCAACCTGCTTCACCACTTGCCGTACCGCCGGGCCGGTTACATCGAAACGCGCCTGCCTGCAGCACGTCCGCCCACACTTTTTGCACGGTTTGGAAACATTCTCTCGTTAGGGTTCGCTTTTTTCTTGGGGGCCTTGGGAATTGCTCTTGGTCGATTCAATCGCTAAGGGCGCAAGCCACATATAAAGCATTCCTTATATCAAGCAGGATCTCCGTATGCGTGCCAACTATCTCTTCACCTCGGAAAGCGTGTCCGAGGGCCATCCTGACAAGGTCTCCGATCAGATTTCGGATGCGATTGTTGACCTGTTCCTTTCAAAGGATCCAGAAGCGCGCGTGGCCTGCGAAACACTGACGACAACCCAAATGGTCGTACTTGCCGGCGAAATTCGTGGCAAAGGCATCATGGACGAAAGCGGCAATTGGGCGCCGGGTGTCGAGAAGGAGATCGAGGACACCGTTCGCCAGGTCGTGAAGGACATTGGCTATGAGCAGGCAGGGTTCCACTGGGAGACCCTGAACTTTTCCAACAATCTGCATCCCCAGTCCGCGCACATCGCTCAAGGCGTCGATGCGTCCGGCAACAAGGACGAAGGCGCTGGCGACCAGGGCATCATGTTCGGCTTTGCCTGTGACGAGACGCCTGACCTGATGCCGGCAACGCTCGATTACAGCCACAAGATTCTTGAACGGATGGCCGCGGACCGCCATTCCGGTGTGGCCCCCTTCCTCGAGCCCGATGCCAAAAGTCAGGTCACGTTGCGTTTCGAGAACGGCAAACCATTGGCGGCGACAGCCATCGTCGTATCGACGCAGCACAAGCCGGGTTACGACACAGGCACAAAGGAAGCCGAGCTTCATGCCTATGTAAAGAAGGTGGTTTCGGAGGTCATGCCGGCCGAAATGCTTTCGAACGAAACCGAATATCACATCAATCCGACGGGCAGTTTCGAAATCGGCGGACCAGATGGCGACGCCGGGCTCACCGGCCGCAAGATCATTGTCGATACTTACGGGGGCGCGGCGCCACATGGCGGCGGCGCATTTTCCGGCAAGGACCCGACCAAGGTCGATCGTTCGGCGGCCTATATCACCCGTTATCTTGCAAAGAATATCGTGGCTGCCGGCCTGGCCAAGCGCTGCACGATCCAGCTTGCCTATGCGATTGGTGTTTCGAAGCCGCTGTCGCTTTACGTGAACACTCACGGTACCGGCACAGTTGGAGACGACAAGCTTGAACAGGCGATCAAGAGCATCGATGCTCTGGGCGGCCTCACCCCCAGGGGTATTCGGACGCACCTTGGTCTCAACAAGCCGATCTATCGGAAGACGGCAGCCTATGGCCATTTCGGCCGCAAGGCCGAAGGCGACTTCTTCCCCTGGGAGAAGACTGATCTTGTTGATGCGCTGAAGGCAGCACTCTAGCCAAACCGGGACGGCGCGCATAAGGAGACTGCAATGCGCGCTTATCTCGATCTCATGCAACGCATCCTCGACGAAGGGGTCGCTCAGCAGGATCGCACGGGCGTTGGCACTTTGTCGGTCTTCGGGCACCAGATGCGCTTCGATCTTTCGAAGGGATTCCCGCTCCTCACGACCAAGAAGCTGCACGTTCGTTCGATCATCATCGAGCTGCTCTGGTTCCTGCGCGGTGATACCAATGTGCGCTGGCTTCAGGATCGCAAGGTCAGCATCTGGGACGAATGGGCCGACGAGACCGGCGATCTTGGCCCGGTTTACGGCAAGCAATGGCGACACTGGGAAGGCGCGGGCGGCGTGACCGTCGATCAGATCGCGCTGCTCGTCAATCAGATCAACGCAAACCCCGCCTCTCGCCGCCAGATCGTCACGGCATGGAATCCGGCCGAAATCGACCGGATGGCGCTCGCCCCTTGCCACTGCCTATTCCAGACGCACGTCGCCAACGGACGGTTGAGCCTGCAGCTTTATCAACGGTCGTGCGATGTCTTCCTTGGCGTGCCCTTCAATATCGCGTCCTACGCACTCCTGACCCACATGCTTGCAGATCAATGCGGGCTTGAGCCAGGAGACTTTGTCTGGACGGGAGGCGATTGCCATCTCTATTCAAACCATCTCGATCAGGCGCGGCTTCAGTTGACCAGAACGCCGGGGCCCTTGCCACGTCTCACCATCAAGCGGCATGCGCCTTCAATCGATGCTTATGAGTATGAGGATTTTGTGATCGAAGATTATGTTGCCCAACCCCATATTCCAGCCCCGGTAGCTGTGTGAACCGACCAGAGATTGTCCTGATCGTC
Organism: Aquisediminimonas profunda; assembly: GCF_019443285.1. Lineage (GTDB taxonomy): Bacteria > Pseudomonadota > Alphaproteobacteria > Sphingomonadales > Sphingomonadaceae > Aquisediminimonas > Aquisediminimonas profunda. The sequence continues at coordinate 345,287 of NZ_CP080327.1, forward strand.
GCGCGAGCGGATAATGGCGTGATTGGGTTGGATGGAAACCTTCCATGGCATCTGCCTGCCGACCTGCGGCGCTTCAAGCAGCTGACAATGGGCGCGCCAATGATCATGGGGCGCAAGACATTCGAAAGCCTTCCCGGCCTGCTTTCGGGCCGCCGCCATATTGTCCTTACGCGGGACCAGAATTGGGCAGAGGACGGGGCGGAAGTCGTCCATAGCGTTGAAAGCGCCGTTGCGCTTGCCAATGCACCACATGTTTCGGTTGTGGGCGGTGCTGAAATCTATCGCCTCTTTTTGCCACGGGCAGACAGAATCGAACTGACCGAAGTTCACCTCTCCCCCGCGGGTGATACAGTGCTTGAGCCTTTCGGAGCGGAATGGGTCGAAGCAACGCGCATCACTCAGCCCGCCGAAAATGGTGCCCCGGCGCATGATTTCGTAACGCTGAAGCGGAGGGGTTGATGCGACGAGTCCTGAAATGGCTGCTGATCCTGCTGGTTGTTGCACTGGCGTGCTTCTTTCTTTTCGCCCCCGGCATCGTCGAGCGCAGCATGAACAAGGTCGAGCCGGTCGCCGCCAAGGCAGGCCCCCGCGCGCTGGCGCTGCACAAGACACTCGCCATTGCGGACATGCATTCGGATACGCTGATGTGGCAGCGCGATGTGCTGGATCGGGCATCGCGCGGCCATGTGGACTTGCCGCGCCTTGAGGACGGGCACGTGGCCCTGCAGGTTTTTTCTTCGGTCTCGAAGACGCCGAAGGGCCAGAATTACGATGCCAATGGCAGCGATAGCGACAATATCACTTTGCTCACCATCGCCCAGTTGCAGCCGCCGCGGACATGGTCTTCGATCCTTGAACGGTCGCTCTATCATGCGAGCAAACTGCAGAGCGCCGCTGACAATTCCGCCGGGCGGCTGCGGTTCATCCGGACGTCCGCAGACCTTGCGAAGCTGCTTGCAGACCGGGCTCGCGGCGAACAGGTCACGGGAGCCATATTCTCCGTCGAAGGCTTGCAGAACCTCGAAGGCAAGCTGGCCAATCTTGACCGGCTGCAGGCTGCCGGCATGCGCATGGCCGGGCTCACGCACTTCTTTGACAATGAAGTTGCCGGGTCCATGCACGGGATCAAGAAGGGTGGACTGACGCCACTTGGCCGGCAGGTGGTCACCGAACTCGAACGGCGGCACATCATCGTCGATATTGCCCATGCCAGCCACAAGACCGTCGCGGATGTTCTGGCGATGGCAACGCGGCCGGTTGTTTCCTCGCACGGCGGTGTGCAAGCCACTTGCAAGGTCAATCGCAACCTGACCGATGATGAAATCCGCGGCGTCGCGAAAACCGGCGGCGTGATTGGCATCGGCTATTGGGATGCGGCTGTCTGCGGCACGGAACCGGCCAAAGTTGCCCAAGCCATTGCCCATGTCCGCGATCTGGTCGGCATTGATTATGTCGGGCTGGGTTCGGATTTTGACGGAGCCACAACCACCGGCTTCGACACATCGAAACTCGCGCTTGTGACACAGGCACTTATGGATCGCGGCTTTTCCGATGCAGATATTGCCAAGGTGATGGGTGGCAATGTGCTCCGTGTGCTCGGGCAGGTGTTGCCGCCGCGCTAGCCGCTTCCTATAGCGGGGGCATGGAGCGGCTCGATGGCAGCTCGGGGGTGCCGGACCGCATGCGCGGGGGGATCGTCGCGCTGGGAAATTTTGACGGGTTTCACAAGGGCCATCAGGCGGTCGTCGGGCGCGCGATCGAGCGCGCACGCGCGGCGGGTCGCCCTGCCCTCGTCGCGACATTCGATCCCCATCCGGTACGCTTTTTTCGCCCCGAGGCCGAGCCCTTCCGTCTGACCAGCCTCAATCAGCGCCAAAGGCTTTTTGCAGAAGCAGGTGCCGACGCGATGATCGTCTTCCCGTTCAACGCCGCGCTCGCGAATTTGACGGCCGATGAGTTCGTCACCCAAAGACTTGCTGGCGTGGGTGGCGTGGTGACCGGTGAGGATTTCACCTTCGGCAAGGGACGCGGCGGCAATGTCAGTGTCCTTGGCGAGCTTGGCCGCAAGTATGGCTTCATCGCAGAGGCGGTTGCACCTGTTTCAGACAGCGTCGACGTGATTTCTTCCAGTCGAATCCGAGAAGCGCTGCAGGCCGGAGATTGCGCCGCGGCAACACAGTTGCTGACACGGCCCTTTGCGGTTGAGGGCATTGTCCAGCACGGGGACAAGAACGGCCGCCAGCTTGGTTATCCGACAGCCAATGTCGACATGGGCACATATCTTCGCCCGCGTTACGGCATTTATGCTGTGCGTGGTCGACTGGCCGACGGAGCCGTTCTGGATGGAGCTGCCAGCATCGGGATTCGTCCGCAATTCGAACCGCCCAAGGAATTGCTTGAGCCCCACTTCTTCGAATTTTCGGGTGATCTCTATGGGCAGACAATCGAGATCGAATTCCACGCCTTCCTGCGCGACGAAGCGAAATTCGAGACTCTTGAAGCACTGACGCGCCAGATTGGACTGGATTGCGATCAGGCGCGTGAGGCGCTTGCAAAGCTTTGATCGACAGGCCTTTACGAAGGAGCCACCGTTGCGAATTGCCAATCTGGCCAAATGGGCCATCGCACTGGGCTTGCTGGGGCTTTCATTCCTCAATGCTTCATGGATCGCCCCGAGCCCGAAGGGCGGACTGCAGCTTGTCGCCGCGCACAGCGAAGACAAGGCGCGCTGCCCAACGCTGGAAGGGGTTCGCCGGGCGCTCATCGACGCGGGTGGCGGAGTCATGCTGGATGCCGATGCATCCGGCCCCTGCCTTTCGGCAAAAACAGCGCTCGAACAATTTCCCCGTTATCATTTCATCCTGAAGGTCGAGGATGCCGCAAAGGTGATGGCCATTTTCGAGACGCTGAAACGGCCGATGGATGAACGCTATGGCTTTGTTGGCGATGCGCAGGCCGTCGCGGCCATTCGTGCCAAGGTGCCGGACGCCTGGGCCTGGACCATCCAGAGCGCTCGCACCTGCTTCAACGAATATGTCAAACTCGGCTGGTTCGGCCTGACTCCGGCGACCTGCAAGGGCGGGACGATCCTAGTGCCGCTCGACGAGAAGTGGAAAGTCGCGGGCTGGCCGAAGCGATTCCTGGCCAGAATGGCCGCCGCAAACACACGCGTGATCCTGACAGGACCGGGATCGCCGGCAGACAGCATTCCCGGCCTGACCCGGCTTGAGCAAATTCCGGACGTGCCGCGCGACTTTACGGGCATGCTCTGGCTCGAGAATGCAGCGTTGATCGGACCTTCGATCCGGCGATAACTTGCGGCGACGCGCGGGCTCGCCTAAGGCCCGCGGCGTTATGACTGACGCGCCCGATTACAGAGACACGGTTTTCCTGCCGAAGACCGATTTCCCGATGAAAGCCGGCCTCCCCCAGAAGGAGCCGGGCATTTTGGCGCGCTGGCAGGAAATTGGCCTATACGAGCGCCTGCGCGAACAGCGACGGGGCCGCGAAAAGTTCATCCTTCATGATGGCCCGCCCTATGCCAATGGCGACATGCATATCGGCCATGCGCTGAACCATATCCTCAAGGACATGGTCTGCCGGACACAGACCTTGCTCGGCAAGGATGCGCCCTATGTGCCCGGCTGGGATTGCCATGGCCTGCCCATTGAGTGGAAGGTCGAGGAAGAATATCGCAAGAAGAAGCTCAACAAGGACGAGGTCCCGCCGAACGAATTCCGCGCCGAATGCCGCGCCTATGCACAACACTGGGTCAATACGCAGCGCGAACAACTAAAGCGGCTCGGCATCAATGGCGATTGGGATCATCCCTATCTGACCATGGATTTCGAAGCCGAATCGACCATCGTTGCCGAATTGATGAAGTTCGCGGAAAGCAGCCAGCTCTATCGCGGGGCCAAGCCGGTGATGTGGTCGCCGGTCGAAAAGACCGCGCTGGCCGAAGCGGAAGTCGAATATGAGGATATCACCTCAACGCAGATCGATGTGGCGTTCGAGATCGTCGAAAGCCCGATCCCCGAATTGGTCGGCGCGCACGCGGTGATCTGGACGACCACGCCGTGGACGATCCCGGTGAACCAGGCGATCGCCTACGGGCCGGACATCGAATACACGCTGATGAAGGACGCGGTCGACGGGAGCAAGTATCTCGTCGCCGAAGAACTCCTCGATGAATTCTTCATGCGCGCTTCTGACGGCAACGACAGCGCCGCTTTGAATTCTGGTGGCTGGCGCGGCAAAGGCTCCGACCTCGCCGGAACCATCGCCCGCCACCCGATGCATCATCTCGGGGGCTTTTTCGCCAAGCCCCGCCCGTTCCTGCCCGGCGATTTTGTCACGACGGACAGCGGCACCGGGCTTGTCCATATGGCCCCAGATCATGGCGAAGACGACTTCGACCTGTGCAAGGCGCACGGGATCGATCCGGTCTTTGCGGTCGAAGGCGATGGCAAGTATCGTGCGGACTGGGCGTGGCTCGGCGGTCAAGGCTCAGTCATCAATCCGAAGTTCAACGCGCCCGACGGCCCGATCTGTTCCGACTTGCGTGAAGCCGGCGGCCTCCTTGCGGCCAGTGCCGACTATAAGCACTCCTATCCCCATTCCTGGCGGTCCAAGGCGAAGGTGATCTTCCGCTGCACCCCGCAATGGTTCGTGCCGATGGACAAGGTGATCGACCGCGACATCGCCCGCTGCGTCGATGAGGCTGAGATCAGGGCGCGACAAGGCGATGGCGAGACACTGCGTCAGACCGCCCTGCGTGCAATTGCCGATACGCGCTTCGTGCCGGAAAAGGGCCGGAACCGCATCGGGTCAATGGTGGAGGGCCGCCCGGACTGGGTGCTGTCCCGTCAACGCGCCTGGGGCGTACCGATCACGCTGTTTGTCGATCGCAAGACGGGCCAGTATCTGGTCGATGAGGCGGTGAACTCCCGGATCGTCGCGGCAGTCCGCGAACAGGGCGTCGACGCCTGGAGCGATGAGGCAGCCCAGACGCTGCTCGGCCACGCCTATCGGGCCGAGGATTATGAGCGGGTGACCGACATTCTCGACGTCTGGTTCGATAGCGGCTGCACGCACGCCTTTGTCCTTGAATCGGGCAAGTGGCCGAACCTGCAATCGCCTGCCGACCTCTATCTCGAAGGCAGCGACCAGCATCGCGGCTGGTTCCAGTCGAGCCTGCTCGAAAGCTGCGGCACGCGTGGGCGGGCGCCTTACAAGGCTGTGCTGACCCACGGTTTCACGATGGACGCCAAGGGCATGAAGATGTCCAAGTCGCTCGGCAACACGATCAATCCCTTGGACCTGATGCGCGATTATGGCGCGGATATTCTCCGGCTCTGGGCACTGTCGGTCGATTTCACCGAGGATCACCGGATCGGAAAGGAAATCCTGTCGGGCGTCGCGGACCAGTATCGCAAGCTGCGCAACAGTTTCCGTTATCTGCTGGGTGCGCTCGAGGGGTTTGGCGAGGACGAACGCGTTGCACCGGCCGACATGCCGGAGCTTGAACGCTATGTGCTTCACCTGCTCGCGGATATGGACGCAAAGCTCCGCCAAGCGGTCGAGGATTTCGATTACAACACCTATGTCCGCCTGATCTGCGATTTCGCGAACAATGATCTTTCGGCCTTCTTCTTCGATATTCGCAAGGACTCGCTTTATTGCGATGCGCCGACATCGCCCAAGCGCCGTGCCTATCGGACGGTGCTGGACACGCTGTTCCACGCGCTGGTCCGCTATGCGGCACCCGTGCTGGTGTTTACCGCGGAAGAAGTCTGGCAGACGCGGTACCCTGGTGAAGGGTCGGTCCATTTCTCCGATTGGCCAGAGGTCGATGCGAGATGGCAGGATGATGCTCTCGCCGCGCGCTGGTTGGTCTTGAGAGACTTGCGCGGGGACGTCACCGAAGCGATCGAACCCATGCGCCGGGAAAAGGTCATTGGCTCTAGCCTAGAAGCCGAGGTCAGCATTCCGGACGCACATGACGGCATCGACCTGTCCGAGCTGTTCATCACGGGTTCGGTTTCGACCGGCCACGCCTTGTCAGTGACCAAGACTGCCCATCACAAATGCGGCCGTTGCTGGCGGCATTTGCCAGAAGTTTCGGACGACGGCGCTCTCTGCGCCCGGTGCGACGAGGTGGTGAATGGTTGATATGGTTACAACCGCCCGCAATCGTGGATTGATGCTGGCAGCTGCTGTTTTCATCGTCGACCAGCTGATGAAATATCTGGTCACGGGCCCGATTGGCTTGATCGTCGAGGGCCAGTCCATCGAATTGCTGCCCATCTTCAACCTGACGCTGGTCCACAATTACGGCGTGTCGCTGGGCATGTTGACGGCCGAGAGCAACGCGATGCGCTGGGGGCTTGTTGCGATGACGGGGGCGATCAGCCTGTTCGTGGCTGTGTGGCTATGGCGCGAAGCCAACCGGATCGACGTGCTCGCACTCGGCATGGTTCTGGGCGGCGCGGTCGGCAATTTGCTCGACCGGGTGCGGTTTGGTCATGTCGTTGACTATGCCGATCTGCATTTCGGTGACTACCGGCCCTTTTTGGTCTTCAATGTTGCCGACGCGGCGATTACGATAGGTGTATTGATCTTGCTGGCTCGCGCCTTGTTGGTGCGGGACCGGAAACCTGAGGCGGAGAATGAGAATGCGTAAACTGATTGTTGCAGGTGCCATGTTGAGCCTGCTGTCCGCCTGCGGGACGTCGAGCGGCGTGTTCGGCCGCAACCGACCGGATGAATTTGCCGTATCGCGTGCAGCGCCTCTGGTCGTTCCGCCCGATTTCGCACTTGTGCCCCCTGCCCCCGGCGCGCCGCGCCCACAGGAGGCAGACAGCTCGACTCAGGCGCTTCAGGCCATGTTCGGTGGCCAGGCTCCGCGCAGTGCTGTTGAAGGGGCTGCTGTCACTCAGGCCGGGGCCAATCGTGCGCAAGTCGGTATCCGCGCCAATGCCGGGGACCCCCAGACCAACGTCGTCGACAAGGGCTCGGTGACCCGGGACATCATCGCCGCGCCTGAAGGCGATGGCGCCAATGCCAAGGTCGCGACGCCGCAATAGTGGCGAAAAAAGCCGGAGCAGCGGGAGCTGCCCCGGCGTTTCCCGGTAAAAAGTGACGTGCTTGGTCGTTAAAACGCCACGCCTACCGAGCCGACGATGCCGCCCTTGCTGATATTCTTGCCGCTCGGGCTGAACAGCGCCTTGTTGGTATCGACGTATGACACGCCGAGGATCAGGTTCTTCCAGGTATAGGTCGCGCCGACGTTCCAATCGGTATAGCCCTTACCGATTGTCAGGTAGCTTGGCCCATAGCTGTGACCAAGATGAGCCGACAGCGACAATGGCGTGTTCGGGATTCCACCGGAGAGGTCAAAGGCGACGTAGAGATTGTCTTCCTTGCCAGCACCGATGGACAGCGCTTTTGACTTTGGCGCGTAAGCGGCGCTTACCTTGCCCGTGACCGGGCCGAAAGTGTGCGAAATGCCAATATAGGGCTCGACGAAGTCGCTGTTCGTTCCAGGGACGATCTTGGATGAACCCGGATAGTAATAATAGAGCACCCCGACATCGACTGTTGTGCCGCTGAAGGTCTTCTTGAACCCTGCAATCAGGTCGATTTCCTGGTCGCTGCCCGCAGCGATATAGTCGTCGATCGAGCTTCCCCAGACCGTCGCATAGAAGCCGGACTTGTGCGAGACAGTGAACGTCCCTTGGACGGCAAAGTCCTTGTCAGTCTGGGAAATGCCGCGGAAGCGGTAGTCCGAGACCAATGTGGCACCGCCTGAAATCGTAACGGCAGGCGTTTCATCCTGCGCGAAGGCAGGCGTGGACATCAATGTAAGAGCAAGGCCCACCAGCGGGCCGAAGGACGTGCGCATTATATTCCCCTTTGGGTTGGTTGCGTCGTCCCACCTGCGTTGCTGTTGTTGGCCTCTCTATCATGCCGAACCAAAAATGGGCCAGCAGGTGGGGCCGCAATGACAGCGACGAATCAGGTCTGCCGAAAAATATTGCAGCGCACAACAAAAAAAGATGGCTCGGGCGAGTCACCGCCAGACTGTTGCCAATGCGCAACATCGATACTGAAAGGTGGAGAGGCTGGCCTTAGGCTTCTGCGCGCAATGGTCTGGCAAGAAGGCCGCTGACGATTTCGCTCACCGACACCGCTCCTTCCAGCAATTGGCAGACCGCCCCGACAACAGGCATTTCGACATTCAATGCGTGTGCTGCCTTTTGCAGGACAGGCGCTGTAAAAGCACCTTCTGCAACAGTTCGACTACCGGCCAGCAAGGCGTCGGCGCTTTTCCCCTCACCCAATCCCTTGCCCAGCGAGAAATTGCGCGACGCTTCCGACGAGCAGGTGAGGACAAGGTCTCCCAATCCGGAAAGTCCGGCAAGTGTTTCAGCGCGCGCGCCCTTGGCCAGTCCGAAGCGGGTCATCTCGGCAAATCCGCGTGCGATCAGGGCAGCGCGGGCATTCTGGCCAAGCCCGAGCCCCTCGACGACGCCGCAGGCAATGGCGAGCACATTCTTGACTGCTCCGCCGATTTCAGCGCCGATTACATCGTCGGACAGATAAGGCCGGAACCAGGTCCTGGCGAGCCGATTGGCAAGCGCGCGGCCAAGGGCGTCCTCTTCGCAGGCCAGCGTAATCGCGGTCGGCAACCCGCGGGCGACTTCATGCGCAAATGTCGGTCCGGATAACACGGCCACTGGCGCTTCCGGACACACTTGTCGGGCGACTTCAGACATGAGTTGCATCGTTCCGGCCTCGATTCCCTTTGCACACAGCACAAGAGGTCGGGTGCCCGGTTGGAGTTCTGCAAGAATTGGTCGCAGATGCTGCGCTGGCGTGACCAGGAGGAGCGCCTCGCATTCGGCGAGTTCAGCCAGCGACCCTGTCGCCCAGATCGCCGGATCAAGCGGAATGCCGGGAAGAAAGATCCGGTTCTCATGCGCGGTGTTGATCGACGCGACCACATCTGCTTCGCGAGCCCAAAGCCTGACAGGCCGACCATCTCTTGCGAGCACCTGGGCCAGGGCCGTCCCCCAGGCTCCGGCACCAATCACCCCGATATTCATGCTTTCACTCCTGCACCGCGCACTTTTTCTGCCTGAGGATCGAGTGGCCAGCGCGGTCTCGCTTCGAAATCGAGCCCATCGAACAGTCCGGCTTCGAAGCGCTCTGCGCCTGCCCATCCAATCATGGCTGCATTGTCCGTGCAGAGCCAAAGCGGCGGAGCGGCGAAGGGCAGCCCGTTGGTTGCTGCCAGAGCCTCGAGTGCGGCTCGAATCGCCTTGTTGGCTGCAACGCCACCCGCAACAACGAGCGCAGTCGCTTCGGGCGCGAGCTCCAGTGCACGGCGGGTCCGGTCGATCAGGCAGTCGACAACGGCCTGTTGGAACGAGGCGGCAATGTCTTGCGCGGAATGGAGGCCCGATTCATGCGCCCTGAGGACAGCGCTCTTGAGCCCGGCAAAGGAGAAATGCGGCTCTGCACTGCCAAGCAGCGGGCGCGGCAGCGGAACGGCGCCAGCCCGGCCTATGGTGGCCGCGGCCTCCACTGCGGGACCGCCCGGAAAGCCGAGACCCAACACCTTTGCTGTCTTGTCAAACGCTTCGCCCGCCGCATCGTCGATCGTGGTTGCCAGCCGACGGTACTGGCCGACACCTGAAACCAGAAGCAACTGGCAATGCCCGCCCGAGACAAGCAGCAGCAGATAGGGAAAGCCAAGTGTCGGATCCGCGAGACGCGGCGAAAGCGCATGGCCTTCGAGGTGATTGACGGCAATCAGCGGTTTGGATGCAGCATGACACAGTGCCTTTGCCGTTACCAAGCCAACCATCACACCGCCAATCAAGCCGGGACCAGCCGTGGCAGCAATCGCGTCGACGTCATCCAGATGCATCCCCGCGTCGGCAAGGGCCGCCTCGATCAACGGGGCCAGCACCTCGACATGCGCTCGCGCTGCGATTTCGGGGACGACCCCGCCAAAGGGCCGATGTTCAGCTTCCTGGCCCGCAAGACGGTGGGACAGGATCACCCGATCGCTTGTCACGAGCGCAGCCGCAGTTTCATCGCAGCTTGATTCTATGCCCAGAATGACAGTCATGGGCTTCCCTCTAATCCCGCGCAGCGCTAGCACAAGCCACGATGGCCAACCCGGACAGACCACTGCGCCTTGGAACGCGCGCTTCGCCGCTTGCAATGGCGCAGGCACATATGGTGCGCGACGCATTGCTTGCGGTTCATGGCTGGAGTGCTGACACCATAGAAATCATGCCAGCCGTTGCAACGGGAGACCGGATTCAGGACCGCGCGCTAGCCGAAGTCGGCGGAAAAGCGCTGTGGACAAAGGAGCTGGATGCGGCGCTCTTTTCAGGTGAAATCGATTTTGCCGTCCATTCCATGAAGGATGTCGAGACCGAACGATCTGCAAGGCTGATCATTGCTGCAATGCTGCCGCGCGCCGATGTTCGCGATCGTCTGGTCGGCGCACCAAGTCTTGATGCCTTGCCGCCCCGCGCCCGACTCGGCACCAGCGCTCCGCGCCGACGCGCGCAGGTCCTTCGGTTGAGGCCGGATCTGCAGGTCATGCTGCTCAGGGGCAATGTGCAGACCCGCTTGTCAAAACTTGCCGCCGGTGATGTCGATGCAACCCTGCTGGCATCGGCAGGGCTGGAACGGCTTGGCATGCATGAGACAGGAACCAGCCTGCCAACCAGTCTGCTGTTACCAGCTCCCGCGCAAGGAGCGGTCGGAATTGAAACGCTGGCGGACAACACGCGGGTTGGCGAGTGGCTTGCTGCGATCAACCATGAGGCAACTTTTGCCTGTGTTACATCGGAGCGCGCGCTTCTGGCCGGCCTGTCCGGCGACTGTCGTTCACCTGTTGCGGCGCTTGCGACGATGGATGGCAGCATGATCTGCCTGAAGGCGGAAATCTATTCAGCCGACGGCAGCCAGGCCGAAGCGGGCACTGTCGAATTCAAACCAGGGGGCAAAGATCCCTTTGAACTTGGCGTTGCCATGTTGGCTCGGTCTCATTCTTCGATACGCGCTGTATTTTCACCATGATCCGGCCGCTGCTCATAATTCGCCCCGAACCTGGCAATTCCAGCACGGCGGCCAGGGCAAAGGCATTCGAACTCGACACACGCAGTATGCCACTGTTCGCGGTGCGCCCGATCGCCTGGGTGCCGCCTGACCCCGATCCCTATGTGGGCGTTCTCTTCACAAGCTCGAACGCTGTGCGGACTGCAGGCCCGGAATTGGCCAGCTATGCCCATTTGCCGGCCTTTGCGGTGGGCGGAACGACTGCAAGACTGGCGCGGGATGCAGGGTTTACCTCCGTCGTCGAGGGGGAAAGTGACGTTGCGCGCCTTATTGGCAAGATTGCGACGCTTGGCCTCCATCGATTGCTGCATTTTTGCGGCACGGACGTGCGAACTTTTGATCCTTTTGGAATCGTGATTGATCGCTGCATCGTCTATGCGTCCGATGCCATCGACCCGCCAGAAGAGTTCGGAACACTCTTGGCGGAAAATCCAGTCATCATGGTGCACTCGCCGCGCGCTGCTGCGCACCTTGCTGAACTTGTTGAACCAGCGGCAAGATCGCACATTGCCCTTGCCGTGATCAGCAAGAATGCCGCCGAAGCAGCTGGCCAAGGCTGGGAAAAGGTTGCGATTGCATCCGAACCGCGCGATGAAGCTCTGTTGGAAGAGGCGGCACGCTTGTGCCGTTAGACGGGAACGGGACGGGTTGATGGAATATGATGTACGTGCCGGCGCGCTCGGCCAACAAAAGGCGCGATCATTCCGATCGCTTCTGATTTTGTTCATCATTGCCTTTCTTGCCGGAATTGCTGCGATGGGCTGGGGCCTTTCGCGATGGGAAGCTGCGCGCCTCTGGCTTTTTGGCACCCCTGTGGAGCGCAAGGCACCCGGCCTTGCCAGTTTGCCCGGTTCCAGGACGCTTCCCCTCCCCGCGCCGACGGTTTCAACACCCGATCTGACTGCACGCATGGCAGAAGTGGAGGCGCGTATGGCCCGGATCGAAGCAGCAGGGACCGCAGCCAGTAGCGGCAGCTCGGCCCGTGCAGAGGCGCTACTTGTGTCCTTTGCTGCACGTCGTGCTATCGATCGCGGGATTGGTCTCGGTTATGTAGAGGGACTCCTGACACAGCGCTTCGGCGGCACTCAGCCCCGCGCTGTTGCCTCAATCATTGCTGCTGCGCGGCAACCTGTAACGCTGGAGCAATTGCAGAGTGGCCTTGCTGCAGTTGCACCCGCCCTGACCGATAGCGGACCGGACGAGGATTGGTGGACGGAATTCAAGCACGGGTTGGGCAGTGTATTCGTAGTCCGGCAGGCGGGAACTGCCCCCGCAGATCCACAATCCCGGATCGAACGGGCATCGCAAATGATTGAGGAGGGCCGCGTCGATCTTGCGCTTGCCGAAGTCGCTCGCTTGCCCAATCGGGACAAGGCAGCTCAATGGATGACAATGGCACGTCGCTATGTGGAATCGCACCGCGCGCTTGACCTGCTTGAAGCTGCAGCGATTACTTCAGAGCAACGCCCGCAGCCAGCGCTGCCTGTAGAGCCTGCCAAACCTTCGCCAGCGCCAGCGGAAACCCTCTAAATCCCGGGCGTCTTGTAATGATGCCAGGCGAAAACTGCGGCCGCTCCGCGATGTGGCCGCCATGCTTCGCCAATCTCGCGAACCTTCCGTTCATCGGGTCGCTCCGTCAGTCCCATGATTTGGCCGACATCGATTTGGACGGCAAGGTCGCCCGCGGGCCAGATGTCCGGCCGGCCTTCAGCGAAAAGCAGGTAGATTTCAGCCGACCAACGACCAATACCCTTCACTTGCGTCAGAAGCTCAATCGCCTCTTCATCGTCGGCCGGCAGGTTGTGAAGATCCAGCGCACCGGACTTGACCAGCTCGGCAAGACTGCGGGCATATCCCTGCTTCTGACGTGAAAGCCCGCAGGCGCGCAAATCATCGAACGATGCATCGATAATGGCGTGGGGGTCCGTCATATCGCCGCGAGCCGCTTCGAGCTTTGCCCAGACCGAGGCGGCGGCCTGAAAGCTCACCTGCTGACCGACGATCGTGCGGAGCAGCGTTTCGTATCCGCGAGCCCGGACTCGAGGCTCCGGATAGCCAACCTGTGACAACGCAAAGGCAAAGCGCGGTTCGATTTTCGAAAGCGCATCGAGCGACGCCTTGAGCTGCTCTGCCGATAACCCCATTGTCGAATCCTCTTTTTGCCTATAGCGAGCCCGCGAACCACCGCTAAACGAACATGCAGGGACAGAGCAAATGGCAAAACTGATCGTCACAACGCGCGACGGCACCGAACATGAAATCGAGGCACAGGCCGGGCTATCGGTGATGGAAATCATCCGCGATGCCGGTTTCGATGAGTTGCTCGCACTGTGCGGCGGATGCTGCTCTTGCGCTACTTGCCATGTGCATGTCGACCCCGCATTTGCCGGCAAGATTGATCCGATGGGCGAAGACGAGAATGACCTTCTCGAAAGTTCCGATCACCGTAACGAGACGTCACGCCTCTCGTGCCAGCTTGCCTTCAGCGATGCGCTGGACGGTCTCAAGGTCACGATCGCGGACGAGGACTAGGTCTTCGATATGCCCGCCATCCTTGTGGATGCGGATGCTTGCCCGGTTAAGGACGAAATCTACAAGGTTGCGTTCCGACACGAGGTTCCGGTCACGATCGTCAGCAACAGCCCGATCCGTGTACCGGATCATCCGCTGATTGCCCGGTCGCTTGTCGGTTCCGCCTTTGACGCCGCCGACGATTGGATCGCCGAGCGGGCCCATGGCGGCGTCATCGTGGTTACAGGGGACATCCTGCTTGCCGACAGATGTCTCAAGGCTGGCGCTACGGTCATTGCCCCTAACGGTAAGCCCTTTACCGGCGGTTCCATCGGCAATGCCGTTGCGACACGCGCGATCATGGCAGACCTGCGGGCGAATGGCGATGCGATTGGCGGCCCGCCGCCCTTTTCCAAGTCGGATCGTTCGCGCTTTCTTTCGTCCCTTGATGAGGCAGTGGTCAGATTGAAGCGCTCCGCGGCACTTTGATCCGCCGCGCTGGCCCGTTGGACCTTTCCATGCTAGGGGCGCCGCCATGCTCAATCTGAACGGTATCACCGTGCGCCTTGGCGGGCGCACCATCCTTGATCGCGCGACGGCTTCCTTGCCGCCGAAAAGCCGTGTCGGGCTGATCGGCCGCAACGGCGCCGGCAAGTCGACCTTGATGAAAGTGATGATAGGCCAGCTTGACCCGGATGACGGTTCGATCGAAATGCCGCGCAAGACCCGGATCGGCTATATCGCGCAAGAAGCACCCGCGGGCGATGCGACGCCATTTGAAACCGTACTCGCTGCCGACACAGAACGGGCTGCCCTGCTTCATGATAGCGAGACATGCCACGATCCTGATCGGCTTGGGGAAATACACGAACGACTGATCGCAATTGATGCATACACCGCTCCAGCGCGCGCCTCGCGCATTCTGGTCGGGCTTGGGTTCGATGAGGACATGCAGGCCCGTCCGCTCGACAGCTTTTCGGGCGGTTGGAAAATGCGCGTTGCGCTTGCGGCCCTGCTCTTTTCCGAGCCCGATCTGCTGCTGCTCGACGAACCGTCGAACCATCTGGACCTCGAAGCGACTTTGTGGCTGGAAAGCTTCCTGCAATCCTATCCGGCAATGATGGTCGTCATCAGCCACGAGCGCGACCTGCTCAACAATGTCGTGGACAACATCCTGCATCTCGAGGGTGGACAGACAACGCTCTATGCCGGGGGGTATGACAGTTTCGAGCGCCAGCGCGCCGAGCGTGCAGCACAGCTTGCGGCGGCCAAGGCGGCGCAGGATGCGCAGCGCGCCAAGTTGCAGGACTATATCGCCCGCAACAGTGCGCGCGCCTCAACTGCAAAGCAGGCGCAATCGCGGGCAAAGGCACTTGCAAGAATGCAGCCCGTGATGGCGATGATCGAGGACCCTTCACTGAGTTTCGATTTCCCGAGCCCTGACGAACTGAAGCCGCCCTTGGTGACGCTGGACATGGCAAGCGTCGGCTATGTGCCCGGAAAGCCGATCCTGGAGCGCCTGAACCTGCGGCTGGACCCGGATGACCGGATCGCGTTGCTCGGCCGCAACGGCAATGGCAAGACGACCTTGGCCCGGCTGCTCGCTGCACAATTACCCGCAATGGAGGGTTCAATCAGCGCCTCGGGGAAAATGCGGGTCGGCTATTTCACCCAATATCAGGTCGAGGAACTTGATGGCGCAGACACGCCGCTTGAACATATGACGCGCCAGATGAAGAGCGCGACGCCGGGTGCCGTGCGTGGGCAGTTGGGCCGGTTCGGCTTTTCCGGCGCCAAAGCAACAACCGAAGTGGCGAAGCTTTCCGGCGGGGAGCGCGCCCGGTTGGCGCTCGCGCTCATCACCCGCGATGCGCCGCACATGCTGATCCTGGACGAACCGACCAACCATCTTGACGTCGATGCCCGTGAAGCGCTGGTGCAGGCGCTCAATGCCTATGACGGTGCGGTCGTGATTGTCAGCCATGATCGGCACATGATCGAACTTGTTGCCGACCGCCTTGTTCTTGTCGACGGCGGCCGCGCCGAGGAGTTTGGCGGCAGCCTTGATGACTACACGGACATGATCCTCGGCAAGAACCAGCCGAAAGGGCCGGAACCCATAAAATCCAACAAGAAGGAAGACCGGAAGGCCGCCGCCGCCGCCCGCGAGCAAAGCAAGGCCCTGCGCGCTGAAATCGCGCGAGCGGAAAAGGAAATGGACTCCCTGACAGCGCATCGCTCCCGGATCGAGCGGGCCATGTTTGATCCGGACACTGCGGGGCCGGAAGAACGCAACCTCACCATGACCGATCTGATGGTCCGCCGCGCGGACATCGAGAGAAAGCTCGCGGCCGCAGAAGCATGCTGGCTGGAAGCGTCCGCCGCGCTCGAAGGCGTGTCAGCCTGAAATCTTTTTCGTTTCCGGGCAGTCCTTCAGTCCTGGGACGCAAATGATCGCAGGGCTTCGCGTGCAACAAGCTCCCCCTTTTCCTGCACGAAATGTCCGGCATCAGCAATCTCGAGCGGTTCTGGGCACCCACGGATATTGGATCGCAGATTCGCCATGACAGCGGGGCCGAGCACCGGATCCGTCATGCCTATCGCCATAAAGCTTTGGCCAGTCCATTCATCCCGCCAGAAATCGAGCGCACGCCGCGCTTGCGGAATCCCCTCCATGCCGGGACTCGTCATCACCAGTTCGGGGAACCGGCGCACGCCCGCCTTGTATCGCTGATCCGGGAAAGGCGCTGCATAGGCAGCGGCTTCCTCTTTGCTCATGCCGGGCTGCGCACGCTCCATGAGGGCCGCTATGTCGAGATCTGGCTGGCTGCGGTTGAATGCGCGCCATCGATCAAATCCTTCGCTCACTGGCTCCCCGACCGGGATGGCCGTGTTCATGACCAGGAGGCGGGCAAATCTTTCCGGCATCTCCGGTGGCACTGTGAGGCCAAGGATTCCTCCCCAATCCTGGCACACAAGCGTCACGTTACGAAGATCAAGGGCCATGATAAAGGCGAGCAACATGGAGCGATGAAAGTTGAAACTATAGACGGCTTCATCGACCGGCTTGTCGGAACGACCAAAGCCGATCAGATCCGGCGCGATGACACGGCCTCCCACGGCCGTGAAAACAGGAATCATTTTGCGATAGAGGTAGGACCATGTGGGCTGGCCATGCAGGCACAGAAACGTTTCGTCCGCTGCCTGGGGGCCTTCGTCAAGATAATGGATGCGCAGGCCCTCGTATCCAGGCAGGCCTTCGATATAATGGGGTGCAAAATTGAAACCGGGAAGATTTGCAAATCGCCGGTCATCCGTTCTCAGACTCTCCACGCCTGTGCCTCCTCTTGCAAGAAATGCGGCCTAACCCTGCGGCCATTGAGACAGAATCGTGGCGGCGTCGAAATAGTCTCGCCAGAAGACAATCTGGCCTTCATTCACTTCAAATACACCGGTAACAGGCAACTCTACCCATCTGTCCTTCAACCGATGCCGATCCAGCCTTTCCAGGAATACGGTTCGCCCTGAATACGACTCTCTCAGGATCCGGAATTCGTTTTCAAGCGTCGGGGCGAAAAAAGGTTCCAGGACAGCGCGGATGCCTTCAGGCCCATACACTGTCCCAATCGGCGGCGGGTTTGTATATTCGCATCCGGCCGCGACAAATCGCATAGCCCGATCATAGTCGAGGGACTCCATCGCCTTCATAAAGGCTTTGACGATCACAATCGGCTCTGAATTCACAGGGCTTTCCTTCTTCCATTTGGGCAGGGCGTCGCACCGTTCCCGTATCGGCCCGCCAAGCCCGCTTCACCCGTCATTCCATGAAACACATCCCCCACAATTGCAGACGCTTCATGATCAAAACGGGCATCGACTCATTCAATGCGGGATAGCATATTGTAGCAACTGCTACAAGAAGAACCGGTGCCGCGTTCAAGGCATCCCGCGAACTTGTCCTTCCGCCGGTTGTGCTTCGCACCCAGAACGACTAGGGGCTGCCCCACATATGTTAATGGCGCGGGTCATTGCCCCGGAATGCGCCTTTTAGAGAGACCATGATCTTCCAAACACTCCACCCGCTTCTTGCTGAAGCGCTTTCCGCCCGTGGCTATGCCGCGCCCACGCCTGTGCAGGCGGCTGTCCTTGAACCCGAAGCCGAGGGGCGGGACCTCATTGTCTCCGCACAGACAGGATCGGGAAAGACTGTTGCCTTCGGCCTCGCAATGGCCCCGCAACTCTTGAGCGGCAGCGGAATGGCCGCCCCAGCCGGTGCCCCGCTCGCACTTGTCATTGCGCCGACACGGGAGCTCGCGCTGCAGGTCGGGCGCGAACTGATCTGGCTTTACGGCAAGGCGGGGATCCGCATCGCAACATGCGTCGGTGGGATGGACGCATCGAAGGAACGGCGAGCGCTTTCGCAAGGTGCGCATATTGTCGTCGGCACCCCAGGCAGGCTCCGCGATCACCTCGAACGGGGGGCGCTCCTGCTCCACAGCCTGACTGTCGCCATCCTCGACGAGGCCGACGAAATGCTCGACATGGGCTTCCGCGAAGACCTGGAGGAAATTCTCGACGCGACGCCGCAGGGCCGGCGCACCTTCATGTTTTCTGCAACCATGCCGAAACCCATTGTTGCACTTGCCCGGCGCTACCAGCGCGATGCATTGCGTATATCGACTGTCGGCGAAGATCGCGGCCATGGAGACATCACCTACCAGGCCGTGACTGTCGCGCCTGCCGACATCGAGAATGCCGTCGTCAATCTGCTGCGCTATCACGAAGCAACCACCGCAATGCTGTTCTGCGCTACCCGCGACAATGTCCGGCATTTGCATGCAAGCCTTACCGAGCGCGGCTTTTCAGTCGTGGCGCTTTCGGGTGAGCACAGCCAGAATGAACGCAACCATGCGTTGCAGGCCCTGCGCGATCGGCGGGCACGGGTGTGCGTGGCAACCGATGTCGCTGCGCGCGGGATCGATCTGCCGACCTTGTCGCTTGTCATCCATGTTGAGATTCCGCGCGATGCGGAAGCCCTGCAACACCGGTCAGGCCGCACCGGCCGGGCAGGCAAAAAGGGTACAGCAGTAATCCTTGTGCCGTATCCAAGGCGTAAGCGCGTCGAATCGATGCTGCGGGGAGCGCGGATCAATGCCGAATGGATCTCCGCCCCAAGCCGCGAGGATATCGCGAGAAATGATCGTGAGAGGCTCCTCGCGACCCTGCTCGAGCCGGTCGAGGTCGATGAGGAGGATCGGGTGCTGGCGACACGCCTCCTGGCGGAGCGGAGTCCCGAGGACATTGCGGCTGCGCTTGTTCGCGCACATCGGGCGCGGATGCCGGTGGCCGAAGAGTTGATCGACGCGGCCTCCGGTCCGTCTCAGCGTTCTGAAGGCCCAAGGCCCGGTTTTGAAAACACCGTCTGGTTCAGGATGGACATCGGTCGGCGGCATAATGCGGATCCCAGATGGCTGCTTCCACTTCTGTGCCGGCGTGGCCATATCACCCGGACAGAGATTGGGGCGATCCGCATTGCCGCCAATGAATCGCTTTTCGAGGTCCAAGCGGCGGCGGCTGCACGTTTTGCGGCAGCAGTCCGGCGCACAGCCGTTGACGGGGAAGATGGCGAAGGAGGCATCCGGATCGAGCAGGTCCAGGGCGCCCCGCGAGAAGAGGCCAAGCGCAACCGACGCGAAGCACCGCGGCAGCATCGGCCAGGACCTCGACCGGGCAAGCCACCGTTTCCGCCGCGCAACAAGGCCAGACGTGAACGCACTGCGTGACCGGTAAAACGAGTTATCGTCTGCGCCTTGTGGAAATCACGTAGTTTCGAGACCCTGCCCGCGCGCTAGGGCCGGGACATGACTGATTGTTCACATTGCCCTGTTGGCGATAGCGCCATTTGTGCCGGATTGTCGGCAGAGGCGCTTGAATGTCTGGGCCATCTTGGGCGCAAGCAGAAGGTCCGGCGCGGGCAAACACTCGTCTGGGAAGGCGATGAGGCTCTGGTCGTTGCCAATGTGATATCCGGAATCCTGAAACTGTCGATTTCCACAGCCGACGGCCGTGAACAGATTGTTGGCGTCGTCTTTCCATCAGACTTTATCGGCCGCCCTTTTGGCAAGGAGAGTCCCCACAGTGTGACAGCGCTGACGGATGCCGAGCTTTGCGTCTTTACCCGCGCCGCGTTTGACGGTTTTGCCCGGCAGCACCCCGACCTGCAGAATCGGCTGCTGATGCGCACGTTGACCGAACTCGATCGTGCGCGTCACTGGATGCTACTCTTGGGCAAAAAGACAGCAAGTGAGCGGATCGCGTCACTTTTGCTCGAAGTCTCGGACCGGATGGGCGATGGTGCGGCCAAGGCTGCCGCCGGTTTGCCGGAAGTCTTCGAAATGCCCCTCGACCGCCAGCAGATGGGCGATGTGCTGGGCCTGACGATTGAAACTGTCAGCCGCCAACTGACAAAACTCAAAGGGGCAGAAATGATCGACCTGCCGAACAGACGCACAGTCGTGATCCAGGACCGCGCACGGCTGCAGACTTTGGCACTCGCCGCATGATCTGTTGACCTGAGTCAATGAAGACAGGTCCGCGATCGGCCAACGGCAGAATTACAAAAATGCGCTGAGGCGCTTCGGGGAAGAATGATGGACACAATGGTAATGCGCGCTGGCGCTTGGTTCGTCGTGGCACTGCTCGCCTTTGCGGCCTTTGCCCAAAGTGTGGATCCCGGATTTTCCGTTCACATGGGCATCGTCTGCGCAGTCGCGCTGATCGCTTCGGCCATGACGCTTCGGGGGACGGATTTCGCTGGCTTGGCCAATGGCGTGGCCGCCAGGCCAGCCGACCTTTCACGTTATGATGACGATCCCATCCGATGGGGCATCATTGCGACAATCTTCTGGGGTGTGGCTGGTTTTCTGGTTGGCCTCTTCATTGCCCTTCAGCTTGCCTTTCCGGCGCTCAACTTCAATCTCGAGTACACGACTTTCGGGCGCCTGCGACCGCTCCACACTTCGGCCGTGATTTTCGCCTTTGGCGGAAATGCGCTGATCGCGACGAGCTTTTACATCGTTCAACGCACCTGTCGCGCACGATTGGCCTTCCCGTCACTCGCCCGCTTTGTCTTCTGGGGCTACCAGCTGTTTATCGTGCTCGCCGCAACCGGCTACCTCATGGGCATCACTGAGGCCCGCGAATATGCCGAACCGGAGTGGTATGTCGATCTGTGGCTGACCATCGTGTGGGTGTCCTATGGCGCAGTGTTCATCGGAACGATTGTGCGCCGCAAGGAGCCGCACATCTATGTCGCGAACTGGTTCTTTCTGGCGTTCATCATAACGGTCGCCATGCTGCATCTGGTAAACAACATTTCGATGCCGGTGAGCCTGGTCGGTTCAAAGAGCTATAGCGCCTTTGCAGGCGTTCAGGATGCACTGACCCAGTGGTGGTATGGCCACAATGCGGTTGGTTTCTTCCTGACGGCCGGCTTCCTGGCCATGATGTACTATTTTGTACCGAAGCAGGCGGAACGTCCCGTCTACAGCTATCGCCTGTCGATCATCCATTTCTGGTCGCTGATCTTCCTCTATATCTGGGCCGGACCGCACCACCTCCACTATACTGCATTGCCTGACTGGGCGCAGACACTGGGCATGGTCTTTTCCGTCATGCTGTGGATGCCGAGCTGGGGCGGCATGATCAACGGCCTGATGACGCTGAACGGCGCATGGGACAAGATCCGCACCGACCCGATCATCCGCATGATGGTCATGGCTTTGGCCTTTTACGGGATGAGCACTTTTGAAGGGCCCATGCTCTCGATCAAGGCCGTCAACAGCCTGTCGCACTATACGGACTGGACCATTGGTCATGTGCACTCTGGCGCGCTCGGCTGGAACGGCATGATCACCTTTGCGTCGATCTATTATCTCGTGCCGAGACTCTGGGGCCAGCCGCGTCTCTATTCATTGCGGATGGTGAACTGGCACTTCTGGCTCGCGACGATCGGCATCGTCTTCTACGCCGCCGCGATGTGGGTCGCTGGCATCATGCAGGGGCTGATGTGGCGCGAATATGGCTCGGACGGCTATCTGGTCTATGCCTTTTCGGAAGTCGTCTCGGCCATGTTCCCCATGTATCTGATCCGCGCAGCCGGTGGCCTCATGTATCTCTCGGGCGCGCTGATCATGGTCTTCAACGTATGGATGACCATCGCCGGCAAGCAGCGGCAGGAAAAGCCGATGACCGAAACGCCCTATGACGCGTCGCTCGACCGTCCCCTCGCCACAGCTTCAGCCGCCTGAAGGAGCCAAAATCATGGCCGGTACATTGCTCGATCACAAGCGGCTTGAACGCAACGTCACGCTGCTTGCCGTTTTTGCATTCATTACTGTCGCGATCGGCGGGATTGTCGAAATCGCGCCGCTCTTCTGGATCGACTCAACTGTCGAAAAGGTCGACGGGATGCGCCCCTATTCGCCGCTCGAGCTTGCGGGGCGCAATATCTACATGAGGGAAGGCTGCTACAACTGCCATAGCCAGATGATCCGCCCCTTCCGCGACGAAGTCGAACGCTATGGCCACTACAGCCTGGCAGCCGAGAGCATGTATGATCATCCATTCCAATGGGGCTCAAAGCGGACCGGCCCGGACCTTGCTCGCGTCGGGGGACGATATTCGGACGAATGGCATGTTCAGCACCTCAAGAACCCCCGCGCAGTCGTTCCGGAATCGATCATGCCGCCCTACGCCTTCCTCGCAGAGCGGGAACTCAAGTCCGGCGACATGCGCATGCACCTGCAAGCGCTTTATCGGGTGGGTGTGCCCTATTCCAAGGCCGCGATTGCTGCAGCAAATGATGACCTGCAAGCCCAGGCAGATCCCGATCAGAGCAGCACTGACCTCAAGGCCCGCTATCCCAAGGTTCAGGTGCGCGATTTCGATGGCGACCCGACCCGCATCACGGAGATGGATGCTCTGGTCGCCTATCTGCAGATGCTCGGAACCCTGGTCGACCTGAAAGCGGCCGAACCGCAGGAGCAGCCGCAATGACCTATGACAGCTTCAGGCATTTTGCCGACAGCTGGGGGCTGGTCTTCATGGGGCTCCTCTTCGTCACCTTTATCGGCTGGACGTTTCGCAAAGGTGCGTCGACGCATCACAGCGATGCTGCCGCGATCATCTTCAAGGATGAAGATCATGGTTGAAAACAAACGTATCGATGAACCAACCGGCACTCAGACTGTCGGTCACGAATGGGACGGCATCGAGGAACTGAACACCCCCCTCCCGCGCTGGTGGCTGTTGACCTTCTACGCCTGCATCCTCTGGGCGATCGGCTATGTGATCTTCTTTCCCGCGATCCCGATGCTGCATGGCGCAACGAAGGGAATAACTGGCTGGTCCAGCCACGGCCAACTCGAAGCCTCGATGAATGCGGAAGCAAAACGGCGCGCACCGATCACAGCCGCCATTGCGGCCACGCCAATCGAGCAGTTGCTTGCCAACGACAAGCTCAAGCAGGCAGCAATCGAGGGCGGTCGGGCCGCCTTCAAGGTGCATTGTGTGCAATGCCATGGCTCGGGCGCCACGGGATCCAAAGGCTATCCGAACCTCAATGATGACGATTGGCTTTGGGGCGGCGATATTGCGACGATCCACTATACAATCACGCATGGCGTAAGAAATCCCGATCATAACGAGACACGATTTTCTCAAATGCCCGCCTTTGCCGGGGTGTTGACGCCTGCAGAAATCAGCTCGGTTGTGTCGTTCGTGCGAACAATCTCCGGTCAACAGCAGCCCAATGCCGCCTCCGCACGTGGCGCGACCCTGTTTGCGGCCAATTGCAGCCAATGCCATGGGCCCGAAGGCAAGGGTGGACGGCAGTTCGGCGCGCCGAACCTGACGGACGCCATCTGGCTTTATGGTGGGGATCGGGCCACAATCACCCAGACTGTCATGAAAAGTCGATTTGGTGTCATGCCGCGCTGGAACAATCGGCTCGATCCTGTGACGATCAAGATGCTTGCAGCCTATGTCCATTCACTGGGCGGTGGCGAGGCCGCACCTTCGGCACCGGCAGCCAATGTCAAACCTTGAAGGCCTTATCGATCCCGGGAGTCCACTCTACGAAAGGCGCAAGGGTGTCTATCCAAAAGCCGTAGACGGGTTTTTCCGGCGCCTCAAATGGGCGGCGATGGCCGTGACCCTGACGATCTATTATGTGACGCCCTGGCTGCGTTGGGATCGCGGACCCTATGCGCCAGACCAGGCTGTCCTTGTCGACCTGGCCCATCGGCGCTTTTACATGTTCGCAATCGAGATCTGGCCACATGAGTTCTATTATGTGGCCGGGCTACTGGTTATGGCGGGGATCGGCCTGTTTCTTGTAACTTCAGCCGTCGGGCGGGCCTGGTGCGGCTATGCCTGCCCGCAGACGGTCTGGACGGATCTGTTTCAGCATGTCGAGCGCGCCATCGATGGAGATCGCAACGCCCAGATCAGGCTGGCTCATTCGCCTTGGGGATTGGAAAAGATTGCAAAGCGGGTCGCAAAGCACGCCATCTGGATCATCATAGGTGCGCTGACCGGAGGCGCGTGGATTTTCTATTTTGCGGATGCCCCGACGTTGATGCGCCATTTCATGGCGGGTGACGCGCCATTCGTTGCTTACAGCACGGTCGCGATACTGACAGCGACCACCTATATATTCGGCGGGCTGATGCGCGAGCAGGTATGCATTTACATGTGCCCCTGGCCGCGCATCCAGACGGCCATGCTCGATGAAAAATCACTTGTCGTCACCTACAAGGACTGGCGGGGCGAGCCGCGCACCCACGGTGTCAAGAAGGCCGCAGACGAAGGCCTGAAGACGGGCGACTGCATCGACTGCACGCAATGCGTCCAGGTCTGTCCAACTGGCATCGACATTCGCGAAGGGCCGCAGATTGGCTGTATCACCTGTGCCCTGTGTATTGATGCCTGTGACAAGGTGATGGCGCAGATCGGCCGGCCGCGGGGCCTGATCGACTATTGCACGCTGGATGACGCTGCGATCGAAAAGGCCGGCGGGACGCCGAAGCCGGTTCTGAAGACGCTTTTCCGGCCCAGGACGCTGGCCTATTTGTCGATCTGGAGTGCAATCGGGCTGGCAATGCTGTTTTCGCTCGGTGCCAGAACCAGGCTTGACCTGAGCGTGCAGCAGGATCGCAATCCGATCTACGTGCAACTGTCCGACGGATCCATCCGCAACAATTACACGATCAAGGTCCGCAACATGGAAGCGCGGCCCCGCAAGGTCGTGCTCAAGGTGTCCGGCCTTTCGGATGCGAGAATGTGGACGCAGGACGGTGGACGTGCATCGGCTTCGGATGAAGTCGAAGTCACTGTCGATCCCGACAGCGTCCTGAAGGTGAGACTCTTCGTCGCTGCACCCAGCAAGGGACCGGAACGGCAACCTTTCGAGATTTCAGCGCAGGCTGCAGGCACGAACGAAAAGGGCGATAGCGATACGACGCAGTTCGAACGGCCTGAACACGAGGAAGATGAAGAATGACGAAGCGCTTTACCGGCTGGCATATGACAGCAATTCTGGTTGGATTCTTCAGCATAGTCATCGCCGTGAATGTGTACATGGCCCATGCTGCCATTTCGACCTTCGGCGGGACCGTGGTCGACAACTCCTATGTAGCCAGCCAGGAATTCAATGGCTGGCTGGCAGCGGCCAAAAAACAACAGCAGCTTGGGTGGAAGACCGGCGTATCGCTCGACAGCAGACGGCATGTACGAATTGCTGCATCCTTGGCAGGCGGGGCCATCGAGGGGCTGAACGGTTCAGGGCAGGCAAGCCACCCGCTGGGTGCTACGCTGCCGATCACGCTCACCTTTTCAGTTGCAGCCGATGGGTCTCTGCAATCTGCTCAAGCCCTCCCCACCGGCCGATGGCTGGTGCATGCCGTGTTGCGGAGCAGCGGAGAAACCGTGAAGCTGTCGACCGACGTCCAATGAACGCACCCACATCACCTGTTGCGGAAGCCAAGCTGCCGGAGGCTCTGTTCTCAGTGCCAGGGATGCGCTGTGCGGGGTGCATCGCCAAACTTGAAGATGGACTGCCCAAGACAAGTGGCATCGTCGCAGCGCGCGTGAATTTCACCGCCAAGCGCTTAACGCTGACCCACTTGCCAGATGTCCAGATCCCTGCACTGCAGCAGGCGATCTCAACCCTTGGTTTCGAAGCGCAGCCCATCGGTGCTGCGCTGACCCGTGACGATGGCGGCAGCCGTGATCTGCTGAAAGCCCTGGCGGTTGCCGGCTTTGCCGCAATGAACATCATGCTCCTTTCGGTTTCGGTATGGTCCGGCGCCGAAGGCGCAACACGCGACCTGTTCCACTGGCTTTCCGCCGGCATTGCATTGCCTGCCATTGCCTATGCGGGCCGACCCTTCTTCAAATCCGCCTGGAACGCATTGCGGCACGGGCGGACCAACATGGATGTGCCGATTTCGATTGGCGTTGTTCTGGCAAGCGCCCTGAGCCTGTTTGAAACCGTCGTGCATGGCGAGCATGCCTATTTCGACGGTGCGGTCATGCTCCTGTTCTTCCTGTTGACGGGGCGCTGGCTGGACAGCGTGATGCGGGACCGCGCGCGCGACGGTGTCACCGCGCTTCTCAAACATGCCCCTGCCGGCGCGCTGGTCATAGACAACGACGGCCGATCTTCCTGGTGCGATGCGTCCTCGCTTCGGCCAGGCATGACGATGCTTGTCGCGGCAGGTGAACGACTGGCAGCCGATGGCGCAGTGATCGACGGGCAATCGCGCATCGACCTGGCCTTGCTCACCGGGGAAAGCACGCCTGTCGCCATTGCACAGGGTGACCGTGTCCATGCCGGGACGCTCAATCTCGATGCGCCGGTCAGGATCAAGGTCCTGGCAATCGGCGAAGAGACGGTCATTGCCGATATCGCGCGGCTTATGGATCAGGCCTCGCAGTCCCGGTCACGCTATGTCAGGATCGCGGATCGGGCGGCCCGGCTCTATGCTCCGGCCGTTCATACTTTGGCGGCGGCCAGCTTTGTCGGCTGGATGATCACGGGTGCAGGATGGCATCAGTCGCTGCTGATTGCTGTCGCCGTGCTGATCATCACCTGCCCCTGTGCACTCGGGCTGGCCGTGCCTGCTGCACAAATTGTGACCGCCGGCGCGCTGATGCGCCGGGGTATCCTGGTCAAGGATGGATCAGCGCTCGAACGGCTGGCGGAGGCTGATCGCGCCTTGTTCGACAAGACCGGAACGTTGACCCTGGGTCGACCGGAACCGATTGGGCTGCATGACCTGGGACCGGAGCAGAAGTCTGTGGCGCTCGCGCTTGCCAGGGTCAGCCGCCATCCATTGAGCGAAGCACTGCGGCGGGCGCTTGAACAGGAGGGCAACACAGCAAGTGACCTCACCGATGTCCGGGAAACCGCAGGCAATGGTGTATCGGCCAAGCTGCGGGGAAGGGCCGTGGCCCTGTGCAGGCCGGACGGCACGGTTCCGGACGATTGCCTCGCGACCTCGCTGGTCATTGAAGGACAACCGTCGACCACGATCCTGTTCAGTGACAAGATGAGGCCAGCCGCTCGTCAGACAATCGATGAACTTGCCGCACTTGGCCTTCCGGCAACGATCCTGTCGGGAGATCGCGCGTCTGCGGTTGCACCGATTGCGCGCGCGCTCGGATTGACGGCACAGACAGGCATGCTGCCGCAAGACAAGCTGGATACGATTGCCAGACTCAAAGCGCGCGGCGAAAAGGTCCTGATGGTCGGCGACGGTCTGAATGACGGCCCGGCGCTTGCCGCAGGACATGTCTCGATGGCTCCGGGATCGGCCAGCGATGCTGGACAGAACGCGGCGGACGCCATTTTCCTCGGCGACAGTCTGGCGCCCGTTGCGACTGCAGTCCGCGCCGCGCGCGCCACGCAGCAGGTTGTTCGACAGAATTTCTTGATGGCGATCGGCTACAATCTGATCGCGGTACCCCTCGCAATCATGGGGCTGGTGACGCCCCTCATAGCCGCGTTGGCCATGTCCGGTTCGTCCCTGATCGTCGTCGCCAATGCCTTGCGGCTTCGGAGTGCGGCGAAATGAACGGGATTGCCGTCCTGATTCCCATTGCGCTTCTGCTAGGGCTTGGAGGACTCTTCGCCTTTTTCTGGTCGCTTCACAGCGGGCAATATGATGATCTCGACGGAGCATCACTGCGCATCCTTATCGACGACGACAGGCCCACGGACGATAATGGCTGAGCGCAAAAAAAGCGGGACAAGCCACAATGGCCTGCCCCGCCAGGTTGAGGAGCTCTGAAATCTCTAAAGGCGGAAGCCGACGCCGACGCCCACAACTATCGGGTTGAGGTTGACCTTGACTGTTTGAACGCCGATCGCTGTCGTCGACAGCCGCGCGGTCGTCCTGATGTCGATGTATTTGACATCGAGATTGAGGAACATGGTCTTGCTCAGATCGAAATCGACCCCGGCCTGCGCTGCCCAGCCAAAACTGCTCTTCATCTTGACCTTTGTCGGACCGACGGCTGCTTCAAGCGCGGCAGAAGGCTTTTCGGAATAGAAGAGCGTATAGTTGATGCCGGCGCCAACATAGGGGCGGACTTTGGATGCCGGAGCGAAATGATATTGTGCGGTCAGCGTCGGCGGCAGCACCCATGTGGACGCGAGACGCCCGATGGACCCGGTTGTGCCACTCGTTCCCGTCGCGCGGTGCTTGGTGGTCGCCGCGATCAGCTCGAAACCAATATTGTCTGTCGCCATGTAGGTGAAATCGACCTCAGGTGCCGCACTGTTGTTGATCTTGACTTTCTCAGTGGGAAAGGTCGGCGTGATTCCACTTGAGGATTCGTTCGGCGCAACGATGATGCCCCGGAGCCTGATGAGCGTATCGCCCGCAGCCGCATTGGCCGGACCGGCAATGCCGCAGGCGAGTGCCAAGCCCGTCAAATATGGTTTGAAGTTCAACATATAATCTCCCTGTTGTGCTGACGTTGAAGTGAGTCCGCTCAATGACTGAGCAGAAGTGGAATGCGGGATGTGCGCAAAAGATCACGGGTTACCCCGCCGAGAAGCGTCTCGCGAAACCGCGATCGACCATAGGCACCCATGACCAGGCAGCTTGCGGCGCGGCGCGTGGCGAAATCCTCGAGAACGCCGCCTGCACTTTTGGCGCTCGTCGAAAGCGCATGGAGATCAGATGCCACACCGTGGCGTGAAAGATATGTGTTTGCTGCAACCTGTGGGAATTCGTCCCCATTCTCACCGACCGAGACGATATGTACTGAAGACGCCGCGCGAAGGATGGGCAACGCGTTGCGAAGGGCATTTGCTGCCTCCGGGGACGCGTTCCAGCCAATCACCGCCGGGCTGCCGGCATCGAATGCCGAGACCCCTGACGGAACAATCAAGACTGCACAAGCCGCATGAACGGCGACTTCATCAACAATCGGCAGTGGTTGGGAAACGGCATCTCCGCTGCCTGGAAATTGACTAATGACAAGCAGGTCGCTGAGCGCCGATGCGCTGACCAGCGTCTGCACGACCGGCCCATCAGCTGCGATCCAGTCCCAACGGACATCGCCCTGTCCCAAACGGACTTCTATGCGCTTGCGCACCTCATCTTCGCGCTCGCGAACACTCTCAAGCACTGCAGCCTGAGTGTAGACACCGCCAAGTGGCTCAAAGGACACATAGGCATTGTATGGCGTGACCTGAAGGCAGGTCAGATGGGCATCGAATGTTCGGCAGATGTCGAGCGCGACTTGCAGCCGGTCATCCAGCGCATCGTCGTCATAAACATGCAGCAGCACAGATTTCATTGGCCCAACTCCTCTTCGGGATTGGACGCACACTAGCTGTTTCATCGAGGGGGACCTTGATCCGCCGCAACAAGTTCCTTGATGCGGATCAAGGATGGAATGGCGATCCAGCAGTAGCGTGTCGACTATGTGGCGATATTATCCTGAACTGCTCGAGCGGCCCGTTCCGCGTTACACCAGCTACCCGACCGCGGTCGAATTCAGCGATCTGGTCGGCGCCGCCGACATGGTCGAAGCACTTGAGACTGTGGAGGCGGAGACCCCTCTGTCCGCCTATGTCCACATTCCCTATTGTCAGTCGATCTGCTGGTATTGCGGATGCAATACCGGGGCAGCAAATCGCATGCATCGCCTTGCCGCCTATCAGGAATCGCTTGAATCCGAAATTGGCCGCGTTGGCAGCCTTTTGCAGGGCCGGGGAAAGGTTCGGCATATTGCCTTTGGCGGAGGCAGCCCGAACGCCATTGCACCTGTAGACTTTGTTCGGCTGGTTGATCGACTCGTTCTTGCGCTGAATTGCGAAAGTGCGGACATGTCAGTCGAAATCGACCCCCGCATCTTCTCCGACAATTGGGCCATGGCACTGGCGTCCTGTGGCGTGACTCGCGTCAGTCTAGGCGTGCAGAGTTTCTCCGAAGGAATTCAGCAGGCTATCGGGCGAATTCAGCCACGGCACATGATCGAAGCCTGCATGGCATCGGTGCGGCGCTTCGGAATCGAAAACATCAATTTCGATCTGATGTATGGCTTGCCCGGCCAGTCGCTGGCGGATCTGGAAGACACGTTGCGCCAAGCAATCTGCCTTGGCCCGAGCCGCATAGCCTTGTTCGGTTATGCCCATTTGCCTGACCTCGTTCCCCGGCAGCGCCGGATTGATGCAACAGCACTTCCCGGACCGGAACTGAGATTCGAAATGGCGGCACGCGGACATGAATTGCTGTCGGCCGCCGGGTATCAGCCGATTGGCTTCGATCATTTCGCACTGGAGAGCGACGGATTGGCCAAGGCCAACGCAAAGGGAAAACTGTACCGCAATTTTCAGGGTTTCACGGACGACGACAGCCCTGTTCTGCTTGGCTTTGGGGCCAGCGCGATCAGCAGTTTTCCTCACATCATGATCCAGAACGAGAAGAATCCGGGGCGTTATCGCGCCTGCATTGCCGATGGCATGCTGGCTTCGGCACGAGGCGTCAAACGCAGCCCAGACGATCAGCACCGTTCTGCCATCATCGAACGCATCCTCTGCCAACGCGAAGCGCGCGATATTCCGGAAGAAATTGTCGCCACTGCACGGACTGCGCTCGGACCGCTCGAGGCATTGGGATTGATCGAATGGGACAAGCGCGACTTGCGGCTGAACAGGAATGCCCTGCCCTACGCGCGCGTCGTAGCTTCAGCCTTTGACGCCTATCGCCACCCCGACTCCAGCCAGTTCAGCAATGCGATCTAGACTTCCGTTGCTTGCCACTGTCGCTTGGCTCGCGCTTGCGGGTTTCGGCATTCTTGAGCCCGTTGGTCAAGCCTGGTCCATGCCCGGCGTCATCAGCATCTGTTCCGGCGGGGGCACCCGGTTGATCGAGATTCCCGAGCCCGGAAATGACCACAAGCGTCCGGAATGCGCAAAGGGCTGCCACGCGCTGTGCCAAAGGAAGCGGGGAGGGCTTCAGGATTCGAGCGACGCCGGCGACTGACAGTTTCGGCCAACCGGTCCGACCACGATTGCCGAATGCATGCCTTTGTGTAGAGAAGGGCAATGCGAAATCCAAAAGCGCAGCCAACACTCGCGTCCAGTCAGGACGGCTTGGTCGAAGTATCGGCAAGTGAGGGTCTCCTGCGTTCTATCCTGGCAACCGTGCCCGACGCGATGATCATCATCGATACAAGCGGCGCCATTACCTATTTCAGCGCCGCAGCAGAGCAGATGTTCGGCTATGACAGCCAAGAGGTTCTTGGGCAGAACATCCGGCTGTTGATGCCCGAGCCGGACCGCGAACGTCATGATGACTACATGCACCACTACCTTGAAACCGGCCAGGCACGGATTATCGGGATCGGGCGCTTCACGGTCGCGCGACGTCGCAATGGCGAGGTCTTTCCCATACAGCTTTCAATCGGAGAGGCAGGCACTGGACAAGATCGGGTTTTTTCCGGATTCGTCCGCGACTTGACCGAGCGCGAAGAGGCCAGGATCCATCTGGAAGAACTGCAGAACGAGATTGCCCATGTTTCCAGGGTCAGCGCAATGGGGACTATGGCGTCTTCGCTTGCGCATGAACTCAACCAACCTTTGACGGCCATTGCCAACTATGTGGAAGGCGCTCGGGAACTTCTCAATAATCCGAACCTGGACAATATTGATACGGCGCGCCAGGCGCTTGATGATGCCGCCCAGGAGTCTGTGCGTGCCGGACAAATCGTGCGGGGTTTACGCGACTTCATCGGGAGGGGAACCGCCGAACGGCGCGTC
Source organism: Aquisediminimonas profunda (assembly GCF_019443285.1). Lineage (GTDB taxonomy): Bacteria > Pseudomonadota > Alphaproteobacteria > Sphingomonadales > Sphingomonadaceae > Aquisediminimonas > Aquisediminimonas profunda. Next base: position 377,283 of record NZ_CP080327.1, read on the forward strand.
GAAAGCCTGCCGCGACTGATCAACCAGGCAAATGCGCTGGCTTTGATCGGCGCACGCGAAGTGGGCATTGATGTCGATCTGGAGTTTGATCCCCAAGCAGAGTCCGTCTTGGTGGCAGGGGTCCAGGTCCAACAGGTCATGGTGAACCTCATTCGAAATGCCGTCGAGGCAATGGAAACGTCACCGATGCGAAAGCTATCGATCCGAACACAGCGACTGTCAAAGGACTTTGTCACTGTGAGCGTGACCGATAGTGGGCAAGGTTTTGCACCCGAGAACATGGATCGCCTGTTCGAACCCTTTTTCAGTACCAAGGGTGAAGGGATGGGTCTGGGACTTTCGATCTGCCGGACAATTGTCGAGTCCCTAGGTGGTTCGATATGGTCTGAACAGACAGTAGACGGGATGAGGTTCAGTTTCACATTGTTGAGTGCAGACACGGAGGACAGCGATGACGGACCGGCGTCAGATCTATCTGGTTGATGATGATGATGCAGTGCGCCGATCGGCTGGCTTCATGCTCAAGACATCCGGGTTTGTCGTGGAACCCTTTGCGTCAGGCGTCGAATTCCTGAAGAGCGTCGACGGATTGACTCCGGGCTGTATCCTGCTTGATGTCCGCATGCCTGGAATGGACGGACTCGAAGTCCAGCGCGTTCTGGGAGAGCGGGGCATTACTTTCCCAGTCATTGTTCTGACGGGCCATGGAGACGTCAATGTTGCTGTGGCCGCGATGAAGGCCGGCGCTCTGGATTTCATTGAAAAGCCATTTGAAAAGGCCGTGCTTCTCTCGGCGCTGGAGGAAGGCTTCGCCCAGATCGAACGGTCTGACCGGAGCAAGGCGCGCGCAGCGGAAGCAGTGCTGCGACTGAATGTGCTGACCGCGCGTGAACATGAGGTTCTTGAGGGTCTTGTCCGTGGATTTCCCAACAAGACGATTGCCTATGATCTTGGCATCAGCGCACGAACTGTAGAAATTCACAGGGCAAATCTCATGACCAAGCTGAACGTTCGAAGTCTTTCCGAGGCACTTCGGATTGCATTCGCAGCGGGGCTGGGTGACACTCCCGGATGATAAGAGAACTAGGCGATCGCTGGTTCTGAAAGCGGCAGGGTGAAAGAAAAACGAGAGCCACCTGCTTTACCCGGTTCCACCCAAATTCGGCCGCCTTGGGCCTCAACAAGGGTGCGGCAAATAGAAAGGCCCAAACCCATTCCGCTGCGTTTGGTCGAACGGAAAGGTTCGAAAAGGTCATCTGCCATTTCCGGTAATATGCCAGAACCGGTATCGGAAATTGTCAGTTGCACCATGCCGTTCGCAACGGGTTCCGAACTGATTTCGATTCGCTTGATGGGCAGATCTTCCATTGCATCAAGGGCGTTCCGGACAAGGTTGAAGAGCACTTGCTGAACATTGATGCCGTTCACGTTCACGCGATCCGACTGCGGATCGAGTGCAACTCGCATTTCGATTTCATCCTTGCCCGAGCCGAGCAATGCCAGCGCTGTCGCTTCGCGGACCAGCTTCCCGAGGCTTTCTGTCCGTCGACTCGCTTCACCGCGCGAAATGAATTCGCGCAGGCGGCTTACGATTTTCGCCGCTCTCATTGCCTGTTCGGCTGCACTCGACATCGCCTCACGCAAATATTCCGGATCGGCATCCGATGTGTCGACCAGTTCCTGCGCCGCCTCCATATAGTTTGTGATTGCTGCAAGTGGCTGATTCAACTCATGAGCAAGCGCCGTTGTCAACGATCCGACCGCGCTGATTCGCGCAACCCGTGCCAACTCATTCTGAAGCTCGTGCATGCGCCTTTCGACAGATTGCTGTTCCGTGAGATCGCGAATGAAGCCCGTGAAGACTCGGCCTTCAGGTGTCTTGGCTTCGCCGACTGACAATTCGATCGGAAAGGTTGAGCCGTCCCTTCGCCTTGCCGTCATGACGCGACCGATCCCAAGGATGTGCCTTTCTTCAGTTTGCCGGTAGCGCTCGATATAATTGTCATGGCGCTCGCGATCGGGCGAAGGCATCAGAAGGCTTACATTTTCACCAACGACTTCTGCTTGGCTAAAGCCGAACATGCGCTCCGCGGCGGTACTGAAGGACATGATACGGCCACGGTCATCAATGACGACCATTGCATCGGGAACGGTCGCAAGGATGGAGCGAAGGTGGCCCTCGTTGAAACTGTCCTTCAAAAATGCGTTCATAACCTTCCGTTCGAAGAGCCTTTCGGCCTGAGACTGGAGTGGCTTTGCCAGCGCCATGTGCGCGGACGGCGGGCCTGAACCCTAATATGCGCTGCGTGAGGCGGCTATCCGTATGAACCCTTATTGGAGCGTTGCGCGCATTCGAACATTGTAGCGTCATGGATTGGTCAGTTATTCGTCTTGAGCTCGCCAGAACCCCCGAATTTCCGGAAGGGTCTGCGTCGCGGGCCTATCTCTTGAGGCTGCCGCTTGACGCGGACGGCATGGTCGATGTCGAGGCGTTCAAGGAGAAGCCGGAACTTGCGACCGTGCGGCGTTACTGGCCGAACGAGCGTGACAAGGAAGGCTATGTGATCCGCAAGCGAAATGGCTGGGCCTTTTCCTATGCTCTTGGGGATGAGGACGATGAGACAGTTTTCCATCTCGAGACTCACCCTATCCGGCTCGGCGAATTTGTCACCATCACTGAAACCGATGGGCAGAAGCTCCCCTTCCGCGTCGTTCGCTGCGAATAGGGGCCGCCGGTTCAGCTCTTCGCGAGGCGGGCACCCATCATTTGATGAAGCAGGTTGATCGCCTTCAAGGGGCGGACCATGACCTTGAATCTCGTGATCCGGCCTTCCTTGTTCCACCAGATCATGTCGATGCCGTTGATCTTGATGCCGTCGATCTGGTTTTCGAATTCCAGTATTGCTGAGTGATCACCATGCCATTCGCCGACATAAGTGAAGCCTGGTCCACCAAGAACCTTTGCAGCAGCCATGAGATATTTGAAGGTAATCTCCTTGCCGCGCTGGGGCGTGTGAACGACGGGCGATTCGAAGACAACATCATCGTCCAGCATGTCTGAAAGTGCCTGGGGATCGCCGCTTTCCATATAGGCATGCCAGCGTTCTAGGGCGTTGCTCATGTGAATGTCTCCATGTTTGTTGCAGGAACGCTGGGGTCAGCCGTTTGGCCTGCTCGCGGCAAAGGTGCGTTGCGCGAACATAAGACTGACGACAAAGAATGCTTCGACGGCCATCGGGACAAATGCACCTGGGGTGATGCCGTCGACAATCAGGCTGACGGTGCGGCCCGTGATCGCTATTGCAAACAACAGGATGGGCGCAATGAGGAAGCCTGCATTTTGGCGCCAGGCCGCAGCAGCGGACAGTATCCCGCCCGTCAGGAAAAAGGCACACATGTCTGCGCGCAGCACTGCCATTCCGGGAATGCCGTTTGGTGAAAGGAAGAAATTGGCGCCCGACTTGACGGGATCGACCAGGAAACCAAGGCCCACGACAATACCGAACAACGCAGCCAGTGCCGCAAGTATGCGCGCAATCAACATCCTGTGCCCCTTCCCTATCCGGCCCCTTTTTGCCTTTCGGTGGCCCCGGCATGCGATAGCGCACATCGGACGGGTTGCAACAGCGCCTCAGTGAAAATCTCGTGATTTCGGGAACGTGCGGACGTTGCGCGGATGCCCGCCTGTTCGGACAGGACGCGGCAACTGCGGGTGTGCGAAGACATCGGCCCGGCTGATTTCCGGATCGGTCCGATGGGCATCGGACAATGTTGCAAGAAGGCTGGTCCGGTCGATGATCCGGTGTGCCATGAGGTGGATCACACCTTCGGGACTTTTCTGTACTGTCCCTGCAACCTGCATCAGCCGCGCGGACATGACGGCAAGCCGGAACCGTTCGAACGTGCGTGCCCACATGATGATGTTGGTAACGCCTGTTTCATCCTCCAGCGTGATGAAGATTGCCTTGCCATTGCCCGGCCTTTGGCGAACGAGGACAACCCCCGCGACCTCGCCACGCGTACCGTTTGCGGCGCGGCTGATCTCGGCACAGCTCGAAATGCCCTCGGCTGCAAGGACCGGGCGCAGGATCTGCATCGGGTGCGCCTTGAGCGACAGTCGCACCGTCTGGTAATCGGCAGCGACATGTTCGCCCAGATGCATTGCCGGCAGGTTGGCGTCGGGTTCCACCCCCAGTTCGCGCGCACGTGCGGCCGCAAAGAGCGGCAGTTCATCCGCCGGCGTGCGCTGTGCTTCCCACGCGCCTTCGCGACGGTCAAACCCCAGCGAACGCAATGCATCCGCATCGGCCAGCAGACGCAGTGCACGCGGTGGAAGATTGGCCCTGCGCGCCAGATCCTCAATCGAGGAAAACGGGCGACGCGCCCGCATGGCATCAGCCCAAACTTCTCGAAATCCGCCGATCTGCCGGAGACCGAGACGAAGCGCATCACCTGCGATGCTGCTATCCCAATCGCTTTCATTGGCATCCACAGGAAGCACCTCCACGCCATGTTCGCGCGCATCGCGGACAATCTGGGCCGGGGCATAAAAACCCATGGGTTGTGAATTGAGGAGCGCAGCGGCGAAAATCGCGGGATAGTGGCACTTGATCCAGGCCGATACATACACCAGCCGCGCAAATGAGAGGGCGTGGCTTTCCGGAAAACCATAGCTTCCGAACCCTTCGATCTGGCGATAGCAGCGTTCGGCAAATTCCGCTTCATAACCGCGCCGGACCATCCCGCCGACAAGCTTTGCGTGGAACCTGTCCATGCCACCGACATGCCGGAAGGTGGCCATGGCACGGCGAAGCTGGTTGGCTTCGGCCTCCGTAAATTCAGCCGCAACGATTGCCAGCTTCATGGCCTGTTCCTGGAACAAGGGCACACCCAGCGTCTTGCCGAGTACTTCGCGAAGTTCGCCGGGAGAATGCGGCGGTCGCGGCGAAGGGAATGAAATGGTCTCCCGCCCGGTCCGACGCCTGAGATAGGGATGAACCATATCGCCCTGAATCGGACCGGGCCTTACAATCGCAACCTGGATTGTCAGATCGTAGAGCGTGCGCGGCTTCAGGCGCGGCAGCATGTTGATCTGCGCCCGGCTCTCGACCTGGAAGACACCGATACTGTCTCCCCTGCACAGCATGTCGTATACCGCCGGATCGCTTGAATCGATGTCGACCGTCAGGTCATGATCGCCAAGATCGTTCTTCCGCATCAGGTCATAGGCCTTGCGGATACATGTCAGCATGCCGAGTGCCAGCACATCGACCTTCATCAGGCGCAGCGCATCGATATCGTCCTTGTCCCATTCGATGAAGCTGCGGTTCTCCATTGCTGCATTGTGGACCGGAACCGTTTCATCGAGCCGGTCCTGCGTGAGCACGAACCCGCCGACATGTTGCGAAAGGTGCCGGGGGACGTGCAGGATGCGCTCGGAAAGCACTTTCAACCGGGCGATCTCCGGATTGTCGGGATCAAAACCGGCTTCCCTCAGGCGCTTCCCGTCGGGCTTGCTGCCGAAGCTGCCCCACACCGTTCCGGCAAGCCGCGCGGTCACGTCTTCGGTCAGGCCAAGGGCCTTGCCGACTTCGCGCACGGCGCTTTTGGGGCGATAGTGTATGACGGTTGCGGCAATGCCGGCGCGATGTCGACCATAGCGCCTGTAGACATATTGCATGACCTCCTCGCGGCGCTCATGCTCGAAATCGATGTCGATATCGGGCGGCTCCTTGCGGTCTGACGATATGAAGCGCGAAAAGAGCAGGTCATATTGCATCGGGTCGACCGACGTTACGCCAAGCAGGAAACAGACCGCTGAATTGGCGGCAGACCCCCGACCCTGACACAGAATGGGGGGACTTTGGCCACGCGCAAATGTCACCAGGTCATGAACAGTCAGGAAATAATAGGCAAAGCCTTCCGTCTTGATGAGCGCCAGTTCCTCAAGCACGGTGCGGCGGAGCTTTGGCGGTATTCCCGTTGGATGTCGCCTGATCGCACCCTGCCAGGCAAGATGGGCCAGCCAGTCATCCGCGGACCAGCCCTGCGGAATCGGCTCGCGCGGGTATTCATAGCGTAGCTGGCCAAGATCGAACCGGACCCGTTCGGCAAAGCGGATCGTCTCTGCAATCGCCTCGGGCCAGGCAGCAAACAGGCGCGCCATTTCGGCGGGCGGTTTGAGATGCCGCTCGGCATGGGCTTCAAGCAAACGCCCTGCCTTGTGGATCGTCGTGCCGAATCGGATACAGGTCATGATGTCATGGATGGGCCGATCCTGGGGGCGGGCGTAGAGCGTATCGTTGGTCGCAAGCAACGGAACGCCGGCCCCGGCCGCAACCTCGCGATAGACGGCCAGTTTTCGGGCGTCGGATCCGGCATAGCTCATTGAAACACCCAGCCAGATCTGTCCCGGCGCAGCCTTTTCCAGGGACGCGAGTATTCTCGCCAGATCGGGAAAGGCGCTTTCCCGCAAGAGAGGCATAGGCCGATCGCCTTCGAGCGGATAATCCGGTGGAGATTTGTGCGCCTCTTCCGTGCCGCCGCTGGCATAGGGCAGGACGATCACCAGAAGATCATCAAGAAAATCGAGCAGGTCTGCAAAGGCGAGAATGCAACTCCCCTTGACCGCTTTCATGTTCCCCCGGGTCAAAAGCCGGGTCAGCCGGCCCCAGCCATGGCGCGTGGCGGGATAGGCAATGATATCGGGCGTGCCATCGACAAAGACCAGCCGGGCCCCTGTCACAAGGCGCAGGCCATGACTCTCCGGCGCGTCACCCAGCGCGGCCCAGGCCCGCACCACACCCGCCACGCTGTTGCGATCGGCAATGCCGATCGTGTGGAGGCCAAGCGCTATGGCCTGTGCAACCATATCGGCAGGCAGCGATGCCCCGCGCAGGAAGGAATAGCTGGTGGTCGCAACCAGCTCTGCAAAAGCGGTTTGGCTCACGCGAAAAGCCCGTGCAGATACCAGTCGGGTGACCGGGCCTCGCTGCCATAAAGGCCGTGCCGGAAAAGCCAGAAACGGCGACCGCGTTCATCCTCGACACGAAAATAGTCCCGGGTCATCCCTCCCTTTCCGGCTTCATGCCCCTCGCGACGGCGCCACCATTCGGACGCGATCCGTTCGGGCCCTTCGTAACGGACGACGACATGCGTCCTGCGCCGCCACTGGAAACGGCGCGGCGGCCCGTCTGGCACTTCGGCAATCGCGAGGATCGGCTGGGGCGGGTCGAAGAGATGAAGCGGCCGCAGCGGCGGTTCTCCCGCTGTCACTTTCGGCCAGGGCATCGGATCCGGGGGGTCGTTTGCCGGAAAGGTGAAACAGGCCTGTTCGGGAATATGTGTGTCCCGGCTGCCAAGGCGCTGCACCCGATTCCTGCCAAGCCGGGTCGAGAGACGATCGACGAGCCCTGCCACTTCAGCGTCCCCGGCGACCGGCGTTGCAAGACCGGTTTGCACCGGACCCAGCGGTTCGGTGACGGCAATATCGAGCCGGACCGCATCATAGCCAAAGCCGGGATCGAGTGGATCGGCAAGTGCTTCGATCCGCTCGCGAAACAACCGCATGAGCAGGGCCGGATCATGTGTGGGCTGGCCGGTTTCGACAAAAAGCTGCCTGACATCGCCATCGCTGCGAAACAGGCTGGCAGCAAAACGCCGCCCACCTTCTCCACGTTCGCGCAAGGCATCCCGGGCCTCATCCGCCAGCGCCTCGAGTGTTGCCAGCACATAGTCGGTTGCGGCGATCGGTTCGGCAAAGCGGCGCATGACGAAGAGCGCAGGCGGCACCCGGCGCGGCGTGATGCGGATATCCTCTTCCCCCAGCACGCGCGCCAGCCTTGCAACCATGTCCATGCCGAACCGCGCAGCAAGCGGACTGCGCGGGCGCGCAGCGAGATCGGCAATCGTCGCAAGTCCTGCACGGCGAAGCGCTATTGTCTGGTCCTCATCCAGGTCGAGCGCAAGGATGGTTGGCGCCTCTCCATGCCGCGCCAGCGCCCGCGCCCTGTCCGGCGTTTCAGCCAGCGCATGCCGCACACTGAGCCCAGCACGGCCCATCCGGGCGGAGAGATCGGCAACCAGTGCAGCTTCACCGCCCCAGATATGTGCACACCCCGTTATATCGAGGATCAGGCCGTCCGGCAGATCGAGTGCCACCATCGGGGTATAGCGATCGCAATCGTCGGCCACGCGCTCCAGCAGCGCTGCATCTGCGGCCGGACTATGATCATGCGTCGCGAGATCCGGAACACGTGCCCGCGCATCGGCAAGCGTCATACCGGGCACAAGGCCTAGTGAAAGCGCGTGTGCATCAAGCGCCACCAGCCGCATCGCCCCGCGACGCTTTTCGACAAAAACCCGCTGAACGGTATCGCTGCTCGGCGCCTCACGCTGCCAGCGGTCGGCGCTGAGCAGGGGGAAGAACAGCGCGAGATAGCGCCGGTTCCCGGAAAACATGCTCCTCACGATCCCACTCCATGACAAGGCCGAAAGGCGGAACGCCACCACGATGGCGGACAAGTTCGACCGACAGCGCAGCATGCCCCGGCGCATTGCCGGGCAGAGCCGCCGACGATGCCGATGCAACAGTCCAGCGCGTGGCCGCAGCACTGGCAAAAGAGGTCGTCCTGTCCCTCAGGATGAACGCTGCAATACCCGACGTCTCTGCCGCCAGAACCAGCCTGCGGCTCGCCGTCAGGTCCAGCGCCCTGGCATCTCCCCAGGGTTCGATGACGACGGCACCTATGCCTGAACATCCCAGAATATCGGCCGCGGCACGCAGGGCGGACAGCGTATCGGACGCCGTCACGAGAATGATCCGGTCCGGATTGATGCCGAGTTCCACAAGGCCCGGCCCATAAAGCCGACCGTGCTGGCGCTGGCCCTTGTCCTCGCGCAGCCAGAGAATTGGCTTCGCGTCACTGGCGCGGGCTGCCAGCATCAGGGTGAAACCGCTGACGGCTGAATGATCGTCGACCTCTGCAGCGCAAAGCTCGTGAAGCGCCCCAAGCGCCAGCCCACCCCCAAGCCGGATATCGATAGCATCGCACCCGAAAGAAAAACGCTTCTGCCCGCCGCGCGGGCGTTCCAGACGTTCGAGACGGCGCTTCAACCGCGCAAGAGAGGCAGACGAATCAGACATAATGTTCCTATTATGTTCTAGAAACACTTTTGGCCAAGCAGAGTCAAGCCGGGCAGCCGCCCGGCCTGAATGAAAGCGCCTGATCCTGGCCCTATTTCGAGAAGCTGCGGGGTGCTGGCGCGATAACCGAAAAGCCGGTCGCGTTGATCTGCTGCACTTCGAGCATGCGGTCGGCTATGCCGTCTCTCCCGAAGCGAAAAGCACCGTCGATCCCGGAAAAACCGCCTTCATCGACAAGCTGGGCAATCGGAAATGGCGTTCCGACCCGCCAGCCGCCCGCAATCTTGTTCGCAAGAAGGACAGCATCATAGCCCAGGCTCGCAAGCCGATAGGGGCCCTTGCCGAACCGCACGCGATATTTGGCTGCGAGCTGATTGTAATAGGTGTCCGAGACGCTTGCGAACCAGGCCCCGTGCATCGCCGGGCTGTTCGCCAGCGTCCCTTCGGTATTCCACAGCTCAGTCCCAAGGACCTTCGCAGTCGCCCCGCCGCTGCGCCGGATCGCCGGAACGATCTGGAGCGCGACACGGCCCGAATCCGCAATCAGGATCGCATCATATTGCCCGGCCAGGGCAAGCTTCGTCACGGCAGCATTGATCGATCCTGCAGAACGGTCAAAATTCTGCATCGCGATCAACCTGCCCCCGCTTGCTTCCACAGCGCGGATCATGGCCTGCGAGGCGCGTTGCCCATAAGTGCCATTGGGCACCAGTCCGGCAAAGGTCGTCAGCCCGCGCGACCGGGCATAAAACACCACCCTCTCCACAGACTGCGTCGGAACAAAACCCATGATGTAGGTCCCGTTCCCGGCAACCGACGTGTCGTTCGAAAAACTGATCAATGGCACCTTCGCGGCACGCCCGATCGGTGCCACGGCTTTCACATCATCTGCCAGCAATGGCCCGAGAATCAGCTTGTTCCCGTCCGCGACCGCCTTTTGCGCTGCGGCTGCGGCACCGGCAGCCGTATCATAGGTCGTCACCCGGATATTCTGCCCGCCCGTATCGAGCACTGCCATGTTCGCCGCATTGGCGATCGATTCCCCGACGCCGGCATTGGCACCCGTCAATGGAACGAGGAGTGCAATACGGTGGCGCGTCGCATCGGTTGGCAATTGTCCGGTGACCGGGCCTTCCTCGGGCGGCTTCTCGATCGGCCTTGGCGGATGCTTGGGAACGACCTGACAGGCAGCGAGCAGGGCCGAGACCGCAAGGACCATCCAGCGCCCCACGCCCATTGATCGACCCACATGTAGTTGCCCTAGGGCCTTTGCCTCTGCCATATCCCGAATCCTGATGACTAAAACGCTTGAACCCGGACTCTATATCGTTGCGACGCCAATCGGCAATCTTTCCGATCTTTCTTCCCGGGCCGCGGATATTTTGAAGCAGGCCGATGTGATTGCGGTCGAGGACAGCCGGGTGACGGGCAAGCTGCTCAATCATCTCGGCATCAAGCGCCCGATGACACCCTATCACGACCATGTTGCCGAAGGCGTGCGACCTGCGCTTGTCGCCCGAATGGCCAGCGAAGCGGTGGCGCTGGTCTCGGATGCCGGGACGCCACTGATTTCCGATCCCGGATACAAGCTGGTGCGCGATGCGAGAGCAGCCGGCCACGCTGTCACAACGATACCCGGCCCATGCGCTGCAATTGCCGCATTGACGCTTGCCGGCCTGCCGACGGATCGCTTTCTGTTCGTCGGCTTCCTTCCGTCCAAGGCAAAGGCGCGCGCCGAGGCTATTGCCGAAATCTCAGCGATCCGGGCGACGCTGATCCTCTATGAATCGGGGCCCCGTCTTGGCGCAACGCTCGCTGCGCTGGCATCGGGACTTGGCGATCGCGAAGCAGCGGTAGCGCGGGAAATCAGCAAGATGTTCGAGGAATGCGTCACAGGCACATTGTCGTCGCTCTCCCAACGCTATGCCGACGCACCGCCCAAGGGTGAAATCGTCATCATTGTCAGCCCGCCGAGACAAGAAGCGGCTGTCACGGACGAAGCCATGATTGATGCGGCGCTGCGCGAAGCACTATCCCGCCTTCCCCCTGCCAAAGCCGTCGGCGAGGTTTCGAAAGCCATGAAGCTGGACAGGCAGGAACTTTATGCCAGGGCCATGGCGCTGCAGGGAAAATGAGCCGGGCAGAGGCGGAACGGCTCGGTCGCTGGGGCGAAAGGCGCGCGGCCTGGTGGCTGCGCCTGCAGGGTTGGCGGATCCTTGATCAGCGCGTCCGGCAGCGCGCCGGGGAAATTGACCTGATCGCGCGCAGAGGACGGACGACTGCATTCATTGAAGTCAAGACACGAACAACAGTGGCGGCGCTCGACCTCGCGATCGACGACTATAGGCTGCGTCGGGTGGCCGCAGCCGTCGAAGCCGTGTCCCATCGCTATGCCCGAAGTGGCGATGACATCAGGATCGACATAATACTGATTGCGCCGCGCACCTGGCCGCGCCATCTCGTCAATGTGTGGCACGCCTGAACGCGCCGTCGATCAGGCCGCCCTGCGTGCCGATTGACCCTGGGGCGAAGAGGCAGCCTTGTCCGCCACCGCGTTTCTGCCGGATTTGACAATATAAAGGGCCGAGTCCGCTGCATTGAGCAAACCGTTGACGGTGTTGGCGGATGCAGGAAAGCTAGCCGTGCCAATGCTGGCCGAAACAAACACATGATGCCCGTCGATCAGATAGGGTTCGGCGAGGACGCTTCCGATTGCGGCAATCCCGTCTTCAAGGACTGCGCCACTCCGCTCATGCCCGAAAATGATCGCGAACTCGTCGCCCCCGATCCGCGCGACATGATCGCCCGGCTGACATGCACCCCTGAGACGATTGGCAAGCGCTATAAGGACTTCGTCGCCAGCTGCATGGCCGAATCGGTCATTGACCGGCTTGAAGCCGTCAAGATCGAGCATTGCGATTGCAAACTCGCTTGAGGCGTACTGGGAAACCCGATCCTCAAGCAGCTTGCTGAACGACCTCCGGTTATGAAGGCCGGTCAGTGAATCGGTATTGGCAAGCGCCTCCAGATCGGTCTGGAGCTCCAGATTGCGGACCATTTCCCGAAACTGGCCGATGATCAGCCGGCTTTGAAAGATGGACACGGCGATCACATTTGCTGCAAGCGCAATCAGCCGCACATCACCGGAAATGAACATTGCAAGCGACGTCGGTGCCAGACCGACAATAAGCGAGAGAATTGCTGCGCTCGGCAGGCTGGCCAGACTGCTCGCACAGGCAGACGCTGCAAGAAATATGAAAATAATGACCAGCGCGCGACTCGCTTCCACTGTGATCAGGAAGCTTGACGCGGCCCAGATGCTGCTTGCGCCCATCAGGATAATGCTGAGCATGTTGACGCGACGCAGATATCGGCGCGCCTCTTCGCCGCTGACCACAAGCTTGCGCCTTTTGATCCAGGCATGACAGCGCCAGATGCTGGCAACCAGCATCAGGATGGGCATGGCAAGCTGTAGCGCGATCGGAAAGTCGCCCTGCGATGCCAATCCCGCACCGGCGGAAATCATTGCGAGAACGACATAAAGAATGGGAATGCGCTGGCGCAGCCGGTCGAACTGGATGATGGCAAGCTCATCGCGCAAGGATGCAGGCATCGTGGACGTCTCCACGATGAGATCCTCCCAATCTCTGGACAGCCATTCTCGCACGCGCCGCATTGGACCGATTCTGATTTCCTGTTCGAACCGCGTAACGATATGTGAACATGGTAAAATTCAGATGAAGACTGGGATTTGCGCCAAGTTGGGATGACAAATCCTGCACTGACCCGTAGAGCGCGACACATGACGCTCAAAATCGCATTCCAGATGGATCCGCTGGCGGACCTCAACATTTCTGGAGATTCGACCTTTGCCCTGATGCTTTCGGCGCAAGCGCGCGGCTATCAGAGCTACCAATATGCTGCGTCAGCGTTGAATTATGCCGATGGCCGGGTCTGGGCAAAGGCCTACCCGGTGGACATGGTACAGCGGGTCAAGGGAGACCATTTCAGGCTGGGCGAGCCGGTGTCGCTTGATCTGGGCACGCAAGCCGATGTCGTGCTCATGCGACAGGATCCTCCGTTCGACCTTGGCTATATTACGGCCACGCATCTGCTCGAACGCGTTCAGCCGCATACCCTTGTTGTCAACGATCCAGTCAGCGTGCGCAATGCACCTGAAAAGGTCTTTGTCCTTGATTATGCGCAGTTCATGCCGCCGACACTCGTCACGCGTGACTATGAGGAAGTACGGGCGTTCCAGCAGGCGCATGGCCAAATCGTGATCAAGCCGCTGCACGGCAATGCCGGATCGGCGGTCATTCATATCGATGCAAAAGGCAAGAACCTTGCCGCGCTGTCCGAACTGTTCGGTCAGGTCTGGCGTGAGCCCTTCATGGCCCAGGCATTCCTGCGCGAAGTATCGGGCGGAGACAAACGTATCGTGCTTGTCGACGGCGTCGTGGCCGGAGCTATCAACCGTATCCCGGGCGAAGGGGAAATCCGGTCCAATCTTGCGGCAGGCGGCCATGCCGAGGCAACCCAACTCACGCCCGGAGAACAGGCCATTTGCGACGCGATTGGGCCGGAGCTGAAGGCACGCGGGCTGGTGTTTGTCGGGATCGACGTCATTGGCGGCAAGTGGCTGACTGAGATCAATGTCACGTCACCGACGGGCATCGTGGCGATCGACCATTTCAACGGAACCGACACCCCGGGCATGATCTGGGATGCCATTGAGGCCAGACTCGCAAGCCGATGAGCGAGTGGATCATTCACCTCATCGACCAGACGGGTTATCTCGGCGTCGGTTTCCTCATGTTTTTGGAGACCGTATTCCCTCCCATCCCGTCCGAGGTCATCATGCCGGTTGCAGGCCTCGCAGCGGCGCGCGGCAAGATGGACATTTTCGGAGTCGTGGCCAGCGGGACGCTTGGCGCGATGCTCGGCAATTATTTCTGGTATCTCGTTGCTCGCGTGATCGGGATCGAACGATTCAAGCCCTGGATTGAAAAATATGGCCGATGGCTGACATTCGATTGGGCAGAGATCGAACGCGCCGAAAAGCTTTTTGGCCGCCAGGGTTGGGCAATTGTCTTCTTCGGTCGCATGTTGCCGACGCTGCGCTCGCTTATTTCGATACCCGCAGGCCTGCTCCACATGCGTCTGTCGACTTTTGTCATATGGTCGACGATCGGCACGACCGGCTGGACAGCGCTGCTCGGTTTTTCCGGCTGGACGCTTGGACAGCGCTTCGGGACCGTGGAAACCGTGGTGGGCCCACTTTCAACTGCAGTCCTCGTCGTGATTGCGATCGGCTATGTTTGGCGGCTCGTCCGCTGGAAGCGCGCCTGACCCTCTATTTCCCGCGCATCGTATCGAGTGCATGGCGCCCAAAGCTGGCAATCAGTTCGCCGACTTCTCGCACATGGGCTGCCGAACGCGCGCTTTGCTCCTTCACGAAATCGCCTTGCGCCTTGATGACGTCCTGAACGGACTTTGCATTGGCAACCTTGCGCATCGTGGCAAATGCCTCACGAGCGTTTGCTTCGGCATGATCGATAACCTTGGCGTTGATCGCAGCAGTGTTCGCCATTGCCTGCGCAGCGCCTTCGCGAATGACCTTGCCGGCCTTCTTGACCGGTTCGGCAACCCTTTCAGCTGTGCTCTTGGTCTTCTTGGTCTTTTCAGCCTTGGCGGCGGGCTTCTTGGCCATCATGCATTCTCCTTCTTGCGCTTGCTGACAGACGCAGCTTTCCTTGTTTTCGGCGGTACAACACTTGCTTTCTGAGACTTGGGAGCAGCTTTCGCAGCCTTGGGCTTCGCCGCTGCGGACTTCTTCGCCGCAGGCTTAGGAGCAGCGTCGGGCTTGGAATCGCCTGGCTTGTGAAGCACAGCATCTCGCAATTCTTCAAAGGCCATACGGATCGCGGCTGCGTAATTTGCCGGATCGGGCATCATGTTGCGATCACTTGTAAAGCTGATCGCAATGTCATCGCCATAGCTGTAGATCGTGTTGATCAGGCCCATGCCGTCAAAGACCGGTCCCATGCCCATCATCTTCACCATTTTTGCACCGGCAAAATAGAGTGGCACTCGGCTGCCTGGCACGTTTGTGGCTACACAGTTGAAGATAGGCGCATGCGCATTGGCAACGCCGAGCCGGGTGTAAAGCCGCGCGCCAAGACCCGCGAGCCCGGACGGGATCAACTGGCTGTAATCCGTCAATGTGCGGGCCCCGACCGCATTTGTCATGGCCTTCGAATTCTTGGCTTCGCCGTGAATATAGGCGAGCCGCTTTGCCGGATCGGCAATATGGGTGCCAAGGTTGACGACCATTGCGGACACAAGATTTCCAAGGGCCGATTTTTCCCCCTCCGCACGGACCGAAATCGGCGCCATCGCTGAAAGGCTCTCCTTTGGAAGGCTGTCACGCGCCTTCAGATAATGGCGCAACCCGCCCCCTATGATTGTGAGGATCGCGTCGTTCACGGTCGCGCCCGGAAGGGATTCCTTGATGGCCCGCACATCCGCAAGAGGGAAAGACACTCCGTCCCACACCCGATGCGCAGAAACCTTCCCATTGAGAACAGTCTTTGGTGCCATCCTTGCTCCGGAAAGCGAAACATCCCCACCGGCCACATCCCGCGTCAGGCGGGCGATACCGGGTACAGTCTTCGCGAAGGTCTGTGCAAAACGGAGCGGCTGGCGGATCGAATTGACCCAGGAGCGGAACAGCAATTCACCGACCGGCGGCGTCGATTCAGGCTGCCAGTCATCGGCCACAGCCTTTCGCGCAGGCTTTGGTTCCAGGTCATGCACCGCAGCCGACATCTCGACCCCCGACATGCCGTCAATCGCCGCATGGTGCACCTTCGAAACAAGCGCAAAACAGCCCTTTGGCAAGCCCTCAATATTGTCGAGGCCCTCAACCACCCAGAATTCCCACAAGGGTTTGGACAGGTCGAGTGGGCGTGCATGAAGCCGCGCGACCTGAATGCACAATTGCCGCCAGTCGCCCGGCGCAGGCAGGGCAATGTGCCGGACGTGATACTCGAGATCGAAGTCCTTGTCCTCGATCCAGTATGGATGATCGAGATCGAAGGGTACGCGAACGAGTTTCTGGCGGAAGCTGCGCGCGCCACTGAGGCGATTTTCGATGTGTGCCAGAATCTCCTTGAAGCGCACCTTGCCGCCCGGCGCCGTGGACGGATCATAGATTCCGACCGAGCCGATGTGCATTGGCGTATTTGCGGTTTCCAGGTAGACGAAACTTGCGTCCTGTCCGCTCAGTTGCTCCATGCCTTGCCCTCCTTGTCAGCCATTGCTTTCGGCCTTTTGCCACAGGCTAACAGGCTTCTTGGCCGGAGGCGAGTCCGGGCAATGATGTTCCAAATTCGACAGGCGCAAATTGCGCGGCTAAGAGATTTCACATGTCAGACCGTCCCGATACCCCTTTGCTCGATACTGTCAGGATTCCCGCCGACCTGCGCAGGCTAAAGCCGGAGCAGCTCCGTCAATTGGCGGATGAATTGCGTGCCGAAACAATCAGCGCCGTTTCCGTTACCGGCGGCCATCTGGGCGCAGGTCTGGGAGTGGTGGAGCTGACGACGGCCATTCATTATGTTTTCAACACGCCCGAAGACCGGCTGATCTGGGATGTCGGCCATCAATGCTATCCGCACAAGATCCTGACCGGACGGCGGGACAGGATTCGGACTTTGCGCGCCGGAGGCGGTCTTTCCGGCTTCACCAAGCGCAGCGAAAGCGAATATGATCCGTTCGGCGCAGCGCATTCATCCACATCGATTTCGGCTGCGCTGGGCTTTGCGATTGCCAACAAGCTTGCTGACAAGCCGGGCCGCGGCATTGCCGTCATCGGGGATGGCGCGATGTCTGCTGGCATGGCCTATGAAGCGATGAACAATGCCCATGCGGCCGGCAACCGGCTCGTGGTCATTCTCAACGACAACGACATGTCGATTGCGCCCCCCGTCGGGGGACTGTCCGCCTATCTTGCACGAATCGTTTCGTCTCGCCCGTTTCTTGAACTCCGCGACTTTGCAAAGCGCATTTCCCGCAAACTGCCCGAACCTCTCCATATTGCGGCTCGCAGGACAGACGAATTTGCCAGAGGCCTCGCCATGGGTGGCACCTTGTTCGAAGAGCTCGGATTCTATTATGTCGGGCCGATCGATGGGCACAACCTCGACCATTTGATTCCTGTTCTGGAAAACGTTCGGGACGCCGCCGAGGGGCCATGCCTCATCCATGTCGTTACGAAGAAAGGTCATGGTTATGCCCCGGCCGAAGCTGCGGCCGACAAATATCATGGCGTTCAGAAATTCGACGTCGTCACGGGGGTGCAGGCCAAGTCTCCCGCAGGTCCGCCCAGTTACACAAATGTGTTCGCCCAGGCCCTGATTGCAGAGGCGCAGCGCGACGAAAAGATTGTGGCCATCACCGCAGCCATGCCTTCGGGCACCGGACTCGACAAGTTTCAGCAGGCCTTCCCGGGCAGGACCTTCGATGTCGGCATTGCAGAACAGCATGCCGTCACATTTGCGGCCGGGCTTGCGGCACAGGGCATGCGCCCGTTTGCGACGATCTACTCGACATTTCTGCAGCGCGCCTATGATCAGGTCGTCCACGACGTCGCGATCCAGAACCTGCCGGTTCGCTTTGCCATAGATCGGGCCGGGCTGGTCGGCGCGGATGGCAGCACGCATGCGGGCAGCTTTGACGTCACCTACTTGTGCACATTGCCGAATTTCGTCGTGATGGCAGCAGCGGACGAGGCTGAACTGGTCCATATGGTCCACACCTGCGCATGCCACGACAGCGGCCCCATCGCGGTGCGCTATCCGCGCGGCAACGGGACTGGAATTCCCTTGCCTGCGACGCCCGAAAGACTTGAAATCGGTAAGGGCCGGATCGTCCGCCACGGCAAGAAAGTGGCGATTCTCTCGCTCGGGACCCGACTTGAAGAGGCGCTGAAGGCCGCCGACCTGCTTGAAGCAAGGGGGTTGAGCACGACGGTTGCCGACCTTCGCTTTGCAAAGCCGCTCGACAGTGAGTTGATTCGCAAATTGCTGGCCACGCACGAAGTGGCCGTCACCGTCGAAGACGGGAGCATCGGGGGCCTTGGTGCCCATGTTCTGACGCTGGCCAGCGATGAGGGGCTGATCGATAGTGGCCTGAAACTGAGGACAATGCGCCTGCCCGACCGGTTTCAGGACCAGGATTCGCCTGCCAAGCAATATGATGACGCTGGCCTCAACGCACCGCAGATCGTCGATACGATTCTCAAGGCGCTCAGGATGAATTCCGTGGGTGTTATTGAGGAAGCGCGGGCCTGATCGCCCATCGGGCCGTGTGTTTGCTGCAGCCTATTGGCGCGCGGAACTTTCCGCGCCCAGTCGCACGCCAATCCACACGGTGCGCGGTGTGGCCCGCTCGACAATTCCAGCACCGCTGATGCCAGCTTCAACGCGCGTGTTCGCAAGATTTTCGCCCCGAAGCGAGAGGCTCAGGCCGCCGGTCAAGGGAATGGTTGCGACTGCATCAAGCGTAAGCGCATCTTTCAGCCGCCTTGAATTGCCGTCATCTTCAAACTGCGATGAGACATAGCGCGCTGTCGTCTGCAGCCAGCGCCAGCCAAGAGTCGCACTCAACAGGTGCTTCGGCACCTGCGCCGGGCGCAATCCATCGAGTGAACTCGCTGGCCCACTTGCCCGAACCTTGGCATCGGCAAAGGCATAGCTTGCACCGAGCGTCCAATCCCCCAATTTTGCCTGCGCATCGAATTCGATGCCGTTGCTCCGGATTGCATCAAGGTTCTGGCGTTGGCGATAGGCTCCGCCCGCCGCGACGAATCCAACGCCCGGAAACACGCCCGGTCCCGATCCCAAAGTCACATTGGCGATGGCCCGGTTCAGCCGATTTGAAAACAGCGTGGCGCGCATGCTGACCGTTTCGACAGGCTGCCAGTCGATACCGACTTCAACACCACGGCTGCGCTCCGTCTTCAGCGCAGGATTTGCTGCCGTTGCGTCTGCACCGACCCGGAATGGTCGATAAAGTTCATTGAGCGTGGGCAGCCGCCAGCCAAGATAGGCTGCACCGCGCAGCTTGATTGGGCCGACGGCATAGGCAAGGCCCACGCGTCCTGTCGGCTCCCAACCGCTTCTGTCTGCCGGCCGATCATTCCGGATTGGCGCGCCCGTCGCAAGCGTGCGTTCAAGCAGGCGTCCATCACGAATGGCCCAATGGTCGATCCGTCCACCGCCTGTCAGAGTGAGTGCGCCAATGTCAGCAGAAATTTCGGCAAAGGCCCCCAGTGCATCGCTGTTGCCGCCCGCCTCGCGCATGCGCGTGGGCAAGGCATTCACGTAAGTGAAGAGTTCGCGCGTTTCACCGACCGTGCGCCGATAATCTGCCCCGAGACGCAGTTCAATTCCGTGACCAACGGGCGGTCGCACTTCCAGACGCGCACCAAACCCGGTTGACGGGACATTGAACTGGTCCACTGTCTGGGTGATACTTGTGCGGGCCGCATTGATGCTGACAAACCGGCTCTGGAGCTTGCGCGCCTGGATGTAGGCCAGTGCCTGCCATGCCCAGTCGCCGCTGTGCACGAGCCGCAGGCTTGCGTCAGCGCCGTCTCCACCGTTGCCGGAGAGGATCGTGCCGCGCGTCCGCCGGTCTGTGAAGGCCAGCGCCGAGGCCTGCAGTTCGGTATTCATCGACAAGGGTGCGACGCCACGTATGGCAACACTCGCCTGTTCATAAGGTGCTGCACTATCGACAGGTCCGCGCTGGCTGGCGACAATCGGCACAAATCCGTCGCCACGCGCATAGCTTGCGGTCACAAAGCCAAAGCTGCCGCCCAGCTTTCCCCCGACGAGCAGATTTCCCTCAAGGGACTGGCGGCTGCCGTAGCTCACATCGCCGATCAGGCCATCGACCTGCCGCGCGCCAAGACTTGCGAGTTCAATCGTACCTGAAAGCGCTCCGGATCCGAATATGCCGGAACCGCCACCGCGCGTGACCCGTGCGCTCGACAGCCGAATCGTCTGAAAGGCCGGCCAGGTGACCCAACCTCCAAAAGGATCGCTCTGCGGGACGCCGTCAAGCACAAGCAGCGCGCGTGACGACGCGTTGCCGCCAAGGCCGCGGAGGGTCGCTCCCTGACTTGTGGCATTCGCCGAGCGTGCGTCCGATCGTCGGAACTGCTGAAGGCCGGCGACATCGCGCAATGCGTCTTCAACGCGGTTGGATGCTGTTCCCTCCAGCCGATCCCGGTCGATTGTAACGATATCATAGGCCGCATCGCCCTTCGCTGCTGGAAGAGCCGATCCGGTGACGATGATGTCAGGAGCTTCCGCTTGGCTTGCCGACGGTAGTGCTAAGCAACTCGCCACGACTGCACAGAGGAATGGGCCCTTCGTCATCGCCCCCACTTCTGGAAGACGGGAATATCGGTCGGCAACCGGTGATAGGGCCGCGCATCACAGGCAAAATTGGCCGTATCCGGGCCATCAAACTGGGATTGGTCATCCAGCGAGCCGACCTTGATAATGATTCCCGCCTTGAACCCTGGCGCACGTGTGAACAGATGCGTTCCGCAGTCTGGGCAGAATTCGCGCGTCACCGCCCCTTCAATGTCGCTGCGGGTGTACCCCTTGACCGCACCTTTGGTCAGCGCGAACCCGTCGAGCGGAACCGCCAGGATGAGCAGAGACCCGCCGCCTGTGATGTATTGGCATTCCCGGCAAAAGCATTCTGCCTTCATGACAATCGGCCCTTCGGCCTTGTACCGGACAGCGCCGCAGTAGCATCCGCCTTCGATCGACATCGCCTTCTCCTTTTCTCAGGGTTTGACCGCCTCAGGGTGCGCCGCCTTGAAGGGATTCAGCGCGTTGCACGCCGCATCGATCCGCACAAGGTTCGGAAATGCATCCAGTGGTGTGTTGAACCGGTTCGCATTGGCCATTTGGGGAACCAGGCAGATGTCCGCGATATTCGGCGCCTCACCTCCCAGATAGGGTGTGGATCGATCGGCCATCGCCTCCAGTGCCGTAAAGCCTTCGATGATCCAATGGCGATACCAATCGTCCCTGGCAGCCTCTTCGACACCGAGTTCGTTCTTCAGATATTTGAGGATCCGCAAATTGTTGACCGGATGAATGTCTGAAGCAATCAGATAGGCCATTGCGAGTGCATGTGCTCTCTTGTCGGGATCGGATGGAATCAGCCGGACGCCCGGTTGAGTTGCATCCAGCCAGTCAATGATGGCCAGACTCTGCGTGAGCCTCAATTCACCGACTTCAAGCATCGGAACGAAGCCCTGCGGATTCTTGGCAACATAATCCGGCGCGCGCTGTGCCCCATCGAGCAGGCTGGTGGGGACTGCCTCATAGGCGAGGCCCTTCATGTTCAGGGCGATACGGACCCGGTAACTGGCCGAGGAGCGCCAATAATCATAAAGCCGGATCGTCATTCTTGCCTCCGTCACAGCGGGCCTCGACCAAGGCCACCAGTTGGCCGACGTCGCTGATCTGCGCAAGGTCGGATGCACCGATAACCAGCCGAAGTCGATCGCCCTCCTGCATCAGAATGGCCGGAAGCGGGATATCAGCGGCAGGCCAGGCCTGCCTGAAATCGGACCTGTGATAAAATCGTATTTCACGGCCGGACTGCTTCTGCCAGGCCCGCCATTCAGGCCTCATGCGCGTGAGGCCATGGGTGATGGCGCAAAGATCGCAGGTGTAGGTCGATGGAGAGAAGAGCTTGTGAGCCGAATCCATGATGCCATTCAGCACTCCGGCTTCCGCGTTGTAGACAAAGACAAGAGTCACGGCTGATTGGCAGGCTGCATTGGCATTGCCGCAATCCATTGGCTCAACAGTGCAACCCCTTCCTGATGGACACTCGCACGCCCCAGTTCGGGCATGGCAATTCCCGGATCGAGGCTTTGCATGCGATACAGCATTATCGACCGTTCCGGATGCCCCGGATCAATCGCAAATTCATCATTGCCCGACCCGCGCCCGGCAGCGGTCGGCCGCTTGTATATGCCGAGGTTCGGACCGGGGCCCTGCTCCCAGTTCAGCCAAAGCCCGGACGTGTTGGCAGGACCTTTCGGATTGTGACAATGCGCACAATTGACCTCGAGATAGGCCCGCGCGCGCAGAGCGACACTGGCTGACCCAGGTTCATCCCAAACCGGCAGGCGAGGAATCTCGGCCGGCAAGCGGTCTAATCTGCCCGCACGCAAAGCCGCCTCGAGCTGCCCGTCGCGGTTGAGATTGCGGGCCTTGGGGCCGATCGGACTGATTCCGCCTGCCCCGTCATCGTGGCACCCCTTGCACTGGTTTACGTTCGGGATGGCATAGCTGATCGCGCGTGGCTTCCCGTCAAGATGCGTCCAGTTCACGTCAATCCGCATCCCGGCCCGCCGCAACACGGCATCGCTCCCGTCGGCATTCCAGACATAGGGCAAGGCAATCCAACCTGACGCCCTGCGCACAAGCAGGCGAGTTTCAACGATACGAAGACCTTTGGCCGGCACGCGCATGTCAGGAGGATAGCCGAAGCTCTTGATGAGCACGCTGCCGACCGGGAAGTCGAGCACACCATCATCCCGCCAGCCGATCTTCTTGCCGGGCGGGACATAATAGTAGCGGAATTTTTCCGCATAATCCGAAAAGAGCGGCGTGTTCAGCCGATAGGGCGTGACCCCGGCATTGGGCTTCTGCCCGTAAGGACCCGCCAGAAGGTGGAATTCGCCAAGGCTTGCCGGAAGCGCGTCACCCGTAATCAGCGCATCATCAACGGGGATGGGCGGACTTGCGCTGACCAGCAAGCCCCATGCGGCCAATGCCGCAAACGCGCGCATCACCGGATCGCTGCCTCCATCGATTGTGGCAACACGATCGGCGCAAGCTGTGCAGGCTCGGCTCCCTGGCTCAGATCGACAACGGCAGGATTGGCAGACGTGGCGCGTGCCTTGGGATCGGTCAACCCGAGGGAAAGAGTCGGCACCTTGTCCGTGACCCGGATGTTACTGCCTGTCCCGTCCCAGACAATTGGAGGAACGCTGCCCATTGCTGCAAGCATTTCGGCACCGCCTTCGAATTGCGGCCCAGGCGCATAGCCTGCGCGTCCATGCATGTTACCGCCGATCACGACATTGGCCGGAAGAGGATTATAGCCTGTGTCGGTAAAGCTGTTGCGATATCCGACGATGAAGATGTTGGTGCTGCCGTTCTCGCCCAGGATGTTGTTGAACACATGGACATCCCGATTGGCCATGATGATGACTCCGGTCCCGTTCGGCACCCCGGCGACGATATTGCCCTTTGGCGCAAAGTTCGGCGTGTCGTTCCGTTCAGACCGATTCGAGAAGATCCGAACCGAATGACCGCCCTTTTGCGGCAGGTTCGGCAAGTCGAACACCAGAATGCCCCCCGCATTGTGAGTGGCGACGTTCTGATAGACGTCGGCACCGTAGCAATTCTCGATCTCGATTCCTGCAACATTGAACATGGCGAGCGAATTGCGGACGATGATGTTCTTCGACTGCCCGACATAGATGCCAGCGTCGGATGCCCCCTTGACGGTCACCTTGTCGATCAGGACGTCACTGGATTCGACCGGGTAGACGCCATAGGCGCCATTGCTGGCCTTCGGGCCGCCTGTCCATTCGACCCTCAGGTCGTGATAGACGATGCGGTTCGCGGCCTTGGACTTTATTCCGTCGCCGCGGGAATCCTCCACGGCAAAACCTTGCAGGACGACATCATCCGCCGTCACCAGAAGGCCTTCGCCCGCGCCCTTCTGTCCCTTGAAGCTGAGGATTGTGGCAGCAGGGCCTGCGCCTTTGACCGTCACTCGGTCAACATCGAGCGAAAGCCCGTCGGTCAGGTCATACCGTCCAGCGGCGATTTCCACGATATCGCCCGGCTTTGCGTCAATCAGTGCCGACTGCAGGCGGGATTGCGCATCGGCACCGGGTTCGACCCGGATCGTATCGGCAAGGGCCGGTTGAACAAAGGCCAGCAAGCTGGCAGCGACGAAAAAGGGGATTGGCTTCATGGCTTAATCATTGCACTTACATGGGTGTAAGCCAAGAGAGGATTCCCATGTTGCGTACAATTCCCGTTGCAGTGCTGCTCAGCCTGATCTCCGCCACACCTGCCCAGGCAGCCGCATCGGTTACCGGACTTTGGGTGACTACAGAAAAGGACAGCATCGTCGAAATCGGGCCGTGTGGCGCGACACTTTGCGGAAGGATTGCGCGCATCCTCAAACCCAATCCCAACGGGCCACCGCGCGATATCAACAATCCTGATCCGTCGCTTCGAAGCCGGCCGATCCAGGGTCTCCCGATCCTCACAGGATTCCGCGATGCAGGGCGAAACTGGGAAGGCACTGCCTATGATCCGCGCGCCGGCAAGTCCTATCGTTCCTACCTCACGCTCATGCGGGACGGCACGCTGGAGGTGAAAGGCTGTCTCGGGCCCTTCTGCCGCTCCAAGAGCTGGACCCCGGCTCGCTGAACTATTCCGGGCGCACTTCCAGCTGGAATGACTTTTCGGGGACGAGCCACTTGCTTGCCGCCTGCTGAAGTTCGGCTGGCGTAATCTTGAGATAGTCCGTTACCAGAGACTGGAGCGCCGTTATCTTTCGCGGATCGCGCGTGGCTCCCGTCAACTGGCCCAGCCAGAAGGAATTGCCGCTCGATGCGCGATTGATCGATTCATGAAGCGGATTGATCACACGGGCAAGTTCATCTGCCGAAACCGGATGGGCGGCGAGATCGGCCGCTATCCCTCTCGAAATCGCGAAGAAACGTTCAAGGCCCTCCGGCTTGAGTTGCGAGGTCACGATAAAGCTGCCGCCACTTTCCAGGCCAGTCGGCCAGCTTGAATCGACGCTCGGGCTATAACTTGCGCCCTCTTCTTCACGGAGTTGAGTGAACATGCGGTCATTGAAGATCTGCGCCAGAATTTCGAGTTTCCTCGCTTCGTAAATGCTGCCGAGCCCGCCACCAAGAGGCCAGGCAAGGACAGCCGCGGCCTGCTCTTTCGGGCCCTTGTGCGTACGCACGATTGGAACCGGAGTGGGGGCGACGCTCGCCGGAGACGCTTGTCTGATCGAGACTCGCTTAACCGGTCTCTTCTTCAACGCACCAAAGCTCGCTGCGGTTGCGGCAACGGCCTCATCGGCCGAAATATCCCCGAAGACCATGACTTCGATGGGCCCGGTCTTCAAAAGTGGCTCCCAAAAGGCCCGGAACGCTTCAGGAGTCAGAGCTTCGACATCGGCTCTGGTAGGAGTCGACCAGCGCGCGTCACCGCCACGCAGAAAGCCGCCAAGATCGCGCCCAAGTACCGAACCCGGAGAGGATTCAAGCGTGTCATAGCCCGTCAGGAAGGAATTGCGCGCCCGCAGGACCGGGGCCGGATCCCAGCGGGGCATGGTGATGGCCGCCGCCATCAATCGCAATTGATCCGTCAGATCCGATGCGCGCGTCTGGGCGCGGAACTGGAATGCGTCGTCGGCAATATCGAAGCCCATGTTGATCTTTCGACCGCTCGTCAGACGATCCAGTGCATTCTGATCGAACGGGCCAATACCCCCCGCGACAAGCGCGGCGGGCGCGGCCCAGGCTGGCGTCTGGCGATTGGCAGGCAGGGCTTTCATCCCGTCCCCAAAGCGAACATTGACATAAACCTTGCCCTGTTCGGATGGATTGGGAGAAACGAGCAGCTTGACCCCATTGGCAAAGGTCACCTGCTCGACGTCAATCTGTGGGACGGGAATTGGGATCCGCTTCTTGATCTGGCCAGGCTTGCCCGGGCTGGGCAGTTGATCGAAGCTGACAGGCGTTCCGCTGCCCGCCGAGGCCATGGCCGAAACCGGAGCCGTGATCGCTGCAGCGAGTTCGGTTTCTGCGTTTTCGAGCGGAACCGGGCTCGTCAGCAGGGCTCGCGGGCCAATTCCCGTGAAGAGCTTGCGCGTGGAAGCAAGAATCTTCTCCGGCGAAATATCGTCCTTTATCCCGCTGAACACATCAAGCGCGACTTGTGCTGTCGCCACGGTCTCGCGAATGTTGACAGCCTCGATCAAATCATCGGCCTGCTTGGCTGCTGCCTCCGCACGCTGCGTTTCGACGCCGACTTGAAGTGACGCAAAGAATTCATTGGCCTCCCGATTGATGTCGGCTTGCGAACTTGGATTGGTCATCGCGTCGGCAATCACTGCCCGCACGTCCCGAAGTGCCGCCTGCCAGTCATTGCCGAGAGGTGCGATCTGCACAAATGTGCCGTCTACCGAGCGCGCGACATCGTCCTGATCGACTTGCGCCTGCAGGAAACTCCCCCCCGCACGGGCGCGTTCTTCCAGCCGGCGGTTGATGAGGCGAAGTGCGACGAGATCGACCAGGCGGCCTTGATTATACGCAATCGTATCATTCTTCTGAAACCACGGACGCAACCAGGCCATGTTCACCACAAGTGGCGCGCCGGGCTCCGTAATGGCCTTGGCAATGGGCTTGCCATCGGTGGGGCGACCGAAATCGGGGTCCGGCAAAGAGGGGCCAATCCCTTTCCAGTCCGAAAAATACTTGATGACAAGGTCTTCGAAAACCAGAGGATCTCCATCCCCGGAAATGACGACCACCGCACGTTCCGGGCGATACCAACGGTCATGAAAAGCCCGGATTGCCTGAGGCGTTGCAGCATTGAGCGTTTCCGTCGTGCCGATGGGCTGACGATTGGCAAGAGGCTGACCGGCAAAGAAATGTGCCGTTGTCGCTTCGCTGATCCGCATTCCCGCGCCAAGACGTTCCCGAGCCTCGGCAAGGACAGTGCGACGCTCAGTCTCCACACCTTTTGCAGAGATTTCGGGCGCCATCATCATGCCGGAAAGAATCTTGATGCTCTCTTCAAGGCCGGATCGCGTCGCCCCCGGCAGGTCGAGCTTGTAGACGGTCTGCGTCAGGGTTGTGTTGGCATTGGTGTCACTGCCAAACGTCGCCCCCAGTCGCTGCCAAGTCTTGATCGCTTCGCCATCAGCAATGTAGCGGGAGCCGCGGAAGCTCAGATGCTCCATGAAATGGGCAAAGCCGCGCTCTGTCTCGCGTTCCATGAGCGATCCGGCCTCGATGTCGACGCGGACCGAAACCTGGCGCGGCGGAACTCCGCTGCGGCGCACCGCATAACGGACTCCGTTTGGCAAAGTCCCGAAAAGCCAGTTCGGGTCGGGCGGTATGTCGCTGCCCTTGTAGAGCCAGGGCGTCGGCCGCTCAGTCGAAACTGCTGGCGCTGGCGCTGCCCGTTTCGCAATTGGCTTTGCGGTATTGCGCGCACCCCATGATGGGGCGACGAGACCGAGCGTGGCAAGGAAGGCAAGGGTGAAGCGCAGCGCGCGCAAGGGCTGTAAGGACATCAAACCGTGTTTACCGCTTTCCGAAAGCAAATCCAGCCAATCACGCAGCCTGTGCCTCAATAGCCTTTTGGCGGCGGCGCTGAACCGAAGACCCGATGCCCATCGCCTCGCGATATTTCGCGACCGTCCGGCGCGCAATGTCGAAGCCCTTTTCGTTGAGCATTTCGACCAAGGTATCGTCCGACAGGATCGCCTTGGGATTTTCGGCGCTGATCAGGGTGCGGATCGCGCTCTTGACCGCTTCTGCCGAAACCGCCTCCCCACCATCTGCAGCCGCAATCCCGCTCGTGAAGAAATATTTCAGTTCGAACAGGCCGCGCGCGCAGGACAGGTATTTGTTCGACGTCACGCGGCTGATTGTAGATTCATGCATACCTATCGCTTCGGCCACAGCGCGCAGCGTCAGCGGTCGCAACTGGGAGACACCTTCATTGAAGAAGGCCTCCTGCTGCTTCACAATTTCGCTCGCGACCTTGACGATTGTCCGCTGGCGTTGGTCCAGCGCGCGCACCAGCCAGTTGGCGCTTTGCAGGCACTCGCTCAACCAGGCCTTTGACGCTTTGTCCTGCGCGCCGCTGGCAATCTCGGCATAATAACTCCGGTTGATCAGAAGACGCGGCAAGGTCGCGCTGTTGATCTCAACGGCCCATCCCTTTCCCTTGCGTGCGACAAAGATGTCAGGTGTCACAGCTTCAATCGGACTGGAGCCGAACCTCAGCCCCGGTTTTGGGTCGTAATTGCGCAACTCCTTGATCATGTCCGCCATGTCTTCCGCATCGACGCCACACATGCGCTGCAACTGCGCGAGGCGACCTTCGGCAAGAAGATCCAGATTATCGAGCAGACGGGCCATGGCCGGATCATAGCGGTCCGCTTCCTTCGCCTGCAGTGCAAGACATTCACCAAGCGAGCGCGCCCCGACGCCAGTCGGGTCAAACGTCTGGATGGTCAGGAGGACCTGTTCGATACGAGACAGGGCAACCCCGAGCCGGTTCGCCAAATCGAGCAAGGACATTGCCAGATAACCCGCCTCGTCCACCTGATCGATCAGGTGGCTCGCGATGAGCAGGTCTTGCGGATCAAAGGCCAGTCCGGCCTGCGCCAGCAGATGATCGCGCAACGACGGGGCATCAGCCGCCATGGCATCGAAATCCGGGCCATCCTCAAAGCCGCCTTCGGAGCCGCCCGAGATGCCAAGCTGGCCATCCATTCCGGGGCCGCCATCAGCGATGCTGTCGTGATGAAAGGTCTCGGCAGTCAAATCGACATCCAGGGCCGAGTCTGCGTCGCCGGGCGTCGGATCGAGCAACGCGTCTGATTGCGTGCTGCGATCCTCGCTTGGCAGATCGGGTTCGGGCGCGGTCACTTCATCACGCTCGGCGTCGAGCAAGGGGTTCTTTTCAACTTCCTCGGCGATGAAGGCTTCAACCTCCAGATTGGAAAGCGCAAGCAGGCGGATCGCCTGCTGCAATTGTGGCGTCATGACCAGTGACTGGCTTTGCCTCAGGTCAAGGCGGGGCCCCAATGCCATGGCTAAAGACTGAAGCCCTCACCGAGATAGAGCCGGCGGACGTTTTCGTCTGCGACCAACTCTTGCGGGCTTCCAGCGAACAAGACGCGGCCATCGTAAATGATGCAGGCGCGATCCACGATGTCGAGCGTTTCGCGGACATTGTGATCGGTAATCAGAACCCCGATCTGCCGCTGCTTCAAATCCTTCACGAGGTCGCGGATATCGGCAATCGAGATGGGATCAATGCCTGCAAAAGGCTCGTCGAGCAGCATGATCGACGGCGTTGCGGCAAGGGCACGCGCAATTTCGCAACGCCGCCGCTCGCCCCCGGAAAGCGCCATCGCCGATGCACCGCGAAGCTTCGTCAGGCCGAATTCCTCAAGCAGGAATTCCAGTCGCTCGGCCCGCTGGGCCTTGTCGGGTTCTGCCAGTTCGAGGACGGCACTGATATTCTGTTCGACCGTAAGTCCGCGAAAGATTGACGTTTCCTGCGGCAGATAGCCGAGGCCCAGGATCGCGCGGCGATACATGGGAAGGCCGGTAATGTCCGCTCCATCAAGCATGATGCGGCCCGAATCCGGCTTCACAAGACCCATGATCGAATAGAAGCAGGTCGTCTTGCCCGCCCCATTCGGACCCAGCAGGCCTACGACCTCGCCGCGCCCGACTGAAAGCGAAACATCGGAAAGTACAACGCGCTTGTCATAGGATTTGGCGATCGACACGACCGACAGTCCGTTTGTCGTCGCAACAGGATCAGCCGTAATGGCATCAAGCGTGGATACGTCGTTCATCGGCACTCCTGCGACCGTGCTGGCATGGCAATGGTTTATCAAAGGCTAATTTTTGTAGATTGGCAAGATTATTGCATGGCAAAAATGCAAGCGATTGCCAATGTCCGGGCTATTGCGCTTTCTTGACCGTGAAACGTCCCGTGACGCGACCACTGCTGCCACCTTGCGTCCCGGACGCACCGATGGAACTGCCGTCGACCACGGCTCTGCCCGAATTAAGGTCGATCACCATGCGGCCGCCGCTCACCCTGTTACCGCCTTGCGTCAGCGTGACTCCACCGACCATTGTGATCAGCCGTCGCGGCAGATCATAGATTGCCGTGCTACCCTGAGCTGTCTGATCACCCTTGTGTATCGTAACACCGCCCGTTGCATCGAGCCGATCAATCTGGACGCCCGACGTCGCGCCATTGGCATAGGCGACGGTCAGCCGTGCCGATGCCAAAGTCAGATCGGCTTGGCTGACCCGCACATTTCCAACGAAAATGGCACGATCGGCACGATCCTGAACCTCGATCCGGTCAGCTTCCACATCCACAGGCGCGTTTGTGTTGTGCCCTTTGAGGGCTTGGCCTGTTGCTGGGCCCGCAACCAACGGAAGAGCTAAGGCGAGAAAGAGAGCGTTGCGCATAAGGGCTATCTGACGCGGCCCTGCACGATATGCAAGTGCGCGCGCCCCTGCAGCACGACCGTATGTTCGCCAAGATCCGCCTCGATACGATCGGCACTGAAATTTCCGAGCGGCATTTGCCCGTCGACCGGCCCACCGCTTGCAAGCTTTCGTGTCTTTAGGCCAACTGCGACATCACGGGTCTGAAGCCGGTATCCGCCCGACGATGTGAAAATCACAGGTCCAATGACTGAGACGACTTCGCGGTCCATGTCATAACGCCCGGCATCAGCATGAAGCGAAGCAGGACCATCTTTGAGCAGGATTGTCGCGGTTAGATCACTGAGCTTCACAACAGGATCGCGTGAGGTTGCCTGAACGGCCGAACCTGCGGTCAACTGGAACGGCTGCCCCTTTCCATCCTCTCCGCGATAGGTGGCCGCAGTCACGCGCATGCGTTCCTTGGCAATAGCGACCGTATCCTTGGCAAGGACAAAACTGACATCACCCCGCATTGCGAGCGGCGCAAAGACAAAGCCCGCTGCGAGCACGCCAATCACCGAAGGCAGCGCCACGCGCGCAATTGCAATGAGTCGGTCATGGCGACCGCCGGGCGCAGCCCATTGCTGAAGCGCAGAGCGCTGTGAAACGGCCGTCTCATGCATGCGCGAAAATATCGACCTCGGGCCAGCCTTCGAGATCAAGCAGCGCGCGCGTCGGCAGGAAGTCGAAACAGGATTGAGCCAATTCCATTCGTCCTTCACGCAGCAGGCGCGCGTCAAGCTGCGCCTTCATGCGGTGAAGATAACGGACGTCGGAGGCCGCGTATTCACGTTGCGCGTCGGAAATTGCAGGAGCACCCCAATCCGATGATTGCTGCTGCTTGGAAAGCTCTACGCCAAGGAGTTCCTTGACCAGGTCCTTCAGTCCATGCCGGTCAGTATAGGTTCGCACCAACCGTGAGGCGATCTTGGTGCAATACACCGGTGCCGCCATCACGCCGAGATAGGCATGAATCGAAGCGAGGTCGAAGCGGGCGAAGTGATAAAGCTTGATGCGCGCCGGATCGGCAAGCACCGCTTTGAGGTTGGGCGCAGAAAACGCGCTATCCGGGCCAAAGCGGACGAGATGTTCATCCCCTCCACCGTCGGAAATCTGCACAAGACAGAGGCGATCGCGGCCCGGCTGCAGGCCCATGGTTTCGGTATCGACTGCAACGGGCCCTTCGGCAAGAACCCCCGCCGGCAAGTCTTCTTCGTGGAAATGGATCGTCATTGGGCCTGTTCTTTCCGCTGCGCCGCTTTGCGTTGACGTGCATCTCGCGCCATGATGTTGAGCAGCTCGACAAGAACCGAAAAGCCCATCGCCGTGTAGACATAGCCCTTGGGAACATGAACGCCAAATCCGTCGGCAATCAGCACAGCACCAATCATCATCAGGAAAGCGAGCGCAAGCATCACGACGGTCGGGTTCTTGCCAATAAAGCTGGCAAGGGGGTCCGATGCAATCAGCATGATGCCGACCGTCACAACAATGGCAACTGCCATCACGGGGATCTGGTTGGTCATGCCGATCGCCGTCAGGATGGAGTCGATCGAAAAGACAAGGTTGAGCACAGCAATCTGGGCAATCGTCGCCCCGAAACCCACAGCGGCATGGCCCTTCTTGTCAAGCATTTCGCCACTTGGCTCAGGGTCCATGGCATGGTGGATTTCCTTGGTGGCCTTCCACAAAAGGAAAAGCCCCCCTGCAATCAGGATCAGGTCACGCCCGCTAAGCGCGGTTTCAAACGTCGGTTCGCCATGTTCGCCCAGCGGTCCTGCGAGGCCAAGGTCGAAGATCGGCGCAGTGAGGCTGACGATCCAGGCGATAGCGCCAAGCAGGACTAGCCGCATCGCGAGTGCTAGGCCCAGACCGATCCGTCGCGCTCGCTGTTGCTGTTCGGGCGGAAGCTTGTTCGAAAGAATGGCCACGAAGACAAGATTGTCGACGCCGAGGACCACCTCCAGAACGATGAGGGTAAGGAGGGCCAACCAGATTCCCGGATCGGCAAAAAGGCCAATGATGTCTGTCATAGATGCAGCCTTGCCATAGTCTTGGCAATTCCTGCAAGTCGGCTAAGATTGGCGAACGGACCGGGAGGCCTTGCCATGACTGAACCGACATATCGACCCGATGCGACCCCCGGGCCAAGCGGCTTTGAATTCAATCGCCCGACAATCATCGCACTCCTTTACCTAGCGAGTTGCATCACGGGCATTTCGGCCCTTGTCGGAGTGGTGCTCTGTTATGTTTGGAAAGCCGAGCCGCACCAGCCCTGGGAAGCCACGCACTACACCTATTTGATCCGGACCTTCTGGATTGGCGTGATCGGATCCGTGGTC
The DNA here is from genome assembly GCF_019443285.1 of Aquisediminimonas profunda. Classification (GTDB taxonomy): domain Bacteria; phylum Pseudomonadota; class Alphaproteobacteria; order Sphingomonadales; family Sphingomonadaceae; genus Aquisediminimonas; species Aquisediminimonas profunda. The sequence continues at coordinate 410,182 of NZ_CP080327.1, forward strand.
GGGATCATTACACTTTTGGTCGGCATTGGCTTCCTGATCCTACTCGGGATCGGCATTTGGTCGCTTGTGCGAACGATCCTGAGCCTTGTCAGTGCACAGAAACGCGAGGCAATGAAAGATCCGGAGACGCTCTTCATATAGCATGCTGTACAGTCCATTAAGAATGAGACTGAAGCAGGGAGTCAAAATCGCTCGCCCAATTCCAATTTTTAGGCTAATGCGAATCAAAGGTGCGTAATGGTTCTGCGCCGAATACCATGAGCACCATCGCCCGGTGCTTTGGTTCTTTGGACCTAAGGGCGATGAATTCGGGAAAGTCATACAGGGCATGAGTTTTGATAAAGGGCGTCGCGGTGAGCGCGGCGGGCGCGGCAGGGACAAGCGCGATAGCTTCGGCGACGACAATTTTGGTGGATATGCCGCTGGCAATGACCGTTTCGGCGGCGGTGGCGGCGGTGATCGCTTCGGCGGCGGTGGAGATCGCTTTGGCGGCGGTGGCGGCGGCGGCGGGTTTCGTGGCGGCGGTGCGCCGCGCACATCGATGCCTGCCCAGGTTGTCGGTGAAGGCACTGGCGTCGTAAAATTCTTCAACGGCCAGAAAGGCTTTGGCTTCATCGTCCGTGATGACGGTGGCGAGGACGTATTCGTGCATATTTCGGCAGTCGAGCAAGCCGGTTTGACCGGGCTCGCCGAAGGGCAGCCGCTTGGCTTTACCCTTGTCGATCGCGGCGGCAAGATTTCGGCCACCGAACTGAAAATCGATGGGGAACCAATGCCCGTCGAAGATCGCCCACGCGAACCGCGCCCCGAACGGAGCAGCGGCGGCGGCTTTGGTGGCGATCGTGGTGGCGGTAGCCGTGGCCCGCAGCGCCAGCTGACGGGTGAAAAGGCGACTGGCACCGTCAAGTTCTTCAACGCAATGAAGGGCTTTGGTTTCGTCCAGCGTGACGATGGCCAGCCTGATGCATTTGTGCATATTTCGGCAGTCGAACGTGCGGGCTTGCGCGGCCTGAACGAGGGCGACCGTCTCGAATTCGATATCGAAGTTGATCAGCGCGGCAAGTTTGCTGCTGTCAATCTGGTTCCGAGCCAGTAATCGAGGCTTTCCGGAAAGGGCGCGGCATCCTTCTGGGCGCCGCGCCCTTTTCTATTGGAAGCTTGCCTTGATCCCGTCGATGATGAACTGTGCGGCAAGTGCGGCCAGAACAACCCCGAGAATCCGCGTGATCATCGCTTCGACCTTGTAGCCAAGCGCTTTCATCAGCGGCCCGGCCGCCAGCAAAGAAGCTAGCGTAACACCCAGCACAACAGCCAATGCCGCAAGCACGGTCAGGCTCTCTTCAATCCCCTTGCTGCGCGCCGACATCAGCATCACCGACGCGATCGACCCCGGCCCTGCAATCATCGGAATCGCCATCGGGAAGATAGAGATGTCTTCATGCTCAGGATGGGCCTTGACTTCTTCTGCCCGGTTTTCCCGCCGCTCGGTGCGTTTTTCGAAAACCATTTCGATAGCGATCATGAACAACATGATGCCGCCCGCAATCCGAAACGCGTCCAGACTGATGCCCATGGAGCCCAGAAACTGTTCGCCGAATGCGCCAAACAGCAGAAGGATCAGCCCGGCTGTGGCGGTGGAGCGCAGCGCCATTGCCCGACGGTGCGACGCCGGGGTGCCTGCGGTCAGGCTCGCGAATATCGGTGCGCACCCCGGCGGGTCGATGACCACGAAAAAGGTCACCAACGCCGAAATGAACAACTCGCTCAAAATCTCCGGTCCTGCGGCATGCCGCGCCTCATCCGGGCGGCCTGCAACGTATTGTGCAGAAGGCAGGCAATCGTCATCGGGCCGACGCCGCCCGGCACAGGGGTGATCGACCCGGCGACGGCAGACACCCCCGCAGTATCAACGTCACCCACCAAACGCGTCTTGCCATCAGCGGCCGGAACGCGATTGATCCCGACATCGATCACGCAGGCGCCAGGCTTGACCCAGTCCGCCTTGACCATTTCCGGTCGACCCACCGCAGCAACCACAATATCCGCACGACGCACGACATCGGCCAGGTCCCTCGTCCGGCTGTGCGCCATCGTGACCGTGCAATTGGCCGCTAGGAGCAACTGTGCAACCGGCTTCCCCACCAGGATCGAGCGGCCGATCACGACCGCTTCCTTGCCCGCAAGGTCGCCGTTCAGAGTATCGCGAATCAGCATCATGCAGCCTAGCGGAGTGCAGCTGACCAGCCCGGGCAGACCGGACGCCAGCCGTCCCGCGCTGACGACGTGCAATCCGTCAACATCCTTGTCCGGATTGATCGCACTGACGACGGCCAGTTCGTCAAGATGCCCCGGCAGCGGAAGCTGGACCAGAATCCCGTCCACCGACTCATCGGCATTCAGTCGCTCGACCAGCGCAATCAGATCGGCTTGCGCCGTGTCTGACGGCAGCTTGTGTTCAAAGCTGTTCATGCCAGCCTCGACTGTCTGCTTGCCCTTGTTGCGGACATAGACGGCACTCGCCGGATCGTCCCCCACAAGCACCACAGCAAGGCCGGGGACAGACCCTGTTTCCGCCTTGAATGCCTGCACACCCTCGCCTACCCGAACGCGAAGCCCGGCGGCGAATTCTTTTCCATCAATGATCGCTGCTGTCATGCAGCGCGCCTTTACAGCTTCACGAGCATTTTTCCAGTGTTGCCGCCCGAGAAGAGTCCAAGAAACGCATCAAAGGCAGAACCGATCCCCTGATGCACCGTTTCGCGCATCTTGATATCGCCGTTCATGACCCAAGGCCCCATCTCTCCAAGAAATTCCACCATGTGTTCGGCATAGTCGGTAAAGATGAACCCCTGCATCCGGATGCGCGCCGGAATGGTTCGGATCAGATATTTGAATTCCACCCCGCCTTCTGCGTCATTGTAGCGATCGATCATGCCGCAAATGGCAAACCGGGCGAAATTTCGGGCAACCGCAAAGGCAGCGTCGAGATGGTCTCCGCCAACATTGTCGAAATAGACATCAATGCCATCCGGGGCGACGGCGGCAAGCTGCGGGAGTACGGGACCAGCCTTGTAGTCGATGCATGCATCCGCACCCAATTCCTTGACCCAGGCACATTTGTCGGGACCGCCCGCAGATCCGATCACGGTCATGCCCTTCTTCTTTGCAATCTGGACCACGGCTGAGCCGACAGCGCCAGCGGCAGCCGAAACGAACACGATATCGCCCGGCTTTGCTTCTGCCGTCTTCAGGAGGCCGAAATAGGCTGTCGCGCCGGTCAGGCCCAGATTGTGCAGCCAGGTCTGGATGGGCACGTTCATGGGCGGCAGCTTCTGCGTTCCCATTCCGCCCGGCCCTGGCTGCGTGTCGACAACAGCCTCATCACGCCAGCCATTCATGTGCATGACCTTGTCGCCCACGGCAAAGCCCTCAGCCTTGCTTTCGACGACTTCGCCGACTGCGCCGCCGGTCATGGGTTCTCCGATCGCAAAACCTTCCACATAGGACGCTAGGTTCGTCATGCGGCCGCGCATGTAGGGGTCGACAGACAAATACTCATTACGCACACGGACCTGACCATCTGCCAGGGGCTGATCGGGCAGCTCACGAAGGGCAACATGGTCGAGTGTGGGCAAACCTTGGGGATAGGCTGTAAAATACCAGGCGCGGGCCATTTCGGGGGATCCTCTTTCAGGGGTCTGCCCCGTTTCAGGGCGACTCAAGCATTGAGGTTCTAGGGTGAAACCATCGCGTGGCAAGCCCATTGCCTTGACGAAAAGTCAGCGCTAAAGGCGCTTTCCCGGATGCGGGGCTGTAGCTCAGTTGGGAGAGCGCGTCGTTCGCAATGACGAGGTCAGCGGTTCGATCCCGCTCAGCTCCACCACCCACTCCTATCTCATTGATACAGAATGACATTGTCGGGAATGGCCGCACGAATGGCGCCTTTCCGCGGGGTTTCGGGCGCCCCTCTTGCCTCGTGAAGATCAGAGACCATTTTCCGTCCGAAGACCCGGCCTGAGCTCGGCATTATCTCGAATGCCCGTATTCACTGATTCAGATGCGTTGCAGCTGTGTGGAGGGAGAGCCGACCGCCCTCAGCCGATACCGAACAAGGCCTTCTGGGCGTCCCATGCGAGCGGGATGTTCGTGATGGTGTTGAGCCGCGCAACCGTCAGGTCGCTGGGCTGGGTGCCATCGAAGATGGCTTCGACGATAGCGGGCGCGAGATAGCTGATCCGGATCATGCGCTTGAGCCTGGCCTCGCCAACGCCCAGTGAGCTCGCAATGGCTTCGAGTGCGCGATCTGGACTTTGCAGGACCGCCTGTCGCGCGGCGCGTGCATCGGCGATAAAGGCAACCAGCGGCTCGTCACGAACATGGTCCATGCCGTTGGTGTCAGGCGCAATGTGCAGCGTCACGTCGTTGCCGCGTCTAAGCTTGTGGTGCCTTGCTTCGAGGACGTGAGCGCATCCATCAGCGACCTTGATCGTGACCGTCATGATCCTGTCGGCAAGATCGATCCGCTCAACCCAGTCGAGCCGCATCCCGCGCTGCTCGCTCAGGGTCGCTGTCCTCAAGGCCTTGGCGACTTTGCCTGCGACATCCTGTCTTCCTACTATGGCTTCTGGTCCCATGTGATCGGCCAGCGCCACTGCGATGGCGCTGCGATTGCCAAGCCAGCAGGCGACGAGGTTGATGATGCCCTGCTCCAGGTCATGGGCGGGCATGCGCCAAGCCGGTGGATCGCCAACAGCGATGTGGCTGGGGTGCGTGATGTAATAGACATAGTGCAGACCGCGCCTCTTGGCATGGCTCGGGACCATGGCCCGGCCATAACCGTCGCGCATGAGCCCGCTTAACAGGCTGGGGCGCTTGGCTCTCGTGCCATGCAGCTTGTCGCGTGTCTCTTCGGCCAGGACCTGCTGGACATGGTCGAACAGTGCCTTGCTGACAATCGGTTCGTGTACGCCTTGATGCCTGCTTCCCTTGTGCACCACGTCACCCATGTAGAGCGGGTTCTTCAACAGGCGACGCAGGCCGCCGCGTCCAAAGGGCACCCCGCCCCTGATGCTGCCATCAGATTGCATGGTTGCGCGGGTCCGAAGCCCTGCGCGGTTGAGTTCATAGGCCACCAGCCTCACCGAGCGCAGTTCGACATAGCGCCTCATGGCCATGCGGATGAGGTCGGCTTCTTCCTCGACGATCACCAGCTTGCGATCAACCGGCTGGTAGCCAATCGGCACCGTGCCACCCATCCACATGCCCTTCTTCTTGGAGGCCGCGATATCTCCAAGGAGATGCTGGAGGCCCGGGCGGTCCATGCTTCCGCCCGAGTATCCACCGTCATCATAGATCTCGGGAACGAGTGTCCAGCCTTCATGGCGCTGGCTCATGACATAGGCGGTGCACGCCTCGCGCTGGGCATCGAGGCTGTTAAACTCCTGGTCGAGTCCCTCCTCGCTCGACTTCCTCGTATAGACAGCGCAGCGAAGCAGCCGCTCAGCGCTTGCGGCCATGGCCCGTCCTCCCCCGGTCCGCCAGGCCAAAGAAGCGCGGGCCCGACCAGCGGGTACCGGTGATCGCTTCTGCTATGGCACTGAGCGAGCCAAAGAACTTCTCCTTGAACAGATACCCGTCCTCGGTCACCAGCACGTCGTAGGTCACGTCCTGCCAGCGCCGCACCAGCCGGGTCCCGGGCTTGAGGCGAGACGGATCGAGCGCGCGCTTTTGCGGCCCCAGCCCGGCACGTTGGTCGAGGGTCCGTTCGGCCAAGCGGGACAGGCCGCCAGGCATCTTGACCTGCAGCTGCCACGCGATGCCGCGCACGAGCAGGTCGGTGGTCAGGTGCGGCGATGGCGCGCGGTAGACCCGCCGCCACTCGGCGCGCAGCTCGGCCGCCGACAGGGTCGCCAGTCGGTCGATCTGCTGATCGAGCGGGACCATGTTCATTGTCCGGCCTCGGCAGCAACACGATAGCGGCGGACGCCGTCGATCTTCTCGCTGCTGAGCGCATGGCGCTTCTTCTTTATGCCAGTCAGCATGGCCCGGGTCGTATGCGGCAGCCAGCCGGTCGCCGCCACCATCTCGTCGAGGCTTGCGCCATGGGGTCTGGCGAGAAGCGCCAGGATCGTATCGCGCTTGGTTTGGGTTGGAGCGACGGGCTGCTTGGCGGCCTTGGCGTTTTGGGACTTGGTCATGGGTGGTCTCCTTGTGCGGAGCAGGCCGCTTGCCTGCTCCCACCACTCAGAGCCCCGTCAGTCAGCCGACCCGGGGCGAAGCTGGCCAAGGTTCCAGCGATGCGCAGCATCGTTGGAATGCCAGCGGAGGGATCCGGCCCCGCGAGACAGGGGGCCGGTGACTATGACCAATGCTCTCAATGGCAATGAAGTCGAATGGAATGTGCAGGCGCTGCAAGAATTATGGCTCTTGATGTCCGCTTTGTCGGACACTCCGGAACGGCAGTTCGCCCGATGAATCTGGCGATAGCTGCCTTTCGTAAATCTACCTGGCAGAAAATTGGACGGAATTGCATCGATGCCCTAGACCGGCCGTTCTCGGTCAGACCGCAGACGTTGGTCGATCGCAATTTCCGACAGGAGCCGCGCTTGATGCCTGAGGTCGTTCTTCACCATTATGATAACTCGCCTTTCTCCGAGAAAGTCAGGATTTGCCTTGGCATCAAGGGTCTTAGCTGGCGTGCAGTCGACCAGCCGGTGATCATGCCCAAGCCTGATCTTGTGCCACTGACGGGGGGCTACCGCCGCATTCCTGTCATGCAGATCGGTGCTGATATTTATTGCGATAGCCAGCTGATCGTGCGTGAACTTGAGCGGCGCTTTCCCGAAAGGCCACTCTTTCCATCAGGCAGCGAGGGCTTGGCCATTGCGATTGAGCAATGGTGCGACAAGGCACTGTTCCAGACAGCCGTCCTGGCGATTTTCGGTTCAATCGGTGACAGCGTCGATCCGGCGTTCATCAAGGATCGTGAAGCTCTAAGCGGCCAACCCTTCAATGTTGCAGCCATGAAGGCGATTGCGCCTTTTGCCGTCTCCCAGATCAAGGCGCATGCCTCGTTGCTTGTACAGCAACTCACCGATGGCCGCGACTTTTTCGCAGGTACCGATCCGTGCTTGGCCGATGCTGCGGCCTATTACAATTTCTGGTTCGCCCGCACCTTTGCTCCCGGTCTTGTTGACCGGTTCGACGACCTTAACGGCTTTGACGCCTGGTATGACCGCGTCACTGCAATCGGCCATGGAACTCCGACGTCGTTGAAACCGGCAGAGGCACTGGAGATTGCGACGAACGCTCTACCGGAGGCAATGAACACGCTGCCATCCGATGCCGCCATAAGGGATAAAAATGTCTGCCTGGCTGCCACCGATTACGGCCGCGACCCCATCATCGGGACTTTTGTCGGCTCGACCCAATACAGCCTTACAGTCGCCCGAAATGTGCCTGAATTAGGCGAGGTCAACGTTCACGTCTCGCGACTGGGATATTCTGTCTCGCCCGCTTAGTCCTTATGTCCTGGCCCACAGTTCTCCCCAAATGGGGAAGCAAATTTGGAAGGTTGCGAGCGGCAACTGTCATGTTTCTCTGACAATAGCTGGTCTGACCAGATTCAGCTTATTATTGCTGTTCAATGCTGCATAAACGAACGCTGGGATTCAGGCACGACAATTTGCAACCCAAACGCCCACAATGTTCGCAGATGTCGCCATAACAAAGATCCGCAGCCGGCTTGACCGCTTCCGACCGATAATCTTACCCTGTTATTGCTTGAACTGCGCCGATGCGCAAGAAAGCTGTTCGGCTCTAATGCCAGCTGTAGGAAAGCTGGCGGTCACGTCAGTGGCTCTGAATCTATTTTGGATTTGGACACGAAGGAGGAATGCAATCGCGTGAAATGATCGCTGACATGTTGAGGGACGACGCCTCGGCTTGAGCGGATACGGGTTAGAAATCAATCCTTCGACCACAATCCGGAAATCTGGACGGCCAGCCACTTGGCCAGTTCGGCGTTGACCCGATCGGGCTTTTCCTGCGCCATCCAGTGGCCAGACTCTACCACTGCTTCGCTCAGGTTGGCACAGTGCGCGCGCATCGGCTCGGCCAGACGGGAATCGATAGTCTCGCAGACATAGTCATGGGCCGCGTGAAGGAAGAGCACTGGCATCTGCAGCCGCCAGTTGGCCTTCGCCCGCTTGGCAAAAGCCTGGTTCGCCTCGCCGTTCATGTACCAGCTGTCAGCGCCGAAGAAGCCCGTCGCCTCGAGCGCCGCGACATAGCGGCTCTCGTCGGCCTCGCTCAGTACGCTTTCGTCGCGCGTCATCGCTGGCGCGGGCTGGCCGGGACCGAACCAGCCTCCCTGCGCGCGGACCTGCGCGGTGATCGCCGGTTGCCCCTTGGCCGCCGAATCGCCCGCCCGGAACAATGCCCTGACTGTGGCGCGGATATCGGCCTCGAACCCGGCCGAGGCGGCCTCGAAGTTCTCGCGGTAGAACATCATGTAATCCCATTGCGCGGCGGGAAACCGGTCCTCCGGATAGAGCGTGCGATCGGCCAGCGGCAGCACCGTCTCGACCGCGAGGCCTTCGGGAATATAGGGGACGCACAGATTCGCGATGCCGTGGCAGCGCGCGGGATGGTGCTGAGCGATCGACCAAACCACCGGCGCCCCCCAGTCGTGCCCGACCCAGACCGCCTTCTCGGCGCCGAGCACGTCGAGAAGCTCGATCATGTCGGCAACGATTTCCTCCTGGCTATAGTCTTCATGCCGCGAATGGACGGTAGAGCGACCATAGCCGCGCATGTCGGGCGCGATGGCGCGAAAGCCGAGTCCAGCGAACACCGCAAGCTGATGTCGCCACGAAATCGACAGCTCTGGCCAGCCATGTACAAAAATCACAGGCGCGCCGCCCTCGGCGCCGCACGACAGGTAGAACGTAGTGTGCCGCGCAGTCTTGGCAACGTTCTCGAGGACGGGATGGGTCATGCGAGGATCTCGTGCGCTTTGGTTTCCGGCTCAGGCCGTCGCCAACAGAGTTTGAAGCTTGGCGATGGCTGGCTCGATGTTCGCCTGATAGCGCGCGAGTTCTGCCAATTCGGCTGTGTCGCTAGCCTGCAGCCGTGCCGCGCGCGGAGCGACGGCGTCGAGCCGGCAGCTCGCCGTGAAGGCACCGATCTCGGGATTTTGGGCCCATGCCAGGCGAATCGGCAGCTCCTCGGCCATTCCCTGCAGCCAGCCGCGCGGGTCGCTCGGCATGCAGACGACCTGGCATATCGCGTTTTTTTCCGCATCGCTGGTATAGGCCGCCTCGACATGGGCGATCAGCGCCGCGCTGAAAACCGGCTGGCACAGCCGCACCTGTTGCAGAACGATCCGGCCGGGCGCGAAGATCGCACAGGGCTCTGGATGGACAATCGCACTCGCCGAACAATCGATATGGATCGTCGCGTCATCGGTCGGGATATCGCCGCGTTCGAGCACGATCCGGTCGCGCTCGATCTGCTGCACCCGGCCCAGCCGCACCACATTGCCGATCCGCTGCAGCGCCGCGAGTTCGCCTTTGGTGACCGTCGCGCAGTGGTGCAGCCGGGGCGTGACCGCAGGGTCGAGCCGCAGCACTGAGCCCCTGGCCTCGAGCCGCAGGAACACGTCCTCGACGCTCTCTGCCTGGGCGATCGCTTCGACCTCGTCGGCGATGTAGCGCAGGGTTGTGACCATGCTTCCGGGCTCGGTCTGGAAATTCGCGCGATCGAACATCCACGAATCGCGCGGCACGATCCAACGGATCCGCTCCGGCTCGGCCCCGTTCTGCAAGAGCCACAGACAGGCATCCATCCCGGTCTTGCCTGCGCCGATCACGGTGTAGCTCGCATCGGGCCGGGCCAACCGGGGCAGATCGTTGATTGGCGCGCAGACCACACCATCGGCTACCGCGTAATGTGGCGGGTGGGTGGCGGGGATGTTCGGGCTGAAGCGGGTGGCGTCGACCACCTTGCCGGCGGCGATCGGGCGCCGGGTGCCCGACAGCCGCGACTCGATGCAGCCGTCCGAAGTGTATTCGCTCAGCGGGAAGAAGCGGACCCGTCCCGAAGGCAGCAGCCGCTGCTGCATCACCGCTTCGAAATAGCTCACCACTTCCGCGCCCGAAGCAAGTTCGTCGAGCCCGACATTGAACCCGGCGCTGTCCTTGCCTCCCGATCCGAGCGGGCGCGAACTGACGCCATAGTAGGACGAAGGCTGGTGCAGGCGCACGAACGGATAGGCGTCGTTCCAGTGCCCGCCCGGACGGTGCCGCCGGTCGACGATTGCGATCGTCGCTTCGCTGTCGGTGAGCAACTGGTCGGCAAACGCCATCCCCGCCGCGCCCGCGCCGACGACAAGATAGTCCGCTTCGATCGGTGTTTTGGTCATGCGCCGTCCCCCTCGAGCCCGTCCCGCATTTTTGCCCGCGAGTTGCGCTGGAACGGAACATAACAGGCGGTGGAGAGAGCACCACCCAAAATCTAGCTTTTCGAAGCTATTGGGGAAAATCTGCAGGATGCTGCTGCGCGATCCTCGCATGCATTGGCAAGCCAATCTTAATACCGGTCAATCAAGGGCAATAGGCGTCATCATTATGAAAGGCAGCTGCAATCGACCTGATTGCGCGCTTGGGGCCAATCAAGAACGTGATCCAACGGAGCCCCGTGGCCATTGAAGCAGTATCTCGCAAAGGATCAACGGCCCGACCCACGACAGCCGGATGAAAGCCTCGCCATTGCCCAGGTCGCCGACGTTTGTGATCCTCGAGGCGACGCGGCAGAAGACAAACGACCAGACAAGCACATAGCTGCGCACCATCCAATCGCCATGTGATGCGAACTTTCGGTTCCGTGCAGCGCGCCACCCGAGTGCAGCAAAGCATAGCCATGCGCTTGCGAGCATCGACAGTGATATCGTTGAATTGGTCAGGATCGGGCCGCCGACAGTCTTGTGTGCAGGTGACAGGGTTATGATCAGGGCGAGTATGGCACCGAACGTGCCAATGAGCAGATAGCCCTGACCGACGCGCCGGTGGATTGGAAACCGGCTTTTGCCGGCCGCAAGGTAGAGATTGAACCCACCAAGCACCATCATCCCGCTGCCGCCGAGCATATGCGCGAACGTAAGTGCGAAATGGCCTTTGTGGGCCGAAATGTTGGAAAGAGTGGCGACAGGTAGGGCGATCATCCACCATGCAACAGCGCTGGTGACAAGGGCGGCGGCCAGCAGGACTCCGTTTCGCGTTTTCCAGATAGAAGGCCGGTTTGTGCTTTTCGCCGCATCCATCCTCATTTGGTTACCCTCCCGTCGGAGTTGTGTGGCAAACACGGTTGGGGGTCAAGTTGCAGCTTGGGCAGCCACAATGGGTCATGATTCGGCGAAGAATCTGGACGTCCGCTGCGAACCCCAAAGGTGCTGCTGCGGCGCGTGGGCCAGCGACCCGCAATGGTGATACGCCTGGTTGGCTGGCGTGTTTAACGGCTCATCCAATACTAGGGGGTACCAGCACCATCGCTGTTGAAGATGTCTGCTGCGACCTTCCACTGGCCGTCGATGTTTCGCCAGACGACTACGTACTTGCCAATGTCCTTCGTCGGGCCATTGGGACCCGTGAGCGACAGCAAATAGGTCCCTTGATCGAGAGCCATGTCGCCGCCTGAAGCAACGACGATTTTATCGGCTTTGAAAGTCAACCCGAACCCCGGCATCTGCATAAGCCCGCCCCAAGCCTTCTCGAGTGCTGGCTGACCTTGTGCGATTGGAGCACCCGGTGCCATCATTGCGCCATCAGAGGCATAGAGCCTTGATACTGCAGCTGCATTGTGATCGCGGATCAGCGCGAGCCATCTCTCATTGGTCTTGCGTATCGCTTGCTCGTGCTCCGCGGCCGTGTTGTGTGTCGAATTTTTCGACTCGGCGGTTGAGCCAAGGCCTAAGAGCAGCACGCTGAATCCCGACAGAAAAGCATATTTCACTCTCAGCATATCGCAGTCCTCCTTTGCTCCTGAGATGATGTCACGGCTTGCACATGAGCGCAAACGAGACCTTCCGTTGCGAGAACACGTTGTGGGTCGTCCTCGACTGTCCGCTATCCACCCCATTCAGGACATTACTGCCCTTAATCCCGGATCCCGAAAGCGGCCGTCCACCTGCCACAAAATGTTGCTGAACAGATGGCGGCTTTCGGGAAAAGAGCTAGAGCGACTGAGGGTCGGCCATGTCAGCGTGCTAGGCCCAATTCGGCGCGCGGCTCGTCTGACCGATCCCGGGGTTCATCCGGTTTCCGGGATCGAGCGTTCGATAGTGCGAGACTAGCTCCGGGCCGGCCGCGTAGAGATGTCCGACATTATGTTCAGCGGGGTAGCGCGCGCCCCGCTGATCAAGCAACTCAAGCAACTGACGCTTGATTTTGGCTGGATCGCACCCTTTCCTGATCAGATAGTCCTGATGCAAAACGTGGCAGAAGAAGTGCCCATAATATAATTTGCCTACGATCGCATTCTCGATATCCGACGGCAATGCCTCGAACCACTCACGATCATTGCGGCGCAGCGCGATGTCCAGTGCCAGAATATCCTCGACCAGATCCCCTCGAACCGCCCGGTATCGCACAGCGGCTCCAGCAACGACAAAGCGATGTAGGAAGGCTTTGCCTGCCTCATGCGGGTCGCATTCGAACATGTCGCCAGTCGACGAGGGAAACAAGGTTGCAAGTATGGTTCTTGTCTCGGCAATGGCACTTTCCGGGACCTTGAGGATCAGATGATGTTCGAAGCGATCTCGAAAGTATCGCATGCGGCGCGGCAGGTGTCGGGGGAGCAGCCGCGATCCTGCCTGGAACAGGCTGTCGATGAGGTTGTCCGGGAGCAACCGCATTTTGGCCGCCAGGGATTCCAACTTTGCTTTGAGCGCGAACAGGCGAGGAAGGCGCTGAGTTCCAACCAGTTGGATCAGCAGGAATGTATCCTTGCCGAATTCTTCGGCCAGGTCGAACGCGTCGCGGTGAATGTACTCTGCCGAAATCGGCAACGGCTTGCCCTCGCTCAGCATGGTCCTGCGCAACGCGGTAAGCTCGGCGGTGTTATTGGTGCCGACATAGAAAGTTGCCGTGCCTTCCTGTCGGGCAAAAGTATCGAGCCTGACAGCGAAAACCATGATTCTACCGGCGCTTCCCGATGCTTCGTAAAGCCGCGCGGGATCGCAGTTGTGGCGGGCCGGACTGTCCGAATCTATCGAGCGCACAATCGCCTCATAGTCTTGAGCCGAAGCCACGCGATGGTCGGATTGAAGCGCGCTATCCTGCAGTTGCCCCGCCTCGAGCGCCTTCAACATCGTTTCAGGCTCATTCCCCAGCTCGATGCCCAGATGGTTGCAAAATTGAACTTCGCCTGCTTCGTCCACGCGTGCAAACAACGCGTATTGGGTATAGGCTGGCCCTCTGGATATTAGCGCGCCTCCCGAATTGTTGCAGATCCCGCCTACAATAGACGCCCCGAGGCAGGACGACCCGATCACCGAATGGGGTTCGCGACCAAGCGGCACGAGCTTGGCCTCAAGATCATGCAGCGTTGAACCGGACAGGCAGACGACCTGATGGCCGCCCAGTATCGGAAAGATGCCCTTGATTCGCAGCGTATTGATGACAACGACAGGCTGGTCGTATTCACCATTGGGCGTCGAACCTCCAGTCAACCCGGTATTTGCAGCTTGAACTATGACAACACAGCCAGCTGCGATGCTGGCGCAAAATACGCGCCATTGCTCCACCAGAGTGCCCGGCCGCACAACGGCCAGGGCAGTGCCGGTGCCTGTCCTGTACCCGGTCAGATAGGGCGCCGCAGCAGACGTCCCTGTTAGCACATGCCTGCTGCCGACAATTGCGCGCAATCGCTGCAGCAGCAGTTCTTGTTCACCGGCCAGCATTTGTTCGATCATCATGTTGGTCGGCATCGTTCGAGTTGACGGAAGGGCACGGATCCCCAGCATCTCGATGATTAAAGCAATGGAGCATCAATCGATAAGGATCACGGCATTGCCAATCAGTTGGCCCGCTTCGACCGCCAGATGGGCTTCGACGGCATCTGAGAGATCAAACTTTGCTGCAATTGCGTGGCACAGCGCGCCGCTGTCCAGCGCGCGTGTCAATCGATCAATCACTTTAGCCCGTTCTTGCACCGACAGCAGATAGACCAGCATCATCCGAACCGTGGTGTGGTTGAACATCATCGGACGGAAGGGTATTTCAGGGGTCATATTGGCCGCCGAGCCATATGCTGCGATCACACCACCAGCCCCGAGGACCGCGTTGGACACGGCCAGATTGCCTCCGAATTCAACCTCGACGATGCGGTTGACCTTTTTCCCGCCATTCGCCGCAATTATGGCCTCAGCAACATCGCCCACCCGGTAATTGATCACCGCATGTGCACCCGCCTGCTTGGCCGCCTCTGCCTTTTCCTCTCCGCTCACCGTCGCAATTACCCGCGCACCTCCCCACCGGGCCAACTGGATGGCATAATGCCCCACTGCGCCAGCGCCACCGGTGACAAGGATCGTCTGTCCATCGACGTCACCGTCGGCGAAGACAGCATGGCAGGCCGTGGAGGCGGGAATGCCTAGGCAAGCCCCCGCTTGCCAATCCATGCCGCCAGGCAGCGCGACGGCCTGCCGCGCAGGCAGGCAGACCCGCTCGGCGCAGGTACCATCCGCGCGTTGCCATGCGGCATTCCACAACCAGACCCGCTCGCCAATCCGCCCTGCATCAACACCTTCGCCGACCGCATCGATTTCGCCGGCCCCGTCCGAGTGCGGAATGACTCGCGGGTATGTGATGGCCCCGCGCGATCCTGCGCGCGCCTTGACGTCCGAAGGGTTAACCCCCGATGCGCGCACTCGAACCCGCACCTCGCCCGGGCCCGGCGCCGGATCCGCGAGTTCACCATACTTCAGTACCTGAACTGCAGGCCCGACCTCTTCATACCAGACAGCGCGCATCAATCCTCCATATCGATCGACAGCCCCTCCGCAATGCCATCGAGATTGCCTGAATCGCCAAGCTAATGCGGTGCGGAACGGAGAAAAAGCATCCTGAGTGCCTGAACCACTACCCGGAACGACATCATTTTGAGGGTCTCGCGCAGTTCGTTTGGCCCCATGACTACCAGCATTGGGACTTGCCCCATCATCTTTCCCTTGATGTGAAGGTTTCGCCCGTTAGCCGCGATCGATTCAACCTCCATGAGGAGAAGTCCTTCTGAACCGAAAAGTTTCATGTCGATTTTCCCTCCTTTGGGCGGCGCTGCTGGCCCGATGGGATGCTTACGAGACGGCTGCCATCATTATCTGAATGACCCGGCCGCCTTCTTCGGTTGCCCAGCTCCCGGTCAATTCGGCCACGATCTGGTTGGTGCCAGCAAGCATGACACCACCCTGCTCCATCCGACGCAGCGCCATGGCCTCGCCAATTTCACCCGGCGATCCGCCCGCGTCAGCAATTACCTGAACCGCGAAACCCTGTTCGACAAGGCTCAGCGCAGGGAATATGGTGCAGACATCATTGGTTACCCCGGCAAGCACGATATTTTTGCGCCCCGTAGCCTTTACTGCTGCAGCAAAGCCTTCATCCTCCATGGCGTTGATGATCCCCATACGTTGGATCCGTGACGCGTGCGCTTCGGGCACGGCCTCGGCCAGTTCATTGAAGATGGGCCCCTGCGTAAAGGCTTCCATGCTCGATGTAATCACGATCGGCATGCCATGGATCTTGGCAACCTTTGCCAGCAGGACCGTGTTGCGCTTGAGCAAGTCTTGGGGCATCGAATTGACCCAGCCAATTGTGCCTACCTGATGATCGATAAGCAGCAAAGCCGCGTTGCTTCCATTGAATCGTTCGTTTGACATTATTTCCTCCTTCAGATTCAAATTCAAATTTTTTACTTTGTAAATTCTGCGACCAATTTCTTGGATATTTCTTGGGTTCTAATAATACTTGCTTCCTTGACATGACCGTAGCCGCGGATTTTTTCTGGGATCTTGGCGATTACAATTGCGGATGCATGATTTTCTGGTGTGAGTCCGGCAGTAACGACGCTCATTGATGCTTCGAAATCATCGATGAGCCGGCGCTCTTGCCTGCGTTCTGCGCCGCGCCCAAATGGGTCGAACGCTGTACCGCGCAAAAACTTGAGCCTCGCGAGAATGCGGAACGGTATCAGGACCCAGGCGCCAAATTCACGTTTGATCAGCTTACCCGTGACCTTATCGCGGCGCGCCAGCAGCGGCGGCGCCAGATGGAACCGCAGGCGATAGCTGCCGGTAAACTGCGCCTTGAGGTTCGCGAGAAATGGCCCGCCAACGTAAAGCCGTGCGACTTCGTATTCGTCCTTATAGGCCATCAGCTTGAAGAAATTCTGGGCAACCGCCTCCGTCAGTGAGGTGCACCCGGGCAGCGCCACATTTTCGGCCGACTGTACCGCCTTGACCAGTCTCATGTAACGCTCAGCGTAAGCCTGATTTTGATATGCGGTCAGCTCCGCGGCACGGTCGGAAATGACTTCTTCGAGGCTCCGAGGCTGCACCTTCCCAGTTCTGGAGCCTTGCGCCGAGAGGAGCTGGTCTATCCGCTGCGGATCGTGCGCCCACAGGCGGCCAAGTCTGAACGCGTGAAGGTTGTATGGGACCGAAAGCCGATTGGCGACGACTGCAGCCTCGATCGCGTCGGCGCTCACCGGGAGCAAGCCCATCTGGCTGGCAAGCCCAACCAGCATCAGGTTTGCGCCGATTGAGTCTCCGGTCAGAGCTTCCGAAACACTGGTGACATTGTAGAAGCTTGCGCGGTCCTGGCCGCACATGGTCTCAATGGCACTGGCCATCCTGTCACGTGGCACCTGAAACTCGGTATCGCGAGTAAATGTGCCGGTTACCGAACGATGGTCATTGATCACCACGCGGCTTAGGCCCAGCTGCAGCAACGATAATGCGTCCTTTTGTGCGCTTGCGACGAGGTCTGCGCCGAGAAGCACGTCAGCGCGTGACGAAGCGATGCGAGGCGTTCCCAGGCTTTGCTCACTCTGACCGATCTTGATGTGGCAGAAGACTGCTCCGAACTTCTGAGACATACCTGTCAGATCGAGGATCTGCACGGCAAGGCCCTCGCTCTCGGCCGCCATGCCCAACAACTTGGAAATCGTCACCACGCCTGTGCCGCCGATTCCTGCAACAACGATGGCTCGACTTTCAGTGCAATCGACCACCGCGGGCGTCGGCAATTCCTCGAACAGGTTGGCGTCGGGCGCAGCGGCGGTCGGTTTGGCCAGCGCCCCGCCCTCAATCGTCACAAAACTGGGGCAAAAACCTTTGACGCAGGAAAAATCCTTGTTGCACGACGACTGATCGATCGTCCGCTTGCGACCAAACTCGGTATCGAGCGGCTGGATGGAAAGGCAGTTGGATTGAACGCCACAATCCCCGCAGCCTTCACACACCCGGTCATTGATCACGACCCGCTTTTGCGGATCGATCGCCTTACCGCGCTTGCGCCGACGCCGCAGCTCGGTTGCGCAGGTCTGCTCATAGACAATGACCGACACCCCCTTAGCCTCGCGAAGCTCAAGCTGGAGCGCGGTGAGTTCGTCGCGATGGTGCAGGCTGGTACCCGGCGCAAATTCGGCCAGATCGAACTTGTCGGGATTATCGCTTACCACCAGCACGCGGGCGGCGCCTTCGCTCTTCATCTGATGGGTGATGGCGTGGACGCTGATCGGTCCGTCGACGGGTTGGCCTCCGGTCATTGCCACCGCGTCGTTGTAAAGGATCTTGTATGTCGCGTTGACCTTGGCTGCGATCGCCTGTCTGATTGCCAATGACCCGGAATGATAGAAGGTACCATCGCCGACATTGACAAAGACATGCTCGGTTTCAACGAACGGTGAAGCCCCAACCCAGGCTGCGCCCTCGCCGCCCATTTGTGGATAGGCGACGATGCCGCGCTCCATGAACATTGCCAAGGTGTGGCAACCGATCCCGGCCAGCTGGTCGCTGCCCTCCGGGACCTTGGTCGAGGTGTTGTGCGGGCATCCCGAACAGAAATGCGGAGCGCGAATGATTCCCGTAACCGATGCGGCCAGATTACTGTCCAGTACTTCCAGTTCGGCAAGGCGCTTCGAAATCGCCTGCGAGGCATGATACGGCTCAAGCCACTTTGCGATCGCCCTTGCGATCAGTGCCGGGGTTAGTTCGCCATGCGAAGGCAGCACGGGCTCGCCGCGCACTGCCTTTCCTGAGACCTGTATCGCGCGTTCGCCGCACCGGTCGAACAAGGTGGCTTTGACTTGCGGCTCAACGAAGGCCCTGCCCTCTTCAAGCACAATCAGCTCGTCAGCCTCAACGGCAAATGCCGCAAGGCCGGAAGGCTCAAGCGGCCAGATGACTCCAAGTTTGAAGACCGCAAGCCCGATTGACCGGGCCCCCCATTCGTCGATGCCCAGATTGGCGAGAGCCTCGATCGTGTCGGTGTAGACCTTTCCGTGCGCTATTATCCCCAAGCGACAATTTTCTGGCTGGCCGAATGTCGTACGGTTGAGTCGGTTGGCGGCGACGAAAGCATGAACTGCCGGCAGGCGCCGCGTGTTCAGCCGCTCGTCCTGATCGACCGATGTATCAGGCCAGCGAATGTGAACGCCGGGGGGCGCAATCTGATGATCTCTCGGAACCGTAGCCGTGTTTCTCGTGGGATCACAAGCGACGAAAGATGAAGATTCGGCGATATCCGACGTCATCTTGATTGCCGTCCAGACCCCGGAGTAACGGGACAGCTGCCAGCCTATCAGGCAATAGTCGAAGATGTCCTGAACCGAACTCGCGCTGAATGTGGGAATGCTGAGCGCAGAAAGTGCCAGTTCGCTTTGCTGCTGGATGCTGGATGAGCGCGCCATGGGATCATCGCCCACCGCCATGACCACCCCTCCAAGTTCAGAAGTACCCCAAAGATTGGCATGTCGCAACGCATCGCCAGAGCGATCGAGCCCAGGCCCCTTGCTGTACCACAGTCCGAATACACCCTGAACCTTAGGATCTTTGAAGAAGCCGACCTGCTGTGATCCCCAGACTGCGGTCGCTGCCAGATCCTCGTTGACCCCCGGCTGGAACGTTATGTTGTTTTCCGACAATTGCGCTTCGGCGGCCCACATTTCCTCATCGACATGGCCCAGCGGAGATCCACGGTAGCCCGAGACAAACCCGCCGGTCCGCAAGCCCAGCGCCGCGTCGCGTGCGGCTTGCTCAAGCAAAGCCGCAACCAGCACTTCAGTGCCAGAGAGAAACTTCACATCCTTGCGCCCAGTGATTTCAATCCGCTGATGCTCGCCCATCTCAATGCTCTCCCAAGATCCGCGCGGTCATCATGTGAAAAATGTGGACACACGGCCGACACCGCCAATGTGCACGCATATGAAGTCGCCGCGCTGCACCGGCTCGACTGGTACAAGTGAGCCCGACAGCAGCACTTCGCCCGCCTTCAACGAGTGTCCGTATCTGCCGAGGGTATTTGCCAACCAGGCGATGCAGCGCGCCGGCGAACCCAATGCAGCAGCACCCGCACCAGTGCTGACCACCTCGCCGTTCTTCTCCAGCACCATGCCAAGAGTCACCAGATCGAGCTTGCGCGGGTCGGCAAGCTGATCACCCATCACCAAAAGGCCGGATGAAGCGTTGTCCGCAACAGTATCCTCGTATTTGATCCGCCAGTCGGCGATCCGTGAATCAACAATTTCAATGCAGGGAACAATGCAATCCGTGGCTCTGATAACCTCAGCCACTGTAATCCCCGGCCCGGTAAGGTCGCGCTTGAGAACGAAGGCCAGCTCGCCCTCAACCATCGGCTGGATAAGCGTCGCCTCGATATCGACGGGGTCACCAGCAAATATCTGCATGGCATCAGTCAGAAATCCAAAATCCGGCTGGTCCACACCGAAGCGACGTTGCACAGCAACGCTAGTTGCTCCAATTTTCTTGCCTACGAGCCGTTCTCCGTCGTCAATCCGACGTTGCAACTGGTGAAGCGATATCCGGTAGGCATCGTCGAGCGAGATTCCGCCAGATCGCTCAGTGAACGGCCGGATAGCGGTCCTTGAGCGCATTGCTGCATAGAGCTCATCGCCGTAGTCGCGGATCTGGTCGTCAGTCATTACGCTTGCAATGGTGTCGTGCCAGTGATCTGTCACGCGATCTCGCCCGCCGCCAAGAGTTCGCGGGTTCGTGCTAGAGTTGAGCGTAACGCGGCAGCATATCCGCGATCTTCGCTGTCAAAGACAGCCTTTGCCTGCTGCTCCTCGGCACCGTTCGGGTCGACATCGGGCAGGCCTATCAGGCAATAGAACTTCAGAAACAGCTGACCTTCCGCATCCTCGATGATCTCATTGACGATCACGCCTTCGCGTGGACTTATGACCTGATGGAACGACACTTTTCTCTCAGGGACAAAGGAGATGAACTCGCAGATGAAGTCCCCCATGATCGTTGCCTCGCGGATGATATAATTCGTTCCCTCGACGGTCACCTCGCAAGCAGAGCATGCTCCGGGCGGGAGAAACAACCGAGCATCACGCGCCTTTAGCACCAGCCCTTGCCATAGCTGGGCACGCGACAGGACGGACTCTCCTTCCGGATTCACCGGGATCGTCGCCGTTGAATAGATCATGCGTTGCGCTCCATTGCTGTGCTTATTGACAATTTGGGATGCGAACGATTAGCCCATCCAAATCGGAGGTGACCTCGATTTGGCAACCCAGTCGACTCATGGGTGTCCGACCTGCCGTGACCTCGTCGAGCATTTCATCTTCGAGTTCGTCGATCAATGGGAGTCGGCTAATCCAGGCCTCATCGACGAGACAGTGGCATGTGGCGCAGGCACATTGCCCCCCGCACACGGCTTCGATTCCTTCGATGCCCGCATCGATAGCTCCGCGCATGACGCTCAACCCGATTTCGACGTCAACCTTGTGTGCGGTTCCATTTCGCTCGACATAGGTAATGCATGGCATGACTGGTGACCCGTTTTCCATAGCCGCCTCGCCCTGAAGACGGAAACATACCTCCTTCTATTATTTATTATTGGTAAAAGCAATCCTCTATGAGGAATTTTGTGTTTGCTGCGAATCGAGAAGCGCCTCGGTCCGAAAAGCGGAATTGGCTGCTTTTTCTGATCGGCCAGCAGCGAGGAGGAACTGGCAATTCGTCAAAGTGCATTGTAGTTGAAGTCCAACCAAAAAGGAGGCGACGTGGATAACAAGCGAGACAAACTAGTCGGTGGAGGACCCCAATCGGCCGGCATCCAGTCGGTCGAGATTGGCATGACCGTCCTCAACGCCTTTGCCGCCTCGTCAGGAGCGATGTCGCTCAAGCAGGTCAGTCAGGCGACCAGCATGGCGCCGAGCAAGGTGCATCGCTATCTTGCAAGCTTCGTGCGCAGCGGGATGCTGATCCAGAATGCGACAAGCGGCCTTTATGACCTTGGCCCCACGGCTCGAAGGCTCGGACTGGCGGCGATGGGCCGACTGGACGCCTTCACGGTCGCAAGCAACGGCCTGCTCAAGCTGCGCGACTTGACAGGTCATACTGTCTGCATGGCAGTGTGGAGTGAGAGCGGTCCGATACTAGTGCGTTGGGAATCCGGCCAAGAGCCGCTGATTCTGAGCCTTAGAATCGGCAGCTCAATCCCGCTTCTGGACACTTCGATCGGCCAAACCTTTCTCGCCTATTTGCCCTCGTCGATAACCGAACCGGCCGTGAAGTTGCAACAAAAGCTGTCGGGCACCCCGCCCACCCGCACCGTGCTGGACCAGGCCGAACTGGACCAGATTCGTTCGAGCTGCTCTACTTACACGTCTTCGGCAATGATCAAGGGCGTCGATGCCATTGCCGCACCGGTATTCGAGGCGCCGAACAGGCTGTTTTCGGTGATTACCCTCGCTGCGTCGCATCGCTCGATGCAGGGAGCGAAGCTCGACAAAGCACGCCAACAGGTCGAAGCAATCGCGCGCGAGATTTCCCTTGAACTGGGCTGCCCGCAAGGCTGGAGGGCCGCGCCGTAAACTTGACCCTGGCAAAGGTGCCAGCGTGAGTTTTTATTCATCTATACGATATAGCTTTACTAATACGTAATTTTGATCTAACCCGGTCACGGCTCGATACGAGCGCCATGGGGGACGTTGATTGTGAAGCTTGCCACCCTTGATTGCCAAGGAACCACACGCGTCGCAGCAGCTGTCAGCGGCGACCGACTGCTGGTGCCTTCACTGGCAAATGATCTTTTGGCCGGCGCTGCCGGTTTGCCCCTATCGCTAAAGGGCCTGCTTGCCGAAGATGGTGCGTTGGATCGCCTAAGGACGATGGTTGCCCAAGTAGAAGCGGCAGGGACGCAACTGCTCGATGCGCTGGATCAGGCTGGCGCGCTTGTTGCTGGCGCCAAGGCGCGGTTTTGCGCGCCAATACCCGATCCCATGCATTTCATGGGCTGCGGCCTGGCTTATCGCCAGCATCTGACGGAAATGGGTGGCGTTCCTGCTCCTGCCAACCCAGTGCTGTTCCTCTGTTCTCCCGCCGCGATCAGTGCACACCGCGACCCTATCGTGCTGCCAGCACATCAGGGCACGATGGTTGACTACGAGGGTGAGCTGGCGATCGTCATCGGCCGCCCATGCTACAATGTCGCGCAGTCCGAGGCGATGGATTACGTCGCCGGCTATATGGCGCACAACGACGTTTCGGCGCGAGATCATACGGCCGAGGTCGCAGCCGTCACGGTTCCGGTCAAGATGTTGGGTGCCTGGTCGCGCAATGTTGGAGGAAAGCAACACCCGGGTTTCTCTCCAATGGGTCCCTATCTTGTAACCCGCGACGAAATTCCCGATCCACACGCGTTGCACCTGACAGTGCGGGTCAACGGAAATGTGGTCCAGGACGTCACCACCGATGACCTGATCTTCTCAGTCGCGCACTACGTTTCATACGTCTCTCATTGGTATGCGCTCAGCCCAGGTGACATCATTTCCACCGGATCGCCTGCGGGTGTCGGGATGGCCAAAAAGCCGCCAGTATTTCTGCAAGATGGCGACATCGTCACAGTGGACATTTCCGGCATCGGAACACTTTCCAACACGATCGTTTCGAATAGCGGAGGCACCTCGGGCAGGCTCACATGAAGCTGGCGTCCTATTTGCTGCACGGAGCACCGTCTTTCGGGGTCGTGAACGGCGAAGAGATCGTCGATGTCGGCGGCGAACTCCGCGAGCGGTATGGCAACCTCAAAAACGCCTTAGAGTCGCTCGGCGAGATTCGATGTGCGACCGAGGGCAAAGCCTCCTTTGGGCGAATTGGCGATACACCGATGTTACCGCCTATCCCAGATCCTGGGCGGATCATCTGCATCGGGCGCAACTACCGCGCTGATGCACTGAAGGCGGGTCTTGCAATTCCAGATTATCCGATCCTTTTCACCAGATACCCCGACTCACAAGTTGGGCATCTGCAACCCATCATTCGTCCATCCGTTTCGGACCAATTCGATTGGGAAGGCGAGCTGGCATTTGTCATTGGCAAGCCCGGGCGGCGCATATCGATTGAAAACGCTCACTGCCATATCGTGGGCTATGCGTGCTACAACGATGGGAGTTTGCGCGATTATCAGCGCCACACGACCCAGGATGCACCTGGAAAGAATTTCTGGCGGTCCGGTGCGTTTGGTCCCTGGCTGGTAACAAGCGATGAAATCCCCGACCCAACCGCGTTAGTTGTAACATCAAGCCTCAATGGCGAGATCATGCAACGCGGGGATGTCGCAGACTTCATCTTCCCGATCCCGGAATTGATTGCCTACCTGTCGTCGATCTTCCCACTGCAACCGGGCGACGTCATCGCAACTGGAACGCCGCTGGGTTGCGGAACCACTCGCGATCCCAAGATATGGCTGAAACCAGGCGATAGGGTTGACGTTTCGATCGAGGGTATCGGCACGCTCACCAATTACGTCGCCGATGAATAGGGGTGTCACATGCCATCGGTCTTGATCACGGGCGCCAACAGCGGCTTGGGTCTTGAATTCACCCGGCAGCTCCTTCGCCTTGGATGGTCGGTCCACGCCTGCTGCCGCAAGCCCGAGAGAGCAGATGACCTGCGCGCACTAAGAGGCGGCACACCTGAAAGTTTGAATATTCACGCCGTCGATCTTGCCGATTTCGTCAGCATCGACAACCTCGCAACCAAGTTGGCGAGCGCACCCATCGATCTGCTCATCAACAATGCAGGTGTCATGGACACAACACCAATCGATTTTTCGGAGGACAACCGCCGGAAAGTCCAGGTCTTCGGCGCCTTGAACCATTCCAGCTGGAGCGAGGTGTTCCTCATCAATGTCATCGGAACGACGCGCCTCACAGAGGTTGTCCTGCCCAATCTGCAAGCCGGCAGCCAGCGTAAGATCGTGATGATTTCCAGCATAATGGGTAGTATTGAGGCATGTTCACCCAACCGCTTTCCGCCAGGCGGCGGTTTGTATCTTTACCGGTCCTCCAAGGCCGCACTCAACATGATTTCTCGAAATCTTGCTGCGGACCTCGCCAGCTGCGGGTTCACGGTTCTCTCGGTCAACCCGGGGTGGGTGAAGACAGCAATGGGCGGCAGAGATGCCATGCTCGACCCTGAAACAAGCGTCGGCAACATGATCAAAGTCATCAGCAGTGCGACATCGTCGGACAATGGCAGCTTTATTTCGCATGATGGGGCCCGGCTGCCTTGGTGAACCAAAATATCACGTGAGGGCATTTGCCGATCCGAGCAAGAAGAAAGGCAGGTTCAATATGGTCAATACAAACCCCGAAATCGGCAGGTCAGTTCAAGCGATGGGACTTGCCACCAACTACCATGAGATGGGTGAAGGCCATTCGATCATTTTGCTACACGGCTCAGGGCCCGGGGTCAGCGCGTGGGCGAACTGGGGAAGGACCTTGCCTCGGTTGGCTGAGCACTTCCGGGTTATTGCGCCCGATCTGGCCGGTTACGGACACACTCAACTCGACCCCGATGCGGACTATACAATGGCCTATTGGGTGGAGCATTTGCGTAATTTCATCGACGCCCTCAAGCTCGACAAAGTCTCCTTCGTTGGAAATTCGTTCGGCGGCGCGCTGGCCACCAATTTTAATCTGCAGTTTCCTGATCGCGTAGAACGCGCTGCGGTCATGGCGGGGCCGGTGTGCGCCTTCGATGTTACGCCGTCGCTCCACAAAGCCTGGGGTTACAGCAATCCGACACCTGCACTGATGCGCGAGCTGATGACGATCTTTGCCTATGACCCCAGCATCATCTCGGACGAGCTGGTGCATCTGCGCTATGAGGCAAGCAATCGATCCGGTTATCGCGAAGCCTATGAAGCCATGTTCCCGCTGAGCAAACGGCAGGCAATCATCGACGATTGGGGCCTGAGCGATGAGCAGTTTCAGAGCTTCGGCAACGAATGGTTGTTTCTCCACGGCCTAAACGACTCGATTGTGCCGGTCGAAGTTTCGCTTCGCGCTGCCCGCAACATCACGCGCTCGCAGGCTCGCTTCTTCAATCGCTGCGGCCATTGGATTATGGTCGAGCAGGCTGATCGTTTCTGTCGTGCACTGATTGAATTCTTCTCTGAAATTTGACCCAAGCCTAAGGAATGGATCCGCTCATGACCGCTCAAGCAACCAAGTCGATACTCGACCTCAAGTTCCTCTCACACGGCACTCTGGAAGTGCACGATATCGAAAAGTCGGCAGATTTCTACCAACGCTTCCTTGGTTTTGAATTTGTCCGGACGAGCCCAATATCGGGAATGGTAAGGCTCGGCGGCAAACACATTTACGTGGTTGTTCAAGGCCCAAAAGGCAAGGGCATGCCCTATACCAACCACAATGGAATCGACGTCTCGAGCCGAGAGGAAGTAGATCGTGCACACGCTTTGTGCACCCAGTACAAGGATGAGTTCGGGCTGAAGGGCATTACCACCCCTGCCACACAGCACGACGTGTACGCGTTCTACTTCCGTGATCTCGACTCCAACTGGTGGGAAATCCTTGCGAATCCCGAGGGCGGGTACACCCAGCGATTCGAACACTACCTGAGCACTGGGCCGGTAGCCGATGTGTCTGCCTTCAAGCCCAAAAAGGACTAGCCGATGCGCAAGGTGGCAATCCGCACGCGCGGTCGGGACCTAGGCCCAATTACCCGACTGGTAAGCCCGGGAGACCTTGGCGAATTGATCAAACCGTTTGTGTTTCTTGATCTGGCCACACCGTTGCCAGGCCCCGCGGGAATGATGCGCTGGCACCCGCATTCGGGCATTGCAACAGTAACTGTGATCATAGCCGGCGCTGTGCGCTATCAAGAAACGACTGGAACAACCGGAGAATTGGGTTCTGGGGCGGTGGAATGGATGGCATCAGGCGGCGGAGTCTGGCACACCGGCGCACCGATCGGCACCGAGCAATTGCTGGGCTTTCAGCTTTGGGTGGCGCTGCCTCCAGAGCGAGAAAACCTGCAGCCCCATAGCCAATATCTGAATGCCGATATGGTGCTCCAAGCAGGGCCTGCACGCATTATCCTGGGAGAATACGCTGGTGTGCGGAGCGCGATTGATGCGCCAAAAGCACTGACCTATCTCGACGTACGGCTGCGTGCGGGGGAGGAGTGGACATTCGCGCCGCCCCCAGAGCAAAGCATTGCTTGGCTTGCGGTACATGGCGGTGAGATCAGTTGCTCCGAACATGCGGGCTACGGGGACATGCTGATCTTTGACGAAGGCATGGAAGCCATCACCATTACCGCCATAACTGACTCGGGTTTTGTTCTGGGTTCCGCTGCCAAGCATCCATACGACCTGCATATCGGCAACCATTCTGTGCACACCAGCGCCGAGGCATTGGCGCGTGGTGAGGCCGAAATCGCGCGAATCGGAAGCGAACTTCGCGCAGCGGGCATGTTGCGCTGAGTATTCAGGTCTCCCCGCACACACTCTTCGATGTAACGTTGACCTGGGAAAAGAAAATGAACGAGGCCGATCTTACCACTTTGTTATGGGACCGCAGCGAGATCCAAACGCTTCTGGTGCGATATGCGCGTGCGCTTGATTCCAAAGATTGGGAACTCTATCGGCGCTGCCTTACCGACGAGGTTAGGATCGACTTCAAACCGCTTACCGGCATTGGCGAGGTCCGCGCTTCGTTCGACAGTGTTTACAAATGGGCTCGAATGTTCTTCGCTCCTATCAAGACTCAGCACGTCTACACCAATTTCGATATTACTGTTGAGGGCGATGCGGCTGAAGCGGTGGTTTATTTGACGGCGCATGTGTGGCGTCATAACGCACTAGGTCTGGCGACCAGCCAAGAGTTCGGCTATTACAACTTCTCCTTGAGACGCGATGCGGGTAGCTGGCGGATCAATGCTATCAAGATTAATTTCTTCTGGGTGGACGGCAGCGGTAGCATAGCGGAAATGCACGATCCCGAATTTCTCGCTGCGATGGGTGAGGTATTTGCTGCCGAGAACCATGTATTACCCAGCTAACGCCATGCTTGGCTGAGTTTTCGGGTCTTTTAGGAAAGTCTTAAAGCGGCGCGCGAGCAGCCTATTTGGGCAACCGCAGATACTTGGCTGCGGCTGCGACCAGCGGAGCTGGGTCGATACGCCATTGATCGCGAAATTCAGGAGCTGTCTCGCCAACCCAGCATTCTGTATCGCCCGCTATGATGGCCGCGACAACTCCGGCCGCGACTTCCGCTGGCTGGCTTTTGGGCATATCGAGTTTTGTCATCATCTGTGTATCAATCGCACCGGGGAAGATCGACACGACCAAG
Organism: Aquisediminimonas profunda; assembly: GCF_019443285.1. GTDB lineage: Bacteria > Pseudomonadota > Alphaproteobacteria > Sphingomonadales > Sphingomonadaceae > Aquisediminimonas > Aquisediminimonas profunda. Next base: position 438,094 of record NZ_CP080327.1, read on the forward strand.
GTCCCTTGCTCTGCCAGCTCGGCACGCATGGCATCCGTGAGCGCGCGGCATGCGGCCTTGCTGGCGCAATAGTTGCCACAAAAGGGGTGGGTTGCCAGAGCGAGCGGCGAGAGAAAGTTTGCAATCGCGCCGCCACCATTCTTCCCAACGATTGGAGCAAAGGCCCGACACATCAACACCTGGCCCCAATAGTTGACCTCCATCTCCTTGCGGAAGCCGGCTACGCCTGCGGCCTCCAAATATGATTCGTGGATGACGAGGCCGTGACAATTGATCAACAGGCTAACATCGCCACAGGCAGCTGCGACGCGCTGCACTGCCTGCTCGTCGGTCACATCAAAGGCATGCGTTTCGCAGCGACCAGGCGCAGAACGCTTGATCTCGCCAAGGGCTGCCTCATCAAGATCGCATGCGATAATCTTGCGTGCGCCTGCCTCAAGAAGCGTTGAAACCAGCGATCGGCCGATGCCGCCCGTTGCGCCTGTGACAAGTGCGACTGCCCCAACTATGTCCATCATCCCTCTCCTTCGCGTCTGAGTTCTTGATCATGTCTATTCGAAGGTGCTGAGCACTGGCGCGCAACCACGAGCCTGGCAGCGACCGACCTCAATTGGCTAGTAGGTCTGGTTCAATTTCCAGTAAGTTAGTTCCGGTCCCACGACAATGAAGTCTCGAATTTCATCGAACACGCCAGTGCTCTCGCGCCATTGCATGTACTGTTTCTGCGATGTCATATCGCTCCAGACGACACGTTGTATTATGTGCGCGTCATTTGCGGGATCTCGACAAGACTCGAAGCTGAGGTTTCCCGGATATGCGCGAGTTCCAGGGGCGACCTTATCCATGTACTCTTCAAATTGAGCGAGCCTATTCGCATCGATTGTGAATTCGATCAGCGTCACAATTGGGCCATCATCGGCTTGGGATGTCATGCTCTAATCCTCTTCTTCTAATCGACTGCCACTTGCGACTGGCATAGTGGTCAAATGTTCGATTGCGGAGTTGACGAAAGCCATGCCTTCGATGTTTCCGCCACAAAGTCTCTGTACGGACGCAAAGGTCGACCCAGTAAGGTTTCGAGCCGCGATTTATCCGCAGTGCTTGCGGCCAATCCCGCTTGTTGGAAGCGATCCAGCATAAGACAAATGTCGTAGGCCATCCATTGCGGCATATAACCGCGTATCACCTGCTCCCAATTAGCCAAATCATCTCCACCATAGTGCACAGGCCGCCCAATATTTTCGGACCAGATTCTGGCGGCAGACGCTCCATCGATGACGTCCGGGCCACTGAGTTCGATGATCGTCCTCTCAAGAGGGGCCGCTGCTTGATCACGGCGTAGCACCTCGTGAGCTGCAACATCTGCAATGTCCCGCGTGTCGATCATAGACAGGCCAATGCCGCCGATCGGCATGGGGTAGACGCCATCCTGCATGATTGCTGCTTTTAAAACCACATCATTCTGCATGAAATAATTGGGGCGAAGGATCGTCGCAGAAATGTCGAATTCCTCTATCATGCGCTCACAGGCATGCTTCGCAGCGAAGTGTGGAACGTTCGAAAAGACGTCACTCCTGGTCACAGACAGATAGACGATGCGATCGATTCCCGCACTGTGTGCCAAATTCAGCGTCATCATCGCCTGATTGAGCTCGTCGGGGCATACGGCATTGAGAAGGAACAGGGTTCTCACGCCAGCAAGCGCTGAGCGAATGGAATCGATGTCCGTGAGGTCTCCCTTGACCACTTCAACTCCGGCGGGGAACCGGCATTTGTCGGGCGATCGCACAAGCACACGAATGCTCGCCCCGGAAGCCGCGAGCCGCATCACCAATGCGGACCCAATCGAACCACTGCCGCCCGTTACGAGTATCGTCATAATGATCCTTCCAAAATCTTGCCCGGCATTCGAAGCTTTATTGTTTCGTGCGCAACGCCATTTCACCAAGCAGTTGTTCCGCCGTCGATTGCAAAGTCTGCCCCGGTAACCCAGCGCGATTCATCGGAGGCGAGGTAAATCGCTGCTTGAACGACATCTTCAGGCTCACCGGGCCGGCCGAGCATGATCTTGTTCAGCATCGGCCCTTCCCAGGCAGGGTCACGCATCAACGCGCGCACCGCATCGCTCAGGATGAGACCGGGACTGATCGAATTGGCGCGAATTGCGTGCGGGCCGCCCTCCATCGCCAGATGCTTGGTCATAGCAATCACGCCACCCTTGGCAGCACTGTGGGCAAGCGCTGGCAGCACTTGATAGGCAATCTTGCCAGAGACCGAGCCGACATTAATGATTGAACCGCCGCCGCCTGCAAGCATATGCGGCCAGACCGCCTGAACCGTATGAAAAATGACATCCATTTCGTTGCGTAGAGTGAAATTCCACTGGTCGCCCGACATGTCCGGCAACCAAGCGAATTCAGCCGCAGCCCCATTGTTGTAAAGGACGTCTATGCGGCCAAATTCGGCTATCGCGAAGTTGATCAATGCTTTCGCCCCCGATTGCAATGATAGGTCAACCGGATGAAGAGACGTCATCCGCCCGCCAGCGCGAGTGACCAATGCAAGTGTTTCCGCGGCGCGAGATGGGTCAATATCGCAGCCCACGACAAGTGCACCTTGAGCGGCAAACATCCGAGCTGCCTCGCGCCCCATTGACCCGCCGGTTCCGGTCACAATGCAGACTTTGCTGATTAGACGACCAGTCATTTCCTCTCCTCATCCCTTCGACCAGTCAGCATGCACCCGCCCGGGGTAGCCTAAACGTGCGACGCAAATGCCCAGAGCAGGAGATGCCACCCCCTGCGCTGCGCTGCAGGCTTAGAATTTGACTGAGAACGAAACTCCATACGTCCGCGGATCCGCCGGCTGTAACATGTCGAGATCATTGGTCTGCGCAGTAAGTTGGTTTGCATGGCGCGCATTCGTCAGGTTCCGTCCCCAAACCTTGAAGCTGTATTTCTCATCATCGTCGAGATTCCAGGTGACCGATGCATTGACCAGAGAATATGGCGCCTGGGACAAGCGGTTCTCTGGCCCCTCATACCACCGTGTCGAATGGAAATAGTCTCCAGCGAAACTCAGACTCCCGGTTGGCAGAGAGTGCTTGTATTCGAACCCGAGATTGATTTGCATGCTTGGGGTTTGCGGCAGCCGCTTTCCTTTAGCGCTGATGAACGGTCCAAGAACAAGACCGCCTGTTGGCAAGATGACGGTCGTCGCGATGGGGAAGTCATCAAATCGCGCATGAACCAGCGACAGGCCCGCAGTGAGGGTCAATCCTTGAGCTGGTGCCGCCGTAATGTCTGCATCCAGTCCGTATAGCTTGGCAGACTTGCCGTTGTAGATTGCCGGAGCAGAATTGACATAAGTGTTGAGCTGAATGTTTTTGAAATCATAGTAGAAAGCAGCTGTGTTAAACCGCAATTTTCGATCCAGAAGTTCGCTCTTCAAGCCGACTTCAAATGCATCAAGCTGTTCCGGCACAAAAGAGTTTGGTGTGTTTAGGGCGAACAAATTATAGCCGCCGCTCTTGAAACCGCGATTGTAGGAGGCATAAATCAGCACGTCCTGCGTGACCTTGTGATCAAGTGCAACGCGCCAGGTTAGCTTCGAAACATGCGAATTCGCCGTATAAGGAGTGGCAGGCAGGACGAACGCCGGGGCAATAAAATCGAGTTCGCCGTCGGAGTTGATGGTCTTGCTTTCGTCGGTGTACCGCAGGCCAACGGTCAACGATGTAGCATCACTCAGACTATAGGTACCTTGAGCAAAACCTGCATAGGAACTCACTGACTGATTAGCGCGAACAAACTGGACAAAGCCAAATGCCGGCAACCCGACTGTGCCCGGGCTTACCGTGGCCTTGCCATGGAAATAATAGCCGCCGAGCATCCATTTGAACGGCCCGTTGTCGGTTGATACGAGCTGCAGCTCCTGACTGAACTGCTTATCGGGTTCATGAACGTTTACGTAAAAGAGATTGGCTGGCGTGCCATCGGAATCAAATTGGACATCCCATAACGTGTGCCGATATGCTGTGATGCTGACCAGTTTGACGCCCGAAAACGCATGCGTCACGTTGAGGCTGGTACCATATTGCTCGACGCTTGAGCGCGGTTGAGTGTTGGAATCGGCATCATTGAACCCGCCCGTGAACGAATACCCAGTGAAGAGAGCCTTCTCCCCGTAGACCGGACGATAAGCCGGACCGGCATTGATGGTGTGGTCATAGTCAAACGCCGCGATAACGGTCGTGTCGTCGCCCAGGTCAAATTTGAACTTGGTTCTAACACCGATGTCGCGGGTCTTGTTGACATCCAGGCCGGTGGCCTTGTTAGTGCCGAAGCCGTCCATCTGGTTGCTATAATGGACCGCAAGATTGGCGGCGACCCCGGCACCCAACCCGCCGGTCAGATAGAGATCGCCGCCAAGTGTGTTCTGGTTTCCATATCCAATCCGGGCATTACCCTGAAACTGGTCTTTGGGATCAGCTGTGGTAATTTGAATCAGCCCGCCCGTGGCATTGCGTCCGAACAGCGTGCCTTGCGGGCCTTTGAGGACGGCAACCTGCTCGACATTGTTGAATGACAGGATCGAGCCCGTTGCGGAAGCGTAGTAGACTCCATCTACATAGGTTGCGACCGAACTTTCGTTGCCAGTCCCGGCAACAGCCGTTCCAATTCCGCGGATGCGCGGGGTGGCCTGGGTGGCCTGAACGGTATAGGTAAGCCCGGGCGCAATAGACGTCAGCTCGACCACCGACTGGATACCCTTGGTTGCCAACGCTTCGCCCGAGAACGCACTAACCGCAATTGGTACCTTCTGCAGATTCTCCCCGCGCTTTTGCGCAGTGACAACAATCTCGGCGAGCCCGCCGTCGCCAGCAGCTGCTTCGCTCGGCTTGGTCTCCTGCGCCTGTGCGCCCGTCGCCCAGCAAACTGACAAGGCAAGCAACGAGATCGACGACAAGTTACGCCAACCATGTGTGCTTATACGGTTTCTCTTAATCATGGTCATTCTCCCCGATTGATTGTTTGAATTTCGATATTTCTGTCTTGGAACTCGGTCGTTTGGTGCCGGGCAGATGAGCCGGGGCACATAGGTAGTTGGCCAGAACTCGCGCTCGGCTATGTTGCAATCACTTGAACCAATGGAAGAATGTCGGCCCTTGAATCGTCCGGCATCGCTCCCCAAAGGTCGTAGTTCTCCGGCGCCCCGGACATGCGCCTCGGCTGCCTGGCATCATGCTCTGGGAATTGCTCCATCCCGAGCGTGTATTCCCAAACGAAGTTGTCCGGTCCGTAGATGTAGAGATGGATGCTGCCAGAAGTCGGATGCCGGCCAATCCCGAAGTGAATGTCAACGCCGCTGTTCTTGCATCGGTTAAACAGCCGCCCGATGTCATCGATCTCATTTACCATGAATGCGATATGGTGAAGGCGCGGCGGCGAACCCGGCATTGTAACAGTGCCGATACTGTGATGGTTTGGGTTTGGCCAAGCCCGCACCAGGGATATGAACTGATCGCCAATGTAGTCAGACAGTTTGAATCCCATTCTTTCGCACAGGAAATCCGTCATGGCTTCGTTATCGGGAACGTAAATCCCGAAATGCTTGCCGCCTTGGAATGATGTCAAACCGTTGCGAAGCGGGCTGCAAATGTTCGTCATTTCGGCGAAATATTCCCACGTCGCGCCCAAGACAGGGTCTGTCATGCGGAACGCCCGGGCAATAGAGAGGCGATCGCATTCGTTCCGACCGAGCCATGCCGGGTTGAGGCCCAACTCACTGAACTTAGCGAATGCGACATCAAGTTCTTGCTGTGACTCGAGTTCCCAGGACGATCTGACAAAACAAGCTGTCTCGGCGGGAGTAAGGATCAAGTCATGATGCCTGGCACCCACGCGAAAATACCTCGCACCCGTATCGTCCTCATCGATCAGATCGAGCCCGAACACATCGACTACAAACCGCGTCGAAGCTTCGATGTCTGTCACGTTCAACGCGAGGTAGCCCAACTGTTTGTATCGGAAGCTGTGGTTCATGATCATCCTGTCTTTGCCAATGCGCAGCTCACCGCAACGCATTTTAGGCCCCGTTGGACCCATTCAGTCAATGAGTGATATTTCTAATTAATAAATGCATTTGTCAATGGTGAAATTTATACCTATGATGCACAGCAGCTTGAAGGCCTTTACGTACAGCCCACGCGAGAGCACGAATGCGAAGATCATGATCGCCAAGGAACGGAAAATGGAAACGACCAAACTCGAACTTGCGCAGAAATTCCTGCGGACAATGGACGAAGCCGGGAACGTCTTTGAACTGCTGACCGACGATGTTGAGGTCATGTATCCCAAGTGGGGGATCGCAAAAGGTAAGGAAGATCTCGCCCAATTGTATACCGACCTCGGGCCTTACCTGAGCTCAATCAGCCACCACGCCGAGAGCTTTCGGTGTCTGACGGGCGACGATCAGGTCTGCATTTCAGGGCTGAGCTCGGGAACCTTGACCGACGGCAGAAGATGGGAACCTGACGGTGCATGTGGGGGACAATTCTGCGTCTGGTTCTCATTCCGTGAAGAGCTGATCAGCGGCATCTGGATCTACATCGATCCTGACTATGTCGACGGCACCAAGGGGTACTACCCGTGGTCACGCTGAACCGTTGAACAAACCTGGAGGCCAGGCCCGCATGCTGCCAAAGTGCCATAATATCGACGAGGTTCGAACATTGGCGAAGCGTCGACTGCCGGCCCCAATGTTTCATTACATTGATGGCGGCGCGGATGACGAATGGACCCTGAACCGGAATTGCTCGGCATATTCCGATTACCAGCTGCTCCCCGAATGCCTGCGGGATGTGAGCACCATAGACCTTTCGACCACGCTCTTCCGACAGCCTCTGGCACTGCCATTTTTTCTCGCGCCGACTGGCATGTCGCGGTTGTTTCATCATGACAAGGAACTGGCAGTCGCACGCGCAGCCGAGGCCGCCGGTACTCTTTATTCGCTTTCCACACTCGGCACTACGTCGCTTGAGGACATCGCCGCGGCGATTTCAACACCAAAGATGTTCCAGATTTATATCCTGAAGGATCGCGGGTTAACGCTTGAGTTCGTTCACCGCTGCAAGGCGGCGGGATATGAGGCCCTGTGCCTAACAGTAGACATGGCAATGGCCGGTAACCGGGAACGCGATCTCAGGACCGGCATGGTCATGCCGCCACGCTTCGGGTTGAAGAGCCTCTGGAGCTTTGCAACTCACCCGGTCTGGTCGATGAACCTGGCGCTCCATCCCGACTTCAAACTTGCAAACGTCGCGCACCGAGTCGATGCGCTTGGTGGCGGCGCGATGGGCCTGATTGACTATGTAAACAGCCAGTTCGACCGAACAGTAATCTGGTCCGATGTCGAATGGCTGCGCGCGCAATGGGACGGGCCACTTATTTTGAAGGGTGTTCTGTCTTCTGCCGATGCGTTGCGTGCGAAGGCGATTGGCGTTGATGGCCTAATGATTTCCAACCACGGCGGCCGCCAGCTTGATGGCGCACCCGCACCGATTGATCTCGTTCGCTCTATCCGTCAGATGGTTGGAGATTCTATGGATTTGGTTGTCGATGGTGGAATTCGGCGCGGCACCGATATCGTCAAGGCATTGGCACTGGGTGCCAATGCATGCTCCTTTGGCAAAGCATACCTCTACGGGCTGGCTGCTGGCGGACAGGCCGGGGTGGCGCGGGTGTTGGATCTGCTCAAAACTGAAGTCATCCGCGCAATGACGCTGCTGGGCTGTGCAGCGATCGCCGAAATTTCGGAGCGGCACATTCATGGGTTGGTCGAGACCCTAAATTCACCTGGACAGAGGTAGGCCTCCGCAAAAATTCGCCGCGCAAGCTGCACTTCGATCCTGCTCCCAATGATGCAACAATAATTCCGAAAAGGATCAAGAAATGCCAAGACACTTCCATACCATCAGCCAGGCGGACGCCGAGACAATGGCTGCGACCCGCACATTTCTCAAAAGCATGCCCGGACTGGCCCTTGCGCCTGAGACCCGGCCTTTCTTTGATGACATGATTGCGCAGACACCGCTTGCCGATGGGGTCGACTATGAGGCCGACACGGTAGGTGGAGTTCCAGGCTGGTGGTGCCGTCCCAAGAATACCCCAACCCATGGGGTGATCCTTTATCTACACGGCGGTGGCTATGTCATGGGTAGCGCCGAGGCGTATCGCCATCCGGTTGGTCAGATCGCCGCGAAAGCCAAGGTCAGCGCCTTCGCACTCGACTATGCACTCGCACCGGAACGGCCTTTCCCGGCAGCCTTTGACGAGGCCTTGGCTGCGTATGATGCGCTTGTCAGCCGCGGATACACTCGCATCGCCATCGCCGGAGATTCAGCTGGTGGAGGCCTGACGCTGGCGCTGGCAGCATTTGTCAGCACGTACCGCGAAGTGAAACCTTCGGCCCTTGTTGCAATCTCGCCCTGGGTCGACATGACAGCCAGCGGTGAGAGTTTTGTCAGCCGCGCGGCAGTAGACCCGATGCTAGATCGCGGCAAAATCATAGCCTGCGCAAACGCGTATCTCGCTGGCGCCGCCCCCGAGGATCCGCGTGCGTCGCCAGTCTTTGGCAACTTTTCAGGTCTCCCCCCAATCCTCATTCATGTCGGCGATGACGAAGTGCTACTTGATGACTCAGTTCGCTTTGCCGAACAGGTTGAGCGCGCTGGCGGCGTTGCTGATCTGCATGTCTGGGAAGGAATGTTGCACGTCTTCACTTCGAGTATCGCGACCCTTGAAGCAGCACGGGAAGCGATGGGAGGAATCGGTTCGTTTCTGGCGTCGGCGCTAAGGGAGCGGTAATCCGTCTCCAGCTCGACTATTCCACTCTCCGCCAATGAAATGCTTCAGTTCCATAACTCTGTCGGTCACAAACCTTCTCCGATAGGTTCAAGTCTCCGGATTTTGGCATCATCAAGCATCCGGGGCACTCATCGGATAGCCACGGTCAGCATAATCAAATCCTCCGAGCTCAAGCATTTCGAGCGAACTGTCCTGTGGTGAGGCGTAGTAGGCGCGAATTTCCTGAATCCGTCCCGCTGGCGAGAAGATGTACCATTCATCTCCGCGCAGGATCACCCCGAATTTCCGCTTGAAATGGCTCCACTCAATCACCGCGCGGCGACTTTCGGGCTCGCAGATGACCTGATCGACAGTCCAGTGGGAACCCAGATTGCGGACCGCTTCATTCCATTTGCGGGCGATGGTTTGCGCGCCAACAAAGGGGCCTTCATACATTCCGGGCGGGAAATAATGGACGCCATCCGGTTCGAAGCAGGCGGCAATACGCTCGATATCTCCCGAATTGCACGCATCAAAATAGTCGCGAATCCACGCTTCCATACCTGTTTTGGTCAAGCCTGCCATTAACCCACTCCTATTCCCGCCAGCTACCGCACGAGCAAGCCCGCCAAGCGACTATTCGCCCTCATTCTAGCATTGTTGCTTATTCACTACTAGTAGTTGCTTTCACTATAAGGGAATGATAATTAACTTGAGGCTTGCTGGCAAGGCCAAGGAACGGCCGGATGCTGCGTTTTGAATGGACCACGTGGGAGTGGAGATAAAGTTCGTCAATTTTCTGCGTGATGGCCGCCACGGCTTCGGTCATGCTGAGGGCGGATAGGTTGTCTGCTGTTGTGTGTCGGGCGACATGATCGCCTTGGGCAATCCATTTGGCGCCGGGATCAACCGTCAGCCGCCGCATTGGCTCGAGCCTCAAGACCGGATCGACGTCGCCACAAGCTGGATGGTGACATTGTCCAACCGCATCATCGACGAGGTTGCCAGTTAAATTTGATTTGGAGGCGATCGGCAAGTCAAGCAAATGGAGGATCGAATGAGTGAAGCAAGCGCGGTCGTGAGGCCCGAAATTGGCAAGTCGATAGTCGCAAAAGGGCTGAAAACCAATTATCTTGAAGCAGGATCGGGTACTCCAATCGTGTTGATTCACGGTTCTGGTCCGGGCGTGAGCGCCTGGGCGAACTGGAGATTGGTGATCGACAAGGTCGCTTCCAATGCCAGAGTCATTGCCATCGATATGGCTGGATTTGGCTTTACCGAGCTGGAGCCGGGCGCGAAGTACACCATGCCTTATTGGCTCGAACATCTTACCGCGTTTCTCGATGCGCTTGGTCTCGATCGGGTTTCGTTTCTCGGCAATTCGTTCGGAGGCACTCTAGCGACGCATTTCGCGCTCAAGAATCCCGAGCGAGTGGCGCGAATTGCAATGATGGGGGCCAATTTGCTCTCCTTCCCAATCACTCCGGCGCTTGACAGATTGTGGGGAGAAGATGCGCTCACACATGATTTGATGACAGAGCACATGCGCTTTTTCCCATACAACAAGGCACTGATCACCGATGACTTGGTCGAAAGCCGTCTCGCTGCATGCGCTCGCCCGGAATACCAGGCAGCGTTCCGCTCGATGTTCCCGGCACCTCGCCAAAAGATTGTCGATGCAATGGCACTGACCGAAGAGCAGCTGACGTCACTTGAATGCGAGGCCCTCCTCTTGCATGGCCGGGAAGATGTGGTTGTCCCAGTTGATGTGAGTATCCGCGCCCAAGCACTGATCCCACGCTCACAGCTTCATGTATTCGGGCAATGCGGTCATTGGGTGATGATTGAATACAACCGCATGTTTGTCGAGCTAATGCGGAGCTTTTTTGTCAGCGGAAACTGATTTCGCCATTGGGTGCTGTCAGTCGGATGGCAACTCGTCTCTGGTCCGCGCAGTGCTCCCAAACGCTAGCGATCCTCAGGCCATGAGGACCTGCCAATCGGCCAAGGCTGTTGTGCTCGTCTGAATCGACAGTGGGGTTTGAAGTTACCGCCGTGGTTCACGTAGCGGTGACGGCCATCAGGTCGATTTCAACCAGGAATTCCGGCTTTGAAAGACGCGTCACACCGATCATGGTGCTTGGGGGCATCCTCGCTGGGTCGAAAAAGGATGGGACGTCGGGAGCGAGGATGGCCTCAGCGAACCTGTCCACATTCAATACGAAAATGCGACGAAATACCACGTCGTCCCACGTGGCCCCCGCTGCCGCCAGCTGGAGCGCCAAATTCTCCATTACCTGCAGGTACTGGCCAAGATAGTCGCCGAGCGCGACTGGTTCATAGTTCGCGTCGGATGGCGTTTGTCCGGCAATGAAGATCAACGTGCCGGGATTCCTGATGGCGACCACCCGTGAGAAGCCCGGATGATTGAAGATGCCTTCGGGGTTGATGATCGCCTTTTCCATTGCTGTCGCCTTTCACATCGAGCAAAAAATTCAGAGCCGACGCGTCAGCATCGGTCTTGCGCGCATCCCCCGGCTAGCAGAAAATTCATTATTGACAAATGCATTCATCAAAACGTAACGCAATCGAAGAGGCGCTGTCCGAGGTTGGGGGTGACGTTCGAGGCAACGAAAGAACGTTCAAGAGCATTCCAATCGAGCCCGGAACTGCACGCAACGCCCCGTAGGGCCGAAAAGGGCGACCATGACCGATCAGGAAAAGCTTGCGACACTTTGGGACGAGCGTAATGTCTCGAAGGTCATCCTCACGTTCGGTCGAGCGCTCGATACGGGTAACTGGGATAGTTATTGCAGTTGTCTGACCGACCCGCTCAATTTGGATTTTCAACGGTTGACCGGTCATGGTGAAGTGACCGTAACGCATAGATTGCTTACCCGTTGGGCAACCGCCTTCTTTGAACCGCTGCGCCGCCATCATGTCTATTCGAACTTCGCAATTACGCTGGACGGCGATCGCGCCCATGCCCTCGTCTATATGACCTCGCGTCACTGGAAATCGACCGACATGGGGGCGGTCTTCAACAATCAATACGGCTGGTACGACTTTGATTTGCAGCGGGACGGGGAGACCTGGCTGATCAATCGGATCAAGCATGACTTCCGTTGGGTGGACGGTAACGCAGGCCTGTTCGACCTGAACAATCCGGAATTGCTGGACTCCATGCAGGCGATCTTCTGCAAGGCCAATCTCGCGTCGTGAGCGCTCGCCGGCTGTCCCGCGGGATTCGCGCGAGCGGTGGCGGCCGGGACGACTTGGCTGCCTAGCGGGCCCTAACTGAATCGAGCGCGACATCAACGATCGTGTCCTCCACCATTCATGCTTTTGCGGCAGCAAATGCATTATACCAATCGCCATATCGACGCACCCAAAGGTCTTAGGAATCATTTTCCTGTACTGTCGAAACGTTTCAAAAGACGGCATGGGCGCCGCGCTCTGGAGTGGCAGTCCCGCAGAGAACCGACCGATAGAAGTCGAACAGGGTCTCGGTTCCTGTGGACGGCGTGGCTGCCGCATCATAACGGCCAGTTTGCGGGTCCAGCACTAGCATCGACTCGGTCGCATAATAGCGGCCGATCCGTGCCAGTTCCGCCTTTTCCGCTAGGCCTGGGACAATATGGCCCAGTGTTCCAAGCGCACCGGCAATCCCATCGAGCAGGGCGACCGGCACCGATCGGAATTTGGGCGTACGCCCCAATAATGCAAACAGGGCCTCGCCTTGGTCGCGCGGCGTTATCGCGCTGCCGGGCCCACCGATCGGCAGAATCCGGTTCCACCGGTCTTCGTCGGTCAAACAGCCCGCGATATAATCAGCCAGATCGCTGTCGCTGATGGGCTTGCATGCCGTGAGGGTGCCGTCACCAAAGAGCAGGAAGGGCCGACCCTTCTTCACGCGCTCGATCTGACCGGAGAGCGATTTGAAAAACGCAGTCGGCCGTATGATCGAATAACGCAGGCCAGAGTCAATCAGCGCCGCCTCGAACGCCAGCTTGGCCTGCTGAAAGGCAAGCAGCGGCTTCTGGACGCAAATCGCTGACAGGAGGACGAAGTGGCTGACGCTGAACTGGCTTGCGAATTCCAGCACATTCAGATGCGCGCGATAATCGACCGCCCATGCGTCTTTTGGCACTCCGGTACGTGAGGCCATGCACGACACAATCGCATCAAACTCCTTCGCTCCAAACCCATCACGAACAATCGACGCCTTGTCGCTTATGTCGACCTCCTTCACCGCCGCGCCATCAAAGAGTGGCAGACAGCCGGGAGTCGGATTTCCTCGCTGAACGCCAGTGCGAGGCCTGACGAAGCAAACAACTTCGTGTCCGCGCTGCACAAGCGCTGCCACTGTCGCGCGGCCGATGGTTCCGGTTGCCCCAAGAACACAGACCCGTTGTCGCGCATCGGCTTCTGGCATGCCTGCGGACGCAGCGGCGGCCGCTGGCGATGGTTGCGTCGTCTTTTCGGTGCCTCTCACAATGTCCCTGCCTGTTGGCCCGACGCTGTTGCGCCCGTTGAGGCCAGATCACCCATTATGGCGCCCACAGCAATGCGAACAAGCCCCGGCGAACGAGATGCTTGGGCATGTTGACGCCACGAATAACTTTTAATAACACGTTATATAACTTGCTATGGAGAATATCATGCACGACGTCATCACGGATATGGGGCCATCATTTCTGGGCAGCAGATTGAAGCGACTGGCAGAGCGGATGCAGGCGGGCGCAATGAGCGCCATTGCACATGCCGGACTGCCCCTGCAGCCCAGTCACATGGCCGTCCTCGCTGCACTTCGTGGGGGGCCCATGACAGTGGGGCAAATAGCGCGCGCCATCGGGATCAGTCAGCCGGGGGTCACCCGCAGCGTGGGTCAAATGATAAAGCTGGGAATAGTCGCTGATGTTCAAGTGGCTGACCAGCGCACCCGATTGGTTGAACTGTCTCCGGCCGGTCATGACGCCGCGCAAAAATCGGCAACCGATCTTTGGCCGCGGATAGGCATGGCCGCCGAAGAACTGATAGCGAACGTGTCGGGACGTTTCATGTCCGACCTGTCCATCATCGAGCGCGCACTTGACGCCGAGTCGATTGCGGATCGGGCGGCCCGCGCCCGGCCGGGCGGTCTGAAGATCCGCGAATTCGAAGAGGCGTTGGCCAGCGACTTTCACGATATCAATGCACAATGGATTTCGACGATGTTCTCTTTGGAAGCGACCGATCGCGAAGTTCTGGAAAATCCGTACGCGACAATCATTGATCCCGGCGGCGTCATACTCTTTGTGGAGGCGCCCGGGTTGGGCATCGTCGGCACATGCGCGCTCCAAAGGACTGGCGAAATGAGCCTGGAACTGACCAAAATGGGCGTGCGCGAGAGCGCCCGAGGCCTCAAGGCGGGAGAGTTTCTGCTGCATGCTGCCATTGCGCGCGCGAAGACCCTTGGAGCCAATCCTCTTTACCTTTTGACCAACAAGAGCTGTGCTGCGGCGATCCACCTGTATGAAAAGCTGGGGTTCGCTCATGACGCAGAAATCATGGCCCGGTATGGCTCACGATATCAACGGTGCGATGTCGCGATGCGCTACGTCCAGGGGCCGCGTGCAGACGAACGCCGGCATGCGCCGAACATTACAAAGTCGTAACTTGAACTTGGCCCACACGCTTGGTCGAATGCCACTGCGCCCGCACATGGGGCGCGACCAGTGGGAGAGTAACAATGCGCAAGTTCACTGCGATACTGACGGCCGTCTTGCTCGTGACCGGATCGGCTACGGGCGCCTATGCAGCACCGTGCAAGGATGCAAAAGGCAAATTCATCAAATGTCCGCCTGCTGCGCCCAAAAAGGCAGCTCGCTGCAAGGACGCAAAGGGCAAGTTCGCCAAGTGCGGGACTGCGGGCGCAAAGCCGATCTGAGCATCAGGGGGCGCGGCCGATCTGCTGCGCCCCAATGCCTCAGGCAGCCATATCGGCCTTTACAAAATCGGCGCAGCGTTCGCCGATCATGATCGAGGGCGCGTTTGTATTGCCCGAAACGAGCCTCGGCATGATTGACGCGTCGGCCACATAGAGCCCCGTCACGCCTCGCACGCGCAGGCGCGGATCGCACACGGCGGCATCATCCGACCCCATGCGCGCTGTGCCAACGGGGTGGTAGACCGTATCCGCCCGGTTGCGGATCATCTGCTCGAGCGCCGCATCGTCATCAAGCGGTGTCGCATGCCGGTCCTTTCCGCCATGCCGTGAAAGAGGCGGAGATGTGAGAATCCGGTGGAGCATGCGGACGCCCTTTTTCATGATCTCCATATCCCGACTGTCGGTCAGGAAACCTGGATCAATCAGCGGAGCCGCCGCCGGGTCTGCACTGGCGAGCCTGACCGTGCCCCGGCTTTCCGGCCTCAGCACGCAGACATGCCCTGAAAATCCCGCTTCCTTCACTTTTTCCCGCCCATGATCTTCAAGGATCGCAGGCACGAAATGGAACTGGAGATCCGGCACGGCGACATCGGGTGATGATTTCGCAAAGCCCCCGGCTTCGGCATAGTTGGTTGTCATCGGACCCGTCCGCTTGCGAATCCATTCCCAGAGCGCACCGGCTGTCCGGAAGATGGTCCTGAGGTTGGTGCCGGTGAACACCGTGCCACCGGTTTCAAAGCCCGCGACATAGTCGATGTGATCCTGCAGATTCTCGCCAACCGCAGGCCGGTCTACGACAACGGGAATGCCGTGTTCCCGCAAATGGTCGGCGGGGCCTATGCCTGACAGCAGCAGCAACTGGGCAGTCCCGAAAACGCCGCCCGCCAGGATCACGGCCTTGCGGGCGCGGATCGTCCTGCGCTTGCCGCCCTGCATGAACACGACGCCCGTTGCCCGGCCATCCTCGATCAGCACCCGCTCGACCAGCGCCCCGTTTTCGACCGCGAGCCGCCCGGCATCGCGATTGCCCTCCACATAGGCGCGTGCGGACGTCCATCGTTCGCCGTTGCGCTGGGTCACCTGATAGAGGCCGACCCCTTCGAAACGGGCGCCGTTGAAGTCCGGGTTGCGTGGCAACTGCAGAGAGGCAGCGGCCTCGACGAAATCGACGCTGCCCGGGTTGGGATGGGTCTGGTCGCTGACCGTAAGCGGTCCATCGCCGCCGTGATAATCATCCGCGCCGCGCACGTTGCTTTCGGCGCGCCGGAAGATCGGCAGCACATCCTTGTACGCCCAGCCATCGCAGCCAAGCGCTGCCCAATTGTCATAATCCCAGGCACAGCCGCGAATATAGACCATTGCATTGATCGCGGAGGAGCCGCCCAGGCCACGCCCCCGCGGCTGATATCCCGTCCGGCCATTGAGGCCGGGCTGAGGAACGGTTTCGAACTGCCAGTTGGTGCTGGGGGGAAGGAAGGGGAATAGGCCCGGCGCGCGCACGCGGATATCGGTGTTCTTGCCGCCGGCCTCAATCAGGCAGACCTTGAACTTGCCATCTTCGCTCAGCCGGCCAGCTGCTGCACTGCCGCCCGAGCCGCCGCCAATCACGACGATATCGAATTCATCCACCCTGCTGCTCCTGCCATCTTTGCTTGATCGTATCGGAGGTATCGCGGCTGCCATCATGGCTCCATCCAGGCGGGCCGAACAGATAGCCGAGCTTTGCCCCGAACGGGGCAGCCCAGAGGTCCTTCGCAATACCGATCCATTCGTGGAAGACGCTCCACAAGAGATTGAACGTCCCCAGTTGCTTCACGATGCCATAACGGATCGGCTCGTCCTCGACTTCGGGCGTAAAGCTTCCGAACATCCGGTCCCAGATGATGAAGACGCCTGCATAGTTCGCGTCGAGATATCGTGGGTTGGTCGCATGATGCACCCGGTGATGGCTCGGCGTATTCATGACCGCCTCGAACCAGCGCGGAAGGCGGCCGATTGCCTCGGTGTGAATCCAGAATTGATAGATGAGATTGAGGCCGCCAACAAAGAACACCATCGCCGGGTGGAAGCCGATCAGCATCAGCGGCAAGCGAAAAGCGAACGATCCGGCAATGAAGCCTGTCCAGGTCTGCCGCAGTGCGGTCGAGAGATTGTAATGCTGGCTGGAATGGTGGTTGACATGGCTCGCCCAGAACCAGCGGACGCGATGCGCTGTGCGATGGAAGACATAATAGGCAAAATCGTCGAGCACGAAGCAGGCGATCCAGGCCCACCAGGCAAAAGGGATCGTGATCGCGCGATACTGGTAGAGCCAGACCGACAGACCGAAGATCAGAGCACCTGTCAGGGCCCCGGCAACCGAACTGCCGAAACCAAAGAGCAGCGACGTGAGTGTGTCCTTTGGCTCATATTTCTCCGGCGCCCGGAAACGGGCCCAGATCATTTCGATGAGGATCAGCAGCACAAAGACTGGCACCGCATAATCAACAGGATTTGGGAGTGTGTTCATTGCAGGTGCCTCAGCCCCGAAGCCCAATATTGCGCATCGGGCCCAAGATCGAGCGTGATCGACCCGAAGGTTCGTTCTCCCGTGCCGATCGTCAGGAAATTCCTGTCGAGCCGCGCAACAACATTGCGGTCGAGGAGACGCCCGACGAAATGCGCACCGTTGCGACGGATCAGCATCTGGCGACCAGCGCCATCCCGAAGCAACGCTCCGATGCCGGCCTTGTCAAGCGCGATGGCGATCGGCTTGAACCCACATATGGTCTGGTCGGCGAGCGCGGCGGCTTCCTGCTCATTCCTGATCCGGACATCGCCGCCAAGCTTCAACCACCAGGCCACTGCGGCCATGAACAGAACCGCCACCAAAGAGAGACCAAGCTGGATCAGCGGGTTCATGCCCTGGCCCGAAGCATGTCCATAAGCGTGGCAACAGGGGCAAGATCATAGCCCGCCCGCGCAGCCTTTTCCGCGAGCACAGCCGGATGCTCACCCTTCGCAGACTGCGCAAGAGCCCAAAGCAATGTGGAGCGCGTGCCCGAACGGCAATAGGCGAGAACAGGCCCTGTCGCGCCATCAAGCGCTGCCCGCATGGCTGCAACCTGCGGCTCGGAGAATCCGGAATGCGAAACGGGAATGGCGACATAGTCAAGGCCTTCGGCGCGCGCCGCGGCTTCGATTGCGGCACCCGGAACCTGATCATCCGATTCGCCTTCGGGGCGATTGTTGATGATCAGCCGGACCCCAAGGGCCTTTGCTTCCGCTACGGCATCGACGCCGATCTGCGGAGCGACCATGATCGCATCGTCAAGGGTGCGGAACATCGCTTTTCTCCTCCTGTGAGCGCTTTAGAACAGACAGAAAGGCATCGCCATAGGCTTCGAGCTTGCGCGCACCGACGCCACTGATTCGGCCAAGTTCGTCAAGCCGTGTCGGCTTCGCCGCGGCCATTTCGCGCAACGTAGAATCGTGGAAAATCACGTAGGGCGGAACGCTCGATGCCGCAGCAAGGTCACGGCGCAGTGCCCGCAATGCATCGAACAGCGGATCACCGGCAGGATTGGCGGCGGCATCGCGCCTGCGTCGGCGCTCGCGTTTCGGCGGGATGGCCAGTTCGACGCTGGCGTCGCCCTTCAGGATGGCCCGGGCCTCGGGCCCGAACATCAGGCCACCATGTTCATTGGGCCTCAAGGCATCGCGCAAGACAAGCGCTCGGGCGACAGGCCTGATCAGTGCGACCTCGTCGCCATCGACGATCCCGAAGACAGACAGGGCATCATGGCCCAGCTTTTCAACACGTTCGCTGGTTGCTCCGGTCAGCACTGCTTCAAGGTGTCCCACCCCGAAACTCTGGCCAGTGCGATAGACAGCCGAGAGGAACTTCCTTGCAGTTTCGCTCGCGTCGACAGATGCCGGACGCTCAAGGCAATTATCGCAATTCCCGCAAGCCTCGGGCGGACTCTCGCCAAAATGCCGCAATAATATGGCGCGCCTGCAGCCTGCCGTTTCGACAAGAGCCCCAAGAGCCGCCAGACGCGTGCGTTCGCCCTGCAGTCTCGCCGGGTCGATTTCGCCCAGCCTTTGCCGCGCCCGGGCAAAATCCTCTGCACCCCAGAACATGTGTGCATATGCCGGATCGCCGTCGCGCCCCGCGCGGCCGGTTTCCTGGTAATAGGCCTCAATGGACTTGGGCAGCCCGGCATGCGCTACGAAACGCACGTCGGGCTTGTCGATGCCCATGCCGAAGGCCACCGTCGCAACCATCACCATGTCTTCGGACACGACAAAGTCATGCTGATTCTTCGCCCGCACTTGCGGGTCTAGCCCGGCATGATAGGCACGTGTCGGCCGGCCGGCCTTGCTCAGCTGCTCGGCCAGCTTCTCGGTTGCCACGCGCGTCTGGGCATAGACGATGCCGGGGCCGGGCGTGCTGGCGACAAGGTCCGCAATCTGTTGCGCCGTGCCCTGACGTGGAGACATGGCGTAACGGATATTGGGTCGGTCGAATCCCGCGACGATCATGCCGCCAATGGGAATACCCAGCTGCGCAAGTATATCGGCGCGGGTATGCGCATCGGCAGTTGCTGTCAGCGCAAGGCGCGGTACGTCCGGAAAGTCGTCAAGCAACGGTCTCAACAGGCGATAGTCGGGACGGAAATCATGCCCCCATTCGGACACGCAATGCGCTTCGTCGATTGCAAAGAGCGAAACCCGGGCTTCGCGGAGCAGGCCGCGAAACTCATGCCCCGATGCCCGTTCGGGCGCTGCATAGAGCAGGTCCAGTTCACCCAGGCGAAAACGAGCCAGTGTTTCGTCCCGATTGTCATCGGCTGACGTCAGGGACGCTGCACGGATGCCGATTGCAGTTGCAGCGCGCAGCTGATCATGCATCAGGGCGATCAGCGGGGAAATCACAACGCAGGTGCCGTCCATCGCAAGCGCCGGCAACTGGTAACAGAGCGATTTGCCAGCACCTGTGGGCATCACGGCCAGCGTCCGCTCGCCCGCCAGAACGCGGTCGATCACCGTCTGCTGGACACCCCTGAATTCATGGAAGCCGAACGCCGTCTGGAGAATGGAAAGGGCGTCCGCCACGGTTGTTCAGCCCTAGTCCTGCCGGGGCCCCTCGAACCGTTCGATCACCCAGTCCTCGGCCTGCGCTTCGGCAATCCAGTCCTGCATGAACGGATGGGCGATGACGTCCCGCATATAGGCCTCGGCAAATTGGGCGACGGGCAGGCCGTAGGTGATGAATCGCGTCACCACCGGCGCAAACATGATATCGACCGCGCCGAAATCGCCGAAAAGGAATGGCCCCGTTCCACCGAAGCGCGCGCGGGCTTGCGCCCATAATTCCATGATGCGCTCAATATCGGCGGCGACCTCTGCATTTGGAGCCGCGGGCGGATAGATCTGGCGGATGTTCATCGAATGCCCGCGCCGCAAGGCCGTGTAGCCTGCATGCATTTCAGCCGCCATCGAGCGAGCCATGGCGCGCGCGCCTTTATCTTTCGGCCAGAATTTGTCGCCGCCTGACTGCTCGTTCAAATGCTCGATAATCGCCAGGCTGTCCCATACCACGGCGTCCCCGTCCCAAAGGATCGGCACCTTGCCAGCGGAGGGAGCGAAGGCCTCTGCCTTGCGCCGCTCGTCCCAATCCTGATCGTAAAGCGGTACGACGATTTCCTCGAAATCGAGACCGGATTGCTTGCAGGCCAGCCAGCCGCGCAGCGACCAGCTCGAGTAATTCTTGTTACCGATATAGAGTTTGCGCATCGTTCAACCTGTCGCTTCGATTACGGCGGCGCGCAAGTCCGCGATGCCCATGCCCTTTTCGCTCGACGTCAGGATCAGCTCGGGATGGGCAGCCGCCCTCTTGCGCACCTCGGCTTCGGTTGCTGCAGCCACAGCCGCCAGCGCGCTGGCCTTGATCTTGTCTGCCTTGGTCAGGACAATGCGGTAGCTGACAGCGGCCTTGTCGAGCATGTCCATGACATCGCGATCGACATCCTTGAGACCGTGGCGGCTATCGACCAGAACCAGTGTCCGCTTGAGCACCTGCCGACCACGCAGATAATCGTTGATCAGGAAACGCCATTTCCTGACGACCTCCTTCGGCGCTTCGGCAAAGCCATAGCCTGGCATGTCGACCAACCGGAACTGCACGGGATTGCCGACATCGAAGAAATTGAGTTCCTGCGTCCGTCCCGGCGTGTTCGACGTGCGGGCAAGGCTGCTGCGGTTTGTCAGCGCATTGAGCAGCGACGATTTGCCGACGTTCGACCGACCGGCGAACGCAACCTCATTGACCGTCGGCTCAGGCAGAAATTCGAGCGAAGGCGCAGATTTCAGGAACCCAATCGGGCCGCTGAAAATCTTGCGGGCTGATTCCAGCTGTTCTTCGGAAAAACTCACGCCTTGACCGGATCTTTAAGCGCCGGATGCCGCGAATAGAGCCATTTCTGCTGCGCGATCGTCAGGATGTTCGACATGATCCAGTACAGCTGCAAGCCCGCTGCAAACGGTGCCATCATGAACATCATGATCCACGGCATGATGCTGAACATCTGCTGCTGGATGGGATCCATCGGTGCCGGATTGAGCTTGAACTGCAGCCACATCGTGATGCCGAGCAGCACGGGGAAGATGCCCAGCGCGAGAAATGTCGGCGGCGTGAAGTTCAGCAGGCCGAACAGATTGATGATCGTTGCCGGATCAGGTGCGGAAAGATCGTGGATCCAGAGCGCGAAAGGCTGATGCCGCATTTCGATCGTCAGCATCAGCACCTTGTAAAGGGCATAGAAAACCGGGATCTGGAGGAAGATCGGCAAGCAGCCCGCCATCGGGTTGATCTTTTCCTTCTGGTAAAGCGCCATCATTTCCTGCTGGAGCTTCGGCTTGTCGTCCTTGTAGCGTTCCTGCAGCGCCTTCAATTTCGGCTGAACCACACGCATGGCTGCCATTGAGGCAAACTGCCGCTGCGCAATCGGGAACATCAGGCCACGCACCGTGAGCGTGAGCAGGATGATCGCCACGCCGAAATTCCCGACCAGCTTGAACAGCCAGTCGAGATACTGGAAAATGGGTTTTTCGATGATCTCGAACCAGCCCCAGTCGATTGCCTTGTCGAACAGCGGGACGCCTGCTTCTTCATAGGCGTCGAGTGTGTTGACTTCCTTGGCACCGGCAAAAAGGCGGCTTGTGGTGCTAACAGCCTTGCCCGGCCCAACGATCACCTGGGGCACAGCAAATTCAGCCTGGTAGCTGCCATTGCCAGACCTGAAGCCTGCATCGATGCTGGATGCCTGATCGGGAATGAGCGCTGTCAGCCAGTAATGATCGCCAAAGCCGATCCAGCCACCCTTGCTCTGGAACCGCTGACCGGTTGCCGGATCGATGTCATCCCAATTCACCTTGTAGTTCACGGCGCCATTGAACGCCCCGATCGGGCCGACATGATTGGTCCAGCTGCTGGGGTCCTTCGACTTGCCCAGCCGGCTGATGAAGCCATAGGGACGCGCGCCCACGGCAGACGCCGCCCCATTTTCCATCCGCTGTTCGACCGAGAAGAGATAATTTGAGTCAACCGAGATGCGGATCGTAAAACGCTGTCCGGCCGCATTGTCCCACCTGAGCGTCACTGGTTTTTCGGGCGTCAGAGCTGCTGCATCTGCCTGCCAGACCGTGTTGGCGTTCGGTGCGGCAAGCCCGTCGCCGCTCCAGCCGAATCCCGCGAAATAGCTGGCCGTTGCATTGGCAGGAGCTAGCAACCTGACTGGTGGAGAATTCTTCTTGATGGTTTCCTTGTGCGAAAGAAGGACAAGATCATCGATCACCGCACCCTTCAGATTGATCGAGCCCTGGAGCCTTGGCGTTTCAATGGTCACGCGCGGCGCACCTGAAAGCGCCTGGGCCACCGTCTGGCGAACAGGCGCTGCAGCAATGGGCGCAGAGGCAGGTGCAGTCTGCACCTTGGGCGCGGTCACACCGGGCTTCGGCTGCGGAAAGAAGCGATCCGCAAGGGCCGTCCAGCCAATCAATACAAGCGCGGACAGCACGATCGCCAGGACCATGTTACGCTGATTATCCAAGGTCTCTTTCCCCTAAACTACGGTACCGGATCATAGCCATGCCCACCCCAGGGATGGCATCGCAAGATCCGTTTGGCTGACAGCCAGCCGCCTTTTGCCGCCCCATAGCGGCTTACCGCCTCGATTGCATAGGCCGAACATGTGGGTTGATACCGACAGGAGGGCGGCAGGATTGCCGAAGGCCCCTTTTGCCAGCCCCGCGCAAGCAGGATCAGCAGCCGGGCGATCATGAGCGCACCCGTGTGAGCGCGTGTGCAAGTTCGGCCTTGAGGGTCGAAAAATCACGCTCGACCCCGCCTGCGCGGCCGATCAGGACGTGGTCCGATCCCGGCACACCTTCCGGGCCAATCACCGCACGCGCCAGTTCGCGAAAACGGCGCTTCATGCGGTTGCGCACGACGGCATTGCCGATCTTCTTTGTGACTGTGATACCCAGTCGCATCGCCGGATCGCCATCGTTTCGTCCACGCACCAACAGCACAAAGCCGGGCGTCGCCACCCGGCTTGCTGCGTTGGCGGCCAGAAAGTCCGACCGCTTTCGAATCGAAATCAGGCGGAAAGCTTCTTGCGACCGCGGGCACGGCGCGCGCGAATCACGGCGCGCCCACCGACTGTCGCCATCCGGGCGCGGAAGCCGTGGCGGCGTGCGCGAACCAGGTTGCTCGGCTGAAAAGTGCGCTTCATCACTCATGTCCTTGGCAAAACGTCATAAACGAAAAAGGGCCGCCCGCGAAGACGGCCTTTGTTGCCGGAGCCGTTAGGCAGACTCGCCACGAAAGTCAATTGCCCGCCTTGTCCTTCTGCTTCTTGCGTTCCACCCGCCGCCGATGGCTGCGCCGCCGCAGTCCCCAATCAGCCCAATGGCCGATCTTCGGCTGCTTGCGTTTGAAGACCACATAATGCCGTTTGGCCCATAGTGAGCTCCTGAGGATCAGGCCAAGGCCAATTGCAAAAACGAATATCCCGCCTGGGCCCGGCAATGCCCCCACGAGCGGAGAGGCTATCAAGAGGACAACGCCGAAGATGGCCATCACCAGGCGATAAGTCGGGCTCCGGCCAAGAGCGTACCAGCGTTCCTTAAGCGTCATGTGCGCGATGTGGTGCCCTAATGTGGCAAGCGCAAGACATTGGCCATCATTTCTCGGAGCCTGGAGGACAATCGTGCGTCAGCCCCCTGCACCGCTCCAGCATCCGACCGGCGCAATACTGTGTAATCGTCGTGATGTCTCGTTACCGTCTTGCCCCTGTCGCGCACAAATGCGCACGATCAGCCGGCATATGCGGCAGCATCGGATCGGAAATTCAGCCCCTCAGAAGCTGCAGGAGCGAGAGCAGGAACGGCGAAACGAAGAACAGGGTCCTAATCGCCTCGATCGACAATGACCCGGCCATCGCAAGAAGAGGCTCGCGTGCACGCACCTCGGCCGGGGCAGGACTCACATCGATCATCCCACCAGATTATCGCCTGCACCTTTCGCCATGCTTGGCAGATATGGTTAACAACAGCGCCGCCCCGGCGGGTGCCTGATGGTTTCGACTGTCCAGACCGTTGCCTACCTCGGTCTTGAGGCGCGCAGTGTCGAGGTCCAGTGTCAGGTCGCCCCCGGCAATCCGAAATTTGCGGTCGTCGGCCTTCCCGACAAGGCCGTTGCCGAGAGCCGAGAGCGGGTTCACGCTGCGATTTCGGCAATGGGCCTTTCTCTCCCGCCCAAGCGGATCACAGTCAATCTTTCGCCGGCTGACCTGCCCAAGGAAGGATCCCACTATGATCTGCCCATTGCGCTCGCCTTGCTTGGCGCAATGGGCGTCGTCGATGCCGAAACGCTGGCCAGCTATGTGATTGTCGGAGAACTCGGCCTCGATGGCCGCGTTGCCACGTCTCCCGGCGTCCTGCTTGCGGCGCTTCATGCTGCGGAACGCTCGCTTGGCCTTGTGTGCCCTGCGTCGCAAGGGCCAGAAGCGGCATGGGCTGGACACGTCGAAGTGGTTGCTGCGCCTGACCTGCTTTCCCTGCTCAATCATTTCAAGGGAAGCGCCCTGCTGCGGCCGCCGGAGCCCGGTGTAGCCGAACCCCGAGCCCACGGCCCCGATCTTGCTCAGGTCAAGGGCCAGGAAACCGCAAAGCGCGCGATCGAAATCGCAGCGGCCGGTGGCCACAATCTGGTGATGATCGGGCCGCCGGGCGCGGGCAAGTCTCTGCTGGCGGCCTGTCTGCCGGGCATACTGCCCGATCTCACCGCTGCCGAAGCCCTGGAAGTGTCCATGGTTGCGAGCATCGCCGGCGAATTGGCAGGAGGCAGGATGATCCGGAACCGCCCCTTTCGCGCGCCGCACCATTCCGCATCCATGCCGGCACTGGTAGGCGGCGGCCACAAGGTCAGGCCGGGAGAGGTGAGCCTTGCCCATCTTGGCGTCCTGTTTCTTGATGAGCTTCCCGAGTTTCAGCGCGCCGTGCTCGATTCGCTTCGCCAGCCACTGGAAACAGGCCGTGTCAGCGTGGCCCGGGCAAACGCACATGTCACCTTTCCCGCACGCGTGCAGTTGATCGCAGCAATGAACCCGTGCCGCTGCGGCCATCTTGGCGATCGCGCTCTTGCCTGCGCCCGCGCGCCGCGCTGCGCCGCCGACTATCAGGCACGCGTCTCGGGCCCGCTGCTCGACCGGATCGATCTGCACATAGAGGTCGATGCCGTGAGCGCGGCTGACCTTGTTCTGCCGGCACCTTCAGAAGCGTCTGCGGCCGTTGCGGATCGCGTCAGGGCGGCACGCGCTCTGCAGACCGCCCGCTACGCGGGATCTGCTGTGCGCACCAATTGCGAAGCGGATGGGGAAGTGCTTCAGCATGCAGCTACGCCCGACGAGCCGGGCCGGAAGTTGCTGGCACAAGCCGCAGACGCCCTGCGACTGACAGCGCGCGGCTACACCCGGGTTCTGCGCGTCGCGCGGACAATCGCAGATCTTGGCCAGTCCGAAGGAGTTGGCCGGATCCATGTTGCCGAAGCCTTGAGCTACCGGCGACGCCCACCGCGCAATTGATCTTTGGGATCAGCCAGACGCAATCTCCTGCAGCGGCTGCTGCCAATTTTCGGATTGTAGGTTGCGGGCGCCGAATTGCTTGTCTAAACGCAGCGCCGCTGACCCTATTGGGCCCCTGTGGTGAAATTGGTAGACGCGCTCGACTCAAAATCGAGTGCCGCAAGGCGTGCTGGTTCGAGTCCGGCCAGGGGCACCAACCAGTCCTCAATTTCAAGGTCTCCGCGCGGTCTCCGCAGTAGGGCCGTGAAACCCCCGCAATTCCGCGACTTTTTGAACGGCGGTTCTTCAACCTGGCGTCGGGAGACTATTTTGAGCACGCCACGAGACGAAAAAGCGGCCGGAATCTCCGGCCGCCTATTTTTCGATTCGTGTATGATGCTAGCGGCGGGTGGGACTAGGCCGCGAACCCGAGCAGGCGACGCTGAGCTGACCACTCCATTGGAAGATCGACCAGCGTCATGAGCTTCTGCTTGGAGAGTGCACTTGGCTGACGACCCTCGATGATCGCCTCGATAACTTCAGGTGCAAGCCATGCAATGCGCGCCAGCTTGCTTAGGCGAGCCGTCGAAGTCTTCTGCTCTGTCGCAAGATGGACAAGCGGTGTGCCTGAGAGCAACCGCTCCTGAACTTTCAGTGCTTCACCAATCAGTGTGACCAGCTTGGTGTCGGTTACTCGGACCGGCTGGTCAGGATCGGCAGCGATGACCATCTTTGTCTCCTTGCCAATCCGGACCTTGGTCGCTCGCGTTTCAAGTTCGATACAGCGATCATCACTTTCGAGCAGGCCGCTGGCCTTCGCATCGATCCGAACGCGATCCCGCTCGACCCTGACTTTGTTCAGGAAGTCAGGAAGCATCTTCCGCAAATCCGATGGGTTGGACGAGAGAAGGCGCTTCGCTTGATTTGCAGCGCTCGCAATCAGCTCCTCAGTTTCCCGTGCACTCCCGCCATTTTTCAACTGACCGATGGCCGAACGATCGTTGAGCCAGACGCAGAGCCTGCTGACCACGACCTTCTCAAGATCATGCGACGGCACACGCCAGGGCGCCGGATCATTCTCGCCGATTTCCGATTGATGGGTGATGTAGTAGCGATAGCGCAGGGTTCCCTTGACCGCATGGCTGGGTGACATACGTCGGCCCAGCCCATCAACGACGAGTTCAACAAGCAGGCTCGGCTGCTCTGCCCTGCTCGCCGTCTTGCGTGCGACACGGTTCGCCTCGATGAGCTTCTGGACATCATCCCAGATCTGTCTGTCGACGATTGGCTCGTGCTCGCCGGGATGGGCGATGCCCTTGTGCGATACTTCTCCAATATAGAGACGGTTCGAAAGGACATAGAACAGCATTCCCCGCGTGAAGGTCCGACCTCCGATGGTTGACCCGTCTGTCAGCGTGCGGAGCTTTGTTTGGTAGCCATTGGATGCGAGTTCATCGACCAAGGCCTGTCCTGATCCAAGCGCGAGGTATCGGTTATAGATATGGCGTACGAGCGCGGCTTCGGTTTGATTGACGATCAACTTGCGCTCGACGGGATCATAGCCCAGCGGGATGGTTCCGCCCATCCACATGCCCTTGGCCCTGGAGGCTGCTACCTTGTCGCGGATGCGCTCGCCGGTCACTTCGCGTTCGAACTGGGCGAAGGAAAGGAGCACATTGAGGGTGAGCCGTCCCATGCTGGTTGTCGTATTGAACGCCTGGGTCACACTGACGAAGCTAGCGCCCCTGGCATCGAGCACTTCGACGATCTTGGCGAAGTCGGCGAGGCTTCGGGTCAGGCGGTCGACCTTGTAGACGACAATGACGTCAACCTTGCCTGCGGCGACATCCGCCATCAGTTGCTGGATGGCCGGACGCTGCATCGAGCCGCCAGAGTAGCCGCCATCCTCATAGGTATGCGCTGTCGGTGTCCATCCTTCATGGCGCTGGCTCGTTATGTAGGCAGCACAGGCTTCGCGCTGGGCGTCGAGGCTGTTGAACTCCTGCTCCAGTCCCTCTTCGGTCGATTTGCGGGTGTAGATCGCGCATCGGAGTGTCTTAGGCTGCACGGCGCTTTGCCTTCATGCCAAAGAAGCGAGGTCCTGACCATTTGGTGCCGGTGACCTCTCGGGCGATCTCCGAGAGTGAACGGTAACTGCGGTCCTCGAACAGGAACCCACCCTCGATGGCCAGCACGTTGATGCTCCGGCCATTCCATTCGCGCAGGATCCGGGTGCCGGGCTTCAGCGTGCCTGCGACCGGATCACCAGCCCGACCCGAGGTGAGCGCCTTGAGCTTGCGCATGGTCTCGGGCGAGTGGCCGCCATAGACCTGGGCCTGCAGCTTCCAGGCAATGCTGCGCGCGAGCAGGTCGACGGTTATCTCGGGCGGGGTGGTCTTCCATACCCGACGCCATTCGATGCAGAGCTGCGCCAGCGACATCGTCGCCAGCGCAGCAATGCGATCATTGAGCGGCGCGCCGCTCATGCGGCAGCCTCAACGATGCGATAGCGGCGGACGCCTTCGATCTTGTCGCTCTCGATAATATGGCCGGTTCTCTTGAGGCCCGTAAGGGCAGCGCGCGTCGTGTGCGGCAGCCAGCCGAGCGCTGCCACCAACTCGTCGAGGCTGGCACCACCGTCGCGCTTCAACAGTACCACCAGCTGCTCGCGCTTGGTCATTGTTGGTTTGGTTGCAGGGCTCTCGGATGCTACTTTCTTGGTCGTCATGGGTGGTCTCCTGATCGGAGCAAGCACACTGCCTGCTCCCACCACCCAGAGCCCCGTCAGTCACCAGACCTGAGGCTTGTTCGGCGAATGACTCCGTTCGCCTTCGACAACGACCAATGCTTGCAATGCCATACAAGTCGAGCGGAAAGTGCCGGTCGGGACGCGATTAATGCTCAGGTACAATGAGGATACCTCGCTCGTTGCCGCGCTCGGGCTGGCGGTGATTAAGGCTGCGCGACAGCGCAAGCCATTGGCCATCGAGGATCAGCGCTTATTGTGGGAGCAAACCGAGGAATTTATCGATCCGCGCAATGCCGCCGAGGCAGTTGTCGCCGCTGTGTCCGCGCCGGAGCTTCCGCAGCCGGTCTACAATATTGCCCCTGCCCAATCGGTGACGCTGGAGCAGTTTTTGGCGCAGGCGAGGGCGGCTTTGCCGGGCCTCGAAACCAGCATCCCGGTCCGGCCCGAGGCAGGCTTCATGAACTTCCCCAATCCGCGCCGGTCTCGCACCGACACATCGGCGGCGCAGCGCGATCTGGGCTTTGTCGCAAGGCATGAAGTGGGCGCGGCTCTTGCCTATATGAACGAAACGCTACCGTCGCTGTAATTGGCAGCACCATGCATGCCAAGGCCCGGCGATGGGCTGGCCAAAGGCAGAATAAGCGGCAGCTGAATGCGAACGCACCCGGACACGCCGCGATTCACGAAAGGACATGACAATGAAACTGGGCACACTTCCGGGAACCACCAAAGACGGTCGCCTCGTGGTGGTATCGAAGGATCTTACGCGCGCGACAGAAGCGCAAAGCATCATCGGCTCGCTTCGTGAGGCGGTCGAAAGCTGGAATGAGGTCGAAGCCGACCTGCTCACCCTCTCCGATGATCTGGAGCGCGGGCGTGTCGAAAGTTTCGCCTTCGACACGAGCGCCGCGCTCGCTCCGCTGCCCCGGGCCTGGCAATGGCTCGATGGATCGACCTTTCGCAGCCATGCCGAATTGATGGAAGCGGTGTTCAAGCACAAGACCGATCCGCGCGACATGTTGATGTATCAGGGCGTTTCGCACCAGTTCTTCAGCGCCTGCGAGGATATCCCCTTCAATTCGGAAGAAGACGGGATTGATTTCGAGGGCGAGTTCGGCGTCATCACAGGCGAAGTGCCGATGGGCGCCTCGGTCGAGCAGGCCGCGCAAAGCATCCGGTTGCTGGTCCAGATCAACGATTGGTCGCTCCGCGTGCAGGCCCAGCGGGAGATCAAGATCGCCTTCGGCTGGATTCACGCCAAGCCGCCCTGCTCGTTGGCGCCTGTGGCTGTGACGCCCGATGAACTTGGCCCAGACTGGCGCGATGGGCGCGTCCACCTGCCACTTTACGTCGATTGGAATGGCGAGCGTTTTGGCGCGGCCCATGGCGGGGCGATGGAAGTCTCGTTCCCCGAAATGATCGCCTATGCGGCGAGAAGCCGGATGCTTTGCGCGGGGACGGTGTTTGGCTCGGGGACCGTTTCCAACGCCAACTTCCGCGAAGTCGGCTCATCCTGCATTGCCGAGCGTCGCGGCATCGAAGTGCTAGATACCGGGAGCGTCAAAACCGGCTTCATGCGCTTTGGCGACAGGCTGCGCATGGAGGCCCGCATGGCCGATGATACGCCGCTCTTCGGCGCTATCGACCAGAAGATCGTCCAGGTCTGAGACAGTAGCGGCATTCTTTGAATAGTATGCCATCGATATAATGGGTTGGTCGCCCTGGCGCGGCCATGTCAATCAGGCTCGATCTCAAAGGTCGCGAGGATAGAGTGCATGTTTGAACCCTTTCCCGGTAATTATGTCTGGAATCTGGCCACCAATCTGGCGCTGGTGTGCGGCGGCAACCATGGCGAGATCGACGAAGCTTGCCGTCCGGTGCGCGAGACCGCCAAGGCGGGCGCCGATGCCGGGTCAGAGCTGCTATTCGACAGTTGGATCGCGGTGGCCGATCAGGTTGCCAAGAATGCCGATGCCGATCTGGCCGCAGGCTTCAACCTGTCGGCAGGCAGCAAATATCTTCGAGCCAGTGGCTATTATCTGGCCGCCGAACGCATGCAGAGCCGCGATTATGCCCCGCGCTGGGCGGCCTATGATCGCGGGCTGGAACTGTATCACAAGGGTTCGGCCCTGCGCGGCCTGCATGTCGACAAAGTGGAAATTCCTTACGAGGGTTCCAGCTATACCGCGATCTTCATCCATGATGGCAGCGGCACGCCGCGCCCCACGCTGGTTTCAGTAAACGGCCTCGATTCCATGAAGGAGCAGGTTGACATGGCAGGGCATGGCCGCGCCAATCTGGAGCGCGGCATCAACACGCTTTTCGTCGACCAGCCCGGCACTGGAGAGGCGATCCGCTTGCACCATCTGCCTGCCGTATACGATTCCGAACGTTGGGGCAGCCTGGCCTTTGACTATCTGCTGACGCGGGGCGATGTGATCCAGTCCAAGATCGGCATCTTTGGCCTGTCCTTTGGCGGCTATCACGCGCCGCGCATTGCCGCCAATGATCCGCGCTATGCCCTGTGCGCCGTGATGGGGGCCAACCATGTCTGGGGCGAACGCCAGCGCCAGCGTGTGAGCAACGAGGGCGAGAATCCCGTGCCGCATTACTGGGACCATGTGCTCTGGGTGTTCGGCTTCGATGACCGCGACGCCTTTCTCGACTATGCCGACCAGATCACGCTCAACGGACAGGTCGAGAAGATCAAGGTGCCCTTCCTGATCACCCATGGCGAGAATGATCGCCAAATCCCGGCCTTCAACGCCCATCTCTCTTACGATCAGGCGGTGAACAGCTCCAAGCGCCATCTGCGGATGTTCACCAAGGCTGATTTCGAGGTCGAGCATTGCGGGGCCGACAATGGCACCGGCATGCGCGACTATATCGCAGATTGGTGCGCGCGGACCTTTGCCGAAATGGGCTAGAGCCAGATGTCATCTGGCTCTAATACCAACCTGCCCGCGCCGACATGGCCTTTTCCCATCGCGCCGCCGGTCGTCGTCCGACCGAAACGGTTTTGAGGACGCCAGCCTCCGATAGATCCCAAGCATGAGGGACGCGAGCGGCAGGCCCCCACGTCCCTCATGCTTGAATATCAGATACCGTGTTCATCCTCTTGCGTGATTTCAGCCAGCTTGCCCTCTACCATTTGCTTGCCGGCCGTGGCCTTGCGATACGGTTCAAAGCTTTTGCGATCAGCGTCGAACACCATGTCCCACGCGATATCAGGGCCGCGGAAGATGGGAGGGGCGTTGTTGGCCCACAGTAGCGAACCGAAGCGGAAGTCCCACGCGCGGGGCACCCAGTTGTCATCCAGATAATCGGTGTCAGCGTGGTATTCCGCCTCGCCGCCTTTGCCGGGGATGTCACAATAGTAATAGATCGCGCTGGAAATGCGGTGGCGCGAAATGCCGCCGCTGCTGTTCATGCTCTCGTTCTTCCAGCCCTTTTCCGCCATCAGATTCGCGCCGAGCATCACCTCGTCGATATCGTCCATGCCAAAGGCGATATGCATGAATTTGAAGACATCGGGCGCAAACGGCAGATCGCAGTTGACCCAGAACATCGAATGATGCTCGTACGTGCCGTCCGCGCGACCGAAAATGCCCACGCCTTTGCTGTGATCGACATAGCGGAAGCCCAGATGACGCTCGTAAAATTCAAAGCTGGTCACGTAGTCCGGCGAGAAAAACACAACATGATTGATCGTTTTGGGGATCGCCTTGTGCCGCCAGATACGGTGCTGGTTGAAACGCGGATAAGCGCCCGGTGTATTGACCGGGCTGGATTCACTGACAACCTGTTGCTTATCCCAGACCCGCAGCGCGATGGGCTGGCCGTCGGGGCAGGTGGCGCGAACCGTGCCATCGGCATCGCGAGTGACGGTCACTTCGCTGGCTAGGCTGGCGGCGATCTTATCCAGATTTTCGGCAGTATCGACGCCCCAAACCGTTAACTTCACCCCATTGCCCTGGAAAGGATCGGGAGTTGGCAAGCGGCCATCGCCATGGGCCAGCACGATGACGCGGCTGCCTGATGCCAGCCGGAACACCGCCTCGCTGCCGGTGACCGATTCCACAGGTAGGCCAAAATCTGTCCAGAAACGCGCATTTTCCGCCACGTTGTCCACGCCGAATAGCACACTCTCCACGCCTAGAATGCTCATACAATATTCTCCGAAATTCTGCGCCTTATGTAGGCGGGAAACCCTGCCGAGAAACGCATAACATCGGATGCGAGCTATCGGTTTGGTTGAAGCCTGGTCAGGCGATCCGCAAGGCAGGCGTCAGAGGCTTGCGCCGATGCGGTCTGTCACGTCGGCCAGATCGCCTAGGAATGGAGGATGGTCCGTACTAGCGCCCTGTCGGCAAATGATGCCGAAATTGCTCGGCGATCTCCTCGCGACGCGCCTCGGCGAAGGGAATGACCGTGCCATGCCCGACCTCCTCGCTTTCCGCGGCAAAGACTGCAAGCCGTTCAACCACCCAACGGAGCGCCCGATCATTGTTGTTTGAAATATGCCACTGGATCGTCTCGCGGATGGGCGGGATGGCGAAGGGCATTTCGCGTATCACCAGATTGCCCGAGGCCACGACTTGCTCCGCCAGACGACGGTGCATGGTGGCAATGCGCCGTGTGCCCAGCACCAGCGCGGTCTGTGACAAGAATGTAGGTGCCACGACTTCAATGCGGCGCTGGGCTTTTTGCCGACGCACGAACCAGTCGTCGAAGGTAGGCACACGGCTCTTGCCGAAGCGCGCGGTCACATGGCCCAGCGCAAAATATTTCTCGCGGGTCATGTCTCCCTCCATCGCCGGATTGGCGGCATCGCCAACCACCACATAATCGTCTTCAAACAGCACCTGGCTTGGCTGATCCACGCTTATGGAATAATCGATTGTCAGCAAGAGATCGATCTGACGCCGCTCAAGCGCCTCGCCCGGATTGTCGTTCATGGGCTGGATTTCAAAACGCAGGGCCGGAGCCTCCTTTTCCAGCATCGCCAGCGCACGCGCGAGCAAGACCTGCGTGGAATAATCGCTGGCCATCAAGCGCACCTGCCTGTCGTGTGTTGCAGGGTCGAACAGAGGCGCAGTGGTAATGGGGTTACGGATCTGTTCAAGGACGAGGCGTACGGGCTCAATTAATCCCTCCGCTCGCGCGGTTAACACCATCCCGCGGCCTTTGAGCACAAGCAAATCATCGCCGAAATATTCGCGCAAACGCCCCAGGGCGCTTGAAGTAGCCGATTGCGAAAGACAGAGTCTGTCGGCGGCTAAACTGACGTTCCTCTCCTCAAGCAGTACATCGAGCGCGGCCAGCAAATTGAGGTCGAGGCGTTCGAAACGCATAGCAGTTTTCCCCATTTACGCGTCAGGAGCGGGCTGGCTGCCAAAGTACCAAGATCGGCCTCATTTGCCTAGCCCACGAAGCCGCTGAAAGCTGTCAGCGTTCAGCGATAGTATAGATAGGCAGCTATCGAACATTCGGATTTGCCTCCTGGCAAGCGATCGATAAGCCATGCGGTATGACGCGGGAGAACATTAGCAGCGTTCACGAGGCGCTTATTGTTGGCGGCGGGATTGGCGGCATGGCTGCGGCAATCGCGCTGTCGGAGCGCGGCGTGAAGGTGGACATCATCGACATCGACCCCCATTGGCGGGTCTATGGCGCGGGAATAACCATCACCGGGCCAACCTTGCGTGCCTATCGGCGGCTTGGCTTGCTTGAGGAGATCAAGGCGCAAGGAGCGATCACTACGAAAACGCGCCTGTTCAAATATGACGGAACGCAACTTCACGACCTTGAGGAACCGGTTATCGAGGAAGGTCTGCCCGCCACGGGCGGCATCATGCGCCCCGTGCTTCACCAAATCATGCAGGCGCGGGTCAAGGAACTGGGTATATACGTGCGGCTGGGGCTCACGGTGTCGGCCGCAGTCAATGCTGGTGATGGTGTCGATGTCACTCTTTCCGATGGCACCCATGGGCGCTATGATCTGGTGGTCGGCTCGGACAGCGTGTTTTCAGGCATGCGCGAACTGGCCTTCCCGCACATGGGGCCTGCGGTGCCGACCGGGCAGGCTTGTTGGCGCATCTCGATCGCAAGGCCGCCGGAGCTGGAATTCGGCGAATTCTACCTCGGAAGCGTCAACCCCTGCGGTATCACCGCCTGTGCGCCCGATCAGGTCTATATGTGGATGCTGACCGCCCATGAGGAGCGCGAGCGCTTTATGGACGAGGAAGAACTTTACACCGAGCTCAAGCGCCTGCTGGCCGATTTCGGCGGCAATGCCGGCTGGATCCGCGACAATATGACGCGGCAGGACTGGATCAACTACCGCCCGCTGGCCGCTGTGCTTCAGCCCAAGCCCTGGTATGATGGGCGGATCGTACTGCTGGGCGATGCGGTGCATGCCACGACCCCGCATCTCGCCTCGGGCGCGGGCATGGCGGTGGAAAGCGGGATCGTGCTGGCTGAAGAGCTCGCCAGCGCCGATAGCGTGGAGGCCGGCCTGCTGGCCTATCAGGAACGGCGCTATCCCCGCTGCAAGGATGTGATCGACTCTTCGATGGCGGTGGGTCGCCTGCAGTTGGCCCATGGCGATCCGCGCGAACATGCCCATATTCTGGAAGGCGCGCTCTCGCGGCTCAACGCGCCATTCTGAGCGCGCCATCTTTACCAAAGCCTGAAATGAAATGAAGGCGGGGTGGGATTAGTTCCCGCCCCGCCTTCATGTTTTGGTGCGGCACCCTTTCCCCAATCCCCTTGCCGAAGGCCCAAATTGGGCGGCCCCGGCAAATCCGGATGCTCAGCCCAAAGGCTCGGCGACGCCCGCATAGGGCACATTGCGATGGCCATAGCGGCGCACGCGAATGTTGGCTTGCTCGCCGTGCCCGGCGAAACCTTCAAGCGCGCACAGGCGCGAGCAATATTCCCCGATCATCGCCGAGGCTTCATCTGTCAGCACGCGCTGATAGGTGCAGGTCTTGAGGAATTTGCCGACCCACAGCCCGCCCGTGTAACGCGCTGCCTTGCGCGTGGGCAGAGTGTGGTTGGTGCCGATCACCTTGTCGCCAAACGACACATTGGTGCGCGCGCCGAGGAACAGCGCGCCATAGTTGGTCATGTTCTTGAGGAAATAGTCGGGATTAGCGGTCATCACCTGAACATGTTCGGAGGCAATGGCATCGGCGATACTCACCATTTCCGCATCGTCCTGTGCCACGATCACCTCGCCATAGCTTTCCCATGCTTTGCGGGCATAGTCAGCGGTCGGCAGGATCTCTAGCAGGCGCTCTACTTCCCGGATGGTGGCGCGGGCGAGCTCTTCCGAAGTTGTCAGCAGAATGGCTGGGCTATCCGGGCCATGTTCTGCCTGGCCCAGCAGATCGGTCGCTGCCAGTTCGGCATCGCAGCCGATTTCATCGGCGATCACCAGCGTTTCGGTGGGGCCAGCGAAAAGGTCGATGCCCACCCTGCCAAAAAGTTGCCGCTTGGCTTCTGCGACAAAGGCATTGCCCGGACCAACCAGAATATCGACCGGCATGATGCTCTGCGTGCCCAGCGCCATGGCGCCAATGGCCTGAATTCCGCCCAGCGCGTAGATTTCGTCCGCGCCAGCCAGCACTTGCGCCGCGACAATGGCGGGGGCCGGCTTGCCACCAAACGGTGGCGCGCATGTGATGACGCGGGGCACGCCTGCGACCTTCGCGGTAATCACGCTCATGTGGGCGGAAGCCAGCAGGGGATATTTACCGCCCGGCACATAGCAGCCCGCCGCGTTCAGCGGTAGATTCTTGTGCCCCAGCACAATGCCAGGCAGCGTTTCAACCTCGACATCCTTGACCGATTCCCGCTGTATGTATGCAAAATTGCGCACCTGAGTCTGCGCGAATTCGATGTCCTTGAGATCCTGCCCTGAGAGTTGATCGAGGCAATCCTGCTTCTCGCGATCAGTCAGCAAGTAGCTGTCTCGGTCCCAATTGTCGAATTTGATCGACAATTCACGCACGGCATCATCACCCCGCGCCTCGATTTCGGCAAGCGTTGCCTCGACAATGTCCCGAACCTTGCGATCCGCGCTGGCCCGGATATCGGCCGCAGTGCCGCGCTTGAGATACTCTGCCATGATGTTTACTCCTGCCTAAAAGGCGTTTGACTGAAGAATTGCGTCAGAACCCGGAGATCACCACGCTGGTGTGTTCCACGGCGGGCGGGCTGGCGAAATAGGGGCCGACCAGCTTGCGCCATTCTCCAAAAGCTTGCGAATTGCGGAAATCCCCGACATGAGCTTCGAGGCTTTCCCACGCGACAAAGAGGCGATACCGGCTCGGCTGCTCGATCGAGCGTTCGACGCGCATGTGGTGGCAGCCTTTGGCCGCCTTGAACAAAGCGATTGCCTCACTGGCCGCAGCCTCGAAGGACGCTTCCTGCCCCGCGATTACCTCGATTTGGGCTATTTCGGTGATCATTCAAAAGCCTCCTTGCGCACTATTTTTTGATTGATGGCGCCAAACAGTGGCGAGCCATCGGGGAATCGGGACTCCATGCGCACGCGGTCGCCAAATTTCATGAAATCGGTTTTGGGCGCGCCATGATCGATCACTTCGATCCCGCGCCGCTCGGCGATGCATGTTGAGCCGACTTCCTTGAAATTGGCGTTTGACACCGTGCCCGACCCGATGATCGTCCCTGCGACGAGATCGCGTGTGGCGGCGGCATGCGCGACCAATTCATGGAAGCCAAAACCCATAGGGTAACCTTGCACCAAACCGAAGAGCGCGTCGTTCCATGTCACATGAAGTGGAAGATCGACCCTGCCATCGCGCCAGTGGCGGCCCAGCGCGTCAGGCGTGACCGCGACAGGGGCAACCGAGCAGGGCGGCTTTGCCTGCACCCAGCCAAAGCCCGTTTTCATTTCAGGCCCCGCCAGCGCACGTAGCGACCAGTCGTTGATTTGCATCACCAGGCGAATGTGCTTGAGTGCTGCTTGGGGCGTGATGCCCATCGGCACAGCATCGACTATGACGCCGAATTCGCCCTCGAAATCGATGCCCTTCTCTTCAGACAGAAACGGGATGTCGTCGGTCGAATTGTAAAAATGGCTGGAAACGCCTTGGTACATTAGGGGTGTGCCGCGCGGGATCGGCTCGATGTCGAGCACTTGCTGCATCAGGTCGCCATGGCTTTCATAAGCGGACCCGTCGAGCCACTGCCATGCCCGGGGCAGGGGAGCCAGCGCCTTGCCCGCCTCAAACGCAAAGCTGCCGGTTGCAGTGCCAGCCTCGAGCGCGGCGGCAAGGCAGCGCAGTTGCGGCTCGACTTCGCTCCAGCGCTCCAGCGCATCTTGCAGCGTTGTCGCGATTTCGGAGGCCAGCACGGCGCGGCAATGATCGCGCGAAACAACGGCCAGCGCTCCATCGCGTGTGCTGTTGGGCAAGGTTGCCAGTTGCATCGTTCTCTCCATTATTCGGGTTGGATGGCGCGGCGGACCAGTGTTTCGATGGTCCCGTCGTGCTGAAAGCCAAGGCTGTCGCCCAAAGGGGTTTCCAGCGGCGGCTGGCGGGTAAAGAGCTCCTCAAGCTGGGCCTGTGGCTCCCAACGGACCACCGAGCGGCTTTCGGGATAGAGGCGGCCAAGTTCCTCGATGAGCGCTTCCATCGACACGCGCAGCGCGGGCAGTGTGAGCGCACGCCGGGCCTTGAGGGCATCGCGGGGAACGCGTGCAGCATGGATAAAGCCGTTCACGCAGGTGTCGACTGAAATCAGCCACATCGTGCCTTCCGCCGAGACCGGCATGATGAAATCCTTGCCTTCGGCGTAATCGTAGAACATCGTGTTGATAAATGCGGATTTTAGCCGCGCGTCGGCACCGCGCCGGGCCACGATGCCGGGCAGGCGGATGGCAATACCGTCGATCCAGCCGTGTGCGCTTAATTGTTCAATCGCGATTTCGGCCATCCGCTTTTGCCCACCATAATGCATGAACGGCACGGGCATCGTGTCATCGTTGATGCGCTCGGGCAGCGGCGGGCCAAACACCGCGATCGAACTGGCGAAAACGACGCGCGGCGGTGAGGCATCATCCCGCAGCGCCTCAAACAGGTCAAGCGTGGCATCGAGATTGACCTTGCGGGCGAGCGCGTAATTGGCCTCTGCAGTGCCGCCCAGAATGCTCGCGAGATGGAACACCACGTCCGCGCGGCCATTCAACATGCGGGCTACAACCCCGGGTTCGCTCAGGTCGCCTTCCACCACTCGCACCCGCCGATCGGCGGGCGGCGCGGGCACCGAAATATCGGCTAGCGTGAGGGTGATGTCGGCAAAATCCGGTTCGCTCAGCAGCTTGCTGGCCAGCAGCGAGCCGATCCAGCCGCCCGCGCCGGTGATGACGATATGTCGATGCGCGCTCATGGGTGAAGTTCCTCCAACACTTTTCCATCGACGACGACCGGGGTGGCCTCGATCAGCACGAAGGCGATCCTGCACACCGTGTCTGGTGAGGTGTTGCGCCACAAATGGTTTGTGCCGCGCTGAACGACGATGTCGCCCGCATTCAGTGCGACGATTTCTCCGCCGTCCAGTTCCAATTCGAGGCTGCCCGAGAGCACGATGCCGTAATCGATCGAAAAGCTGCGATGCATCGGTGAAGCCCTGCCGGGCAACATGTCCACTATGCGAATGACCGAGCCACCCTTCAGAGTGAGGCCAGCATCGACTGATGCGCCATCATGATCGTCATTATTATCAACCGGGACCTGCGGCGTGGTCCAAACCAATTGGAAATCGGCCACGCCCATAGCGATGGGTGTCGGCGTCAAGACATCGTTGGACCGCACGATCGAGACGCCCTCGTGGTCATGCGCGGTCACAATGCGGCGGAAACTCTTGTTCACATATCATCTCCCGAGCGGCAGGCCGCCTCCCTTGTGGCGCTGCCCTGAATCGCCGTTTGGTGGCGCCGCCTTGTACTAGGAATGAATACGCTTGCAAATAACATTGTCCAGAAAAACGCAACTACTTCGAGGATGAAGCGCCATATCCTGAAATACGGACATTTTTTTGCATACGCATGCATTGGGGTTGATGCCGCTGCAAAAGAGCACGCAACTCCATGCGAGTATTACGCCCGATACGGGTTTGCCCTGCCGCAGTCGGTGGGTGCCGGACTGAGAATGCGCTTGATCAGAGCTTGGGCTGTCGATGCAGGACCGGATCAACCGGGCGACTGCTTCCGCGCACGATCAATTGTCCCTGCACCACCGCATTTACCCGCAATTGCGGATCGCCGCGCACCTTGCGGACAATTTCGACCGTCCGCGCTACCATGTCGACCGCAGGCTGGGTAAATGTGGTGAGCGAGAAGGCGGGCCAGGCCGCCATGGCGATGTTGTCAAAGCCCACGATGGACATTTGCCGTCCGACATCGATGCCGAATTCATGGCGTGCCACATTGATCGCGGCGATGGCCATGGCGTCGTTGACGCAGAAAATCGCGTCGGGCGGATTGGGGCTGGACAGCAGGCGGCGGGTGGCCGAGGCGGCGCTGTTGAAATCGAAATTGACGATTTCGCGCCCGTGCAACCCATGGCCATGCTCGGAGAGAAAAGCAGTGAAGCCGTTCTCCCGTTCGCGGCTAGTGGACGATGAATCATGGCCCGCCAAAAAGGCGAAGCGGGCGTGTCCGCCTCCCAGCAAATGAGCGGCTATCGCGCGCGCGCCCTGAACGTTGCTGCCAACGACCGAGGATGCGGTTGGCACTGCCGTCGTACGGTTATAGAGCACGACCGGAACATTGGCGCGGCGGCATTGTTCGACAAGGGTGGATGACAAGCTGACAGAGAGCAGAATGAGCGCATCGAGCCGATAATGCAGCACATCGCCGACGCTCGGTTCGGCCTGCCCTTCGCTCATGTGAAACAACAGCAGGCGCAATCCGGCGCTTTCGAGTGCCAGCGTCAGCACTTCGAGCGATTCGGCGAAAAACGGATTGTGCAGATTGCCCACCGCAACGCCGACGATGCTCGAACTGCCCCGGGTCAACGAGCGGGCGATCTGATTGGGATGGTATCCCAGGCTTTGTGCCGCCTGCAATATGCGCTCGCGGGTTTGAGGGGCAATGCTCGCTCCGGGTGTGAAGGCACGAGACACCGCCGCCTGCGATACGCCGGAAACCTTTGCGACATCCATGGCGGTTACAGGCGAAGGGACAAACGGGCGCTTATCTTGCATGGCTTACTATCGAACAATTTGGCCCGAGCGACAAGAGCGGGCGCTTTGTCAGGGCATTGCCCGCTGCTCGTCCAGCTTCTCAACAGCCGACATGATGTGGGCGAGCAGCCAGCTCAGGCCGTCGTCTGCCGCGCGTATGATATGCCAGTGGGCAACCAGTTGAACCGGGGGCATGGGAAAGGGCAGAGCGAGGATCTTGATGGGCTGCAGCCTTGCGAAATATTCCGCCTGCCGACGATGCATGGTCGCAATCCGTTGTGTGCCAATGATCGCGAGGGGCAGCGAACTGAAGGAGGAGACCGTGACCTCGATTCTGCGCTCGATATTGAGTTGCTCAAAAACCATTTCGCTAATTGCTGGGTGCCGGTTGGGGCCGAAATTAGTCACCGCGTGGCCTAGCGCCGAAAAGCTTTCGGTGTTCAGATCCGAATCGCAAAGCGGGTTTTCGTCCCAGCAGATCACCACTTCCTCGTCGGTGAACAAATCGATCTTCTTGTGCTCTTTCCCAATGTTTAGCATCGGGTGCTGCGCCGATATGAAAAGATCGATCTCACCCCGGTTAAAGAGTTCAACCATCTGCGAGTCCGGCGCGTGTATTGCGAAGCTGATATCGGGTGCTTCCTTGGCTATCTGGCTGATCACGTTCGCCAGGATCAACTGATGCGAATAGTCTGTGCCAACGATCTGAAAACAGCGATCCGAAGTGGATGGGTTAAACTTTCCCGGCGTAGTGATGTGGTAGCGAACATAGAGCAGAGCTTCGCGCACCGGATGCGCCAATTGCTTGGCCTTGGGGGTGAGCACCATCGCCCGGCCATTGGGGATCAGCAATTCGTCGCCGAAGTATTCCCGCAGCCGCTTGAGCGCCCCGCTCATCGCTGATTGGCTCAGGCACAGGTCTTCGGCGGCGAGCGATACATTTCCCCGCTCGATGAGCGTATCAAGTGCAACGAGAAGATTTAGGTCCAGCCGATCAAAGCGCATATCTCTCCTGACGCGTGATCTGTGGTCACGATTTTTCCGATACAAATCACATTTGGAAGCGGTCTTGGCAATAGCTTAAGACGGCGCCCGGCGGCGATGCGGCCCCTTGGTTGTGCAGTTTTGCGACATGCGCCGCATCGCCGTGCCTGACCGCTATTGGGCTTTCTCCAAGGCCCGTTCGGCGGCCAGGCGCTTGGCGATGACCCTGCGGGCGCGCACTGCTGCATTGTCGATGGCCAGCAACAGGGGATTGAGATCCATCATATTGCAATCACCGATCCTTTGCTGGAGATCCGCGATCATGGGTTCGTCTTCCAACAAGAAGGTGGATTCGATCCCCTGCGCGACCTGAAGCGAAACCTCCTCGACGTCCGTCAGCATATTGCGCCCGGCCGACCAGAAATAATGCGTCGAGCCGCGGGTTTCGGGTGTGAGCAGATGATAGGTGGGAACCACCAGGCGTTCGCCCGCATCATCGGCGCCAGCATGATCATTCTGGCCAACATGGGTAAAGCCGCTTTCCAAGTAGAGATTGGACGGCGCATCCCAACGGATATGCGCCCACAGGCGCACCGTATCCGGAGCCTCCGCCCAGATGGCCTTTGCCAACGGCGGAGTAGGCGTTTCAGCGCGATCATACAGCGCCCATACCCGCTCCTCATCCTGACGCGCCTTATAGTTTAGTGGCCCGTCCGGCTCGGCGGCGTTCAGGAACGGGTGCATGAATTCGACATGGGTGAGATCGAGGAGATTGTCGATAACAAGCTGATAGTTACCGCTCACTTTGAGCGTGCCCTGCACCCAGGCATAGTTTTGACCATCATCCATCAGCGCTACATCGGGGATTTGCGCCAGATCATGCGCTCCATCGCCCATCCATATCCAGATCATCCCATGGCGCTCAGCAAGGGGATAGGGACGGATGCGGACAGCGCCGGGCACCGGCCCGTTGGGATTATGAACGCATTGCCCATCGGGCCCAAAGCGCAGGCCGTGATAGGGGCAGGCGATCGCATCGCCTTGCAGCTTGCCCTTCGCGAGGCTGGCAAAGCGATGCGGGCACACGCCCGCCAGTGCGATCGGCTGGCCTTCGGTGTTGCGATAGAGCACGATCTCCTGACCCAGATAGGTGCGCGCGACAGGCTCATCTGCCAGATCCTGCGACCAGAGCGCTGCATACCAGCTTTCGCGAATGAAATCGTTCATGCGTCAATCTCCTAATCGTATATTGTTGGGAATCTAAGAGGTTCGCGATGTGAGGGGAGTCGAAAAACCGGCGCGGCAACTATTGATTCCATGGATAGTTGCCGCGCTTCGCATACCTAATCGACGACCTGTCCAGAAACTCTTTCTTGGACAACGTCCCCTGTAAGCGGCCGGGTGTGAGCTGGTTGAGACGTTGCGGCGGCGCGCTCAGCCGCGATAAGGCTATCGAGCTTTCTGCGCACACGCACCGCGCCCGCATCAACCTGCAACAGTATGGGGCTCAGCGACCACAGATCCGGCGTCCCCATACGGGCTTGCTGCTTTTCCAGCATGGGTTTGTCTTCCTCGCAGAATGCCTTCACCAATATCGGCCTGATCATCGCACTCAATTCATCGTCATCGAGGCGATAGCGGCGCGTGTTGCAGGCGAAATAATGCGTGGTGGTTTCGGTCTCGGGCACCATGTTGTGGAGCGTATAGGAATCATCTTCGGGTGTCTTGGTCGTTCCAGTGGGGACAACGGATGTGCCCAGCACCATCAGGGAGGGCGCTCGCCAGACCACCTCGGTCCAGACATCCGCTCTGGCCCCGGGCGGAAGCATAGGGACAAAGGCCGGCGCCGGAATGCAGTCGCTCGAGATCCATTCGGCAACGATATGGTCGCCGGCGTCGCGGGTCGATGACTTCGCCCCGGTCATGATCCCGCCGAGTGTTTCGGGATGCAGATAGTCCGCATGGCTCAGGTCCATGATGTTATCGACCAGCAACTGGTAATTGGCCTTGGTCGGCAGATACATCGCGATGCGTGCGGGTTCGGGCGTCCGATCAATGAAGCTGAGATCAGCGATCAGGTCTGGATCAGCCAGATCGGGTTCGCCGGCCCAGAGCCAAAGCGCAGTGTGTCGCTCAATTAGCGGATAGTTGCGCACGCGCATGGCGCTGGTGACCGGGCCATGGGGGTTGTGGACGCAAACCCCATGAGCGTTGAAGGCGAGGCCATGATAGCCGCATGTCACCACCTCGCCGCTAATATTGCCCGCCGACAGGGGCGCAAAGCGGTGCGGGCACATATCCAGCAACGCAGCCGCGCTGCCGTCCGCTTTCCTGAAAATGAGGATTTGTTCGCCCAATATGGTCCGAACTAGCGGTTTGCCGATTTTGACTTCTTCAGACCATCCGGCCTGATACCAAGCATTGCGCAGCCATGTCATAATCAATTCTCCTTGATAGTGTTGCGGGCATGGGCGATACCCATCTGGGCCTGCCCGTCACAAATTTAGAGTTGGCTTACATCGGTTCTGCGGCGATCTTCCTTGAATGGGAGCGCCGCCACCTTGGCGCGGATCTCGCGCTGAGGCGTGCCGGGCCTGCCCCAAAGCACGGAGACCTGTGTGCCCGGAGCGATCCAGTCCTTCTCCAGCACGGCGAGTGAGATCATCTTGCGCAAGGCAACGCTGTAAGTTCTTGAGGAGGATACCCCAACTGCGCGCCCTCCAACCAGAATCTGGTCGAAATCCGCGCCGACATTGCGCGGCATGTTCATTTGATCGGGCAAGGGTCCGCTGCCAAAGGGTGTCGCGAACAGGTCCAGAATATCCCGCTCGTTCCAGATCAGCCCGACAAGATTGCGTGCAGTTCCTCCCTCGCGTGCCTGCGCCATCAGCGCGTCGCGGCCGA
Source organism: Aquisediminimonas profunda (assembly GCF_019443285.1). Lineage (GTDB taxonomy): Bacteria > Pseudomonadota > Alphaproteobacteria > Sphingomonadales > Sphingomonadaceae > Aquisediminimonas > Aquisediminimonas profunda. The sequence goes on from NZ_CP080327.1 coordinate 482,830, forward strand.
TAAAGTCGTGATCAGTTTTCGATGCCCGGTTGCCCCAGCCCAACTCGCCAGGAAAGCGGAAATAGTCGGTCACGTTGTTCGGAATGAAGCTTCCCCCGGGCGTGCCGCTCGGAATTAGCTTGGGTGCGCCGGGCGTGACGATCGAAGCGGGGAAATAGTCGATGCCGGTGGTGGCAATGCCCGCTTCGATATGCGCGACCAATTGCGAGCGAACGCCAAGCTGGCGGATGCCAAACGGCTTGCCAGCTTCCACGACGGTGGACCAAATGGCATTGGCGTCATTGACCGATCCGTGCAGTTCGTAACCCAGTTCGCCCGAGATGCCGGTGCGCAGCACATGCACAGGAATATCGCGGATCTGCGAGCTGCGGCTATGGTTGAAGCGGATGTCGCGCAAGGACTCGCCGGTGGCCGCTTCCAGAGCGAACAGGGACTTGGGGCCCTGGATCTCGAAAATGAACAGGTCCGGGCTGATGTTTTCGATCTGCGTATCCCACGAGCCAAGGCTTGCCTGCCAAATCGCCCAGTCGCCGCCGCCGCCGGTGTAAATGAACTCCTCGGCGCCGGTACGATAAACCACGCCCTCCGAAGCAACGTGTCCCCTGTCATCGAGCTGAACATGATGCTTGATCTGTCCGAGGGCGAATTTTTCCAGATTGTTCATGCCGAGATAGCTGAGAAAGGCGAGCGCCTTGGGGCCGGATACCCTGATCTTGGCGATCCCTGTCCAGTCGCCGATGTAGCATGTCGCGACATGGGCGCCAGCTTCCTCGGTCCAATCGGTGTATTCATAGGGAATCAGGATCGGCGTCCAACGGAAAAACAGGCTCTTGCCATTGGCCGGGTCTTGCGCGGCGGCGGCAGGGCTGAACATACCGGGCCGATCGATATCATATCTTCCGGAGGCGTTTTCAGTATGTTTCGCGTATCCTTCCCGATGCCGTTCGATCATGCTTTTCATATTGACGCCCTTTCCAGATATATTTCGAGAATATTGTACCATGTCAGTTTTACGACTGAAATTTCGTAAGGTTGCCCGCTCGTGATGGTGTGTTGAGCCGGCTTGAAGACGGTCCCGATCCCGCCGCGATGGCGGCTCCGCACGTCGTCAGCTCCGTGCAAGCCTGTCCGCGCGGCAGGGCAAAGGGCTTGTCGGCGGTCACGGTTACCTGATCCGCGCCGGGCCAGAAAAGGCATTGTTGCGCAAGACGCTGGGCAAAGCATTCGATCAGCGGAACATGCGTTGTGGCAAGCACTTCTGCGGCCTTGACGATGCGGCGATAGTCAACCGTGTCGGCGATGTACTCGATCATTGCTGGCCGCAAGACAATTTCTACCGAGATTACCAGAGGCTGGTGCCGTCCGATCTCGTCAGGATTGATGCCGATGTTCACCAGCAGCCCAAGCGCCTGGACGCGGACCCTCGTCAGACAGGCCATGCCAGATACTTGGGCAGCCTCATGGGTGTTTTCATGCATCGCCCATCAACTCCACCGCCAATTATCCCCTGAAAACAACGGTCTTTGAACCATTGCGGAACACGCGATCCTGGAGATGGAGTCGCACCGCCTCGGCCAGCACGCGACGCTCGATATCTCGGCCCTTGCGGACAAGTTCATCGGGCGTGTCAGCGTGGCTGATCGCCTCGACATCCTGATGGATGATGGGCCCTTCATCGAGATCGGCGGTGACATAATGTGCGGTGGCGCCGATCATCTTGACGCCGCGAGCATGGGCCTGATGATAAGGCTTGGCGCCCTTAAAGCCGGGCAGAAAGCTGTGATGGATGTTGATACAGCGGTCCGCCAAAAAGCTGGCCAGATCGTCCGACAGGATTTGCATGTAGCGGGCGAGCACGACCAGCTCGGCCTGCGTCTCTCGCACCAATTGCTTGATCCGCGCTTCCTGCTGCGACTTGGTGTCACGGGTAACAGGCAGATAGTGATAGGGCGTGTCGTCAATCAGTGTTGTCGTCAAATTCTCGCGTGGATGGTTGGAGACGATGGCGACCACCTCCATCGGCAATTCGCCAAGCCGGCAACGATACAGCAGGTCGGTAAGGCAGTGATCCCATTTGGACACCATCAGCAGCACTTTTTTTCGCGCGAAGCTGGGCCCGAGTGACCAATCCATGGAGGCGGCGCTGGCGATCGGAAAAAATTTCTCGCACAGTTCGTCAAGCGGGGGCGTTGCGCCGGACTCAAAGGCTATGCGCATGAAAAAACGACTGGTTAGGGCATCGTCGAATTGTTGGGCATCGACGATGTTGCAGTCATGCTGCACCAGAAAGTCGGCGACACTGGCAACAATGCCTTTCTTGTCAGGGCACTGCAGGCGCAGCGTATAGGTCTTGTTCACGCGGTAGCATCCTTCTCAGCTAGGTTCTCTGGTTCACCATTTGCGTTCAAAGTTGTGGATTCAGTTGATGGCCTTTGCCACACCACCGAAGGGATAGAAGTGAAGGGTCACACTGTGTGGCCCGGATGTCAGCCGATCCGCCGCCAGACCCTCCGCCAAAGCTTTGTCGAAGAGATCAGGGCCTGCGATCCCCAGCAACCTGCCGATCGCAACGCCGTATTTGCCAAGAATTGCACTTGGTGTGCCCACGCCGCAGCGCGCCGCAAACCGCATCAGGGTCTTGATTCCTGCCAGATCGGGGATACCAAGCCGCACCGGCGTGGTTATCCCGCGCTGGCGCAAGGCGTGGAGCCATTCAAGAACGCGCTGGGCATCGAAGGCAAACTGGGTCACAATCACCGGGGTCATGCCCTGGCGTTCGATTCGGGCGCATTTGGCTTCGAGAACATGCCAGCATTGCGTAACGCTGGACTGAGCCACCGCCGCGCTCAAATATTCGACAAATTCGGCCTTGGAGCGCAGGCGACGGGCCGAATAATGCGGCATTGGAATGAAGCCCAGTTCGCGGGCAGCGTGGATTGCATGCAACCGCGCCGTGAAGTCCTCGCCCGGCAGGAAAGTGATCGCGATTGGGGTGGCGCGCGGTATCCCCGGCGCTGCCTCCTCGAGGGAGCCAACATCTTTCGCCGTGATTTCAAGCGAAAAGCCAGTAGTGATCAGCGGCTGGGGTCGCGCAGGCAACGATTGTGCAACCGGCTGCATGGGTATCTCCTTGACGCTCACGCAATGATGATTGCCACCTTTAGGAAGGCGGCCTGGGCGGTCCCTTGCGCGACCGCCGGGATGAACGGCTAGTTCTTCCGATATTCCTCCCGCGCCACCCGCGAATAGGGCGCGGGACTCACGGTGGTCCGGATGGGGATGGTATCTGTGGTTTCCGATTGATGGCCAGAAAAACCGCCACCCGCTTCGCCCCAGTGCAGCAATACCTCATTACCAATTTGCACCGCTTCATCGACCAGCGAAAGCGTCAGCATAGTGCGCTCGGTCGCCAGATAGGCGGTGGAGTGCGCGGTGCCGATAGACCTACCCTGTGCTGTCAGTTCGAAATATTGGAGGTCAATCTTGTCGCTCATCGTCGGCAAGTGCAGGAATTTCACGTTGCGCCCGCCCGGTGTCAGCATTTCTCTGAAGAGGTTTGCGGTGTCGTCAGGATCCCAGGCGAGCGTGACCTTTTGCAGCTTGGGACCGGAAGCCCTCTCGCGCAAAGCGTCGCGGCCCACAAATTCATGGTCGAAATGCACCAACCGACCGTAGCCCAGATCAAAGGGTGTGCGATAATAGTCCTCAAGCCGGTCTCGCTTCTGCGAACCGGTGATGCGGATCAGCCCTTCAAGATCGTCGGCAGGCATCCACTCGCGATAGGCGCGCAGATGCTCGGCGGTATAGATAGCAGGCAAAACCCCCTGCACCCAGCCGGATTCCACAGCGGAGGTAATATAGGCCGCAGCGCCCACTTCCGCGATGCCGAATTCCTCGCCAACCTTGAGAATTGCGTCGCGGATGACTTCGCGTGCGTTCCAATCGCCCCAGATTTCCAGGCCCGGGGTTCCGGCCATGCCATGGCGAAGGGCCTTCATGCGATGGCCTGCCACGCTTATTTCTGTCAGGTGAAAGAAGGGCACATCGGCGATCACGCCACCATTGAGCTTTTCGAGCAGCGCCCAGGCTCGCGGGCCCTGAAGCTGGTAGCGGCATTCGGGCCGACTGTGGTCAAACCCGTTGGCATAGACCGGCGAACGCCCGTCGATATGCGAGGTCACTTCAAAGTCGAGCACCTGCGCGTGATAGGCCAGCCAGTTGAGAATGAAGGGGCCGGTGGCGGCAAATGTGTTTTCTTCCAGTTGTAGGAGAATGCCATCGCCGACAAGGCGCCCATCTGGTGCCACACAGACGATCTGGAAGGCGCGGCCGGGGTTGGCATTGGCAAGGTTGTTGCAGGCCATATGGCTGAGGAATTTCTTGGCGTCAGGGCCGCTGATGATCACCGCCTGCATGTGATGCGATTGATCGAACAGGGCAACCGATTCGCGCCACGCCCTTTGCTCATGTTCCCAATCTGTAAATTCGTATGGGACCTGGGGCATGATCAGCTTGGGTTGCCAGATCCTGTTGTCGCGCCGCGTGGCCTTGCTGCTACGCAAATAGCTGAGCGGGGTGTCGGCAAGGTCCAGAACCGATTGCAGGCTGGCGTGTGTCATGATTTCAAACCTCTCAGGATAAGCGTGCTGTGTAAGCGGTGACCGCAATTTGCGGCAGGCGGTGGGCTAGGCCCGCCATGTCTCGCCTCCCGCATGTGCCATGGGATCAAATCCGGCTCTGGCGCTGCTAATCAGGCGCTCTTCGAAGCCGTGTTCGGCACTGATCAGATAGTGGCCCGCTTCGACCCCATCGAGCATGGCGCAGGCGGAACTCTCCGGCGTCGCCCCTGCCTCGATGAACGTGCGCAAGCCTTCGACAAATTCTGAACTGGCGGCACCTGCAGGGCGCCCGGCCCAACTGTTTGTGACATCTGGGTAAAACGCCGAAACCCCCACCCCGTGCGGCACCAGCGCCGTTGCCATGGCCCCGGTCAGTCCAATGCACGCCCCCTTTGTGGAGCAATAAGGGATCAAGTTCGAGGACGCGACAGGGTCTGGCATGATGCCCATCGGCGAGACGACATTGACGAAATGGCCGCTCCCGCGGGCCCGCATTGCTGGCGCGAAGGCCTTGATGATCTTGACATAGCCCAACACATTGACATCGAATGCCAGCCGCCAATCGTCCAGGATAATCTCATCAATGCCGCCAAGCACCGGGACATAGGCGTTGTTGATGACCAGATCCGGCAGCCCCCTTTCGGCGATGACTGTTTGCCCCAGGGTTTCGACCTGTATGTCTTCACGCAGGTCGCAGACATAGGCCCGGGCATCGCCGCCGCCCTGGCGGAGCGCGTCCGCCGCCGCGTCGATGTCCGGCTTGTTGATGTCGACCAGCGTCACCCTGGCGCCTCGCTTGACCAAATCTCTGGCCGCAGCCAAGCCGATGCCGCGCGCCGCGCCGGTTATGACAGCGTTCTTGCCAGCCAGAACCATGGCGTCTCTCCCATATTTTCGTTCGCCGCAGTTAAACAAGCATTGTAAAATTTGCGCAAATGCGTATTTGAAATGTTCCCATTCACCATGTGAATATTAATCGGAGCGTATGCGGCGCCATGAACCTTGCCAATGTGGACCTCAACCTGATGACCGCGCTGGAGGCCTTGCTGCAAGAGCAGCAGGTTTCGCGCGCAGCCTACCGTATCGGCCGGTCTCAGCCCGCGGTGAGCAACGCGCTTGGGCGCCTGCGGGATCTCTTTGGTGACCCGCTGTTCGTGCGAACGCCTCAAGGCATGATGCCCACGCCGCGCGCCACCGAGATCCGCCCGTTGATCGAGATGGCGCTCGAACAGTTGCGCGCCGCTCTGGATGACAAGCGTTTTGAGCCTCAAACTTCCAATCGGCATTTCGTGATCGCGACCGCCGATGCCAGCGCGATCCATTATTTGCCGCGCATCATGCCGGCGCTGCGCTCGCAGGCGCCCGGTGTGACCATCGCCGTGGTGGAGGCATGGGGCAGCGAGGCGGTCGAGGCGATTGCGCGCGGGAAGGTCGATCTGGCATTGGGGGTGTTTTCCCAGCAACAGGAGCATTTTGTATCCGAACCGCTCAGCGCGCTACGCGAGGTCTGCGTGGGTGACCGCGACAATCCTGCGCTGCGCGGCAAGTCGCTGACGCTGGAGCGGTTTCTGGTCCTGCCCAAGATCGTGCTTGAACGCCGTGAAAGCGGCAATGTCATCAATGCAACGCTGGCCTCGGCTGGGCACAAGTCCAATATCGCGCTCAGCCTGCCGCAATTTCTGGGCGCGGCGCGGATCGTGGTGGGCACGGATCTGGTGATGGCCCTGCCCGATGCCCTGATGGATGTTTTGCCGGACCGGCACCTGTATGCGGTTGTGCCCTTTGCGGTGGATGTGCCCGATGTGCTGGTGCGGATGATCTGGAACCGGCGCTTCGAAGCCGATGCCGCTCACGTCTGGTTCCGCAATCTTATCAAACAATGCCTGGTACCAGAAATTTGAAGTGCACGACCTGATCGTGTCGTGCACAGGGCACGCTGATCATCGATCTTGCGCTGGTGGTGAGACTAAAAATGAAGCAATAATCGGACAGGCCGCCGGCAGCGGCGGCCTCGATGAGCTAAGGGCAAGGCAGACCATGATGCGGCACGAAACTGAAGTGGATTGCGATTCCGTGCAAGGCACGCAGTTGCTCCTACGAGCCTTAGTGCGCGCTGCAGTCGACCTGATGCTAGGTCTGGTCGGGTTTACCGTCTCAGCACGCACGCCTTTGCCACAACCGTCTTTGCGAGTAGAAAGTGGGGATGCGGTCGATAAACGCTTGCCGCACTGGCTGGCATTCCTGGGCATTCCCTATGGGGGCGACACAGGGGGCGCCAACCGCTGGACGCCTCCGGTCGCCGCAAAGGCTTGGTCCGGATCGCGCGACGCAACGCAATTCAGTGCGGATTGTCAACAAGATCCGCCCTATTCACCACCTGGCCGGTCGCCATGGTCAGCCCCATATCTTCCTTCGGCAAAGATGAGCGAGAACTGCCTTTTTTTTCAACGTCTGGACGCCATCGGAAAAGGGGCGCTGGCCGGTAATGGCGTGGATTCACGGCGGCGGCTTCGCCGGCGGATCCGCCTCTGTAGCGATTTATGATGGCGCCGCCTTGGCGCGGCACGGAATTGTGGTCGTAACGATCAACTATCGCGTCGGCATTCTTGGCATTCTCGCACATCCGGCACTTACCTCCGAGGGCAGAACATCGGGCACCTATGGACTGATGGATCAAGTTGCAGCCCTGCGCTGGACCCAACGCAATATTGAAAAATTCGGCGGTGATCCAGATCGGGTGACCATCGCCGGGCAGTCAGCTGGCGCCGCATCGGTGCACTTACTGCTGGGCGCACCTTCAGCGGCGGGCTTGTTCCAGCGGGCGATTGCCGAGAGCGATTCGGGCCTGGGGGCTGCACTTGATCCGCTAGCCACGGCCGAAGCACAGGGACAGCGCGTGATGGTCGCCGCCGGTGTGTCCGATATTGCAGCGCTGCGCGCGCTGCCGGCAGAGGCGCTTACACGGGCCGCACATGATCCCTCGCTTGGACCGGCTGGACTGCGCTTCAAGCCTGTCTACGACGCCCACTTTCTGCCTGACCCGCAGGTGGAGCGCAGCGATGTTCCGGTCCTGACAGGATTGAATGCGGACGAAGCCAACACGTCCCCCGACTGGCTGGTTGAGGCCGAACGCGGGCTGTCTGAGCTCCTTGTCAGACGCATTGGAAATGATGCAGCCCGCTTCGCACGACATTTTCAGATGGCGGTCCGCGGACTTCTGCACGCACCTTGTTGCGTGAGCAAGCGATCGCCTCTTTGCTGATCTCGGCAGAGGATCGACCTCCGCATGCGGCCCCATTCTTCGCCTACTTGTTCGACAATGCACAGAACGATGCAACCGGCCTGAAATTTGGCAGCTTTCATACCGCCGAGGTGCCATACGTATTCGGCACTACCGCCCGGGCTATCGTGTCTCCTCGCGCAATAGATCGTAAACTCGAACGCACGATAGGCCGTTACTGGACCAATTTCATTCGGACGGGAAATCCCAATGGCGCGGGCTTACCCGCTTGGCCGTCGTTAGCCACGGTCAAGCTGATGCTGCTGGGAAAGTCGCCCCATGCCCAACGCCCGATGGCGTCGGAGAGGCTTTTCAACTACCGTCTCTTTGTTAGAAACGGTGGCCGCCTTAGCTTATTTTAGAGTACTAGATTACTACCGTTTATTCCATCGCGCCTTCGCTGATTTTAAGTGACAGAATGACAAGGCACGGTATCTATTGGCGTAAGGCTCGCCCCGATCTGGCCTCGCGCCTGCCACGCGGACCAACGGTCGAACTTGCCCGCCTCTACTTTGACACCGCCTGCGTCACCAATGGCCCAACGATGGCGGCGTTGATTTCAGTACGGTGCGCGAACTGCTCGGCCATAGCGATTGCTCGATGACGCTTCGATTTGCCCACCTTATTCTCGCGCACAAGCTGAAAGCTGTAGAAGTTTTGGATAGGGATGGAGGGCGCTCCTGCTTGTTTGGCTAGAGGTCACTCTTTTCGTTTGCCAGTGTAATTACAGCTGCTTATGGTTTGCGTGGAAGTTTGGAGAGTTAGGAAATGCCAAACGATAGCAAGGCTGGTTCGCACAAACCTGAGTCCTCAGGATTGGGCGATGAGACTCTGATCGCGGCTGCCAATGATCAGCAATACTATGAGTATGGATGGTATCCTTTTGGCGGCGCTCCGACTGAGCGTTTCAAGCTAGCGGCTGAACCCTGGAATCAACCGATGCAGGAACTCGGATATACCTGGTATCCATTCGGCGCACCCTTGATCTAGTTCCATTGCCGATCGAGCATTCGGAAGACCCATTCACACGGCTCTGAGCGGCCAGCGCAATTCGGTTGTCTGATCCATTGCGCCTCAAGTTTTGTCTTCAATTTCTCCAGAAAACGGCGAGACTTTGCGTGCCGTCAATCAAACGGTTCAAATCTGCTTTATGGTCTTGGTGGTGAGCTATTGGGTGCTTTTTGCTGTAATCTCCACCTGGAGTGACGGCGCCAACTCAAGCACGACTTTGACCACTTTGCCGGCGTGCTGGTCGGCGATCGCGTGGTTCCATTCTTGGGCCGCCGCCGGATGCAATCCCAGCCGGATGAGCTATGGCCCGGCCCCCGCGACCGAGCGGCTGTTCGGCCGCAACGGTCTGTCGTTCGGCGACATCGGCCTGATCGAGCTCAACGAAGCCTGCGCCCCGCAAGTGCTGGCCTGCCTCAAAGGGTGGGGCTGGTCGGACGATGACAGTCGCCACGCGATGCTCAACGTCACCGGCTCGGGCATTTCGCTCGGCCATCCGATCGGTGCGACCGGCGGCCGGATCCTAGCCAACTTGACCCGCGAGATGCAACGCCGCGACGTGCGCTATGGCCTGGAAACGATGGTTATCGGCGACGGGCAAGGTATCGCTGCTTTGTTCGAGCGCGCGGCATGACCTTCTACGCAGCTCTTAATTCTGCGCGGCCCTATCGTGAAGCGGCGCTGGCTGCTGTCGAAACGATCGATCCGGCGAATCACCGTGCGGATCATGGGCTTGCCTGGGCTGCGCCCAGTGTAGCCGCATTGGAGGCCGCGGCAAAATAGCTGGAATCGAACGCAGGTGGAACCGGGCTCGACCGTCAAGTCGCAGAGCTGGCCATGGCATAGACAATAGGACAGCTGACCGGCGGGCTGCCGATGGGTCAACACGAGATGCTGCGCCCAGTTGACTTGGGTTTAGAACGGACTGCTGCGGACCGTGGGGCTATCCTCGCGAACCCAGGCCGAGTCATGCTGACGAAGTGTTGACCCTGTTTGGCGATCAAGGCCTTCGCCCGAAAAATTGGCCATGAGGCCCGCGAGTTGCAAACAGCTATCGGTCTAGTTGCTGCCATAGAGGGATTCTCAATCGTGCCGGAATCGGTCAAGAAATCGCGCGTCGATGATGCGGCCTATCGCGATCTGGCCGAGCGGGCCTTGTCGCCGATCATCATGAGCCATCGCGTTAATGACCGCTCGCCAGAACTCGGGTTGATGGCGCGGGTTATTGCTGAGCACAATAGCGGCTGGGGCTATGGAGTGCCCGATGCATTGTTTGCGCTGGGCTTGCAGGGCTGATCGTCGCATCGCGCGCACGGCTGGTCAATGATTTCGCTATTGGTGACGCCGATAGCTGGTGCCAGAATTATCGGCTTTTTGCTGTGGTGAGGCTGCGGTAACGGAGGAGAATATTACAATGCAACATAGTATCTGCGGCAAGGGAGAGTTTGAACATGTACCCGTTCCGGAACGATAAGGTGTGGTTGCAAAACGCCTGGTACGTCGCCGTGATGGCCGAAGAAGTCGCGGACAAGCCCTTGCAGCGGACAATTCTGGGGCGGCCCGTGGTGCTGTTCCGGGGCGAAAGCGGCAAGGTGCACGCCATGCACGGCCTCTGCCCGCATCGCAATTATCCACTTGGCCTGCACGGCAAGGTGATCGGCGAGGCCATTCAGTGCAACTACCATGGCTTTGTTTTTGACGGCGCCAGCGGTCAGACTGTGTCGACCCCTTCGGCATCGGACGCACCCAAGAGCTTCTGCCAAAAGACCTATCGGGTAGAAGAACGCGGGCCATGGATCTGGATCTGGATGGGTGATAAGGCGCTGGCCGATGATGCCCAGATTCCCTCGCTCGAAGCGCTCAAGCTAGACGAGCGCTATACGATCAGCCCGATGATGGATTACATGCATGTCGATGCCAGATACATGCTGCTGATCGAAAATCTGATGGATTTGACGCATATCGGATTTCTTCATTCCATGACCGCCGCTTTCGCTGAAATCGTCAACGCCGACATCGACATTGTGGAAGACGATAAGGGGATGCGCATCCGTCGGACCATGGAGGCGAAATGGAGCCTCTATCACGACGCGGTTTTCGGCCCCGAGCTTCGCTTTGACGGAGCGGCGCGCTCGGACAATGAAGCGATCGTCGCTGCTGTGGGCTATTGTCTCAACACCAGCCAGACACTGCGCGAAATTGACGGCAGGCCGGTAGGGCCTGAATTTGCGGGCGAAATCTGGTTCCATCATGTCTGCACGCCCGAGACCACCAACAGCTTCCACTATTTTGGCACGCAGTCGCGCACGATCAAGCGCGATGATCCCGATCTTGGGATGCATTTGCGCGAAGCCGACGCGCGGGTTCGAGCCGAAGACATCGAAGCAATGGAGGCCATCGAGCGCCAGCTCGCGCAATTTGGCGAACCCGAGGTCGAATTGCTGGTCAAGAGCGACGTGCCCGCCGGTCGTCTCAGGCGACGGATTCAACGTGCGCTGGACCGGGAGGCCGGGGCGCTGGAGCGGACTTAACAGCCCGCGAGCGATCAGGGCAGCTTGGGCAGAAGGAGGCTGATGGTGATCCGTCAGGCTCCTTTGCATGATGTTCAGACAGGCCGGGCTCGACGCTCGCGCTCACGTCCAGCGGATCAGGTAACCCAGCCCGGTCGCATGGGCTAGGCCCTCGAAGGTGGCGACCGCCTGATCAAGCGGGAGGGCCTCGGAAATGATCTGGCCAAGGTCGAGCCGCCCATTGGCCAGCAGCGCGAGAAAGATATCCATCTCGCCCCGCCCGGTCGATGGGCCATGGCCGACATGCCGCACCGGATCGACCAGCCTTACCGGCCAATCATAGGGCGAGGTAGTTTCCGTGGCATCGAGTTGCCATGGGCGGGCGTTGTAGTAGGAGCCGACGATGGTAATCCCTTCGAGCCAGGTGCGGCCGAAGATGTTGACGTCATAGCCCTGGGGCGCCAGCGAGGCGTTGACGATCCGGCCCTGGCGCCGGGTGACCTCCACGGCCAGATCGACCGTGCTGGGCACGCCACTCAGATCGATGGTCGTGGCCGGGCCGCCGCCGGGCATGGTGCTCAGCCAGGCCTTGAGCGCTTCACTCTCGGAGGCGAGGAAGGCGCTATCGGCGCCTAGCTTGCGCGCCAGTGCCAGCCTTTCCCCGACCACATCGACCACGGTGATGGGAACCGCCCCTGCAAGGCGCGCGATCTGGGTGGCGATCAGGCCTATCAGGCCTTGCCCCAGGATGAGCAGCGGATCGCCGATGTTCAGTTTGGCAAGCCGGACGGCGTGGATTGCCATACCAGCCACGCTGAAGAAGGCGGCATGCTCGGCGGACACATCCTCGCCGATCGCGCAGACACGGCGATAATCGCAATTGATCAGACTGGCGTGCGGGCCATCGGCGATCACCCTGTCGCCAATCGCAAATCCCGGGACCGCTTCGCCCAGGCGGGTGATGCGCCCGACCACGCTATAGCCGGGAAAGACCGGATAATGCGGAGCGTGCAGCAGAAAGGATCTTTCCGTGCCCGCGCTGATCAGCGAGATTTCGGTTTCCACCGTCACGTCGCGGGCGGAGGGGGGGGCAATTGCTTGATCGACAAGGGAAACCTTGCCAGGGCTGTCGAAACGAATGGCCTTGCTGAGGGTCATGATTTTGTTGTTCCTCTCTTTCTGGATGGAGACCAACCCAGGCGATGGGCGGTCGTATCGCTTTCGGCTTTGGCAGGTGTCGTTCGGGATGGCTTCCTTTGTCAGTCTGCCATTGCGGAAGGGGGCAGGCCGAGCAACTTCAAAGCGTTGAGCCCGAGGATTCTGGCCTTCACGCTGTCATCGAGATGGCCGTGAAATCCCAGCGGATCGGGCTCCGCCATATCGAATGGATAGTCGGTACCCAAGCACAGCTTGTCCGGCCCATGGGTGCGCACGAGGAAATCGAGCTGATCCTTGTCGAACACCAGCGTGTCGAGCCAGACCTGCCGCAGATAGGAGGAGGGCTCGCGCTTGATATGTTCGCGGCAATCCTCGCGGGCACGATAGGCATGATCCATCCGACCCCAATAACCCGGCAGATAGCCGCCGCCATGCGCCACGCAAATCTTTAGCCCGGAGAATTGATCCAGCACGCCACCAAAGATCAGATGGCTGAGCGCAATGGTCGATTCCAACGGGTTGCCGAGGATGTTGTTGAGATAATGTTCCGAAAGGCGCTGCCCATGGGTGAAGCCGAGCGGGTGGATAAAGATCAGGATGCCAAGCTCCTCGGCCGCCGCGAAAAAGGGCCGGAAGCGTGAGTCGGCCAGTTCCAGTCCGTTGACGTTGGTCGAAATCTCGATGCCGCGCATACCAAGCTCGCTGACGCAGCGACGCATTTCGGCGATGGCCATGTTGGGATTCTGCAAGGGCACAGTACCCATCCCGATCAGGCGATCGGGATGTCGGCCGACCGCCTCGGAGATGCCGTCGTTGACTATGCGGGCGGCGCTGCGGCCAATGTCCGGCTCAACGAAATAATAGTATTGGCCCGGTGACGGGCTAATTGCCTGAATATCGATGCCCAGACTGTCCATTTCGGGAATGCGCAGATCAATGTTGTTCAGCTTCGCAGAAAGCTGGGCGAACAGCTTGGCCATGACTGCATCCGATTGCGGTGAGGAAAATCCCGCCGGATTGGGCATGACCGCGACATTGGCCTGCACATAGGCTTGCGCGCCCTGCACATTGAGGTGGCAATGGATGTCCACCACCTTGTGCCGCCCATCCTTGCTCAGGTCCGAAGTTTCATGGCCAGAGCCGCAATCTAAGCGCTTTCCGCTCATAGTTTTGCCTTCTATCGGTCAGCGGCCCGGCGCAGCAGAATGCTTCGCAGGACGCCGTCGCGGTTGTAAAAATGATGTTTCAGCGCGCCAGCGATATGCAGCGACAATAGAGCGATCATCAGCCATGCCATCGTCACATGAGCCGAATGGCCGCACCTTGCCAAACCCATATCCGGCCCGATGGGCAAAAACGGCACCTCGATCACGCCCGCAAGGCCGATCGGATGCCGCTTGGGGACCGCCGAACTCATCACCCAGCCCGACAGGGGCAGCGCCAGCAGCAGGCCATAGAGCCCCACCTGCGTGGCACGGGCCAGCAGGCGCAACAGGCGAGGCATGCCAACATGCAGCGTGGGCGGACGATGCGTCAGCCGCCACAGGACGCGCAGCAGCAACAGCGCCAATATCGCCATGCCTCCGTAATGATCGGAGGCCGTGGCGGCGTTGGCAAGAAGGTTGGGCCATCTCACCATTCGGTGATGAACGGACCATAATTGGTTGTGCGACCTTGCGCATCTTCGGCGATGATACGGTTCCTCTGCCGGCCAAGATAGGTGATCTGGCTCTCCATGATATCTCCCGGCTTGAGCCAGGCGCCGTCATGCATCGCGGCATTGCCCGGGGGTGAGCCGGTGATCAGCAGGTCACCCGGAAGCAGCTTGATGCGCTCGGACGCAAAGGACAGAATCTGCTCGGGCTGGAAGATCATGTCAGAGATTGGCCAATCCTGGCGGATTTCGCCATTCACCGTCAACTTGATCTGCACCTTGGTGCGGTCGACAAATTCCTTGGGTACAGCAAAGGGGCCAAAGGGCTTGAAGTTGGGCTGATGCTTGCTGACCCAGTCATAGCCCCAGCGCACGTCAATGCGGCGGAATTCGTCGACCGTGCCCAGATCATTGACCATCACATAGGCGGCGATCAGATCGTTGGTCTCATCCGGACGGAGATACCGCCCGCCATTCTTAAGAATGGCGCCAAACTCCAGTTCCCAATCGGGATGCTCGCCGATCAAGGGTAGGGGGATATCGTCTTTGGGACCGCAGAGCGAAGAATGCAGGCCGGTCCAGAAAAAGGGCATGCCCTCACGCGCGCGACGATCGATCTCGGCCAAATTGCGCTCAAAGAATGCCTCGTCACTTTCGCCTTCCTTACGCAGATGTTGGTTGAATTTATTGAACGTCATCATCTCGGCGACATGCTGGCGATAGTTGGCACCCGCGCACAACAGATTGGGATGCGACAACACGGGTAGGATATGCAGATCGGCATAGGACAGCGCGGGCTTGTCCTGCTTGGTGGCCAGAGCGCTGGCCAGATCGACGGCGCGGTCCCAGTCCTCGAAGATGGCATGGGTATCGACATAGAGATGCGAGAGATCAAACACCGCGCCACCGGGCAAGACCAGACCGGGGAATGGCTTGGAGCCACCCGATTGGTAGGTGCCGATGCCAAAGCTGCCCGCGACCAGACCGGTGACGGGATCGATATTATCTGGCTGTTCCGCTGGCTTCACTCTGCCTGCGGAAAATGCGTGGTCGGACATGGGAATTCCTCATTGTTCAAATTCTGGCTCAAGCCAGGCGGGCTCTCGTTTCTCCGGTCAGGCGAAATAGCGATCTGGCGGATCGGAACTCCAGATATCCATTTCGACATCATGCAGATCCCAGATGCGGGTTCCATCGCTGGCCACCAGCAGGTCGGTGTCGGAGAAGGTTTCAAAGCGGTTGCCGTCCGGATCGCGCCAGACATCGAAAACATGGCTGCCATGCGGATGGCGGCCAACGCCCCACACCAGTTCATAGCCTTTGTCTTCCAGATAGCGGTGCGCGACGAACTGGGCCTCAAAGTCCTGCACTTCAAAGCTGATGTGATGGCAGGCTGTCTCACCGCTCTGGCTCTGCATCAGGGCGATGGTGTGGTGATCGACGCGCTCTTCCCCGCGATCAAGACGCATAAAGCTGATGATCTGCGCTTCAGGCTTCCCGGGCACGTGATAGATCTCGCTGGGGATCAGACCGAGCACGCCCTTATACCAGGGAAAGCTCTGCGCGAAGCTGGGCACAAAAATCCCGATATGGCCGAGCCGCGCCAATTGTGCTGGTCCGAGCTTGCGCTTGGGCTCGAACCGGCCCAAGCGCTGATATCGCACGCATGAATTCTGCACCAGCGGCGCGGGAAATTCATCGGCCTTACGGCGCGCAACTCCGTAAACTAGATCGACCGCAAAGCCGTTCGGGTCTGTCAGCGTGACAGCCTTCCCTCTGCCCGGTGAACCGAGATCGCGGATGGGGCTGGCGCCATGGCAGGCCACCGCCTCGGCAAGATCGCTTTCGCTCTCCACCTCGAAGGCAAAGCCGTTGAAGGCGGCATGCTCGGCCTTGTGCGCGACATAGGCAAAGGCATCGCCGCCACTTGTCCGCATGAACAATTGGCTATCGCTCCGCACAGCTTCGATCAGGCCAAAGTCGCTCGCGAAACGCGCTGTAGCGTCAAGATCGGTGACATCGAAGCTGACGTGGTGAAATCGCTTTATTCGCATGATCAGTCAAAATCCTGTCGCAAGGGGCGGCCATACGGGGTGGAGATGCAAGATGTGACCGATCATCCATCTCTCCCTTCGGCCAAGCCGATGTCTGTCCATTGGCAGCTATCACTGCTGCCTTCTGACGACGCTTCTATGCTTCGGGGGAGACACAAGGTCCAATCGAATACGCCCCTTCCTGCTATCGGTCCGGCAGATAGGTCAGCGCCGCGCCTGGCACGCGAGCAAAGCGGCGGACCTGCGCCGCTTAGTACGGGTCGCCGTGGCCGTTGAGCCATCCGTAAAAAAGGCGCCGCGCGGCGACCTATTCGGCGGATCAATAAGTGGAATGGATTCAAACGATTTCACAAAGCCGCGGTGAGGGTGCTAATTCTGCGAAGCAATCATATGGATTTGTAGCGCGCCTAATAGCTGCCACAGCGCCGATGAAGCCGGCCAGATTTTCAGATTTAATCACAAAAATGAAAAAATTGAGGGAGGAAATGCTATGAAATATGCTTGGGCAATTTCGGTTAGTGCCATTGCACTGGTGGCGCAGGCCTCGTCCGCGCGTGCAGAACAGGCACAGGCCGCGGACAAAGAAGACGCGGCCGCCTCATCGTCCGGATTGGCCGACATTGTTGTGACCGCGCAGCGCAGATCGGAAAATCTACAGCGTGCTGCCATCCCCGTCAGCGCTATTTCGGGTGACACACTGACCAGCGCCGGCGCAACAACGCCCAGCCAGCTGACTTCGCTAGTGCCATCGCTTCAGGTAGCGCCGATTGCTGGTCCTTATTCGATCTTCTATCTGCGGGGCGTAGGCAATTTTACAAGTAACGCGCTTTCTGACGCGGCGGTCGCATTCAACTTTGACGGCGTCTATGTTGGCAAGCCTTCCAGCACAACAGGATATTTTTACGACCTCGAACGTGTCGAAGTGCTAAAGGGACCCCAAGGCACGCTATATGGTCGCAACGCCACTGGGGGTGCCATCAACGTCATTAGCCACTTGCCAGAACTCGGCCGGCTCGGCGGTGACCTTTCGGCTGGATACGGCAATTATAACGCTGTTCAGGTCAGCGGTGCCCTCAACGTTCCGCTTGGCGATAACACAGCATTCAGGGCTGCAGGGACATTCGTGCGCCACGACGGATACATGGCGGATGGCAGCGATGACCAGAATGACTTGGGTGGCCGCTTCTCGTTGCTTACCACGCCTGCGCCCGATCTCAAAATCACCATTGTGGCTGACTACTTCCGTCAGCGGGGCGAGGGCGTCGGATCAACGCCACTTGATGGGGTGAGTTCGGGTAACCTTCGTCAAGGCTTGTTGTCGCCGTTCGGCCAAGCCTACTATACGTCGCAACCCAACACTCTGCTGGGAAATTTCTTTGGGCCGATCACTGCGCCGCCATTTTTGCACAATAGCTACTGGGGCATTTCATCGACGATTGAATGGCAAATGCCTCTGGGAACAATTACATTAATTCCATCGCACCGAGAATCGAATCTCGATTACGCAACTACAGGGCCGGGCTTCCAAGTCGTTCAAGTCGAGCACGACAAGCAGTCCAGCGCAGAGCTGCGTTTGGCTTCGGATGACACGCACGCGCTACGCTATTTGATCGGGGCATTCTATTTTCGCGAAAACAACGATATTCCTTACTATACAGTCAATCAGCAGGCCAATTTTAACCTGCAATCCTATTTTCCGCAGACGACAAGTTTCGCGGCATTTGGTCGCCTGACTTATGCGATCACACCAGCATTACGGTTCAACGTCGGTGGCCGCTATACCACTGAGACCAAGGATTTTTCTGGTAGCCTGGCGTCCCGTGCCAAGATTTGCGTGCTGCCAACTTCATATTTTCCGACCTACACGCCGGGTTGCCCAACGGCCCTAGGGTTCCCCTATGGGACTTCACTACCCGCACCCAACTTTGTCCCCGGGCCCGATGGCACCATCATTGCGCCGAGCCTACTTGATGAAACGGGCGCAAATGCGCGTCACGCAAAGTTCCACAAATTCACTTGGCGTGTTGGCGCCGACTGGGACATCACCCCCCGCAATCTGGTCTACGCCAGCTACGAAACTGGGTTCAAATCGGGCGGATTCTTTTTCTCGGGTGACAATGGAGTTTTCCGACCCGAGACCATATCGGCCTTTACTGTCGGGTCGAAGAACAAATTTTTCGATAATCGCGTTCAGTTGAATGCCGAATTGTTCTATTGGCGATATAAAGACCAACAAATCAGTCATCTGGCGTTTGACTCGGCAGGAGATATCATCTTTGCAACTGAAAATATCGGTCGAGCTACTTACAAGGGGGCCGAAATAGACACGCAATTTCTCGTTACAAATAACACCCTGTTGAGTGCCGATATCCAGTACCTTGATGCCAAGTACAATGATTTTGTTTATTTTACGCCTAACCTCAATGGCGGCGCGGGGAACGGAACGGCCTGCCCAACAATCGGGACTCCCGGGCTTTCATATACTGTTGATTGTTCGGGGCGGCGGCCGCCATTTGCCCCCGAATGGACAGTCAATCTGGGTGGTCAGCAAACGATCCCGCTTGCCAACTCTGGCAAGATTATCGTCAGAGCGCGTGCCCACTACCAGTCCGGCTCAATGGCAGGGTTGGAATTTACACAGGTCGAGTTCCAGAAGGGATATTGGCAGGCCGATGCCGAAATAAGCTACACTGCTTCGCAAAGCCGGTTCACAGTTGCGGCCTATATCAATAACGCGTTCAACAAGACAGTCCTGGCCCAATCTTTTCCCAATCTGTTCAGCCTGTTTACGGTCGGCACACTGCGGCCTCCCAGAACGTTTGGCGTCCGCGCTGGTATCAGTTTCTAAAGCAGCCTGAGTTGAGGAATGGCAAAGGCACCCATAGACATCAGTCGAATGGGTGCCTTTGTGGTTTGAAGCGTCTCATTTGCTTGTGCAGATTGAATAGGGGTACCAGGAGATGACTGGCCTGCCGCAAACGCCTAGCTTCTGCCTTAATGGTCGCCGCGCGTTGGTGACTGGGGCGGGACGGGGTATAGGGCTCGCCGCTGCGGCAGCGCTTGCACAGGCAGGCGCGGAGGTGACGCTGGTCGCCCGCACGGCCTTAGAAATCAAGCAGAGCGCAGCGGCAATACGTGCGGCCGGTGGCAATGCCGAGGCAGCGGTGCTGGATGTGAGCGACAGTCGCGCGGGTGGAGGCCTTCTTTGCCGCGCGACCCGCGTTCCACGTCCTGCTCAATAACGCTGGCACCAATCGCCCCAAACCGATGTGGGAAGTGATCGAGGACGACTTTGACGCCGTTCTTGATCTCAATCTTAGAGCGGCGTTTTTTGTGGCGCAGCATTGCGTGAAAGCGTTAATGCGCGATGGCTTGCCCGGCAGCCTGATCCATATGAGCAGCCAGATGGGCCATGTTGGTGGCCGTCGCCGCAGCCTTTATTGTGCCTCGAAATGGGCGATTGAGGGGATGAACAAGGCCTTTGCGCTTGATCTGGCGTCGCATGGAATCCGTTCCAACACGATTGCTCCCACGTTTATCGAAACACCGATGACCAAGCCGTTTTTCGAGGACAAGGCCTTCCTCGACGATGTGCTGGCCAAGATCAAACTCGGACGGCTGGGGCAGGTGGAGGACCTGATGGGCAGTGTGCTTTTCCTCGCCTCCGATGCTTCGGCTCTCATTACTGGCACATCCCTTGTCGTCGATGGCGGATGGACTGCTGATTAGCTGACCGATTTGATGCAATCAGATCGGTCACGCTAGATTGAAACAGAGCTAATCTCGCGACGCTCCCCCGCCCGCCATCGTCACGGTCACAATGTCGCCGGCTAGACAATCACAGCCTCAACCAGAATCGGCCCATTTGTCGCGAAGGCGTGCGAGAGCGCAGCATCGAGCGCGGTGGGATCCTCTGCTCGTACGCCCGAAACGCCATGCCCCTTGGCAAGTGCGACGAAATCGAGATCGGGGAACATCGTGCCGACCATTTCGTGCATACCGAAATGGCGGCCGAAGCTGTGAAGCGCTTCGTAGCGGCCATTCTTCAGGATGACGAAAGCGATGTTTGCATTCCATTGTTTCGCTGCGCGCAGGCCTTGGATGGCATACATCGAGGATCCGTCGCCGAGCACAGCGATGATCTTTTCATCTGGCCGCGCAAGCGCCATGCCAACGGCGGCAGGCAGACCAGATCAGGCATCTCGCCGCGGGCGAAAGATGCGGCACGCTCGGGCAGATCCTGCCCAACACTGGACACTTGTCCGACGTTAGTCATCACAAAGATGCGCACGCATTTTAGGTCTCGAACCATTTCCAGCGCCACATGGATCTCTGCGTGCAACTCGGAGTCGAACGCTTTCATCCGTTGTTCTCGGATCAGCGCAAGCGTGGAAACTCCCTCCTCGATGTTGAGCCGAATGCGCCCCGAAGCGCCCTTAGCCTCAGCCACGCGTAAACTCGATCGCACCGCCCGGCAGGAGATATAGAATCAGGGCCTTGCCATCAGTTACTGTTGGATTGTGTGCGGAAGCCGGGCCGTAGACTTTCCAGCCTGCACCGCATCCATCGAACTGCGCCGCCGCGTCGTGCGGCATGACCAGATCAATCTCGCCATCTGGGTGGGCATGGTGCGGCCCTACGACGTCGGTCATCTCAACCACGTCAACAGACATGCCATGAGTCGCATCGCCTTCTTTGACCGCGCGGCCAAACTTGATCCCCCCCGCTTCGCGTCCGCATAGCCAGCCTTCAGCTACACCAAGCTTGCACATCTCGAACGCCTTTAAGAACCAAGCGCCGCCTGCGGGAAAATCGCGGTTCAGTCGCTCCTCAAGGCTGGCGTCGCATGGATTGCCAGCAATGGCTGCGGTGACGGCGGCAATATGTTCGATGAATTCGGGAGGAGTCTGGGGACGTGCGCTCATCAAGAGAATCCTTTTAGATGATTTAGGTAGCTGATGCTGGAATGGGTATCCACTCCTTCAACTGGCGCGAGACATCGGCTATCTCTGTCGGATCAACCCCCACGCGAAGTTCTACTAGCCGGCGACCGTGTGAAAAGTCGCGCGCGTTGTTGACGCAATCAAGGGCAATTACCCGGTTCTCAGGATCCAAATAGACCACCGAAAACTTGCGGGTCACCGGATCGCCGCGGGTGACTGCCTTGGCGTGCCTGGCCGAAAGGCCCACCGTCTGAAGTTTCAGGTCGTACTGATTCGACCAAAACCATGGCGTCGCCGCATATTGCGCTTGATCGCCGCAAATCGTTTTCGCGACGATCATCGCCATATCGTTGGCGTTCTGCACCGATTCCAGCCGGATTACCTGTCCGTCGGCAAAGGCGTTGGCGTGCGCAGCACAGTCGCCGATAGCGAAAATATCGGGCAAGCTGGTCCGGCACTGGCCATCGACCCTGACACCGTTGCCGCATTCGGCACCGGCTGCGGCGAGTGGTTCAATGCAGGGAACGATGCCAATGCCGACGATTACCATCTGTGCGGGCAGCACAGTTCCGTCGTCGAGCCGCACGCCGCTGACCTGACCCACGCCGGCGAGGCTATCGACCTGCTGGCCTACCCTAAGATCGACCCCGTGGGCACGGTGATCGGCTTGATAAAAAGCCGAGAGGTCTTCGCCTGCCACGCGTGCCAGCACCCGCGGCAGAGCTTCCAGCAGGGTCACCTGCTTGCCCAGCTTGGCCAGCACGGCCGCCGCCTCCAGACCGATATAGCCGCCACCGATGATCACAACGTTCGCAACCGAGCCAAGATCGGACATGATCGCGTCGACGTCCTCACGATCGCGCACCGCGTGAACACCGGCCAAGTCGCCGCCTGGAACCGGAAGCGCGCGCGGGTCGCCGCCAGTGGCCCAGATCAACCGACCGTAGCCGATCGTCTCGCCATCAGCGCAAGTGACCGTGTGTGCCTGGGCATCGAGCGCTGTCACGGTCCGCCCGAGCAGCAGGTCAACCTGCTTTTCCTGCCAGTATTGCGCGGGGCGGATGTAGAGCCGCTCGAACGGGCGCTCTTGGGCGAGGTATTCCTTGGAAAGAGGCGGTCGCTCGTAAGGCATCTCGGTTTCGCGGCCGACGATGGCCACGGTTCCCTGAAAACCGACGCCGCGCAACGCGATCGCCGCCTGGGCGCCGCCATGACCGCCGCCAACAATGACGACATCATAAATCTGGTCGCTTGCCATCAGTCCTTCCTCAGTTGAAAGCGCTGGATCTTGCCCGTCGCCGTCTTGGGCAGCTCATCAACGAATGTGATCCAGCGCGGATATTTGTAGGGCGCCAGATGGTCCTTGACATGTACCTTGAGCCGTTCGGCCAAGTCTTCGTCTGCTACGACGTCATTGTGAACGACAACGTAGGCATGCGGCTTGACCAATGCGTCGGCGTCTTCGGCGCCGACCACGGCGGCCTCGAGAACCTCGGGATGGCTGGCGAGTGCTTCTTCGACCTCGATCGGCGAGACGTAGATTCCACCAACCTTGAGCATATCGTCGGCGCGGCCGGCATAAGTAAGCCAGCCATCCTCATCCATGACGTACTTGTCTCCGCTGATCGTCCATTCTCCCTGGAAGGAGACAATTGATTTTTCCCGGTTGCGCCAATAGCCGATCGCCGTTGTTGGGCCGCAAATCTGGAGGTTGCCGATTTCACCGGGGGCGGCTTCTTCTCCATAATCGTCGATCAGGCGCACCTTGTATCCATCGACAACCCGCCCTGTGCAGCCAAATCGGACCTCGCCCGGGCGCTGCGAGACAAAGATGTGCAGCATTTCGGTCGAGCCCAGGCCGTCGAGCACGTCCGCATTAAACCGGGCCCGAAACGCGCGCGCAATGTGGGCGGGCAACGCTTCGCCTGCGGACGTCGCCATGCGCAACGCCGGAGCATCGTCATGAGACGGACAGGAAGGATGAGCGAGCCAACCGGCCAGGAAGGTCGGCACGCCCCCAAGGACTGTCACCTTATGTTCGCGAACAAGCTGGCTGATCGGTTCTGGTGTCGCGCGGCCGTTGTAAAGCACAACCGTTGCGCCGGCGGCATAGGGAAAGGTCAGCGCGTTGCCGAGGCCATAGGCAAAAAACTGCTTGGCGATCGACAGAACAACATCGTCTTCGCGGTAACCTGCCGTGCCCAAACCATAGAGATTGGCGGTCAAACGCATCGAGGCATGGATATGCATCGCGCCTTTCGGGCGGCCTGTGGAGCCCGAGGTGTAGAGCCAGAAGGCCACATCATCCCGGTGCGTCTTCGCATGTTCCGCCGCTGGTTCTGCGCTATGCAACAGCGCCTCCAGATTCAGCCAGGAATTGCCTTCACTCGAGACAAACCGGACGTGCGGCTCGGACGCCGCAATATCGCGCCACTTGTCTGCTAATTCTTCCGAAACGAAGACTGCAACAGCCCCGCTGTTGTGGAGTATCCAGCCGTAGTCATCTTCGGTCAGAAGGGTGTTTAGTGCGACGGGAACGACGCCAGCGCGGATGGCGCCCAGAAATACGGTCGGGAAATCACGCGTATCGGTCAGACAGACGAGAACGCGCTGATCGCGCCGGACGCCAAGCGTCGTGAAGACCCCCGCCATAAGCGCAACACGATCGGCGAGATCGGCATAGGTGCACGTGCCGCGATGATCGATGATTGCAGTCTTGTCCGGATGCTTGACAACATTTGACGCGAGCAGATCCTCGGCGGCGTTGAACTCCTCCGGCAAATCAGCGATCGTGCGCGCCTGTTCAGTTTTCATCGGTCCTTTCTCCCCGACGCGCCTGGCTCTTGGTCCAGATCGCGCCGGCATATTTCCTCAGGCTGCGCGGACGTAGTCGAAGTCAAACGTCATGTTGTTGATCCCGCGATCGGGCGGACTGGTCCAGTTGGCGCATTGGCCCGGCTCGGTTACCCCGACCATCAGCGACTTGACGTAGCCGCGGTCACCTTCGCTCGGCAGGGCAGCGGCAACGACGTCAGGCGAACAGGATTTGCCCACTGGGTCGAAGGTCATTCCGGCCCAGACCCCGACGCTGCGATTGAAGCGTTCCGAAGGCAGCGTAAGCTCATAGTTGAAGCCGGCCTTGGCGATCGTGCGGTTCCAACGGGTGAGGCCAATACCACAATCGCGCACGTAGGCATTGCGGGTGATCAGATTCATCGCATTGCGCGTCACGATTTCCTGCAAACCTTCGGGGCTATCGACCGACTCGTAGGTGTCAGCGCAATCGTGGTCATCGTAGGTCGCTTCGTCGGGCCGGCCCTTCAGTCCGTTGGCGAAATAGGTCGCCGCGTTCGAGCTGATTTCGGAACCGAACAGGTCAAGCGCCGAGGAATACCAGAAGTTGATGTAGCGCTGGAGCAACGGCAGATCGATCACGCCAGCCTTGCGCAGCGCAACCGGATCGTCGCTTCCGAGCTTGACCATTTCCTCGAGCGTGCGCTTGATGACACGCGCAATGCCGGTCTCGCCGACGAACATGTGGTGCGCTTCCTCGGTCAGCATGAAGCTGCACGTCCGTGCCAGCGGGTCGAAACCGCTCTCGGCGAGCGACTTAAGCTGGTACTTGCCGTCACGGTCCGTGAAGTAGGTGAACATGTAAAAGGAAAGCCAGTCGTCAATCGGCTCGTTGAAAGTGCCAAGAATCCGGGGGTGATCGACGTCGCCCGAATGACGGAACAGCATTTCTTCGGCTTCCTCACGCCCGTCGCGGCCAAAATAGGCGTGGAGCAGGTAGACCATCGCCCACAGGTGACGGCCTTCCTCGACGTTGACCTGGAACAGGTTGCGCATGTCGTAGAGCGAGGGTGCAGTGAGCGCGAGCAGGCGTTGCTGCTCGACCGAGGCCGGTTCGGTATCGCCTTGGGTGACGATCAGGCGGCGCAGCACCGAACGGTACTCGCCCGGAACCTGCTGCCATGCGGGCTGGCCCTTGAAGTCGCCGAAGCCAATTGTGCGATCCTGCTGCCTGTCGGCTAGGAAGATGCCCCAACGGTAGTCCGGCATCTTCACATGGCCGAAAGTCGCCCAGCCCTTGGCATCAACCGAGGTCGCTGTACGCAGGTAAACTTCGTGGCCTTGGTAGGTCGTGGGTCCCAGTTCCTTCCACCAGTCGAGGAAGGCTGGTTGCCAGTGTTCTAGCGCGCGCTGGAGCGCACGGTCGTTCGACAGGTCAACGTTGTTCGGAATCTTGGTCTGGTAATCGATCGCCATGATATTTCTCCTGGGCCACCGTCTTTTCGGGGCTTTCTGTAAGATGGTGCTCCTGCCGCCCAAGAGAGGATTGGGCGGCGGAGAGTTTCTTAGACGCGCTTCTTGTCGAACTCGGCGCGCTTGCCAGTTCCGAAGAGTTTCAGCGCCCCGCCCTCGCCCACAGCGTTAGGCCGAATGAATATCCAGTTCTGCCAGGCCGACAGGCGGCCAAAGACCTTGGACCAGACGTTCTCGGCACCGGCGAAGCGCAGCGAGGCTTCCATCCCGGTGCAGGCATCCGGCGAAAGACCAGCGCGTTCATCGATCGCAAGGCGGACTTCGTCCTCCCAGTCGATGTCATCGGGCGCAAAGGTCACGAGGCCGAGATCGTGGGCTTCGCCCGACGGGATCGGACTTCCAACCAGATCCTCGAGCTCAGCGATGCGGCCATGAGTGCCGAGGAACCGCGACTGCAGGCGGAAAATGCCGTTGCACATCGGGAAAAGCCCGAAATTCGCCTTGCTGAGATGCATCACCGGACCGCTTTCCGGATCGGAAACCAATTCAAGCATGTAGCTGCGATCGGCAGCAAAGGCGAGTTCGGCCAAGGTCCCGGCAAAGGCCGATCCCGCTTCGAGCACCGCGTACATCGACCGTGACGAGACATCGAGCCGCGACAACGTGCGGCGGAGCATCCCCAGGCACTCGTTTACGAACCAATGGTCGCGATTGGCGAGCAGGATGTCGTCATAGGCCAGAACCTTGGCACCATCACCCCTAGCCTTGAGCACCCAAAGACCCAGTTCGGGTTCATTGGTGCGCAGCAATAGGATCGCATCGTCGAGTTCGCGCGCCATCTTGAGCGGCCAGAAGGCCGTGCCCTGCGCTTGTGCCGTATCCCCATCGATGGGCGGCGCACCGGTAGGCGCATTGATGGTGATGGTCGCAAAGCCGCGGGCGCGGTTGAATTCCACATCGACGGTTTCGTAGTGATAGCCAGCCTCATCGATCGTGCGAGCGAGCGGGGTGAGCTTCACGCCTTGGGCCGTCAGCGGACGCGGGCTCGTCTTGGCGAGCGCCTCGGCACGTGCCTTGACGGCCTCGTCCCAGCGTCCGCGGGGCGCAATGTCGTCTACAAGGCCCCAGTCTTTTGCGCGTCGGCCTCGAACACCCTCTTCAGAGGTGCAGAAAACATCGGCGAGATCCTTGCGGACCATGCGCTTGTCGACGACGCGGGTCAGGCCGCCGGTGCCGGGCAATACAGCCAGAAGCGGCACTTCCGGCAGCGATACAGCCGACGAGCGGTCGTCGATCAGCAGAATCTCGTCGCAGGCGAGCGCCACTTCATAACCGCCGCCCGCACATGTCCCGTTGACCGCCGCGAGAAACTTGAGGCTGCCGTTCTGCGAGGAATCCTCTAGGCCATTGCGGGTCTCGTTGGTGAACTTGCAGAAGTTCACCTTCCACGCATGGCTGGAGGTGCCAAGCATGTAGATGTTAGCTCCCGAGCAGAAGATCCGCTCGTTCGTGCTGGTCAGGACCACACAGCCCACTTCCGGATGTTCGAAACGCAAGCGCTGCACGATGTCATGCAGTTCCATGTCGACACCGAGATCGTAGCTGTTGAGCTTGAGCTTGTAACCCGGCAACAGCCCGCCATCGGGGTCGACATTCATCGCAACGGTAGCGATGCGCCCCTCGATGCTGAGATTCCAGTGCCGATACGTTTCGCCGTCCTGGTCATAGGTGAACAGCGTTGCCTGGGGCTCCGCCGCCCCGGCGAGTTGGGTTGCCATCGAATCGCTCCTCTGTCCCGATCACAAACGGAACAATAGGACATTGATCGAGATCAAACAAGCACTATAATTCATTTTGCGAGAGCTGCGGTCATTCCTTCAAGAAGGTCAAGCGTCTGCGAGAAGTCCTGAGCCGAGGTGTCGAGCCGCGCATCGGCGCGGCCATAGTCAGCCTCGCGGGCAGACAAAATGGCCTTCAGGTCGGTCATGGCCGCCCGGTTTCCGCTCATCGGCCTCAAATCGCCTTGGGCTACGACGCGCTGCATGTGGTCCTCGGGGTTCGCCTGAAGCCATACCGTCCATGCGGAGCGCCGCAGTTGCTCGTAAAGCTTGCCGTCGGCAACGACCGCTCCGGGCGCCGCGATCACCGCGCTTGAGTGCGTCCGGCATATCTCATCCAGAACCTCCGCTTCATAGCGGTGTAGCGCTCCTGGCCCATTGATCTCGAGCAGAACGCCAATGTCTCCGCCATAGCGGCGTTCGACTTCCTTCGAAATCTCAAAAAATGGCACATTAATGCGCTCTGCGAGGGCCTTGCCCAAGGAAGACTTGCCTGCTCCGCGCAAGCCGATCAGTGCTATTCGGCGCCCCTTGTCGAACAATCCAACCTGCTTTTCGCCAAGCCAGTCAAGGACCGCGCGAAGGCGCTCGTGCGGCATCCGGCGCAGGAGCTGCGCGACATGCGCGATTTCACGATCACGTTCGCCGCCGATGGGCAAAAGGTCCGCCACAGCTAGGCCCAATGCGTCTGCCACACCCATGAGCATTTCGATCGACGGATTACCGGTTCCTGCCTCGAGCCGGGCAAGGTATCTCTCGGAGGCACCGGAAGCAGCAGCCAGTTGCTTGCGCGTAAAGCCCGCCCGCGCCCGCGCGGACCTGATGCGCGCTGCGATCTCAAGGCTGGCCGGAGTGCTTTCTGGATCTTGGATCGGCTGACTAGCTTGCATACCTGCACTATATTGCATATTGGGGCGTTGTACGAATCATATTTCCGGATGGGGAGGCCTATGTCGAGCGGAAAGACACGCACCGGCATTTTTGTTGCCACGATGACCGGCCTCGCCGATATGTGCGGCGAAGAGGTCGAGGCCGCACTGTCGGGTGCTGGCGTCGGTTGCGAACGGCAGTTGATGGACGGTCTGGATACGTCTGCCTTTGACCCGTACGAGCTGTTAGTAATCGTCACTTCGACTTACGGCCACGGCGAGATCCCCGACAACGGCCAGGCCCTGTTCGCAGCCGTCGAGGCTGGATGCAATCTTTCGGGAAAGCGCTACGCCATCTTTTCATTGGGTGATCGCACTTATGCCGACACCTTTTGCGCAGCTGGCGATCGCTGGGATGCTGCATTAGCAGCCTGCGGCGCGAGCAGAATTGTCGATATCGAACGCCACGACGCATCAAGCGGCACTTTGGCCGAGGACGTCGCCGGCGAATGGGCTGCCGGCTGGGCAGCGCAGATTGGCTGAGGAGACTCAAGATGGAAGTTCAGGAAGCTGACGCTGCAATGCGCGATGCCCATGCCGAGATCGGCGGGTTTATCGCCCGTTGCTCGTTGCTCGACTATCGCGTCAGCCAGTTTGTAGCGCGCTGGTTCTGCGCCCAGGAAAAGCAGAAGTTCCTCTCCTACACACTGAAGGCCATGCCGTTCGCCGAAAAGCGCCAGGTCATCGAGGAACGCCTGACCAACTGGCACAAAGATCCGGGTGCGTTGCGGTCAGCCATGACCGAAATTGCGGCGGTCCTTGAGAGGCGCAACCTCGCAGCGAGCGGTGTCCTTTCGCGCCGCTCTTCTGGGCTTCTGTGCATCAAGAGCTTCTCCGGCGCGCGCTTCATCTCCGAAGACGGCGCGGTCGACATCATCAACGTCGACGACCTGTCCGGCTGGTCGGAGAAGGCCAGCGAACTGTCGGAGCGCATGGTGGCTCTCGGCATGGGCTTGACAGAATCGGCCCGATAGCCGTCTCGGGTCCACCGAGGCCCCATTGAAACGGCCGTAATCTGGCGGTCAGGTTCCGGCCCTTCGCAATCCCCTCGCCGGTCAGGCGATCTTCACGTACTCATAGTCCAGCGGCTGGTTGTTGATGCCGGAGCGGGGCGGTACAATCCACGTGGCATAGCACTACCCGCGCGGCATCAGTGCTTGCCGGGAAACGCGAAGGCCTCGATCTCGACGTGGCTCGCGAGCTTGCGCCCCCGGCCCAGGAATTGCGCGCCGTTTAGCGCGACAAGGGCGGGGCTGGCGGTGCGCAGCCAGATCGGCAACCAGAAGTAGCTGGCCCTAGCCGCGCGCCGGCCCCCGCGACTGCAATTCGACCCGAGTGCCGTCCTCCAGCTCCAGCAGATTGCGGGCCTGGAGATCGATCGTGCCACCGGGCTGCACCGCCTGCCAATCGGCTCCGCTGGGCAGGATACGGCACGTCAGCAGGCCGAAAACCAGCCCTCCGGTGAACCCGATCAGGCGCACCGGTCCGCGCTGTCACGGTCGCGCGCTTCGAGTTGGCGAACCTCGACCTCGAGGCAGAAAGCTGGTGACCGTCCGAACGGGGTCACGCGGCCTGCCCTTACTCCGCCAGCTCGGCCCGTGCGCCCTTCGGGACTATCCGTGGAGCCGCGTTGAGCTGTTCCTTGGCGAAGCCTGCAGCCTTCTGGTAGGCAAGCATGAACTGTCTACGTTCCTCGGCCGGGATCACCGCGTCGATATCGTCGAACTGGCCGCCGCAGCGTTCGTCGACCATGCGCAGCAGGCCGAATGGACCTGCCTCGCGGTTGCGCAGCGCCAGCTGGCCGACCGGACCGCACAGTTCCGCGTCATAGGCGGCGAGCGCCGCCGGGGTCACACCCTTGTCCAGCATGATCCGCGCCATCACCCGGCCGCCGATGATCGCTTGGGTCGCCCCGTTGGACCCGGTCGGATACATGGCCTGGGCGGCATCGCCCACCAGGGCCACCGGGCCATCGACCCAGGTCGGCAGAGGCTCGCGATCAATCATCGGGTTTTCATAGGCACAATCGGACTTGGCCAGCAGCGCCGGAAGGTTCAACCAGTCGTAGACGAAGCCGTCGAATTCATGCGCGAATTCGGCCGATGCCACGGGACGAAACCAGCCGGACTTCTGCCAATCGTGATCCGTGTCGAAGGTCTGCTCCGCGATCCAGTTGATATCGGCGAGACCATCGTCATTGGCATGCGAAATGGGGTAGAGCACGACACGGTGGCGATCGGTGCCAAGGCCAATGAACGAGGACCCTGTGCGGATCGGCACGCCCTTGGCCGTGCCGCGCCACATGATCGTGCCGCCCCAATGGATCGGCGGCTGGGCAGGATGCATCTGGGCGCGCACCGCGGAGTGAATACCGTCGGCGCCGATCAGCAGCCTTCCGCTCACCTCGCGGGTGACGCCATCTTCGCTACGAACGAATGCGGTGACGCCCCCGTCTGCGTTCTTGCGATAGCCGGTGACCTTGTGACCAAGCACCAGTGCGTCGGGGCCAAGCCGCTCCACCACCTTCTGCGCCAGCAGGAGGTGAAACCGGCCGCGATGCACGGCATACTGGTGCCACTTGTAGCCGGCGAACTTGCCGCGCGGCTCGGCGTAGATTTCCTTGCCGTTGAGGCCGACCAACGCCCATTCGCGCGCCGGCAGGCCGACGGCATCAAGATCCGTCTCGCCGATCCCAAGATCGTCCAGCTCTCGCACCGCATTAGGTTGAAGGTTGATACCCACGCCCAGCGCGGCCAGTCTACTAACGCCCTCATAGACGACGCAAGGCACGCCGATCTGGTGCAGCGTGAGCGCGAGCGACAGCCCCGCAATGCCGCCTCCGGTTATGATCACCTTACCGCCGGGCATCCTCATTTCCGATATTCCGTGGCATGAGTGATTGCAGGCGCCACCTGGTTGGTCGGGTTTCCCTTGCTCCGGATCGCCATATCAGAAGTTGATCCCGGCGCGAACGCCGTAGGTCCGCGGAGCATAGAGGCCGACAATGGGCTGGTTGAGAATCGATGTGACGAACGAACCCGATTTGACGGCCTCATTCCCAAGGTTTTCCACATAGGCGCCGAGATAGAAGCGA
Organism: Aquisediminimonas profunda; assembly: GCF_019443285.1. GTDB lineage: Bacteria > Pseudomonadota > Alphaproteobacteria > Sphingomonadales > Sphingomonadaceae > Aquisediminimonas > Aquisediminimonas profunda. The sequence continues at coordinate 514,183 of NZ_CP080327.1, forward strand.
TCATCGGGCGCATTGTAGGTGAGACTGAAATCTCCCTTCACGTATGCATCCTGCCGTTGCCCGGCCAGTTGCTCATCGCCGGCCCAGTAGCCCGACCGATAAGTTCCTGCCGCCGCGAAAACGACGCGGGCACCGCTGGCAAGCCTGAAGCTATGTTCGTAGTTGAGATTGATCGAAAGCTTCGGAGATTGTTGCAGGACGTTGCCTGAACAGTTGATCCTGTCATTGGCGCCGGAAACCGCGACCCTAGGGCAGTTCCACGCGGACAGGTTCGAAAGCAGGAAGGTGTAGTCGTCGTACTTGGTGTGGTTGTAGAGGATATTCGACGATAAAAGGTCATCGCGCGATGCCCGCAAGCTCGTTTCCAGTTCAAACCCGTAGAGCGTGGCCGCGCCGGCGTTTTCGGTGACCAAGTCATTGCCAACGAGATGCGTCGTCTGCTTGTCCTTGTATTTCCAGTAGTACGTTTCGAGATTGATCTGGAGCTTGTTGTCCATGAAGCGGTTCTTCGAACCCACCGTCACTGCAACGAGGCTTTCGGGGCGATAGGTGTTGTTGGGAGCCGGAGCCATGAAGAAGCCGCCCGCCTTGAAGCCAGTCCCAACGTTTGCGTAGACCAGCGATCGTGGACCGATATCGGCCTCGATGCCCGCCTTCCAGTTCAACCGGTTGAACTCGAGGTTGCCATCCACCGGCACGTTGCCGAACGGCGAAGGCGCAAAGGGGATGACCGCTGCACCGAGAATACTCTTCTTCTCGTTGGTATAGCGCAGGCCGCCGATCATGCGAACGGTGTCCGTCAGGTCAAAGGTGGCTTGCCCAAACATGGCGAGCGACGTTGTATTGTACCGATCGACCCGAGATGTCGACGGGCTGAACAGAGTGATGTTGTCCGGCACGCCGAAAACGTATGCGTCGAGTTTGAAATCACCCTTCTCGTCGAAATAGTATCCCCCCACCGTTGCTTTGAAGCGGTTATCCGAAGGCGTAGAGAAGCGGACTTCCAGTGATTTCTGGTCCGAATGTTCGACCGTAGCGACTGGGAACCCCGCGTTGTAATGCAGATAGTTGAGGTTCGAACGGCGATAGGCGGGAATGATGGTCAGTTCGCCGGCGCCGGTATCCACCTTGATGACGCCCGTCAGTCCATAAAGATTCGTGGCATTGAAGCCATCGGCCTTGATGGGAGCGAGGCCAGCAGGCGTCGTCAGGCCGGGGATCACCACGCTTGCCCGTATCGCGTTAACGACCGGGTTGACCACGCCCGCATACGGATCGGATGGTGGGACGAAATTGATGTAGGTCCCGGTGGCGCCCATGCCGCCGAAGTGTACATAGTCTGCCGTCAGCTGCAGCGAGAGCGCCGTGCTGGGCTCAACCAGGATGGATGCGCGGCCAGAGTATTGCTTCTGGTCGTTGTATCCATCGCGGAAATAGCCATCGCGATGAATGCCCTGGCCCGAAATCCTGATCGCCGCCGTATCGGACAGCCGCAGATTCAGGGCGCCCTGCGCCTGGTACAGGTTATAGTTGCCGCCCTGAACGTCCAGGTATCCCTCATTCTTGAAAATCGGCTTCCTGGAAATGACGTTAATCGCGCCAGCCGTCGCATTGCGACCGTACAGCGTGCCCTGCGGCCCCTTTAGCACCTCGACCCGCTCAAGATCGTAATACAGGCCATTCGCGGCAACCGGACGCGCGAGATAGACGCCGTCCAGATTGAGGGCCACGACCTGCTCAGCCAGTCCGTTGCCAGCCAGCGTGCCAATGCCGCGGATGGTGGTCTGGTTGGTACCGCCGCCGGCTCCCGAGATGGTAACCGACGGAACAAGCTTGGTCAGATCCTCGCCGCTCGAAACTTCGGCAGTCAGCACTGCGCTGTTCACGGCGGTGACAGGGATAGCGGCCTTTTGCAGGTTCTCATCCCGGCGCTGGGCCGTAACGATGATGTCGGTCAGGCCTTGATCGCTTTGAGGCGCTTCTTGCGCCAACACAGGCGTCGAAATGAACGCGCCGATCGTGAACAGGCTAATCCCTCTCAACACAGAATTCATTGTTTTCCTCCTCTTAATATAACGCCACTGCTATCGATTGCGGCGACCGCGCTGGATCGGAATGATCATGTGCTTAAGCTTGGCTGCGCCGCTACCGGACCAGCACTTGCGCAAAAAACACGCCAACGGCCTTTCGGCCTCCTGCTGCCGGAGCGCGTGCGCTCTGTCGGTCGCCAAGGCAAGATGACTGAACCTCAGCCCTTTTTCATAGCACCACACCCTTCCGGCTGCCGACTTTCGCCGCTGGCAGCGTCCATCAACAATTTCCAGTTGATATCGCGATATGAAAATGAGATCAAGATATGTCTTGTGGTGAGAGTCATTCGAAGCACTCGCCGCGGAACGATAGTGTCCCTGGGTGACCGGTTACGGTCGCGGCGCAGGCGGCAACGTCGATGGAAAAATTAGCGAAGAGCTAGGAAAGGCAGCGCATGACGCCCGGGCGACAGACAATTCTCATAAAAGATGCACGCATTCTCACGATGGTCGACGGCCAGGGCGAGATTGCGGGCGATGTCCTTATCGAAGACGGTGTCATCCGAGAAATCGGACAGGGGCTGGCAGCAGAAGGCGCTGACGTCATCGACGCCAAGGGCGGCATTCTCATGCCGGGCTTCGTCGATACCCACCGGCATATCTGGCAGACGCAGCTGCGGTCCACAGCGGGCAACTGGTCGCTTTACGATTATCTGGCCGAGATGCGTCTGACCTTTTCCACGTACTACACGCCGGATGACGTGTATTTGGGCAATCGGATAGGGGCGATCGACGCGCTGAACGCTGGCATCACAACGATCGTCGATCACTGCCACATCCTCAACTCCCCAGCACATAGTGACGAGGCAATTCGCGGACTTACGGACGCCGGTATTCGTTCGATCTTTTGTTATGGCATCTTCGCCAACCCGACGAACCACAATCCGCTGGATATCAGCTTCGACATGGGCTGGCGCTTCGACGATGCACGTCGTCTCCGAAAGGATGCCCTGTCGAGCGACGACGGCCTGATCCAGCTTGGCCTTGCACCCAATGAACCGGAGTCCTCACCATTCGAGGCAATCGTGCACGATGTGCAATTCGCTCGTGAAATCGGTGCGCGGAAAATTTCATGCCATGTCGCGATGGGTGCCTACGATCAGGGTCATCAATTCGTCCGCCAATTGCATGAGGCGAGCTTGCTCGACGAGACATTCCTGTTCGTTCACGGTGCAAGCCTAACCGACGATGAACTGAAAATGATCGCCGACGCCGGCGCCGGACTTTCCAGCACGCCGGAAACCGAAATGCAGATGGGCATGGGATACCCGATTGGCTTCCGTGCGAACGCCGCTGGCGTGAAGGCGTCGCTCGGGGTGGACATCGTTTCGAACTATTCCGGCGATCTGTTTTCGCAGATGCGCATGATGGTTCAATCGGCCCGCGCACAGGTAAACGCGGAGCATGAGCGCAATGGACGAGCCCCGCGGCGGCTGGACATTCATGCCCGCGACGTCTTGCGCCTCGCCACTCTGGGCGGAGCCGAAGCCCTTGGCCTGGATCACCGGATCGGCACGATAGAGGTAGGCAAGCAAGCTGACCTGATCCTAGTCCGCACCGATTCCATCGGAATGACGCCGACGATCGATCCGATTGCAGCCGTAGTGTTCAACGCGAGCGCCGCCGACGTATCGTTGGTGATGGTTGCAGGCAAGATTCACAAGCGCGACGGAATCCTGACCCGAGTCGCGTGGCCTGCTCTGCGCAGCCAACTGCTTGAATCATCCGAACGGATTGTTGCGCAGGCAGCGCGCGTCGATCGCGCATTGGTCGAAGGCGTCGTCAACACCTTCTTTGCTAATCTTGCGTGATGCACTTGGAACAAAGAGCCGGTCCGCGCTGGCGGAATCACCGCCACGTCTGATCTTCGTCCCAATCATCGCAGCCTTTTTTGACAGCGGAAAGCCCTCCAATGAAACTTGCAACAATTGATAATGGGTCCCCCGACGGGGCACTGGCGGTCGTTTCTCAAGACCTGTCTCGTGCAGTCTTTGCCGGAAATTTGGCGAAAACGCTGCAAGACGCGCTGGATCGCTGGGATGCAGCAGAGCCAGACCTTCGTCGTCTGGCGGAGGCGCTGGAAACTGGGGCAGTCAACGACGTCTTTAACTTCGACCCAACGGCCGCGAAATCCCCCCTTCCGCGCCCGCGCCAATGGCTTGATGCCTCCGCATTTCCAAATCACGCCCGCCTGATGGCAAAGGCCTTTGGCCTGGAACCAAACTTCCCCGAATTCCCTCTCATGTATCAGGGTTTTTCAGATCACACCCTCGCACCGACGGAACACGCACTGTTCCGCTCGGAAGTCGATGGCATCGACTTCGAGGGCGAGTTTGCTGTCGTCCTCGACGACGTTCCCATGGGTACAAATGAAGCTGTCGCCCGGGACCACATTCGGCTGGTGATGCTGGCCAATGATTGGAGCCTTCGCGCGTTCGGTCCAGCCGAAATGCGTACAGGATTCGGATTTATTCGCGCCAAACCTGCTACGGCATTTGGGCCCGTGGCCGTAACTCCAGACGAGCTTGGTGCCGCATGGCGAGACGCACGCGTCGGGCTAGATCTTTCGGTCCATCGCGGCGAGCAGCACTTTGGGCGACCAAATGGAACCGAAATGGCCTTCGGCTTTGATCAATTGGTCGCGCATGCAGCTTACAATCGCCGCCTGTCGGCCGGAACGATCATCGGATCGGGAACTGTGTCAAACGCCGCATTTGCCGAGGTTGGTTCGACCTGTATCGCGGAGCAGCGAAGCATCGAGACGATCGCCAATGGCGAACCAACTACACCCTTTCTCGCTTTCGGCGAACGCGTTCGCCTTGAGGCGTTTGGAGCGGACGGGGTATCGATGTTTGGCGCCATCGAACAAATTGTCACCAAGGGAGGCTGAACCATGGCTCGTCGTTTTATTGATCTTTCGATCTGTATCGAAACCGATGTCGCATCGGATCCACCGCCGAATCGCCCGCAAATCAAATACTGGGCGCATCAGGACACTTTTCACCAAATCGGTCCCTTCTTCCCCGGCCTGAGGCAGCAGGATTTGCCCGACCATGAAGGCTGGGCTGTCGAAGAGCTGCAGGTCAATCCGCATAACGGCACGCACATGGACGCCCCGTGGCACTATCATTCAACAGCCGGGGGAAAGCCGGCTGCGACGATCGAGCAAACGCCGCTGGAATACTGTTTCCAACCTGGCGTAAAGCTCGACTTTCGGCATTTCCCGAATGGTTATGTTGCCACCGACAAAGACGTAGCACAGGAACTCAAGCGTATCGGCCACAGCCTTCAGCCACTCGACATCGTCCTCGTCAATACCGCAGCGGGTGCCCGCTATGGCGAACCGGATTACGTCGAAACCGGATGCGGGATGGGCCGGGAAGCAACGCTTTATCTGACCGAACGGGGAGTCAAGGTCGTCGGCACCGATGCATGGTCCTGGGACGCGCCGTTCACCTACACGGCAAAGAAATTCGCCGAAACCGGCGATGCTTCTATCATCTGGGAAGGGCACAAGGCAGGAAAGGTGCGCCCCTACTGGCAGATGGAGAAACTGCACAATCTCGAGAGCCTTCCGGCCGCGGGGTTCGAGGTGATATGCTTCCCGGTAAAGATTAAGGGCGCCGGTGCCGGCTGGACACGCGCGGTGGCCATGTTCACTGATTGAGCATGGTCACCAAGCGCGGCATGGGGTCACACGCGGTGCTGCATGATGCTGTCGGCCTCGAGCATGTCGCGTTCGATCATCGGAAGTTCTTCGGAGTCAGCCAGCCCGAAGAACAATCCTCCTATTGCGGCAGCCATAGTGGGTACCAGGTCGAAGTCTGTCAACTCGCCGGAAACCCACAAAGTAAGGATTCCCCGGAACGAGATCGTGAGCTGATCCGGCAAAATGCAGCGAGCGATTTCGACGCGGGTTGAGCAGATTCCAGTGAAATCACCCAGCGCCTGAAGCCACAATTTATGCGCACCATGACGCATGTCAGGCCCTTCGGGATGGGGCTGGTTGAGGGCGCTCACCACCGTACGGTAGGTCCTAGGCTGCTGCATGAGGACCTCGAAGCCGCATTTGCTCATTTCCCTGACCCTCAGATAGGCACTCGAAGGAAGCTTGAGCTCGTCAAACGCAATGGTGATCTTGAGAAGGTACCTCTCGGCAAGCGCGCGCAAGATGGCATTCTTGTTGCCGAAATAGTTGAACGGGGTGGTAAATCCTACCCCAGCGGCTTCGGCCAGCGAGCGCATGGAAAAATCCGCGTCAGAACTGTTTTGCAAAAGTCTCTCGGCTGCATCGAGAACAGCGTCGCGCGTCATCTGCTGCTTACGCTGCTTCAAGCTCTGAGTGGTCGATGTGGCCATGAACAATCCCAAAAATTTCTTGCTCCGCGTCTCTCGACGGAAGCATAGGTTCGCGATCCTTGCGAGTGATGAATAGCGCCTGCTTGCGGCCTTGGTACCTAACAGCACCATAATTCGCAATCGGCTGTCTGATGCAGTAACCTTATCTACGCTCCAACTGACTGAACGCGAGTGAAAGGGCGCGCAAGGCATTCGTGTCATCCGGTTTTTGTATTCATGCTCTAACGCAAACTTGCCATCTGGATTGCAATACACTATTCATATCATGATTCACAAACTTGATTTCCAACGGACTGCACCGAGCGAGGCACGCGGCTCCATTGCGCATAAACGAGGAGCAATCGCCGATGTTAGCACCCTTGGATATTGCCATCGCACAGAGTCCGGCGCGGTGTGAGGTTTCAGTGGCGTCCCCGGTGACGTCCTGATGGTGAGCTGGCTTGCCGGCCCCATGCCGGAAAACACCCCGGTCGGCATCCAGTCCTTGGCTCATTTCGAAGCGCCAGTCGTCGTGACCCGCGCCGACACGGCCTACCTGTTCGAGCTGATCCCCCCTGAATTCCGAGCCACGTTCAATTCGCCCTCCTCCTTTCGAAGGTTTGCAGCGGACCCGCTGGCAAGTGAAAAGGCCGCGGTCACGGTCGCGCTCGAAGCATTGAGCCGTGCTTCGCTGGCCGCGTCTGACATTGACGCGGTCGTCGCCACAAGCTTTGTCGCGCATTGGCAGCAATGGTATCCGGCATTCGGGAGCTATGTGCACCGCGAACTGGCGCTGGGCGCGGACGTGCGGGTTCTCAACATCCAGAGTCAGTGCGCCAGTTTCGTCGATGCGCTGCGGCTGTCCTGGCAACTTTGCAAAGGTGGGCGCTACCGCCGAATCCTTGTAGTTGCGGCCACGGAAGGGCTGAAAGAAGGTGATCCCACCGATCCCGTCGCAGCCTGGGCTGGCGATGGGGCCGCCTCCGCCATCATCTCGTCCGAGGCGCTACAGGCCGAATTCATTGGTTATGATTTTTTCGCGGTAGGCGAACTGCATCGCGATTATCGCATGCGGTTGCGTGATCGTGCCTTCCCGGCGGTTGCTCCACCCGGTGCGATCGGCGAGGAACGAGGCTTCTGGGCCGTCCGCGATTTGGCTGCACTACTGAAGTGGATGGGTGCAGATTTTGCGAAAATGCTGGGGGACGGAATGCAACGCGCGTTGGACAGCGCCGCGATCAAGCCCGACCAACTGGGTAGCGTATTCTACCATCAGATGGGACCGCGCAACCAGATCGTTCTGCTACACGCTGGCGAAGCCATCGGGATCCCGGACGAGGTTTTCCGAGATACGTTCGACAGTTTCGGTTGCGCCGGTAACGTCGACGGGGCAATCAGCCTGTCGATCTTGCGGGAACGCGGCGAACTCCCCGAGGGGACGATCTCCCTGCTCCACGCAAGTGGAGTTGGCGGAGCCAATCCTGCGCTCCTGATGCGGTGGTGCCAATGACCAGGATTTCCCCTCGCCTGGCTTCTCTGTGCAAAGTCCTGCCGGCGCGGAGACTGAGCCGCGCGAACCTGAAATACCTGGAGCAAGCTGTGCCAGCCGCTCGGCGCAAGCTCTACGTCGACGAGGCGCCCAGCGCACCTGCTCGTACGACAGCCGAGGATGCACTGGAAGTGCTGTCGGTCGAGTGCGGACGCCGGGCAATCCAAGAAGCCGGTCTTGGCACGGCCGATATCGACTATTTCATCACGTGTGAAACCGGTGCGACCGGTCAGCCGATCGCAACCCTTATCCAGCGCGAACTGGGCGTAAGCCCGCTCGTGCAGGCGCTGGCGTTGCAAAACGGCGCTTGCGGGATGATTGACGCGCTTGGGCTGGCCGCAGACCTAGTCGCCGCTGGCCAATGCCAACAGGTGCTCGTCGTCGCTCCGGCGATTTGGGACATCCGGGGCGAAGGCCTACTCGATCCCACGGATCCGAGTTACGCAATGTTTGGCGATGCGGTCGCCGCCGCCGTGGTTTCTGATACCGGTAACATGGCGAAACTGCTGGCATACCGGAGCGCCACCGACGGCACTCCGTACGAAATGATGGGGGCGCGCCTGCGGGACCGAAGGGACTGCACGCTATCTCCATTTGCACCAGTAGGTTCCGCGCAGGTGATGCATGGGGCCTATGTCGACATCGGCGATGATGCGCTCGACTGGATGGAGGGCAGCGCGGCGGGACTGCTCACGCGTGTGGTCGCAGGAGCCCTGTCGGACGCAGACGCCGCCGGCGAAAGCGTCGACTGGGTGGCATGGCAACCGTTCGGCAGTGCCGGGAGCACCTGGCTGACCGCCCTGCGCGCGGCGATGCCTTGGGCCCGACCGGCCGACCGCTTTTCCGAACTGGGCTGGACCGGCGCCGCCGGGCCGATGTTGTCATTGGATCGTATTCGGCAAAGCGCAGCTGCCGGCGCCCGTATCATCATTGCGGGCATCGGTGAGGGCGGCCAGGCGGCCGCCCTGCTGATCGAAGCCGGTCCAGGTTTTCCGGTTGGGCCTGCTAGCGCAGTGTAAGCTCCAGCCTTCGAAAGCTCAGATCCGGCACGCCTTCGCGCTCGAACGAACCCGTGATCGCGAATGACGAAGTGCGTGCCAGCAGTTCTTCTATAAAGACTCGCATCTCCATCCTGGCGATCGGTGCTCCGACACACAGATGCGTGCCCCGCCCGAAGGCATAGTTGCGGGACTTGGGGCGATCGATATCGAACTGAGTCGGCCGTTCGAAATAGGCCGGGTCATGGTTGGCCGCGCCGAAAAACGGCATCACCAGCTCGCCGCGGGATATCCTTTGTCCGGCAAGTTCAACGTCTTCAGTCGCGAGGCGAAACAGTCCCTGGACCGGACCTTCGATGCGCAGACACTCTTCCACTGCTTGCGGTATCAGGCTCGGATCAGCCCGCAGGCGGGCCTGCACATCGGGGTTAAGCGCCAGCAGCATCACGGCGCTGAGCAAGGCGGACCGGGTTGTTTCATGTCCACCCAGAAGCACCAGCATCAGCATCTGCAGGGATTCGTCGTCGGACAGCGGCCTGTCGCCAATTTTGGACTGAAGGAGACCCGTGACGAGGTCATCCTCCGGCGAGGCGCGCCGCTGCTCGATCAATCCGTGGGCATAGTCGATCACCGGCACAAGCGCTGCAAAGCGGTGCTTGACCGCCTCCTCGGTCGTGTTGGCCACCTCGCCCGGCTTGCGGCCCGCCTGAGACTCCTGGATCACGGTCCATTCGGAATCCGGAACACCTACCAAGCGACAAAGCACGCGCAAGGTCAACTCTTCAGCGACAGGTCGCAGATCGCCGCAGCCGGCATCCAGCAGCGGCTGCAACAGGCCGCCGACGTAACCGCGCACGGCAGGGGTGAGCTGTTCGGCCTTCTTGGTATCGATCAGCCGGTTCAGGATCCGGCGATAAGGAGTATGCTCCGGCGGATCGCTTTCCATGGGAATCATGCGGGTGGGCCCGAACTGGTTCATCTCGTTTGAAAATCGCCCGGTATCCATCAGGACTTTGTCGACTTCCGCCTGCCCGAGAACTGCCCAGGCGGGAGAGCCGTCGGGCATGCTGATCCGCTTTACGGGACAGGCAGCGCGAGCCGCACCGTACAGTTCCTCGAGCGGCATCGGGGCGCGGTTCTGCAGCGCAGCCCATTCTCCGAAGACATTCCACGTTTGCTCTGCCACTTCGGCCCGAACCTCGTCCATATTCTCTCCTCTCAGGCGACCTCCCGGCGCCCACTAGCGCGATATAACTGTAGCATGATACACTTTCAATATTGCGATATGATAAATAGCGCAGTATAACATGCTCAACAATGCCGCGACGACGCCCGGCGATGGAGAGGGCTACACGCAGATGAATGTGAGATTTCCAACGTTCCGGATCGATGCAGCGCAGGTTGCCGACATGATGGCGATCCAGAACGTGCAGGCCGCTTACATGATGTGCCTTGGCGCGGGCGCATTCGAGCAGATCCTTGAGCTGTTCGATCTGGCCGATCCTGATGTCTCGATTTCCTATGGCGGCAATCCGCCCCGCGTTGGTCCGGACGCAGTCAGAGCAGAATGGGCCGAATTTACGAACGTCTTCCGGAGCAATGGTCATGTGCTTGGCGCCCACGCGCTGACGACACCGATGATCGCCATCGACACCGACGGCCAGCACGCCCAGGGATCCTGGATGACCTGGGGCTTCACCTTCATGGGCAAGGGGTTCGGCCTAGACGAGCGCCGGGCAATGCCATCGCTATCAACCTACCGGAACCGATTTCGCAAGAATGACGGGATTTGGAAGTTGAGCAGGGTCGAATGGGAGATAGTCGCGACGATGGACCAGGTCGGGCTTGATCCCAATTGGGGCTGGGTTCGCGCGCCTGAGGCGGCGCCATTTCCATACTTATTATCGCAATAACATTGGTTCTCGAAACCAACATCCGAAGGGAGGCAATAATGACCATTTTATCGCGCCGCACTTGGCTGGTTGCCACGGCCAGCATCGCAGCACTTAACGTGCCCGTCATGGCACAGGCGCAGGAGGCTGCAACGACGAACAATGACGTCGGCGCCGTTCAGGACATCATCGTTACGGCGGAACGTCGCGAAACCAGGCTGCAGGACACGCCGATCAGCATTACCGCGCTCAGCGCGAACACGCTTGCCGACCGCGGCATCCGCAACCTTGGCGACCTCGGCGCAACGGCGCCCAATCTCAGCATCGTGCAATCATCGTCGTTCGGCGGCGGCTCCACGCTGCAAGCCTACATTCGTGGCGTCGGTGCTGCCGATTACCTGTTCCCCAACGACCCAGGCGTCGGCCTCTATGTGGATGGCGTGTATGTGGCTCGTACCATGGGTGGAATGCAGGCGATCACCGACGTTGAGCGCATCGAAGTTCTTAAGGGCCCGCAGGGCACCCTGTTCGGTCGGAATACGATCGGTGGTGCCATCAGCATCACCACCGTTCAACCCAAGCTGACGGGAAGTCCGGCATTCGACATCGAAGCACGCACGGGCAGCTTCAGCCGGTTCGACGGCATCGTCAACGTCAATGCGCCCCTGGCCGATGGAACCGCAGGGCTTAAGCTTTCGGCTGCCCGGATCAGCGCCAATGGCTTCGGGCATCAGCTCACAACCGGAAAGGATCTGGGCGACGAAGGCAAATGGGTTTTCCGCGGCGCCTTGCGTATCGCTCCATCGGATCGCCTCGATCTGACGTTGAGCGGTGACTATAGCGTGCAACGGCAGAACGGCCCGGCTGGTGGCATCAGCCGCCTATACCCGTCGGTGCCGACGGGGGGGTTCCGGGTCCGCGAAGACCTCTACAATCCGTTCATCGCCCCGTATCTCAACCCAATCCTCGGATTGCCGGCAGGCACGGTCTTCGATCAGCGCTTCTTTACAGGCAACCTGCGCTACAATTACGCGACTGGTCCGTCCTACGACAATCACGATATCTGGGGGCTGTCGCTTAACGGTAGCTATGAGGCGGCGGACTGGCTCACCGTCAAGTCGATCACCGCCTATCGCTATCTCAAAAGCGATGTTGCGGTGGATGCCGATGGCACGCCTTACCCCGTCTTCCACAGCAGCCCGCACGAAACCAGCAAGCAGTTCAGCCAGGAAATCCAGCTTACCGGCAGTACTTTCGGGGACCGCCTGAGTTATCTGGTGGGCGGATACTACTCCCACGAGCGTGCAACCGATCGTACCGACGTCGACATCTATCGGGGGGCAGCGCCAGCCGGCTTGCCGTTCTTGTCACTGTCACAGGTCAGTGCCACGGCCATCCGCACCAGCAGCTATGCGGTGTTCACTGAAGAGCGCTTCAAGGTTCTCCAAAACGTGACTCTGATCGTGGGCGGCCGGTACACGTCCGATCACAAAGTCTATGACAAGCGCGTGTCGGTGACCGAGCTTGGTTTTGACCTCGTGCCGCAAACCAGGCTCAAGGACACGTTTTCGGCATTTACACCCAAGGTGGGCATCGACTGGAAACCCACCAGCGGCATCCTGCTCTACGGCACCTATTCGCAGGGGTTCAAGAGCGGCGGCTGGAACAGCCGGGACAACAATGTCAACGCTGCGGTCGGCAATCAGCCGTTCCGCCCCGAGCGTGCCGAAACGTTCGAAATCGGTCTGAAGGCCGACTGGCTGGACCGGGCGCTTCGGACAAACCTCGCCTTGTTCACTTCGAAGTACAAGGACATTCAGCTGACGACCCTGTTCCTCGATCCCAATACCGGCGCGCCGACCAGCACGATCGAGAACGGCGGCGATGCCCGCATCAAGGGCTTTGAAGCTGAAATTACCGCGGTTCCCGTCCGCGGACTGACGCTCAACCTCAACGCGGGGTACATCGACGACCACTACCTGAGCATTTCGCCCAACGCCGTTCGGACCGGAATCACTCTAGCGGACCGCCTATCAAACATCTCACGGTGGAATGCCTACGCTGGTGCCACCTATGAAACATCGGTCGGCGGCTTGGGGACAGTGCGCATCCATGGCGATGCGACGTATCGCAGCCAGGTCTACTTCGATAACCTGAATACTGCCGAAATTTCCCAGCCCGGGTACACGCTGTATACCGCTCGGATTGCGTTCACGCCCGCAGCCCTACCCAAATTGGAACTTGCTGTCAGCGGAACCAATCTCACCGACAAGACCTACAAGATTACTAGCTTTCTGGGTTCGGTCTCGGGATACGACTACAGCTATATCGGTCGTCCGCGTGAAATCACTATTTCAGCGAAGTACAAGTTCTAACAGCGTCGGCCACGTGCGAGCGCCGGGAGGATCAGATCTTACTGGCGCTCGCAAGCATCCCCACCAGCTTGTCTCGGTGCTCATCATCAAGAAAGCCCAGCATGGCCAGACCGCAGCTCCGCTTGCTGGCCTGATCGATTTCCGCTTCCGAAAGGTCTCCGGACAAATAGAGCATCAGCACGCCCGCAAAGGTGATGGCCAGTTGCTTGGGCAACTGGTCCCGCACGGTCGACGGAAGGTCGGGATTGAGGCCCTCCCCCTCGTTGAGGGCAAGTTGCCACAAACCCACGCTCCTCGTGTCGAACTCAATCTTGTTTATGCCCGATCGCTCGAAAAAAAACGAGGCAAGCGTTGCCCTGAAGATCGTTGGCTCGGCCAGGTAGACGTCCATGCTGACGTCGAGCAGCGTCATGGCACGCGAAACGACATCGTGAGCTGGTCTGCGCTCTTCGAACTGCCGGGTAATTTCACTCAGATCGCGCTCGGCCAGGGCGCGAAGTATGCCTTGCTTGGTGCCGAAATGATTGAAGACTGTGACCGGACTTACGCCGGCCTCTGCGGCAAGCTGCCGCACGGAGAAATCCTCGACGCGATCGCGCGACAATATGCCATGGGCAGCGTCCAAAATCGTCTTGCGCGCGAGTTCCCGCCTGCGGTCGGCAAGGCGGGCCGGTGGGGTTATGACAGGCATCCAAATCCTTCGATCAAGCGCGCGCGGGTGACAGCGTTCGGATCGTGACGTCCTCCACCGGTCATGACTGCGGCAATCATTAGCTTAGGTCAAGTGGATGCAGTTCTTGAACCATGGTTCATTTAACGTATAACGGTATAAATGGAATGTGTCCCTGACCGTTCCGAGTCGGCTGAGGAGCGCTTTATGGATACATGGGACATACAGGCAGACTGGCGAGCACAGCAGGCAACGCCGGACGGTGCCATCTTTCCTGTCTATGAATCCCGACGCGCCACCTGTCCGGTGCAGCGGGTCGCGCTGGCTCCCGGAAAAGAAGCATGGGTCGTCATCGGACAGTCCGAGGTCGAGCAGGTGCTGCTCGATACGGAAACGTTCTCGAGCGCGCAATATTTGTTCGGCCCGGAACTTACCATCCCGATCGAACTCGATCCGCCGGTCCACAGCCACTTCCGCCGCATCCTCAATCAACTGATCAATGCCCGCACCGCATCCGCCTTGGAACCGCGCGTGCGCCAGCATGCCATCAGGCTGCTCACACCCTTCGTCGCTGCTGGTGGCGGAGACTTACGCCCGATCGCCGAGGAATTGACCCTCAAGGTTCTGTGCGACCTTCTGGGCATTTCCGACGCGGAATGGGAAATGATCCATGAAACGCAGAAAGGCCTCGTCGCTTCCGAAATAGCCGTCACCGACGACGAGATGGTCTCGAACCGCTTCGCCGCACTGAAGCCGGTGATGGATTATGCCCAGAACCTCATCGACCTTCGCCGTGCAAACCCTTCTGAAGATTTTGTCAGCGGACTGTTGGACGCCAAGGTCGAAGGCCGCAGTCTGACCAATTCCGAGATAATCCAGATCATGGTTCTCATCCTGATGGCCGGCCACGAGACCACCCGGACGGCGATCGAAGGCAGCACCTTGCTGCTGGCCCAGCATCCCGAGGAGCAGGCTCGTCTGAGGGCTGACCCGGCCCTGTTGCGCAACGCTATTGAAGAATGCCTCCGCATCGAATCTCCCGTCCAGGCCCTAAATCGCAAAACGACCACTGAGGTTTCGTTGGCCGGCGTGACAATTGCGGCCGGGGCGCAAGTCATGCCCGCCTATGGCGCGGCCAATTTCGACGAAGGCGCCTTCCGCTGCCCCGCTGATTTTCAGATCGATCGCAGCGCGAACCGCCATTTCGCTTTCGGGCGCGGCATTCACACCTGCCTGGGAGCGCCGATCGCGCGCATGGAACTGAGGGTGTTCTTCGAGGAATTCCTCCGGATGACGAAGAGCTTTTCCGTCAGTGGCAACGTGCAGAGAGCAGATTGGCCCGACAGCACCTTGTGCCGGCTCGACGTTCAGCTCGTGCCTTCGGAATGGTGATGGCAATGGCAATTTCGTCCGGCATACGACGCGCGATATTGGGGCTGAGCTGCGCTGCCGCGATGCTGTCTATTGGATACCGCGCCTTCGGCACCCCACCGGACGAAATGCAATATGAGACCGGTCCCGGAGCGAGTGAGCCTACTGGCCAGGCTGCGGGCGCATCGGACTGGTGGGCTCCGGGCGGCGATTATCGCCTGACCGGACAGGTAGACTTTCCAAACGACTTTGGCACCGTGGGTGTCTTGAACCATGGCAGCGACGTATCGACGCGGGGCCATCCCTTCTTCACGCCAATCGGTCGTAACGGACGGGCCTGTGTCAGCTGCCACCAACCGTCAGCCGGCATGAGCATCACGCCGGCCCTGCTGCGCAAACGATGGGAGGCGACCGGTGGAAGGGATCCCGTATTTGCGGCAATTGACGGATCAAACTGTCCAAGCCTGCCGCAGCGCAGTCGCGCCTCTCATTCGCTTCTTCTCGACCATGGCTTGATCCGGATTGGCCTAGCCTGGCCGCCCCGCTCGCCAAATGGAACCGCCATTCGCCCCGAGTTCGATATCGAAGTTGTGAGCGACCCCACGGGTTGCAATCTCGATAGCCAGTATGGGATAAACAGCGCCAATCCGACGGTTTCGGTGTTCCGGCGTCCGCGCCTGCCCGCAAATCTGCGCTATTCAGCAAGCGTGCTGGGCCGCTGGGACGTGAAGCTTGGCCGCGTCTTGCCCCGCGATCCCGTCACAGGGAAATTTCTCAACAACAACATTCTGGCCGATAACCGGCAGAATTCACTTGAGGGACAGGCGACGGAGGCCGCTCTCTCGCACCTGCAGGCGAAGGGACCGCCATCCGCTGCCGTCATTGGCCAGATCGTGCAATTTGAACGGCAACTCTATGTTGCCCAGAGCAGCGACAAGGTTGGCGGCTGGCTGAACACCGGTGGGGCCAGTGCCGGACCACGCGCTCTGGCGACAGGCAAGGCAGGGGTGCTTGGCGTCTATCCAGGCCGGCCGCCGTTTCCCGAATTGGAAGGGTGGAAGACCGCGTCTGCCTTGGCTGGGCTCAAGGGAACTTTCATCTTCCCCCGCCCTGCTCCAGCTGCAGTTCGCCCGGATCAGGAGCGCGAAACGCGCTCGCAGCGAGAGTTTCGAGATTCGGTGGCCCGAGGCTATGAGATCTACGCCTACCGGGCCTTCGTCATCGATGATGTTTCCCGGCTTAACTCGGTGGGTCTGGGCAATCCGATGAAGCTTTCATGCATCAACTGCCACAACATGCAGCGCACGGGCATGGATAATGCCCCGGGCTATATGGACATTGGCACCGCCAATATCGCGCGACAGGCTATTGCCACGCCCTATTTGCCGCTCTTCAGGATCACCTGCCACCAGGACGCTCCTCCGCACCCCTATCTGGGACGCGTCATTCTCACGCACGATCCTGGCCGGGCGCTGATATCCGGGCTGTGCGCCGACGTCGGCGCGATCAATATGCAGCAAATCCGCGGATTGGCAGCGCGGCCACCCTATTTTTCCAACGGTCTGGCCGCCACGATCGCAGATATTGTCGAATTTTATGACAAGAGATTCAACATGAAGCTTGATCCGCAAGAAAAGGCCGATCTGGCGAACGTCCTGAGGGTCCTGTGAAAGCTCGCGCTCCCACGCTGGTTGCGCTGCTGGCGATGCTGTCGGGCGAAGCAGTCGCCGCTCCGCAGGCTGGTGACTACACCGCGTTTATCACGTGTCCGATCTTTCGGGACACGGACCTAGGTTGCCATGTGGCACGGAACGAGGGCGTTCTCTATTCGATAAGTGCGCCGCCGCCCTTCAACCCCGAACAAGGCCACAAGGTCCTGGTTGAGGGGGTCGTTGGCAGCGCGCCGGATGTTTGCGGCGGGAAAGCTCTGGACCACTTGAATATTTCAGTTCTGCCCGAGATCGACGAAACCTGCCGCGAGCGATTGCCCGCCGAAGGGTTCGCCACGCCCATGCCGCCACCAGAAGTACTGTTCGAACTCATATCACATCTGGGCGATGAAGTCGCGGCTCCACCCCCGCCCTACCAGCATAAGAGTTTCGTCGTGCCCTATATGTTCGGAAGCCAATACATGGGGCAAGGCTTCTTTTCTCCAGAACGCATTGTCGAAGAGGCCGCTGTCTACGCAATTGCCGCCAACGCCGGGCGAGTGCAGATTCAGGGCTCTGTGGGCACCGTCGCGCTCGACGATGGCTCATCAATCCAGGAACCTGTCTCGCAGGCAATTGCGAGGGGAGAAGCCGTACGTGACGCATTAATCGCCCTTGGGGTCGACCCTCGAAGTATCGTCATGGCCGAGCCTCGGATCAACGCCCAAGCGACCCGCTCTCCCGCAGACGCGGGGAAACGCAGTGTGGAGATCGCCATCGATCCCTGAGCCAGACGGTGATGCCTGTCACCAAACGCGCCGTATCGAGACTGACCGGTAGCGCATGGCTGCCCTTATGCCTTACGGAATCGGCCCGATAGCCGTCGCAGGCCCACCGAGGCCCCATTAAAAGGGTCAGAGCCTGACGGTCAGGTTCCGACCCTTCTCGATTCTGTCGTCGGTCAAGCGATCTTCACGTATTCGAAATCGATCGGCTGGTTGTTGATGCCGGTGCGTGGCGGCGCGATCCACGTTGCATACTCACCAGCAGCATGAACGGGCTGCATCAGCGAGTTGATAAACTGCATGTCCGCCGACGTCGGCAGAAATTCATCGCGGCTCGCTTCCCACGCGGCCTTGTCAACAACATCGCCTGCCGGGGTGATGAACTGATCCGCGAACTCACCAATCCGCCGGTTGAATCCCTTGTGCGGCTGAGTCAGCTTGAAATCGATCCCAGCCTTGGCGATCGCCCGATTCCAGCGTTCGATCCCGGTCTGGCAATCGGCAATGTAGTCATCGAGCAGACGCGAGTTGATCGCGCGGAGCGCAGGTACGTCCTCATCGACGAACTTGCCGTCGATCGCGCGGGTGACGGTGTAGGTTGCGTCCTCGAGCACATGGTCGTCGCAATCGAGCCTTGCTTCGCCGAAGCGACCCTTGAGTCCTGCTGAGAAGGCCGCGGCCGCATTCCCCGAAATCTCGCTGCCGAAAAGATCGCGTGTCACCGACATGTGGAAGTTCGCCTTGCGCTGGATCAGCGGCAGGTCGATCACGCCGAGCGCGCGGATCGCCTCGACATCGTAGGGATCGCTTATCCCGGCCTTTGCCATCGCCGTGCAGGTCGCCTCGATCGTGCGTCCCACTCCGGTTTCACCGACGAACATGTGGTGGGCTTCTTCGGTCAGCATGAACCGGCAAGAGCGTGAAAGCGGATCGAACCCGCTCTCGGCCAGCGAAGCGAGCTGCATCTTGCCATCGCGATCGGTGAAATAGGTGAACATGAAGAACGACAGCCAGTCCGGGGTCGCCTCGTTGAAGGCGCCAAGGATGCGGGGATTGTTTTCGTGTCCGCTGCGCCGTTCGAGCAGCGCCTGTGCCTCTTCGCGGCCATCGCGGCCGAAATGCTTCACCAGAAGGTAGACCATCGCCCAGAGGTGGCGACCTTCCTCGACATTGACCTGGAACAGATTGCGCATATCGTAGAGCGAGGGCGCAGTGAGGCCAAGGTGACGCTGCTGCTCGACCGAAGCCGGCTCGGTATCGGCCTGAACCACGATCAGACGGCGCAGAAGCGAACGGTATTCGGCAGGCACTTCCTTCCATACCGGCTCGCCCTTGTGCTTGCCGAACGGAATTGTCCGCCCCTCGACTTCGGGCGCCAACAGGATTCCCCAGCGATATTCCGGCATCTTCACGTGGCCGAACTTGGCCCAGCCTGCCGGATCGACGCCAACCGCCGTGCGCAGATAGACGTCGGAGGCCTGGAACCCGTCAGGCCCCATTTGCTTCCACCAGTCGACATATTCCGGCTGCCACTTTTCGAGCGCCCGGAGGAGCTGGCGATCCGACGAAAGATCAACATTATTGGGGATGAGATCGTCGTAGTTGACCTCGACAAACCCTTCGCCACTCACCGATGCATTGTCTTCAATCAGGATTTCGGGGTCAGCCACTTTCACTCTCCCATGCCATAATCATGCCCTATGAAGCACGCCGGAAATGCACTATCATGCATATTCGACGTGCTTCTTGATTCAGATCAAAAGCAGCAACGGTAATCAGGTAACGAGGGAGTGGAAATGTTGAAGCAGGTGCTGGTCGGTCCCTCTGGCTTACGCAGTTCGGAAGTGGCGCTTGGCAGCATGACCTTTGGCGACGAGCGCGCGTGGGGCTGCGATGACAACGAGGCCAATCAAATCCTGACCCGGTTTGTCGAGGCAGGCGGGACAACGATCGATACGGCCCCAAACTATGCCGACGGACGCAGCGAAGAGATTATCGGCGCCTTCGCGCAGGGACGCCGTGATGAGCTTGTGCTATCCACCAAATACACAGCCTCAGCCAAGCCGCATCCACTGGCAGGCGGCAATAGTCGCCGTTCGATGATCCAGTCGGTCGAAGCGAGCCTGAAGCGTCTGCAGACGGACCGCATCGACCTGCTCTGGTCGCATTTCTGGGATTTCACGACACCTGTCGAAGAAGTGCTGCGCGCTGCCGATGACCTGGTGCGCTCAGGCAAGATTCTCTATTTTGGCCTGTCTGACACCCCGGCCTGGATCGCTTCACGGGCTGTGACCATGGCTGAAATGCAGCGCTCGGCTCCGGTTGTTGCCCTGCAGCTTGAATACAACGCGATATCCCGAGGGGTCGAGCAAGACCTACTCCCCATGGCGGCTTCGCTTGGCCTCTCGACCTTCTGCTGGGGACCGCTGGCCGCAGGAGCCTTGGCTTATGGCGACAGCCCCATGCGCCAACCTGCCGATCGCATCCCTGCCGGGGTCAAATCAGCCCGTGACGGATTGAGTGACATCGCTTCGGATACCGGGATGGCGCCGAGACGCCTGGCCCTGCGCTGGCTGATGCAAAGCGGGCCTGGTCGCATTCCCATCATCGGAGCACGAACAGCCGAACAACTCGGCCAATCGCTGGCAGACGCAGCTGAACCAATTGATGCTGAAACCTTTGCCAAAGTTCAGGCGATTGCTACACCCGGAAAGCTTTTCCCGGAACCGCTGATCCGATCATCCTATTTGCGTAAGTTCGCGATGGGTACGCCTGACCGATTTGGCACCAGCACGAGTGAACGATCGTGAAGAAGCCTCAGTCCCCACGCAGGAGGCCGGCGAGATCGTCGGGGATAAGGACCCCCTCAATTCCGGGTGTCCCATCTTTGCGCGCGGCCGCCCAGACACGGACTTCCGTCGCTTCGTTGACCAGAACGCCATCCTTAAACATGCGATGTGCGACGTTCAAACTCGACCGGCCAACTTTGGTCACGCGCGTTTCGATCTGCACTTCATCGCCAAAACTGGCCGGCGCCATGAATTTTGCGCCGGTGTCGACCATCGGCCAACCAATGATCCCATATTGGCGAAGGAGCGCGGCTTTTGTCTTGCCGGTCGCCGCCTCGATCATGCGCGATGTCGAGGTGTCAAAGGCTGCAAAGAAGCGCGGATAGAATACGATCCCGGCAGGGTCGCAGTCACCCCACTCGACGATCCAGGTTCGCGTATTGGTGAACATCGATTTTCTCTTTCAACAAACAATGCGGGCTAAAATAGGCTGATAACAAGAGGAGCCAGAACGATGGCGAATGACGGACAAAAAACAAAGGAACAGGTTGTCGTCGAGGCGGCAACCGTCGTCGTATTCCGCAATGGCGGACCCGATGCTCCGGAAATTCTGATGATCCAGCGTGCCAAGGAACTTTCATTCGCAGGGTCTGCCGTCGTTTTTCCGGGCGGTAAGATCCATGAAAGCGACCGGGAACTGGCGCGGAGTCTTGGCGCCATGCATGGTGACGACACTGCGGCGCGAATTGCATGCATTCGCGAGGTTATCGAGGAGACCGGGCTGGTCATCGGCATTTCCCAGCGCGCGAGTGCGGACCAAGCGCAGGCCGCCCGCGCGATGCTGGCGGATCGGGAAGATCTTGCTCCCGTACTCGGACAGTTTGGCTGGACGCTGGACCTTGAATGTCTGGTCCCGTTTGCCAGGTGGGTGCCAACGTTCAAGCCCGGCCGAATTTTCGACACGCGTTTCTATCTCGCAAACCTTGGCAGCGGGAATGTGGAACTTACGCCGGACCTCGGAGAAAGCACGCGATTGTTCTGGGCGAGCGCACGCGACGCGCTGGACCTTATCGAAACCCGCGCGATCAAGGCGATCTACCCCACGCGCCGCAATCTCGAGCGACTTGCCCAGTTTGCCAGCTTCGACGATGCCGCCATGCACGCGGCCGAAACGCCTGAAAGGACGGTATCTCCCTGGATTGTCCAAGGTGAGGTCGAGCAGATGCTGCATATTCCGGAAGGGATCGGCTATCCTGTTACCGCCGCGCCGCTTTCGCAGATCGCGATCGATTGAAGGAAGCCGATCCCGAATGGGCTTTACTCATCCAGCTCGCGATGAGTCATAATCCGCAAAAGTGCTGCCTTCGCGTGCCAGCATTCGGAGCAACGAAGCGGGTTCCCAGTAGTGCCCAAGCCTGGCTTTCCAATGTTCGATCCGTGCAAGCACCTGAGGAAGCCCCAGGGTATCGGCATAAAACATCGGCCCACCCAGGTGGCGCGGGAAGCCGAAACCATGGACCCAGACCACATCGATGTCGGCGGCGCGATAGGCGATTCCCTCATCGAGAATCTGCGCGCCGACATTGATCAGCTGGAGTACGAACCGTTCGACGATCTCATCGTCTGTGAACGCGCGCTGCTCGATATTCCGCTCTGCAGCGAGCCGCTTGATGATCGCCGAAACCTCGGGATCGACTTCTCCCTTCCTCGGGTCCGCCGCATAGGAATAGAAGCCCTTGCCAACCTTTTGGCCAATGCGACCCAGCGGCGTCAGGGTGTCTGAAACGATGCAATAAGGGTCCTGGCGGGTTTCCCGCCGGGCAAGCTGCTCGCGCACGAGACTGCCGATATCGACTCCCGCCATGTCGTTGACGCGGCTTGGCCCCATGGCAAAGCCGAAGCCTTCGACCGCATCGTCGATCTGCTCGACACCGGCACCCTCGAGCATCATCTGCTCGCCTTCGCGAAAGGCCCCGTCGAGCATCATGCGATTGCCGATGAAGCCGAATCCGTCGCCCGACACCGCAGGAATCTTCCGGATCGCGGAAGCAACCTTGATCCCCGTCGCAAGGGTCTCCAACGAGGTATCGTCACCACGCACGATCTCAAGCAGCTTCATGATGTGAGCCGGCGAGAAGAAATGCAGGCCCAGCACCTTGTCCGGGCGTAGAGTGGCCTGGCCGAGTTCCGTCACCGAAAGGCTCGAGGTGTTGCTGGCGATGATTGCATCGGCCTGGACGGTCCGGTCGATCTCGGCGAGGACCTGCTTCTTGAGGTCCATGTTCTCAAACACGGCCTCGACCACCAGGTCGGCATCTGCAACGTCGGCGAGATTCAAGGTCGTCGCGATGGCGGCGATAGCCTTGATGGCCTGTTCCGGAGAGATGCGACCGCGCTTGGCATCGCCCCGATAGGCAGTCTCGATGATCGAGCGCCCCCGGGCGAGACCTTCATCCTTCGTGTCGACCAGCGTTATGGTGAAACCGGCGTTGGCAAAGGCCATCGCAATACCGCTGCCCATGGTGCCCGCGCCGATCACCGCCACCTTGCGGACTTCGCGCAGCTTCACGTCAGCTGGCAATCCCGGAATAACCGAGGACTTGCGCTCGGCGAAAAACATGTGGCGCAAGGCTTGGCTTTCCCGGCTGGCGATCGACGCGGCTGACAGCTTCCATTCCTCGTCGAGGCCGTCCTCGATGGGGAGCCGCGATGCCTTCAGCGCCGCGATCATGGAATGCTGAGTGTTGCGCCCCCGCAAGGCCCTGCTATGCCTGTTCAAAGCGGCTGCGACGAGTTCGTCGTTCAGGATTTCGGCGTCCATGGCGCAAGTGGGTCGAGGGACCAGGCCAGAGGTCAGCGCGTGTTCGACAAAGGCACGACCGATAGCCTCCGGTTCGCCTTCTCCGATCTCATCGATCAGGCCGGAAGCGTGTGATTGATCGGCACTTACCGGCCCGCCGCCGAGCAGCATGTCGAGAGCGACTTCCATGCCGACAAGCCGCGGCAGACGCTGCGCGGCGCCCGCGCCCGGGACAAGCCCCAGCGTCATCTCGGGAAGGCCGATGCGCGTAGCCTTCGCGGCGACTCGATAGTGGCAAGCCATCGCAAGTTCCAGGCCTGCACCAAAGGCGGTGCCGTGCAGCACAGCCACCACGGGCTTGGTGCTGCGTTCAATCGCCCCCAGCACGGTGCGGTAGTCAGGCTGCGCGATCGTGCCCTCTTCGAATTCCTTGAGATCCGCGCCAGACACGAAGGTCTTGCCCTTCGCGTGAATTACGATGATCTTCGCCTGCGGATCGGCGATAGCCATTTCGAGGTCGGCAAGAAGCTGCGCGCGGACCCTGGCCGTCAACACGTTCACAGGGGGATTGTCGATCGCAATGCTCGCGATCGCGACGTGTTGCACCGACTGCACCATCATAGTCATTTTCTTTATCCTATAGTTCTGGGAATCGACGCAATCTTCAGCGATCGCCGACTTCGATCACTACGGCCATCGAGCTGTCGCCCGCAGCGCAACCCTGGAACAACCCGCGTCCACCACCGCGAATAGCCAGTTCCTCGATCAGTTCGATGATGGCCCTGACACCGGTCGGCCCCTGCGGATGCCCCCAGATCAGTGAACAACCGAAGTTGTTCATCTTCTCGATCGGGAACCCGGTCGCTCGGGAAAAGGCGATGTCATTCACCGCAAACGGATTGTGCGACTTAACCGCGTCGATGTCCGCGATTGACAGCCCCGCCATCCGCAGGGCCTGCTCACTGGCGCAGACGGGTGCCTCCGGCATGTAGCCCAAATCGACGCGCCCCTGACCGAATCCGAGAAGGCTGACGCGAATCGATGGATCGGCCGACAGCTCACGGGCTTTGTCGGAATGCGCCAGAACGATCGCGGCATTGCCATCGGCCGGATGGGTTTGCGAACCGAAAGTCACCGTGCCGCCGGATATGACTGGCTTCAGTTTCGTAAGCCCCTCGGCAGTGGAAAACGTCACGCCCTCGTCGCCTTCCATGACTGCCACGTTCTTGCGGAAGGAAGCGTCCGGCACGTCGAACGGAAGGGTCATGTAACGCTTTTGGAACGCCCGATCGTCAGCCAGCGCCGCCTTGTATTGTTCGGTCCGCATCAACACGACATCGTGCTGCTCCTGTGCGGTAATGCCCTGTTTGGCAGCGACATTCTCCGCGGTTTGGGCCATGGAATGGTTGCCGATGGGATCATGAGAGAAGTTGTAGAGTACCTGATCTTCGGACCGCCCCGTTCCGCCTGGTCCGCTGGGCGCCGGGTAATAAATGTGCGGTCCATTCGACGTCCTGTCGCCGGAGAGGGCAAGCGAGACCGTGGCCATTTCCATTTGAATCTCCGCTGCGGCAGACAGCAGAATGCGGGGACCCGTCGCACAGACCTGCGTGATCAGCGGGCCCGCGACGTGGCTGAGGCCGGCTTGGGCCAGCGGCCACGGGGCCGCCATGAATGATTGAAACTGGGTGACTGTCTGTCCGAAAACGCCGGCGTCGAACAGGTCGGGCTTGAGATTGCGCCGGGCAAGTTCGGCCTTTGCAACATGGGCAGCGAACATACCCGAATGAAGATGCTGCAGGGCGCCTTGCCATTTGGCGAACGGCGTCGACCAGTAGGCTCCATAGGGTATTTCAACAGACTCAAATCGTGACATCGTCGCCATCTCCAGTGACCGGCCGGCTGCCAGGCCAAAAACATACGCCTCAGTATTGTCAAACTACCCAAAGCACAATAGTCAGCTGCGCAGGCCGTACGCGCCACATCAGCAATCTTGGGAGACCCAAAATGCCGACGAACGGTGCCGAAACCGGATTTGCACCCGTGGCGGTGAGCGTCCAAAGCCGCTCAGACAATGCCATTATCTTGCAAGCAAAAAATCCTCTTACCGGTCAAGCAATGACGATCAGCGAGCGGTTGAAAGCTTGGGCATTGAAGGAGCCTGACCGAATTTTCCTGCGTGAACGCGAAGGACGGAATTGGAGCACTGCTACATTCGAACAAGTATGGAGGAGGGTCGGCACCATAGCCGCTCATCTGGTAAGGACGGGCTGTTCCCAAGATGCACCGCTATTGGTTCTGGCAGGCAACAGCATCGACCATGCCCTCGCAACACTGGCAGCCTATCGGGTCGGCATTCCCGTCGCTCCGGTTTCGCCGTCCTATGCCGCTTACGGAAACTACGATCGCCTTAGGGCCCTTGCGCAAGTGGCCGGCGCGCGCGCCGCGGTAGTCGGTCCTGAAATCTGCGCCGAAGCGCGCGATGCGCTGGCCGGCTGGGGCGTAAAGGTCTTCACACCCGCCAGCCTGGAACACTTCGCGCCCGACGACGCTCTGGTTGCGCAGTACGAAACCGCGGTCAGCCTCGACACCGCGGCGAAGCTCATGTTCACCTCGGGATCGACCGGAACGCCCAAGGCCGTGATCAACACCCATCGGATGATGGCGACAAACCAGTTGCAGCTGTCGCAAATCTGGCCGCTTGCCCCGGATCACCCTCCAGTGCTCGTCGACTGGCTGCCGTGGAGTCATACATTCGGGGGCAATTTCGTTTTCAACATGGCCCTGTGGCATGGCGGGTCCCTGACAATTGATGAAGGGCGCCCCGCCCCTGCCCTGATAGGCAAGACGCTGGAGGCCATGGCCGAATTTGCTCCGACCCGATTTTTCGGCGTCCCGGCAACGTACGAAGCCCTGATCCCGGCCATCGAAGCCAATCCCGAGCTGAGCGCCCGCGCGTTTCGCAACGTGCAATTTGCCTTCTGCGCAGCCGCCGCGCTTCCCGAGAAGGCCCGGGACCGGATGATCGAACTGATGAGACAGGTGACAGGACAAAGGATACCGATGCTGGCAGGCTGGGGGTCAACGGAGACAGCACCTTGCGTAACGGCCGTACACTTCCCGGCATCTCATTCCGCCAACATCGGCGTTCCTCTCCCGGGGGTCACGATCAAGCTGACGCCCGAGGGCGAAAAGCTCGAGCTGCGCGTCAAGGGGCCTAACGTCATGCCCGGCTATTGGCGGGCGCCGGAGGCGACGGCCTCGGCGTTCGATAGCGAAGGCTATTATTGCATTGGCGACGCCGGGCGCTTCATCGACCCGGACCTGCCCGAAGCTGGCCTGGCTTTTGACGGTCGAGTCGCCGAAAATTTCAAGCTAACCAGCGGGACTTGGGTGAATGTCGGCGCCTTGCGCATCGCTCTCATCGATGCGACCCGGCCTTATGTTCAGGATGCCGTGATTGCCGGCCACGATCGCGACGAGATCGGCGTTCTGCTCTTCCTCAATGAAAGCGCCAGCCGCGAGGCTCAGGGTCTTGCTCCTGACGATGATCTGTGGAGCGCGCCCGGTGTCATCGCGGCCGTGCGTGAGGCGATCTCGGCCTATAACCAGGCCGCTGGCGGAAGTAGCCAGAGAATTGCCCGCTTTCGGATCGAGCGATCATCTCCCTCGCCTGCGCTTGGCGAGATCACCGACAAGGGATATATCAACCAGCGCGGAACCCTTCGCGCACGATCGGCAGCTGTGGCGGCCCTCTTTGCGGATGAGCATCACAAGGTTGATCGATGACAGTGCAAAGCGCCAGATCCAAATCCGCTGCCAAGCCCTCGAAGCGGCTCGAAGCTGGCGATTGGGTCAATGCAGCGTTGGCCGCACTTGCCGACTTCGGTATCGGCGGCGTGCGTGTGGAAAAGCTTGCCCTGACGCTGGGCGTGACCAAGGGCAGCTTCTACTGGCACTTCAAGGACCGCGACGCACTGCTTCTCGAGTTGCTCGAAACTTGGCGGCGACGTGCGACGGTTCAGGTCATGGAAAGGCTGGAACGCCGGGCGATGTCCGCTCAGCAACGCCTAGAGGAACTTCTGCGATTTCCCTTTGCGTCTCCTCGAGCGGCCGAAGGGTCTGATGTCGAGCTGGCTATCCGATTGTGGGGGCGCAATGACCCGCGAGCCTGGCGGATACTGGCTGAAATCGATGAACTGCGGTTGCGCTATCTCACGTCCATTTTGACAGAACTGGGCTTGCCAACGGAGGAAGCCGAAGCCCGCGCAGTCATCGGATATGGGTTCATGCGCGTGGGCAACAGTTTGCCCCTGACCGGGTCGGTTGACGCCCTGATTAAAACGGTCGCCTCGATCATCGGAGCCGCACAGGCTTGAGCAAGTCGCGCGCCGTCTTGCCTGGACCGGGGAGGCCCTGTTTCGTGTGGCGCCAATCAGGCAGACCTTCCGCTCGCTGACTGGGCGCGAACGCCTTGTGCGCAGCCTAGGCGGTCGGGATCGATCGCTCCCTGGCCACCACCTGAATTCAACCTTCCGCAACCACCGTGTTTCGCAATGTTCCCAAGCCTGTGATCGATATGGCGACTTCTTGCCCCGGCTTGAGGAGGTCACGTTCGGGATCATCCGAAAATATGCCGACCCCGCCCGGCGTGCCGGTTACAATGATATCGCCCGGCTCCAGCGTCAGCCGTGACCAGTAGGCGATGATCTCTGGGATCTTGAACAACATCGCCCCTGTGCTCTCGTGCTGCCGCACGTCACCGTTGACGCGAGTCTCGATCGTCAACGCGTGCGGGTCGGCGATTTCGTCGGCGGTCACCAGGAAAGGGCCGCACGGGCAGGACGTGTCCGCATTCTTCCCCCCGACAATCATGCCGCGCGACATCTCGAGGAGTTGCACGTCGCGCATGCTGATGTCGTTCACGATCATATAGCCAGCGAAAACGTCGCGCCAGTCGGCCGGATCAACATATTTGCATCGCTTGCCGATCACCAGCGCAAGTTCGGCTTCATAATCCAACTGGCGGGTCCAGCGCGGATAGATGATGGGCTGGCCGTGCCCCACCATTGTCGAGGCGAATTTCGCGAAAGCGGGTGGCGTCATGGCGCCAGTCAGATGTCGAGCGGCCTCCAATGTTTCGCCGCCGGTGACGGACCGGTCGATCTCACCGCGATGGGTGGCGTAATTCGATCCAACGACGATAATCTTTCCGGGATTGGGCAGCGGCGGCGCGAAATTGGCCTCAGCGCCTTCGCCGCCAGGCAAAAAGGCGAACGGCCGGCTGCCATCAGAAGGAAAACTGGTGCTCAGACGACTGTAAAGATTCGACATGAATAAGCCCTCGTGAAGAAGATTATGCGACCCCTGCCATTGATTAGGTTTGAAGACGTTGAATCATCAGTGCTCGAGAAGACGCCGCGGCCCGCTCTCAGATTTGCCTATCAGAACGTCCACCTCGCGCGATCGGGCGACCTCGCGGGCGCGGGTGAATCGCTCGCGGTTCGCCTCGATCATAACGGGGTCGTACTCGTAATTGACCATGATGCCCCACGATTCACGCAGCCCCCGCTCTCCTGGATTGCCCATCCAGTTGACGCGCTCGAGCCGCGCGCCATTGCTGAGATGGAAGCGAGCGACCGGATCGATGGGCGATTGACCAACTGTCGCGGACCGCGTCAGGTAGACCGCACACAACCCGCACAACAGCGGTCCAAGCCGGGCGTTTGCGGCCGGATCCTTTTCCCAGCCCGGCTGTCCCAGCGCGTCCTTCAATGCAGCCGCCAAGTCTTCGACGGGGCCAAACGCTTTGCGGATTGCCGCAGGCCAGTCGCAGTCCGGCAGAAGGTCCTGAGCGAGTTGCCGATCGAGCCAGTTGCGAAAGCCAGGTACCGGCGACAAGGTTGCGAAACGGCGAAGCGCCGGCAATTGCACACGCAAGATTTCGACGACTTGTTTGATCAGAAAGTTTCCGAATGAGATTCCGCGCAGTCCAGCCTGGCAGTTGGAGATCGAATAGAAGATGGCCGTATCGGCTGCTTCGGCGCGCGCGCAGCGCGTCCTCTCGTCTGTATTGCGCTCCAGCAGGTCGTCGACCGATCCCGCCAGTCCCTCGACGAGTGCGACCTCGACAAAGATCAGGGGATCGTCGGGAAGGGCTGGGTGAAAGAAGCCGAAGCAACGCCGGTCAGGCGCAAGTCGGCGACGCAAATCGTCCCAGCCTTGGACCTCGTGGACAGCCTCGTAAGTTATCAACCTTTCCAGAATGGATGCTGAGGTTTGCCAGTCGATCTGGCGCAACTCGAGAAAGCCGCGGTTGAACCACGAAGCGAGCAAATGGCGCAAATCGGTGTCGAGCGCTTGCAGGATCGGATTCGCCGGTATCAGGGTCGCAAGGTCTTCCCGCAACGATATCAGGCGACGCGTTCCCCCATGGCCCATGTTTATCCGACGCAGTAGTTCCTGCCGGGGCGGCTCCGCTGCGGCTGCGAGGCGTGCAGCCATTTCCCATCCCGGCTTGTCGAGATAAGCCCGAGCTGCCTTCGCGAGGAGATCATGATCGACATCGAACCGCTCTGACAGGAAGACCAGGAACCGGGCGCGATCGTCAATCGAAAAATCGTCCAGCAGATCGAGTAACTCCTGGGCGATCGTGGCGCCTGATGCTTCTCCCCGCGTCGACAGGAGCGCTTGCGCCAGGACTTCGGCGAGTTGCGCTACCCCGTGGGTGCCGTCGGCGGGGACGGGAAAGCGCCTTCCGCCTAAGACAATCGATTCCCAGACAAAATGAACCCAGTCGCGTAGATCCCGACTGGTGCCGGAAATCGGTCGCGGCCATGGACGCTGTTGGGCACGAGCTGTCTTAGCCGAGTTATGCATGTTGCTGCCTTGAACTGGAGGCCTGCAATTGGCTTAAAGAAGCCTTATTGCGCGATCAACGACGTCGAGACCCGTGGCGTGATCGGTCAGTCTTTTGGCACATGCGTCGATTGCTCCCTGCCGCAGTTGCCGATTCAAGGCGCCGCCAGCTGCCGCAGGCGCTACTTCGCCTTTTCAAATTCCTCGCTAAGTTGATCGGCAGTCTTGATCAGCGCCACTTCCGCCACTGCGATTGCCGGAAGTATCCTTAGCCAATGCCCGGCTCGCGCTTTGATCCGCTGTCGGGCCTCAGCCGCACGCGTTCTTCGCGGGTCGGATCGTCAAACCCGAGCAGACGGTGGGCACGGGCAAGCGAGGCCTTGTAGCGGGCGAGCGACGCGGGTGCTGCCCCCTCGCCTGCCCGGAACGCCAGATAGTCGGCGATCTGCTGCGTCGTTGCCGGGACGCCGACAACGCCCTGTCCACGGCGCGAGAGGTCGAACGCCTCGATGTCGCTGGCGAGTGCGCGGAGACTATTGGGGGCAGAGGCAGCGGCATCGGCGCGCGGCAGGTCAGGATGGGGGACGCGCGATCCGGCGCCCGACAAGGTTGAGAGTTGATCCGCGACGCGCGCGAGGGGCGAGGACTGCGAGGAATGGCTGCGTGCGTTGTCCATGAACTTATCCGCGGACAAGAGTTTTCCGGGAGTTTGCGAAACCATTCCCGAGCTACTATGCCAACTACCGCCCCGGGTGCAACCCGCGATAATTATCCCTTATCACACGCTAAGGTGTTCAGAATACTGCGGTAAATCAGTGTGTTGTAATTGCACCGTCAGAATAACAAACCCCTGGTCGTCTGCCGCCTGAAAGGCTTGGCAGTCAAACCGCGGGACTTGAATAGGCGATGCTCCGCCGGCTTCCCTCAATCCGGCACATCTTCAAACAGCACCGCGACCGGCACTTCGAGCGCGTCGGCGATCTTCTTGACGACAATGATGGTGGGATTGCGGACGCCGCGTTCGATGCCGGAGAGATAGGTCCGGTCGATATTGTGCTCGAGCCCGAACTTTTCCTGGGCCATGCCGGTTTTCTCGCGCAGGCGCCTGACATTGTGGCCGAAGGTTTTGCGAACGTCCATCGTCCAGCATGAACAGCAAGAGTGGCTGTCCGGTCCACGGACGATGAGTCACATCTGGTTCTGATGTGTTGTGTTGTCATCTGATGCTGATGAGTCACATTTTACTGGACTTGGGTGTGTATCCAAGCAAATCCGTGTCCCCATGAAGAAACGACGCGGAACACCGGTACTGGTTGAGGCAGATGGATGTGTGGGGGACCTTGAGCGCCTGGTGCTGGGCGCGGGCACCTTCACCGAGGACTGGCTGCAGGCCTTGATCCATGATCACCCGACATTGCTTCCGGTCAGCGATATTGAGCCCGGTTTTGGCGAGCTCGTCGCGGTTGCCCGCGAGGTGCCCTGTGCCCATGGGTTTATTGACAATCTCTATGTCTCCCCCAAGGGTGATCTGGTGCTGGTCGAGACAAAGCTGTGGCGCAATGTCCAGGCGCGCCGCGAGGTCGTTGCACAAGCGCTCGACTATGTGGCAGCACTCACCTTGCTCGACTATGCGAGCTTTGAAGCAGCCCTGCTTCGGGGCAACAGCGGGTCCCCTGCCCCCAAGAGCCTTTATGCCTGTGTGGCTGATCATCCTGATGCGCTCGATGAAGCGGCCTTTGTCGATGCGGTCTCAGCGAACCTTGCCCGAGGGCGGATGCTGGTGGTGGTCCTGGGTGATGGCATAAGGCGCGAGGTCGAAGCACTGGCAGCTCTGTTGCAGGCCCATGCAGGGGCGCACTTCACCTTTGCACTGGTCGAGCTTGCCATCTGGCGCAATGTCGCAACCGGTGCCCTTCTCGCCATTCCTGATACGCTCGCCCAGACGGTCATGATCGAACGCGGGATCGTCACGGTCCAGAATGGCGATGTGAGGATCGGGCCGGTCCCAGCCAGGGTTTCAGCAACGCTGCGCGCCCAGAGCATCAGCGACGAGATGTTCTACGAAGCGCTGGGACAGACGGAGCCGGGCCTGCCGCAGGCACTCAGGGACTTCCTTGCACGTGTTGAGCCTCTGGGCGTCTATCCTGACCTCAAGACCGCGCTCAGCCTCAAGGTGGATGTGGCCGATGCGTCCCGCCCTATCAACCTCGGCTATGTGGCACGGAACGGCCAGGTCTGGACCAACCCGCTGACCGCATGTGTGCCGCGCGATCTGGCGCTGCGCTACAACGAGACGCTTGCCGCTCTGATCGGCGGGGTGGTCGCCACGCCCAATGACATCGTGCTCACGACCAATGGCAAGAGCGCACCCAAACTCTCGGCACTCCTGCCCGCGCATGCCGAAGGCTGGGCGCGTGCCATTGCAGAGCTGCTCGGCGCGTATCGACAGCGAGACCCCCAATGAGCCGGGACCATCTTCTCCAGGAAGGCAGCTGGTACGGCATGACGATGTGGCCCGGCTATACAGGCACGCCCTATCGCTCGCCGATCCGCATCCTGCGGCTGATCATGCACGAGAATGAAGTCCCCGACGACCTGATCGACATGGACTTCTACAATGCGGCCTATGCACATGGGGTGCGCACCATGGACTATACCTTCCATGTGCTCATCCACCAGCCAACCTATCTGCTGGCGACCCTTATGGAGAACCGGGACCGGGCGCTGGCGATCGAGCCGCTTACCTCGGACTGGATCCAGACCTTCTTTCCCGACGAGTTCGCAAAGCTCCAGGACATTGCCGGCCATGGCGGCATGTCGCTTGAGGACGGGATCCCGCTCCTCGCCGCAGACTGGTAGTCCCTCGCTCAAATATCCTACGCCCAGTCCCGATGATCCCGACAAACTCCATCAGCCCGACATACCCCATCAGGAGGTCTCCCCATGTGGGTCTTTACCAACACCGCGTTCATCTCGGCGGTCCGGCACCGCGATAAGCCGGACAGCCTCATGGTCAGGGCCCGGTTGCCCGGCGACCTTGAGCGGTTCTTCGGCCCCGACGGCGCAGACCTCGCTGTCCAGGAAACCCGCGACGCTGACTATCGCTATCGCTGCACGGTCAGCGACGCGGTCTTTGCATCCGCACTCCTGAGAGCCGCCGGGCAGATCGACTATCCCAACTTCAAGGACTCCATTGGCCCCGATGATCAGATGCGGCACCACGCCTACCTGGACGTTTGGGCCGCCATGCACCGGGTGCAGGATCAGGGGGCGCACTGATCCTCTCCAGCCCGAGCCTCGCTTGCGCATTCCGTCTCCAGCAATCGCGCTTTTGCCACGTCACCAAAGCTTTGCCGGGTCTCGGCAAGCTCTGCCACCAGACCGGTCGCGTCCTGCCAGCGCCTGACGGCCAGATCGACATATTTGGGATCAAGCTCGATCCCCACTGCTATGCGCCCGGTCTTTTCGGCAGCGATGATCGTGGTGCCGGACCCCATGAACGGGTCAAGCACGATATCGCCCCGCCGTGTCACATCGAGCAGGGCGTCGGCCACGAGTTCAACCGGCTTGGGAGTCGGGTGATTGCCAAGCATGGTTGAGGCAGAGGATCCTCGCCGGTTGGCGCCGGCATAAGTCCAGGCATTGGTGCGGTCACGCCCGTGGCGTCCCAGCTCCACATTGTTCGTCGCCGGCGCCTTGCCGTTGCAGAAGACGGCGATCAATTCATAGGCGGACCGGTAAAGACCCCCCATTCCGCCCGATCCCTTGCACCAGACAGCGAGGTTGATCCGGGCAAGCCCTGCGGCCTTGCCAGCACCCAGAAGAACATCGATCTGGCGCCAGTCCATGCAGGCAAAGATGACGGCACCAACGCTCAGGTGCCTCTTGCAGTGCACGAGATAGGTCTTGAGGAAGTCATGAAAGGCCTCATCGGACATCTCGCCAACGGCCATGGCAAAATCCTTGTGCTGTGTCTTGCCGAGCCCGCTCACAAATCCCTCGATCGGACAATTATAGGGCGGATCGCTGAACACGCCTTGCGCCAGCCGCCCCTCGAGGAGCCTTTCATAACTGTCGCCATCAAGCGCATCCCCGCACACGATCCGGTGAGGTCCAAGGTGCCAGATATCGCCCAGCCGACTGACGACGGGCGTGTCCTCGTCTGGCTGCGGCTCGACCTCATCTGCTCTGTCCTCAGCATTTTCGCCCAGGACGATATCGAGCTCTGGCAGGCTAAAGCCCGTGACACCGAGATCCAGGCAAGCCAGTTCCAGGTCGCCCAGTTCGAGCTTCAGGAGATCCAGGTCCCAGCTTCCCGTCTCCGCAATCCGGTTGAGAGCAACCCCGAGCAAACGGAGTTCATCGGCGCCAAGATGATCGATGATGACGCACGGCACTTCGCGCAAGCCCAACTGGTGCGCGGCGTCCCGCACGATGTGGCCGGCAATGAGCCGGTCATCCGTGTCGATCAGGAGTGGTGTGACGATGCCGAATGCCTTGAGACTGGCTGTTACGCGTTCAAGCTGGTCGGCGGTTGGTTTGCGCGTGCGGCGATTGGCGTTCTTCAGACTCTCGACCGGACGCATGACGATTGCGAGCTCGGGCAGGAGATCATTGCGGCCAGGCCTTGCCGCCACATTTTGCAGTCTGACCTCGTCTGCATGGCGTTGTCGTTGGGAGTTCGATTTCTTGAGCAGGTCATTCTTGAGTTTGGTGTTCTTCAATTTGGTTTCAAATGTCATGACAAGGTTCCCGAATAAGGACCGCCCCATGAACACGCGCAAACGAGCATCGCTCGCGCCCGCCCGCTGCGGCCAGGTTGCAACACATGTGTCGTTCGGGTTCCTTCCCATGGGGCCGGGCCTGGCTTCTGCACGCCCGTGTCCTGCACACTCTGTCGGGATCAATCGACCGGCAGATGCCCAGCAGCATTGTGACCGACCGCAGTCCAGACCAATGCTGTCAACTCTATATGCGAGATCGCCATGTCCGGTCCAGACGGGCGTGTCGAAAGTTAACGGTCTGGAAGATCAACTCTGGCATCTAGTAACCCGCGTTGCGCGCCGCCTGGATTGCTGTCCCAAGGTTGCCCAGATCCAGTGCATGAAGAAATTGGGTGACGGCGTCGACTTGATCGTCATGCTTGCCCTTGGGGAATGCCGCCAGTTCGCTTTCAAATGACTGCCGCCAGGGCGCCGGCCGTGGAAGGAAAATCCGACCCTGTTCAAACTTCACAGTTTGCTTTTCGGCGCGCTCCAGTTTTCCAGCTTTGGGTGAGACCGTCTTGACCCACTGCTTTTGTGGAAATTCGCGCCACAAGGTCTGCGCGAGGGCCTGACCACACCCGATGCCCTCGACAATGACAAGGTCAGCATCCCATTTCTTGCGCAATTTGGGAATCAGCTTCACCTGCTCGGGAAACTCGATACGGTTCCGATAGACATCCAGAATATGGATTTCGTCGCCCCGAATGCCGAAAGTGACGCACACCGTATAGTCGTTGTTTTCAGCCGTCATATATGCGGTATCGACACTCTGGATAATGGCCTCGAACAGATCGGGATCGATCGCATCGTCGGTGTAATTGAGCCATTCGCGCTTGAAGAGGTACCCGCCCTCGGGAATGGGGCGTTGATTATATTGCCCTTCGAACAGGTTGGTGCCGATGTCGCGGCGGAGCCTCTCGGCATCGTCCTCGTCGATCCGTTCCGGATGGAGCAGAACGCCTGGGGGGCGCGTGATGATCGTGCCGCCGATTTCAAAGCGCTCATGTTCGTGCGCAATCAAGGGAAGAATGAGTTGCTTCCAGCCACCGCGTTCAATCAGTCGCCCGGGCAGGTCATCGACATGGAGCCGTTGGGCTATCACCAGGATGCGGCCGCTGTTGGGTTTGTCGAGGCGCGACAGGAGCGACGTGTCAAACCATTCATTTACATGTTCGCGCACAACATCGGAATGCACATCGCCTGCCTTGATAAGGTCGTCCAGAACCAGAAAATCGCCACCCTTGCCAGTCAGGGTTCCGTCGA
Source organism: Aquisediminimonas profunda (assembly GCF_019443285.1). GTDB lineage: Bacteria > Pseudomonadota > Alphaproteobacteria > Sphingomonadales > Sphingomonadaceae > Aquisediminimonas > Aquisediminimonas profunda. The sequence goes on from NZ_CP080327.1 coordinate 550,376, forward strand.
CCGAGCTGGCTATGCGGTGACCATTGCGGGTCGTCCCGAGATCACTCTTTCTGCAGCGCTTGGGATCCAGCCGGGTATGCGGAAAGATCCGCTTGTACCATTCGCTGTCCATCAGCTTTCTGGTCTGGTGCGCGAAATCTTCTGCCAGGCTTTGCGAGTAGCTGATGCAGATGAATTTCGCTGTCGGATCATGCCCCAGGACGAATGCCGGCAGACAGATACTGCCGACAAAACTCTTGAGGTGCCGCGGCGGCATACACACGATCATGCGCGTTTCCTCGCCCGCAATGAGCATTCGCATGTACTCAGCCAGCACTTCGATATGCCAGTTGGTCAGATAGTCACTTCCTGGATAAAGCGAGCGGAAGGCCATGCTGATGAATGCGGAGAAATCCGACCTTATCAATTCATCAAGAATGCGCCGCTTGTCGATATGGCTAGCCATCGGCTTGCCTCCCTTCGAAAAGCTCCTTCATTTTGAGATAATCGGCCAGGACCGCGCGCTCAGCGTCGCTCAGCTCAACGCTTTCGCCTTCGGGCTCTGGTTGTGGCAGATACTTGCCTGCAACCCCGAAAACGAACGCGGCTGCCTTGCTGTCGCTTTGCATGGCCTTGTTTGTTTGCGTGCGAAGGATGATGCCCAGCTTGGTCCCGGACTTCTTCTTGCCACCTTCTGTATACGTCAGCGTTCCCAGCAATTCCTGCTCGACGATGGTGCGAATGTTCTTCGACCCCTTCGGGCGTCCCTTGCTGCGCTTGTGCCCTTTTGTGAACTGACCCGATTTGGGCGGCTTTTTGTGGCCGACAGTGTAGGATCCTTCAGCTGGCTCCTCGCGTCCCTCAAAGCCCTCGGTCTCAATCTGCGCGTGGCTGTCATCGCCAATCTCTTCGTCGTGGTGCATGTGCGTTCCCCTATTGTCGAGGCGTTTGCACGATCCTGAAAGAGGAAGATTGCGCCGACGGAAGAAGCGTCGTCACAGTCCCCGTCTCCCGGGCAATGCAAACGCCTTCCTTGGCAAAAGCTATAATCTGCCTCGCGATTCCCGGTGTCAAATGGAATTAGGCAATGACCGAACAGGCACCCTCAAGTGCCCGGAATTCGATCCCGCCTTCGGAAACTAAACTCCCCCCAAGCTCCCAATAAGCTCCCATTAATGGAACGTCGCGGTTTCAGGCTGCGAAGGGCTGGAATCCGCCCCTTCCTGCCCGTATCATCTACGCACGCAGCTGAATTTAATGGAAAACTCCCATTAGATTGGCACTTTAATGGGAGATCGCGACAGAGACCGGTTCGCCATTGACTGCCGCGCGCACCAACATTTTTTCCATCCTTTCAACGGTCAATTTTCAACGGTCGCCCTTCGTTCTGAGTATATTGTTGACGTTTGGGGTCACCAATGCCGGATACTCGACAAAAGACAACGAGCGGGTTGTTGCACCTGCACATCGGGGTGGCCTTCATTCATTATGACAATCGTCCGTTCGCCCATCGGCTGGCGTTCCGATCACAAGGCGAAGGGGACCGTCGAAGAATGGCTGCGAACGATAGTGGCCGTAGTGTTCATCCCACCGCCCACTTTCCAGATCCGCCGACAAGTCCCGCACAAACCGATCGACAGCGGCCTGCGGCACTAGGCTCCAGCTTGAGCAGGCCAGACGCGCCTCTTCGTCAAGAAAGGCCTCGGGGCGGCCGTAATAGGCTTCGTTGAAGCCGTCCCGGCAATGGAGCGGAACCGGAACCGGCCGCACTTCAACGCGCCCGCCCAGCGCAGCGGTTATGCGGGCGATTGCCGGAAAGCGGCGCGCTTCGATCTCGCGCACTTCGGGAATATAGTCGCACAGCCAATAGTCGGTCATCAAGGCAGGATCGCAGACGAGCAGGATGACAGGTCCGCGTGTCACGCGACGCATCTCGGCCAAGCCTTGTTCAAGGTCCGACCATTGGTGGACGGCAACGATCGCCATTGACGCATCGAAGCTGGCATCAGCAAAGGGAAGGTCCTCCGCAACCGCGTCAATCGCAATAGCCAGATGGCCGGGTCGCTGGGCCCGCATGGATGCCGACGGTTCAACCGCCGTCACCTCTCGGCCCAGTGGCTCATAGGAACCGGCTCCGGCCCCGACGTTGAGCACGGACCTAGCATCTCCCAACGCCACGTGGATTTGGGCGGCGATGACAGGATCGGGCAGACGATAGCGGCTGTAGCTGCCTCCGATCTCGCCATAATTGACGTCCCCGGCACTCCCGTCTGTTTGGCGCACTCTTCGCATCGGTCGTTCCTGTAGGCGTTGCCTTTCATCATGTCATGCGCCAGCAAACCGTCACAGTGGATCCGCTGCTCCGCTTCGCCTGAGCCTTCGCTCCACCCTCAATTGCGAGGCTATCGCTTTGCTGCCGAGATGAACTCCGGGTCAGACAGGACCTTGCGCACCAATTGGGCGTAGAGCGCATTATACTGGAAGAATGCTTCATCGATCGCGAGAGCGCCGATAAAGTCAGAGTGCCATTTCGCGTCTACGCGATAATCCTTGGCAAGCACGGGTCTGCCATTGCGTATGAGGCTGATCCGTGCGCCAAGTGCCCCGCCACCTTTCTTGAAATCCTCTCCGGCATGGCTCTCGGTCAGGACACCTTCGAGGCGGAGAGGCGATGCAGGGTCGAGTCGTCCAGCCGCCTTGAGTTCGGTTTCGAACGTCGCGCCGAGGAATTCCGCAAAGTTGCGCCCCTTTGGCGCGTGCATGACGGACAGGCGGATCGCGATGCTGCGCCCGATGGCCTTGCTGGCCGGAACAAAAGTGCCAAGTGCCATTGGCGGCACATCCTGATCACGCAGGATTCGGAGCGTTTCCAACGACGGCGGCAGTTCGTTGATCGGCGCAGTGCAGGCAGATTCCATCATGCACACTGCGACAACAAGTATGAGCCGCCCCGCCCAGAGTATCTGTTCGCCAGCCATCAACGCGGAAAGGCTGGGTCCGACACGATCGTGTTGACGCCTCGGGCAAGAACCTGACGGACGAGAACCTGCACGGCTTCGTCTGCGTTCTTGTATTCCGTGCCCGGAATTTCGACGTCCTTCTTGCCATATTTCGAATAGAGCTCGTGCTTTACTTCGGTATGAATCGGGGCAGCGCCTGTCGCCGGAATATAGTCGATACTGACGACATAATGATCCGTGGCCACGACGCCACCGAAAAGCCCAAAGCCGAGACCAGCTGCAAAGCCTTGCGACTTCGCCTTGTCGAGTTCTTCCTTGATGATGATGTTGTTGAACTTGATGCTGATGACGGCGCCATCGGCCGTAGGCGTTTCCACCACCTCGCTGAACGCGCCGGTGTTCTTGAGGTCCTCAATTGCCCAGGGCTTCACCAACTTGGTCGCCTTGCCGTTTGGCTTGCCATCACGCTGGAATTCGAAAATCACCTGCACCGGCTTTGGCTTGGCTGGCGTGACCTTTTCCTCCGGTTTCACTTCGCCCAGTGCATTGGCGACAAAAAACTTCATCGCATAGGCAGCTTGCGGCGAAACTATCATGGCAATTGCGGCGGCTGCTGCGAAGGCAATAGTCCTGACGCTCGACCTGATGTCGCGAAAAATCATCTTCCCCCCCAAATGATTACGGATTTGCTCCGCCTGCTATCACAGGAAATCGGCGAGGCAAGGCGAATTTCAGGCGGACGCGACCTCTCGATCGGCGCTGATTCTCCATGGGGACTATTATCGACGCCGACGCCGGCGATCCGGACATTTGCCCCATCGCTAACGATCCCCGCACACGAACGTGCCAAAAATCCCTTTCCTATTCGTGACCCTTGTGCTCCATCCTGCTTGATGACGCAGCAATTCTCCCGGAGCGCTTACGGCCCCCGCCATGACGGTCCGGATGTGTATATGGCCGGTATTATTTTACCGGTGGGGAGTGACAAGTTTGGCAAGTTCCAGACGGGTGGCACGCCGTTGCCACACGCGGACGCACGATCGGGGCGTGCCGAATCGGCTGCTGCTCATTCCGTCGACGACGGGGATTTCACTCCGAACAACATGGTGAGGATGCGGCGCACGGTCACCAGGGCAAAAAGCGCCCCGCCAGCCAGCAGGAGCGCCACGAAGATTGCAGTCTTCGGATTGGACAGCGCAAGGAACAGCAGCCCTCCTGTCGCGACATCTTCGCCCGTCGATACGGCGAAGTTGCTGAACGGCTCCGGACTTGTGTTGATCACGGCACGCGTGCCCGCCTTGGCCGCATGACTGGCAAGTGCAGCACCTCCGCCCAGCAGGACCGTTATGACCTGCCACTTCGGGTCCGATGCATCGACCAGCGCGAGAGCCAGCAGAGCCCCGCCTACCGGGCGAATGGCGCTGTGCACGGCATCCCACAGCGAATCGAGCCAGGCGATCTTGTCCGCAAAGAATTCGGCAATCATGCCCAGACCGGCTGCGCCCATCACCCAGTCATTAGCCAGCACAGCCAGGCTTTGCAGATGCTCCGGCGGTGCCACCCAGCCAAGCCGGATGGCAAGTCCCGTCGCGAAGACGCACAGATAGACCCGCCAACCGGCAAGCAAACTGACACTGGCGGCCACGCCAAGGATCTCCATGATGCCCATCTTTGCCTCTTCCCCTGCACCCCGATCAAGGATAGGCCCTTGGGCATGAATGACAACACGACAGGAGACGATGAAGAGAGGCCAGTCCCGATTCCGGCGGCGACTCTTGTCATCTTTCGGCATCGCCTTGCAGGACCACCCGAGCTTCTGGTGGTGGAACGTTCGGCCAGCATGGCCTTTGCAGGCGGCGCGATTGTGTTTCCGGGCGGGCGGATCGATGCGGACGACCATGCGATCGCGGCTGCACATGCCCATGAACGCGACGAAGGCGCAGCGCGCGTGGCCGCAATTCGGGAGACACTGGAAGAGAGCGGCATTGCCATAGGCTTTGCAAACGCGCCGTCCGCGGATTGGATCGCCTCGGCACAACCGCGGCTCCACGCCCATGAACCGTTCAGCAGCCTGTTATCAGAAGCCGGCCTCGAGCTGGACCTTGATACCCTCGTCCCGTTCGCGCGCTGGTGTCCTGCCCACCGGGAAGCTCGGGTCTTCGACACGCGCTTCTATATTGCCAGCGTCAGCGATGACGCACCTGACCCGGTTGTGGATGCAACCGAAAACATCAGCAGCTTCTGGGCCAGCGCGCAGGAGGTGATTGACGCCGCAGACGCCGGCAAGGTCAAAGTCATCTTCCCGACGCGTCGCAATCTCGAGCGCCTGGCATTGTTTGACAGTTTCGCCGCTGCAGAAGCCCACGCCCGCAGCACGCCCGTCGACGTGGTCACGCCCTGGATGGAAGAGCGCGGCGGCGAGCCCCATCTGTGCATTCCCGAGGGGCTGGGCTATCCCATCACGTCCGAAGCAATGCGATCCGCCGTTACAGCTTTCGGCAAGCCGCGTTAACGAAACGGTAACCATCTTGGCGCACTCTCCGGTCTTGAATGATCGGGGGTGGACACAATGGGTATCGCGAAGGAAGCGCTGATGCAGGCCCAGGCGCAGCTTTGGGAGCGCATTGACACGCTGGCTGCAAGTTTGCCGCAATTGAGCATTTCCCGCCTGGCCCATGAAATAGACGACCTGCGTCGTATTGCAGGCGAACACGGATTGGCTCCGGTCGTCGAAATCGCACACCGGTTGGAAAGCGAACTCGCGCTCTCTCGTGGAGGGCCAACGGTCGCTTCCTTCCTTGAAGCCATGCGCGATGCCGTCGGTTGCGATCGGTTGGATGCCGGAGCAACACAAGCCTATCTCGCTGCGGTCAACCAGCGGCTTTACGGTTAGGATGATTGCCGGATTTCCAGCATTGGCGCTTGATCTACAAAAGCGATCACTGATGCGGTTTTAATCAATTCGACCGCTCAATAAGAAGTCGATAGGAACCAGTCATCCGCAAGGGAGACTGACCATGACGAACACAATGACCGATGTCGCAACAGCCCTGAACCAGGTTCTGGCCGACAGTTTTGCGCTCTATATCAAGACCAAGAACTTCCACTGGCATGTGTCGGGACCACATTTCCGGGACTACCATCTGTTGCTTGACGAACAGGCGACGCAGATCCTGGCATCGACCGACCTGATTGCTGAACGGGTCCGCAAGATTGGTGGCAACACGATCCGGTCGATCGGCCATATCGCCCGGCTTACGGAGATTCGGGACAATGATGCCGATCACGTTCCGGCAAAGGATATGCTCGGCGAGTTGCGTCAGGACAACCTCGTCCTGGTTGACTCTCTGAAACGGGCGAAGGCCATTGCCGATGCGGCGGGCGACAACGCAAGCTCAGGCTTAATAGACGCCTGGACCGACGAAGCGGAGCAGCGGGCCTGGTTCCTGCTCGAATCCGCCCGGGACTAATCGAGCAGCCACTCCGGCAATCGCTCCGCCGCGATCAGGGCTTCAGGCTGGACGCGATCTGCGACCACGGCATATCTGTCCCCATCCACCATGACTTCCGGCACGAGCGCGCGGCTGTTGTACGTGGACGCCATGGTCGCGCCATAGGCTCCTGCCGTGCGGAAGACCGCGAGGTCACCAGGTTTCACGGCATCAATGTCGCGGGCCATGGCGAAGGTATCAGTACTCTCGCAGACGGGGCCTGCGATGTTCGCTATCATGCGCGCGCCAGTGGGCCGCACAGCCTCGAAATCATGCCAGGCATCATAAAGTGCAGGGCGCGCAAGGTCGTTCATCGCTGCATCGACGATTACATAGGGATTGATGACGCCGGGCTTCACCCAGATCACCTTGGTCAAAAGCACGCCGGCATTGCCAACGATCACGCGGCCCGGCTCGAACATCAGCGTGACGTCCCATCCCTTTGTGACGCGCGCGACCATTTGCCCATACTCAGCAGGCTCTGGCGGAACTTGACCACGTTGGTAAGGCACGCCCAATCCGCCACCCAGATCAACACGATCGATGGCAAATCCGGCCGCCCTTAGTTCGCCGACGAACGCACCGATCCGCGCATAGCCCGCTTCCAGGGGATCAAGGTCAAAGACCTGGCTACCGATGTGCAAGGCAACGCCGCGCATGTCGAGGCCCGGCAAGCCTGCCAGCCGCGCATAGATCGCGCCTGCCTGGTCAATCGGCACACCGAATTTGTTTTCCTTCTTGCCGGTTGAGATCTTTGCATGCGTCTTGGCATCGACATCGGGATTGACGCGCAGCACGGCTACGGCACGTTTGCCCATTGCCACGGCAAGTTCCGAAATCGCGATGCCTTCATCCTCCAGCTCGATATTGAACTGGCCAATGCCGTCATCAAGCGCACGCTGCAGCTCTTCTCGCGTCTTGCCAACGCCAGAAAAAACCACATCCGCAGGAGCGATGCCCGATGCCAACGCGCGAGCAATTTCCCCGCCAGACACGACATCTGCTCCAAAGCCGCACTTCGCGAGTACCCGCAAGACCGAAAGATTGGGATTGGCCTTGATCGCAAAGGCAAAATGCTTGCGTTCAAGCCCCGACAATGCGTCCATGAAAACGCGCGCATGGCGTTCGAGCGTTGCCCTGGAATAGACATAGACAGGTGTGCCAACTTCGTCGGCAATCCGGCTCAGCGGAACATCCTCGGCGTGCATTGTGCCGTTCTTGAGTGTGAAATGGTCCATTATGTCCTCAGTGCGATGGAGGAAGGTCGAACTTGTCGTTCTGCCGTTCTTCTGAGCGTTTCAATTGCTCATCGCTACGTTTGGGTCGGGACTGAATGTCTGGAACCAGCAGCTGGTCTGGCGTCGGGACGGCGGACGCGGTCTCGGGCTTTGGAGGAAGGCTCTTGCCCGTCTCCGGCTTGAGCGCCACGCGGCCACCACACGCCGAAAGTGCAAGTGCCAAGCCCGTCAATGCCCAAAATGACTTCATGTGTTCCGTTCCAATGCCATTCTTGCCTCGGCAATCCGAGTCCTTACACCAGACGGTGCAGTCCCGCCATGGCTGGTGCGGCTCATGACCGATGCATCGACCGAAAGCACGCTGAAAACTCCCTCCTCGATCCGCGGATCGATCCCTTTCAAATCGACAAGCGCAAGATCGGCAAGACCACAACCCTTTGCTTCAGCCAGCTTTACGGCCTGCCCGGTGATATGGTGGGCCTCGCGAAATGGGACGTTCGCCTCCCTAACCAGCCAGTCAGCAAGGTCGGTCGCGGTCGCAAAGCCGCTTTCAGCAAGTGCCCGCATCCGATCTGTCCTGAATGTGAGGCTTTCGATCATGCCGGTCATCGCCGCAAGTGACAGCGCAAGCAGGTCATGGGCTTCAAAAACCGGCGGCTTGTCGTCCTGCATGTCCTTTGAATAGGCCAGAGGCAGGCCCTTCATGGTGATCATCAGGGCCGTCGTGCAGCCGATGATCCGCCCGGCATGACCACGCACCAGTTCGGCTGCATCGGGGTTGCGCTTTTGTGGCATGATTGAGCTGCCAGTCGACCAGGCATCCGGCAGTGCCACAAATCCGAAAGGCTGGCTGGCCCAAATCACGACCTCTTCAGCCATCCGAGACAGATGCAGTGCGCACTGGCTGGCGGCCATCAGATAGTCGAGAGCGAAATCACGGTCGGAAACGCTGTCCAGCGAATTTGCGGTCGGCCCATCGAAGCCCAGCACGGCAGCAGTCTGCGCGCGGTCAATCGGAAAGCCTGTCCCGGCCAGTGCCGCGCTCCCTAGCGGGCATTGGTTCAGTCGCACTCTCGCATCGGCAAATCGCGAAGCATCGCGCCGTATCATTTCGTGCCAGGCCATCAAATGATGGCCAAGCGTCACGGGCTGCGCGCTTTGAAGATGCGTGAAGCCGGGCATAACAGAATCTGCATGCTCCTCCGCGCGCGCGACAATAGCCCACCGCAAAGCCCGAAGCCCGCTTGCCACGGCGTCCATCGCGTCACGGACCCAGAGCTTGAAGTCTGTTGCAACCTGATCGTTGCGGGATCGCGCCGTATGAAGGCGCCCGGCGACGGACCCAATCTTTTCGGCGAGGCGTGTTTCCGTCACCATATGGATATCTTCAAGCGCCAGATCTTCCGGAACGCCGTCCCGCGCATAGTCCAATGCGACGGCATCGAGTCCATCGCAGATCGCCTGCGCATCGGCCGCCGACAGGATGCCGGTGGCGCCAAGCATGGCTGCATGGGCCTTTGACGCCGCGATGTCCTGCTGCCAAAGCCGCTTGTCGAACGGGATAGAGGCATTTATCTCGCGCATCACTGCCGCCGGGCCTTCTGCGAAGCGCCCGCCCCACATTGAATTGGAGCTGTCATTGCGACTGGAAATCTTCGGCCTCCTCGGGAGTTGCGCCCTACTGCTGGCGGGGTGCGATAAGCAATCTGCCCCTGCACCGCAAGCCGAGGGCGCACCATCGGCCCAATCGGACGCCCCCGCGGGCCCGGAACAGGCTGGCACTGTCGACATGTCGCATCGCGGCGAGGCAATGCCGTCTGTCGTGTTCGAGGACCCGAAGGGCCTGCCAGCGACGCTTGCTGACTTCAAGGGCAAGCCGCTGCTCGTCAATCTCTGGGCCACCTGGTGCGGGCCTTGCGTTGCCGAAATGCCGACGCTCGACACCATTGCCGGTCGCGAAGCAGCGCGTCTGCAGGTTGTGGTCATCAGCCAGGACAGCAACCGTGCGCTCGTCGATAGTTGGTGGGCGAAGCGGTCGCTTCCCCATCTCAAACCGTATCTCGACGCAAAAAGCGACCTCGGCTTTGCTTACAATACCGGAATGCTGCCTACGACGATTCTCTATGACGCCAAAGGCAAGGAGGTCTGGCGCGTCATTGGCAGCATGAATTGGGACGGACCCCGCGCGAACACCTTGCTCGCGGAAATCCTCGAAGCTGGAAACTAGCGAAGTTTTGCTGCCAGTTCCGCCTTTGCCACATTGAACTCGGCTTCAAGCCGATCAACACGATCAGCCACAGTATCGACGGCCGTGACGGCGCCGATTCCCTGGCCCGAGCCCCAGATATCCTTCCAGGCCTTTGCCTTTGTATTGCCGCCAGAACCGAAGTTCATGGTTTTCAAATCGCCTTCGGGCAGATTGTCCGGATCAAGGCCTGCACGCTCGATAGAGCCGCGCAAATAATTTCCATGAACACCGGTAAAGAGGTTCGAATAGACGATATCGGAAGCCCTGCCTTCAACGATCCCCTGCTTGTAGTTGGGATCGGCATTGGCCTCCTTGGTCGCGATCCACGGCGTGCCGATATAGGCAAGGTCAGCGCCGACGGCGAGCGCGGCCAGGATCGAACGACCCGTCGCAATGGCACCTGAAAGCGCAATCGGTCCATCAAACCATTCGCGCAGTTCGGATACAAATGCGAATGGCGACAGCCGGCCTGCATGTCCCCCTGCACCGGCCGCAACAGGAATCAGCCCGTCCGCTCCCTTTTCGATGGCCTTGCGCGCAAAACGATCATCAATGACGTCATGCAGGGCGATGCCGCCCCAAGAGTGGACCGCCTGATTCAGTTCTTCACGCGCCCCCAGAGACGTAATTGTGATTGGCACCTGCCATTTCGCGCATGTCGCAACATCGGCATCAAGCCTGTCGTTCGAGCGGTGGACGATCTGGTTGACGGCATAGGGAGCAGCCGGCCGATCCGGGTTGGCGCGATTGTGCGCGGCCAGTTCTTCGGTGATCTGATGAAGCCATTCGTCAAGCTGCGCTTGCGGGCGCGCGTTCAGGGCCGGGAAGGAACCGACTATTCCGGCCTTGCACTGTGCAATGACCAGTTCCGGACCGGATACGATGAAGAGGGGAGAGCCTATGACCGGAAGCCGCAGGCGATCGAACAGCGGAGATGGCAATGTCATGGGCGGGCGTCTTAGCGAAACATTCCGGGGTGTCCAGCCGCGGATTTGTTAGTTGCGGGCCCGATTTAAAGATCCCGCCATCGCAGCATGCATCGCCCGTGATTGGACCGTACCTGCGTGTGCCCCACTAACATTCTTGAGCATGAACTATTTGATTTCGATCAAGGTCCTGCTGGTCGAACGCGTCACAGTGATCTGAGGGCATAGGGATCAGCACTTTAAAGCTGTTGCCCGTTTGCAGGGCGCTAGACCCCGGCGCATAGGAGGTATCGTGGTAGAAACATTGACGGGAACCAACCGGTCCAAGGGCCTGACCTACGACGAACTGCTGGACATGGACACGCACCTCGTTCCGACAAAGTTGCGAGAGGATTCTCCACTTGAACCCGGGCCAACGATCGTCAACCCGAGTATCTATTATTCGCGGGACTTCTTTGATCTTGAGGTTGAGCGGCTCTGGAAGCGCGTTTGGCAACTGGCTTGCCATGAAGATGACATCCCGAATGTTGGCGACACTCTGGTCTATGACATTGCGAGCCTGTCCTACATCATCGTTCGCACAGGAAAAGACGAAATCAAGGCATTCCCCAATGCTTGCCTTCATCGCGGACGGGCGCTTGCCACTGAGGACGCATCCGGCCTGCATGAGTTTCGCTGTCCTTTTCATGGCTGGGCCTGGAAACTTGATGGAACATTAAAGGAAGTGCCCTGCCAATGGGACTTCCCTTCGGTCAGTGCCAAGACTCACAGTCTTCCGTCGGTGCAGGTGGGGCGCTGGGGGGGATTCGTGTTCATAAATCCGGACGACAAGGCCGGGCCGCTGAAGGAATTTCTGGGCGATATCAACCGGCACTTCGAGCCAATTCCATTTGAACGCCGCTACAAGTCAGCTCATGTCGCCAAAAAACTTCGGTGCAACTGGAAGGTGGCGCAGGAGGCCTTCATGGAAGCGTATCACGTCGTGGCTACGCACCCGACGCTGCTGCCAGTGATGGGAGACGCAAACAGCAAGTATGACGTTTTCGGAAACATGTCCCGTGCCATCTCCCCAAATGGGCTTCTCAGCCCCCACGTGAATCCCGAACTGGTGGCAGACCCTGTCGAAGGCGCGACCGCCTACACGAAAATCCGGCATGCCCTCTCGGGCAATATATATGAACGGCTCGCATTTGGTCGCGTCAAGGTCACCGCTCGCGATGGAACGAGTGGCATTTTTGATGAGGCCGCCCATCACCTTGAGGGCGAGCTTGATCATGCTGACATCCAGTTGTGCAATTGGGTTGGCGGAGCGTTAGCGGAAGGCATGGAAAATGAACCAGATACGACGACCGTTGGTCCCGTCCCGGATCGACGCAAGGCCGCAGCGGACGCGCAGCGCGCACTTTGGCGCGAACGGCTCGGGTCTGAAGTCGACCAAGTGAGCGATGCCGAGTTTGTCGACACAATCTATTACAATGTGTTCCCCAATATCAGCCCGTGGGGATGCTTCAATCCGATCTTTTACCGCTTCCGACCCTATGGCGACAATCCGGAGGAATGCATTCATGAAACCATGTTGATGCTGCCTGTTCCTCAGGGAGAGGAGCGGCCCGCTCCGGCAAAAATACACTGGCTGGATTTTGACGATGATTATGTCGAAGCGCCGGAGTTGGGAATGCTTGCGAAGGTGTTCAATCAGGACGTGGTCAATCTGCCCCATGTTCAGAAGGGAATGAAATCCATCAAATCAAAGGAAATTGTCTTTGCGAACTATGGCGAGACAAAGATTCGCCATTTCCACAAGCTGCTCAAGGAGTGGCTGAGCCGCTGACAATGCCTTCGATCAAATGAAACTATTGCGTCTCACAGACGTTGAAAGAGCTGCGTCTTGCCCGGTGGGAAATCGACTTCACCCATGGGCTCAAATCCAAGCTTTTCGGCCACTCGCCGCGAGGCGACGTTCCCCGCATCAATGATGCAGCGGATTTCCGGGTGACCCAATGACTGATCCGCCCAGTCAAGCACCGCTGCGATTGCTTCAGTGGCAAGACCCTGCCCCCAGGCATCGGGGATGAAGGCCCATCCTGCTTCGGGATAGCCTTCGAGTTCCGGAATGCCACGCTCGAAACTGGCAAGGCCGCCACTTCCGAGGAATGCACCGGTTTCGCGGGATGTGAAACTCCAGTAACCGTACCCAAACAGGCTCCATAGGCCGATACCCTGGAGAAACTTTCCCCAGCTTTCGGTCCGCGTCCGGGGCTGGCCACCGATGAATGTTGTCATCCGCGGATCGGCCCATGCCGAGGCGTAAGCCTCCCAGACATCAAGTGACAGCGGACGCAGGATCATGCGTTCAGCCTGGAGGATGGGCGGGATCATGCCCTGCCCTTTGCACGTCGCTTCCAGAAGGAAAAGGTCTTGTCCTGGACCTGAGACAGGAATGCACGAGCCTCTGGCCCGGTCCATGCCCCTGCATAGTCACGGCGGCCGACCCACCAGCCTTGCCCCGGCAAACCATCACCCTCGCGCACAACAAGCGCTGCCAGTTCCGGCTCTCCGCGCGCAGCACCGCGCCGGTCGATTTCGTCGAGCACCTTGCATAAGGCCCGCATCTTTGGTCGACTGAAGCGATAGCCGAGCTCAAGCAGAAGTTCGGAGTAACTTACAGCCTTCCCGTTCCGGGCGGCATCCTGCAGAAGTCGTTCAACCAGCGCGACATCGAACAGTGGCGCGCCTGGGTTGACGGGGCCTTCATCGAAGAATTCATCAAACATTGCACCAGTCTAGCGCGACCGGCGCGAAGCTCAAACCGTCAACCTGAGCTGGCTGTCAGGCGGCCAACGCCTTGGGTATCCGCGCCGCTTCATAGTCGCTTTCAGCCATTTTGATCAGATTGCGATCATCATGGTTCCAAGGATGAAAGCCTGGCAGGAAGAAGGTTGCCCAGGGGATCATCAATTTACGGATGGCACCCGGACCGCCGAACAGGAACCAAAGCAAGCCAAGATGCGCTTTTGCGCCCGTGATCCTGTCCTGACGCAAGAGCTCTATCACGCCCTTGTAGCGATTCACCCAAAAATTCTTCGAGACGAGCAGCATCATGATGCTCTTGACCTTCCACCGCTTCCAGCGCGTCCAGTCCTTCGTGGCGTGGAGCCAGGTGTCATAGGCGACGCCCTTGTGCTCGATCTCTTCCATTGCGTGCCATTTCCAGAGCTCGACCTGTTCGGGATCTGCACCCTTCCACAGCTTCTTGTCCGTGATCATCTGTGTGGCCATAATCGCGGTGTAGTGTTCAAGAGCCATGGTCACCGCAAGGTTGAGAATTTGAGGACGATTCTTCGTCATTTCGAGCGAGTCGATCACCTTTTTCTCGAGGCCCGAAATGTCATAGCCCGCGTCGGCAACTCTCTTGTTGAACGCCACATGCTCGCGCGTGTGCATGATTTCCTGCTGGACGAAGGCGCGGATCTCGCGCTCAAGTTTTTCAGGCGCCCCGTTGCGGAAAGCCTTTACTGACTCAATGAAAAACGCTTCACCACGCGGAAATGTGATAGAGAGCGCATTGTAGAAAGCCGTTGCAATCGGATCGCCACCAAGCCACCAACGATCCTGCTTCGCGTTGCGCCCGAAACGGCGGTCACGAGGCGTGATAGTCAGGTCAGCAGGCGTTTTGAGGGCAACAGCAGTCATGCACGAATCTCCTTACACTCGTGTCAATAGGAATTACTTACATAAATGTCAATAACACGTAAACGCCTGACCCCTGACGAAAGCCGTGCCATCGCTCTGGAAGCCGCACGTGATCTGCTCATTGAAGCGGGGCCGCAAGCCGTGACCCTGAAAGCTGTCGCGGCGCGAATGGGAAGAACGCACGCAAATCTGCTTCATCACTTTGGTTCTGCCGCTGACCTTCAGGGCGCTCTCGCTGGGAACATTGCGGCTCAGGTCTGCGAAACTATCGCCGGCGTCGTGATGAAGGCTCGCCAAGGCGAAGCTGAACCTCGCAAAGTCGTAGAGATGACATTCGATGCGTTCGATCAGCAAGGTGTCGGCGGCCTTTGCACCTGGATGATCATGTCAGGCAACCAGGATGCGCTCAATCCGATCCTCGATGCCATCCACAATCTCATGGACCGACTGAGCGAAGGAGATGAGGACGGCCTCATGCGGGAAGAGACGCTGACCCTTGTCCTGCTCGCAATGGGAGACGCACTGCTCGGCGCACCGATGGCCCGCGCGCTTGGCCTGCCACGAGGTGCTGCGCGCGACCTTGCACACAAGATCCTGATGGCTTCACCAGGCATGCAAAAGCGCATTGCCGCGCACGAAGTGGGGTGACAGTTTCATAATCGGCCAAAGCCCGTTAAGGGGGCGGCCATGCATTTCCTTGATCAGGCCAAGATTTTTGTCCGCTCCGGCGCGGGCGGCCCCGGTGCCGTCAGTTTCCGTCGGGAAAAGTTCGTCGAATATGGCGGGCCAGACGGCGGCAATGGGGGCAAAGGCGGCGATATCATCTTTGAAGCCGTCGCGGGCCTCAATACGCTCATCGATTTTCGCTACACTCAGCATTTTCGCGCTCAACGCGGCAGCGGTGGGGCCGGCCGCAACCGCACGGGTGCGGGCGGAGAGGATCTTGTGATCAGGGTACCTGTCGGCACACAGATCCTTTCAGATGACAAGGAGCATGTACTGGCCGATTTCACGAAGGTCGGTGAGCGCAAGGTCTTCCTGCGCGGAGGTGACGGCGGGCGGGGCAACATGTCCTACAAGACGTCGACCAACCGTGCACCTCGTCAACATGGCACGGGTTGGCCGGGCGAGGAAATGTATGTCTGGCTGCGGCTTAAGCTGCTTGCCGATGCTGGCCTCGTCGGGCTGCCAAATGCGGGCAAGTCAACCTTCATCAATGCTGTTACCAATGCCAATGCCAAGGTCGGGGCCTATCCATTTACCACGACGCGTCCCCAGCTTGGCGTCGTCAGCCATCGGGGCGGCGAATTTGTGATCGCAGACATTCCCGGTCTGATCGAAGGGGCAGCGGAAGGCGCTGGGATCGGAGACCGCTTTCTTGGCCATATAGAACGCTGCAAGGTTTTACTGCATCTGGTCGATGCTACTGGCGAGGACCCGGTCGAAGCTTGGCGCATCGTCCGTGGCGAACTGGACGCCTATGGCGCTGGACTGACCGAAAAGGTTGAAGTGATCGGCCTCAACAAGATTGACGCGCTTGACCCTGCGCAAGTCAAGAAACTTGTAGCCAAGCTCAAGCGTGCTTCCAAGGCAGAGGTCTTCCCTTTGTCTGGAGCGAGCGGCGAAGGCATTGAGGCCGTCCTTGATCGTTTGGCAGATGCTATTGGCGTCAAGGCAACAGCGCCTGAAGACCTGCCGGCCGAGGAAAAGCCATGGTCCCCGCTTTAGACCGGGATGCCGTGCCACGGCTGGTTGTCAAAGTCGGCTCTGCCTTGTTGGTCGATGCAGACGGCAATGTTCGCCGTGCCTGGCTTGAAACGCTGGTCGCCGATATTGCTGATCGCGTCGCATTGGGCCAACAGATCGCCATCGTTTCTTCGGGGGCTATCGCCCTGGGGGCGCGGCGCCTGAAACTCCCAAAGGGCGGGCGCGCAAGCCTGGAGGATGCACAGGCAGCCGCGGCGACGGGTCAGATCGCCCTGTCACAATGCTGGGCCGAGCTGCTGGCGGCCCACGGGTTGACGGCAGCCCAGATGCTTGTGACGCTGGACGATCTGGAAGACAGGCGGCGCTATCTCAATGCTTCGGCTACGCTCCACAGGCTCATTGGCTTGGGCGTCGTTCCCGTCATCAACGAGAATGATTCGGTTGCGACAGCGGAAATCCGCTTTGGCGACAATGACCGCTTGGCCGCCCGCATCGCCCAGGCGGCAGGCGCGCAGGGTGTTGTCCTGCTGTCTGATGTCGACGGTCTTTTTACGTCTGACCCGGCACGCGACCCAAAGGCACAGCGGATCGATCGTGTCGGCAGAATCGATGCCGCGATCATCGCGATGGCTGGGGGCGGGACATCATCCGGCATGGGATCGGGTGGCATGGCCTCCAAGATCGAAGCGGCCCAGATCGCTGCGAGCGCAGGGGTGGATCTCGTGATCGTATCGGGCTTGCACGACCACCCCCTCGCGCGACTGGCCCAGGGGGGATGCGGTACGCTGTTTGTCGCAGACGGCTCAACGCGAGCAAAAAAAGCCTGGCTTGCCGGTCGCCTGACCGTCAAGGGCTCGGTTCATGTCGATGCCGGAGCAGTCAAGGCACTGAAAGGTGGGGCCAGCCTTCTCCCCGCAGGCGCAAAATCGATTGAAGGCAAATTTGCTCGCGGCGATGTGATTTCGATCATCGGACCGGACGGGGTCGCGATTGCGCGCGGCCTGTCCGAATATGACAGTGCGGATGCGGAGCGCATTGCCGGAAAACGCAGTGATGCCTTGGCCGCCGTCCTTGGCTACTCTCCTCGAGCCGCTCTCATCCACCGCGATCATATGGTCATGTTATGACCAAGGCCGTTCTCGCGATCACAGGGGGTACCGGATTTGTTGGAAGAACCCTGATACGGCTTGCCAGGTCGCAAGGGCACCTTGTGCGTGCACTGACCCGTTCACCGCAGGCTGAGCAGGATGGTGTTGAATGGATTTCGGGCGCGCTTGATCGTCCGGAAAGCCTTCACATGCTCGTCAAGGGAAGCGACGCAGTCATTCATGTTGCAGGTGTCGTGAATGCGCCGGATCGCGCGGGCTTTGAGGTTGGCAACGTCGCCGGGACACTGGCGATGATCCAAGCGACGCGCGAAGCCGGCGTTCGCCGGTTCGTCCATGTCTCGTCTTTGGCCGCACGGGAGCCCGAACTGTCAATCTATGGCTGGTCCAAGGCCAAGGCAGAAACGCTCGTGCAGGCAAGCGGCCTGGATTGGTCCATCATCCGTCCGCCCGCCATTTTCGGGCCAGAAGACCGCGAAATGCTTGACCTGTTCCGCATGGCACGGTTGGGTTATCTCGTGCTGCCGCCTGAGGGCCGGATTTCAGTCATCGAGGTGAGCGACCTCGCGCGGCTCCTTCTGGCGGTACTCTCTACCCAAGACGCGCAGGCGCAAATCTTCGAAGCCGATGACGGGCTGGCAGGCGGATGGAGCCACGGCAGTTTTGGAAAGGCCATCGGGTTTGCTGTTGGCAAGGATGTCAAAACCTTCTCCGCGTCGGCCCGTCTTATGGAATGGGCTGCAAAGCTGGACGGATTCTTCCGGGGATCAGGCGCGAAGCTTACAGCCGATCGGGTCCGCTATTTTTGCCATCCTGACTGGGTGATCAATTCCGACAAGAGGCCACCTGCTTCCCTATGGTTGCCCGAAGTGGACACACTCAGCGGGCTGCAATCAACGGCGCGCGCCTATGTCGAAGCGGGCTGGCTGAAACGCTGATCAGGGGGCGCGCCCAAACAGGGTGCCTATCCATGGCGCCCAGCGCTGCCAGCCGCCATGCAGGGAAAACCACTCCCATTGCGCCGCAAAAATCAGGCTGACTGTCGTCAACAGGCCGACGGTCAACGTCTGCCAATGCCCAAAATACCCGGCCACTGCCACGGCCAGAAGGAGGATGTTGCCGACAAAATGGGAAAGTGGCGGGTAACGCTGATCGCTTGTGACCCATTTGAACATCTGGTTGCCAAACAGGAAAAGGATAGGTCCGCCGCATGCGGACATGAGGTAAATGCGATCCGAGACAGCGGCCGGTGCAGCCAGCATCTTCGCGTCTGCGACGGCAATCACGATAATACCGGCAACGATCGGCATGTGCAGATATGTATAGGCATTGCGTGCGATAAACCCCACATTGTCAGAGGCACTGATCATTGATGAGGCGCGCTTTGCGCCGATATCGAAATATATCCACCAAAGCGTTGCGCTGCCAACAAAGCTTGCCACAAACGCCGCCGTGGTCGGCCCGTCGTGCGGAAGTGAGGCATAAGTGGCGCCCGTCACAAGGACAGCCTCGCCGAGCGCAATGATGATGAAGAGGGCGCACCGTTCGGCCATGTGTCCGCCCGAAATGTCCCAGTCTGCCCCGGTAGAGCGCCCAAGGAAGGGCATTCGGAAGAAGACCATCGGCCCTGCATATTCGATCACAATGGCCACCGCCCATAATATTGTCCGCAAACCTGCGTCGACCAAGGCTCCCCAGAGCCAGAATGGCCCTGACAGCATGAAATAGAAGCTGACCCGCACAAAATTGCGCGCTCGTGCGTCATTGACCCCTCGCGAGGCCCAGACCATGTAGAGGCTTCTGAAGAGCTGCATCGCAATATAGCTTGCGGCAAACAGTAGCCCGTCCGCACCAAAGGCATCGGGAATTGCAATTGCCAGAGCAAGCCCGCCAAGCATCATCAGGATCAGCATCAGCCGGACATTGGCCCGTTCCGGATCGAGCCAGTTGGTGGTCCAGCTTGTGTAGATCCAAACCCACCAGACCGGAAGGAAGAGGAGGATTGTCTTGAGGGCCCCATCCGGCGTCAGGTGGGAGAGAAGCCGGTGCGACAATTGGGTAATCGCAAAGACGAATACCAGATCGAAAAAGAGTTCGATGTAGGTAACCAGACTATGATCATGGGCCGCACGGTCCCGAAACAAATGCGGGCGAGGCCTCACGGAAGCCAATCCATCAATGCATGCGTAACAGCATCACGCGCTTCCCAAGGTACGAAATGGCCAGCACCTTCGATCCTGGCGATCGTGAGATCGTCGATCAGCGAGTCAAGTCCGTCGAGCATGCATGGAAGCAAGGCCTTGTCGCCCATGCCCCAGATTATCAGCACGGGCATCATCAATTTCGGAAAGGGCGCATCCAGGAAGGGCGGGCGAGGTACTATTTCATCCATGGCAGGTACTGTCATTGGCGATGCGCGGTACCAGTTGAACATGGCTGTCAAGGCGCCCGGTTGAGCCCATTGCTTCAGGTAGATCGCCCGTTCTTCCGGGCTGACATCGTCCTGTGTAAAATAACGCATGAAACTGTGATCAAAGAACCATTCAAGGCCATTTTCCGCAATACGCCTTTCCAGCTCATCATCCCGAAAAGTCCGAATATACTGGGAAGCAGCACGTTGTCCCAAGTCTTCGACCAGCATTTTCTGGAAGACATACGGGTGCGGCGCATTTGCGATCACCAGTCTTTCGACCCGGTCTGGACGGCCCAGCGCTGCGGCCCAGCCGATTGCGCCGCCCCAATCGTGGGCAGCGATCGTGAAGCGATCAACCCCTAGCACGTCAGCAAGAGCAAACACGTCCGCAACCAGCTTTGGCACGGCGTAGTCAGAGACTGATGGCGGCTTGGACGAACCCGCATATCCCCGCTGATCGGGTGCGATACAGTAATATCGCTTCGAAAGCGCCGCAATCTGGTGCCGCCAGGTGCGATGGGATTCCGGAAATCCGTGCAAAAAAATTATGGCTGGATTGGCGGTGTCTCCTGCCGTCCAGACATCAAGCTCAACGCCAGTTGAAAGCGCCAGTCGCTGCGGGGGAAGTTCGTTCAATCGCTGCTCCGGGTCAGAGGGACATCCGGAATGGGAATGAACTCATCCCCTTCGCCGGGCACATGGGGAAAGCGGCCATTACGCCAATCATCCTTGGCCTGATTGATCCGGTCTCGCGAGGAAGAGACGAAATTCCACCAGACATGGCGCGGCGTCGCAAAGGCTTCACCGCCGAGCAGTATGACCCGACATGCTGTTTCGGCGCGCAGGGTGGCGGCAACACCCGGCCGCAACACGTTCAGCGCGTGCGTTTCGAACAACTCGCCATCAAGACTGGCCGACCCCAATGCTACGACCACAGCGCGCTCATCCGCGCCTGCGTCGATGGGAAGAATGGCTCCGGCCTCCATCAACACGTCAGCGTAGATCGTTTCGGCATATTGTGTTGTCGGCGCGCTTTCACCCCAGAGCGTGCCCATGATAACGCGCGCAGATACGCCGCCGTTTTCGACAAGCGGAAGATCGCCGGGAGCCACGTGCTCGAATGCCGGAGCAATTTCCTCCTGGCCATCGGGAAGCGCGAGCCACGTTTGCATCCCCGAGATCCGCGCGCCGCTCAGACGCTCCAGAGGGGGTGTCCTTTCGGAATGGACTATCCCTTGACCGGCAGTCATGAGGTTTACCGCGCCCGGATGGATGGTCGCGAACGTGCCAAGCGAATCGCGATGATCGATTGCGCCTTCAAACAGATAGGTGACCGTTGCGAGATTGATGTGCGGATGCGGGCGAACATCAATGCCGCGACCGATGTCGAACTGCGCCGGACCCATCTGGTCGACGAAGATGAAAGGGCCAACCATGGTCCGCGCTTTGGCTGGAAGGGTCCGCCTTACCTTGAAGTCCCCGAGGTCATGAGTGACAGGTGTGACCGTCTCCAGCATCATTCTTCTCCTGGTGCCCGCGCCTTGATTGCAAGTGCATGAACACGCTGACCAGGCAAATCCCCAAGCGCGCGATTGACCATCCTCTGCCGCTCAAGTCGCGATACGCCGGCAAAGGCCGAAGCCTCGATCTCGACTGTGAAGTGCGATTCGCCGGAGCCGTCATCGCCAGAGTGGCCATGATGTTTGGCACTGTCATTGCTGACGACGAGCCGAACTGGAGCAAAGGCAGCGCGAAGCCGCATTTCAATTTCTTGCGAGACGGGGCCGGACATGGCTTCCCTTGTAGCATTCGAGTTGGCATTGGCCAGCCTCATGGAACGCGAGAAATTTCATGGACGGGTCAAAGGCCGGAGTCAGCCGTGCGCGCATCCCGGTTGCCCCGAGGCGGGGGAATTTCGCGCACCCGCCCGTTTTGGCCAGCGTTCCGGGTTTGATGGGCCGGGGGACTGGCAATGGTTGTGCCTTGAGCATGTCCGCGAATTCAATACCCGCTATGACTGGTTCAAGGACATGACTCCGGACGAGATTGCAGCCGCGCAAACACCCTATGCCGGCTGGGCAACCGAAACGCGGGCCTTTACGCGCCCGAGCGTCGATTCGCCGCCCAAATGGGCTGATTTCCATGACCCTCTTGAGGCGATTTCAGCCCGCTTCCGGGATCGCATGCCGCGACAACAGGCGGACGGGCGGACGCTTTCTCCGGAAGACCGCAGGGCGCTCAAGACGCTAGGGCTTGGCGAGGACGCGGACCGACGAGCGCTGCGCAGCCGCTATTCCGAACTGGTGCGCAAATATCATCCAGACCGCAACGGAGGGGACAGGAGCAACGAAAAGGCTTTGCAGGAGACAATTGCAGCTTATACGCACCTCAAGAGCGCGCCTGCATTCAGTTGAAGAAGACAGACCATGACGAACATCCCCAACATACAGCCCGACGCCCGCGGAACGACCCTGCTTGATGCGCCTGACAAGACGGTCAAGGTTCGCGAGATATTCGGCATCGATTCCGACATGGAATGCCCGGCCTTCAGCGAAGCCGACGAGCGCGTGCCGGATCTCGATTCTGCCTATGTTTTTGACCCGGATACAACGCTTGCCATTCTCGCGGGCTTCGCCTTCAACAGGCGCGTCATGGTTCAGGGCTACCATGGCACAGGCAAGTCCACGCATATTGAGCAGGTTGCGGCCCGTCTCAACTGGCCATGTATTCGTATAAACCTTGATGCGCACATCAGCCGCATCGACCTGATCGGCCGTGACGCGATTGTGCTGAAAGACGGGCAGCAAGTCACCGAGTTCCGTGAAGGCCTTCTGCCCTGGGCCCTGCAAACGCCGACCGCTCTGGTCTTTGACGAATATGATGCCGGACGTCCGGATGTCATGTTCGTCATTCAACGTGTGCTTGAAGCTGAAGGCAAGTTGACTCTTCTGGATCAGAATCGCGTGATCCGTCCCAGCCCCTGGTTTCGCCTCTTTGCGACCGCCAACACAGTCGGCTTGGGCGACACCAGCGGACTCTATCATGGCACCCAGCAGATCAATCAGGGGCAGATGGACCGCTGGAACATTGTCGTTACGCTGAATTATCTTCCCGCCAAGGTGGAAGCCGAGATCATTCTTGCGAAGGCCACGGGCACCTCGCCCAAGGATGTCGACAATATGGTCAAGGTCGCCGACCTGACCCGTCAGGGCTTCATAAACGGGGATATTTCGACGGTCATGAGCCCGCGAACAGTCATCACCTGGGCACAGAATACGGCAATCTTCAAGGATGTGGGCTTTGCCTTCCGCCTCTCATTCCTGAACAAGTGCGATGAAGCGGAACGGGCGCTGGTTGCGGAGTACTACCAGCGCGTTTTTGGCAAGGATCTTCCGGAGTCTGTCGTCGGAAAGGCCTGACGGTTCGCAATCTTACATGAACAGGCCATAACGATTGCGTTCAGCCTCGATCCAAAGTGAACATCGTAGAACAACTTTGTCGCGGGAATAAGCGTCCCGACGCCAAAGGAGACACACAATGTTCAAGCAAATCGCTCAAGCCGCTGTAGTCGCAAGTGTGGCCCTGACTGGCCTGGCCGCCACGCCCGCCTTTGCGCATGATCGTTACGAACGCGGCGATTACTATAATGACGGCTATCGCGGTGACAATGATGACCGCTACGAGGGCCGTCGATGGTCGCGCGACCGCGGTTATTATGACAATGGATACTATAACGACAACCGGTATGTCTATCCGGACCGCAGAACCCGCTATCACAGTCGTCGCTGTGGATCGGGCACGACCGGTACCATTCTCGGAGCAGTAGCCGGCGGACTTCTTGGACGGGAATTTGGTCGCGGCGGTCGTTACAACCGCGGCAGCACGACCGGGCTGATCATCGGCGCTGGTGCTGGCGCCCTTGTTGGACGCGAAATCGATCGAAACGGCAACTGCCGCTAAACGCGCGCCGGCCTTGAATGGCGTCTTGCTCACGGCGCTTCGCCGTGTATCCTCCAAGCGCTTGGAGGGGAGACGCCAGGATGGGCCTGATTGACGGATTTATGGCCAGGGGGCAGCTATGGCTGGTCGGCCTTGCCTTGTTTCTGACCATGCTGCTTGCCGTCGAGGCTGGCGCTGCATTGCGCAAGCGGCTTCCGGGGTCAAATGGCAAAGGTGAAGCGTCAGAAGGCTATCTGCTGTCTGCAACATTGGCCTTGCTCGGGTTGCTGATTGCCTTCACTTTCTCCCTCGCAGTTTCGCGCTTTGATGCGCGTCGGCAATTGGTTGTGGATGAAGCCAATGCAATCGGGACGGCCTGGCTCCGTGCCGGGCTTGCAGAGGGGCCGCAAGACAGGGATCTGCGCCAAGCCATTGCCCACTATACAGATGTCCGCCTTGGTCTGTCGCGCGGTCGAAGCCCCGAGATCGTAGAACGCGAAACGGCAGTCGCGCAAAAGACCGTATGGGATAGCCTGGGCAAGACAATCGACACTGCGCCGCCCGCAATCGTCAATTCAACCGTAATCGCAGTCAATGACATGTTCGACGCCGCGGCATCTCGCAAGGCGGAACGTGGCGCCATCATTCCGGCACGCGTGCTTGAAATACTGGTGTTGTATGCTGTTCTTTCGGCATCGATCGTCGGCTATGTCCTGAGCGCATCGGGTCAGCGACATATTGTTGTGACGTCCATCCTGTTTCTGCTCCTGACTTTGGCCATCACCCTCATTCTTGACCTCGATCGCCCTCAACAAGGCTCGATCATGGTCCCGCAGCAACCGATGCTGGATGCCCGAATGTCGATGCAGTAAGACGCAGCCCCTGTGGCGAGCGACTTCGCGGATATCACGGCACTGGCCCCCATTGCATCAAAGTGCCAAAGGGCGCCCATGCTATCGCTCGATCGCCCATTTGTGCTGCTGGATGATGCTCGCGCAGAGGGCGCTGCCCCGGCTCGCCTTTATCGTGATCCGGTCGCAACGGTCATTGCCCACAAACCGGAGCAAGTTTTGGACGCGCTGGAGACATTGCGCGGGAGGCCGCAACATGTTGCAGGGTTCCTGTCGTATGAGGCGGGCCACGTCCTTGAACCCAGACTTCAGGAGCTGGGGAGCAATGGGTCGCTCCCGCTTTTCTGGTTCGGCCTTTTCGACGGCTATGAGGAAATTCCGGCGGCAGACGTCGCAGCCATGCTCCCCGATCCCTGTTCAGGCTGGGTCGGGAGGCCGACCCCCGAGATTGATCGCGCGGAATATGCGGCGGCCTTTTCGCGCGTGGCAGACTATATCGCCGCCGGTGACATTTATCAGGTCAATCTCTCGTTTCGCGCCGCAGTGCCCATGGCAGGCCATCCGCTTGCCCTCTATGCCGGGCTCAGAGCGCGGGCCTTGGCAGGCTATGGCGGGGTAGTCTGGACTGGCGACGACTGGCTGCTTTCGCTTTCCCCTGAGCTGTTCTTTGCCCTGCACGATGGCAAGGTTACGACCAAGCCGATGAAGGGCACGGCGGCGCGCGCAGTGAACCCTGCCGATGACAGAGTTGCAATCGAGCACCTTGCGAATGACCCGAAACAACGAGCCGAAAACCTAATGATTGTCGATCTCCTTCGCAATGACCTTTCCCGCGTGGCCACGGCTGGAAGTGTCGACGTACCGCACCTCTTTTCGGTCGAGACCTATCCGACGATCCACACGATGACATCGACCGTTACAGCCCGGCTTGAACCTGACAGAACCGCAATTGATCTTATTTCAGCAATTTTCCCCTGCGGCTCGATCACCGGAGCGCCCAAGATCCGGGCAATGGAAATCATAAACGAAGTCGAGCAGAGTCCTCGCGGTGCCTATACGGGAAGCATCGGGCGGATCGATCCCGGCGGCGATGCTGCATTCAACGTTGCGATCCGTACGCTCCATCTGCAGAATGGCTCGCAGAAAGCCACGATAGGTCTGGGTGGCGGAATCGTTGCGGATAGCCGCATGGGGGAAGAATGGGACGAATGCCTGACCAAGGGACGCTTCGTGGCTGATCCCCGCAATTTCGATCTCATTGAGACCATGCGTTTCGACCCAGAAGGCGGCATTCACTTGCTTGATCGTCATATCGAACGGATTCGCGCGAGCGCCGCCACCTTCGATATCCCGTTTGACCGACATACGGTGCGCAACGAACTCCAGGCGGCGACCTTCCGCATCGCCGCCCCGCGTCGTGTCCGCCTTTTGCTGAGCCAGAGCGGGCGTATAGCGATTGAAATTGGCAAGCTGCCGCCAGTTCCCGACGGCCCCGTCGAAGTCGCGCTCGCGCCCCTACCGGTCGACGCAAGTGATTTCCGGCTTCGGCACAAGACGAGTGACAGGGCCTTTTACAATGAGGCGCTCAAAAAGGCCGAGACGTTCGAAGTCGCACTCTTGGACTCTCAGGGCTTTGTAACCGAAGGCAGTTTCACCAATATCTTCGTCAAGGGCGACGGCGTGCTGCTTACGCCTCCGCTTTCTCGCGGCTTGCTGCCCGGTGTCTTGCGCGCCGAGCTGCTTGCCAATGGCAGTGCAATTGAGGCCAACTTGCAACCTGACGATCTGGCGAACGGATTTTTCATCGGCAATGCGAGCCGTGGGCTGTTGCCCGCCACACTCAAGACGCTATAGGCGCGCTGCACCGCACACAAAGAAGGCTTCCATGCGCACCACTTCTGCAGCGCTGAACCGTATTCAGCCCTCCGCCACTCTCGCAATGACGAGCCGCGTTCTCGATCTCAAGGCCAAGGGCGTTGACGTCATCGGGCTGTCGGCAGGCGAACCTGATTTTGACACACCCGATTTTGTGAAGGAAGCAGCCATCGACGCGATCCGTCGCGGCGCCACCAAATATACAAATGTCGACGGCACGGCCGAACTCAAGGCTGCGATCCAGGCCAAGTTCAAAAGGGACAACGGGCTTGACTATGAAACGAGTCAGATCAGCGTCAATGTCGGCGGCAAGCATACGCTTTTCAATGCGCTAGTCGCCACCGTGGAGCCCGGCGACGAAGTCATAATTCCTGCCCCCTATTGGGTCAGTTATCCCGACATCGTAGCTTTTGCAGGCGGCACGCCGGTCTTCATCGACGGGCCGGTCTCTCAAGGATACAAGATCACGCCCGAGCAGCTTGAAGCCGCGATCACACCGGCGACACGCTGGCTGATCCTCAATTCTCCCTCGAACCCGACAGGAGCAGCCTATACGGCCGCAGAACTCAAAGCTTTGGCAGAAGTCTTGCTTCGTCACCCGCAGGTCATGGTGATGACGGACGATATGTACGAGCATGTCTGGTATGCTGATGAGCCATTTGCGACGATCGTTCAGGTTTGCCCGGAACTTTATGATCGCACATTGACCGTCAATGGCTGTTCAAAGGCCTATTCGATGACCGGCTGGCGGATCGGCTTTGCCGGTGGCCCGCAATGGCTGATCAAGGCCATGGCAAAGCTGCAGTCCCAGTCTACGAGCAACCCCTGCTCGATCGCGCAAGCAGCCGCAACGGCCGCACTCAATGGCGACCAGTCCTTCCTGATTGCACGTAACGAAGCATTCCGGGGACGCCGCGATCTTGTTGTCTCTATGCTCAATCAGGCGAACGGACTGACATGTCCGACGCCTGAAGGCGCGTTCTATGTCTATCCCGATGCATCGGGCACGATCGGCAAGAAAACGCCCGCAGGCAAGACGATCGAAACCGATGCGGATCTGATCGATTATTTCCTCGACGATGCGCAAGTTGCAGCAGTCCATGGCGCGGCATTTGGCCTTTCACCAGGATTCCGCATTTCTTACGCGACATCCGAGGCACTTCTCACAGAGGCGTGCACACGCATCCAGCGGGCGTGTGGCAATTTGCGCTGACACAAGGCACGTCTCCGGTGTAACCTCGCCCGGCCCGCTCGCGAATGAGGGGCAACAGGGTGAGGCAAAGGAGATTTGAAATGCTGACTCTCTCGCGACGTGAATGCCTGGTTTCGACCGGCGCACTGTCAGTTACCCTGCTCGCGGCATGCAATCGCGCGGAAGCGACAGAACATTATGAAGTGACATTGACCGACGCGGAGTGGCGCAAGCGTCTATCACCTGCAGCCTACCAGACACTGCGCCATGAAGCGACGGAGCGACCCTATTCAAGCCCGCTCAACAATGAGCACCGCAAGGGCACATTCTCTTGCGCTGGATGCGCACTGCCGCTCTATTCCTCGACAACCAAGTTTGACAGCGGAACCGGCTGGCCAAGTTTCTGGCAGCCGCTGCCAAAGGCCGTTCTGACGAAAACCGACTGGTCGATTGGTTCGCCACGCACCGAAGTCCATTGTCGGCGCTGTGGCGGACATTTGGGTCATGTTTTTGACGACGGTCCGGCGCCCACAGGCAAGCGCTATTGCATGAATGGCGTCGCCATGACGTTCAAGCCCGCGTGAGGACCTTCGTAATGCGTACAGGTTTGTTTATCAGCGCGGCTGCCGCGCTTTGGGCCATTTCACTTTCCAGCGCCGGTGTCGCTGAAAAGGCCGTTGCCATCCCGCCGATTGCTGCGGATACTAAAGAGCCTGGCAATACCGCTGTGGCCGTGTTTGCAGGGGGTTGCTTCTGGGGCATGGAAGGCGTGTTCGAACATGTGAAAGGCGTTAAGACCGTCACCAGCGGCTATGCCGGCGGAACTGCCGATACCGCCTATTATGAAGCCGTCTCGACCGAAACAACCAAGCACGCCGAAGCAGTCCGCATTGTATATGATCCCCAGTCCGTGAGTTACGGGACGCTATTGCGCGTCTATTTCTCGGTCGCGCACGATCCGACCCAGCTCAACCGGCAAGGGCCGGATACAGGCCCCAGCTATCGGTCTGCTGTTTTCCCGCAATCGCCCGCGCAGGACAAGGCCGTTCGCGCCTATATCGCGCAATTGTCAAAGGCCGCTGCCTATCCGCGTCCCATCGTGACGCGGATCGAAACAGGCAAGTTCTTCCCGGCCGAGGCCTATCATCAGGATTTCATGCGGCGGAACCCGAACCACGGATATATCGTTCGTTTCGACGTGCCAAAGCTCGCAGCCTATAAGGCGGCCTTCCCGAACCTATATCGCTAGCGCAAAGCGCAACAGCCGGTCTGCAGCCGGAAGCAGAGCCGCAGCATCCTTCCCGACTGCGGCGCGGATTTCCGGGTGATCCGCCGCGAGCCCCCCGGTGAGCGCGCCGAAGGCCGGCAGAATGAGCTTGGTCGCGGTGGAAACGAAGCAGGGTCGGTAGACACTCTGCCCGCGCGCACGTGCACGATGCTTGGGGTGGAAGTGACCGGACAATTCGGGTCGATGCTCGAGAGCGTCGGCCCGATGTCGCAAGACGATGCCGTCCAGTTCAGCTTCGGGCAGGATCGTGCCACCAATGCCATCGGGCAGGTTCTCATCGTGATTGCCGGTAATCCAGTGCCAGCGTGACCCGGCGGTCAGCCTTGCCAACAGAGCGGACGCCCCGCCGGACAAGCGCGCGGCGCCGTCATCGTCGTGAAAATTGTCACCCAGGCACCAGACGTCCGACGCCCCGGTCTGGACAATCAGATTGGCGAGGCGCTCCAGCGTGGCCGCACTGTCATAGGGCGGGAGCATCTGTCCGCGCATCGCAAACCAACTGGCCTTTTCAAGATGGAGATCGGCGACAATCAGGGCACTCTGGCTCGGCCAGAAAATCGCGCCCTCTTTCAGTATCGCGAAATCCTGTCCGCCGAAGACAAAGGGTATCACAAGGACCGCGCACTCAAATTTTGGCCCAGATGGAGACCTGCATCCACCAGCAAGGTTTCGCCGGTAACATGGCGCGATGCGCGGGAGAGGAAGAACAGTCCGGAGGCCGCGATATCCTCTGGCGTGGACGCGGCTTGCAGCGGCACCGAAGCGATGACGTTTGCGCGGATCCGTGCCGTCAGTTCTTCGCCAAAGGCATCAGAAAACCAGCGGGTATCAATAAAGCCTGGGCAGATCGCATTGACGCGGATCCTTGGCGCCAGCGCGCGCGCAAGGCTTTTCGTCATCGTGTTGAACGCCCCCTTCGACGCGGCATAGGCAACCGACGATCCAATTCCCGTCACCCCGGCAATCGATGACACATTGAGCACGGCAGCCCGGTCGCTGGCTTCAAGCAGGGAGCGCGCCGCACGGATCATCTGGAACGGCCCGACAACATTGACCGAATAGATGCGGTGGAAGTCCTCTGCCGAAAGACCATCGAGATCCGCATGGTTGGGCACCTGCTTCGTGGTCCCCGCATTGTTGGCGAGCGCATCGATGCGGCCATAGCGTTCGGCGGCTGCCGCAATCGCACGACAGCCCGCATCGTCGGACACGTCGCCCTGGACGACCGTGGCCTCTGCCCCTGCCGCCCGCACACGCTTGGCCGTCGCTTCCGCTTCGGCAAGGCTCTTGGTGCAATTGAGGATGACGGCCTTGGCGCCCTGTTCGGCAGCGCCGATTGCCAGAGCCGCGCCCAATCCGGTCGCAGACCCCGTCACCACCACCACTGCATCGTCAAAATCGCGCATTGCCCGCTCCTCGTCGCTGGAGAAAAGCCTAGGCCGGGTCGCGTCGGACCTCAAGCGGAAGCGTCGGTCCCCTCACCGTCAGCGGGGTTTTCGAACCAGGCCTCGACCTCGCCACTGAGCTTGATCGTCAATGGCTTTCCGTGCCGGTCAACGGTCTTGCCCGCCTGGACGCGGATCCAGCCTTCGGAAATCGAATATTCCTCGACATCGTGGCGCTGGCGTCCCTTGAACTTGATGCCAACGCCGCGTTGCAGCGCTTCGGCAGCAAAATGCGGGCTCGAAGGGTCGATTGAAAGATGGTCTGGCGGAGTGTCTGTCATGCGTTGGGCCTTAAACGGGAAGGGAGGGTGCGCTCAAGAGCGGGAAAGCCTCAGGCCGCCAATTTGGCGCGCGAGGCCTTTTTCCGCTCGTGCGGATCGAGATAGCGCTTCCTCAGGCGGATCGACTTGGGCGTCACTTCGACAAGTTCATCGTCATCGATATAGGCAATGGCCTGCTCGAGCGTCATCCGCTTGGGCGGGGTCAGGCGAATGGCATCATCCTTCCCGCCCGAGGCGCGGAAGTTGGTCAGCTGCTTCGACTTCATCGGATTGACTTCAAGGTCATCGGTCTTGGCATTTTCTCCCACGATCATGCCCTCATAGAGCGGCTCGCCGGGAGATACGAAAAGGATGCCGCGATCTTCCAGGGGCCCGAGCGCATAGGCGACTGCCTCACCCGTCCCGTTCGAGATCAGCACGCCATTCTTGCGACCTTCGATATTGCCCTTGTGCGGGCCATATTTTTCAAACAGCCGGTTCATGATCCCGGTGCCGCGCGTGTCGGACAGGAATTCGCCATGATAACCGATCAGCCCGCGCGAGGGCGCACTGAAGGTGATGCGCGTCTTGCCACCGCCCGAGGGACGCATGTCCGTCATCTCGGCCTTGCGGATCGCCATCTTGTCGATGACGGTGCCCGAATATTCGTCATCCACGTCGATCACGACCTGCTCATAAGGCTCGGTAAGCTGGCCATTCTCTTCGCGGAACAGCACGCGCGGACGACTGATGCCAAGTTCGAACCCTTCGCGGCGCATCGTTTCGATGAGCACGCCAAGCTGGAGTTCGCCGCGGCCCGCGACTTCATAGCTGTCCTTGTCGGCGCTTTCGGTGACCTTGATCGCGACGTTGCTCTCGGCTTCGCGGAACAGGCGATCACGGATCATCCGGCTCGTCACCTTGCTGCCTTCGCGGCCGGCCATCGGGCTGTCGTTCACCGCAAAGCGCATCGAGAGTGTCGGCGGGTCGATCGGCTGGGCGTGGAGCGGCTCGGTGACCGAGATATCGGCAATCGTGTTGGACACGGTCGCGTCGGTCATGCCCGCAATCGAGATGATGTCTCCGGCATAGGCCTCTTCGACCGGAACACGCTCAAGCCCGCGGAAGGCGAGCAGCTTCGACGCACGGCCCTGCTCGACGATCTTGCCGTCATTGTCGAGCGCGTGGATCGGCTGGTTGAGGCGCACGGTGCCGGCGGCAACACGGCCCGTCAGCACGCGACCGAGGAAATTGTCACGGTCGAGCAGGGTCACGAGGAACTGGAACGGCGCGTCCCTGTTGACTTCGGGCGGTGGCACATGGCTGACGATGGTTTCGAACATCGGCGTCAGGTCACCCGACCGCGCATCGGGGTCGAGCGAGGCATAGCCATTCCGGCCCGAGGCAAAGAGGACCGGGAAATCGAGCTGCTCATCCGTCGCATCGAGGCTGACGAACAGGTCGAACACTTCGTCGAGCACTTCCTGGATGCGCTGGTCCGGCCGGTCCACCTTGTTGACGACGACGATCGGACGCAGACCGAGCGCCAGCGCCTTGCCGGTCACGAACTTGGTCTGCGGCATCGCGCCTTCGGATGAATCGACGAGCAGGATCACGCCATCGACCATGGAAAGGATGCGCTCCACCTCGCCGCCGAAATCGGCGTGACCGGGCGTATCGACAATGTTGATCCGCGTCTTCGTGCCGTGATGATCGTCCCATTCGACCGAGGTGCACTTGGCCAGGATCGTGATCCCGCGCTCTTTTTCGAGGTCGTTCGAATCCATCGCGCGTTCCTCGACGCGCTGATTGTCGCGGAACGTGCCCGATTGGCGGAAAAGCTGGTCAACCAGCGTGGTCTTGCCATGATCGACATGCGCGATGATGGCCACATTGCGGAGAGGCATTCTGAATCTCAAAGTTTCGAGGAATGGATTGGCCGCGCCCCTAGCCGAATTTGTGCGTTGCGGCAAGGATGCCTGCCCAAGGCATGATCGCGCCGAAGGGCGGGACCCCGGACACGTCGCGTCTTCACGGCCTTGCGTAAGGCGCTGACTCCGTCAGCATCGCGAATCGTTGCCGGGTAAATGGACTCACACAAAGGCACAAAGCCGCGAAGGGACAGGGCGCCAGACCCCTGATGCCTCTGGAACTTGTCAAACTTGTCACTCCCCTCCGGTAAAATAATACCGGGCAGTCGATCATGGGGGCTTGCGGGATTTTTGAAGGAGAAAACTCTGCACTTCATCACACAGGATGGAGCAGATTCGCATCGAATAGGAAAGAGGTTTTTCGTGGGACAACCGCGGGTTCAGCGTTTTGCCTGCGGCCACCCCACCCCCCATCGGCACGCCGAACGTCCGATCTGAGACGGGAAGCTGACGGCATATCATTTGACCCGCCATTCGAATTTTGCTTCCCTTTCAAGATGGGTGGAGAGACTAAACGGGATGCAGCCGATTTCCCGGCGTGGCACAGATGGGACCGGAAATTCGCCCTTGTCTACATTCTGGCCGCTTGGGGAGCGATCCTGATTGGGTTCTACCCTTCTGTTTCCGATCGCTACCTTGGAAAAGCCGACTATCCAGCTCCCGCCATTCTTCAGTTCCATGTTTTTGCATTCACAGCATGGATGTGCCTGTTGACGGTGCAAATCATTCTGATCCGCGCCGGTCACCAGAATCTCCACAAGAGGCTGGGCATCGCAGCGGCTATCATGGTTCCAATTTTGGCTGTGACCGGGGTTGGAGCCGAACTGGCAAGCCAGCGGTTCTACAGCCCAAAATACCCCGAAAATCTCCAGTTCTTCATCGCTCCATTGGTTCAGATGTTGGTCTTCTCCATTTGCGCTACAATGGCGTTCCTTCTCAGAAAGGATTCGGCGGCGCACAAGCGGCTGATCCTGCTCAGCACGTCAATGATTCTGGTTGCCGCTTACAATCGGTGGTGGGGGGAAGGTTTGTATCAACTGTTCGGTGACGACTTCTGGGGAATGATTGTCCATAATTTCGCCGGTCCCAATGTGCTGATAACGGCAGCGCTCGCATATGATGTTATCAGCCGCCGCCATATTCACTGGGTCCATTCTTCGATGGTTCCGGCTATACTGTTGGCAGAGCTGGCGACTTCGTTTGTCTACCACCATCCAGCTTGGCCACCGATCGCCCGACGATTGGTTGGCATTTGAAGCGATTTGGATCGTTGTCGGTGAACGCTTGCAAAGAGATCATTGGCCGCCAGCTCAATTTTCCGAGGTAGCAAATGGTGGAGGCGTCATCGCTTTCACGCATGATACATCAAGTGACCGCGCGTTGCCGGAATCAAAGAACCGCAACAGCATCGGATCATAGCAGCTCTCAACCCCGCTTAATCCGTCGAATACGTGCCCCGACCATTTGATCTCAATATGGCGCGCATTCGGCATACGTCTTCGAGCAGCGTCGGCCCACCGGCCCGGGGTCACTGGATCCCGACCACCGGTTATCATCAGGATCGAAGCGGTTGACATGACGGGCCGCAGAAAGCCCGAAGGCACTTCGGCTTTCGGCCACACTGCACAGGCCGCGCGTTGTCTCCGCAGACGATAGTCACCGAAACGAGTCGCGCGAGATGCTGTCGCGGCCAGGTCGTAGTCCATGAGTGCCATGCTCTCAGAGCATGTGATCGAGAGATACAGCCCGTCGAAATAAGGCAGCGCTTGAGCCTGGGCCGCGATCGACCAGAATGGCTGCAAATCGCGCAACGCCGCTCGGTGCAGAATGAGCGGAACGCGTCTCGCCGTCATCGGAGCATAGAGCCAAGTCCGCAGTTTTTCGAAGAATACCTCCGGCGACGGCCCGTTCTCACGCGAACGAAGCCATTGGATCGCGCGATCCGCATCTCCAGCCAGATCAGGAAATGCGGATTTGCATTTGCGGTCCTCTTTGCAGTCGGAAAAGATCCTGTCCAGCATTGCGTCGGCCACAACTGCATGATGCTGTGGCGGCATCGCGTTGGCTGGAACAACGCTGAGCAAAGCGGCCGCGCGTGTACGCGTTGGATATTTGTTCATGTAGTGCATCGCCATTGTTGTCCCATAGGACAGGGCGACAATGTCAATCTGGCTATGTCCGAGTGCTCGACGAACATCCTCCAAATCGTCAGCCGCAGCGTCAGTACCATATCGAGTCAGATCGGCGCGGTGCTCCAGCGCGGCGCGACATGCGGCGACTTTTTCCGCAGGATAGAGCTCGCCAAGCTCCGACCCCGCCATAGCCAGTTCGGGGCAGGCGAGGGGATTTGACGCGCCAGTGCCGCGTTGGTCAACGAGGATTACATCGCGGCGGCGGCGGTAGGCCAAGCCATCCGCACGATAAAATGAGAGGCTTCGTGTGGAGGCGAGCCCCGGGCCTCCGTCGATATCGACCAAGGGAGGCAGATCAGGGATCGCAGCCTGCGCCTTGAGAATGACAACATTGAGCGCGATCGTTCGACCGTCGACCTGTTCGCGATTTTCGGCAACGCGGACATCGCCGCATATGACTGTCGTATCGCCTTGCGCCTCTGCGCCGCAAGGCTTCGGGTCAAATGTCGGAACCGTGGCTGCAACCCAGAGCAGAATGCCCAGCATCTCAGTGTCTCCCAACTCTGCGATAGCGTAAAGTGCCTCTCTCACCAACCTCTCGGCTTTGGCCGACAGGCCACAAGCGGTGCTACCCCGCAGGCTTGTCGGAACTCCAGCCGTCGATGGCTACGCGCCACTTTCCGTCTGCGCCGCGGCGATAGACGTTGATGCCTTTTCCGATGTCTGCCGTGACCGCGCCGGTCTTCTTGTCGGTGTCGGATGAGACATAGGTATAGCGTTCAAACGCCCAATCGCCGCTGACGGTGAAACCGATCGAGGTCTTTTGCCATTCGGTGTGATAGGCGCCGAAATAGTCCGCGACCCATTGGCGGACGGCCTTTTTGCCCACGACTTCGGGCGCACCGGGGGCCTGGTAGACAATGTCATCGGTCAGCATGTCCATCAGCGTATCGACATTGTTGCTGTTGATCGCAGCGACATAGCCGCCGTGCGCGGCCTTTTCGATGGCGGCCACATCGACCGGCGCGGCGGCGGGTGGCGATCCCGAACAGGCCGACACGATCGCAAGCAGCGGCAAGACGGTGGCAGATAGTCCTCGGTTCATGGCACATCCTCCCTGTTGGGCCAAGTTTTCATGATTGAGCCTGCGCGTCAATCGGCAGGTCAGGCTTCCCGTCGCGCCTTCCCCCCAACGCCTGCAAATGGTAGCACTGGGCAGGCTGCGTAAGCGTGCTACTTGAATAATACAGTGTTTCGCGCCATCTTGACGGCTCGAACTGAAGGAGATGCCCCGTGGCAACACAGGTTGAAGAGCCAGAAATCACACTGACCGCGCCGGACCCCGTGCCCGTGGTCGCGCCTGAAAAGGCATCCGGGCTGGTCCCGCTGGCCGAGGGACAGAAGAGCCAGCTTGAGGAAAAAGCCGAGGGCTTTGTGAATGACCTCGCGGCGCTTGATCCCAATTCGCCCGAATTCGGCAAGATGGTCGATCAGCTGACCGTAATGGGACGCAAGGAAATTGCCGAGGCGGCGGGCCAATCGAACCGCTTCCTCGACCGCCCCGTGCGCGCGATGAGCAAGGACACCGGCGTCGGCGCCGATCTGGCCGAGCTGCGCCGCACGATCGAGGATCTCGATCCCGGAAAGAAGGATGATCTTTTCCGCAAGAAGAAGCTGTTCGGCATCATTCCCTATGGCAACAAGATGCGGGACTATTTCGACAGCTACAAGTCGAGCCAGGGTCATATCGCCTCGATCCTTCAGCACTTGAGCTCCGGCAAGGATGAGCTGATCAAGGACAATGCGGCGATTTCGGTCGAGCGGCAGAACCTCTGGGCAGCGATGGGCCGGCTCGAACAGATGATCCACATCGCCAAGGCGCTCGATGCGCGGCTGGAGGAAAAGGCCGCCGATCTCGACATCAGCGATCCGGCCAAGGCCAAGGCGATCCGCGAGACCGCGCTCTTCTACATCCGCCAGCGGACGCAGGACCTGCTCACGCAAATGGCCGTGACAGTGCAGGGCTATCTCGCGCTCGATCTGGTCAAGAAGAACAATGTCGAGCTGATCAAGGGCGTCGATCGCGCCTCGACCACGACCGTCTCTGCCTTGCGCACGGCCGTGACCGTGGCGCAGGCACTTGTCGGGCAACGGCTTGTCCTCGAACAGATCACCGCGCTCAACACGACGACGGCAAACATCATCGATTCAACGGGCGAGATGCTCAAGAACCAGACGGCGCAGATCCACGAGCAGGCCGCGTCGAGCACGATCCCGCTTGAAACGCTGCAGCGCGCCTTCCAGAATATCTATCTGACGATGGACAATATCGACACGTTCAAGGCCAAGGCTCTGGTCTCGATGAAGACGACGGTGGACACACTCGGGCTCGAGGTCGAGAAGTCGAAGGGCTATATCGCGCGCGCTGAAGGCCAGGCGCAGGCGGCCCTTGAAAACAGCAGCGCGCCCAGTCCCTTCTCCCCGGTCGAGTAATGGAGTCGGAGCGTATCCTTGCGCGCGCCGAAGAAGCCCTTCGGCGCCACGGAATGGAGCCAAGGCTGGCGCAGCGGGCCCGCGCGGCACGGCGGCGGTCCTTTTTTGGCAATGTGAAGCGGATCGCCCTTGTTGCGGGCGCTCTCATGATCGGCCTGCCGCTCTGGGGCCTGATCATTGCGCCCGTCGGCACGACCGGCCTGATGATTGCCGTTCTTGCTTTCATTGTAGCGGCTGTGGTCCTGATGGCCTTTCCCCGCACACCGCTGGTTACAGGCGAGGTTCTGCCGACGACGGAGCTGGCTCTGCTGCCCCTCAAGACCGAGGAATGGCTTGCCGGCCAGCGCCGCGCCCTGCCCGCCCCCGCGACGCGGCTGGTCGACGGCATTGGCCTGAAACTCGAGATCCTCGCGCCACAGCTTCAGGCGCTTGATGAGCGGGAACCGGTGGCTGCCGACATCCGGCGCCTGATCGGCGACGAACTGCCCGAGCTTGTAAAGGGATATCAGCGCGTCCCGCTCAACCTGCGCAAGGAGGGGCTCAATGGCATCAGCCCGGACAAGCAGCTGGTCGAGGGATTGGCCGTCGTCGATGAAGAACTGGACCGGCTGAGCAAGCAGCTCGCTTCGGGCGATCTCAACCGCTTTGCGACGCAAGGCCGTTATCTGGAGCTCAAATATCAGGGCGATACGGCCTGATGGTCTATCTTGCGATCAAGGCCGTGCTGTCCGGCATATTGATTGCGGCCATTTCCGAAATTGCGAAACGAAATCCGGCGGCGGGCGCGCTCGTTGCATCATTGCCGCTTGTCTCGATCCTCGGGATGATCTGGCTCTGGCGCGAAACAGCCGATCCGGTGCGGATGGCCGCACATGCGGAGGCAACCTTCTGGTATGTCCTGCCGTCGCTCCCGATGTTCCTCCTCATTCCGGCCCTGCTGCGCGCCGGGTTGCCGTTCTGGGGCGCACTGGTTTCGGGCTGTGTCGTGACTGTCGCGCTCTACCTCCTGATGGTCTGGGCCGCGCCGCGGCTCGGGTTGCCCATCTGACTGCATCCCCTGTTCGCGCGCTGCACCTTCCGCTATTGAGGGCTTCATGCAGTTCCGTTTCGACCAGTTGCCCAATCGCCGCGCCATCATTGACCGGCGCAGCCTTGCCGACTTGCTGGGCAGTGTGGACGGGCGCGATGCCACCGCCCTGCGCAACGCCTCGACAGCGTTACTGAAGCCAGCGCTCGAAGCAGGCCGTGCGGAAATCGCAGCACGACTTGTTGAACACCCGCAGGCAGGCCGGGAGGCGGCGGCAGGCCAGGCCTTTCTTGTCGACCAGATCCTGAGGCTCATTTTCGACTTCACCACTCAGCGCCTGTACCCGCTCAACAATCCGACATCATCTGAACGGCTGACGCTGATTGCGGTTGGCGGATACGGGCGCGGCGAAATGGCCCCCTTTTCGGACGTCGATATCGCCTTCCTCACGCCATACAAGCAGACTGGCTGGGCGGAACAGGTGATTGAATCGATCCTGTACACACTCTGGGATCTTGGCCTGAAGGTCGGTCATTCGAGCCGATCGCTCGATGAAATGGTGCGCATGGCCAAGAGCGATCTGACCATCCGGACGGCACTTCTTGAATCGCGCTATGTTTGGGGCGACCAGCCGCTTTATGACGAAGCGTCGGCCCGGTTCGACGCTGAGGTGGTCGCAGGGACAGCACGCTCCTTCATTACGGAAAAGCTCGCCGAGCGCGATGCGCGCCACAAGCGGATGGGCGACAGTCGCTATGTGGTTGAGCCCAACCTCAAGGAAGGCAAGGGCGGCCTGCGTGACCTTCATACGCTCTTCTGGATCGGCAAATATATTCACCGCGTCCAAAGCGTCGCGGACCTGGTCGAACGCGGGCTCCTGACAAAGTCGGAACTTCGCCAGTTCCAGAAGGCAGAGAATTTCCTCTGGGCTGTGCGCTGCCATCTCCACGCGCTGACCGGTCGTCCAGAGGAGCGTCTGACCTTTGACGTCCAGCGCGAGATTGCTGCCCGGATGAACTATGCCGACCGGCCGGGGCGGTCTTCCGTCGAACGGTTCATGCAGCATTATTTCCTCATCGCAAAGCAGGTGGGCGACCTGACAGGCGTGTTCCTGGCGCATCTTGATGACAGTTTCGCGCCCAAGGGTCGGCGCTTTTCGCTGGCGGGATTTCGACGCTCAACACGCAAGCTCAATGGCTTCGTGCTGGACAGGGGGCGGCTTGCGCTTCCTTCGGATGACTGGTTCCAGAAGGATCCGACCCGCCTGATCGAACTGTTCGCACTTGCCGACCTTCACGATCTGGAAATCCATCCGCAGGCCATGCGCGCGGCCAATCGCGATGCCAGACTGATCGACGCAAAAGTTCGGACGGACCCCCGCGCCAATGCGCTGTTCCTTGACGTCCTGACGAGCAAGCGCGATCCCGAAACAGTCTTGCGCTGGATGAACGAGGCCACTGTGTTCGGGCGGTTCGTTCCCGATTTCGGGCGCGTGGTGGCGCAAATGCAGTTCGATATGTATCATCACTATACGGTGGATGAGCACTCTATCCGCGCGATCGGACTGCTCGCCCGGATCGAGAAGGGCGATCTTGACAACGATCATCCGCTGGCCACTGCGATCATGCGGCAAATCATTTCGCGCCGCGTGCTCTATGTTGCGGTGTTGCTCCACGATATTGCCAAGGGTCGCGGCGGCGATCATTCAGTGCTTGGGGCTGAAGTGGCCATGAAGCTCTGTCCGCGTTTCGGGATGACGCCTGCGGAATCCGAAACCTGCGCCTGGCTGGTGCGCCATCACCTCGCGATGGCCAATACCGCCTTCAAGCGCGATCTTTCCGATTTCAAGACGGTGCTCGACTTTGCCGAACAGGTCCAATCGCCCGAACGGTTGCGCCTGCTGCTTGCCCTCACGGTTGTCGATATCCGCGCAGTCGGCCCGGGCGTCTGGAACAGCTGGAAGCGGCAATTATTGTCTGATCTTTTCAACGGTGCCGAAGAAGTGCTGCGGCTTGGTCACAAGCAGAACGGACGCAAGGAACGGATTGTTGCCAAGCAGACCGCGCTGGAAAGCCGTCTCGGCTGGTCTGCGGCTGAGTTCGAGCGGCTCAAGAAGCGCCTGCCGGAAAGCTACTGGATTGCCGAGCCTGACGATATCCTTGAAAGCAATGCGCGCCACATCGCCGATGCGGGAACGCGGTCCCTTTCAATTGCGGCCAAAGTCTATCCCGCCCGCGGCGCAACGCTCGTCACAGTCTATGCAGCCGACCACCCCGGCCTGTTCTATCGCATGGCAGGTGCCATCCATCTGGCCGGCGGCAGCATCATCGACGCGCGGATCCACACAACCCGCGACGGGATGGCACTCGACAATTTCCTTGTCCAGGACCCGTTCGGCCAGCCCTTTGACGATGAACGGCGCCTCAAGCGGATCGAGCAGGCCATCGAAGATGCGCTCGCCAACCGCCACGCGTTGACCGAGAAGCTGGCGGCCAGGCCGCTGCCACGAACGCGTGCGGAAGCCTTCGAGATCGAACCCAATGTCCTCATCGATAACCGTGCGTCGAACCGCTATACCGTGATCGAAGCCAACGCGCGGGATCGTCCGGCGCTTCTGAATGCGCTGGCCTATGCGCTGTTCCAGTCGCGTGTCACGATCCATTCGGCCCATATAGCAACCTATGGCGAGCGCGCGGTCGATACCTTCTATGTCACCGACCTCACGGGCGAAAAGATCACAAGCGACGCCCGGTTGAAGGTGCTCGAGAATGCCCTGCTCAATGCGGCCGCCGGAGCGCCAGCAGAAGCCCGGGCAGCATAGAAAAAGCCCGCCCGGCCATTTGCCGGAACGGGCTTTCTCCTGACTACATGCCCAACCGGTCAGTAGCGGAAACGGGCCGTCACACCATAGGTCCGTGGTTCGCCCGGGAAGGCGATGTAAAGCTGGTTGGCTGTGCCCGCGAGGCCGGTCGCAGCGGCAGCCGCAACAGCCCGGAACGTTCCGCTGCCCTGACCCGGAGCATCGGCTGCAACCTGCTGATACTTCTTGTTGAAGAGGTTCTGGCCCCAGAATTCGAGGCTCCATTTCCGGTTGGGGCCAAGAAGGCCGATACGGCCATTGACCAGTGCATAGCCGTCCTGAACCTTTTCAAGGTCGAGATCCGAGCCCGTATTCACGTCACTCTGCAGGCGGGTGTCGAGATAGAAGAGGGCAGAGAGGCTATCTGTGATCGGCGGAGTATAGGAGACCGCAGCCGTGACGGTGTAGGCAGCACTGAAGGTGCGACGGCCAGGCAACTGGAACAGCACCGGAGAAAGCGCGCGGCCGCCGGTTCCGACCAGATTGTTGCGATAGCGCGAGTTGAGATAGGTGATGCCCCCGTTCAGCGTCAAATGGCGTGCAGGATAGACAAAGAACTCCGCTTCCACGCCCTTTGACACGACGCCCGGCTTCAACCGGTTGGCGGCGCAGGCTCCCGTGACACTGCTGGCATCGCGATCGCCGCCGTTGAGATTGTCCTTGCAGCCCTGCACATTGGTCACTTCGAACGTCAGCCCGTTGAACGTATTGAGCTGATAATTGTCAAAAGCGGAGTAGAAGGCCGCAACGTTCAGATCGAACTGGCGCGTATCGAGCTTGAAGCCGACTTCATAAGCCGTCACCTTTTCCGCGTCGAACTGCAGATCGCTCGCTTCCGGGCGCCCGTTGAACGGCGTGTTTGCAGGCAGGGCCAGCCTGGCTGCACAGGCAGCGTCGAAGGTCGCGTTGCAGGTGCGGTCAAGTGCGGAAACGTCCAGATTGTAACCGCCGGCCTTGTAGCCCTTTGAGTAGGACGCATAGAGCAGGACTTCGTCAATCGGTTTCCAGCTCAGCACCGCGGTGCCCGTCCATTGGCTTTCGCTCCGCGTCGTGCCCGGTTCGGTTCCGACAAAACCGAT
The DNA here is from genome assembly GCF_019443285.1 of Aquisediminimonas profunda. GTDB lineage: Bacteria > Pseudomonadota > Alphaproteobacteria > Sphingomonadales > Sphingomonadaceae > Aquisediminimonas > Aquisediminimonas profunda. The sequence goes on from NZ_CP080327.1 coordinate 592,509, forward strand.
ACCCGTGCCGTTGATTGAACAGACCGTGCCGGCAAAGGACTGAAGCGGCGAATTCACCAGCAACGGACAAATCGTGTTCGTTGCATTGACGGTCGCGGAGAGATCCTTCTTTTCGTGGGTATACCGCGCGCCCAATGTCAGCTGCAGCTTGTCCGGCACAATGTCGATGACGTTGTGCGTGAAGAAAGCATAATTGGTGCTCTTCTGCCGGAAGCGATTGTTATAGCCGGTGTTGCCAATCGCAATGTTGGGCTGCCCAAGAGCAGCCGCCAATGAACCAAAGCCGGGACGTGCGGGGTTGGCAATCAGAGCACCAAGCGCTGGTATCAAGGCTCGGCGGGGATCCCCGACAGGCAATCCGGACAGCGTCGTGATCGTTCCCTGAACCGTTGCGACATTGATGCAATAGGGGTTCGACGTTTGCAGCGCAGTTGGAACAAGCGCTGCAATTGTCAGGCAGTTGGCGAACTTTTCATAGTCGGCACCATATTGCGTGTTCTGTTCCGAGATCAGGGTTTCATCAGCGTAGTAACCGCCAACGAGCCAATCGAGGCGATCGTTGAACAATTTGCCCTGCAACCGCAGTTCCTGCGTGAAGGTCTTGAACCGTCGATCCTGGTCGACAATGTGCAGCAGATCGAGCGCCATGAAGTCGCTGTCCTGCCCGGTCTTGAAGTGATAATTGCGATAGGCGGAAACGGATGTCAGCTGCGCGCCGCCCAGATCCCATTTGAGTTCGCCGGAAACGCCATAGTCCGTGCTGTCGGCGCCATAAGGAAAGCCTGGTGTAGTGGCCGTACGACGGACAAATGGCACACCTGTTGGCGCAAACTGATAGTTCGCGCCCAGCGCATTGAGCAAAGGTGCCAGCGTGTTGGCGGATTGCACGACATTTTCGGCGCCTGACCCTGCCGCATTGGCCCGGGACAGGTTGCGGATCGGATTGAGGAAAAGGCCGGCACAGCAATTTTCGCTGCGCTCCGAATAGTCACCGATCACGCGGAAGCTGATGTCTGCATTCGGCTCAAACAGGAGCTGTCCGCGCAGAAGGTAGCGATCACGATCATTGACATCCGGCTGGCCGAGCGTGACCTGCTTCACGAAGCCGTCACGCTTCATGTAAACACCCTCAAGCTTCGCAGCCAGCTTGTCGCTGACAATTGGCCCTGTGACGCCGCCTTCCAGACGCAGATAATCATAATTGCCGTAGGTCGCTGCACCATAGGCACCAAATTCGAAACTCGGCTTCTTCGTGACGATGTTGAGCAGGCCGGCACTGGCATTGCGCCCGAACAATGTGCCTTGCGGGCCGCGCAACACTTCGACACGCTCCACTTCACCAAGCTCGGAGAGGCCGACGCCTGTTCGGCTGCGATAAACACCATCGATGAAGAGCGCGACGGACGATTCAAGCCCGGGATTCTCACCGACCGTGCCAATGCCGCGGATACGTGCGGTAAAGTTGGATTCGCTGGTAGCGCCGGAGACGATAAGCGACGGGGCAAGCTGGTTGAGGGCGCGAATGTCCGTGACGCCCGAATTCTGCAACGCCTGACCGCCGATCGCCGAAACAGCAAGTGGCACATCTGACAGTTGTTCGTCACGCCGGGTTGCCGTCACAATGATTTCGCCATTGTCCTCGGCGTTGGTCTCCGCTCCCGCTTGCGGGGCCGTCTGGTTCTGTGCGAGTGCCGGAACGGCGATGCTGCACAGGGCAGCCGAAATCATCAATGAGGTTTTGCGCATCTGACTCTCCCAAATCGTTATGCCGAAATTCCCATGACTGGAATTTGGCCTAATCGTATGGGAATTCCCGTCGCCTTGCCAACAAGATCAGTATTCAGCGTGGCGCATTTCCATCAGGCTGAGGCTTTTTTGCCACATCGCTGGCGCGTACCGGGAAACAAAATGGCCCGCCCCGGATGAACCGGGACGAGCCATTCCTTGGATCTGCAATTGTAGCTTTGTGTCGTCAGAACTTGCCGCGCAGCGTGATCCCATAGGTGCGCGGTTCGCCCGGGAAGGCGATGAACAGCTGGTTGGATGTCGCGGCATTCCCGGATTGCACTTCGCCGATGGTTCCGCTGCCCTGAAGCGGAGCATCGGCTGCAACCTGCTGGTACTTCTTGTTGAAGATGTTCTGGCCGAAGAACTCGACCCCCCATTTCTTGTCACGACCATAAAGCCCGATGCGGCCATTGACGACGATAAAGCCATCCTGGATCTTCTCCCGATCCAGATCGGACCCTGTGTTGGTGTCGCTCTGATAACGGGCATCGACATAGAGCAGACCGCTCAGACCCGAATTGCCAATCTCAGGCGAATAGCTGAAACCCGTCGTCGCGACATATTTCGGTGCATTGGACAATTGATTGCCCGGCAACTGGAACAGGGTGGGGGCAAGTGGGACTCCGTTCGCGCCGACCAGATTCTTGCGATACTTCGTGTCCGAATAGGTCAGGCCCAAGTTGACGTTCACATCTCTTGCCGGATGCAGAACGCCCTCAATTTCGAAGCCTTTGGACAGCACCCCGGCCCTCGTCCGATTGGCAGCGCAGGCACCCGTTGCAGCACTGGCATCCTTGTCAGCCCCGTTCAGGCTGTCCTTGCATCCCTGAAGGTTCGTCACCTCGAAATTGATGCCGTTGAAGGTGTTGAGCTGGAACTGTTTGAACAGCGAATAGAAGGCCGCGAAATTCAGATCGAAACCTCGACCATTGTACTTCAGGCCTGCTTCGAACGAATTGACCCGCTCGGGCGAGAACTGGAGATCGGCCGCCTCCGGACGGGCATTGCCCCGCTGGTTGGCGGGCAAAGCAAGCGCCGCCGCACATGCCGCCTTTTGCGCTGCGGAACCGGCATTCGGGTTGCAGGGAGCATCGAGCGCCGATGTGTCGAGATTGAACCCGCCTGCCTTGTACCCGCGCGAGAAGGAGGTGTAGAGCAGCAAGTCGTCGACTGGCTTGAAGCTCAACACAGCGGTTCCGGTGAACTCATTCTCAGTCCGCTTGGTCCCTGGGCTGGCGCTGGTAAACCCCGGTCCTGCATCAGCGTTGATCGCGCAGGCCAGCCCTGAAAGTGGCGATGCAATGTTGCGGAGTGCCGTACATAGAGTGTTGTTGTTATTGAATGAGGAACGCAGCGTCTTGCGCTCATGCGTATAACGCCCTCCCAGTGTCAGCGAGAGCTTGTCGGGGATGATGTCGAAGACGTTATGCGTAAAGAAGGCGTAGTTGCTGCTGTTCTGGCGGAACGCATTGCGGACAGCACCTGTGCCAGCCAGCGGGCTTACGCCGAGCTGAGCGGCGAGCGCATTGAAACCTGGAAAGGATGAAGCTGGGGCATTCGAGCAGGTTGGAGAGGCTGGATTGATCGTTGGTGCCAGTGCCGCACTTCCGGCCACGACACGGCAGTTCAGGAATTGCGCCGCATCCGCGCCGAACTTGGCATTGTCAGTCACGTCCAGCTTTTCATCGGAATAATAGCCGCCAAACAGCCAGTTCAGACGTCCACCGAACGATTCGCCCTGCAGCCGAAGTTCCTGCGTGAACAGCTTGAATTCTCGCGTAAGCGCCGTGCGGTGCAAGACATCAAGCCGCATGAAGTCCTGGTCTTGCCCCTGGATATTCTCATAATCGCGATAGGCGGTAATGGCGGTCAGCTTTGCCCCCCCAAGATTCCAGTTGAGCTCACCCGACATGCCATAATCTTCCGTGTCCGAGCGATAGTTGAAGCCTGGTGTCGTCGAAACACTGCGGTTGAATGTCGAGCGGCTATTGAGATTGGTTGGAATATTGGCACCGACAGGAGTGAGTGCATTAATCGCTGCAAGCAGATTATTGGGCGCGATCACGAGGTTTCCGGACGCATCACGGCTCAGGATGCGCGTCGGCCCGAGATAAGGCGCCGCGCAGCAGATTTCATTGCGCTTGGTATAGTCTCCAATCAGCCGGAGACTGACGTCATCATTCGGCTGGAACAGGACCTGCCCTCGGATCAGGTAACGATCACGATCGTTCGAGTCCTTGAGGCCGGGCGTCAGATTCTTGGTGAATCCGTCACGTTTGAGGTAAACGGCGTCCAGCTTGGCGGCGATGCTTTGGGTGATCGGCCCAGTGACCGAGCCATCGATCCGGAAATAATCATAATTGCCATAGGTTGCGGAGCCCTTGGCTTCGAAATCGAAACTTGGTTTCCTGGTCGTAATGTTGATCAGGCCGGCCGTAGAGTTTTTCCCGAACAAAGTGCCCTGCGGGCCTCGCAAGACTTCGACGCGCTCGATATCGCCCAGTTCCGAAAGACCGACGCCTGTGCGACTGCGATAGACGCCATCGATGAAAAGACCGACTGAAGATTCAAGGCCGGGGTTTTCGCCGACCGTGCCAACGCCGCGAACGCGCGCGGTAAAGGCGGCTTCGCTCGTCGCGCCCTGCACCAGGAGCGAAGGAGCCAGCTGGTTAAGGGCGCGAATGTCCGTGGCTCCGGTATTGGCCAGCGCCTCGCCGGAGACTGCCGAAATCGCGATCGGAACATTCGAAAGCGATTCCTCGCGCCGGGTTGCCGTCACGATAATGTCGTCCCCGCCTTCTGCGGCGGCTTCATCGGCTGGTTTTGCCTGCTCTTGGGCCCATGCCGGCACAGTCATTGCCAACATGGCGACGGAAACCAGGAAATTCACTTTACGCATATTCGACATCCTCGAGACAAGTGTTGCGTCTCGACTACGTCTCGCACGGGGATTTTGGTTGCACGGCGCCTGTCGACCGAACTCTTATTGCAAGATTTCGGGCCTCAATGCGGCATTTATGCCACAGGCTTATTTGGGGCTGAGCACCATCAGCATCTGGCGGCCTTCCATACGGGGATATTGCTCGACCTTTGCATCCTCAGCTGTATCTTCCTGAACCCGCACGAGCAACTTCATACCCAGTTCGCCATGCGCCAGTTCGCGTCCGCGAAACCGCAGCGTCACTTTGACCTTGTCGCCTTCGGCAATGAATTTGTGGATCGACCGCATCTTCACGTCATAATCGTGATCGTCGATGTTCGGACGCATCTTGATCTCCTTGATCTCCTGCGTCTTCTGGCTCTTGCGGGCCTGATTGGCCTTTTTCTGGGCCTCATACTTGAACTTGCCGACATCCAGGAATTTCGCGACCGGCGGATCTGCGTTTGGCGAGACCTCCACCAGATCAAGGCCAACTTCTGCGGCCTGCTCGATCGCTTCGCGCGTGTACATCACGCCCAGATTTTCGCCATTTTCATCAATCACCCGCACCTTGGGGGACTGGATAAATTCATTGAAACGCGGCCCATTCATCTGGGCGGGCGTTGGGCCGAGAGGACGGCGTGGGGCAAGCGGTGGTATAACAATTTCTCCAAGACGTGGATGTCAGCCGCGCGATGTATCGGTTTTGTGCCGGAACGCAAAGCCCGAAAACACGATTGCGCCAGAATTTGCGCCAGTGTTGCGCTGCTACGTCACTTCAGCCCACCATTGCGGACCGCCGTGGCGGCAGGCGAATGGAGACGAACAGCATAGCGCCAAAAGCCAATGCGGATGCCCCGAGCAGCTGGGCCAGCATATAGTTGCCATAGGCATCATGCAGTCGGCCAACGCCGATCAGCCCCGTCGCATTGCCAATCCAGCCGAGACCGATCAGCGCACCATAGACAGTGCCATAATTGGCAATCCCGAACCGGCGCGCGGTGAAATAGGCAAAGATGTCATGTTCCGATCCCTGCTGGAAGCCAATCAGAAAGGCCGCTGCAAGCGCAGTCGCGCCCAAATTGTCGAAGCCCCAGAGCAAAAGAAATCCGCTGGCAGGCAAGAGGTTGAGCAGGATCGCAATACGTCGCGGATCGAAACGGTCGAGGAACCAGCCGCCGATCAAGCGGCCCGACACCTGGCCAATGGCAAACATCGACAGGGCAAATGCGGCCATTTGCGCGCTCAGCCCTTCATCCTGGATCATCGGTGACATCTGGCCGATGAATCCGGACCCTGCCGCCCCCATTGCAACAAGCGAGCAAGCCATCAGCCAAAAAGCGCCTTCGCGAAGGAAGGACCAATCTCCGGTCTGATGCAACGACGAGCGGCCATGCAACTGGGGGGAATCGGGCGGCTCATTGTCAACCAGGAAATAGACGGCTGGCAGGCCAATGATAGCGGCCATGGCCGCCAGTGCGGCGATACCTGCCCGCCAGCCATAGGTCGCCGCCAGCGCTTCAAGCAGTGGCGGAACGATGATGGTTGCAATTGCGATTCCACAAGCCGAAAGCCCCAACGCCAATCCGCGATGCTTGTCGAACCAGGCATTGATCGGGCGCGTAACCGTGAGCCCGGTTGTTCCCACACCGATCAGGCCGATCAGGAAAACACAGACCGCCAGGCCGCGTGTATCATTCACCAGAAATGCAACCGCGAATTCAAGAGCGGCAACCGCAACCATCGACCCAAGAAAGACGACGCGAAAGCCCAGCCGGTCGGTTGCCCGACCGATCAACGGCGCACCGAGTGCACCGGCAACCACCAGAGACTGGATTGTCGCAATCTCCCCGCGAGACACTTTCAGTTCGCTCGCGATGGGAAGGACGAAGAGACTGAATGTAAAGAACAGCAGCACAGCCCCGACTCCGGAACCTACGGCGCAGCCAAGCACCGTGCGCCAGCCGCGACTCCACTCACTCATCTACTGTCCTCTTGTTCCTGATCGATGCTCGCAGCTTGTCGGGCGCAAAGTCAACAGCGAAACCTGTCTGCCGACGCTTCACCGCTCAGAGAAAGCCAACGGGAAGTGAATTGACGTTAACGTAAACCTCTCCTAATCGGGGATCACGGAACTATGGAGAGTCGATCATGAATCTTGAATTCAGCCCCGAAGAGCTTGCCTTCCGCGACGAAGTGCGCACCTTCATCGCGGAAAACTATCCGCAGGACCTGCGCGGCAAGCAAGATGAAGGCGATGAGTTGGGCAAGGAAGACTTTCTGAGCTGGCATCGTATCCTTCACAAGAAGGGCTGGGTCGCGCCTGCCTGGCCCGTCGAATATGGCGGTACCGGCTGGACGGCGACACAGAAATATATCTGGTCGGAAGAAACAGCGCGTGCAGACTGCATTCGCCTGATGCCCTTCGGCCTCGCGATGGTCGGGCCGGTGATCTACACGTTCGGCACGCCTGAGCAGAAGGCGCAGTTCTTGCCGCGCATCCTGTCCGGTGAGGATTGGTGGTGTCAGGGCTATTCCGAACCCGGTTCCGGATCCGATCTTGCTTCGCTGCGTACGAAGGCCGTCCGCGACGGCGATCACTATATCGTCAACGGGCAGAAGACCTGGACGACAATGGCGCAACATGCCGATTGGGGCTTCTTCCTCGTCCGCACGAACAGCGACGTCAAGCAGCAGGAAGGGATCAGCTTCCTCCTGATCAACATGAAGTCGCCCGGCATCACGGTCCGCCCGATCATTACGCTTGGCGGCGAGCATGAAGTCAATGAAGTCTGGCTTGAAGATGTTCGCGTGCCGGTCAGCCAGCGCATCTATGAAGAGGACAAGGGGTGGACCTGCGCCAAGTTCCTGCTTGCGCACGAACGCACGGGCATTGCTGGTGTTGCAGCGTCTAAGCGCGGCATCGAAAGGGTCAAGGCCATCGCCAGAACCGAAATGGATGGCGACCGGTCCCTGCTTTCAAATCCCTTCTTCAAGCGCAAGGTCGCAGAACTGGAAATGGACCTGACAGCACTCGAGTTCACTGAACTGCGCAGCCTTGCCGGTGAAAATGCCGGAAAGGGGCCCGGGCCGGAATCAAGCTTGCTCAAGATCAAGGGTTCCGAGATTCAGCAGCGGCTGACGGAACTGAGCCTGGAAGCGGTAGGCCATTATGGCGCGCCCTATTTCCGTGGGTTTGGTGAAGGGGACAATGAGCACCCGATCGGGCCGGATTATGCACATCGCGCGGCTCCGACATATTTCAACACCCGCAAGACCACCATCTATGGCGGGTCGAACGAGATACAGCGCAACATCATCGCGAAGATGGTTTTGGGGCTTTAGCCCAAGGCCAGCCCGGACTTGTTCCGGGGTCCGTGCCGCCTCGATGTCGGGGCGAGGGTGCACGCGATGGATCCCGGAGCGATTTCAGGATGACGGTTCAAAAAGACAGAAAGACAGGCACACGATGGACTTCAATTTCACTGAAACGCAGGACATGCTGCGCGATACGCTCGCGCGTTTTCTGGCTGACACCTATGACTTCGACAAACGCCAGAAGATGATTGCGTCAACCGGCGGCCGTGACCCCGGTATCTGGAAGGCCCTTGCAACGGATCTTGGCATATTGAGTGCACCGTTCAGCGAGGAACAGGGCGGTCTTGGCGGCGGTGCGCTGGAAAACATGATCATGATGGAAGAGTTCGGAAAGGTCATCGCGATCGAGCCCTATCTCCAGACTGTCGTCATCGGCGGTGGCGCCTTGAAAGCAGCCGGTGGTCCCCTAGCCGATGCGTTGATCCCGGAAATCATCGCAGGCAACGCCATCATCGCCTTTGCCTATGCAGAACCACAAGGCCGCTACGATCTTGCCAACTTGCGCACCAGTGCGCGGAAGGACGGCGCTGGCTATGTCCTCAACGGGCACAAGGGCGTGGTCTATGCGGCACCCTGGGCAACGCACCTTCTTGTGACGGCGCGGACCGGCGGAGCGCAGCGCGAGGCAGCCGGGGTGTCGCTTTTCCTGGTCGACGCAAAGACACCCGGCATCGTGCGCCGCGATTATCCCTGCGTTGACGGGTTTCAGGCCTCCGAAGTCTATTTCGAGAATGTCGCGGTGTCGGCCGATGCCCTTCTCGGCGGCGAAGGGACGGGATTGCCTCTGATTGAGCAGATCGTCGACGAAGCGACTGTTGCGGTCTGTGGCGAAGCATGTGGCGTCACCCGCAAGTTGCATGAAGGCACGCTGGACTATTCCAAGCAGCGCCAGCAATTCGGCCAGCCGATCGGTCGGTTCCAGGTGCTCCAGCACCGGATGGCGGACATGTTCCTTGAGGTCGAACAGATTGTTTCGATGACCCTGATGGCAACGCTCAAGCTCGACCTGCCTGCTGATGAGCGCAAGGCGGCGGTGAGCCTTGCCAAGGCCAAGGTTTCGCGGTCTGCCAAATTCGTGGGGCAGAGCGCGATCCAGACGCATGGCGGCATTGGCATCACGCAGGAACTGGCGATTGGCCACTACTTCAAGAGGGCGACAATGATTGAAGGCCAGTTCGGTTCGGCTGATTTCCATCTGGATCGGTTCGAAAGGCTGACGCTCGCCGACGCCGCCTGAACTGGAGAAAAAATTTCAATCCCGATGCATCCTTGTGCCTCGGTCGTTCGTTTAGCAGTTGTCGCGCCCGATCTGCGCGGCCTGATGCACCTGACAACACCAATGTCGGGTAGACCGAGTGAGACAAAAGCGTACCGACCGCAGGAGCACCCGGCCCTCCCCCCCCTGGTCGAGGGCTCCTGCGGCGGATTCGCGGATCTTTCCGAAAAGCACCGTGAACGCGAATCGCATATGCATCCATTATCGTCTCTCTGGTGTTGAGCGGATTGAAGAGCGCAAAAGCCGGGTGTTAAGAGTGTGAGTATCGTCGGCCAGGAAGTTTATGCAGATGAAGCACTGGCGTTGGACTATGCGCTTGGCATCCTTATCGACCCCGATCTTGGAGACGCGCTGCAACGGATGCGCACGGATGCTGACTTCGCGCTGCTGGTTGCACGTTATCGCGTTCGGCTTGGTTCCGGCGTAGTCGAAAGTCTTGCATCCAAAAGGCCTAATGTTGCGCCGCCAGCCAAGACCTGGGAGGCAATCATGGCCAAAATCTCAGGTCGCGAAGAGACTTGAAGGTCATTCCGTTCCCGCCAGGATCGCGTCGATCGCAGCCTTCACACTTGTATGGACTTGCTTGGCACCAAAGCCGAGCGTGCGGTGCAGGAACACAAAATTCTCGGTACTCATCAGGGTCAACATCGCCGCGGCAATATCACTCCGCGCGTCGACACCAAGGTTCGGACGCTCGCGTTCCAGCATCCGCATGATGTTTGTATAGCCGATTGCATAGAGCGGTTCACGAAGTTCGCGTCCAACAGGGGCGAGGTAGATTTCACTGACAATGCGGTGATCGTTTTCCCAGGCGCGGTATCGGCTGGAGACCCATTCGAGAAGCTCCGCTATGGTTTCCGGCAGCTTGCGCTGTGGGCCGCCCGTCTCATGGTCCAGATAATATTCGGTGAACGCGCGCATGAGCGCGTCGCGACTGTTGTAGTGCCGATAAATTGTCTGTTCCGACATCCGGGCAACGCGGGCCACCTCTGCGATGCTCACGGCATTCAGGTCCGCCTCCCGCAAGATCTTGGCGACCGCTTCAAGTATGATAATCGACGTCTGTTCCTTGAGCCTGGCGCGCAAAGGACTCTTGTAGGGCGCTCGCGGTGGCTTCACACGGTCGCCATTCCGTTTTGAATCGGCTCACCCTTTTCGCATTCATCAACTTCAAGCGTTGAGCGAAGGCGCTTCAGACCCCTTTGCGCCCGCGACTTGACAGTGGGAACCGGGATACCTCCGCGGATTGCAGTCTCCTCATGCGTCCGTCCTTCAACCACAATACTGCAAATTGCCTCCCGCTGGGGCGTTGGCAAGGCGTTCAGGGCCTTTTCAAGGTCTAGCCGATCTTCGACCGGCTCTGGTGCGACCGGTTCACCGGGGGCCTCGTCTTCCGGAACGAAATAGCGCTGCGCCTTTCGCAAACGACGGAGGTGGTCAATTGCAACATTGCGCGTGACTCGCGCCAGCCATGCGAGGGCATGTCCATAGGCCGGATCGAAATGGCCGGCGCTCGCCCAAATCCTCAGAAACGTCTCCTGCAAGACATCCTCAGCAGCTTCACGGGACCGCATAAGCTTCATTGCCTGACCGAAAAGTCGAGGTGAAACAGCGTCATACAGTTTCTTGAAGGCGAGCCTGTCCCCTTGACCGATCAAGCCGAGCCAGGACGAAAGATCGTCATTGCCTCCACTATCCGCAATTCGGCCAATCCCGTTTGGGGGCCCATTATCTGACATGGCTTTGTCCCCCCGCTGAGGCGTTTGTATGCGCCAACCGATTGGAATTCAGGCAATCCAGAAATCATGTTAGCCATCATAACACGAATTATATGAGGCTCAACTGAAAAGTCTTGGTGTCCATTCGCAAGATCCGCTCCCGCGCCACGACGCGCCAAGTCTTAACTCTTCATCAACCATATGTGGTGCAGAACCGCTCCAATTCGATTGTGGGACGAGTTGAGGGTTTTCGAAATGGACCAGACAGGCCAATTTGCCCGGGACGACGATGACGGCGTGGAAACTCCGTTGAACGTTGGGACCGATGAACGCCGAATGCATGTTCGCGCCTATAACTACTGGGTGTCGCTGCTGAACGGCCGTGCCTATCCGGCGATCGAAGACCTTGACCCCGCCAACATGGACGATTTCGGACCACACAGTGTCTTGCTCGATTTTACGGGGGGGATCGAAAGCCCGACGATCGCGTTCCTTGGTCATGCCCTGCGTCAGGAATGCGACATGGGCAACAGTCTCGAGACGGTGTCGGATATTCCCAGCCGGTCGCTGCTGTCGCGCCTGACAGACCATTATCTCCAGATCATTGCCAACCGCGCGCCCATCGGGTTCGAAGCCGAATTCGTGAATGGTCGCGGCAACAACACAATGTATCGCGGCATACTAATGCCTTTTTCATCCGACGACGACAATATCGACTTCATCTACGGCGTCATCAACTGGAAGGAAGTCGCGGACGAAGCTGAAACGAAGGCGATCATTGGTCAGGTCGAACAGGTCCTGCAGACAGCGCCCGTCCGGCATGACCCGCCCGTCAATGTCTGGGCCGACGGGCCGAGTGGTGCCGGCGCACTTGCTCCGCTTGTTTCTCCTGGATTTGACGCGATGGTATCTGAAGAGCCGGAAGAGATCGTTGCCGAATTCGAGCCAGATGGCAGTGAAACGCTATGGGATTGGCTGGCGGCCGCACGCGAGACTGCCGACGCAGCGACGCATTCCGAATCCCGCAGTCGCCAGTTTCTCTATCGCGCCCTCTCACTTGCCTATGATTTTGCTGCAGTCGCCGATCATCGCCCCGACGAATATGCAGAGCTACTGGCCGACAACCGGATTGTAGCGCAGGCAAGGGCACCGATGACTCCTATCGTCAAGCTCGTCTTCGGTGTGGGCTATGACAAGACCCGCCTGGCCGAATATGGCATGGCTCTGTCTCATGGTCGCCGCCTTGGCATTGGCATTGGCGGGTTCCAGGCGGCACTTGAATCGCATCCGGGCGGCCTGAAAGGCATGGTCTATGCCGAACGCGCAGAGCGCCGTCCCGCCAGCAAGGCTGCAACCGCAACAAGCGATGCCGCCCGCGAACGTGCTCGGGCTATGGCCCCCCGCATGATCATAGAAGCGCCAGGTGATGAAGAATTTGTTGTGCTTGTCGCGCGACGGATCGACCAGGGCCATGTCGGGTTGCTCGGAACCTTGTCGGGCGATGCCGGGCTCGTGGAAAAAGCACTGCGCGCGCTCACGCAATAATATTACAGGGTTGAGCCAGACTGTTCCGGAGCGCATAAGCGCTCAATCTCGATGCACGCCTGCAAAGGGCGGCATCCATCAGATTCAGGCGGAGCAGAATGACAGCAGTGTCCGACGGCAGCATCGCGCAGCCCATCAATCCAGTCGCAGAAATAGCAAAGGCACTCGCGGCCCGCTCACTCCCGGGCGATCTTGACGGTTTCGGACCGCAGGCCCGGCTGGCGGCGGCCGAATTTGCCATGTCAGCGCTTGCGAGCCGGCGAAGCGGATCGCCGAGCATGGCTGTTGATACGGTAACGGATGCGGATGGCCGGCGGCGCATGCGACTGGCCATCGTCAACCCGAACATGCCGTTCCTGGTCGATTCCGTCGCTGCCGTGATTTCGTCCAAAGGCCTCGTGATCGATCGCCTGCTGCACCCGGTCATCAATGTTTTGCGCGATGCAAAGGGCACCCTCACAGGCATCGGCAAGGGCGGAAAGCCGGAGTCGCTCATCTATATCGAAACTGATCGAGCCGACGCCCGCGACCGGGCCGAGATTCGTGACGGGATCCGGCAAAGCATGCTCGATGTCCGCAATGCCGTGAATGATTGGGATGGCCTCAAGACAGCGATGCTGGATGATGCCACCTTGCTGCCGACAGAAGACGCAGCTCTGCTTTCCTGGTTTGAGGACAATAATTTCACGCTCCTTGGTCATGCTCTGTTCGGGGCCGACGCCGCGTTTCAGTCCGGGCTGGGCATCGGCCGCAATCGCGGCGAAAGCCTGTTGTCCGAAAGCGCGCGTAAAAGGGCTCTTGGCCATTATCGCAAAGGCGGGGAAGGACTGTTGGTCATCAAGTCCAACATGCTGTCCAGCATCCACAGGCGCGTGCCACTCGACCTGCTGATAGCACCGCGCCGCGAAGGAAAAAGGCTTGTGGGCCTGTCGATCCACGCCGGCCTCTGGACAAGCGCAGCGCTGGGCAAGCCAGCGGAAGACACGCCCATCCTGCGCCAGCGCCTTCAGGGACTGCAGGTGAAATACAAGTTCGATCCCAGAGGCCATACCGGCAAGGCGCTTGGGCATGCCATCGAGAGCCTGCCGCATGATATTGCGATCAGCATCGACCAGACGGCCCTCGAAGATCTTGCGCTTGCAGCCATGTCGATCGCGGACCGCCCACGCCCTATGATCGAGTTGGTCGAAGCGCCGCTTGACCGCCACCTGTTCGCCTTTGTCTGGCTGCCCCGAGACGAACTGACCACAGCCCGCCGGCTGGCCATTGCCGACATGCTTGCAGAGACAGCGCACGCCCGGCTGCTGAGCTGGACCATTGACCTGGGCGATGGCGAGGTCGCGCTGATCCGGTATACGCTTGACCTGCGCGAGGGCGGCAAGAAGCCGAAGGCCGCGCCGCTTCACGAGCGGATCGAAATGATGGTTCGCGGCTGGCAGCCAGCAGTCGAAGCGGCCTTGGGCCAGCTTGGCGACCATAGCCACGCAACCCGGCTGGCGCTGCGTTACGCGAACGCCTTTCCCATGGCCTATCGCAACGGCGCAGGGCCTGACGAAGCGGCCCTCGACATCAGCTGTATCCACGCCCTTTCCGACGCGGCCCGGCGTGGTGCGCGCTTCTATCGCAACAGCGATGATGCCGCGAACCGCCTGCGGCTCAAGCTCTACAGCCTCGATCCGCTGACGCTTTCGGATGCCGTTCCCGCACTCGAGAACTTCGGCTTCCACGTGATCGAGGAACTTTCGACGCCACTGGATTCGGGGCGCCTTGGCCATATCCAGAAATTCGTCCTTGAAACGGCAGGCGGGCGTGGCGGCTCGGCGCTTGTCGCCAATCCGACGGTGCTTGAGGGCGCCGTCGCAAGCGTGCTGGAAGGTGCGGCCGAGAATGACCTGTTCAACCAGCTGATCGTCGAACTTGATCTGGCGCCCTTTTCCGTCACGCTGTTTCGTGCGCTCTACCGCTATCTGCGCCAGACGGGGATGCCCTATGGCATGGCAACGGTCGTCCATGCGCTTCGGCAGGCGCCTGAAATCGCGCGAGCCCTGGCAGCGCTCTTTGCGGCCAGACACAGTCCTGATGGGGACGATCTCGCCGCCAAGGCCGCAGAAGATGAGATTGCCCGCGGGCTCGCCCGGGTTTCCGGTATTGACGACGATCGCATCCTGCGGCTCTACCGCGCCGTCATCCGGGCGACGCTCAGAACCAATGCCTATGCGCCAGCCGCACGTGAAGCGCTTGCCTTCAAGATCGACAGCGCGCAGGTGCCCGGCCTTCCCGATCCCAAGCCCTGGCGCGAGATCTTCGTCTATTCGCCGCGCGTCGAAGGCATCCACCTGCGGGCCGGCCCCGTCGCCCGCGGGGGCCTGCGCTGGTCCGACCGACGGGACGATTTCCGCACCGAAATCCTGGGCCTGATGAAGGCGCAGCGCGTCAAGAATGCCGTGATCGTGCCGACGGGCGCAAAGGGCGGCTTCTATCCCAAGGCCCTGCCCGATCCGTCCAACCGCGATGCCTGGCTGGCCGAAGGCACCGAATGTTACCGGATCTTCATCCGATCTCTGCTGTCAGTCACGGACAATCTGGTGAAGGGCCAGGTCGTCCATCCCGAAGGCGTCGTCATCCTAGACGGTGAAGACCCCTATTTTGTCGTCGCGGCGGACAAGGGCACAGCGACCTTTTCGGACGTGGCCAACGCCATTGCGCTCGAGCGCGGCTTCTGGCTGGGCGATGCCTTCGCGAGCGGTGGCTCGGTCGGCTATGACCACAAGGCGATGGGCATCACTGCCAAGGGCGGCTGGGTCTCCGTCCAGCGGCATTTTGCCGAAAGCGGCGTCGATGTGCAGAAGGAACCAGTGCGTGTCGTGGGCTGCGGCGACATGTCCGGCGATGTTTTCGGCAATGGCATGCTCCTGTCCAAGGCCATCAAGCTCGTCGCCGCCTTCGACCACAGGCACATCTTCTTCGACCCCGATCCCGATCCGGCGGCAAGCTGGAAGGAACGCGCGCGCATGTTCAAACTGCCGCGTTCCAGCTGGGCGGATTATGACGCGAAACTGATTTCCAAGGGCGGCGGCATCTTCCCGCGCACCATGAAGGAAATCAGGCTGACGAAGGAAATGCGGGCGATCCTGGGCACGGACGCGACAGTGCTTGACCCGTCCTCGCTCATTTCCGCGATCCTGAAGGCCCCGGTCGACCTGATCTGGTTCGGTGGCATCGGGACGTACGTCAAGGCGCGGTCCGAGAACAATGCCGAAGTGGGTGACCGCGCGAACGACGCCCACCGTGTCAATGCCGAAGACCTGCGGGCCAAGGTGATCGGCGAAGGTGCAAACCTTGGCGTCACCCAGGCCGCGCGCATTGCCTTTGCCTTGAAGGGCGGGCGGATCAACACCGACTTCATCGACAATTCGGCAGGCGTCGATTGTTCGGACAATGAAGTGAACATCAAGATCGCGCTCAACGCCGATGTGGCCGCGGGCAAGCTCGGCATGAAGGCGCGCAACACCCTGCTCGCCAGCATGACAGACAATGTTGCGGCGATCGTGCTGGAGGACAACAGGCTCCAGACGCTCACCCTGTCGATTGCCCAGCGCGGCGGGGCGGACAACCTGCCCGCCCATATCCGCCTGATCGAGACGTTCGAGGCCGCCGGCCAGCTGGACCGTGCCGTTGAAGGCATTGCCTCCAATGACGAGCTGCACCGCCGCGCGACTGACCGGCAGGGCCTGACCCGGCCCGAACTCGCGGTTGTGATGGCCACGGCCAAGCTCGCGCTCCAGCATGCGATCGAGCAGACCAGCCTTGGCCATGATCCGGCCACGCTGCCGGACCTGTTCGCCGCCTTCCCGCCGGAAATGCGCAAGCGCCACGCCAAGGCGATCGAGGGGCATCGCCTGCGGAGCGAAATCATCGCGACCAAGCTGGCGAACCGCATCGTCAACCGGCTTGGCCTCATCCACCCGTTCGAACTGGTCGAGGAAGAGAACAGCTCGCTGGGCGAAGTGGCCGAAGCCTTTGTGATTGCCGAGCAGGTCTATGGCATTGCCGCCCTGTGGCAAGCGATCGACAATGCCGACCTGGCCGAAGACACGCGGCTGATGCTGTTCGAGCAAGTGGCGGTGGAAATGCGCGCACACATGGCGGACATCCTCAGGAACTCCGTTATGGGCCGGTCGAACGACAAGGCGATTGCCGCCTATCGCCCGATGGTCGAGCGCCTGTCCGCCGAACGCAGCGCGCTGCTGCGCGATGAAGCGCTCAAGCAGGCGGATGACTATGCCCAGCGGCTGGCCAAGCGCGGAGCGCCGCGCCGCCTTGCCGAACAGCTTGTCCGCCTTGCCGAGCTGGATGGCTCGATTGGCCTTGCCGCCCTTGCCGCAAAGTCCGGCACGGACGTGATTGCCCTGACCGGTGGCTTTACGGCCCTTGGCGCGGCGCTTGGCATCGACTGGGCGCAAGGCACCGCGATGCAGCTTGACCCGCGCGACCCGTGGGAGCGGCTGCTCGCCGCTGGGTTGGCGCGCGATTTCCAGGCGATGCGCCTCGAATTCCTCGCCCGAAAAGGCGGGAAGACGCCGCGGGCCAATGTCGAAAGCTGGCTTTCCGCGCACGCCCAGCGGGTGGCCTCCTTCCGCACAATGGTCGACCGCGCCCGCACCGGCGCCCAGCCGACCCCGGCGATGCTGGCGCAAATCGCAGGGCAGGCGCGGCAATTGTTGCTGAGCTAGGGGACCAAGCTGTTCTGTCGCCCCTGCGCAGGGGCGACGGCGGAACTTGTCAAACTTGTCATTCCCTTCCGGTAGAATGATACCCGCCCGGAGTTGGTGCGCAGCGCCGCGTGCCGCAGGAATCGGGGGAAGGAAGCCCGTGCACCTCATCGAACAGGATGAAGCAGAGCGGAGCCGAATAGGAAAGGCTTTTTTCACACGAAGACGCGAAGACGCAGAACCATCGTCGCCCCTGCGCAGGCAGGGGCCGCTTCGGGAGTCAGTGCCAAGGTTTCAAACAGGCCCCTGCCTGCGAAGGGGCGACGGGATTTTTGAATACACCCCACAGCTGCGCGCCTTGCATAGCGCGGGCTTTGCCGACATCTTCGGCAATCGAGACGAGGGACAATTGGGCGTCTGCTTTCGACCCCATTGCGGACGTTGAAATTTTGCTCGATTAGGCTTGTCATACGTACACCACGCAAATGGCGAGGCGCTAAAGGTGAAAAGCGGCAACATTTCCTATGCTCGCGTCTGGTTCTATTTGTTCCATCTAATATGCTACGCGATGTTGGCTATTATGTGGATATGGCAGGACAATGAAACCTATGCCTTGGGTGCGTTTGCCGTAACTTTTTGTGTCGCTCCGTTGATACTGTTCGTTAGGTGCGAACGATGCAAATGTCTCCTTTTTCGCAAGGGCAAAGAGAATTTTGGATTCCCAACAGCGGATTACATTTTCCAAGGCAGAAATTGTCCAAAGTGCGGGATGTCTCGCATCTAGCATCCCAGCAATGCCGCACCACAGAACAAGTTGCCGCTTTCCACCCCAAAAGAGACGTAGCGGTCTTGCAGATTGCGATCCCATTGCGGACATTGACGAAGGCAGGCATCCTCCGTTGCATGTCCGTCGAGCAAATCTTGGATATTCTGTCAAAGCGCGCACCCGTCGTCGCCGTTTTGGCCTTTGTCACGTCGCTTTTAGGAAGGTGGATGTCGGCGCCTGTTTTGCCCTTTTATATTTTAGCCGTTGTTGTTGGCTTGATGGCTTTTGCGCTGGCGATGACAAAGGGGCTATCGCGCACCTTCAAATCGAAAGAGGAACTAGGATTCAATCGCAATCGGGACTGGATTGCATACCTCGGCACCACGAAGGGCCTGCCTCGCGGCTTTCGTCAGCTTGGTTGTTTTGGCTTTGTAGCCGTCATTATTTCAGGCTTGAACCAGCCCTATGGTAATCTTGCATTTGCAGGATACTTTCTCGTTATCGCCTGGGGATTTGCGAACAAGCGGTATCCGGCCGATCTCGACACCGCGGATTCGTAAGGTCCGCTTTCCACCCCAAAGCAGACACTTGATGACCCGCATCCATCCCTCGTCTGGTGCACGTATTGGCTTCCATGGCCAATTCGATCCACCCACATGCCTTCAAAGATGGCAGCGAGATTGCGCTGCCCGCTGTCCTCAGTTATAACATCCGTATGAACATGCAGCTCAAGGTCACGAAGATCGGCAATTCGGCGGGCGTGATCCTGCCGAAGGAATTGCTGGCGCATCTGGAAACGTCCATCGGGCAGACCTTGTCCGTTGCCAAGACGCCGCGCGGGATCGAGCTTTCCGCGCCTGAGGCGGACTTCGATGCGCAGATGGAAGTGGCTCGCGAAGTGATGGCGCGTCGCAAGCGCGCGCTGGCCGAACTCGCCAAGTAACCCACAATGGCACAGGACTGGGTCTGGGTTGCGCTGGCCGTGGCCGAGGCAGCACATCTTGAACAACTGGCCGAGCATGGCGGCGGTCAAAGCGTACGTGATGCCCGCCTTCTCGACAGCGCGATGGCGCGCGCGCAGAACCTTGCCGCCTATGGTGAACCCGATGCGGCAGCACTGGCGGCCGCCTATGCCTTCGGAATTGCGCGGAACCATCCCTTTGTCGATGGCAACAAGCGGACGGCTGCGGTGGTTGCGGAAACTTTCCTTGTCCTCAATGGCTATGCCTTAAATGCCACGGACGCCGAACTGGTCGTTGCGGTTATGGCGCTCGCAGCCGGCGAGCTTTCCGAGGAGGAGCTTGCTGATTGGTTCCGGGGGCACCTCGCGGTATAGGGCGAGCCCCTACCGCAACTTCGCAATCTTCAGCCCGTCCGCCTTTGCGCGGTCCTTGATGCTGTCCTCGCTGCGGGTGAGGGCCTTGGCCATTTGTTTCAGGGGCATGCCCTTTTTGGCGAGGGTGTGAAGTTTCTGGATTTCATCGCTTGTCCAGGGCTGGCGGTGGCGTTCGAAGCGTTCGGCCATTGGGGTTCCTTTTCTGCTCATCCCTAAGCTGTACTCCTGCGAAAGCAGGAGCCCAGTTCGGTAGCAGATATGCGGCGTGTGGGCTCCTGCTTTCGCAGGAGTACAGCGTGACGAACGTCAGTTGTCGTCACCCATCCTCAGCGCCGCGATGAACGCTTCCTGCGGGATGCTTACGCTGCCGTATTCGCGCATCCGCTTCTTGCCTTCCTTCTGCTTGTCGAGCAGCTTCTTCTTGCGGCTGATATCGCCGCCATAGCATTTCGCGGTCACGTCCTTGCGCATCGCCGCGATTGTTTCGCGCGCGATGACCTTGCCGCCGATCGCGGCCTGGATCGGGATCTTGAAGAGGTGGCGGGGGATCAGGTCCTTCAGCCGTTCGCACATCCCGCGGCCGCGCGCTTCCGCCGTGCCGCGGTGGACGATCATGCTCAGCGCGTCGACCGGTTCGGAATTGACCATGATGTTCATCTTCACGAGATCGCCCACCCGGTGGCCGATCTGGTGATAGTCGAAGCTGGCATAGCCGCGACTGATGCTTTTCAGCCGGTCATAGAAATCGAACACCACTTCGTTGAGCGGCAGTTCATAGGTCACCTGCGCGCGGCCGCCGACATAGGTCAGGTTCTTCTGGATGCCGCGCCGATCCTGGCAGAGCTTCAGGATGCTGCCGAGATATTCGTCGGGGACATAGATGGTCGCTTCGATCCACGGCTCCTCGATGCTCTCGATCTTGTTCGGTTCGGGCATGTCGGCCGGATTGTGGAGGTGCAACACACCCTGCCCGTGGCTGAGCTTGATCTCATAGACCACGCTGGGCGCAGTCGTGATCAGGTCCAGATCATATTCGCGGGTCAGCCGTTCCTGGATGATTTCCAGGTGGAGCAGGCCGAGAAACCCGCAGCGAAAGCCGAAGCCCAGCGCCGCACTGCTTTCAGTTTCGAAGCTGAAGCTCGCATCGTTGAGGCGGAGCTTTGAAATGCTCTCGCGCAGCTTTTCGAAATCCGCCGCATCAACGGGGAAGAGGCCGCAGAAGACCACCGGCTGGACTTCCTTGAACCCGGGGAGCGGTTCGGCCGCGGGGCGCTTGGCATCGGTGATCGTATCGCCGACGCGGGTCTGGGCCACTTCCTTGATCTGCGCGGTGATGAAGCCGATCTCTCCGGCGGCGAGTTCTTCGAGCTGTTCGATCTTGGGGCGCATGCAGCCGACGCGGTCCACCAGATGCTGGGTGCCGGTCGCCATGAACTTGATCAACTGGCCCTTCTTCAGGACGCCCGCCACGACGCGGATCAGGATGACGACGCCGAGGTAAGGGTCATACCAGCTGTCGACCAGCATCGCCTTCAGCGGCGCATCGCGGTCTCCCTTGGGCGGCGGGATGCGCGTCACCACGGCTTCGAGCACTTCATCGATGCCGATCCCCGATTTGGCACTGGTCAGGACAGCGTCCGACGCATCGAGGCCGATGATCTCCTCGATCTCTTGGCGGACCTTATCCGGCTCGGCGGCGGGCAGGTCGATCTTGTTGATGACGGGGACGATCTCATGGTCATGCTCGATCGACTGATAGACATTGGCGAGCGTCTGCGCTTCCACGCCTTGCGCTGCGTCCACCACGAGCAGCGCGCCTTCGCACGCGGCGAGGCTGCGGCTGACTTCATAGGCAAAGTCGACATGGCCCGGCGTGTCCATCAGGTTCAATTCGTAGAGCAGGCCGTCCTTCGCCGTGTAGTTGAGGCGGACCGTCTGCGCCTTGATCGTGATCCCGCGTTCCTTCTCGATATCCATATTGTCGAGGACCTGCGCAGTCATCTCGCGGTCGGACAAGCCACCCGTGCGCTGGATCAACCGGTCCGCCAGGGTGGACTTACCATGATCGATATGCGCGATGATCGAAAAATTGCGGATGCGCGAGAGTTCGGTTCTGGGCGGCGTAGACATGGCCGCGCCCCTAGCAGTGACCGGTGCAAAGGGCAAAGGGGATCAGGGGCGCGAGTCCAGCCACTTACCCAGGATCGTGTTGACGGCCTCCGGCGCTTCCTGCTGAACCCAGTGGGATACGCCGGGGAGACGGCGGAGCGTCAAATCAGGAACCCATTGCTCCGTGCCTTCGGTGCACCGGATGTTGAGCGCGCTGTCCTCCTCTCCCCAGACCATCAGCGTCGGTACGTCGACCCGCCCGTCCCCCAGATCGACGCTGTCGCCATGCCGCAAGAGCGCACGGTAATAGTTGACCATGGCGGTGATCGCGCCGGGGCGAAGCGCCGCATCGGCATAGGTCTGGAGCACATCCTTGGGAAAGCGGCTCTTGTCGACGGCCATGTTCCAGAATGCGCCCTTGATGCCGCGCGCGCCGTCTCGTGTCAGCATCGCTTCGGGCAAGCGGGGAAGCTGGAAGAAGAAGATGTACCAGCTGCGCCGGAACTGTCGCCAATGCCGGATCTCGCGCATGCCGACCATAGGGTGCGGCACGTTCATGATGACGAGCCTCACGAGCGGCCGCAACCTGCGGATCGCAAAGGTCCAGGCGACAATCGCGCCCCAGTCATGTGCAACGAGCATGACCTCCTTGGCACCGGAGGCATCGATCAGGGCCGCCACATCGTCCGTCAGATGATCAAGCGCATAGGCGCGAACGCCCTCAGGCTTTGACGAGGCACCATAGCCACGCAGGTTCGGCGCCCACACCCGCCAGCTGCGCGCGGCAAGCATCGGCATCTGGAACCGCCAACTGTAGTTGAGCTCGGGAAAGCCATGCAGCATCAAGGCCAGCCGATCCCCCGAACCGCATTCGGCGAGCTCGAACGTCTGGCCATTGGCCTCAACGAAGCGCTGGGTGATGCCGGAGCCGGGATCGGGGGTCCAGGAAAAGGCGGTCATGCATCCTCCTCAGTCATATGCATTGTGCCGTTGCCCCTGCCTGCCCCCACCGCAAAAATCCAGCCTCTCTGCAAACGGACCGGACTGGCACGGCAATCGCCGGAGAGATGTCCAGGCAGGGCGCCCTGACCGCTAATGCGTTACATTTGCGCAACATGCGTTCAGGAAAGCGACCGGGTTTTAGGCCGCCCGGATTGACGCTCACTGTCAGAACCGCCACGACTGCGGGCTTCCAAATTACATCGCGGAGTCCTCTCATCATGCGCTCATCGCATTTTCGAATTGCAAGCCTTATCCTTCTTGCAGGCGTATCCACACCGGCAATCGCGCAAGATGCGGCGGGGGCCTCCACTGATGACGGCCTTGGCGAAATCGTCGTCACCGCCCAGCGGCGCGAGGAAAAGCTGCAGGACGTTCCGCTCTCGATCACGGCCGTGAAGGGCGAGAAGCTCGATGCCATGGCCTCGGGCGGTCCGGACATCCGCTTCCTTTCCGCGCGCGTGCCGAGCCTGATCGTCGAATCCTCGTTCGGACGCACCTTCCCGCGCTTCTATATCCGCGGACTGGGCAATACCGATTTCGATTTCAACGCCTCACAGCCGGTCAGCCTCGTGTATGACGATGTCGTCCTTGAAAACCCGATCCTCAAGGGCTTTCCCGTGTTCGACCTCGACCGTGTCGAGGTGTTGCGCGGGCCGCAGGGCACCCTGTTCGGCCGCAACACGCCTGCAGGCATCGTGAAGTTCGATTCGGTGAAGCCCGGTGACGAACTGAGCGGATATGGCCGCGTCTCCTATGGCCGCTTCAATGCCCTCAACGCGCAGGGCGCGGTCGGTGGACCGATTGCGGGTGACAAGGTGTCGGCCCGTCTCTCGGTGCTCTATCAGCGGCAGAGCGACTATATCGACAATGTCCTGCCCTCTGGCACTACCAAGAATGCGCTTGAAGGCTATGACGAAGTCGCAGCCCGGCTCCAGCTTCTCTTCAAGCCAAGCGACGATCTCGACATCCTGCTGAGCGGCCAGCTGCGCCAGCTTGACGGCACGGCGCGCGTGTTCCGCGCCAATGTCTTCACGCGCGGGCAAAAGGGGCTGAATTCCAACTTCAACCGTTACCAGGTCTCGACCGACGGGAAGAACGAACAGCACGTCAACACCTATAATGGCTCGGCGCGGATCACCTATGATGCGGGACCTGTCTCTCTGGTGTCCGTCACCAGCTATTGGGATGGCGATGCCACGTCTGTGGGCGATGTCGACGGCGGCTTTGGCGCGTCGTTCCTGCCGCCGGCCCTGACCGGCCCCGGCTATATCCCCTTCACGGCCGAAACGCGCGACAGCGTGCCGAAGCTCAGCCAGTTCACGCAGGAACTGCGTTTCGAGAGCAATGGCGACGGTGCACTCTCCTATCAAGGCGGCTTTTTCTATTTCGATGAAAGCCTGCGCATCCTGAGCGAGAATTATTCGACGCTGGGCGATCCGAACAATGCCACGGGCGGCGTCAACATCGTCGTCACGCAGCGCCAGAAGAGCAAGGCCTATGGCATCTTCGGCTCGCTGACCTACAAGCTGACCGACCAGTTCAGCGTGACCGGCGGCATCCGCTACAACAATGACCGGCGGCGCTATCAGGTGGACCGCACAAAGGACACGCAGTTCCCGAACTTCCTCCAGAACCCGCTTGGCACGGTCAACCGCTCGGTCAAGGATGACAATATCACCTGGGACCTGACGGCGAAGTATGACTTCACCGATGCGGTCAACATCTATGCGCGGGCGGCCAAGGGCTATCGTGCGCCCAGCATCCAGGGCCGCATCCTCTTCCCGCCTGCAACGGCGACGCCGCTTGAATCGGGCGTGACGGTCGGCAATTCCGAAACCATCTATTCCTATGAAAGCGGGATCAAGGCCGACATTCTGGACGGCAAGGGCCGCATCAACCTGAGCGGTTTCTACTATGATCTGAAGAATGCGCAGCTGACGGCCGTGGGTGGCGGCGTGAATGCCAATCGCCTGATCAATGCCAAGAAGGTGCGCGGCTATGGCTTCGAGCTTGATGCCGAATTCAAGCCATCCCGGCATCTGCTGCTGACGGCGGGCCTCAGCTACAACAACACCAAGATCAAGGATCCGAACCTGACGACAGCGGCGTGCGGTGCCGTGCGGACCGATACCTTCCCCAATGTCTCCCTGTGCACGATCCTCGATCCCATCGTCGTGGCTGCAGCACCCTTCTCGGCTGCGATCGTGAACATCAACGGGAACAGCCTGCCGCAAAGCCCGCGCTGGATTGCCAACTGGACCGCACGCTATTCGGTTCCGGTCGGCGATGGCGAAGTCTATGCCTATACCGATTGGGCTTATCGCTCGAAGATCAATTTCTTCCTGTATGAGTCCGTCGAGTTCCAGGATGACCATCTGCTCGAAGGCGGCTTGCGGCTCGGCTACAAGACCGATCGCTATGACATTGCCGCCTTTGTCCGCAACATCACCAAGGATACCTCTGCGGTCGGTGGCATCGATTTCAACAACCTGACCGGATTCGTCAACGAACCCCGAATCTGGGGCGTGGAAGCCGGCTTCAAGTTCTAGATCACCCGACGCCCCTGCGCAGGCAGGGGCCTTTCGGGGACGCTGAGTGCCAAGGCATCAAACGGGCCCCTGCCTGCGCAAGGGCGTCGGGCGACCTTTGCGCGCCGGCTTGACACATACCAACCGGTCGGTATGCATAGATGATGCAAACGAATCGGACATTCCGTCCCGTGCCAGTCGGTGCCAAGGCAAAGCTGCTCGAAGCCGCAACCACACTCATCCGGACCAAGGGGTTTGCCGGCACGTCAGTCGATGATTTGTGCACGGCCGCCGGTGTGACGAAGGGCGCCTTCTTTCACCACTTTGCCAGCAAGGAGGCGCTGGGGGTGGCGGCTGCAGACTTCTGGTCGGAGACAACCGGGGCCTTTTTCCGCGAAGCGCCCTATAATTGGCATGAGGACCCGCTCGACCGCGTTCTGGGCTATATCGATTTCCGCTCCGAACTGATCAAGGGCCCGGTCGAGGGTTTCACCTGCGTTGCCGGCACAATGGTCCAGGAATGCTTCCATACGAGCCCGGCCATTCGCGACGCCTGTGATGCCAGCATCTCCGGCAATGCTGCAATGCTGGAGGCTGATATTGCCGAAGCGATTGCTCGATATGACGTGAAGGACGTATCGGCGAAGAGCCTTGCGCTCCACATCCAGGCGGTACTGCAGGGCGGCTTCATCCTCGCCAAGGCGAAGGGCGGCGCAGACATCGCGCGCGAAACCGTCGCGCATCTGAAACGCTATTTCGAGATGTTGTTCAAAAGGGCGCAGTGATGGCGAAGATGATCTTCATAAGCTTGCCGGTTGTCGATTTGCCGAAAGCAACAGCATTCTACGAAGGGATCGGATTCACGCACAACCCGCATTTTTCGGACGATGCAGGGGCCTGCATGGTGTGGAGCGAGGCCATTCATGTCATGCTGCTGACGCACGAAAAGTGGAAGAGCTTCACTGACCGTCCGATACCGCCTGCATCTTCAAGCGAAGTCGCGTTCAACCTTTCGCTCACCAGCAAGGAGGCTGTGGACGCGATGAACGAGGCCGCGGCTGCCCATGGCGGGACAGCAGACATCAATCCGGCCCAGGATCTCGGCTTCATGTACAGCCGCGACCTGATCGATCCCGATGGCCATGTCTGGGGCGCGATGTGGATGGACCCCGCGGCGATGCCAGCAGGTGCGTGAAAGGAATTGGCGATGACTTATATCGATGGCTTTGTGATCCCTTGTCCCAAGGCAAAACGGCAGGCATTCATTGATCACGCTTCAGTCGCTGCCGAAATGTTCGTCGAATTGGGGGCATTGCGCATTGTCGAGTGCTGGGGGGACGATGTGCCCGATGGCACGACGACCGATTTCCGCATGGCAGTGAAGGCCGAGGCAAACGAAGAGGTGCTCTTCAGCTGGATCGAGTGGCCAGACAAGGCAACGCGCGACGCCGCTTTTGCCAAATTGACCGATCCCAAGAACACAGACCCGCGGATGGACCCGGCAAAAAATCCGATACCTTTTGACGGGAAACGCATGATTTTCGGCGGATTTGCGCCCGTAGTCGATGTGAAGGGAGCGGCGTGATGCCTGTCGATCCAAATGCCTCGATTGAAGTCTCCGCCTATCAATGGGTTCCGCCAACCGCCGTCGGGTATGTCAAGGACATGCGTGTCCGATGGGCGTTGGAGGAAATCGGCCTGCCCTATCGCGAACGCCTCTTTGGCGGCGCAGGCGGCGAAAAATCTGCCGAGCATCTTGCCGATCAGCCATTCGGGCAGGTGCCTGTCTTTCGGGAAGCTGGTTTGTCGCTGTTCGAATCGGGCGCGATCCTCCTGCATATCGGTGAGAAGGATGAGCGACTTTTGCCGCGCGACGAAGCCGGTCGTGCCCGGGCCATCAGCTGGACGTTCGCGGCCCTCAACAGCATAGAACCGTTCGTGCAGATGCTCTTCATGATCCGCTTCGTCGCGGATGGCACGGATTGGCAGCAAGCAGGACTGGATGCGATCCGTCCCTTTGCAAGGATGCGGCTAGGCCAGCTTGCCAGCGCGCTCGGCGAACGAGAATGGCTCGAAGACCGGTTTACCATTGGCGACCTGTTGATGGTCGATGTGCTGCGCGCCGTGCCGGAAATGGAGTTGGTTGCAGAGCATCCCAATCTGGCTGCCTATCTTGAACGAGGGACGGCACGCCCCGCTTTCCAGGCCGCCATGGCAGCGCAACTGGAGGCTTTTGAAAGGCATGCGCCGATCGCAGCTTGAAGCCGCCTGAAAGTGTTTTTTCCAAGGAGAGTAAAATGTCGAACCAGCAAGGCGATTTCATCTGGTATGAGTTGATGACTCCCGATCCTGAAGGCGCGCGACGCTTCTATTCCGCCGTCGTTGGCTGGACGATCGATAGCCAGCCGCCGGGCGACATGGACTATCGCATGATTGCGGCACCTGATGGCAATGCCGGGGGGATGTTGAAGCTGACGCCCGACATGATCGCCGGCGGCGCACGACCGTGCTGGATGGGTTATATCGGGGTCGACGACGTAGACCTGTCGGTTGCGGCCATTGTCACGGCAGGCGGTACGATCATCATGCCGGCCTATGACATCCCCGGCGTCGGCCGCATCGCCATGGTCAGCGATCCCCAGGGCGTGCCCTTCTATCTCATGCGCGGCGCATCCGAAGCTGTCAGCACTGTCTTCGCCGTCGACACTGTTGGCTATTGCGCCTGGAACGAACTGTTCACGAGCGACCAGGAGGCAGCCTTCTCCTTTTATGCAAGCCAGTTCGGATGGGCGAAGAATGGCGCAATGAACATGGGGCCAATGGGCGATTATACGTTCATTGCACAGGGCGGCGTGCAGATTGGGGCCATGATGAACTGCCCGCCCGAAAGCCCATCATCTGCATGGAATTACTATTTCCGCGTCGCGGACATTGATGTCGCGGCAAACAGCGTGACGGCGGAAGGCGGCAAGATCCTGTCCGGGCCGCATGAGGTTCCGGGCGATCAATGGTCCCTTCAGGGAGTCGATCCGCAAGGCGCTGCTTTCGGCCTTGTTGGCAGGAAGAATTGAGGAGACGCACAATGCAAACCCCTCATCCGCCAGCGCTTCGCTGGATCGCCCTTGGCCTCCTGATCTGGAACCTTATTGGCGTTGCCATGTTTGTCAGCCAATGGCGCATGGACGCACAGGATATCGCGCAGATGCCGTCGACGCAGCAATTCCTCTGGACCCATATGTCGGCCCGCGTCTGGATTGCCTATGCAACCGCAGTCATCGCCGGCACGCTGGGCGCAGCCGCCCTGTGGCGGCGGCACAAGGTGGCGGTTCCGCTCTTTGCGGTCAGCCTGCTCGCGCTCGTCATCCAGTTCACCAATCCTGTCCTGCTTGAGACTGCTGCCCGCGAAGGCTATGGCCTGATGGCCTTTCCGCTGTTCCTGATTGGCGTCGGCGGCGCTCAGCTTTGGCTGGCATACCGCTGGCGCAGCAAGGGGTGGCTGGCATGAGCGCGGTCAAACTCTGTCTCTGGTACAACAAGGACGCCGAGGAGGCGGCACACTTCTATGCTGCCACCTTCCCTGATAGCCATGTTGACGCCGTCCACCGGGCACCTGCAGATTTTCCGGACGGGAAGGCCGGGGACGTTCTGACAGTGGAGTTCACCTTGCTTGGGCTTGCCTGCATCGGCCTCAACGGTGGACCCAGATTCACGCACAGCGAAGCCTTTTCATTTCAGGTGCCCACCGAAACCCAGGAGGAAACCGATCGCTATTGGGATGCAATCATTTCAAGCGGCGGTCAGGAGAGCCGGTGCGGCTGGTGCCAGGACAAATGGGGATTGTCCTGGCAGATCACGCCCAATGCCCTGACCAAAGCGATGGCCGCCGGCGGTGACACGGCGAGGCGCGCCTTTACCGCAATGATGCCGATGACCAAGATCGACATCGCGACGATCGAGCGTGCCGTTGCCGAACAGGGCGACGTCTGAGATGGATTTGTTTGGACATCCCTTTTCCTCCTATACTTGGAAGGCCCTTATCCCGCTCTACGAGAATGGCACGCCGTTCGAATTCCGGATGCTCGGCCCTGACAATCCGGAGACATTCGCCGAATTCGCCGGGCTTTGGCCGATCGCGAAATTTCCCCTTCTCAAAGACGGCAGAACCGTGATCTTCGAAGCGACGGCCATCATCGAGCATCTGGCGGCCTTTCATCCCGGGGACGTTGCATTCATCCCGTCCGATCCCGCGCTCGCGGTCGAGACGCGCATGCTCGATCGGGTATTCGACAATTATGTGATGACGCCACTGCAGGCCTTTGTTGACCATGAACTCCGCCCGGCTGAGGATCGCGATCCCATCGGCGTCGACAAGGCGCGCAGGACGCTCGATACCATTTATGGCTGGCTCGACAGTCGGTTGGATGGGCGCGAGTGGGCAAATGGCAACGACTTTTCACTCGCTGACTGCGCAGCCGCACCATCACTCTTTTATGCAGATTGGGTCCATCCGATCGACACGACGCACGCCAACCTGCGAGCCTATCGTGCGCGCCTGCTGGCTCGGCCGTCTGTTGCGCGTACCGTAGATGAAGCCCGCCCCTATCGCGCGCTCTTCCCGCTGGGCGCGCCTGACCGCGATTGAATCCTTGGAGAGGAAATGAACAATGACTGAGGCTCCCCTCGAACTCGCCATCGAACGCCATATCGCGGCTCCACCAGGGATTGTCTGGCAAGTGATGACTGAACGGCTCGCCGAATGGTGGTGTCCAAAGCCCTGGCGCAGCGAAATTATCGAGCAGGATTGGCGCCCCGGCGGCCGGAATGCCGTCATGATGTATGGCCCCAATGGTGAGGAATCTGGGGGGGAGGGCGTCTTCCTGGAGATCGTACCTGAACGGCTGATTGTCTTTACCGATGCCTTCAAATCAGGCTGGATTCCGCAAGGTCCGTTCATGGTCGGCTTTTTCGAACTGACGCCCGATGGAGATGGTACGCACTATCGCGCCGGTGCACGACACTGGAGCGAAGCGGCCTTCAACCAGCACAAGGATATGGGATTTGAAGCCGGCTGGACTGCGGTCGCCGGACAGTTGGCCGAACTGGCAGAAACTGTATCTCGATCCCGATCATAAGGCCTGCCCCGCCGCGACGCCGCTTGCCCAGGCCCATTGAAAATTATAGCCGCCGAGCCAGCCCGTGACGTCCACCGCTTCGCCAATCGCATAGAGACCGGGGATCCGCCGCGCCTCCATGGTTTGTGATGACAGCCCATCGGTGGCGATTCCACCGACCGTGACTTCGGCCTTGGCAAAGCCCTCGGTTCCGTTCGGGTGGAATGTCCATCGGGCCAGATGCCGTTCGACCTGCGCTAACGCTGCGTCCTTCCGCTCGCCAAGCTCTCCCGTCGCGCCAATCCGGTCTGCCAGGGCCTGTGCCAGCCGGTCGGGAAGGCGGTCGGCCAAGGCCCGGCGTAACGTGAAACGTGCATTGTCGCGCTTGAGGGCGCGCAGCCAGCCGTCGGGCTGGTCTGGCAGGAAATTGATCTCGACCGGATCCCGGTGCCGCCAATAGGATGAGACCTGCAGAATGGCCGGCCCGGACAATCCGCGATGCGTGAAGAGTGCCGCTTCACGAAATGCTACCTTCCCGGTCCGCGCGATGACGTCGGCGGAGACGCCCGAGAGCGAGGTAAACAACGCATCGTCCGGACCAAGCGTGAAGGGCACCAGCGCGGGACGCGGCTCGACCACTTTCAGTCCGAACTTGCGCGCCAGATCATAGGCAAAACCGGTAGCGCCCATCTTCGGGATCGAGAGGCCGCCTGTGGCAATGACAAGTGCGGGCGCAGCCACCTGTCGCCCGCCAAAGGCAATGCGGAACAGGCCGTCTGCATGGTCGACGCTGGAGATCGCCTCTCCCAAGGCCATGTCCACGTTGCCCGCAGCGCATTCCTCAAGGAGCATATCGACAATCTGGCGCGCCGATCCATCACAGAAGAGCTGGCCCAGCGTCTTTTCATGCCAGGCAATCCTGTGCGCCTCGACAAGCGTGATGAAATCCTCCGGTCGATATCGGCCCAGCGCCGATTTGGCGAAATGGGGGTTCGCCGAAATGTAGCGGTCGGCAGCGGTGAAGACGTTCGTGAAATTGCACCGCCCGCCGCCCGAAATGAGGATCTTCTTGCCCGGCGCTTCGGCGTGATCGACGAGCAGCACCGCCTTGCCGCGCTGTCCGGCGGTTGCGGCGCACATCATTCCCGCCCCGCCGGCGCCGAGGATGATGGCATCGAATGTTTCCGGGCCCTGCGTCACCGCAGTGCCTTAGACCGCGAGGCGGCAGACCGCCAGACAGGCAAAATTCCTTGCAAGCACCTTCAGGCCCCCGCACAGAGTTCTGGGGAACAATAAGGAAAGAGGCGCGAGATGAAGGCTTATCGGATCCATCGCTATGGCGGGCCAGAGTGCGCATCGCTGGACGAGGCACCGGAACCGGAGCTGCGCGCCCATGACCTGCTGGTGCGGATTGCCGGCGTCAGCCTGAATCCGGTGGACTACAAGACACGTCAGGGGGCACTGCGCGTGCTCTATCGGCCGAAGCTGCCCGCCACTCTTGGAAACGATCTTGCGGGCGAAGTGATTGCCGTCGGGTCGGCCGTTGCGGGGTTCAAGGTTGGCGATCGCGTGATCGCCTGTTCCCGGATCAACGACATGGGCAGCTTTGCCGAAGTGGCACGTATTGATGCGCGTTGCGCAAGTCTGGCGCCAAGCTCGATCGACCTCGCCACAGCCAGTGCCCTGCCACTCGCAGGACAAACCGCGCAGCAGGCGCTGCGGGACCTGCTCCACATTCGGCCCGGCATGCATGTGCTGATTACCGCAGGCGCGGGCGGGGTCGGTTGCCTGGCGATCCAGCTTGCCAAGAGCATGGGAGCCGAGGTGTCGACGACGGCCTCGCCGCGCGGTGATGCGCTGGTACGTGAGATGGGTGCCGATCATGTGATTGACTACACGACCACCGACCTTGCAGGCGTCGGCCGCAAATTCGACGCCGTATTCGATCTGGCGGGCGGAGAGACGTTGGACGCCTGCTTCAAGGTTGCCCGTCCAGGCAGCACGGTCATTTCGATTGCCGGCCTGCCGACGCCTTCGGCTGCCAGCAAGGCGCTGGGCATAGGCGCAGGGATCAAGGCCCTGTTCTGGTTTGCGAGCCTCGCCTTGCGCCGAAAGGCCGCTGCCAATGGCGTTTCCTATCATTACTATTTTCTTCACCCGAACAGCACCGACCTTTCCGAACTCGCCGCCATGGTCGATGCGGGAACATTGAAGATCATTGTCGACAGGCAATTTCCCTTTGAACGGATTGCCGACGCAATGGCCTATCTCGAGGCCGGACGTGCCAAGGGCAAGGTCGTCGTCACCCTATGAGGTTTCGGCCTTCCGTTAACGTCAATCTATGATAGTCTTGAATTGAAATTGAAGCTTGGGAGAGTCGAAATGCACGATCTGGTGATCCGTGGCGGAACAATTGTCGATGGGACCGGTGGGCCGTCCTACAAGGGCGACATTGCCATTGATGGCGGGCTGATCACGGCGGTTGGCAAGGTTGACGCCAATGGTCGCGAAGAAATCGACGCGACAGACAGGATCGTCACGCCCGGATTCGTCGATGTTCACACCCATTATGACGGTCAGGCCACGTGGGATCCGGAAATGGCGCCCTCAAGCTGGCACGGTGTGACAACGGTCGTGATGGGCAACTGCGGCGTCGGCTTCGCGCCAGCCAAGCCCGACAAGCACGACTGGCTGATCGGCTTGATGGAAGGCGTTGAGGATATTCCCGGCACTGCGCTCGCCGAAGGCATGACCTGGGATTGGGAGACGTTTCCGGAATATCTCGATGCGCTCGAAAAGCTGCCGCGCACAGTCGATGTCGGAACGCATGTCCCGCACGGCGCCGTCCGCGCCTATGTGATGGGAGAACGCGGAGCGAACAACGAGCCGCCGACCGAAACCGATATCGCGCAAATGTCGAGAATCGTCGAGGAAGGCCTGCGCGCCGGTGCGCTCGGTTTCTCGACCTCTCGAACCGTCCTCCACAAGTCTGTTGATGGCGTGCTCGTTCCCGGAACGACAGCAACCAAGGAAGAGTTGCTGGGCATCGGACGGGCGATGGGCCGGGTTGGCTATGGCGTGTTCGAAATGGCATCCGACCTGAAACGCGAATGGAACGAGTTTGACTGGATGGGCGAACTCAGCCGGGAAACCGGCATGCCCGTGACCTTTGCGGCACTCCAGTCGATCGCCAAGGAACTGCCGCTTGATGAACAGATTGCGACAATGCGCGCCGAAAATGCCAAGGGCGCCAATATCGTCGCCCAGATTGCCCTGCGGGGGAATGGCATTGTGATGGCCTGGCAGGGAACGGTCCATCCTTTCCGCTTCAAGCCCGCTTGGGTCGAGATCGAGGGCCTCCCGTGGGAGCAGCAGCTGGCGCATCTCAAGGATCCGGCTTTCAAGGCGCGCATGCTCTCCGAAGCGAATGTCTTTCCAGAGAGTGATATCGCAGAGCTTTTGAAAATTGTTGCAGGCGGCTGGTTCATCCAGTTCGAGATGGACCCGGACTTCAACTATGAGCCGACCCAGGCGGAGAGCATCATGGCGCGTGCCGCCGCCGCTGGCGTGTCGGGCGACGAATATGCCTATGACCTGCTGATGCGCGATGAGGGCAAGGGCTTCATCTATTTCCCGATCCTCAACTATGCCGATGGCAACCTCGATTTCCTCGAGGCGCTGCAGCAAGCGGACGATACGGTCAATTCGCTGTCGGACGGCGGCGCACATTGCGGGACGATCTGCGATGCTGCATCCCCCACTTTCATGCTCCAGCACTGGGTGCGCGACCGCAAGAAGGCCCGGATCGGCCTGGAGAATGCGATCAAGCGCCAATGCCGGGATACTGCGCTCCTCTATCATCTCGAGGATCGCGGCCTGATCGCACCGGGTTATCTGGCAGACATCAACGTCATTGACATGACAAGGATCAAGCTTGGCAAGCCCTGGCTGGCGTTCGACCTGCCCGCGGGCGGCAAGCGCCTGCTCCAGAAGGCCGAAGGGTATGACTATACGATCAAGTCGGGCCAGGTGACCTTCCGGAACGGCAAATATCTGGGCGTCCACCCCGGCGTGGTGCTGCGGGGGCCGCAGACCACGGAATTGGCGATGGCAGCAGAATAGGGCGCATCTCCACCAGAGTGCAGCTGCCCCCTTGCGCTTGGCGACTGGTCCGTTAGCATCAGGGCCGAACACAAGGGGATGTCAGCCCATATGCGCCATATAGCGGTGGTTGGATCAGGTCCTGCGGGCTATTACGCCGCAGAGGCCGCGCAGAAGAAGTTCGGCGATGATGTCCGCGTGGATATCATAGACCGGCTGCCTGTTCCCTATGGCCTGATCCGCTTCGGGGTTGCGCCTGACCACCAGTCGATCAAGGGTGTTTCCAAGCGCTACGAAGCCGTAAACCTGTCTGACAATGTTCGCTTTGTAGGGAACGTCCTGGTCGGGCGCGATGTGAGCGTCGATGAACTGATGTCCCTATACGATGCCGTCGTGCTGGCTACAGGGGCGCCGAATGACCGGACGATGGATGTGCCCGGAAGCAACCTGCCAGGCGTGTTCGGCTCTGCTGCCTTTGTGGGGTGGTACAACGGCCACCCGGACTTTGCCGATCTTGAGCCACCACTTGCGGGGCCCGGCGCAGTCGTTGTCGGCAATGGCAATGTGGCACTGGATGTCACCCGCATTCTTGCCAAGACACGCGCAGAGTTTGACGGCGCCGATATTGTCTCCCATGCGCTCGATGCGCTCGACCATTCAGGCATAAAGCGTGTGACGCTGCTCGGGCGCCGCGGCCCGCACCAGATTGCGATGACCCCGAAGGAACTGGGCGAACTTGGTCATCTGATCCGCGCGAAACCTGCCGTCGACCCCGCTGATTTCCCGCCCCTTGACGATGACGCGCTGCTGGAGCCGGGCATGCGCAAGTCCGTGACGCATTTGCGTGAATTCGCGGCCAATACCGGCGACCCGAAGGACATAACCATCGAATTCGATTTCTTCGCCAGCCCGATCGCGATCGAAGGTGATGGCAAGGTCGAGCGCGTCATTGTGGAACGCACGCGCCTTGATGCCGACATGCGCTCCGTCGGCACGGGAGAGACCTATGTCATCCCCTGCGGGCTCGTCATTTCATGCATTGGCTACCAGACTCCCCCCATCGACGGCGTGCCCTATGAACATGGCCGAGGCCGCTTTGCCAATTCGGAGGGGCGGATCCTGCCCGGACTCTACTGCGTCGGCTGGGCTCGCCGCGGGCCGACCGGCACGATTGGCACAAACCGTCCCGACGGATATGCGACCGTAGACCTGATCGAAGCGGATATCGGGCTAGGCAAAGGCAAGCAGGGCCGGTCCGGGCTGGATGTTCTCCTGACCCAGCGCGGCATCGACATCGTCACCTTCCGCGACTGGAAGAAGATCGAGCAAGCCGAAATCGCACGCGCACGCGAAGGGGCGCCCCGGGAGAAATTCGTGGCGGTCGAAGACATGATTGCCGCGCGGGGTTGAACCGCGGGGCATCCACCGCTAAGGGCGTCCGCCTGCCACTCGGCCTTCGCGCCGAATCCGCATCGGTCGGGGAATAGCTCAGCCTGGTAGAGCACTGTCTTCGGGAGGCAGGGGCCGGAGGTTCGAATCCTCTTTCCCCGACCAGTTTTGCGGACGCCGGCAGGTGCAAGAACGCCTTACTTGGCATCGGCTTGCGCCACTAACATTCGATCAGGTGCATATCGAGTGCTGCTCAGCGGAAATTACCCTGCAGCCCTTTCGCTGGCGTACCAACGGGCAATCAGCGCGGGAAGGAAGAGAAGGCTCAGCACGAGCGAGGAAATCAATCCGCCAAGGATGACGAGCGCCATTGGGCCCTGAACTTCCCGCCCGGCCTGACCCGTCTCCAGCGCAAGGGGCGCAAGGCCAAGGGCCGTGACGCATGCCGTGATCATGATGGGCGTCACGCGCTCGCGCGTTGCTCGCAGGACGGTATCAAGCGACCAGGGAGCGCCTTCCACCTCTACAAGTTGCCCCACATGCGAGAGGAGCAGGATGGCGTTTCGCGCCGAAATCCCGAAAAGCGTCACAAAGCCCACGAGTGCGCCAAGCGAAACGACCCCGCCTTCGAAGATCACCGCCAACACCCCACCCGCCAGCGCGAACGGAGCGCCAGCCAAAACAAGTGCGGCCGGGCGAGTGCCAAACGCCAATATGAGCAACACCACGATCGCGATCGCTGCAAGGCTGACATTGAGTGCGATTTGCCGATAGGCGGCGGACACGCCTTCTGCCGCACCCCCATATGAAAGAAAGACGCCAGGCGGCAGTTTGACCTTGGTTGCGATAGTAGCGCGCGCCTTCGCCATAAAGCCGGCAATATCGCGATCCGTAGGATTGGCCGTGACAATCTGCCGACGCTGCCCGCCGTCATGGGCAATGCTCGCGCGCCCATCCTCCAAGCTAAGATCCGCGATATCTGAGAGCCGCACACCGCTCGCGGCGGAGCGGACCAGAACGTCACCCACAGATTCCGGATCGCGCTGCATGTCAGGCGGAAGCGTCAAAACGACATCGGTCGTCCTGTCGGCCTGGCTCACCTGTCCGGCGAGATGACCCTGAAAGGCAAGTTCGATTGCATCGTTCGCATCTTGTGCGCTGACACCGCGAACAGCCATCTTCGCAGGATCGAACCGGACCCTGAGGATGGGCGTCGTCGTAGCGGCCTTTACCTGGACATCGGCCGATCCCGGAACCGTGTTGAGCGCGGCCGCCACCTGCCCCGCCACCCGGTCAAGCGTGTCCAGATCGCCGCCGAATATGCTGATGGAAACCGCTGCCGTCTCCCCCGTAAGAGATTCACCGATCCGGTCGCCCAGAAATGTCAGCGTCTCGCTCTGGATTGCTGGATAGGCGTCGAGAACGGCGCGAATCTTCTCCTGGGCAGCATCCTCGCCAGCCGCGCCGACAGTCTTTTTGAGATTGACGTGAAATTCGCTGCGGTTGGGCGGCCACGTGTCTTCTCCCGCTTCTGCCCGGCCGATTTGCTGCTCGACGCTGGCGACTTCGGAAATGGCCATAAGATCGCGCGAAATGCGCGCGCCGGTCGCACGCATCCAGTCGAGCGACGCTCCTGTCGGCCCGGCGACACCAAGCACATAGTGCCGCTCGCGAAACGAGGGTAGGAGCGAATTGCCGAACAAGGACAGGATGAAGACCGCGATGACCCCCACTGCAACCGTCGCCACGGCGATCCGTTCGGGGACCGCACAAAGTCGTCGAAGGATTGAGGCGTGCCAGAGCTTGAAGCGGTCAAGAAACTGGGGTTCGGGACGTGGCTCGACACGCTGGAGCAGCAGCGCGGACAGGGCTGGCGTTACGGTCATCGCAACCAGCAGCGACGCCAGCGTGGCCAGGAGGAAGGCAAGCGCAAGCGGGGAGAAGAACGCGCCCTGAAGGCCGGTCAGGAAGAGGACCGGGAGGATCGTCAGCGCCAAAACGAATGTAGCGTAGACCACGGGCCCGCGCACCTCGACCGATGCCGCTTCGATGATTTGCGCACGCGTTGCTTCGGCGCCCCGCGTCCGGATGCGTCGGACGATATTCTCGATATCGACGATTGCATCGTCGATGACGACGCCCAGCGCGACAGTGAGCCCTCCCAGCGTCATCGTGTTGATCGTGAGCCCAAACCGGTCGAGGACAATGATCGCGGCAAGCAAGGACAGCGGGATGGAGACAAAGGCGATTGCCGCAACCCGCAGGTCGCGCATGAAGACCAGCAGCACAATGCCGATTAGCAGCGCGCCCACAAGAAGATCGCGCTCGATCCCGGCAAGCGCTGTCTCGATGAAATCGGCTGGTCGGTGCAGATCGGGATACATCGTCACGCCCTGCGCCGCGAGCGCTGGTTTCAGGTCATTCAGCGCCATTTCGACGGCGCGCGTCGTGTCGAGCGTGTTGGCGCCATATTGGCTCGATAGGGTCAGGAGGACGCCGGGCCTTCCCATGACCAAGGCATCGCCGAATTTTGGGCTGGCTGCATCTGAAACGGTTGCGACGTCGCCGATCCGGACAGCTCCGCCCCTGGTTGACGAGAGAATCGACTCTGAAATTGATGTAGCATCCGGCACATCCTTCCCGGGCTCAATCAGGATGCGCTGGCCGGGCGTCTCTGAAAAACCGCCGCCGCGGACGCCAACGCTGCTGCGGACTGCGCTTGACAGATCGTTGAGCGTCAGCCCGCGCGCGATAAGCTCGGAAGGCTTCACACGGACTTCGATGCGGCGCTTGTCGCCTCCAAATATGTTCGCGCGCGCAACGCCCTGGACTGACAGAAGGCGCGGTCGCACTGTCCATTCAACCAGGTCGCGCAGCGCCATCGGCGTAAGCTTTTGACTGACAAAGCCGATCTTCAGCAGGTCCATCGTCGAGGAGGTGAGTGGCGTCAACTTGGGCGCTGCGACCCCGGAAGGAAGAGCGGTTGCGGCGTCGACCAGAGCCTCGGCGACAATCTGCCGTGCGCGATAGGGGTCGCTCCCCTCGCGAAAAGTGATGTTAATGACCGACAAGCCCTGAATGGATTCGGATCGCACGCTTTCGACGCCATTCGCGCCATTGATTGCTGCTTCAAGTGGGCGAGTGACCAGCGCCTCGACCTGGTCAGGCACCAGCCCGGGCGCCTCGGTCTGCACATTCGCTTGCGGGGGAACGAATTCGGGAAAGACGTCAAAGGCTGCGGAGCGCAGCGTCATAAGCCCAAACACCGCCAACAAGGCGGCTCCCAGCAGGACCATCCACGGATAGCGAACACTTTTGCGGACGATCGTTGCGAGCATCCGCTATTCTTCCTCGACTGGTGAACCGGCTTCGAGGCCAAGCAATACGGTGGCGCCCGCGCTGACAATGCGATCGCCGGGACGCAGCACCTTGCGAACGAACCAGCCCGTCTCATGCGCAACGGGATCCTGAAGCTCTATGCGGCGAAATGTGCCGTCCTGATCGACGCGGTAGACCCACATCCCGCCTTGCGTGCGAACAATTGCAGCGCGCGGGACGACGACACCGGTCTGGGCAGGACCACCGGCAGGCAGCACCGCCTTCATCACGCGGCCGACAGCCAGCGAACGCGCGACGGAACCGCGGACAATGGCAAGGACACCGGCGGATTGCAGATTCGGATCGGCGCCCACAGCAGGGCCGATGACATGCGCGGTCACACGGATATCGCCATCGGTGATCGTGACCCCGGACCCTGTGGATGGCGCTCCATCCTCGAAATCGAGCCGGATGAGCGCAGCCTCCCCCCGCGCAGCTTGGGCCACCAGCCCATCGAGCTGGCCTTCCCGGCCTGAAAGCCCACTGCCATATTCGAGCCCGGCGCGGCGCAACGCCAGAATGAGGCGGGCACGATCAGCCTGTGCCTGCGCCCGGGCAAGTTCGACCGCGCGAACCGAGGCGCTCTGATCCTGTGCCGCCAGCGCCTCCTGTCGCTTTGCTTCCGCATCCGAGGCGGCAAGGGCGGCACGGGCGCTCTGAATATCGGCACTAATCGCCGCGAGCGGAGCAAGATCGAGTGCGCGTGCAAAGCCCGACCGTTCGCTGACAGAGACGGCTGGCTGCAGCGTGATGAACTGGAGGCCGGCATGGGCGACGGCCTTCTTGTCGAGGGAGACACCGCCGCCCAAAGGAGCCGGCATGGTAGGAGGTTCATTTTCGACTGCATCGGACTCATGTCCGGGTCCAAGCGCAGGCACAAGATAGATCATCGCAGAAGCGAAAGCTGCGCCGCCGAGCGCCCATCCTGCAGCAGCAATTCGCTTCATGGCGTTCCTCCGATGCGCATGTTCTCGATCATGAGTTCTGGCCCTTCCAAAGGACGTTGCAGGGCGTCTTCCAGCGCAGCATCGGCCGCGAGGACACGGGCGAGCGCATCAAGTTCCGACAATCGAAATTGCAAGACGCCTATCTGTGCAATGGCCCATTCACTCGTATCTATGCTGCCATGGCGCAGTTCAGCATCCGCCTGCGCCGCCAGCTGGCGCGCGCCCGGGATGTCGGCTTTGCGGAGCCTTTCCAGCATCTCCATGGCCTGACGCCGTTCCGTGATCGTTGCGTCAAGAGCTGCTGCTGCCCCGGCGATCTCGGCTTCGACCTGTTTGCCGGCTTCAAGCCGTCTTGCAGTCGCAGCGGCAATCGCAGCGCGATTAAGATCGAGCGGGGGCAGTGCCAGGCCAATGGACAGGGGCAGCTTCACAAGTCCGCGTTCCCAGGTATAGCCGGGGGAAACGACAATCGCCGGAAACTGGCGCGCCACTTCACCCCGCAGATTTGCTTCGGCCTGATCATAAGCTGCGAGCGCCTTCAGGACATTCGAGCGCGCTGTGATCGCCTGCATCCTGTCGTCGGGCGCGAGCGCGGCGAGAGGATCGGGCGGGGGCGTTTCAAAGCCGTCCCAACTCAACTCAAACGTGGCAAGGGCAGCCTCGGGCAGGCCCAACAGGCCGGAAATCGACCGGTCGGCCTGAGTGCGCCGCACAGCTGCATCGCTCCCGAGCCTTTGCGCCGCCGCTTGCGCCAGTTTCGCTTGCACCAGCTCGCTGCGGGCCAAAGCGCCCGCCGCTACCTTCCGTTCCAGGACCGCAACCTGCCGGTCACGCAGCGCCGACATCGCGCTGGCCAGATCAGCCTGTCTCTGGGCAATCATCCTGTCGACCAGTGCACGGCGGACGGCCATCCGCTCCGCCCACAGTGTTTCAGCAAAGCTATAGCGGGCCACCAGGACATTACTGTCGGCGACCGTCAGCCGGGCAGCTCTCCGCCCGCCTGAATCAATCGGCACGTCGATGACGCCGCCAAGAAGCCAGGGAGAACGCGTCGAGGGATCGTTGGCATATTCGCTGGTGAGCGTCAGCACTGGCCCCGGAGCCTTGCGGTCGGCACGGGCCTGGGCCTTCGCAGTCTCGATTGACGCGCGCGCCGCTTCCACTTTGGGATCGAGCAGAAGGATTGCGGCAAACAGCGAAAGGCGGTCGAGCTTCGCGCCTGATGGCTCGGCGCGGGGCGCTATTGTGCGCACTTTCCGGTCGATGAGCGCGGGATCAAGGGTTCTTGCGGCGCGGGCGTGCAAGGCTTCGGCTGGATTCAAGGGTTGCTGGCTGTAGCTGGCGCAGCCGGCAGCGGCGAGCAGGAGCACGGTCGGCACCTGACGCCCAATCGTTCCCCAATATCGTGCGCAGAGTGCAGTCGGTTTCATTTGCGTTGCCAGCACGCCTCCCTGTGGCGTCTGCACTAGCCGACACGTGCCGACCGCCCAAATGGAAAGTTGCGGCGCGCGCATTTCGTTCGATCAGGAACCCTGCCGCCGTCTTAGGCGGAATTCAGAGCAGGCAGCTTGCTTTTGACTGCGACCTCCCGAAGGGACCTAGCTCATTGGATTTCCGGATACAGGTGCTTGCGGCGATTTGAATGACCTATTCCGAATATGCGCGCCAGCCAGCGACAGCAATATGAGGGGCAAAACCCAAATTACCCTGGCTTCGTACCGCGGCGCCACACTCGAGAACACCACAACAATGACGGCGTTGCCGATCAAGCCCGCAACGACCAGCGCTGCCGTAAGACGCTCAACGCTATCAAGTCGCCGCACGTTAAAGACGAACCAGCCAACGCTTAAAAGAAGAACCAGAATAGTCAGCTTGTCTACAGTGTCCAGAACGGGTTGCAACTCGCGACCCGATGGGACGAGTTGCGGGACGCCTTCAGAATCCAGAGCAACGCTTTGCTTGAAACGCGATTTGCCAAGGTCGAATTTGAACAATTGAACCAAGACGTTGCGGGAAAGATTCATTGCCTCATAGCCTGGATATTCCAACGCAGCATTCAGGACAATTTCGGCCTCTTCCGCACGAATCCGGTCCATCTGTTCGGGCGTAGCGCGTCCATTCAAGCCAGATTTGTAAAAGAGGAAATCATTGATGTTATCAGGAAATTTGGTCCCGAATATTTCGCAGACTGCATAGCGAGCTGTCACGCAGTGCTTTTCCAGATACCACCGAGCAGGGCCGTCAACGACCGAACGGGTGAGTGCAACGGGATAGCGCTTCGCCGCAACACTGACTTCCCCAAATGCAATATAGCCAATTGCGGTATTGCCAATCATCCCGATCATGGGAGGCAACGCAAGCCAGGCCCATGCCCAGGCGACTTTTGGCATTCCAAATCGTCCACGCAGCATCAAGACGCAAACGCCCAGCAGAAGCATGCCAAACGCAAGAGGGGGGATGCTGGAGTGGGCTGTCATGGCAAATGCCAGAATGGCTGCAAAGACTGCGCGCACGCCTGTTGAAAGTCGCTGAAGGACCATCGTCATCATTGCCATGATGGCAACGGCGAACCCCGCAAACACGTCGGGCATTGCGTCCGCACTGCAAACAGCCAAAGGTGTCGCAAACGAGAGCACGGCTCCGATTGCCAAGAAGCGACCCCAGCGCAAAATGCCAAAAGCAGTCATCGTAACAGCCGCAATAAAAGCCGCACACAAAGCCTGCCCGATAGCAAGCGCTGTCATGTCAATCCCCGGCCAACGAAGCAAATAGGCTGCCACACTGTATGTAACGGATCTGGCTCCCTTTGGAGCTGTATAGGATGAAGATGAAGCAGAACCGAGCGATGGCTTTGCCACGAATGGTCCAGCAGTCGCGGGCTCTGGGGAACCGCCGTGTACAATCTTGCCTAGAACGAATTCCACCGCGACTTTGCCACCTTTGAGGTAGCTGACGCTATCCGCCTGATACGAAGGCGTCCCAAACAGGACAAGCGGCCAAAGAAAAAGCAGGAACAATACAATGGTGCGGCGCGCAAGCGCGGCATCAAGACGAGCCATCATGAAGCAATCGGCCCGTCTGAGCCGTGCGCTGATCGCAAGTGACGGACATGCGCCAAAAATGGCTGGCTAGTGAAAATCAGCATCATACGACCGATTCCTATGCATGAAACCAAAGATGGCAAGCCGATTCGAATACATGTTCAGCAATGGGACGGCTCACCGGCACTCAAGGCAAGAAACCGTCGTCGCCGGATGCAAAACCTAAAGCCCACTGTCGACAGCTTGGCCTGGCTTTGCAACACTGATTCCAGTCATCAAGGCCAGACAACGACCGCATGTAAATGCTGAGGTAGTCCGAGAACTAGGGGTGTCGAAAGATTTGCAATAAAGGCCAGAAATCATTGGCCTTTTACAGCGCGGGCGCAGACAATGAGTTCATAATTGGGATCGTTGAAGTCGATTTTTTCCGCGCTCATTTCACGCGCTGCCAGTCCATGCAAGTTTGCGATGCAAGACTGCACGTTGCCATAGGTTTGAATCTGTACATTCTCGCGACCGAACACATCACCGAACAGCCGACGCTTGGATTGTGATGTGAAGTGCCAATATTCGCCCCAATCGTCGATCCCCTCACGCCGAGCAACGCGAGACATGCCGTGCGACGTGGCCAGCACGACCCCTCCTGGCTTAAGTATGCGGTGAAGTTCCGCAATGCATTTGTCGATCTCGAAAATCATCTGCAGCGTTTGCGTTATGATAATGCAATCAAACGTCCCGTCAGGAATGTGCGGAGCGTTTGTGAGGTCGGCAACAATGGTTGCCTTGGGATTGCCCTCAACATAGTTCAGGACGTCCGGCTGCGTTACCCGGCTTCCACCAAATTTGATGGTATAGGAAGGGTCTCCCATTTCGAGTGTGCGACCCTTCACGTCTGCGCTGTGCTGGTTCAAGAATTGTTCGATATAGTAGCGCTCGATGGTCAGGAGATCCCGGTCCTTGCCAAAGACCGGACTGATCGGGGACAGGCGATCAAAACTTCCAAAATCCACATCACCCACGGCAACGCCTTGCAGAATGCCAAACCGACGTTGCTGCGCACGGACCCAGTCTCGCGCGCTCGCAGGAACCAGCGCGGTTGCGATACCTCTTACGGCGTCTCGGAACTTTGCCCCCAAAACCAACATGCTCTCCCTCGCGATCCTTGTCCGGCCAGAATATCACCTCGCGACGCGGGCAAGTGAGCCCGATGCCGCAGATCGACTTTGCGCAGTGATGGCTTGCGTCAGGCCGCCGCTTCGGTTTTGCCGCTGTCCGCGACAACTGCAATCCCCATCTTGGCACGCTGCTCTGCAATCACGTCTTCAATGATTTTATCGAGCCCGGTACGGGGCCTGTAGTTGATAAACCGTTCCAACTT
The DNA here is from genome assembly GCF_019443285.1 of Aquisediminimonas profunda. Lineage (GTDB taxonomy): Bacteria > Pseudomonadota > Alphaproteobacteria > Sphingomonadales > Sphingomonadaceae > Aquisediminimonas > Aquisediminimonas profunda. The sequence goes on from NZ_CP080327.1 coordinate 636,932, forward strand.
TCGCACGTCGGGGACGCGGCGTTCCATATCTTCAAAGCCGAAGCCATAGACCTCGCTATAGGGCTTCTTGACGATGTCCGACTTGGATCCTGTCTTCTGCTTGATCCTCTCCGCAAGCCCGCTGATGGAGATTTCCTCATCATTGCCGACATTGAAAACCTGGCCAATTGCATTGGGCGCGTTGAGCAGGCGTGTAAGCGACTCAACCACATCATGCACATGTCCAAAGCAACGTGACTGATCGCCGGTGCCGTGCACCGTGATGGGATCGCCCTTGAGTGCCTGGCTCACAAAGTTGGGCAACACCATTCCATAATAGCCGGTCTGGCGGGGACCCGTCGTGTTGAACAGGCGAACGATAATGCAGCGGAGCCGCTTTTCGTAGCTATAGGAAAGCGCCAGCGATTCATCGAGCATCTTTGCAACAGCATAAGACCAGCGCAGGTTCGCGGTCGCACCCATGACCAGATCATCATCTTCGGAGAAAGGAACCTTCTCTGCCTTGCCGTAGACTTCAGATGTCGAGGCGATGATGACCAGCTTGTTGCCGTGGGCGGCGGCATGCAAGACATTTTCCGTGCCGTTGACATTGGTGTGGATGGACAAGCTCGGCTTTTCGAGAATGAGCTTGACGCCCACTGCAGCCGCAAGATGGATCACGGCATCGCAGCGTTCAACCAGCTCATTCACCAGTGCCTGATCGCGCACCGAGCCAATCACCATTTCAAAATTCTGATAACCCTTTGAAATGTCGAGGTTCGCCATGTCTCCGGTTGAGAGATTGTCGAGGACAATAACTCCATGGCCCATAGCGAGCAGTCGTTCGGTCAAATGCGAACCGATAAAACCTGCGCCCCCGGTTACGAGGATTCTCATGCTCTGTCTCCTAGTGCGGAAATTACCCGTTGATTCCCCTTTGAACGAGCCGCTTTACGGACAACATCCAAATATTCGGTTATGACGACATCTTCTTTCCAGTTTTTTTCAAAAGCGGTACGTGCCTCGCTAGCAAGAGAATCGCGCCTTGCCTTGTTATTTCCTAGCTCTGCGATCGCCGAGCGCAATTCTTCGGCATTTTCAAAAAGCACGCCGCCGCCCTTTGCTATAATTTCCGGAAACGGGCCAAGGCGCCGTGCAATGACAGGCGTGCCGCCTCGAAAGGCCTCAATCAAAATGATCCCGAACGTTTCATAGCATAGCGACGGTACGATAAGTGCATTGGCGCTGCCGTACCAGGCCGCCAATGATTCAGGTTGCAACCGGCCCTTGAAGATGACCCGTTCCATGCCGGCCGCTTGCGCGCGCAGTCGCGCCTCATAGTCTCCCGCGCCAATGATCACGAGATCCGGTCCATCACCTGCGTTTCCGGAAAATGCCGGAATTATATCCTGCACGCCCTTGATCTGCTCCAATCGCCCGACAAACAGGAAGTAAGGCCTTGGGTGTGGTGAGGACGGCTTCGAAACAATGGGCACGTCGGGCAGAAAGTAGGGCACGACTTCCATGTCCGGCAGGAAGCCAAAGGCACGATGCTTGTCCCGACTGAACTCACTTTTGGCTATGAAAGCATCAATGTGACGGGTCGCGCGCGACAACATTCCCGTCCATCGCCACGGCTGAGGTGGACGGCGGTAGGCAAGCTGGCATCTGATACAGGCCTTTTTCTCACACACTTCACGCTTATTCTTCCAAAGCACGTGCGTGGGACAGACAAGCCAGTGCTCATGTGCCTCATAGAGTCTTACAGCGCCCGGATCCCCCAGCCCAAACAGGCCCGGCCCGCCAACGAGCGACGCATTGTGATGCCAGATCACATCATAATTCCCCGGCGCAAGCAGCGATTTGAGACGACCGGCGTGGGTGACGGGTTGACCAAACTGATGGACCAACAGGTTTGAAACCGCCCCAAGATGCGACTTCAGTCCAATCGTCCTGATCCTCGGGTCCATATCAATCGGCGCGGGCACCTTCCCGGCCTGCGAGATATAGGCGTCCTCGTCATGCACAACCGTGATACTGTGGCCCCGATCCGCGAGAGCGACGGCAAGACGCTGGATGCCGATGCCGTCTCCCCCGAAATTGTACGGAGGGTAAAAGGTCGTCAGCATGGCGATGTTGAGTGCAGTCATGCTCTGCTGCCAAGATATTGGACGAAGATGGATGCAGCAATCATGGCCTAATCCCTCAGCCAATGGGACAGGTCACGGTCGATCAGGTCTTGCAGTTGAAGGATGTCGTCTCGCAAAAGACCCTTCAGTCGCGCTCTCGCATCTGCAGGCATATGATCGCGCGCGAGATTGCGTCGCGAAACCATATCGCGAATTTTCCGGCGTGCGCCCATAGGTACAATCAAGGCAGCAAGGGTGGCCAGAACATTGGGCCTCATGACAAGATGCTGAAGCCATGCATGACGGGGTTGGCCGCCCATATTGGTTTCAACGGTCACATTGGGCGCAAACGAGGCGTCGACCCCGACGAACGCAAATATCTTGCGGAGCATCGCCTTTGGGTCATCGCGAAAATCCTCATAAAGGAAAACCAGAATCTGGTCGGCTGAAAATTCTGCGTAGTATCGCTTCAATTGCTTCGCATAGCGCGGAAAATCGGAATATTGGAACAAAGGCTGCCAGTGGGCAGCCAATCGCTCCGGCTCAGCCTCTAATGCAGCACCAAAATCGTCCAGCGGTTCGATCATCTGTGCTCGGGCATAAAGGTAATGTGAGAAGGCCTGTTCGATCGGATTTCTGAGCACTGCAATCAATTTCACGTCAGGCAGACGCGCCTTTATGCGTTTCGCTGCCTGTGGCGCCCAAAGGTACAGAGGCGATGCTTCGCCTCTCGCTATGGCAGCGGGTGCCGTCTCGAAGAGCGAGACATAATCAGTCCAGTTTGAAATTGAATTGTTGACGAACTCATTGCCGGGGCCGCACCAATCCAGGGGTTCCCCCTCAAAAGCAAAAAAATTTGGCTCCTTGATCGTGCTCATCGCGATTTGCGGATGTTGCTGCAAAAGATCATAGAGCGCAGTAGTTCCAGCCCGCGCCGCGCCAACAATCAGGAAGGTCGGCGTTCCACCCATATATCCAGATGCCCCATTCTTTAATTTTTACGGCCTAACAGCCAAAATAATCGGTTACAACAATACCAGTCGATTGAGGCGACGATTTGAACGCACAGGATTTGATCATCGGTTCGGGGCCATCGGCATATGCCGCAGCCTGTGCACTCGTGGCCAAGGGGCGCGATGTTCTTATCCTTGATGCCGGGCTCGCAATGGATGGCGCCGCTGAGGCACTGCGCTCCCGGATGGGCAGCACCGAGCCGGATCAGTGGTCAGCGGAAGACAGGATTGCCATTGCGGCGGTCCGGCGGTCCGACCGAAGCGACAGCATCATGCCCTTTGGATCCGATTTTCTCTTTCGTCTGCCTGAAGAAGTGATCGACCTGGCGGATTCGGGGGGAGTGCACAATCTTAGGCCTTCGTTTGCCCGCGGTGGCTTGTCTAACGGCTGGGGCGCCTCTGTGCTGCCCTATCATTCCAGCGATTTTGAAGGCTGGCCAATCAATCTTGATGACTTGGCGCCGCACTACCAGGCTGTTGCGCCAATGATTGGCCTGGCGGCGGTTCGAGACGGATTGGCAGACTTCTATTCAGGGCTTGCTGTCAAGAACGAACGCGCATTGCCGCAAAGTGGCCAAGCCCGGGAACTCCTCAAGCGCATGGAAAATGCGCAAGGGCCGCTCGCCAAGCTCAACTTGTATTTTGGCGCGTCGCGTCAGGCGATTGCTCCGGGGTGTCATGCTTGTGCAATGTGCCTCTACGGTTGCCCTTATCGCTTGATCTTCAATGCAGGAGATCAAGTCGCAAGGATGGCCGCAGAAGGGCAACTACGCTACCAGGGCGGTCTTGTTGTTCGCGGTTTCGAAGAAGATGCCAATGGCGTTTGCGTTGAGACCGACAAGGGCACATTCTGTGGCGACCGGCTGTTTATCGGTGGCGGCGTGATACCAACCGCAAAACTTGTGCTTGGATCATTGGGCCTGACGGAGGAAGTCAGAATACTGGATAGCCAGCACTTCTACTTGCCAATGCTCCATCGCTGGAATGGAGGTTCTTCGTCCCGAGACCCTCACCACACGCTCGCGCAAGTCTTCTGGGCGATGAATGATCACCAAATACATGATCACGTCGTCCACACCCAGATCTACACCTACAACGATACCTATGCACCAGATATGCGGCATCGATTCGGGCCATTGGCCGGGCTTGCCAAGCCATTGATTGACATTCTGAGCCGAAGGCTGATCGTGGCACAGGCCTTCTTGCACTCGGATGCATCGCCAGCCTTTGGCGCGAGATTGCAAGATGGCAAGCTTGCGTATCGCAGGATCGAAAATGCCAGCACTGGAACAACGGTCCTCAAGGTGCGGGATCGTCTGGCAAAAGTTGCACGGCTGTCCGGCCTGATGCCGCTAAAGCGACTGTTGCGCCTGGGTTCGCTTGGCAGCAGCTTTCATTGCGGCGGCAGTTTTCCGATGCGGGCCAACCCCAAGCCTGGCGAAACGGATGTGCTTGGGCGTCCATCGGGGCACAAGCGCACGCACATCATAGATGCGTCCATTTTTCCCACTATCCCTGCCCCGACCATCACATTTTCCGTCATGGCTAACGCGCATAGAATAGCGCAAGACGCTTAGATCCGCAGTGCCTGCCCGCTTTATCTATCAACCACTTCAGGTCATGGTCGCGCCATCCGGCTTTACATTTCCGGTTTTTGAACCAGATTGATGCATAACCGCCTTGAATTGACGCGCCGCTCCAAAGTCAGGTTCGTGCGTGGGACCATTTCAGACTCGTTCATTTTTGGGGGACGCAAACGATATGTGCGGAATTTTTGGGGTCCAATACTTCTCGCAAGACAGGATTCCAAATGAAACGCTGCTGAGGCAATCAGTAGCCTTGCTTCACCATCGCGGACCCGATGCACAGATTGTCAGTGCCATGCCGGGCCTTGGACTGGCCCATGCGCGCCTGTCCTTCCTGGATACGCATGAACGCAGTCACCAGCCCATGTGGGATTCGACGCGGCGCTTTGCCATTCTCTTCAATGGCGAAATTTACAACTTCAAGGAGATCCGACAGGAGCTGGAAAATAAGGGCCATCATTTTGTTACCAATTCAGACACTGAAGTTCTCCTTCAGGCCCTCATTGCATTTCCCCCCGAACAGATTTTGCGACGTCTCAATGGCATGTTCGGCCTTGCCTTTTTCGACACCCAACAAAGAACCATCCTTTTGGCGCGCGACCGCTTTGGGATGAAGCCGCTGTTTTTCCACGCGAGTGGTGAATTTTTCGCGGTGTCCTCTGAGGTGAAAGCGCTCGCACCCTGGGTTTCGCCGCGTCCCGACAAATTCATGCTGGCCTCGTATCTCCTGAAGTTTGGCGGGCCTACCAAGGGGCAGAGTTTTTATCAGGACGTGGATTCTCTTGCGCCGGGAGAAATGATGAAAGTCTCGGCGTCAGGGCATATCGAACGAGAGCCGTTCTTCCAGCTGACAGATTTTATCGATGAAGATTACGGAACTGCTCTCGCCGCCATGTCGAAGAACCAAACCGTAGATGAAATGGACCGGCTGCTCACGGAGAGCGTCAACAGCCACATGTTTGCGGATGTCCCGGTTGGGGCGTTCTGCAGTGGGGGTGTCGATTCGTCGCTGCTGATGGCCAAGGCTGCTGTGCGCTATCAGAATCTGGCAATATTTCACGCGAACGTGAAGGGCCAGTGGAGCGAACATCACGCCGCGGTCGAACTTGCGGACCATCTCAAACTGGATTTGATTTCAGTTGACGTTGTCGATCAGGATTTTGTCGACCTTCTCCCTCGTGTGATGAAGCATTACGAATATCCCTTTACCTATCACCCCAACTGCGCACCCTTGATGATGGTGGCCTGCCTCGCCAGGGACAATGGTGTCAAAGGGCTCTTGTCGGGTGAGGGGTCGGACGAGTGCTTTCTAGGCTATCCCTGGCTTGGCCGCCGTTCCATTACGGAGCGCTATGAACGCTTGGTCGCACGAACGCGCGGCATCGTTCACAGGATTCCTGAGTTCGGGCAGATCTTGTGGCCGGATGAGGATAATAATGTGGGTCCCGCACGCGCCCTGTTAAACCGGTTCGAGATTGAGGATGACATTGCCCTGGTACAGTCCAGCCGGATTCTGCCCAGCGGAAAAACTCTGCCGCCGCAGAGTTTATGGACGCTTGAATATCTCCATCATCATTTGCGGACGTTACTTCACAGGAATGACACAATGGGCATGGCAGCGAGCATAGAGGCCCGCTTCCCCTTCCTCGATCTTGATGTTGTTCGTATGGCGGTCAACCTTGATCCCAAATACAAGTTGCGCTTCTCGCACCGCGCTCTCGACAAGGCCCACCCATTCATCCAGGACAAGTGGATTGTGCGTGAAGTTGCAGCGCGTTATCTGCCGCGCTCTCTTAGTCATCGCAAGAAACTTGGGTTCTGGACGACTGTCTTCAAGAGAATCGACATTGATCCGCGATATTTTGATCAATCGTTCGCGCGAGACATCTTCCGCCTTTCGACGGCGCAATTTGACAGCCTGTTGAGTCAGGGAGGAAATGATCTTGCAGTAAGATTGCTCCACATCGATGTGTGGGGCGAAACGTGTTTTCAAGACAAAGATGAAGATGCGGCAATTTCGAAACTGCGCCAGTACGTCTCAATTCGGCCAGAGCGATAGCGGGCTTTTTTCCCAGAACCGAAGGAGCCGGAGCCTAACTCTTTTGCCATCTGACTTTCAAATAGGCACAGGTACGCCTCAGCCCCTCTTCGGCACCGATTTCAGGCACAAAAAGCTGCGACTGCATCTTGTCGGTCCGGGCAACCCCCTTGGAGCGAAAGAGCAAGGGGCTCTCGCTCGCCGGCTGCCAAATGCGACGTCCCGGTTGCATGGCGACAATGCGCGTTCGGATCTGTTGCAACCGTGACGAGCCAACAAGGCTGGCAGCCTTCGCGCCCGCCCGTCTCGTCAGCCTGGAAAATAGGGAAGGGCGAGCGAGCGAGTGCATGGAAGTGATAGAGAAAGGCTCCGCTGGTTGCCGCTCCACCCGGGCACCGCATGCCTGAGCATAGGCACAGAGCATTTGGTTCCAGGGAAATGGCTGGGGACCGGAAATAATGTAACGCTCTGCACTACCAAGCGGCAGCTCTGCCGCTGCTATGAAGCTTTCGACCGCATCGTCAATGTAGATACCATTGCAAAGGCCATCATCGACATCGGGCAGGACCAATGTGCCGCCAGCCATCCTTTCAGCGAGCGCCAACGTCCATTGTGGCGATCCCGGGCCATACACAATTGTGGGTTGCAGGATCACGGCATCGAATTGGCCTGCAGCCACTCGTCTTTCCAGATCCTTTTCCATTGCGCGCTTGGCAATCTTGTAGTCATGCCCGGGCCCGTCGCACGGAGAGGCCTCTGTGACATCCCGGATCGGCCAATCGTCGTAAACTGCGATCGTGCTCGCCTGCACCAGCTTTGACACTCCGGCAGACACGCAGATGTTTGCAAACGCATGATAAAGATCGATATTTTCTTGTGCGTCTCGCCTGAGATCATAGGCAAGGTTGAAGGCGATGCCGAACCCAGGTAGCGCCGCTCCGATCTTGTCGGGAGCAGCAAAGTAAATCCCGGGTTCAGTCCTTCCTTGCCTTGAGCGGTCGCGGGTTGTTGCGATGACCTGCGCCCCAAGTTCAGCCAAGCGCCGGGTCAATGCCGAGCCAATAAAGCCCGTTCCGCCGGTTACCAGAACATTGCGGCCATTCCAGTTCTGCCGCTTGCTCATTTCCGGCCGAGCCATTGCTCATAAAGCCTCTCAAAAGAGTCTTGAACATGACGCGGAGAGAAACGCTCGTCTTCGGAGCGCTTGAGGGCCGCTTCCGACATGTGCTGCAAGCGCTGCTTGTCTGACGTGAGGAAAAGGAGACTCGATGCCATTGCTTCGATGTCGCCAATGTGCACTACAGCTCCCACATCTTCCGTCACCAACTCGCTGACACCCGCCGTATCCGTTGCAAGAACGGGAGTTGCTTGCTGAAAGGCCTCAACAATCGTGATCGGAAGCGATTCCCAGCGCGACGGCAGGAAGAACAGGTCCGCAGCGGCCATATAAAGTGACGCATTCTCGCTATGGCCAACGAAGCGCACAGATCCGCCCACCCCGGCCTCATCGAGCCATTCTTTGACCAGATCGCGCTGGGGACCATCGCCCACGACCACGAAACGCAAGGCGGGATTAGTGGCGAGCGCCAATTTTGCCGCAGCAATCAAATGATCGATGCCCTTTTGATGTGCGAGGCGCGCGACAGTAACGACGAGTGTCTTGCCGTCGTTCCCGAGCAATTCCCTGCGCAAGGATTCCACATCCGGGATTGCGGGTCGCGGCCGTTTGTGGACCCCGAGGCCCATGACAACAACCTTGTCCTTCGGGACCCCGCCATCAGCGGCAAGATCACATGCGCTGTTGTAGCTGGGCGTGATAACAAGGTCTGCTGTGAGCCGCGCTATACGCCCGAATTCGGTAATACGCTCCGGCTCCGCGCCATGAAAAGTGACCAGGACCGGAAGCCCCAGACCACGAGTTGCCAACCAGGCAACCAATGCCGGGGCACTTTCATGCGCATGGACGAGTTCGATCCGCTCTTTGACAAGAGTCCGGCGCAACGAAATGCCGCCTTTGATAGCGTTCAGCAGGCGCAATAGTGTTGGGCCACCGGCCTTTGTGACCTTGAAGATATCAATGTGCGTGAAAAGCGGATCGACTGTCTCATTCATCCATGCGCCGCGCGTACCTGCATATGCGACATGGTGACCTCGCTCGCGAATCCCGCTTCCCAGGTCAAGGACATGACGCTGGATACCACCTGCCGGAAAATCCGTGCAAAGCTGAAGAATACGCATCAGAACAAATTACGCCTTTACTGCCTGCGGCGCCGTGATGCCGCGCTTGGCGAGTGCGTTGCGCGTGTCGACAATCAGCCTGGCGTGCTCCGCAACAACGGCATAGTCGACTGCTGCATGATCAGTGGCTATCAGCACCGCATCATAGTCAGCGATGGTCTTGCCATCGAGCGCAATAGAGCCCCGACCAGAGAGATTCGCATGCTCACGAGTCTGTGGCACCTTTGGAATATGCGGATCATGGAAGTCGCAATGAGCACCTTGCGCCTCTATCAGCTCGATCAAGGTCAGGGATGGGCTTTCCCGCAGGTCATCGACGTCGGATTTGTAAGCAAGGCCCAAAACAAGAATTTTTGCGCCTCTTAGCCCTTTGCCGATTTGCGAATTCAGGGCCCGAGACAGCTCACTCACGACATGGCGTGGCATTGCAGTATTGATTTGTCCCGCAAGTTCTATGAAGCGGCTCTCAATTCCAAATTCGCGCGCCTTCCATGTAAGGTAGAAGGGATCGATAGGAATGCAGTGCCCTCCCAGGCCGGGACCCGGGTAAAAGGCCTGAAAGCCGAAGGGCTTTGTCGCAGCAGCTGCGATCACTTCCCACACGTCTATCCCCATCTCCGAGTAAACCAGCTTCAATTCGTTGACGAGTGCAATGTTGACTGCGCGAAAAATGTTCTCGGTCAGCTTCGCTGCTTCTGCCACAGCTGCACTGTTGACTGGCACAACCTTGGCGACTGTCTTGCCATAGAATGTTTCCGCGAGCTTGCGAGATTTCGGGTCGTCAGCACCAACCAACTTCGGGATTGTGTGCGTGTTGAAGTTTTTGTTGCCCGGATCTTCTCGCTCGGGCGAAAATCCGAGGAAAAGGGTTTCGCCCACGATACCGCCTGCCGCTTCCAGGATCGGCTGAACCACCTCACTGGTCGTGCCGGGCCAAGTCGTGGATTCCAGCATCACGAGTTGGCCGGGGCGCAAAGTCTTGGCAATCATCTGCGCAGTCGAAACAACATACGAAAGATCGGGATCCCGGTTTCGGGTGAGAGGGGTTGGCACGCAAATCGCAAGTACGTCAGGTTCCGCCAGCCGAGCAAAATCGGTCGTGGCTTCGAATTGGCCTGCCGCAATGGCATCCCGCATTTCCGCCGGGTCGAGATAGGAGATAACCTGCTCGCCTGCATTGATGGCTTCAACTCGTCCTTGGCTGACATCGAAGCCGACAACCTTGTATCCTGCCTTTACCCCTGCGAGCGCAAGCGGGAGACCAACATAGCCCAATCCGACAACGCCGATTGTGGCGGTGGCATCCTCGAGGCGAGAGAGCGTTTGCAAATAATAATCGGAGGACATGGTTTCTCAGGGTTCCCGGAATCTGGCGCCATCTGGCGCACTGCAGTTTATAGGCTGGTTGGCATCGGCAGGCTGCCCGCCATGGCCAAAGATATAGAGTTCGGCGACAACATCGCGATCAAAGGCAAGAGCGAGGATGGCGAAAACGGCCAGGCCTGTTCCCATCGTCGCCCAAAAGCCAAACGGCGAGTAAGGAGCAGAGAGTGCTATCACCGCCGCAGCGATTATTGCAGGCAACGCCGGCAGAATGGGCACCTCATAGCCGTGTTTGTGGACATAGACTTGGGACACCAGCCACACGACAAGACAGGCCAACGACATGGAAATTGCAGCCCCTGCTGCACCATAGCCAGCGGGGCCGATCAGCAACCACGCCAACGGGATTGCGACCAACACGCCACAAATTTGCGACACAAGCATATCGTTCCCGCGCTTCCCGGCGATCAACATCCAGCGGGCGTGGCCCGAGAGAAGGGTAAGGGGAAAGGTCCAGACAAGGAGCGAAAAGGGGACTGCTGCCTTGCCAAAGCCAGGCCCGAAAAGAGCCCTCAGCAAGGGTTCCGCCGCCAGCGTCAACGCCAAAGCTATGCCGATGCCGATCCACGCTGTAGCCCGGATTGATGTTCGGGTTAGTCGTGCGAGGGCCTGTGGATCCGTTTGAAGGCGACGGGAGATGATTGGATAGAGGTTGAAGTGGTAGAGCCAGCTAAAGGTTACAAGTGAAATGCCCAAACGGTGCGCAGCCCCGAAATAAGCTGTATCCGTCATACCCGCCATCGCAGCAAGGATGAGCAGCGGCGCATATTGGAACATTGCCCAGCAGATTGCCCCTAACCCGATTGGCGCGCTCTCCCGCATCAAGTCAAACAGCTTGTGGAGCGCAAAACGGAGCCGCAGTCTCGCAATGCCGCGATGTTGAACGGTCATCAAATAACAAGTCGCGCAAAGTACAGAGGCAATCTCGGCCGCCCCCACGATCAGCACACTGGCATCATCACGCACAAGCACGAAACAGACCACCATGAAGGTGAGCACACGCAAGCTTTGCGCCAGAACAACATGCTTGATCAGGCCATTTGCCTGAAAAAGCCAGTCCTGCTTCCAGGGAAGAATGAACAGGCTGAGGGCGATCAACCCGGTCAAACCCAAAGCGTTTGCGTCGTTCGCATAGAACCAGGTGAACAAAATCATCGCAGGCGCAATAACCAAGGCAAGACAAAGCTGGAGTGCCGGGATGAGTGCAACAAGCTCATCTGCACTCTGATGCCCCTGCGTCAGGCGGCGAACACCGACTGAACCCATACCACCGTCAATGGCCAAGCTCGCCAACGTGGCGAGGCCCATTGCATATTCGACAGCACCATAATCCTGAGGCAGCAACCTGCGCGACAGGATTGCAAAGGCCATAAATGCAACACCCTTGGTGCCGATCTGGCCGACCCAGAGCAAACCCAGATCGCGCGCCAGCTTGAACTGCGGCCGGACAATGGCTCGGCCAATCTGTCCGAATGTGCGGGTCATCGGCGACTGCCATCCTTCGAAGCCTGCAACCAGACCTGCCCGTCTCCGAGAGTTCCCCTGAACGTCCTTACGCTTGCGAAATGTGCAGCGAGTTCCGCTTTGACGTCAGGTCGAGACGTAAGTGTCTGGTGCGGAAAGGCGACAATGACCCATGTCCGGCCAGGTGTAGCCGCGCGTAAAGCTTCCAGTTCTGCGGCATTGTCAATCACCCTGAAGTCTTGCGCATAATAGCGGCTGTAAGCGTATCCTGCGAGACCGACAGCGGCGATACTGTCTCCCGGTCTGGCCAGATCTCTTACGGAATTTCGGGCGCCAACGAAGTCTTGCTTCGGATACAGATAATTCGGGACAAGCAGGCCGATTGATACCAGCAACATCGCCAAGAACCCGACGAGCGAAAGTGCTTGTGCGTCAATCAGCGGCTTGTCTCCCTTGCGCAGGAAACGCGAAATCCATCCGCTCCAGACAACCACGCCCTCGACCATCGCCATAAAGATAAAGCCAAGGTCTACGAAGAAATAACGCGGCCAAATTCGGACGCCGACAACATCGAGCAAAAGCATGGCTAGGGGCACATGCACCACGTAAATGGCTACAAGGAGAGGCGACTTGCGATAGAGGGCGAAGGCTCCTGCAGAAAGTACCATCAGCGCAGCGAGCAGGATAACTGGCACGAGCGGGCCCGCTGACGAAATCGATCGTCCTATCTCCACGACGGCTCGCATCGGATTCAGCCATTCCGCCAAAGCGGCGCCCCCCGCGGCCGCAGAGGCTTGCGAAACCTCCTGCACTGTGGCGAAGGCCTGACCGATGATCGGCGCATACAGGACAAGCGTGACGACAATGCTCAAGCTGATGCCAAAAATCGGCCAAAATCCCGCCAAGCCCGGCCATTGTTGTGTGATCTGAACTTTCCTCGCTCCCCCTGTGAGCCTGGAAGCCAACAGAGCACCATAGACCGCGCCATGAGCGGCAAAGAAAAAGCCCGCTGACATATGAACATACATGGCTGCCGCAACGAGCAGGGCATAGACAACCCAATTCCGCCAGTCAGGCTTTTCCATACCCTTGATGAAGGCGAGCGTCGCAGCCGAACAAAAGAAGAGTAGGCCGGTGTAGCCGCGCGCATTCTGCGAAAACCATACATGGTGGTAGGAAAATGCCAGCAGAAGCGCCACCATCAGCGCGCCACGCGCGCCCATAAGTCGGCGGGTAATCAGCCATTGCATCCAGATGCTGGCGACACCCATGATGATTGCTGGCAACCGCAGAGCCAGTGCTGTCTCTCCCAAGGCGCCGATGCTCAGCTGTGCCATAAGGCTGTACAGCATGTGATTATTGAGAGAGTCCAAGGTCCCAATGAGCTTCAGCGTTGGAAGCCGCACGAAATTCACCAATGTGACGATTTCGTCATACCAAAGTGATGCGTCAGCCTTGAATAGCCGCAGACCAAGAGCAAGCAAGAGAACCAACACCAAGGCTCCATACTCTCGTCTGTCTATTGGTCTGGTTTGATGCATGAATTGACTTCGCCCGTATCAGAAATAACAGCGTGTCGGGATCGGGATGCGCGAAGGGGTAACACTCTGGCCCCGGCTACACCCAATACCAGCTCTATTTGATCGCAAGGAATCCTTCGAAACAGATATATTTCGAAATCGTCGTCACGTCCTGGAAACCCGCTCGGCGGAACAGGTCAAAATTGCCGGCAGTGGAGAAGGGTTCAAGAATGCCCTTGAGGCTGCGCGTCTTGCCGACGATTTCCTTTTCGTCGAAGCCCTGTGAGAGTTTGAATTCGTTATAAAGCCCGGTCGCGATATCCTGGAAACGGGCATCAGGTGCACGCACTTTTTCGAACATGATGAACGCGCCGCCCCAGTTCAAGGCCTCATAGATGCGATCGAAAAGAGCTTGCCGATCACGGGGCGGAATGAATTGCATCGTGTAATAGGAAACGATCAGATCCGCCTTTTCGAACGGGTAGAGCCGGGCATCCTCATCCAGGATCGTGATATTGGGCACATCAGCGCAGTGCGCTCTGGCCTTAGCCGTCATGGCTTCTTCAACATCCATTCCGACAAATTTTGCGCCGGGCTTGTGGGCATTGTGCAGCGCCAGTTTCTTGAGCAGTTCCCCGGTCGAAACGCCGATTTCATAAACCGTGCTGCGATCAGAGACGAACCAGTCGCTGATCTGGCAGGTCAAATCATGGCCTTCGACATAAAGCGGGACAGAATGCCGGATGTGATCCACGAATGTGTCCGGTACATTGCCGCCGAAGTTCCATGCGGCATTTCCCGTTTCGATATTCTGCCCGACCTTCATCGAATTTACCCCCTCTTGCAGGCGAATGCCTTTATCAGCTTGTGATGCTGCTTGGGAATTGGGATTCAACCTTAACGCAGCAACCTTGAGTTCCGTCTTTTCCATTCCCGTTCAGCCATGTGAACCTCCTGCCATTTCCCGGACCGCACGGAGTCCCTGGCGCATCCTGAAATAGCCGCGATGACCGTTGAGAAAGCGGCTCCAGGTTCGGCGGTTACGGAAATAGTGCATCTCGATCCGCGGCAGGTCCACGGCATCATCGTCGCGTTGCGCAATGGCCAGCCGGGTGCCGAAGGCAACTCGGTAGTGCTTCCGGATCGATTCAAGGACTGCGGGAGAGACCCGTCCGTAGGGGGCGGCAAAGCCTTCGACCGGCTTGCCAAGCTGTTCGGAGAGATCGGCGGCACTCCCGGCAATTTCGTCCTCGCGCGCTGCCGGATCGAGCCGTGTCAGGTCGGCATGCGTCCGGCTATGCCCGCCGAATTCCATACCTTCATCCGCAAGCCTGCGGACTGTATCCCACTCCATCAGCGGCCTTGCCGGGCGATTGGCGCCGTCCCAGGCTTCGGGATGGCCGAGCCTGCGCGTCGGCACGAACACAAGCCCGGAAAAGCCATGCCGCTGCAAGACGGGAGCGGCAACATCCGCGAAATCGGCAAAGGCATCATCAAATGTGATCAGCACACGACGTTCATTGCCGTCATTCGCCTGCCCTGCGTGCCAGTCGATAAATTCTCCCAGTGTCTGGCTGCGGTACCCTGCGGCGGCAAGGGCGTCCATGTGCATGCCAAAGACGGACGGCGGTATGCTCGTCGGACCGCCGCTGTCGGATATCGAATGATAGGTCAGGACGAGCATGTCTGCCTCTTAATCCTCGACCACATGGGTTTCGAAAATCCGACGATAGTCATGCCACTTTGCAAGATCAAAACTGCCATCTGCATTCAGGCAATCGACCGCGCCATGCGCTGTGGCCAGGGCGTGATGCGTATTGTCATGCGCGAACAGGCCCTGCCGACCAAAGGTGAGCAGTCCGTCGATACTCTCGACCCAGCGATCCATCACGGCAAGATCGCTTTCGAAATTGCGGTCATAAACGGGATAGGCGTAGCCGAGCCGATGCGTGACGGTCCGCCGGACCTTTGCCGTGACCGGGAGGCCAACGCCCGCCAGCCATTCGCAAAGCTTGGCGCCCAGTTCGTTATCCGACAGCGCCCACAGGGGCTCGTGTGGATCGCAGGGCAGTTCGGCACACAGCACTGTAACGCCCTTTGGCTCTGTGCTGGCCGAGTAATTTTTGGGCTCTGACAAGCGGGAAATGGGCACGGCATATTCGGGGAAATAATGCGCGTCATACTCGGTGAATTGCTGCTGTTCGAGGACAAGGTAGATAAGGATCATGCCACGAAACCGGATCCGGGACGCTGCCTCGGCGATAGGAGGAGGGGCAGGCGGGTCCATGAAGGACACGAGGCTCGTGATCGGAAGGCTGGACCAGATCTTGTCGGTCTCGATTCGCGTCTCGGTTTCGCCCTTGCGGAACCGCACCGCCTTTACCTTGCCGTCCGCATGCTCGATGGCCGTAACCGATGCGTCGAGCAGGAATTCGGCCCCATGCGCTTCAGCCTTTGTTCGCAGGGCATCGCAGATCTGGCCAAAGCCTTTTTTCGGAAAGAAAAAGCCGCCTGTCTGGGGCTTCTTGAAACCCGGGACCTGCCCGAGGATCTTGCGCACGATCTTCCCGATGGAGCTACCGGAAACCCGCCGCGTGGCGAGTGTGACCGCCAACTCTTCGGGGGGAAGTGCCCAGAGCTTGCGCATATAGGGATAGTAGAAATTCTCGCTCATCGCCGGTCCAAGCCCCTGATAGAGCACGCTGGCGAATGTAGGCTCGCCCGCTGGCGCACGGCGGAACGGCTTTGTCGCCGCATCCCAAAGCAGCTGCGCCGTAAACCCCTTGGGTAACCGCAGCAGGAGGTCGACGGGCTTCAAGGGAAAATGGATCCAGCGTCCCTTGAGCCGGATGCGACCATGGCGCGGCCGCCAGAGCAGGTCGGGGCCAACCGCATCCTGGATCATGGCAAGGATATGGGGTTCGCTTGCGGGATGGAGCCTGTGGCTCCCGAAATCGCAGTGAATGCCTTCAAGGACAAAGCTGCCGGAATTGCCACCGACCCGCGGCGCCCGTTCAAGCACCTTGACGGACGCCTTGCCGCTCTTGGCCAGCATCAACCCCGCCCCGACCCCGGCAGGTCCAGCGCCAAGAACCACTACCTGCTGCATCAATTAAGCTCCATTGCCACTTTTTCGCGTTCGGGACGGCGCACCTGCACCAGAAACCCGATGGCTCCACTTGCATAAAGGACTGACTGCCAGATGAGGCCGACCGCGATGACCTGGCCGGGATCCGCTCCAAACGGCTTCAGCAGCCCGGCCATGCTGGCCTCCCGCACGCCAAGGCCGCCCAGGCTGATCGGCGCAATCGCAATGATCTTTGCTGTCGTCCAGGCAAAGAACCAAGCCGAAACCGGGGCCTCGACATGCGCTGCCTGCGCAAAAGCGATGTTGATGCCGACAAACAGACACTGCACAGCCATGGAAATCGCGAGACATGCCAGAAGGCGCCCGGGGCTGCGGGAAAGCTCGGCGGCCGCATGAATCATGGAACCGAGGATGCGGGCGACCTTGCCCGATGCTGCGCGGCGCGCCATCGACCGGTCGAGGAATGGCGCAGCGGCAAAGCCCGTTGCGACCACTAGCGCCAACGCGACAAGTGCCCAGCGCAACTGCGTTGCCTCATAAAGCCTGGGTCCCCAGGCATAGGTGGCGCCGACAAGAGCGATCAAGGCAAGCCCCAGCGTGTCCAGAAGGCGGTCTGCAATCGATCCCATCGCGAGCTTGCCCTTGTCGTTCGCCTGCCCGAACACCAGCCCAGCGCGAACGACATCGCCTCCGGCCACTCCGGGCAGGGCAAGGTTTGCGGCCAGCCCGGCAAGGTGGGCCCGAAAGGCAGAGCGATAGGATATTCCGGAACCAATGAGCATACGCCATTTGAACGCTGCGGCGGCATGGCCAGCAACGAAAAGGCCCAATGCCGCAAGCCAAAGTCCGGGCGAAAACTGGCGCGCTGCAGCCCAGACCGTTTCAAACGGCACGAAGTGGAAGATCAGCGCCAGCATCGCGGCACTGACGCAACTTCGGACAATCCAGACGCTCGGGATCTTTCGCCTGCCCGCCTTCCCGGAAGCGGAATGCTCGTTCACTTGGCGGCAATATCTGCGCGAGATCGCAGGTTCAGGCGCGAAATCATGTCGGCTATCAGGCCAAGGGCCCAAAGCAGAACAGCCCCCAGAAGCCCGAGAACCGCAGTTTCCGAGAGATTGTCGATGTAGACGTCATAGACTGCCTTGACGAAGCCCAGCACAAAAAGCGCCAGGCCAGCCGGAAGATAGACTCTCAATGGCTGGAAATAGACCGTCAGGCGAAAGACGAGGAACATGAAGCGACCGAAATCCGTTGCGCGAATCTTGGATTGTCCCACGCGCTTCCCATAGACAATCGGCAGGTAAGACACGCGCATTCCCGATGCCAGCATGCACAGTGTTACAGTGGTCGTGAATGAAAAGGCATCCGGCAGCAACGGTACAAAGCGCTCCAGTGGTTCGCGCCTGAACACTCTCAGACCCGAATTGAGATCACTGATCTCATGTTGGGCAAGCAGGCTGGCCAATTTGTTGAGTGTCCATTTTGCGGGACGCCGTATCAGCGGCACGCCTTTCATGGCGGCACCGCGATCGCCGACGACCATATCGTTATAGGTCGCCATTGCGATCATCTCGGGCAGGTATGACGCCGGATATGTTCCGTCCGCGTCGAGAATGGCAACGAGTGGCCCTGTGCTGACTGCGATGCCCGCCTTCAGTGCGCGACCATAGCCGCCATTGTGCGGAAAATTGACCACGTGAACACCCGTCGCGCGGGCGCGCTCAAGGGTATCGTCGGTGGAGCCATCATTGACGACAATGATTTCGTGCGAAATGCCTGCCGCATCCAGAACTTCGCGAACCGATGCGATCGTCGCCGCAACGGCGCCTTCTTCATTATAGGCCGGGATGACGATTGAAACGGCTGGCGTCGCAGCCTTCTGCTTCTTCATAGTGGTGGATGCCCCCGCAACCGCCACCAATTCCAACTGTTCAGCCAATTGTCTGCCCCCTGATCACGTGTCCCTGACGCCCATTATATGGTGAACTTCTATATAAGGTGAATACGCGCAGACCAAATCCCCAAAGTCTTGAAATAGGTCAGGCTTCCCGCCCGACCATTGGCCGGGGTCATTTGGCGCCTAGAGGCCCTAGCGCAACCAGCCGGCCGCTACAGCAACGACTGCCCATGACAGGACAGCGCCGCTTCCGATGATCGCGAGACGTACCCATCCCGGAAAGCGCTTGGTGGGGATATCAGCTGGCACCGATTCGCAAGCGACATTCTGGACCGATTCCATGCCATCGTCCGCGGGCAATGCCGCAGACCGATAAGACAAATTCGGATTTCCATGTGTCAACACTATACGCTGCGCCATTTCCCAATCCTTTTCGCACCTACTCATTCGATAGGACGGCGGACCCTTCGCGAGTTTAAGCCCGTTCACGAAAATTAAGGCTTAAAATCCAGGTAACCGACACCGCAAAGTGTACAGCTTGGCACATTGGTGTCAATCAAATTGCCCGAGAGCATCAAAATTATGTTGCACTGCAACAACGGCTGATTTCGCACGATACGCGCACAATCGAGACGTGTCACAGGGCAGATTTCGTACCAGGCCTGCACGGATTCATGCGGCACAGTATGGTTATTTTCCAGCTATCCATTCGCCGAAAACATAAAGATATTTCTCATAATATGATATGGTTAACAGATTTTTAGGGGTGCCGATTAAGTCTCTTTCATATTTGCCGGCTCGCTCCAACAGCGCCCAAACCCCAACCCACAACATGCGTTACCTAAAAAGTGATTCTCGACGCTTGACCGTCGCTTGAGTTCGCTTATGCAGCATGATACGCAGCCCCCGAGGCCACAAAACGGGATTGTCTATGCACTATCTGGATACCGTCGCCGAAACCCCTCCAAGAACCCAAGCACGCACACGAACGCACCGATCTTCAAGGGACATCGCCATCAGGGCGCTCGACCTGTTCATCGCGATTGTCGCGCTCGTCGCGCTTGGGCCTCTCCTCGTGTTTGTTGCCGCATCGATCTTCCTGGCTGATGGGGGGTCGCCCATCTTTGCCCACCAGCGCATTGGCCGCGGCGGCATGCGATTTGGCTGCCTAAAGTTCAGGACGATGGTTATGGATTCCCAGCAGCGACTTGAAGCCCTGCTGGCAAGAGACCCGGTTGCACGGGCGGAATGGGATCGGGACCAGAAGCTGCGCAATGATCCCCGCGTGACCCGCCTTGGCCGCTTCTATCGCAAGGCCAGCATCGACGAATTGCCGCAACTGATCAACGTGCTGCGGGGCGAGATGTCGATTGTCGGTCCGCGTCCGATCGTGCAGGCTGAGCGTGCGCGTTATGGTCGCCACTTCAGCGCCTATTCGTCCGTCAACCCGGGCATTACCGGCATTTGGCAAGTCTGCGGTCGCAATGATGTTTCCTATCGTCGCCGCGTGGCCTGCGATGTGCTTTACGCGCGGTCCAGGTCGCTGCCGCTCAACGTCCGTATCATTGCGATGACAATTCCAGCCGTCTTGAAAAGCGAAGGAAGCTACTGACGGACGTTACTGGCGCTTTGCGGGCCTTCCCGCGCTGGCTTCCATCCACTCAAGCATCTCGCACCCGATCGTTCGTGCATCGAAGCGATGCGCGTCCTGCTCTGCAGTGTTCCGCCAGGCTTTAAGGTCTTCCGGCCTGTCCAGCACGTCGCCGAGTGCTGCTCGCCAGCCCGAAAGAGTCGTGTCGTGAACAAGTCGCCCATTCTCGCGATCACGGACCAGTTCCGGTATGCCGCCGCGGGCGCTGCCCATGACCGGCAGGCCGAGGCCCAGCGCCTGAATGACCACGCCGGGCGAGTTTTCCGCCCAGATGGACGGGATGCAGAGCAGGTCGCTCTCCATCATCTGGTCGGCGAGCTCCTGATGCGAAATGAAGCCGAGAAAATTGCACCAGGGCGCATCGCCGAAGCGGGCGCGCAGTTCGGCCTCCTGCTGACCCTGTCCGGCCAGCGTCAGCGTCACGCGCCGGTCCCGCGCAAGCGCTTCGACGGCACCTAGCAGCATTTCGACGCCCTTGGAGTCGTGAATTCGGCCGGCGTACAGGAGGCGCAGATCGTCACTTTGTGTGCGTGCTCGGGTCGGCCTCGGGTAGGTGTTCGGATTGAGGATGACGGCGTGCGGATAGTCCTTCACGGGAAAATGGCGTGAAAGTGTCTCCAGGTTCGCGCGCGACGGCGAAACGAAGCTGACCGAGGATTGCTGGCGGATGAGGCCAAGCTTGTAGCGCGTCGAGAGGGCGCAAGGTGCGCAGTGGCCGGAACAATCCTTGCCATTCTTGAACATGCTCATGCGGATGCACGCAAGCCCGAGATCTGGCAGGACATAGTTGACCGGAATTCGCCGCTTGGCGACCTCCTTGAGCAAGGGATAACCCAACCCCTGCAGCAAATGCACATTGACCAGATCGGGGGCGAAATCGTCGAGGATGCGACCAAAGGCCGGGCGCAGGCGTTGGTCGAAATGGTCCTGGAGATGCCACAGCGGCTTCTTCAGCCTCCCGGCATCATAGAAGCGAAAGACGGGGTAGATGTGCGGCGTCTCGAGCCGCGCCACCCTGATGCCGGGTGCGATAGTCTCATCGCCGTCCGGTTCATCAAGATCCGACGCCCTGACGACAATCACCTCATGGCCGGCCGACACCAGCAGGTCGGATAGGTTGCGGGCGGACACTTCGGCACCCCCAAGCATTTTTGGCGGATAGAGCGAGGCGATCTGAAGGACGCGCATCAGGACGACCTTCCGATTGCCAGCGCCCGGACTTCCATCCGCTTCCAGGCGATATAGCGCAGGCCAAACAGGATCAGCGCCGATGCCAAGGCAGCAACCGCGGCGCCAATGATGCCTAGCAGCGGAATGGCTAAAAGGCATCCTGCGACGCCGAGAATCAGGCCCGCAATGTTGAAGACCGCATAATGGCCGTCGCGTTCAGAGGCAGCAAAGGCCAGGTTCATGAAATCCGAAAGCAGTTTGAATGCATAGGCCGCCAGCAGCAGCGGAACGAGCCCGAAGGCCTCGAGAATCTCTGGCTTCCCGGAAATCCGCGCTGCGATCCAGGTTGCTGGCGCTGCCGCGATGAGGCCGCCCAGACCGACAAGTGCTGTCGTCCGAAAGCGCGTCCCCAGCGCATCGCGCAAACCGGCAACGCCGCCCGATAGCCAGGCAGCACGAAGCTGGGGCTGATAGACCTGCACCGTTGCCGCAAGGCAGATGATGTAGGCCGAGTTGATGATGGAGGCGTAGAAGAAATAGATGCCAGCCGAGCGGACGTCCTCAATCGCCGAGATGATGAAGCGATCGAGATAGACGCTGCCGGCAAGCCCGAGGTCACTCAGATAGATTTTGGCCGCCCCCGCACCGACCGAGGCCACAAACCCGTCCTGGGCGACACCGCCCCCGGTCTTGAGCATGGCGATGAGGTCCCGGCGATAGTGCAAGGCAAGCAGGCCGTGGCTGACCGCAAGTCCGCACAGCCAGAACCAGGCCAGTACCTCGATCGACCGGCACATTGGCAGCACGAAGGCCGCAACCATGAAGGGCAGGACCCAGGCACCATTGCGCAGGAAGAGCAGCACATTGGCAAAGGTGGATCGGCTCCGCGCAAGGAGCGCAACCTGCAGATCGAAACCAAGCAGTTCGAGCATCAGGATTGCGACCGCAAGCAAGGGCGATATTGGCAGCGACAGGTGGCCAAAATTGGAGAGGGCGAGCAGGATGCTCATGCAGCACGCCCCAGCGAGGATCGAGACCCTCAGGCGTTCCCGCGCAAGCCCGACAGCTTCGGCATGGCCGATCCCGACAAGGCGCCGGGCCAGGAAGAAGTTCAACCCCAAACCAGCGACCGAAGGCAGCAGACCGGCTGCGCCGGCCATCAGGGCAAAAGTGCCGATGTCAGCCAGTGTCATGTAGCGCGCCATGAATATGGCAAGCAGGAAGCGCGAACCGAGCCCCGTCATGCGAAGCGCGGCATTGATCAGGCCGACGCTCATGCCGCTGCCCCTGAAGCGCCAACATTTCGCGGGCACCAGAAATTAACGAATGGCTCGTTACGCGATTGTCCACGGAAACTATGCGCATCTTGTTCGACAGCCGCTGGATAGCGCCGCACGGCATCGGCCGCGTCGCGCGCGAATATCGCGACCGGCTGGCGCGGGACTTTGATCTTGTCGAGCTCGTCGACGGGCCGAAGCCGTCGAGCCCGATGGACTGGTGGTACCTCGGGCAGGCGTTCCGGCGTTCCGGTGCGGATCTTCTTTTCGTTCCGGGTTACAATGGAACGCCGCTCGCAGGCCGACGGCAGCTGTTCATCATTCACGATCTTATCCATTTCGGCAAAGCCGAGCCGGACGGGTTTCGCAAACGCCTCTATTACAACAGCATCACACGATTGGCTGCGGCGCGCGCCAAGGTGCTGACGGTGTCGCAGGCCTCGGCTGATGACCTCGGGCGACGATGGCCGGAAACAAGGGGCCATGTTGGCG
Organism: Aquisediminimonas profunda; assembly: GCF_019443285.1. Classification (GTDB taxonomy): domain Bacteria; phylum Pseudomonadota; class Alphaproteobacteria; order Sphingomonadales; family Sphingomonadaceae; genus Aquisediminimonas; species Aquisediminimonas profunda. The sequence continues at coordinate 659,860 of NZ_CP080327.1, forward strand.
TGATTCCAAACGGGATTTCGGAACAGTTTGCGGCTCGTTGCGGCGTGCCTGGTGGCAAGAGAGCCGGGCTTGTCCTGTTCGGCAACGCGCGCTGGCACAAGAATCTCCCCGCCATGCTTGAAGCCGTTGCCCTCTGGCAGGCACAGAGCCCGGTACAATCGCAAGCCCGGGTCACGATCATCGGGGCAGACGAACCGGCGCGCACGCTTGCTGCCAGGGCCGGTGTCCGCAATCTGGCCATTGAACGCAGTTTGAGCGACGAAGGCCTGGCGGCCTTGCTTGCACGATCTTCGGCCTTGCTGTTCTGCTCGCATGCCGAAGGTTTCGGCCTGCCGATCCTCGAGGCCATTGCGTGTGGCTGTCCGGTTGTCGCGTCCGATCTCCCCGTGATGCGCGAAGTCGGTCAGTGTGGTTGTGTCTTTGTCGATCCCAAATCCACTGCGGACATCGCCCGCGGCATTGATCGTGCCATTGGCCTGACGAGCGACGAACAGTCGCGCGCCGCACTGGTCGCCAGTCACGGCTGGGACGCGAGCTATGCAATGGTCGCCGCTCACATCCGGGCCCTTGCCGAAGCGGTCGGGCCGCTGCGGACCTCTGGACGCTGAAGATCCGGTCATGCCGGGCGTTCGCTGCGCGACGGCCGACGGCTGCGCGGTCGGGCACAGGCAATGGCCAGAATCATTGAAGGCAGAATGCTTTCGATGACGTTGGCCGCCGTGCCGATCCCCAGCATGGCTATGATCAGCACAAAATCGCGCCGCCCGCGGCTGCCTGCGGCAATGGCCCTTTGCCCGCCGCGAAACATCAGGACGCCAAACACCAGCGAAGCGAGGCCGAACGTCACGCACAGGTAGATGGCAAGATTGTCGCCCGGATTATAGCTGTCGGGATGCGAGAGCTGCTGAGGGGAGCCGATACTTCCCAGCCCCCGGCCAAAGACCCATTGAACGGGATCATAGCGGTCGATCATCGCAATCGCATTCGGCCAGGTGTTGAGCACGCGATCGGCAAAGGAACTGTAGTCCGCTCCGACCCCCGTTCCGGCCGGGTAGAGTTGCGGACCATAGGTCATCGCCAGAAAGGGCCCTGCAAAGACCAGCAGCAACCAGAAGGCCATCAGTGCCGACGCCGCCCAGCGACGGCGCGCCGCGCCGGAGTCCCTGATCCGGCCCACAAGGAAATAGGTGAGCGGCAGCAAGGCCATGGCAAGCATCGGCGATTTGGAGGTCGTGTAGTAGATTGCAACAAGGCCCACGGCCCAGAAGCCGGCGCGCCACGCCAATGACTTTGTCCGGTGTTCCAGCGCGACATAGCAGATCAGGATCTGCGCCGCGGCAGTGTAGCTGGCCCGTGTGAAGCCGGAGAGGCGCGGCATCCCATAGGCTTCCCAATCGCGTGCAGCCACCATCTGGCGGCCAAGCACTTCATAGCTGGCATCGACCCAGGGATAACGGACCACAATGTTGAGGAGCACCCCCGCCGTCGCAATGAAGAAGATCGGCACCATCGCTCCGACAAGGCGATCATGCATGCGCCTTTGGGTGATCGCGAGTGCGACGAGAAAGGACAGCCAGATATAGAGCGCGAAGCCGACTTCGCCGAGGCTTCGTCCCATCGCGAATGACAAGCCGATCGCGATGAGCGCAAATGCCAGTGTCGCAAGCATGGGTGCAGCGGACTCGGTATCGCCAAGGCGCGCGACAAAATGGCAAAGAAGCGCAATGATCGCGATCCCGGCCGGCGAATAGGCAAGCATCGTCAGCCCCACTGCCGGAAGCGCAAACCGGATGACGCCACCAAACGCATCGAAATAGAGATAGGCCGTGGCCGAAACGATCAGGGCAAGGCCTGCAAATTCGTCGAGCGCACTGCTGGTGCGCGCTTCCCCTGCATGGGGCTTCAGGGAGAATGTCTCACGAAAGCTGGCCGCAAGAGTCATGGCCTCAGTCCTTGGCTCTTGCGCCGGGCCGCAGTTCTTGCGCCGTCGCCAGGGCATCCCCGACAAAGGCGCCGAACTCTGCCATGAACCGTCCTTTGGCAAAGCCCAATGCATGCCGTCTGATGGCGGCGGGTTCGAACCGGTCTTCCCGGCCTTCAAAGGCCAGCATGGCCTCACTCAGGGATTCGACCGTCTGTTCTGCAAAGAACAGGCCGGTCTTGCCGTCGACAACGGTCTCCCGGGCGCCGCCACGCCCATAGGCAATCACCGGCCGCCCGGACGCCATGGCTTCAACCGGCGCAATGCCGAAATCCTCTTCGCCCGGCATCAGGAAAGCCCGGCATTCGGAATAATGACGCTTCAGATCGGCGAACGAACATCGCCCGACAAACTCGATCGTCGGTCCGGCACTGGCCCGCAACCGCGCGGTTTCAGGGCCGTCACCCGTGATGACAAGCTTGCGGCCGAGCGCGTTGCACGCTGCAATGGCAAGGTCGATCCGCTTGTACGAGACGTGCCGTCCGGTGATGAGATAATAATCGCCACGCGTTTCGCTCACGGCAAAATCATCGACATCGACAGGCGGGTGAATGACATGCGCAGGCCGCCGATAATAGCGGTTGATCCGCGAGGCCACATAGCGCGAGTTGGCTATGAACCGGTCCACGCGCAGGCTCGACGCCTGGTCCCAGAGCCTCAGCCGTGTGATGCAGAGCGAAAGGACCAGCCGCTGCAGCCAGCCCGCGCTTTCGCGGTATTCGTGATACTGGTCCCACAGGTACCGCATCGGCGAATGGCAATAGCAGATGTGCACGGCATCGAGCGGGGGCACGATGCCCTTGGCCGGGCCGGATTCGCTTGAAATGATGAGATCATATCCCCGCAGGTCGAGGTTCTCGAGTGCGGTGGGCATCAAGGGAAGAAGCGCGCGATAATGGCGCGCTGCACCCGGTATACGCTGGAGGAAGCTCGTCCGGAGACGGTCGCGCGGAACAATTGTTCGGGAAAATGCGGGATCCTCGACAAGTGTGAAGACATCGGCCTGCGGAAAGAGTTCCAGCATCGCCTTGACCACATTTTCACCGCCGCCGCTGCCGACCAGCCAGTAATGGACGATCGCGACTTTCGGCGGTCTGGCCTTGCTTTCAAGAACGTGAGCACCACGCACAGTGGCTTGCAGATCCAGCTCAACGCGCATTCGGCCCCCCGGATTTTCCGTGATTCAGTGAAAGAGTTTCGGCCCGGATCGAGAGCGCTGGGTCCCACACGGTGTAGGTCCGCCGCGTGAACAGGGATTCGAGCACGCCCGCCGCGACTCCGGCCAGGCTGAGGGTTGCACTCGACAGGGCCGAAAATGGCCGCACATCGAGGGAATGACCAATCAGCAGCGCAGCCAGACCCGCTGCGACGACTGCGGTCGCCATCGCCGCGCCATAGGCAAGCGCAACGGCCGCAATCAAGCACAGGGCCCCGGCTCCAAGGAAGAAAGGCGTGAGCCATTTCATGACCCGGTGCGACAGATAGGCATAGAGTTGCAGCCACGGCATCCGGCGCAGTTCGGGCCAGAGCACACGGTGGACATTGGCCGCCTGACAGGCAATGCGCCGCTTGCGCTGCTTTTCCTCGACTGCGCCGACGGCGCTGCGTTCAAAGACACGGACATGGTCCGCCGAATGGATACGGGCACCTGCAATCAGCACCCGAAGGCTCAGGTAGAGATCGTCAATCAGGTGCGGTGGCGGCGGCTGGTGCAACGACCTGCGGAGCATGAACATTGCCCCGTCGACACCGATGACGCCGACCGTGTGGCTTTCGATGCGCTTGATGGCCTCTTCGAGGCGCCAGTAGAGCGCGCCAATGGCGCTCGTCGGAGATTCGCGGCGATTTGAATAGATGAGGTGCGCCGTCACGCAGCCGATCGTCGGATCGGCAAAGGGTCGCGCAAGCTCAACCGCACAGCCAATGTCACTCTCGACATTGGCGTCGGTGAAGAGAATCAGCTCGCTCTCCGATCGTTCGACGAGCAGGTTCATGCCGTAGGTCTTGCCGGCACGAGCCTTTCCAACCACCAGATCGATCCGGTCGGAATAAGGCTCGAGCAGCGCGACAGTCCTGTCCGTGGGCGCATCGGCGTATACGTGAATCGTTGCCGGCCCATAGGCTCTGGCAACCTCAAGCAGCCGCTCGACCTTGGCGACAATCACCTTTTCCTCATTGTAGGCACTCAGGCAGATGGCAAGCGACGGGCGCGGTCCGAGGGCAGAGGAAAGCGCAGGTTTCGGAGACTTGCGGCAGAACAGCCTGAGGCTCAGCGGGTAAAAGACAAAGCAGTGCCCAGCCAGCGCAAGCAGGGCCAGCGCAAGCAGTGTGAGGGTCGCGGTCAACGGTGTCGAGAGCAAGAATCCTCCATCGGCAGGACTCCGCTGTCGCAGATGATCGTTAACGATTTGCCAAACTATTTAGCCCCGATTTCCGCACGCTTTCTCGGCGCGTTTACTTTGTGGCAAGGTTTGCATCGCAGTGCAGCATCTCCATTTTTTGCGGACGGGCGATGTCCGCGCGAGTCGTTTGGGGACTGCCTATGCCGCGCTTTATACATGCGATCGCCGCCACTCTCATGGTCTTGACCGGGACTGCCGGCCTGGCGTCCGACATGCCGGATGGAGCCCGTCCGCCCGCTGATCCCGTCTCGCAAAACTACACGCTCGGGATCGACGACAAGCTGGCGCTCACGGTCTATGGCGAAGATGGCCTGACCGGCGAACAACAGGTTGGCCCTGACGGCTCCATTGCCGTTCCGCTGATCGGCAAGGTCCGGGCCGAGGGCCGCACAGTCGATGCCGTTAGCGCCGAGATCCGGGATAGGCTTGCTGCCGGGTATCTCCGCAACCCGAGCGTCTCGATTGCCATACTGACCTTCAGGCCCTTCTACATTCTGGGCGAAGTCAACAAGCCGGGCGAATATGCCTATCGCAAGGGTCTGTCTGTTGCAGAGGCCGTCGCGACGGCACAGGGCTTCAGCTACCGGGCGCGCAAGAAATATGTCTTCGTGAAACGTGCGGGCGCCAGCGAGGAGCAGAAGCTTGAATTGCGCCCGGACCTGCTTGTCATGCCGGGCGACACACTGCGGATCGGTGAGCGCTACTTCTGAAATGGCGCGCCGCTGCCGATTTTGCAGGGCGATCGCGCGGTCGCTCTTGGCGTGCATGCTGCTCGTCCCGGGGGTCGTCTCGGCGCAAACCTACGCGCCTTTGCTCGACACCGACATTCCGGTGGCCATGCCGAGCCAGCGCAACCGCACCGTACTGGAACGGCCGCATCCGGAACTGGCGCCACTGGGCGTGACGGCCGGCGGGTTCCGCCTTTATCCCGTAGTCGGACTTGAAGCGGGCTATACGAGCAATGCCTTGGGCTCCGCTGCTGGTGCCCGGCAGGACGCCATCCTGTCATTCAATCCCGCTGTGCGGGTTGAAAGCCAATGGTCACGCCATGCCCTGAGCGCTGGCCTGGACTATGATGCCCGGCGCTATGCGAACGTGACCGCAAAGAACCAGGACGGCTGGCGCACCCGCGCCGAAGGCCGTCTGGACATTCACGGGGACTCCAACCTTCTCGCGTCCCTGACCTATGAGCGGACGTTCGAGGACCAGTATGTTGGCTCTTTCCCAGCCAATGCAGGAGCCTCGATTGCCGTGCGGCGCTCTGCCGCCCTGCTGCGGGGCACGTTCGTGGCAAACAGGCTGAGGCTGCTCGCGAGCGGCGACGTCAACCGCTTCGACTATGCAGACAGTCGCACATTGGCCGGTGCTCCGCTCGATCAGGACTATCGGGACCGCAAGGTCTATCGGGCGAGCACGCGCGCCGAATATCTTTTCGCTGCCGACAGTTCGGCGTTTGTGCAAATGACCTATCGGCGGACGCGTTATGACGTCAGGACAAGCGGCCTGACCGACCGGACGAGCAAGGAATATCGGATTGTCGCCGGCTTTGTGTCTGACGTCACGCCCGTCATCCGCGCGGCTGCGGGTATAGGCTATGCGAACCGGCGTTATGATCAGCCCGGAATTCGCCCCGTACGCGACCTGGTGGCTGATGTACGGGTCGATTGGAACGTGACCGCGCTGACCACAGTGTCGTTCGTTGGCCGACGCGGCATCGAAGAAGCAATCGAACCCAATGCCGCCGGATATGTCGCAACCAAGGTTGGCATCCGTGCGGATCACGAACTGCTGCGCAATCTCCTGCTTGACCTTGGCGTTGATCGCGAGCGCGACAAATTCAAGGGAATCGCCCGCAATGACAGGCTCACCCGCGTGAGTGCCGGTGCGTCGTATACCATGTCTCGTAACGTCCTGCTCACCCCTCGGCTCGAATATGTCCGGCGCAGGAGTGAAGGCGCATTCCCGGGGCCCAGCTTCAAGGAGGTCCGATTTGCCCTGCGCGCGTCATTTCGAATCTGATCCATGCATCGTCCCGCCCCAACCCCTCTCGCTTAACTGACCACGGAGACCCCAATGTACCAAGACAGGATTGTAAGGGTCGAAGAACGGCAGGACCTTGCGGGCATATTCTCGAGATTCAGGCGGCACCTGCCTTTGGGCGGGACAATCGTCTTCGCCTGTCTCGTCCTTGCTGTCCTGGCCACACAGTTCCTGCCCAAGAAATATACCGGGCGGGTCCAGCTCGCCTTTGCGCCGCAGGGTTCGCTCATCAAGAATATCGCAGATCCGGGATTGAGCGATGCAGCGCGCGAGGCGGAGATCGAAGCGCAACTGCAATTTGCGCGGTCGCTGGCCGTGGCCAATCCGGTCGTCAAGTCGCTTGGCCTTTCAAGGGATCCCGAGATTGCCGCCAAAGCCAGTCGCTTCAAATCCGGGGGTGCCGACGCAGTAGCAGCGGCGGTTCTTCAGGATGTCAGTGCGCGGCGCGTGGGTCAGACACCTCTGATTGAGCTGACCTACACATCCAGCGACCCGATTAAGGCCGCCAAGATCGCCAATGCCATTGCAGACAGCTACCTGCAGAACCAGGTGGCGCAAAAGCTCGCCCAGTCGAAATCGACGCTTGACCGTCTGGACTCGCGGGTGGAGCTTCTGCGGCAGCAAGCGGAAGCAGCCGATGCGGCGGTCGCGGACTTCAGGGTGCGCAACAACCTGATCGGCAACCCCGATTCCATGGCGCTCGAGCAGGAAATTTCCGCGATCAGCACCAGCCTGGCAGACGCCCGCGCCATTGCCGCTGAAGCCCAGTCGCGGCGTGCGGCGGCCAGCCGGTCAACCATCGTTGGCAGTAACAGCGGTCCGATCGACAACAGCACGCTCTCGAGCCTGCGGGCACAGCGCGCAGAAGTCGTCCGCAAGGTCGGTGCGCTGTCGGCGCGCTATGGCGACAAGCATCCGCTGATCATCGACGCCAAGGAAGAACTGGCGCGAATTGATGGAGAAATCGGCAATGAAATGCGCGGGCTTTCCGCCACGGCTGGGGCCGAATCGAACATCGCCGGTGCGCGAGCAGCCTCGCTGAGTGCCAGTCTCGGGGCCGCGCGTGCACGGCTTGCCGCCAATGTGCGCGGTGGAGTCGGTCTGGCAGAGCTTGAACGCAGGGCCGAAATCGCGCGGCAGCAATACCAGAATCTCTTGACCGCACGCGGCCAGGAAACAGCGCGTCGCGCCCTGTTCCAACCGGATTCGCGGCTTGTTTCGCCCGCCACGCCCCCGCTGTCCGCCAGTTCTCCGAACCTGATCGTCAATCTCGTGCTCGGCCTTGCCCTTGGCCTTGGCCTTGCGCTGGCAACCGCCTTCTTCCGGGAGCGCTGGTCGCAAAGCCTCAACACGATTGACGATATCGACCGATTGCTGGGGGTCGAGTTCCTCAATTCGGTGCCAACCCTGTCGTCGGCAGTCGACCAGCCGAAGACGCGCGACCCGGCAGAAGCCGTCATCCTGCATCCCCTGTCTTCCTATGCCGAGGCTTTCCGCAGCCTTGCAACGACCCTGCTTTACCGGGCCCGCGAACCCGGAAATGGTCGCGGCAAGGTGATCGGGATTACCTCGTCGCTACCAAAGGAGGGCAAGACGACGACGTCGATTGCGGTTGCACGCGTGCTGGCCCTGTCCGGCAAGAAGGTCGCGATACTCGACGCCGATCTCCGCCGCCGTTCGATCACACAGACGCTCGCGCCACAGGCGGCGGTCGGCTGGGTCGAGGTTGTGGGCGGGTCTGCCCAATTGAAGGACATCATGATCGTCGATGGTACGGGCGCAACGCTTGTCCCGGCGGCATTCAATGCGCATCTGGTCGCAAGCCCGTTCACAGGCCCCGCGTTCGATGAACTGGTCGAAACACTACGCCGCTCATTCGATGTGATTGTCGTCGATACGGCGCCCGTGCTGGCCGTCGATGACACGCGGGTCCTGCTGAAGCATCTCGATACGCTGGCGATGCTGGCGCGCTGGCGGCAGACGCCGGTGAAGGCCATCCGCGCCGCGCTCCACCAGGTGCGCACCGTCGGCGGATCCGTTTCCGGCGTCGCAATGACCATGGTCGACCTCAAGAACCAGGCACGGTCCGGCTATGGCGACGCTTCAGACTATTATGGCGACATGAAGGATTATTACGCGACCGAGTGAAAAGGCCGCACAACGAGGAAAGTTCAGTGACGCAAACGTCGCTCCAGATGGGTCTTGTGCCCGGCCCGACAGCACGGCAGCCATTCCCGGGCCGCATCCTTGCGCCGATCGAGCGGCGGATTGGTCGGCTGGCGATGGCCCGTCTCTATTCGGTGTTTGATCAGGGCGCATCCGGCCTGGCGAATATCCTCGCTCTGGCCATCCTCGGCCGTGCCTTGCCGATTGAACAGTTCGGTGCCCTCGGGATGATGATCGGCCTGCACTATTTTGTCGCGGGATTTCATCGGTCCGCGATCGTCCTGCCCTTCCTGACTGTTCATCAAGACGATCCGACCAGCGAGTCCTCCCATGCCGATAGCTCCTCATGGTGGTGGCTTGCCGCGATCGGAGGCCTGTTGCTGGGGGCTGCTCTTGCGACGATCGCCGGGCTCATCCATCTGTTTCAGGAGGGTGTTCCCGAAGCAGCATGGTTGATCCAGCCCTTGCTTCTCGCCGCATTCGTGACACCGGCAATGCTCGCTGCCGAATTCACGCGCCGCTGGCTGTTCCAGATCGCGCGTGCCGATCTCGTTGCACTTTTCGCGTTCGTCTACTTCTGCATTCTGGTCGGCAGCGCAATCATTGCGGCAGGCGCAAGCCCCGACGCGAGTGCGGGCGCCTGTGGCTGGGCCGCGGCAAGCCTTGGCTCTGCAATTCCAGCGCTCTTCGTGCTTCGCCCGACCCGTCCGCAGCGCCCTGGCCTCGCGAAGATTATCGCGGATCATCGCGCCGAGGCCCGCTGGCTGGCGTGGGCAAATCTACCCTATGCGGTCTATGGCAGTGCCACGATTGTCGTCCTCATCGGGGCAATCATCGGCCCTGTTGCAGCCGGTGTCTTTACGGCGGCGCGCACCTTGACCAATCCCGCCATGAGCATCGTCTCGGCAATCGATTCAACCGACAAGCCGCGCGCGACCCGCGCGCTTGCGGAACATGGCGCGGCTGGACTGCATGACGCCATTGCGCGAACGCGCAAACTGATCGCCATTGCGACGGGCCTTTACTTGGCCGCCATCGCGATCTGGGCAGGCCCGATCACGGATTTTGCCTTCCGCGGACGATATGCGGACGTCACAACCGACGTCCGCCTCCTTGCCTTTGCGTTCTTTCTGGCGGGGCTCAACCAGCCGTCGGAGACGCGCCTGATTGTCCTCAAGGCCGGTCGGACCCTGCTTCAGGTCCGCACGATATCGGCCATCTTTGCCCTTTCCGTGCTGCTGCTTTCTGCCCGCTGGGGCATCGCAGGCATGGCTGCGGCCGTTGCTGCCGTTCAGGCCTTCAACCTTCTTCTCCTTTTCGCCGCAGAACGGCGCGTTGCGTCAAAGGATACACGTCGATGAACAACGACCTGCGGTTCTCGATCGTCGTCCTGACCTTTGCGCGGGAAGCCATCCTTGCCGACACACTCGACCGGCTGGCCGGCCACCTTGAAGGCCGGACGGATTATGAGCTGCTCCTGGTCGACAACAATCCCGAAGACTTCAGCCGCTCGGCACAGCTGGCGCGATTCAACCTGGCCAAGGTGATCTGGGACGGGCGCAACAAGGGCGTTGCCGCACGCAATCTGGGCTTCGACATGGCCCGCGGCGAATATGTTATCCTTCTGGACGACGATGTCTTTGTCGACACGCCCGATTTTCTCGACCGCTTCGCTGCAGCCTTTGATGCCGATGACCGTCTGGGGGCCGTGACCACCCGCAAATATGTGCGCGGCGAAACGCGGCGTCGGCTCGACCTGATCCCCCATACGGACAAGTCGGTGGATCTCACGCGTCCCTTCTACACCTTCCGCTTCGTTGGCGGTTGCGTCGGGTTCCGGACGCAGATGCTCCGCGACGTGGGCGGATTCCTGCCGGATTTCTTTTACGGCCTTGAGGAAGTGGAGCTGGCATACCGGATCATCGATGGTGGGTGGAAGATCCGGTATGAGCCGGATATTGTCTCCGAAGAGCTCGAGCATCCGGCCGGCCGGAGGCCGAAACGGGACGTCCAGACCGACCGGCTGGCAAACAAGTACATCATCTCCTACTTGCGCATGCCGCAGCCCTGGCTGCTGCTCAACATGGTCGCCTTCACGCCTTACCTCCTCTATTTTGCGCGCGGCGAGGCAAGCGTCGGGCGGGCCGTTCGCCAGTTCGCGACCTGGCTCCGCAAGTCGGACCGCCCACGCAGGCGACCGATCGGCAAGGAGGCGACGCGCTATATCCGGGCTTGCGGCGGCTCGACATGGCGCTGAGGCATGTCCTGATCACAGCGTCTGTCGCCCTGTCACTGCCAACCCTGGCGTGCGCCGATTCCATGCCCGCGCATCGGCTCGACCGATCAGGCCTAAAGCTAGTCTTCGATGAATCCTTTGATCGCCCGCCAAGCTTCTGGGATCCGGACAGAGGCGTGCAGGGCCGCTGGAAGACAAATTATTTTTTCGGCGAACAGGATGCCGATCACCCCAAGGGCTGGACGTCCCGCACACTCGAGCCAAATGGCGAGCTTCAATATTATGCGCGGCCCGGGGACGTGCCGGCAGCCTTTGTCTGGAAGGGCGGTGTCCTTTCACTCGTGGCGCAACCCAATTCCGATCCCGCGGATCGGCTCAGGCATGGGCTGCCTTTCGTTTCGGGACTCATCACAACGGAAAAGAGCTTCCGCCTTGATGAGGGATATTTCGAAGCCCGCATGGCCTTCCCGCAAGGAAAGGGCCTGTGGCCAGCCTTCTGGCTGCTCCCCGCGCCTGCCCTAGAGGCGGGAAAGCCAACGAATCCCGGCGGTCAGGAAATCGATATTGTCGAATCGATCGGAGAGCCGGGCCGGATCTACCAGACGGTGTTCACCGACACGGATGGCACGAAGGTCAAAAACGACCGGGCCTTTGAAACACATGCCGACCTTGGACAATTCCATGTCTATGGCGTGCTCGTCACCAAGTCGGACATCATCTGGTATTTCGATGATGTCGAAGTGCGGCGCGTTGCCAATATCGATTTTCACAGGCCCGCCTACCTCCTGCTCAATCTGGCTGTCGGCGGAGACTGGCCCGGCGCGCCTGATGCGGGGACAAAATTCCCGGCCGCAATGCGCATCGACTGGGTTCGCGCATACCGGGTGAAAGGCAGTGCGTCATGATTGCCGATGCGCGCTCAGCAGGACTCCCCGATCGGCTCGAGGCAGATCTGCTCATCATCGGCGCGGGTGCTGCCGGGATCACGCTCGCGCTCTCCCTCGCCAACTCCGGTCTGGACATTATCATCGCCGAGGCGGGCGGGCCCAAATATTCGGCCGCCGCACAGGCCTTCTATTCGGGCGAAGCGGTCGAGCCCGAGGGCCATAGTCCGGTCGACATGTATCGACGGCGGGTGTTCGGAGGATCAACGACGCTCTGGGGCGGGCGATGCATTCCCTTTGAGGCGATCGATTTCGAAGATCGGCCCTGGATGGATCACGCTTCCTGGCCCATTGGCCACAAGGATGTCGCGACGCACATCCCGCGCGCAATGGAGATTCTGGAGGCTGGTCTGCCGGAATTCGAAGCGGGTGAAGCCCTGTGCGGGCCTGCGCCAATGGTCGACGGCATCATCGACGAAGACGTGCTGCTCGACCGAATCGAGCGCTTCAGCAAGCCTACGAATTTTGGTGCGCGTTACAGGGTCGAACTGGCAAACGCCCCCAATATCCGTCTTTTCACCAACGCGGCCACAACCCGGATCTTGCTGGAAAATGACGGATCGGCCGGGGGCGCCATCTTCGATGCGGGCGGCAAGCCCGTGACGATTGTCGCCCGGCGCGTGGTGATCGCGGCGGGCGGGATCGAGACGCCCCGGCTTCTGCTCGCGGGCAGCCCCGCCCGACCGAACGGCATTGGCAACGAGCATGATCTGGTCGGAAGGTTTTACCAATGCCACCTCGAAGGGTCGGTCGGCACCCTGCATTTCCTGACGTGCGCCGAAGAGGTGCGCCTCGGGTATGAACTGTCGCACGACGGCGTATATTGCCGACGCTATATCGCCCTTTCACCGCATGCTCAGCGCCGCCACCGGCTGGCTGGGCTCGTGGTTCGCCCCTCCCATCCCGGCATTGTCGATCCGGACCATCGCAGCCCGGTCCTTTCTGCCATGTACCTCGCAAAGGCGTTCATCGTGCCCGAATATGCACGCAAGATGACAGCGCTGGAGCATCAGGCCCGGGCCCGGCGCGGCGGTTCCGCAATTGCCTACCATGCCGCCCATCTCCGTAACATCATTCTGGGTTCCCCAAGACTGACCGCCTTTGCTGCAGACTGGACACGACGTCGCATTCTTGCCAGCCGCAAGCTGCCGTCTGTCGTCCTTGCGGATCCGCGCGGCTTCTATCCGGCAGACATCAATGGCGAACAGGAGCCCAACCCCGAAAGCCGGATCACGCTGGGTTCGGACCGCGATGCCTTGGGGATGCCGAAAGTCCGCGTCGCGTGGCGCGCGACTGTGGAGGACTATCATCGGCTGCTTGTGGGACTGAGGCGAATCGAAGGTGCTTTCACACGGAGCAAATCCGTCCGGTTCGATCTGGCTGGCGTCACCGAAGCGACGCTCAGGGACATGATCGTTCCGATCGGCGGTCATCATATCGGCACGGCCCGCATGGCAAGCAGCGCACGCGAGGGCGTCTGCGATGCCAATGGCGAGGTCTTCTCTGTGCCCGGTCTCTTCATTGCAGGCGCAGCGGCCTTTCCGACATCGAGCTTTGCCAATCCGACGCTCACACTCGTGGCTCTTTCCCTGAGGCTGGCCGACCATCTTCAGCGCGCACCCGTGCGGCCTGCCGTTATGATCCGGAAAGACGCGGGAGCCGTTCATGCGTGAAGCCCTGACGCGCGACGCCCAGATGTTCTTCTCGCGCTGGGGCACCTCGCGCAAGCCGCGCTGGATGCTGTGGGGACGACTGCTCCTTCTCACGCCCGGATTCCAGCTCGTCTTCTGGCTTCGGGTCCAGCGTGCTCTCAAGACTGTTCCGGTCGTCGGCCCAGCGCTCCGCAGGTGTCTCTGGTATGTGACGACAATCTGGTTCTCGTGCGATGTGGATCCGGAAGTCGAGATCGGGCCCGGGCTCTATCTGCCTCACCCGCTCGGCATCGTGATCGGCGGCGGCGTGAAGATCGGGTCGAACGTCTCGATCCTCCAGAATGTCACGCTGGGCCGCGTGGCGACCGAACACTTCGATCCGACATTGGGTGATCATGTGGAAATCGGCGCCGGGGCCGTGGTGCTGGGTGCAATCCATGTCGGGTCGGGATCGAAGGTGGGTGCCAACAGTGTGGTGCTGCGTGACGTGCCAGCCGGCGCAGTCGCCGTCGGCGTGCCCGCCCGCATCATCATGCCCGGAGCGCGGTCATGACACTGGCCCGGGACATGGACATTTTCCTGTTGCGACTCGGCGCGTCCCGCAAGCCGCGCTGGATGCTGTCGCTGAGGCTCTTCCTCCTAACCCCGGGCTTCCAGTTTGTCTTTTGGCTGCGCCTCCAGCGCAAGGTCGGAGCTATCCCGCTTGCCGGTCCGGTCCTGCGACGAATCCTCTGGTATGGCACCCGCGTCTGCTTCGCGAGCGACGTCGACACTCAGGCGCGCCTTGGATCGGGTCTCTATATGCCACACCCCTTCGGCATCGTGATCGGAGCCGGCGTTCGGATTGGCGAGAATGTCGCCATCCTGCAGCGCGTGACGCTCGGGCGGGCTGGCCTTGATCATGTCTATCCCGTGATCGGCAATGGTGTGGAGATCGGAGCCGGGGCGTCCATTCTTGGCGCAATTCACATCGGCGATGGTGCCCGGATCGGTGCCAACAGCGTCGTTCTCAAGGATGTGCCTGCAGGAGCCATCGCTGTCGGGGCGCCAGCACGCGTGATCCTGCGCGCAGCAACAGGTTGAGGAGGTCGCATGCAGGACAAGCTTCCCTTTCCATTGAAGTCCGCACGCGGCGTGCCTCCGGTAGACCGGTTCGGCCTGCCCCTGCGCGGCCAAGGGCGCCCACGCGCAGCCAGCGAGACGTTGTCGAGGGGCCCGGTCCTCTGGGCCTTCCTGATCGTCGCGCTTGGCACGACGATGTTCCAGAAGATCGGCTTTGGCTCGGCACCTGATGGCATCGTACCCTTGGTCATCCCCATGGCATTGCTCGCAACCATCGTCGGGCTCGCGTTTGCGAGGCCGGTTTTCGATACGGGCAGAGTCGCACTCTATTTCCTGTTTGTTGTTGTCTCGGGACTGACGACGACATTGTTCGCGACAAACTACTCGATCAACAGCTTTGCGCTGTATGCCATTCTCTATCTGCCGATGGTTGTCGCCTTTCGCGTGTCCGAAGCGACATACAGGCAATGCATGAACGCGTTCAGTTCACTGATGGTCGCTGCAGCCGCAATCCTCTTTGCACAACATCTTGTCCAGCTCGGCATCGGGTGGCAATATTGGCCCAATCTTGATCAGCTGCTCCCGCCATCATTGCTGATTCCCAATTTCAACTATGTCCAGCCGATCGTCTGGGGCATGAACTATATGAAGCCCAATGGCATCTTCTTCCTGGAGGTGTCGTTCCTCTCGCAGTTCATCGCCCTTGCGCTGGGTATCGAGCTGGTCCTGTTCCGGCGCTGGTGGCGGGTGGCGCTGTTCGTTGCGGCCGTGTTCGCGACCTTTGCGGGGACGGGCCTTTTGCTCCTGTTGCTGACGGTCCCGGTCCTGATTGGCCGGGTTTCGATCCGCAACATGATGCTGGCAACCGCGGGCTTCGCGATCATCGGGCTGCTCGCCTGGTGGCTTGGATGGGTGGACCTTGTTTCGCACCGCTTTGATGAATTCAACCGGACCGGAGCCAGCGCGAACATGCGTTTCGTCGAGCCCTACAACCGGCTTGTCGCCTTCGCGAGCGACCCCCATTCGCTCTACAGCGGGATCGGTGCGGGCCAGATCGAAAAGGCCCTGAATTTTCAGTGGTGGCCGATCACCAAGGCCATTCTCGAATATGGCATCGTCCCCGGCCTGCTCTTCTATGCCTTTTTTCTCTACACCCTGTTCAACCGCGCGCCCCGGCTGCGCATCGCCTATATGCTGGCGGTCTGGTTCACATTTGAAGGGGCGCTCCTGACGGCCGTCAATCCGATTGCCTGCATGATGCTGTCCACAATGTTTGTCATCGAAGGCCGCCGCGGGGCTTCGTCCGGGTCAGGTGCTCGCTCACCAACCAGACGCTGACCAGACCTAGGCGTCTTCATTTGCCCACATCAGCCGGAAGGCAGTGAACGCAAGCAGGGCAACGCCGGCCAGAAGCACCGACCATAAGGCAACGGTCTTCAGAGGGATGGACGACAGGCCGGCAGAACTCTCCAGATCAACCGCAACCAGCGGCTGCGCTCCGATCACCCGAGCTTCAGCCAGAGGGCCAGTCTTGCGTGTGAGGTCAGACAGCGCAAAAGTCCTGGGCTCGGCCTTCGCATTTCCGACGGCCAGCCGGTATGGCCCGTCACCATTGAAGGCTGCGGCCACAACGACAGGCTCATACTGCAGTTCGATGGCCGGCGGCTTTGAAAAGCCTGCGCTGCGGGGATCCGCTTCCAGCTTCAGCAGGCGGGCGGACCCGTCCCCGATCTCAAGCAGCGCACCCGGACCACCCTGCCTGAGGCTGGCCATTGCCAGCAACGCCCAGGGAGCCTCCGTATCCGCGCGGCCGAGCAAACGCACGGGCATGACGCCATCGCTGCTGGTCATCCTGACCCGCATTGCCTTGGGCATGACGGCAGACGGAACGCTGAAGGTCAGATTGTGCGGGTCGGCAAGCTCAAGCCCGCGGACAGCAATCGCAATCGGCGGCGCATCGGGGACGCGGCTCGTGAACAAGGTCGCCCCGGCTATGCTGATCGGAGAGTCCCCTTGCCAGGTGGCGCGCAGATATCGACCCTGCAGATCAGCAGACGGCAGGTCGATCCGGCTCTTTCCCAGCACGTCCGGACTGTCCCCCGAGCGAAACAGGACCCGTTCGGCAAGTGGATCCCATGTCTTGAGATCGGATCCCGCCGCAATGGATATCGTCACCGGGCGCTGCTTTGGGAGAATCGCGTCGAGCGCAATGCCGACAGCAGGGTCGCTGATGTTTCGCGTGTCAAAGATGACGCCCGGTTGCGCAGCCTCAGGCGCGTTGCCGTCCGCATGGACGCTGACAGATCCTCCCTCCTGCTCGACGCGCACCGAAAGAGGCGATTTGCGTCGCGCGAAGGCCGGGCTGCCGAACGGAATGGCGTCAAGATGGATGCGGCTGTGCTGCGCAACATTCGGTGCGACAAAGGCGATCGACAAGGGGCGATCATGGGCATCGACAATGCGAATGTCGCCCTTGTCCGGTCGCTTGAGGGCAATCAGCGCTGCGGGCGGCAGTACGATGCGCCGGACCTCGGTCCCTGATGCCTCCACCGACAGCGAAAGGGCGAAGTCATGGGTTTTGGGTTCGGCGCCCCCGTTCTGCCCGTCACACCCCGACAGAAGCAGAGCCGCGGCCAAGGCGGCAGGCAGGATGCGGCTCATGCCGCAGCCTCCTTCGTTCCCTCGGCTCGGGGTGGTATCGGCACGAAATAGCCAATGAGCAACATGAGCACGCCCACGGCAATAAAGGCGATGATGCGTGCAAGTCCCTCCACCTGCGACATGTCAACAAACGCCAGCTTCGCCACGACGATGGCGAGAAGCACGGCACCAGCCAGCCAGGGAAGCCGTTCCGCGCGGCTGCGGGCAAGGAACATCAGGCCCATCGCCATCAGGGCCCAGAGGATCGAATAGCCGGACTGGACGATCTGGCTCCCGGCCAGGGCATCGGTCTGCCAGTCGACGCCGAGCAGATGATGTGCGCTGCGCAGCCAGATCGTGTTGGCAAGGACAAATGCCAGCAGGGCCATCGCCGCCAATCCGGCCCGGCCCGTCACCAGTTGCACTGTTTCGACGCGCGGCCGCGCCGCTTGCAGCAATTTGCGCCAGAGCGCGAGAGCGGCAAGCGCGAGAAGTGCGGACAAGTCGACAGGATTGAGCAGCGGAATATAGGGGAGCGGATCGGTGACGCCCTCTGCTACAAGGCATGTTGACAGCGCGCCGACGTAGACCAGCACGGCAAGTACGACCGCACCGTGGAGCCAATAGGCCTTTGCATAGGGATTGAGCGGCCATGAAAAGTCGGCTGGAGACCCGGATCGCGCTGCCCTGCCCGGCCATTGCACAAGCAGGAGGAGGATCGCGGTTGCACTGACGAGGAAGGTCACGCCTGCCCAGGACGTCTCCCACAGATTGCCACTTTCGATGCCCAGCCAAATGCAGTCGGCAACCAGCGCGGTGACCAGAAGCACACCACCGACGTGCATTGCATGAGTCCAGACTGAAACCGGCTGGCGGCGGAGCAGCCAGATATGGAGGCCCAGCGCCGCGCTCCAAAAGAGGATATCCGGAAGGTAGAGCAGATGTCGTCCCTCGATCATCGCGAGGAGAAGGCATATCGAAACAAACGGCAGGCTGAGCTTGGCCGGCCAGCCGGCAACCGACCAGTCGTTCTTCCTGCCGAACCCGTCAGCCAGGGTCATGGCTCCCAGCACGCCGAGCATGATCGCATAGACTTGCGTGTGAGTGGAGAACACTTGCAGTGCGCCGAACCTTGCGTCAGGCGTCGCGCGCAGTGCCTCGAGCACGATTGACTGGCAGACAAAGGTAAAGCCTCCCAGAAACCAGATCTGGCGCAGGCCGCCTTCGACCACAGCATAGCCTTTCGCCCATGACGAACCGCTGTGGTCCAGAGGCTTGCGCATGATCCAGGCCGTGAAGATCATCGGCAAGGCAACCAGCATCGGTTGAAGGAACCCGCTGTTGGCGAGCGGAATGGCGGACAGTGCCGAGCTTGCTTCAGCCAGCGTCAGCAATGCGGCGACGGCCTGCAGCACCAGCCCCAGACAACGGGGCACCCAGCGCGCCTGTCGCGCGCCGACCCAGAAAGCGCCCGCCCCCTCAAGAGCCCAGACACAGGATGTCCAGTTGACATCGAGCGCCAATGGTACTGCCAAGGTTACAAATCCGATGCCGATGGCGAGCAGGCATTCGTTCAGCAGGCGCATTTCGGGCCTGCCTCTGCGAATGGTCATGGCGGTGACTGCAATATAGGCCGCGCCAAAACCGAGCGCCGACCATGCCGATGCAAAGGGCCGGTCATGAACCAGTCCGACCTGCAAGCCGAACCCGGCGAGCGCCGTGCCGAACAGCAGAGTTGAATCGGCATAATTGCCGAACTTGCCCGGCGTGTTGTGCGCATAGAGGACTGCGGTTGCGAGATAGATCGCCATGGAGACAATCAGGAAACCCTGACACAGCAGATAGTGCTGCGGCTCATAGGCCGAGAAGCCCCAGAGCGACGCGAGCGCAAAGGTTGCGACAAACCCGAGAAGGTTGAGCGGTCGCCAACGCTTTTTCCAGGCGATGCCAAAGATCGCGAGGTTGAGCGTCGTCATGTAGGTGAACAGGCCCAGCGGCGTTTCACTGCGACCCCCAAGCAAAACAGGAACGGCAAAGCCGCCGAGGAACGCAATAAACGCCATCACGAGCGAATCCTGCATCACAGCCAGTGCGCAGCCGAGTGCAGCGAACAGGATCAGGAGAGCAAAGGCCGCAACCGGGGGCACGATGCCGTAGCCGCGAGCCGCCGCAAAGACGACGAGATAGAGGATCGCGATGCCTGCGCCCTGCAAGGACAGCGAAAAGGCGGGTCGCTCGGTCCGTTTCCTGAGCCCGATCGCGAGCAGCACGACCCCAACGGCCGCGACCAGTGAAAGCCGCGCCTCAATCGGAAACAAGCCGGCCATGGCTGCGAAACGCACAAGGAAGACCAGGCCCAAGAACAGGATGACAATGCCGACCCGTAGGATGGTGTTACCGCCAAAAAGCCAATCCCTTGCCTTGCCCATGAACACCGATGCGGGGCTAGGCGGTGAAGGCTCCAGACGCCGGGGAAGCGGCGCGCCAAACGGGGCGGCGGACCTGGTACCAGGCGCGGGCGACTCTTCGATCTTCGGTGCGTCGCCAACCGGCTTGGTCACCACGCGCGCAGGCTCGGATTGAGGTCTGACGGCGGCCGACGTCGCAGGTGCTGGCTGCGCAGATGGTGCATTCGTGATGCCACCAGACAGTGCCGAACGCACCGCATCCCCTATTTCCTGACGGATTGCCGAGCGGAGCCATACCCCCAAGCCAGCGCCGAGCGCACCCCCGAAGATAAACCCGAATTGGGAGAAATCTGCAAGGACAAAGCCCAGCAAAGCGCCGACAACGGCGCCCCAAACCGCTATTCCCATATGGACGATCCCTCCCCTGCCATCCGCCAAGCTTGGCACATCTGGCGAAAATTAAAAGCAATGCTTTTGCTTTTCGCCACGACGAAAATGCCACCACGGATCAGAGTTCGGCAGGCATGCCTAAAACGCATTGAACAGATGACGATACGCCATTTCACATCGACGCCCGGCGCGACGAAAGACGCCAACAGGCCCTCACCTGAAGGCCCGATAATCCCGTTTTTGGAAGGACAATCAATGATGCTTCCCATTATTCGCAACGCGCGTGCCACAATTCTGGCAGTTTCGGCGTCTCTCTCGCTGACTGCCGGAACTGCGAGCCTTGCAGCAACGACCGCACCGCAGAGCACTGCCGTGGCTCAAGGCGTGCAAACCGTGCGCAGTGCCTATGGCATTGACGAAACAGTCGCCAGGCTAAAGGCGGATATTGCCGCCAAGGGCATTCGCTTCTTCACCGATATTGACCAGGCCGAACTTGGTGCGGGTGCGAATATCGCAATACGCCCGTCCCGGTTGATCCTGTTCGGCAACCCGCCCCTCGGCGTCCAGTTCCTTTCGGCAAACCGCTTCGCCGGCCTCGACTGGCCGGTTCGGATGCTCGTGTTTCAGGAGGCCGATGGCAGCGTGACAGTCGCCTGGACAGATTTTGCCTATATTGGCACAAGATACGCACTCAAGGATCGTGAGGCTCAACTCAAGATGGCCAGTGAAGTTGCCGCTTCCATTGCTTCGAGTGTCGCTCGGTAGCTGCCTTGTTTGTGTTTGCATCCATTTCGCTGATCTGCGCTGCGCTGATGGGCTATGCCATACAGCGCGGCGCCACCTGTACCGTGGCCGCGGTTGGCGAAATTGTCGAAAACCGGTCTGCCCATCGCCTTGTTGCCTTGGCGGAAGCCGCCCTGTGGGTTGCAGCCGGACTTGTTGTTGCGCGCCAGTTCGGCATTGTCACGCATTTGCCGGGCGGCATCGCCACGAGCGGCTGGACAGTGGCGGGCGGCGCCTTGCTTGGCTTGGGAGCATGGCTCAACCGCGCCTGCGTTTTTGGGGCCATTGCCCGGCTTGGCTCCGGTGAATGGGTTTATCTGGCGACGCCCTTGGGCTTCTTTTTCGGCGCGCTGACGTTACCCTTGGTCTTTGGCATGCCCACGCCCCAAATGCTGACTGAAGGATCCATGCTGCTTCGCATTCCCGTCTGGGCGGGCTGGATTGCGATGCCCTTAGTCCTGTGGCGGCTCGCAGCGCACCTCACACGATCAGGACGCACGATCTGGAGCCCTCATGAAGCCACGCTCGTCATTGGCCTGACCTTTCTCGTTTTGCTCGTCATCGCGGGCCCGTGGACCTATACCGAATTGCTGACCGACGCGGCAAAAGGGATGGTAGGCCATGTTGCCTTTCGCACGATCCTGTTTGTCGCACTTCTGTCCGGGGCCTGGTATGGTGGCTGGACAGCCGGCCGTTTCAAGAGTCGCCGGATCTCCGCTGCCGATATCGCGCGCTGCCTTGTCGGGGGCTTGTTGATGGGATGGGGCAGCCTCGTCCTTCCCGGCGGCAATGATAGCCTGATTCTTGTGGGCATGCCCTTGCTCCACGCCCACGCCTGGCTTGGCATAGGCACGATGTGCCTTGTGATTGCTGGCATGCTGCTCCTCGAACGGCGATGGGCCTGAGGCGCATCATTGGCCCCTTATGGGCATTTGCCAATCTGGCGTTCGCATGCCTGCTCGTCCTGCCCTGGCTGACCACGAAACCGCAAAGCCGGGTCGCGCGCCGTCTTGAGCGGCTGTTCTTCGGGTGGATTACAAAAGGATTCGGCCTTGACGTCAGGTGTGAAGGCCGCGCCGCGCCGCATGCCCTGTTCATCGCCAATCATATCAGCTGGGCAGACATACCCATTCTCGCCTCTGTTCTTGAAGCGGATTTCGTCGCGAAATCGGATATCCGCCAGTGGCCGTTCATCGGCTGGCTTGCGCGGCGCTACAATCCCGTCTTTATCGATCGGGAACGACGCGGCAGAGCCGGTGCGCATGCTGCTGCCGTACGCCAAAGGCTCAAGGACAGGCGCTCGGTCATCCTCTGCCCGGAAGGCACGACTTCGGTTGGCACTGGAATTCTCCCATTCCGCACCAGCCTCTTTTCAGCAGCCGACGATGCTGCAATCGTGCAGCCGGTCGTGATCCGTTATCTTGACAGGACGGGCAATGCTTTGTGCACGAAGCGACAACGCGACGTGGCCTGGATAGATGATGACGATCTGCTTTCGGGCGCAGCGAGGATGGCGCGCGAGCATATAATGGTGAAACTCGTGTTCCTCCCCCCAATGAAAGCGAGCGACTTTCCAGATCGCAAGGCGCTTGCCGAGGCGGCCCATGCGGCCATGTCGGCAGTCTATGCCACCGCTCCGAAGCGGCCAAGATAACGGGCGGATATCGAAGCGACGGGCATGACCATGAAGACATCGACGGTGTTGAACGGCTCATCAATCACAGCGCCGTCGCCGACCATCGCACCGACCCGCAAATAACCTTTGATAAGGGGCGGCAGCTTGCGCATCGCCAGCCTTGGATCATAGCCACCGATCGGAAGGCGTGCCATCTCGACATGACGGCGATCAAGCGCCCGCGCCCTGAGATGCGGCGGTGCCAGATGATTGTGATAAAGATAGGACAGCGTGTCCGCATGGTCATCCGGGTCGACACCGTGGAAACTCGCACACCCGAACATCATGGAAATCCGGTGCCGCTCGAGATAGGTCGCGATACCGCGCCAGAGCAACTGGATGGTCCCTGCATCGCGATAGGCCGGCGCAACGCACGACCGCCCGAGTTCGAGCAGTTCGCTATTCGGATCGGTGCTCCGCGGGAAGCTCTCGAGGACATATTCTCCTGCGGTGTAAAAGCCGCCATGCTTCTGCGCGATGCTCTCTCGCAGCAATCGATACGTGCCAACGACGACCGGAACACCACTGACAAGATCCTCAACGAGCAAATGATCGCAAACATCGTCAAACGGATCGGCGTCAAGGCCGATCGGGCCATGGTCCAGGCGCGCGCCTCGTTCTGCACAAAAGACATCCCAGCGCAATTTCTGTGCTGCCTGGATGTCACCTTTGCAGCTGGCCAAGCGAACAGACAGCATGCGGGGCGAGGGTTGGGATGTGCTTGAGATTGTCATGACACCGGGTCCTTCCTATGCAGTGTGCGTCAGTTGATGCCGAACTGGATTCGGTCTTTTTGAGTCTTTGAATTGAGGGGCTGACCTATGGAGATGCAGCAGGTTCGCTATTTCGTGGCGCTTGCCCAGACGCTCAATTTCACGCGGGCTGCGGAGATGTGCAATGTGACCCAACCCGCGCTGACTCGCGCGATCCAACAGCTTGAACATGAACTTGGCGGACCGCTTTTCAACCGGGAACGCGGCAATTCGCACCTGACGGAGCTTGGGCGTATCATGTTGCCCTATCTTGAAGGCGTCGATGCCCAGACACGGGCCGCCAAGGACGTGGCGAAGGCCGTAAAGGGCCTGAAGAAGGTCAAGCTGAGGATCGGTGTGATGTGCACGATCGGTCCGCAGTTGGTCGCTGGGCTTCTGCCCCGGTTCCAGGCCAACAACCCGGACGTCGAAATCGAAGTGATCGACGATGGTGCTCCGCAAATGGTGGAACGGCTCGAAAAGGGAGACCTTGAGATCGCCATTCTCGGCAGCCATGAAACCTTGCCGGATTCGCTCCACCAATT
The DNA here is from genome assembly GCF_019443285.1 of Aquisediminimonas profunda. GTDB lineage: Bacteria > Pseudomonadota > Alphaproteobacteria > Sphingomonadales > Sphingomonadaceae > Aquisediminimonas > Aquisediminimonas profunda. The sequence continues at coordinate 683,536 of NZ_CP080327.1, forward strand.
GAGAATCTTCGACGAGAAATTCGTCATCCTTCTGCCGCCGAACCATCCGTTGAGCGCCAATCCGTCGGTCCGTGCGGCGGACCTTCACGAGCAACCCTATGTCAGCCGCTCGCAATGCGAAGTCTTCCGCTACGTTGCCGGGGACCTCAAGAGCAGGGGCGTCGAACCGCGCGTAGTCTTTCGCTCTCCGCGTGACGATTGGGTTCAGGGGATGATCAAGGCTGGCCTTGGTTTCGGCTTTTTTCCGGAGTCGTCGGTCACGGATCCGGACGTGGTTGTCAGGCCGCTGGTTGATCCCGAATATACCCGCAGCGTCTTCCTGGCGACTGTGCGCGGGCGGCCGCATTCGCCGGCTGTCGGGGCTTTTATTCGAGAGGCCCGATATCATAAATGGCCAACTTCGGTGGACTGACCCGGCGCGGGACAGACCGCGCAGTCCGGATCTGTGGCCGTGGTCAATAGATCGTGGCAGGCCGTCAGTGCATTGATGACAACCGGGAAACCGGAGTAGATGGAAACCTGCATCATCGCTTCGACGATCTGCTCGCGCGAAAGCCCCAACTTCGTTGCTGACGAAACATGGGCGCGCAGCGGAGCGATCGCGTCTCCCCGGGCTGTGAGCACGGCAATGGCGACAAGTTCGCGTGCATGCATGTCGAGGGCAGGGCGGGCGAACACGTCGCCAAAGGCAAATTCGACGACCATGCGGGCAAAATCCGGGGCAACTTCGGCAAGCCGGTCAGTGACGAGATCCATTTTTTCCTGCGACATGGACAGCAGGACATCAAGCCCGCGGGCATAGCGACTCTTGCTCTCAGGTCGCGCCGCGCCGGGTCGAGATGGTTTACGCATAATCTTTTTCCTGGACCCTGGTCTGGCGCCCCGCCGGGATGGGGGAAAGCGGGGCGCCAGTGTTCCGGTGCAGGGGTCACCGGGGTTTCGGCCGAAATGTGGGGTATCATCCGGCCGCATTCGAAACGGCCTTACTGGCCGTGGTGGACGTCAGATGACAGGAGCACGGCTTCTGTCGTTCCGGTATTCTTCCACCAGTGCGAAAGGCCACCCGCCTCGCGAGAAATCTCGCCAGCGTGGTGCACGATCGGTGTTGTGCAGGTGCTGCGATACTCCGTGACTTCACCCTTGATCGTGATGATCAGGGCAGGTCGGTCGGCATGACTGTGAAGGGGAACAATGCCCCCGGGCTGCAGGACGAGCCGCCGCGTGCGGAGCTGGCGTCCGTCCACGCCGATTTCCGGACCAAGATCAACCGATGCAAGCACGGTGTCCGTGACGCCAGACGGCGCGGTCGCAGCGCCAGCGAGAGGATTGGGGCCGACGTTGCCGGCCGGGCATTCGCCAGCAAAGGCTGGCGTGGCGAAACCGCCCAGAGCGGTCGCGGCCAATGCGGCAATAAGAGTTTTCGTCATAAAATGTCCTTTGTGCAGTCCTGAATTTCATCAAAGGCCACCGACCGGGGGTTGTGGGGTTTGGGGGGGGGGAAGCCCCGGCCCGGTGACGCACTTCAATTAGGATGACCTCGCCATGCTGGACATTCGATTGTCGGCATCGAGTTCATGCACAACCGGCATTTCAACTTCATGACAGGCCCAGCCAAAACGCCCCACATTCCGAAATTCAGGAGGGAGATGCCTGGTGAACAGTGTAACCGAAACCCGTATCGAGAGAGCCTTGCCACTGATGGGCAAGGTCGCGGTCGTGACTGGATCGACCAGCGGCATTGGCCTTGGCATTGCCCAGGCCCTTGCCCGGGCTGGAGCGGATGTCATGCTCAACGGCCTTGGAGATCAGGTCGAAATCGAGAAGATCCGCGCGAGCCTGTCTGCGGAAGCCGGCGTGCGCGTTGGATATCACGGCGCAGATCTTCTGAACGCCGGCGGCGCAGCAGCCATTGTCACAGACACGATTGAGCGCCTGGGTCGCGTCGATATCCTCGTCAACAATGCTGGTATTCAGCACGTCAGCCCGATCGAGGATTTTCCCGTCGAGAAATGGGATGCAATCATCGCGCTCAACCTCTCGGCGGCCTTTCATGCCACCCGCGCAGCCTTCGCACCGATGAAGGCGGCAGGCTGGGGACGCATCGTGAATGTCGCATCCGCGCACGGCCTTGTCGCATCGCCGTTCAAGAGTGCCTATGTCGCGGCCAAGCATGGCGTTTTGGGTCTGACGAAAACCGTCGCGCTCGAAGGTGCAGAGCATGGCGTGACCTGCAACGCCATTTGCCCGGGCTATGTCTGGACGCCGCTGGTCGAAAACCAGATTGATGCCACGGCCGAAGCCAGAGGCATCAGCCGGGACGATGTCATCCGCAACGTCCTTCTCGCCGCCCAGCCCAGCAAGCGGTTTGCAGACGTCGATGAGCTCGGCGCGCTGACCGTGTTCCTCTGCAGCGAGGCCGCGCGGTCCATAACCGGGGCAGCCATGCCGGTCGATGGCGGCTGGACGGCGCAGTAACATGTATAGCCAGCCTACACGCGGCCCCGCCGTTCCGCCCATCATCCGTCACATCTTTCTGGCGAAGCCTGCACCCAGGCAAGCCACCGACCGCAGGACGCCTCAAGCGTCGGGGGTCCTGGCCGAACTTGCAGCCCAAAGATGCCACTGACCGTCTGTTCAAAAGGAGTAAACATGACACATTCCCTCAAGGCCGAGATCGCGCAATATGGCCAAGCCGTTCTGGTTTTTCAGGGCGGAGGAGCGCTGGGTGCCTATCAGGTCGGCGTCTATCAGGCCCTGCACGAAGCCGGGATCGAGCCGGACTGGGTCATCGGGACCTCAATTGGCGCCATCAATGCATCGATCATTGCGGGGAACGAACCCGCCGATCGGCTCGACCGGCTGACCGAGTTCTGGAAGCGTGTCGAACATGGCCACATATTCGAAACACCGGCACAGGGCCTGTTTGGCAATTTGTTCAATCCAGTGCGCACAATGTCTGCCATCATGGGGGGAATTCCTTCGTTCTTTACGCCCAATCCACTCGCCTTCCTCAGCCCCCATGTACCGCTTGGGTCGGAAGGCGCCGGCTATTATTCGACCGACCCGCTGCGCAAGACGCTTGCTGACCTGACCGATTTTGACCTGATCAATCAGGGCGGAACACGCCTGACCGTAGGCGCCGCGAATGTCAGGACCAGCGAGATGCACTATTTCGACTCGCGCGACATGTCGCTGGATACGCGACATGTTCTGGCCTCGGGAGCACTGCCCCCCGCATTCCCCGCAGTCCGGATCGATGGCGAGCTCTACTGGGACGGTGGCATTGTTTCCAATACGCCCGTTGAGGCCGTTTTCGACGATGCGCCGCGCCGTGACGCAATGGTTTTTGCAGTCCATCTCTGGAACCCGCACGGTGGCGAGCCCAAGTCGATTTGGGATGTGATGAACCGGCAGAAGGACATCCAGTATTCCAGCCGCGCCAATTCCCATATTGCGCGCCAGAGGCAACTCCACAAGCTGCGCCACGTCATCACTCAGCTTGCCGCAATGGTTCCACAAGGCACACAACACGACACGGATGTCGACACGCTGGCGGGCTATGGCTGCGTGACCAAGATGCATGTGATACGCTTGCTTGCGCCGGCGCTCGATCATGAAGATCACAGCAAGGATGTCGATTTCAGCCCACGCGGGATCCGCGAGCGGCGCGAAGCCGGTTATAGAGATACCTTGGCTGTGCTGAAGGAAGCCCCCTGGCGCGCAGACAATGACCCGCTGGAAGGGTTCATCCTGCACGAAGCCATGGGCGGAGACCTTGTCGAGGTCGATGCGGCCTAGTCAGACAGATGCTGCCGCAAGGCGCCAATCGCGGCTTGGTGAAGGTCATCCGTGTGCAGGTTCGACGCCAGCGGGTGTGATCCGAAGCGGATGAAGGCCATCTCTGCTCCCGGCTCAATATGCACCCGCTGGCCATAGACGCCGAGCGCGGAAATGGCGCCCTGGGCATTGTGCGAAATCCACCACTGGCTGCGATAGGAGCCTCCCGCCCGCACGCCATGTCGTGATGACGCGAACAATGCCCGGTCTCCGCCTGCAAAAATCCGCTGTCGGGCGTCGGCCGGAATGGCGGAGGTGGGGTCTAGGATCAGCAGCGCCAGCCGGGCGAGGTCGCGCGCCGTCGCATTGAGGCCGGTTGCCGCGATCTCGTGGCCGGCCGTATCGACCAGAAAATGCCCATCCTCTTCGCATCCCGCCGGATGCCACAGAAGTTCGGTCGCGAGATCGGCAAGGCGCTGGCCAGTGGCGTTGACAAGCACCCAACCGAGCGCATCGGCCACCGGGCTGCGATAGGAAAAGCTTGCGCCAGGGTCGGCGTCGCGCGCCTCGAGCCTGGCGAGCGTTTCGCGCGCCCCGCCCGTCGCGGCAGACGGCGTCCAATAGCTTGCGGAATAACGGTGCACATCGGCATCGGGATTGGCATAATCCTCATCAAAGGCGACACCATCCGTCATATCCAACAGATCGCGCACACGGGCGCCCGCAAAGCCGCTTCCCGCCAGATCCGGGACATAGTCGGACGCTGGCTGCTGCGGATCAAGCCGGCCCGCACTGATCAGTATTTCCGCGATCAGTCCGACAAAGGACTTGCTGACGGAAAAGCAATGGTGCGGTGTCAGGGACGACATGCCATTGCGGTAGGTTTCGTAGACGATCGCGCCCTTGTGCAGCACGATCATCGCATCGGTATAGGTTGCCGCGACAAAGTCTTCCCAGGTCATCCCGCCAAAGCTCAATCCGGCAAGATCGACGGGCGCATGGGGAAGCGCGCGCGGCGCCGAGCTGCGCCGAACTGCGCGAGACGGAACGAGTTCGCGCGTATGCTGGAAGGCCCAACGCGAGAAGGGGTAAAGCCGCCAATTTTCGCGCGTTACCCTGAGGTGTTCCGGAATTTCGGGCCCCGGGCCAATGCCGGCTTCTGGCCAGTCCAAGGGAGGAGGCAGTGTCATCGGGTTGAGGGATAGCACCTCACAAGCGATTTCTCACGCCTCCATTGCCGGAAAAATTCCCGAAACGGCATGGGCAGAAAACCACGCTTGCGGTTGGCCGCGCCCAGACGAAACAGGATAAGGAACTGGACGCACAATGTGTGCCAGGCATCGATGAGGCGCGTGCGCGCGTCCCAGATGTGCGTCGCTTCGGCGCCAGCGCCATTGTACTCGATGATCGAGAAATCTTCTCCGCGACGGAATGCTTCAAAATCGGCAAAGCGCACGTCGAACCGCCCGAAATGGAATTCGCCGATCTCATCCGCAATGGCGTTGAACCGCGCGCACATGGCCTGCGTGATCCAGACATTGCCGTTGCGAAAGATCGCCCCCTTGCTGTGCGAACCGGAAAAAACGAGCCGACGGGCCTCACCTGCCGGGAGAACAACGTCCAGCTCGTCGGCAAAGCGGTCCAGATACAAGTGTGGCACCCTGCCAGCCCGCGGATCGCCGAGAATCAGTTCGCGCAAGGTTGCTGTTCCGTTTCCCACCACATGAGGAAAATATTTGAGCGTGAGCGAAACGATTGTCCCGCGGCGTGCGCCGGGCGCTCGGACGAAAAACACCCCCGCCTCTCCCTCGACGTCCACCATACGCTGGAGAATGAAATTGCAATTGTTCGGGAATTCGGATCGATATCGCGCCAGTTCATCGTCGTTGCGAATGGGCCGGACCCCGGCGCCGCGACAGCCGATGTCCGGCTTTGCGACCAACGGAAAAGCGAGGCCGGCATTCGCTAGAGAGCGGACGAGGTCTGCGGGCCGGTCGCTTGGGGAAACGAGGATCCACGCTGGCAAGCAACCTGAACCGTTTGCGCCAAGCCGGGCGAACAGGCGGCTTTTCTCCTCCCCCACCAGCCCGCCCGCTGGCAAGGTGGGATTTGCAAGCAGGGGAAGGCGAATGCTGCGGTGCCAAAGCATGAGCAGCGCGATCCAGATCCAGACCGGAGCGTAGAAGAGCCATGCCGGCCAGAATTCGAAGAAGGACAAAGGAGGCTCACCCCGCTCAATCGGGGGCATTCCGGCGGCTGCAACCGGCCCCTGCTTCATGCTGCCTGTTTCCAATGTTGCGGTGCCGGCGTCATGCGACGCACGCTGTCGGCATAAAGGTCGGAAAACAGTGCCTTCTGGATGTTGCTGCCACCAAGGACGGGCACAAGCGCCTGCGCCGGACCCAGCGCAAGAGCGGCTGCCTGATGGTCACCCCGCGCGTGGGAAACCAGGCCATTTGCAAGACCGGCGAGCGACCTGCTCGACAGTCTCTCGACCAATGAATCGGTCGCCTCATCATATCCCCCGCGGGCCAAGGCATAGAGATAGTGAAGATCAAGGAAGCCATCGATCCCATCCTCGGCATTGGGCGCGACATGGGCCGCAACATCGTCCCAGCGTCCTCCCACATTGACTCCTGCCATTTCCAGCCGCGCAAGCAAGGCGATAGCGTTGATCTGATCCTGGCAATGGCCCTTGCGCACGCCCCAGACATGCTCATCGAAATGCCGGAGGGCGCCAGGCCTGTCTCCCAGCTCGAGCGCAAACAGGGCAAGATGCCACCAGTTATGCGTGAGCATGAAGGAGGAGCAGCGTTTCCAGCCCGGCGCATGAGCCTGCAAAAGGGCGCGCGCCTCAAGCGGAAGCCCTTTGGCCGCCAGCGCATGTGTCGCTGCGTGCTGGGCCCAGGGGTCATGGGTCGGCGACATGTCGATCGCGCGGCGAGCGAAACGCAAGGCGAGTTCGGCCTGGCCATTCTGGTCGAGAGCAAAGGCATGCAGGCCCAGCGCGCGGCCATCGCGATCGTCAATGGAGGCTGCCATGCCCGAGGTCCTGACCATGCCGGCCACATCGCCCCGACCGAGTTCAAGCACCTGGCACAGCTTGGCGGCCACCAGGTCGTGGGGCCAGATTTCGACAATGTGACGAAATTGCTGGACAGCGGACGCCGTGTCTCCGGCACCCCAGGCAGTAATGGCCGAGACCGTCCGGCGCTCGCGCTCGGTGGCACCAGCGGCATGGACCCATGCTGCAGAGATTCTCGGCGCCGCCTGAACCTGGCCTTCGCGTGTCATCAGCGTCAGGAACAGGGCTGCGGCATAGGCTTGCGCAAGCGCGCATTCGGGATCCGCTTCAAGCGCGACGAAAATGGCTTGGCAGCCGTTGCCGTGACTGACCAGTTCTTCCGCAAAGGTCACGATCGCGGATGCCGCTCGCGCGGACGCGGTAGAGATCGGCAGATCAAGATAGTGTTCGTTCATTCATCCTCTCCATTGTCCTGTTTTCAGCGGGCCAGCAGGTGTCGGCGCATGACGATTCCGGCCAGAAGGATCAGCAGTGCGAACGGCAGCAAGGTGATCATCACCTGATTGGCGCCCGCGCTGCCGGCGCGGCGTGCCGCTTCGAAAAGTGCCGCGGTCCAAACCGGCGTGGTAAACGCGATGATGCCGAACACCGCAGAAGTCCGGACTTGGACAAAGCCACTTGCCGTGAAGACCGGCAACCGCGTGCCCGGCAGGAAGCGGGCCACAAAAACGAGCCAAAGCGCGTAGTCCCGCATCCAATGCTCCGCGCGCTGGACATCCCGGCGCATTCTGAGCGACCTGCCCAGTGCACTGTTGCTACCCCATCGTCCGGTGAGGAACAGTGCGGCATCGCCGATGGCCGTGCCGAGAATGACCCCCGCAAGCGCCGCGACCGGGGATGCATCGAGCCGCGCGACAAGGACGCCCGCGGCAATTGTTGCGACATCCTCTGCGATGAAGGTGCCGCCGAACAGCAGGGTTGCCAGCAGCAGCGGCTGATCGGCCGCTGCCAGCAACGCCGGGGGGATGTCGGCCGGCATGGCTCAGGCTGCCCTGCGCTGCGGCGCAAGGCGCTCGAGAATCGTGTCGCGGCTGAGCCAGAGCAATGCTGCCGACGCGATCCAGACCCCGCAGGCGAGCGCAAACAACTCCCCACCGTCATGGGTGCCATCTGCGTTGAGCACCGAAATTCCAAGCGGCGTGAACAGGTGGAAGAAGATGGCGCCGGAAATCACGCCCATGGCCATCAGCGCGCCAATGGGCCGAAGAATGCGAAGCCGTTCAATCAGGCCGGCGAGCACAAGGGTCGACGCAATCAGTTCCCCTGTGCCAACGACATATTGTGAGAAGATCCCGTCGTGCGCGAACAGTCCGGGCCAGCCGAGCGATGCGCCCCAGACATCCAGGGTTCCAAAAATATACTGTGTTTCGGGCGAGTCCGTGAACTTGAAGAATAAGGACTGGATAAAGACAAAGGCGATATAAAGGGTCAGGGCGACAGGCATGATCCGGCGCAGCATCTTCTTCTCCCTCGAATGGTTTTCGATGGAGTCCAGTGTCGCGATTTCGCGCGCTCAGTTAAAATGCCATGACGCTATGAATTCCATGCAAATTTCGCGCTGTCCGCAAGGACAGACCACTAAAAGCCGAAGCTCACCCCAAGGCGGATCGTGCGCGGGCGGAGCGGGGTCTGTTGCTGGCCAAGGCCGACGGAAAAGGGATTGCCGAACGCAAAGCTGTTTTCCCGGCCATTGAAGAGGTTGGTCGCGTCCAGGGTGAGCTTCCATGACCCGGCATCAAGCGCGGCAGAAAGACCGGCCTCCACATATTCGCCCTGTTCCAGCAGCAGTGGCGGAACAGTGCCGACGTTTGAGCCGCTGCGATAATGGGCGGAGCCATCCAGGACCAAAGTCAGATCAGGCGAAAGCGGCCGCGAATACCTCGCGGAGAGCCTTGCGCCATAACGCGGGACATTCGGCAGCGAAGTTTCATCGAGGCCAACAAGTTGGACAGCCGGATTGTCCAGTGAACTGCGGTTCGCAAACAAGGCCCCTTCCACCAGCAGCGATGAAACCGGTCGCCAGGCCAGATCTGCGCTGAAGCCAAGGACGTGACCATTGCCGATATTGGCCGTCGCCGGAAAGCCGCTGCTGTCAAGCAGGTCAGCCTGGATGCTGCGCCAACGTGCGTAGGAGAGCGCAGCGTTTCCGGACAATGGCCCGCCTGAATGCCCGAAACGGAGTCCCGCTTCGCCTGTATAAAGCTTGTCGGAAACAAACCGGACGACGTTCCCGCCGGGATCGACGGCAATCCCTCCGCTCCGAAAGCCGCTGCGCAGGCGGGCAAAGACCTGAAGATCGTCGTTCGGCTTCCACAGGATGGCGAGTGTGGGGAGAACGCGGGTCTGATGGCGAGTCGGTTCGGGACCTTGTGGCCCGCTGACCAGAATGCCTGCGGCCCTTGCGCGCAGAAACCGGGCGCCAGCGGTCAATGACCAGCGCGATGACAGGGGAATCGTTCCTTCGCCAAACAGGGCGATTTCCCGTCTTTCATTGCGCACCCGGCTCAGTTCCGCGGTCGCGGACGGCGGCCCGAGCGCCTGCGCAATCCGATCGACATTGTTGACATAGCTCAGCCCTGCGACCCATGGATGCATGCTGCCTGCCCGCGATGACAGTCGTGTTTCGTGGGTGAACATCCGGATCGCCTCGTCGCGATCATAGGCAATGACACCTGTCGTTCCGGCAAGTCCCGTTGCATCGAACCGCTCCGTGAGGTCATGCCGGACAATACCGGTGCTCGAAACAAGCTTCAGCCCACCCCAGCGCTTTGTGATCACGAGATTGCCGCCGCCGAAATCGCTTTCGTGCGGCTGCGCGATAGCTGCTGCGTGCGTCAATGGGGCAAGTCCGCGATCGGAATATTGGCCGTCGGATGTGCTGATGCTCTGGCTGAGCCCAGCGATCTCGATCTCCCAGTGGTTGCCGGGGCTTGCACGCAGCGCGGCTCGGCCTCCCGAAATCCGGGTCGTGTTTGTATCCTTCAAGCCAAGCGTGGCATTGTCGATATAGCCCCCGAGGCGCTGGCGATACCCGACCACCCGGACAGCGACCTTGTCCGTGACCAATGGAATATTCAGCATCCCTCCCGTATCATAACTGTCACGCCCGTCAGCGGTCATGGCCGAACCCAGGCTCGCATTGGCATGAAAACCTTCGAGGTCCGGCAGGTTTGGTGCGATGTGCACAATCCCGCCGAGCGCGCCCGCCCCGTATAGCGTGCCTTGCGGACCCTCAATGACTTCGATGGCGTCGATATCATAGAGCCGCAGGTCGGGCTCCGGCGCGTTGTAGGTCAGACGCAATTCGCCAAGATACAGTCCGACTGTGGATTGGGTCGGGCCCGAAAAGCTGCTGTCGGCAATGCCTCGGACGAACAGCTTGTTCCGCCCCGGCCCGAGATTGGTTGCAACCAGTTCGGGCAGGCGGCCGACGAGCGCGGACGTGCCGGATTCGGAGGTCAAACCGATCGCTCCAACCGTCTCCACCCGGACGGATCCGGCATAATCGGTCAAAGATTGGCCCTGTTTCGACGCGTTGACGATGATGTCCGGAGGCTGGCCATCCGTTTGTGATGCTGGCTGCACTGACTTAGCATGAGGAGCTGACGGCCCTGATCTCACCCGGCCTTCGACCGGAGATGGGGCGCGGACGATCCGGACCGTCCGTGCGTCGACCATGACGAACGTATAGCCCGTGTGCTCGAGCAGTTTCCGTAACGCGCGCTCAAGACTCATGCGACCATTCACCGCATTGCCAATAGCAACCGTTATTGCGGGGTCATTTCCGCCAATGGATACGCCGGCCTGTTGTCCGATTCGGATGAGGGATTGGTCAAGCGGAAGAGCAGGAATTGCAAAGCGCACCTCTGCGGCGGCAACGACCGGTGTTGCGATACAGAGTAACGTGAGAAAAACGGGGAGAGAGCCCCGCCTCACTGCGAGTTCAAGCAGTCAGTCGCCATCCATTCGGAGTAGCGGTCACCTTGATCCCGAGCAAGCCCTGGACTTCGCGCATGGTCACCACAGGGTCGCGGCCAGTCTCGATTGTTCCCGAAAAGCGAAGCGCGCCGATCGCTGGATCGACCGAAACAGAAACACCCAAGGCACGAGACAGGTCGACCGCAATCCGGGCAATTGCAGCGTCGCGATAACTCAGACGGCCGCTTCGCCAAGACCCGACACTCGCCGGGTCGGTGGCGCTGACGACAGGTGCGGCAGCATGCGTTGCCAGCATCAACTGGTTCCCGGCCTGGATCAACACAGCATCATCATCCGGGTTGTAACGCACCGCGCCTTCGCCGACTGCAACTTCCAATCCGCTGGCATCCTTGCGGACATTGAACCGGGTACCGACATCGACCAGCTTGGAGTCTCCAGTCTGCACGATAAACGGATTGGCAGGATCGTGTCGGATCGTGAACGCGGCTTCGCCGTCTTCAAGCCTTGCATAGCGATCATGCTTTCGGTCAATCGCGATTCTGGTGCCACCGTTGAGTTCGATCCTGGAGCCATCGTTCAGGGCAATCGTGCGCATTTCGCCGGGACGGGTCTGAAACGTTTCCAGATCGGGACCACCGGCAAGGAATGGCGTTGCGACGAGCGCGAGCATGGCCGTTGCTGATGCAATCATGACGCCACGGCGCCTGAACCAGGGCGTGGCCTCATTGTCATTACTCGCGGGTGCCAGAGTTACTAAACTTTTCTCAAGTGCCTGCGCGTAATGTTGGTCCGCCAGTGCGACCTTGTCATAGGCATCGCCATGCGCTGGATCAGCCTCCAGCCAATCCGTGAACGCTGCCCAGTCGGCATCGCTCGCTGTGGGGGCAGCAAGGCGAAGACGCCAGGCAATTGCGGCATCCAGAATAGCTTCATCCATCATCGGTCATTCCCTTGACACTGTGACGGTGCGCACCTTCACTATCCGCATTCAACTCATCGTGAACAATGACGATTTCACGATATGCGCGTTGAAGATGCTTCTCAACTGCACTGAGGGATATCCCCAATTCCGCGGCAATATCCTTCTGCGGCCGCCCTTCGATCCGCACCGCACGGAAGGCATAGGCCGTCCGTTCAGGCAGGGCGTCGATCCGCTTCTCGACGCGGCGCAAATAGTCCCGGGCGATCAGCACGCGTTCGGCGGACGGAGAGGCATCGGCCGGGGCCGTTGGCGTGCCGGCCATATGACCTTCCACCCATGCCGTCTCACGGGCCGCGCGTCGTCCGCCCGCGCGTTTCATGTCGAGCACGAGATTGTCCGCCATCCGATAGATGTACGCCAAGGGCTCAGAAATGGGGCCTGCGTCCAGCGCGCGGATCTTGATCCAAAGGTCCTGAAGGACATCATTGGCATCGTCGTCATTGCGCAGCCGGGCGCGCAAAAAGCGCTTGAGGGCAATACGGTTGGCATCAAAGACCGCTTCGAGGCCCGACAGTTCGGTCATGCGCGCAATGAGGAAGCGGGGAGCATGGGATGCGCGATAGTGCGCTCCACCCGTCTTGTCATGACGGAAAGTCGAACCCGAGGTTCGATACCGCGCAAGGACTTCAGGCAAACGCCAATTCCGGGTCGCTGGCCAGTGCCATGTCAGACAGGTCAAGACTGCGGATGATGGCCGCCGCCGCCCGGGCGGAAGCCGGGGTTCGAGAGACATCAAACGTGCGGGCCAGCAAGGCATGTTGTCGGGGTTTGTAAACGTTGGCGTGCTCTTCGACCGCAAGATCCAGCGCTTCGCCAAGGCGATCAAGGCTGTTGACGACTGGCCCCGCGCCCCAATGCGCAAAGTTGGGATCATGCTCATGCGCGAAACCGAACGGGTTCAGGAATACGCAGGGACGCGGCGTACGCAGGAATTCATAGACCTGGCTGCTCGCGTCCCCGAGATAGACATCCGCGCAATTTGTGTAGGTCATGTCCGTCGAAGCAGTGCTGCCCTTGTCGACATGGATATGTGGCGCATCCAGGTAACGCCTGTGCAGGCCACCCGGAAAGTCCATCCGGAACTTGTCGATCGTGAGCACCACCCGTCGTTGGAAAAGCATCACATGCGGCGCAAAGATGAGGTTGTAGCGATCCTGTTCGAGGAACCAGTCCAGAACCGCGCGTCCCCATTTATACCAGGATGAAAGATGCGGCGAGAGATGGGGGTTGTAAAGAATTGTCGGCCGGCCGTTCGACTGAAGCGGCATCAGCCGACCGCACTCCGGTGCGATATCGAATTTCGAATAGCCGGTAATGGTCACGCGTTCAGGCGCAACCCCGGCCTCGTCGACCAGCCGATCCCTGATCTTCGGACCGGCCGCGAGGATGTGATCAAAAAGCGCGGTGGACTTGCCAAAGCCGATCGCCCGGTCTCCTGCGCCGTGATCCGCGAGAAACATCCTGAGCCCCGAAAGTCCATATCTCGTTTTCAGAACAAGCGATGTTCGTTCTGTAACAACGAGCGCATCGAGCGATCTGAAGAAGGAAAGGTTATCTCCATAGACGAGCAGCTTTGCCGCCGGCACCACGCCACCCAGCACACGGGCTCCCGCCTTGCGCGCGGCAGATGAGATCGAAAGGCGTTCGTAACGGACCGAGGGAAGATCGGACCCTGCTGAAAGGCGCTGCACCTCATTCGACAGCGCATCGTTCGTCATGGCCACGACCACCTCAACATCGGGTCGCGCGCGCGCCAGGGCAAGCGCGATCGGCAAGCTGTGGGCGACCTGATGAATCTGGTCATGATTGAAGAGAAAGCCCACCCGCATGCCAGTTGACGGCGCGGGTTGGTGATATCCGCACTTGTAAGGTGCGGAATGGGAACGGGCCCGGCGTCATACCGCGGTGAACGGTTCCGAACTTGCCTTGCCCCTTGCGAAAAGCAGGGAAGAAAATGTCCGAGTGGCAATTTTCGACCTTGATCGCACTGTCACGCGTATCGGGACCTATTCGCCATTTCTCCTGTTTGCCGCGCGCCGCCTCAATCCGTTGCGGCTCGCATATGTCCCCTTGGTGCTTTTGGCGATGGCCGGTTACAAGCTTCATCTCCTGTCTCGAAAGAGGCTGAAGGAAACCATGCACCGGCTCATGCTTGGCAATGCGGTCAACCATGACCGGATGGCCGCTGTCGCGGGCGCGTTTGCTGCTCACACAATCGCACGCAACATTTATCCCGAAGCAAGGCTTTTGCTGGAACAGGAGCGGGACGGCGGTGCAATGGTTGTCATCGCCAGCGCCGCGCATGAATTTTATCTCGCGCCAATATGCGACGCGCTGGGAGCGCACCATGTCATTGGCACAAGGTCAACAGAATTGGGCCCGGTCCTGAGGGCGCGGATCAATGGGGAGAATTGTTACGGGCTGGAAAAATGCCGCCGGATCGAGTCCTTTCTGACCGAACGCGGCCTTTCGCGCGAAAAGACCCATGTGCGACTGTTTTCGGACGACTATTCCGACCTTCCCAGCCTTCTGTTCGCCGATGAGGCCGTGGCGACCAATCCGTCGCGAAAGCTCTTGCGAAGCGCCCGGCGGTTGAACTGGACGATTGTGGATTGGCGGCGATAAACGCTTGCCGCCCTTGCGCGGTCATTTGCCGGACAGAAAGAGCTGACGCCCGATCCGCGCAGTTTGCAGGACAAAGAGCAGGATCAGAAGGACTCCGAAACCGCCAATGAACAGGTCAAAGACAGACCAGCCGTTCACCTGCATCGACTGTGGCCCGGTGGCCAGCATCAACAGCGTCATGGCGATCAGCACGAGCCTCAGCTCTGTCGGCCCGCCTGCAAGATAGGTGAGCTGGAACTGCCCGGTCTGCCGCGCGGTCAGAAAGGTATGAACTGAGAGCAGGAGATATCCCGATATTGCAAAAAGGGCGACATCCAGCCTGACGAAGCTGCTGGCCGCCAGACCCAACGCAATAGCCAGATTCCCGATTGCATCCAGACTATGGTCAATGAAATATCCGAATTGCGGGCGCTCCGACTTGCGAAATCGTGCCAGGCTCCCGTCAAGCGAATCGCCAAACCAGTTGATGCAGTAGCCGGCGATGGCGAGCCAAAGCCAGGCAAGTTGGAAGGGGCTCAGCGCATATCCGGCTGCGACGGCCATCCAGCCCAACACGCCAATCGCGGTCATGTGGTCAGGCATGATTTTGGCCGGGACACGCGCGCACAGCCAGTCGAGCAGGCGTCGCTCGGCCGCTGCCAGAATGTTCTGCTGTATCCGCTGCACGTGCTTCGACTCAACCATTTGCAAGGACATAGGCCCAACCGGGCTCAGGAGACATTGCGAAATGCAAGATTCAACAGTCGCCACCAAAGCGGGAGATGCTGGTTGCGACGCCACCGGTTTCGGCTTGCTCCATTTGGGCGCGCATAAGACGGGCGTTCTCTGGGCACGATCATGCCGGATTTGCGCCGCGGCTCCACACTTTCTGCACCGTGGATCATCACGCTGCCTCCGCTTCGGCGCAGTTGAGCGTCCGGTAACGATTGAACAATGCTTCAAAATGCTGATCGATGGTCGGAATACCGGGCGCCCGTGCCCGTGCCTCCGCCCGAATCCCGCCTATGCCCGCGAGATGGAGCCGATCGAGCGCATCCGTGGCCGATCGCGCGTCGCCCGAAACGAAATCGAATCCAGCCCCCATCGATAGAATTGTCGCTGCTCCACCCGAGTCCGGAACAATGAGCGGCAGGCCGGACGCGGCGGCTTCGGCCGCGACCATGCCGAACGTTTCCGCCTCACACCCGTGGATCAGCGCATCGCCGCTTGCAAGGACGCGTGCCAGCGCCTTTCGGTCCTGCACCGGGGCGAGAAGATGAATATGGGGGTTGCCACCGATGTGTTTCTGGAGCTGCATGCGATTGCGTCCATCTCCGACAATCACCAGTCCGAGCGGCCTGCGCTGGGAGGCAGCGACGCACGCATCGATCACCATGGGCCAGCGCTTTTCGGCGCTGTGGCGGCCAATGCCGAGCATCAGTGTTGCATCTTCGCCGAGCCCGCATCGCGCCAGCAGATCCCGGCGGAGTGACGTGTCGCGGAGGTCAGGCGAGAAAATGCCCGGATCGATCCCCATCGGAATCGTGGACACCCCGGCCATCCCGCCCTGCGCAAGACGGCGGGTCAGGTCATGATTGGCGGACACGGTGACATCGAACCGGGTGCCCAGGCGTCTCAAATGCTGCCAGAACCAGTCGAACCCGCGGTCGATTGCAGGGCGCGGCGCGAGTCCTCCGAACCAACGATAGGCATAGGCCGAAAGCGGGTCCGCATGCATGATGAGGGAGCGCGGCGCAGGCCCTTGCCAATTGGCGACGATGCTGGCCGTCCGCCAGGGCGAGGAGGCTTCGACGAAATCAGGCCGTTCGGAATCAAGCGCACGATGCACCACCTCCGCATCGTCAAAATAGCGGTACCGGCGATCGACGATCAGTTTGGGCGCCTTGACGTGCACGATGCGCGCTCCGGGTCCACGCTCTTCCACACGGTGCGCATCACTCGGCACGATCAGGACAATTTCGTGACCCATGGCCGGGCCCAACGCCAGCTTGCGCTCGACATATGTCTTCACGCCGCCGCCGTGGGGAGCATAGAAAGCGCATACATCAACGATCTTCATGGGACGTTCTCCGACGATCAATGGGCCAGCGGACGCATCGAAAAGCCCCTGAGGTAATTCAGCGTCACGTCGGTCCGTGTGACGCTGGCCCCGGCGGACAAGGATGCCGCCGCCGCCTTGGGCCGTGACCGACCGATCTTCGGATTCCCGCCAAATCCGATGCCGTCCGAAAAAAGTCCGAACTTGAGATTGCGGTCACGATCATGAAGCACGGACAGGCTGTAGCGCCCTGCGCCGGGAATGCGCATGCACAGGATCGGGTCGCCGGCTTGCGGGACATTGATATCTACCCGGCGAAAGACCTTGCCCTGCTGGACCAGAATATTGTCATCGGCGAGGAAATCCTGATCATTTGCCGGGTAAAGCTCGGCCCGGAGGATCCCGTCGCGGTCCTTCAGTCCATGCACGACGATCAGAAGCGCCGGGCCCGGCTCATTCGGGCGGCATTGCGCCTCCGCCTTGCCCAGACTGGAAACCGACCGAATGGGCGCGTTGGCAGCGAGGACCAACATCAGGGCCAAGGGGACAAACGCCTTCATGCAGCCCGCCTCGCCAGAAGATCCGGCAATGCCACCATCAAACCCACGAGAAGATGGGTCGCGAGAATGCTTGCTGCGATCATGGCAACGACCATGGTCACTGCATTGTCGTGCCCGACCAGGAAGACCGCGAGATTGGCGAAGACGAGGTCCTTGCTCGGGATAAGCGGGAGGCGCGTCACGAGAAGCTGAAGTGTCGCCAGCAGGACCAGCCATGCAATCGAGATTTCCGGCAAGGCAAGATGCCACATCACGCCGGAGAGCACAGTCGTCACTGCCAACCGCAGCAGGTGCAGCGAAAAGACGGAACGCAGCGCCGCACGGTCAAGCGAGAACAGACGGCCCCGGAACAGAAGAATGGCCATCGAGGATCCGAGCATCACGGCTGTTGAAACGAAGATTGTCTTGCCATGCAGCTGTGGCGCGACATTGGCGAGCAGCGGCCAGGCCAGCCCCAGCATCGCCAGCGTCACCAGATTGCCGGCAAGGGCTGAGAGAATGCTGACATCCTTGATTGCCCCGAAGGGCGCTGCAACGAGCTTTGCGTGGCTTCGCGCCCAGGCATAGAAATAGGCTTCTCCACTATAGCCGAGCAGCACTTCATTGCTGACCAGCTTGCGAAGAAGCGGAACAATTCCGCTGGCCGGCAAAGTCCAAAGCCGCCTGAAAATCAGCCATTCCGAACCCGGCAATGCAAGATAATAGGCCGCGAAGGAGAGCCAGAAGGCAGGCGTTGCGGGCAATACGGAAAAGGCCTGGCGAAAGCCGAATTCGTCCAGTCGGGTCAGGATCGTGACAAGCAGCGCGAGCGAAATGCCCGCAGTCAGCCAACGCTGCCAGTTCGAGCTGCGGATCGCGAGGGAGGGAAGCCGGTTTGCTGGCTGGACGCCAGGGCTGCCATAAACGCGAGAGGCCATGAAGGGTGTCGATCCTCGATACTGGGCTACACCGGCTCAGACGCCGCCGCGTTCCGCATCCCGCACTTGGCCGAGGCAGAATGGGACAAAAGATTGGCATACTGACCCGGCGGATGGCTTTGCGACAGCACGCCCAAGGCCCGTGAGATTTCCCGGACAAGTTCGGGCGCATCAAGATCATGTGGATGGACGCCCAGGCGGACCGTCGTGGCAGGCTGAAGGGCGAGCGTTGCGATCCGCGACCACAGGAGCGAGCTCAGCATCCGCATCTGGGTCCGACTGGCATAAGTAATGACCGGTCCCCGCGCCAGGACACGACCGCTGGCCGGATGCCAGACCCGGAAATGATCTTCCGCGACGGGAAAGTCGAGGTCGGCAATCGCTTGCAAGGCAGCTTTGCCGTAAAGCCAGGCCGGCGCAATGAAACCGGCCACAGGGCGCCCGATGACGTCTTCGACGCGGTTGCGCCCGTCGGCCAGCAGCCTCAGGGCGGTTGCATGGTCGAGGCCTAGGAATTCACCTTCCCCAGCTGTCAGGTGATTGGCCTTGAGGCGAGACAAGGCCCCTGTATGGCGCGCGGAGTCGCGGTGCAGATAGCCATGAAGAAAAACCTCGCAACCGTCATCGGACCAGCCGCGCAGCCGCGCAGCAAAGCCACGATCGCTCTCAATCCCGCCCTCTCCGTGAAAATCGGGGACAGCGAGCAAGGCAAAGCGGCCGACACCGACATGCTCCTGCACAAGCGGAACCAGCCTTTCCAGCCGCCGCGCATGAACGGGCGTGACGTCATGAATTGATGCAAGCAGGCTGCGCACGTCGCTCATCCTGCCATCTCGTCGAACAGGCTCAGATATTGTGGGGCGATCCGCTCTATGCAGAAGCGCTCCGTCCCTGCGCTCAGCGTGCGCGCATCCCCTGTTGGCTGCGAAAGCCTGCGCGCAAGGGCAGCACCAATGTCGTCGGGTCGCCGGGACGTCACGATGTCTCCGTGAATCGGGAGCGGAAGGATTTCGCGCAGGGCCGCCGAACACGCTGTCGTCACGACGGGAAGTCCTGCGGCACGCGCCTCGATGAGGACGGCCGGATAGCCTTCATAGCGCGACGTCATCAAAAGGACGTGCGCCTGCGCCATCCGCGCCGAGACATCGGTGACATGTCCAGGCAGTTCGACGCGGTCGGCAACGCCCAGACGCCGTGCGAGCGCGAGCAGGTCTTCCCGATCCGGCCCCTCACCAAGGATAACCAGCCGTGCCGCCGTAAGGGGGGAAAGTTCTGCAAAGGCGCGAATGGCCAGTCTGAAGTCCTTCTGGGCTTCAAGTCGGCCAACGCAGAGAATGACGGGCGGGCCGCCAATCCTTTCAGGACGGGGCGCCACAAGCGCGTCCGCACTGAGGATCGGCTCATCGATGCACACGATATCGTTCCGGCCGAGCACCCCGACCGCCTCTGCCGCAAGGCCGGATGACATCGCGGTCAATCTGTCGACAGGCGCAATCAGGCGCCGCACCATGGAGCCGGCAAGACGCGCCAACCCTCCGATGTGCGAACGGGGCAGGACGGGATTGCTGAGCTTGCAAACCAGACGGGGGCGGTCTTTGCCCCAGATGCGCCCCGCAACGGCCAGCACGGGCAAATGAAAATTGCCCGGTGCGAACAGGACATCGGGAGCGTCTGGCGCAACCAGTCGGCCAAGATGTTGGCCCAGCCTCAGGCGGGACGCGAAGCCGCGGCGAATTTCGGGAGAGCAGGAACGGACTGCCACGAGTGGGGACACGAGACTGCGCGCCGTCCCGGCTTCCGTGCCGCAGAATATCGTCACGCGCCGGCCAGCCTGCGCCCAGGCATTGGCAAGCCGTATGGCAATGCGCTCGCTGCCGCCCGTTGAAAAGTCGTGAAAGACTAATGCAATGTGAGTGGCCGTCATGATGGAGCAGACGCCGCCCGAGCCCCAATACCGCACTCGCAAAGTGGCAAATCCATCAATCAGCCTGATTTCAGCCGATAGGAAATGACCATTCCCATGTGATCGGACAGCATTGAGCCATCCGGCTCACGCCCGAAGGGTATGCCAATGCGGTGCGGGACGATTGCCTCGGCAGTGCCACTTTCGAAAAACTGCCAGTCTCGGCCTCGATCAGAAACCGTGGCCACCTCGCTCCTCAACCGGTCCGGCCAGCGCGCGACCTTTGCGGCCACCGTCTGCAATGCACTCTTGAGCATCGTTGACATGCCCGGCTGCGAAGCGACGCCAATGTCGCCCGCCAGGATCTGCCGGCGCTGCATATTGCTCGCGTTGAAATCGCCCGCGAAAACGATCGGCGTGCGGGGGTCGTGATTATCCCGAATGAATCTTTCCAGCGCTTCCGCCTGCCGTTCATAGGCAAAGCGCGATCGAAGCTCCGGAGCGCCAGATGATTTCTTTGAATTCATATGTGTCGTGACAATCGTCACCGGCACCTTTTGACCGGGAACTTTCAAGGTCACCATCAAGGCACCCTTGTTGGCAAGGCAATCATACCCCGCACAGGCAAAGGCTGGAAACGCGGTCCGCTGTACGGACAGCACCGGATAGTCGGACAGAAGCTGCAATCCGCTGCCCATCCATTTGCCGAGGGTCTCGCCTGTTGCAAAGGATGAGGCCGTGGCAAACGAGATATCACTGGGCGATCGGGCCTGAGGGCCGGCTTCATATTGATCAGGCCCATCGATGACATAGCGATATCCCGATTTCGCCCCGATTTCGCGGGCCTCCTTTGTAAAGGCTTCCTGGAGGACCACGACATGCGGCTGGATGCCCGCACTCCGCAGCCGGGCGAGACGCTCCTCGATGCGCTCAAATGCACCGGGCCGGCCGGCCGCAAGCGGCCAGGGCAAGCCATGAATATTGTATGTCATGACGGAAAAGTCGCTTCCGGAAGCTGCAGCCGACACCTGCGAGCGCGCTGGCGACAACATTCGTGCGCTACCGGCTTCCGGGGCAGAGCCTGAAATTGCTCCGGCGGCCACGGTCAGCAGGACAAGCGATTGCCAAAAATTCATGCTTTTCTCTCTCATGGACATCAGCAGCGAGACGCCGGGCAGTAGAGAGAACCGCATCCGCGCTGAAAAAATTTGCGCGCGGTGCGGATATGGGTGGAGCCTGACGTCGAAGCCATGACCAGACGCTGAAACCGGCGGGGTCAGTTGGAGGATTGACATGAGCGGTGCATATTTGCGCGCGTCAGGCGCCACCCTGTTGCTCGTGCTACAGGCGAGTGCCGCCATGGCGAGCGAAGGACTGCCGGTGGCACCGTCACCCATCGCCATCGCGATACGGCAGCCATCACCTGAAAAGGCGCAGCGTCTTGCAGGCATGGTACCATCCCTGCCCGTGCAACCTGTCACCCCTTTGCCCGAAGCGGTGCGAACGTCACCCTTCACCCATCGCCTGACAACGGAAACCTCGACGCCCAAGACTGTCTCATATTCGGCCGCATTCGGCGGCCTGACGCTTTCCCTGTCAGCGGTTCGATCGAAAGCCGTCCGCATTGCCGGACTGTCCAACTTCGCACACCCGCGCTTCGCCAACTTTGAGGCTGATCTTGGGCTCGCAGCCGACCTTGGCAAGCGCGATACGCTTGGCCTTTCCGGGAATTGGGCGCTCGAGCGACGGCGACCGTCCGTGAAAGCCGGTTCACACAACCACTATGAGAGCCAGAGCCGAGCGGTGACCTTGAGCTGGGTGCATGATGACACTTTCCATCTCGCGCTCAGTGCCTTCGATGTTCATCCCTCAAGCCGCCAATCGCCCGTGGAGCGGCTCTCCGATCTTGCAGCGGGAAGCCCGCGGGCCGCCAAGGGAATCGCGCTGACGATGTTCCGCTCGATTGGCCATGATCCGGATCGCCTTTCGATCGGATTCGACATTCGGCAACAGCGCAGCGAAACGGCACTGGCCGAACGCGCAAGTCTCTACCGACCCGAAACGCGTGGACTCCTGACACTGAGGGCAAGATTCTAGCGACCGCATATAAGGCCGCGCGCCTGATGCCATGACTTCGGATCGAGAGGGAAATGGTGCCCGGGGGCGGGATCGAACCACCGACACTGCGATTTTCAGTCGCATGCTCTACCAACTGAGCTACCCGGGCATCTGCCGCAAAAGCGAAGCGCGCCTATAGTCAGGCTTCAGGGGTGCTGTCCAGCCCCGAACCGTCCTCATCTTCCTCGACCCGGGCCGGGACGCGATACGCCTCTCCCAGCCAATTGAGCAGGTCCCGATCCTTGCAGCCTTGTGAGCAGAAAGGCCGGAATTCCGCCACCACAGGCTTGTGGCATAATGGACAGGCCGACGCCGGCATCATGGCCGCCGCGCGCGATCGGCGCAGCCCGTGCAAGAATTTTCAACCAGGCAATTGTCCATCGCGCGCATCCAAACAGAGGGAAGCCTCTGTAACCCCTTCAGATATAAGGGGAGAAGCACTTTGTTCAAATCCGCACTTTTGGCGACCACCGCGGCCGCCGCCATTCAATTCGTCTCTGCCACCGGCGCACAGGCTCAGGCCGCCGATGAAGAAGCCGGCGGTCTCGAGGAGATCATCGTGACGGCCCAGAAGCGGGCCGAGAATATCCAGGACATCCCGGCCGCCGTATCGGCGATTGGCGGAGACGAACTTCTCAACCGCGGGATTGTCCAGACGAGCGATCTTGCCGGCGCGTTGCCGAATCTGCAGGTGACGTCGGCCTATGGCACGACCCAGCCCAACTTCTCCTTGCGCGGCATTTCGGTTGCAAACGAATTCTCCGCCTCCACGGCCTCGCCCGTCGGCGTCTATGTCGACGAAGTCTATCAGAGCTTCCGCGCAAGCCATGGCCAGCAACTCTATGACCTTGAACGCGTCGAAGTCCTGCGTGGTCCGCAAGGCACGCTCTATGGCCGCAACACAACCGGCGGGGCGATCAATTTCATCACGCGCAAGCCGCGCCTTGGCGATGCCGAAGGCTATCTGACCACTGGCTATGGCAATTACGATACCTATTCCCTGCAAGGCGCCGCCGAGGCCACACTTGTTCCGGACAAGTTCGGCATCCGGATCGCGGGCACCCGTTCCAAGGGCGACGGCTATACATTCAATCCCACGCAGAACAGGGATTTTGCCACAACCGATTCCCTGTCCGGCCGCATCACCGCCCGCTGGAAGCCGACGGAACGGCTGGACATTTCACTGAAGCTGTTCGGCGCCAAGGCCGACCCGAGGCAGGACATTCCCTATGGCATCGGCTATCTGCAGGGCAGGACCGATGCGGCGGGCTATTCCCGCTTTGCGCCAAGGCCCGAACTGGGCGGGCGCACCTTGCGTCGCAACGAGATCGAGGCTGATACGGCGGGAACCTATTTCGTCCGCACCACCGGCGCGTCTCTCTCGATCCAATATGACCTTGCCGACAAGCTGACGCTCAATTCGAGCACCGGATATGACCACCTCAAATATCACCTGTCGCCCTTCGACTGCGATGGTTCGCCAAACAATGTCTGCGCGATCCGCTATCTTTCGATTGGCGACAATTTCAACCAGGACGTGCACGTCAACTATGAAGGCAACGGGCTGAAACTGATTGGCGGGCTCTATTATGGTCGCGACAAGATCCGGACACGCAACGAAGAGGATTTCTTCGGCTTCCTTCGGCCGCTGCTTCTCGGGGCGGGGCTGCCGTCGAGCTTCAACAACGCCCCGATAGCGGTTCTTGGCGGCAGCGCCTTGAAGACGCTGCCGGCCTTTGCGCTCAACCCGAGCCTCACGCCCTCGTCGCCGGGATTCTGTGCGCCGGTTGTGGTCAATCCGAACGGCTTTTTCGATGCGCGCAGCCTGATCGCATTCCAGGCCGACATTGCGGCGACCAATTCGGCGGCTGGAACAGCGGCGCAGGCTGCCTGCGCCGCCGCAGGGGCGGCGCCATTCGGTCCGATCCTCGCGACCCAGCGCTTCACGATCGACCGGCCCTCGGCGGCAATCTATGGCGAAGCGGCATGGGACGTAACCGACAAGCTGACGCTCACACTCGGGCTGCGCTACACGCGCGACACCGTCAAATACAAGAATGCGTCAACCGTGCTGTTCGATCTTGGCGGAAAGACTCCGGCGGCATCACTGGTCCCCTACAGTTTCCCGTTCAATCCGAACTTCACGCCCGTCAACCAGAGCAATCGCACGGGTCGGCTGACCGGCCGGTTTGTTGCGGATTACAAGTTCGCAAAGGACATCCTGGGCTATGCGAGCTTCAGCCGGGGGTTCCGGGCGGGAACCTATAATGGCCTTGCCTATCAGGACATTCGCCAGGTCTATTTCGTCAAGCCGGAAAAGGTCGATGCCTATGAAGTCGGCCTGAAGACCCGCCTGTTCGATCGGCGGGTGCAGCTGAACCTTGCCGGTTTCTATTATGACTATAGTAACCAGCAGATCGCCCAGATCGTCGGGGCGACGTCCTTCCTCAGGAATGCCAGCGGGCGCCTGTACGGGGGAGAAGCGGAACTGGAAGTGCAGGCGGCCGACAATCTGCGTTTCGATGCCTCGCTTGGCCTGCTCAATTCCAAATACAAGGGCAACAGGATCGATCTCACCGATCCGCGCAGCCTGACGCTCAACATCAACGGAAATCCGTTCCCCAATGCGCCGGAAACCACATTTTCCGCCGGCGTCGACTGGACCCCGCTCGAGATTGGCAAGGGCAAGCTGCAGTTGCACGGAGAAACCCAGTATCAGGGTCGGTATTACTTCGACCCGTTCAAGGATTATGGGCAGAAACCCTGCAACCAGCCGGTCGCCGGAACCAAGGTTCTGCAGGCAACGCCAGAACTTGCCTGTGGCAACCCGGGCTATTGGCTGTTCAATGGCCGGATCACCTATGCAACGGATCGCTATTCGGTCAGCCTCTGGGGCAAGAACCTGACAAACAAGTTCTACTATAGCTATGGCCTGAACCTGAATGCCTTCTTCGAGGATTATCTCGTCCGCGGCGCCCCGCGAACCTATGGGGTGGAAGCGACAGTCCGGTTCTGATTGTTCGGGCAACTGGCCCGACGCCCGGCTCCGATGCCGGGCGTCAGGGCACCAGGATCGTGTCCGCCGGGACCGGCAATGTCTTCGGGTAATCGAGCGTATAGTGCAGGCCCCGGCTTTCGTGCCGGTGCAGGGCCGAACGGATGATGAGGTCAGCCACTTCGACAAGGTTGCGCAGCTCGACAAGGTCGGGCGTCACGCGGAACGCGCTGTAATAGTCCTGCACTTCCTGCCGGAGCAGGTCGATGCGGTGCTTGGCGCGTTCGAGCCTCTTGGTTGTCCGCACGATGCCGACAAAATTCCACATGAAACGCCGCAGTTCGCGCCAGCACTGCGCAATCACCACTTCCTCGTCCGAATCGGTGACGCGACTTTCGTCCCAGTCCCGGATCGGAGGGGGATCAGGCAGGCCGTCCCAGTTCGCCATGATGT
The DNA here is from genome assembly GCF_019443285.1 of Aquisediminimonas profunda. Classification (GTDB taxonomy): domain Bacteria; phylum Pseudomonadota; class Alphaproteobacteria; order Sphingomonadales; family Sphingomonadaceae; genus Aquisediminimonas; species Aquisediminimonas profunda. The sequence continues at coordinate 708,928 of NZ_CP080327.1, forward strand.
GGCGCGCGCTTGCTTCGCCGAAGACAAGGCACTCGAGCAGCGAATTCGAGGCAAGCCGGTTTGCGCCATGGAGGCCGGACTGCGTGACTTCACCGGCCGCATAAAGCCCCGGCGCGTCGGTGCGCCCGTCCAGGTCGATGAGCACACCGCCGCACGTGTAATGCTGCGCGGGCACGACCGGGATCGGCTGCGTCGTGATGTCGATCCCGAGTTCCAGAAGCTTGGCATGGATATTGGGGAAATGTTCGCGGACAAATTCGGGCGGCTTGTGGCTGATGTCGAGATGGACATAATCAAGACCCAGCCGCTTGATTTCATGATCGATCGCGCGCGCCACGATATCGCGCGGTGCCAGTTCTTCCCGCGTGTCGAAGCGCGGCATGAAGCGCTCGCCGGTCGTCGGAATCTTCAACTGCCCGCCTTCGCCGCGGACCGCTTCGGTGATCAGGAAATTCTTGACCTCGAGATTGTAGAGGCAGGTCGGGTGAAATTGCATGAACTCCATGTTCGACACCCGGCAACCGGCCCGCCAGGCCATGGCAATCCCGTCCCCCGTCGCACCGCGCGGCGCGGTTGAATAGAGATAGGTGCGCCCCGCTCCGCCCGTTGCGAGGATCGTTGCGCGGGCGGTGAATGTTTCCACCAATCCGGTTCCACGGTTGAGTGCATAGACGCCGTGGATCCGCCCGCTCGTCGAAAAGCGCTGCTGGTGGCGCCCCATGATCAGGTCGATCGCAACCCGGTCGGGGACGAGTGTGATGTTGGGGTGATCGTGTGCGGATTTTTCAAGCGCCTGCTGCACCGCCCAGCCTGTCGCATCATCGACATGCACAATCCGGCGGTGCGAATGGCCCCCCTCCCGCGTGAGGTGCCACTGATCGCCTTCGCCCGAATTGAACGGCACGCCCAGTGCTGCGAGCCTTGCAATGGCTTCGGGCGCACTTTCGATGACAAATTCGACCGCTTGCCGATTGTTGAGGCCGGCTCCTGCAATCATCGTGTCTTCGATATGGCTGTCAAAGGTATCACCGGGTTCCAGAACGGCGGCAATTCCGCCCTGCGCCCAGCTTGTCGCACCGTCCGAAAGCCCGCCCTTGGCCAACACACCAACCTTGTATTGTTGCGCCAGGGTCAGGGCGGCCGTCAGCCCCGCCGCGCCGGACCCGAGGACCAGCACATCGAAACTGTGATGTTCAGCCATTGGCCGCGCGTGTCAGGTTCAGGAAGACATGCTCGAGATCCGCCTCACGTGTCGAAACGTCCGCAATGCCAAGGCCGGCCGCCTGCACGGCACCCAGCACATCCCCTGCGTTGGCCCGGGCCTTGTTGTAGGTGATCGTGAGGACACGCCCGGCCTTCAACTCAATCGATTCGAACATCGGGGATGAAGGCGCTTCGGCCAGGTCGCGGTCGACGGTGATCTCAACGACCTTTTCTTGCGCCATGTCGACCAGTTCACGCGTCGGCTTGTTGGCGATCAGTTCCCCGTGATTGATGATCGCAATCCGGTCGCACAGCTCTTCGGCTTCTTCGAGATAGTGGGTCGTGAGCACGATCGTCACGCCACCGGCATTCAGCTCCCGCACATAGGCCCAGAGCTGTTGCCGCAGCTCGACATCGACCCCTGCGGTCGGTTCGTCGAGAACGAGGATCGGCGGCGAATGGACCATCGCCTTGGCAACCAGGAGGCGACGTTTCATGCCACCCGACAAGGTGCGCGAATAGGCATTGGCCTTGTCCTCGAGATGGACGGCGCGCAGCAACTCCATCGAGCGACGGCGGTTCTTGGGCACACCATAGAGCCCGGCCTGAAGCTCGAGCGCTTCGAACGGCGTGAAGAAGGGATCGAACAGGATTTCCTGTGGGACAATGCCAATGGAGGCTTTCGCATTGCGGGGGTGCTCGTCAATGTCGAAGCCCCAGATGTTCGCGCGCCCGCCGGTCTTGTTCACAAGTCCCGCAAGAATATTGATCATGGTCGACTTGCCAGCGCCATTGGGTCCGAGCAATCCGAATATCTCGCCGCGCGGCACGTCAAGGCTGACACCTTTCAGGGCTTCCTTTCCGCCTTCATAGATTTTGCGGAGTGAATCGATGGAAATTGCGGCGTGTGTCATCGCGCCCGCTTTAACGACCATGTCCGGCAACGCAAACCACCCAGCCGCAAATCCTTTCCCGAATTTTTACCATATCCCTTCAACCGCACTTAGCCCGGGGCCGCGTAGACGGACCACATGAGGGTGGGGACCATCAGAAACTGGGTGCTCGGATTGAGCATGGTCGCCGCTGGCGCCGTGAGTGTGCCGGCGCTTGCCGCCACGCGCGCAGCCCCTGTCGAGGCGGTCACGATCAGGCCCCTGTCACTCGTCAAGACAGAAGATCTCGATTTCGGGACGCTGATTGCGGGCCCGGTCGCCGGCACGGCAACGATCAATGCGAACAGTGGCGTGCGCACGACCACAGGCGGTGTGACGGCCGCAGCAGGCGGAACACCCAAGCGCGCAGAGTTTGTCGGAGTCGCGGCCCTGGGGCTGCTGATCAATGTGGCCATCAGCGCATCGCCCACACTGACCAACGGAACCGGCGGCACGATGACAACGGCCCTGGCGGTTGAAGGCGGCACAGGTATCAGGCTTTTCCCTGGAACCGGTGTGCAGACGTTTCGCGTGGGCGGCACGCTCAATGTCGGGGCCAACCAGCAGTCCGGCGACTATGCGGGGACATTTTCGCTGACAGTCACCTATTTCTGACCCGGTTGCGCGCCTCCGCATCGATTGCTAATGCCGCGGCCATGATCCACAATCCGGAAACCGTGACCGTGAAAACCCGCAGGGTCGCCTGCGACGGCGCCAGTGACATTCCTGGCGGAACTGCCCTTGGGCATCCGCGAGTCTGGCTCGAAATCGACGAGCGCGGCTATGTCGATTGCGGCTATTGTGACAAGCGGTTTGTCCTTGCAGGCAGCCCCGCGGACACGCATTGAGCCTTCCAAGCTTATCGCGCCGTTAACCCTAACTCGTCAGCCGTTGGCGAGACTTGCGCGTTACGACTCGGCCCATGACAAACGGCATGGCCATCAAGCTTGCGATTCTGGGATTTGCCGCATTGGCATCTCTTGCCGCGCATCAGGCCCAGTCCGCACAGCAATATACGATCGTGGACGCAGATTCCGCGCCGCCCGCGCAGCGATAATCTATCCTTCGCCGTCTGGCCTTCCTATATGAAGGCAATGAGCAACTCGACCGACCCGCGCCGCTTCCTTTACAGGGATGGCAATCTCGAACCCGCAACGGCCCAGCGACTGGCAGCAGAGCTGCTGAAATCCTGCGATGACGGAGAACTCTACCTCCAGTATCGCGCGTCCGAAGCCTTTGGATTTGATGATGGCCGCCTGAAGACGGCCGACTATTCGACCGATGCCGGCTTTGGCCTGCGCGGCGTGTCCGGAGAGATGACGGGCTTTGCCCATGCCAATGAACTGAGCGAGGCGGCCATTCGCCGCGCGGGCGAGACCCTGACCCTGCTCGATCCGGCAAAGGCGTCGATGGCCCCGGCCCCCCGGCTCAACAACCGGCACCTCTATACTGACGGCGATCCGATGGGCCTGATCCCCTTTGCCGACAAGGTCGCACTGTGCCAGCAGATCGACGCCGCCGCGCGCGCACGCGATCCGCGCGTTGTGCAAGTGTCCGTCAGTCTTGCTGCAAGCTGGAGCGTGGTGGAGATCGTCCGCGCAGACGGCTTCCTGGCCACCGACATCCGCCCGCTCGTCCGGCTCAACATCAGCATCGTCTGCGAACAGAATGGCCGCCGTGAAAATGGAACCTTCGGGATCGGTGGCCGCTATCTCTATGACGGCCTGTTCGAACCCGAGACCTGGAACCGCGCGATTGACGAGGCGCTCGCCCAGGCACTGGTCAACCTGGACAGCGTTGCGGCACCAGCAGGGGAAATGACCGTGCTGCTCGGCCCCGGGTGGCCCGGCATCATCCTCCACGAAGCGATCGGCCACGGGCTTGAAGGCGATTTCAACCGCAAGGGCACCTCTGCCTTTTCGGGCCGCATCGGAGAACGTGTGGGCGCCCCCGGCGTCACGGTCGTCGATGACGGATCGATCCCGAACCGGCGCGGGTCGCTCTCGATCGACGATGAAGGCACGCCGACGGGCGAGACGGTCCTGATCGAGGATGGCATCCTCAAGGGTTATATGCAGGACCGGCTCAATGCCCGGCTGATGGGCGTGCCGACCACCGGCAACGGGCGGCGCGAAAGCTATGCCCATGCTCCGATGCCCCGCATGACGAACACCTTCATGAAGGCCGGCAAGGACGATCCCGCCGAACTCCTCTCGCGCGTCAAGTCCGGCATTTTCGCCAAGAGCTTTGGCGGCGGCCAGGTGGATATTGTGTCGGGCAAGTTCGTGTTCTCCTGCACCGAAGCCTATCGCATCGAGAATGGAAAGATCGGCGCACCGCTGAAAGGCGCCACACTGATTGGTGACGGGCCGAGCGTCCTCACCAAGGTCCGCGGCATCGGCAATGACTTTGCGCTCGACGAAGGGATCGGCATCTGTGGCAAGGGCGGGCAAAGCGTGCCCGCGGGCGTTGGCCAGCCGACGCTGCTGGTCGAAGGGCTGACCGTCGGCGGCACGGCGGCCTAGAAGGAGCGAACATGTCCGATTTCACACCGGAACTGACCGACGACCATATTGCCTTTGTCACGAAGCAGCCGGTCTTCTTCGTGGCGACCGCAGCAGAAGGCGCGCGGATCAACCTCAGCCCCAAGGGCATGGACAGTTTCCGCGTGCTTGGCCCGGGTCGCGTCGCCTATCTCGATGTCGGCGGATCGGGCAATGAAACGCAGGCCCATCTCTCGGTAGACGGGCGGATCACGATCATGTTCTGCGCCTTTGATCGACCGCCGCTGATCCTGCGCATCTATGGCCGGGGCCATGCTGTTCTGCCGCAGGACGCGGGGTGGGCGGAGCTTGCCGGGCAGTTCACGCTTCTCCCCGGCACGCGGCAGATCTTCGTCATCGATGTGGAGAGCGTCCAGACAAGTTGCGGCTGGGGCGTGCCCCTGATGACGCTGCAGGCCGAACGGGAGACGCTCTCGAAATATCATGCGCAGCAGGATCCCGACGCGCGGCTCAAGAAGCTCGGCACGCGGACGCAGAGCATCGACGGACTGCCCCTGCGCGTCCAGTCCCACTTGCCCTGGCAGGGCTGACGCGCGTGGCTCTTGTAGAATTTGCCCGATACTACAACAGTTTCGAGGCAGGGCTCGCCCAGTCGCGGCTTGCCGATTGCGACGTCGAGTCCGTCATCTTCGACCTTGAGATGTCAAACTATGCCGGCGGGCTCTCCATCCCGATCCGGCTCATGGTGCTGGAGGAAGACCTTGCCGCCGCACGCATGGCGCTCAAGATCGGCGACGAGACCTAACCGCCTTCCTTGCCTGTGCAGGCGCCCGTGCGCTTGGCATCCATTTCCATCTTCATCGACATGCCGGCTCCGGTGCCGCCATTGCCGGTGGCGGCCACAGCCATGTGATAGCGGTCCGGCGAATAGGTGCCCTTCATCGTCATCGTCCGCATCGCGCCGGCCTCCTTGCAGCTCATCGACGCATCGATAACGCCGCCGGACATGGTGAAATGATCATAGCGGCAATTGCCGCCGTCCCCGCCTGCGAAGAAGTCTTCCTTGGGCTTCTTCGCTTCGGCTTCGGTCAGGCAGGAGGTGAATGTCCTGGGCTTGCCCATCATCCCTTTCATCCGCGCCGCGGCTTCCGGCGGCATGCCGGGCATGGACATGTCGATCATGGTCATCGTCGATTCCCAGCGCCCGGGAGAGACGAACTGCCCGTCCGCCGTTGCGGCCTTCACCTTGTCGGCCACTTCTGAGGCCGAGGCGTTCTTCATGTCGACGCCCTTGTTGCACCCGCAGAGCAGAAGCGCCGGGGCGGCCAGAACCAATCCATGCTTCATCATTGTCGATTGTCCCACCAGATGACGATGAACCGCAGCATCGCGATTGCGGGGAGAATGTCCAGTACGGAGTTGCGCCGGTCCGGCAACGCGTGCACCGCCTTCCAAAGCCCGCCACGACCGGAATGGAGAGCATCATCCCGAAAAGGGATTGTCGGGAATCGATAGAAAACTGCCCAGTGCTATCTGGAGTGTATGGCGCGCGAGGCTGGCATTCCTATAACCCCGCGCGCAAAACGATGTTATATGAGCTTGCTATTGAGCCCACTGCCCGGTGCCGGAGCCCTTGCTGCCAATTCCAAGGAATGTAAACGTTCCTCGACGCCCGGCATAGCTGCCGCTTTTGCCAAAGGCCCAGCCAATACAATGAACGGCGTTGGTAGCCTTTTCTGGCGCGGTGCATCCCCAAATAACTGCATTCGAACCCGCTGCTCCGCTGCTCTCGCAAACAGTGCGTGAGTTATATGTCGTGTCATTTGGCGGCATCGTTACCCCAATGCACTTGTAGACTTCGCTGGTTTTCTTTCCGTCTGCCCACACAATGTCTGAGGTGCCTGATGTGTACAAGCCTCCAAAAGTCGTGCCATCCGTTCTGGTGCCGCCAGTCTCGACGGCTTCCTTGTCTTGCGATTGAAAGGTGAAGCTTTGGGCTTGGACGGCGGTGGCACCTGACATGGCAATTACAACGGTGCAAAATGTTGCCAACTTTCTCATGATCTTCTCCTGCTGGATAGCAAATCGGCGCGAAAGACCGAACTATGATGTCATTAAGAGTACGACAGGTCACCACTCAATGCAGATGCAACACACTCTAGTTTGAGCGGCGAGTCGGTGGTGTATGGGACGGCAGCATAAGTATAACCGCTAACCTGTCACCATTTATGTGAAACTGTCAGCATGATAGGCGGTCGGGATCGACATAGGCTGTTGCAGCCCATTTCGAGCGGGGTGCCCGCATGGTGCGTGCCGTTGCATGAGTGCGCTTTAATGAATGGTCGTTGCATCATTTTTCGGATGCCTGGTACCGACCCCATTGCTTGAGATTTGCTGCATCCTTATCTCTGACATCAGACATGGCAGACAAGGTCAAACTAAGACTGATTTGCGGGATCTGACAAAAGCCGTCGCTTGACCTCATCCACGTCGCTAGCTTGCCCGGCAATCACCAAGGCGAATAGAAGTCAGTGGCTGCGAGCCTGTTTAAGCGCCTCATTCATTTGGGGCCGGGCGCTGGCCCAAGCGAAATCGCTGCAGAGCTTGCCATCGCGGACCTCCCAAGGTGCGGCACGTGCTGGAACCGCGCAGATCTGTGCGACTGCTTCGCGGACACGCCTCTCCATTTTTCGAGCATCAGCTGGAGTAGCAAGATGCAGGTCTTCGATGCTGACCACCTTTTTTACGGGCTCAAAGCCCTTTGGAACCTTCATCTTCCCGGTAACGATAATCTCTTGCTGCTGAGCGAAGGCTGGGGCAGTTCCGAAAAGCGATACGCTCGCAAACGCGGCGATTATTAACCCTCTCATGTTTACCTGACTCCTCTCATTTGCTCTCTGAACTTGAGATAGAAATTTGGGAAACCCCAGAACCGAATTTCGCAGTCTATCATTTAGCGCTCACTGTCATTGACCTGGATCAATCTAAGTGGATCGTTGAATGAATGTCCTCAGGCATTCTTTCGAAAGGGGCCTTAAAAACGCAGCCAAGGCACCAAATATCTTGGTAAGATCTGTTGAAACTGGCGCGTTGGGATTTGCGCTGGCAAAGCCCAAGACAATGTCCGCATTCCACCCCTTAGGCGCCATCCTGATGTTGCCGCATTCGACAAACTTGCTGCCCTCACAGGGTTGCAACCGTGATCTCGAGAGCTGACGATGCGGGGGACAACTAAAGGGAACGTCCAGAATGCCCTATCTCGTTCACATTGCTTTGGTCGTTCGCGACTATGATGAGGCTTTGGCATTTTATGTTGGGAAGCTCGGCTTTGTGCTGGTCGAGGACACTTACCTCCCGGAGCAAGATAAGCGATGGGTGATAATCAAACCGCCAGGTGCGCCGAGCGAAGCAACCACAATCCTTCTCGCACGCGCATCCGATGAGTATCAAGCTAAGTACGTCGGCAATCAGGCCGGAGGTCGCGTGTTCCTATTCTTATCAACTGATGATTTCGCTCGTGACTACGCTGCTTTCACTTTAGCAGGTGTCCGATGGGTAAGAGAACCGGCCACCTACAATTACGGTACCGTTGCCGCATTCAGCGATCTTTATGGCAACCTGTGGGACCTGATACAGCACCACTGAACCTGCCTAGACATATAATGACGCGTTCGATTGACAGCTTTGAAGTCTAAAAACAGACAGTCTTCTATCCACCCCAAATGCGCCATTTCGCCGTTGGTGCCTTATCCCTGAAAACTGACATTCACGCGCACATTGCCTTGTGAATTCGGGTCAATTCTCCACTCTCTGCACCTTTGTTCTCAAAACAGCTTGCCCAGCCTCCCCCGATCCCCCACTTGCCGGGCAGATTCTCGCGTCGATATGCGCCCTCCGGCACATGGTCGATGACGTGGGCCAATGCCGCTTCGCGAGATCCCTCTGCTGATCAGATTCATCCCGGCATGATGCGGCGCTGTGAGAAGAGGCTTTCGTCAACGCGCGGTTGATCGAACTTGAATCCGGTTACGATCAGGAATTGACTCATGCCGCGGCGGGCCTAACCATGATGGACTGCCGTAACCCGGGGAGTGGCTATGCGGTTGCGTCTGCTAATTCCTCTGCTGCCGTTATTGCTGACAGCCTGCCTCTACAGCGAACGACCATTTGTCGCGCCTGCAGAGCTTGTCGCTCCCTCAGGCCTTGATGGGCGTTACTGGGTTGTCGGCAGCAACGATCTGGACGCGGGGGCCAGTATCGTGAGCTTTTCGCATGATGCTGCAGGACGGGTGATTGCCGATACCGAAGGCGTTGCCGAACATGAGGGCATCCTGCCGCCGCGTTTCGTGCGCATCGCTGAACCGGACCTTTACCTGTCGATCAACGATACGAACGAGCCAACGAGCTACTATTACATCTTCCGCAAGGAGGAGGGCGGTATCTGGAAATCGTTCGATCCCTCAATTGCCAAGCAAGCGCCATTCATGGATGCCAGGGCCAAGTATCTGGATGCTATTGCCGGACGTTACGGTTTTGCACTCGACGCTGGCGGTGAGGGCACGGCTATCAAAGGGCCTGTTTCGAACGGGCAAATTCCGGCTCTGTTTCGCGATAAAGACTTCCTGGCGGCAATCGACGTCGATCTTGATGCGACTTACCTGCCGCTCACAGGTTCCACGCCATCCGCCCCGGCCAATGGAGACCGGACCGAAGACAGTCCGACGGACGGACCCTTGGTCTTCACCGGCACTTTCTCAAATTGGCAGGGCACGGTGCAGCCACCGGGACTCGAGGGCAGTTACCTCGAAGAGTATGGCGGCTCCGGATTGGCCAAAGGGGCCACACGGTTCAAGCGACGGACAGACGGGCGTTTCGATCTGATCGCGCTGAACGATTTGGTGCGACCGGTCGCTTTTGTGCCATTGCAGGCAGATACGTGGCTGGGCATCGAGGAGCACAACTCGGTTTATAACGGCAAGCCCGATCGGCGCTACTTGCTCCATGTTCTGAAGCGGCAAGGCTTTGGATGGAGTTGGGAGGGTCTGACTTTGGCCTGGTCCTCGAAAGTACCTGAAATTGCCCGAGCACGTGTACAAGCGATAAGTGCTGCGGCCAAACGCCACGACTTTCATTTTGATGAAAATTGCCTGGCTGGTGAAACAACCCCTGAAGGACTGCTCAACCTGCTGCGTGACGGTCAATTTTCGGTTGGTATTTTGCTTTACGGCGGACTGGAGCGGACGTTTTACAGGAAGTCCGAGATCGTTCGGCGCTTTGCGAAGCCATCCAGACCCTGATGCCGGGGCAGCTGCCTTGATCGGGCAAAGACGCTGCATCTGGGGACGAAACCGACAGCGCAGGCAATGCCCGGTCAAGCCCAAGAGCGGCCGGGGCCCATCCGTCGACATCGCGCCGGCGGATGGGCCCCCTTGCGGCTAGAAACGGACGCCAAGCCCGACGACGACCTGATGACGATCGACGTCGATGTTTACATCATTGGCACCAACATCGAGATTCTTGTAGTTCGAGTAACGATATTCCGCCTTGATGAACCCGCTCGGCCCGAAGAGGTTGAATTTCTGTTCAATCCCTGCTCCCAGTCGATAGCCATCGGCTGTGCGGCCTTGTGTGAACACAGTGCCGGTGGCATCGGCGTACCGCGCGTCGAACTTGGCGTTGGTATAGCCCCCCTTGGCATAGATCATGGTTTTCGGACTGACTGCGAACCCGATGCGGGCGCCTGCATAGAGGTCGCGACCCGTTTTGAGATTCGTACTGTCGCCGATCTGGAGTACATCCACATTGCTTCCCTTGTTGGTGGAATCGCTCAATTCCCCTTCAAGGCCTGCGATGACACCGCCAAGCTGAAAATCGACGCCGCCAGCGACACCATACATGATGCCATCCGCATCACCCGTGTGTTCATAGCCGGCCAAAGCTTCGACATGGGGTCCTGTGAACGGCGCTTCTCCCTGGGCAAAAGCAGGGGTGGCAATCATTGTCGCCAAGACAACGGCAACTGACAATGGTTTCAACATCAATAAATCCTTTACGCTGCGTCCAACTCAAACATGAGGACAGCGGGCAAACACGGGTGCGCGCAAAGAGTTTCATGAACACAAGACAACAAGATGGACCGATGCCAATATACAACACTCCGCAAGTCGCTCGGCCCTATTGCGGTCAATGCGCTGGAATACCCAGCTCAGAGAATTGCGCGGCCGATATTGTCCTGCCGAAGGGGAATTACACATCTTGCAGTGTCGCGCAGAGTGTTCCGATCAAACGGGATCGGGCGTGTTTTGTGAAGACGCGTTGGTAGCTGACAAGCGGCGGAACTCTGACTAACATCGCACGCAATAGCCGTGCGCACGAACGCCCGGCAGAAGGGGGCTTGCGCCATGCGATTGATTGCACTTGCGTTCAACTTCGGCCCGATCCTGTTTGGCATCGGCTTCCTGGCACCGCTGATTGCCGCCATCCTTGGTCTTGCCGGATTGTCTGCGCCTCTTGGCCTCAGTCCGATCAAGTTTGGCCTGGTTGCCGGCGTCATCCTTGGTGCGGCGGCCCGTATGCGGAGGACATGGCTGTGGTAGAACCGGCCGTTCCCTCGAGCCTGCGCGCGCGGGAAAAGGCCATTGCCGATCAATTCATTGGCGGCTTTCCCTGGCTGATGGTCCTCTGGCCGATTGCCAACACCAGCGTATGGCTTGCGCTGTGGCCTCTTGTCTTCAGCGGGGCGCTGCCGCTCTGGGCAGGATTCCTGATTGCGACATTCAACCTGTCCGTCAGTTACCTCCCCTCGCACGAAGCCCAGCACAACATCATCTTCCCCGAAGGTTCCCGCTGGCATTGGGTCAACGAACTTGTGGGCTGGTTTTCGCTGATCCCGATGTGGACCCCGCTTTCGGTTCTCAGGGTTACGCATTACGAGCATCATCGCCACGCCAATGATCCTGAGCTGGATCCGGATTATCCCATGGCTGCACCGACCGCTCTGCAAGGGCTCGCAAAGGCCATTGTAAAGAACCAGCCGCGGCACGATCGCTATGGCGCGACGCTGCAGCGGCTCGGGACGCCGGCTGCCGCGCAGGCCATGCTTCACGGCCTGCTTGCCCGGGCCTCCTTATACACCATTCTCGCCGTCCTCGCCTGGAGCGGCCATGTTTGGGAAGCACTTTTCCTGTGGTGGCTGCCCATCAAGATCAGCTCAGTCTACATCAATTTCTACCTCAGCTGGGCACCGCACCAGCCGATGACGCAGACGGGCCGATATCGCGATACACGCTCATTCCGCAGCCTGTGGGGAACGATCGGGTCTTCGGGGATGCAATACCATATTATCCACCATCTCTATCCGACCATCCCGCTTTATCGCACCCCAGCCGCCTTTCGCGCACTGCGCCCGATCCTTGAGGAACGGGGCTGCGACCTTGGGGGGATGTAGAGCCGAATCATAACGACTCAAGCCAGAGCAACCCTCACGAAAAAAGGCCTTTCCTATTCGCTGTGAATCTGCTCCATCCTGCGTGATGAAGCGCAGTGCCTTCCCCTCCCGCATCGCCCCCGTCCCAATGATTGCGCGGCCGGTATTATTCTACCGGAGGGGAGTGACAAATTTGACAAGTTCCGGAACGGGTCGGGAAAGCGCCTTGCCGCGCTTTCCTTGTAAAGGGGGTACGCGATGCCCATATCCCGCTTATGTCGTTATGCTCGGTTGAGCAGATTATTGTCGGGCGTTGATCGCCATCCTGCGGGCGACTCTTGTCATCGGGAAAAACCACCATTGAAAGGACAAGGTCGTGGCCAAATCGCAAAAGAAATCCAACCGTGAAGTCCGCAAGCCCAAGGCCGAAAAGCCGAAGACAAACGCATCCAATCCGTCTGACAAGCGCGGCCTGGTTCCCGGCCTCGACAATATGAAGCGCTAGGGCCTGCGCGCATGCGTCCTTCGGCCATCATGTGCAGGCAGCAGGAAGCCCTTCAGCTGGCCAAGGCGCAGAGCGAAACGCTCGAAAGCCGGCGGGCGATTGCCCTGACCGCGGCAAAGGCCTGGGGCTTGGCGGCGAAGGCAGCGGACGAGCGGGATTCAAAGCAGACGCCGCTCGACAAGCTCGACGCGGAAATCGCGCAGGAATTCCTTGACGAAGATGCCGAGCTTGCAGCCGAAGCGCTCGGTGGAGACCCCGTCACCGACCCTTTGGCGGCAGATCCCACAGGGCGCGTCCATAATTTTCCGCCGCCTCTTCCCAAACCAGAGAGACATGGGTGACGCCCACATCGATATCCCGCTTGAAACGCTGGATCGGATTGCCAAGGTAGACAGAGGTCGCCCCCGCCATCAGCGAGAGCTTGCTGGCCACCTCGCCCATGCGGCGCGAGACATAGGCCGCATCGCGGTGCGAGGCATAGGCGTCAATCGGTGCGGGGGCTTGTCCCGCTTCTGCCCATCTGTTCAGCTCGTCCATCCGGTGGCGCATGATGAGTTCGGCGGCGTGGATGTCCGTCAGGGCCTCGGTCAGCCGGATCTGGTTGGCGACCCGTTCGACCTGGAGTTCGCCGGTGAAGAGGCCTTTCTTGCCAATAAGCGTCGTGCGCACGGCCTCTGCCATGCCCGAGGCCATGCCGACCAGCGCCGCCGGGATGCCCCAGACGGCGGGCCAGGCAAAGGGCAAGCGGCCCATCGGAATGCCGAGCGCCTTGCCGCCCGGCGTCGTCCCCATGGCAACGTCCATGCCCGAGACACGGCGGTGCGCAGGCACGAACACATTGTCGAGGATCAGGTCCTTGCTGCCGGTGCCGCTCAAGCCGGAGACGAACCAGTCATCCTCGATCGTCGCATCACTGCGCGGGATGAGCATCCAGTCAAAGCAGGTCGGGCTGGGTTTCATGATCAGGAACCAGTCCGCAAAGTCACAGCCGCTCGAGAACTTCCAACGACCGCTCAACCTGGCGCCGCCGTCGACTTCGGTCATCTCGCTCTTGGTCGCAAAGGACACGGTCGAGCACAGCCGATCGTCGCTGCCGTCCCAATACTCGTCCTGCGCCTGCATCGGAAAAAGGCTGACCTGCCAGTTATGGATGACGAACAGATTGGTCACCCAACCGCTCGACCCGCAGGCCGTCGCAATCGTGCGGATCACTTCCACAGCAGTATCGGGGCCCAGTTCATATCCGCCAAAGCGTTTGGGCTGGAGAATCTTGGGGAAGCCCGCCGCCTTGAAATCCGCGACCGTTTCATCGGGGAGGCGCCGGTTCTTTTCAGCGTCTGCCGAACGTTCCCGCAGGGCGGGCAAAAGAGCCTGCGCCCGCGCAATCATGTCTGCCTTTGTGGGAAGGTCCGACTGGGCCCTGACTGCACCGACTGCCATGTTCATGGTCTTATCCCCTCGCTTATTGCACGCCCGCCTGGGCACTTGGCGTCACTTTGCCAGAGACAATCGCGACGAGACATAGGGACAAATACTAGGACACTACGTCCCGAGGCGCCATTGCCACGCCCGCTCCGACATCCTATGTTCCTGATATGTCCTTGACCATCCGCACCACACTTGACGAGCCGGAAACCGGTCAAGCCTTCATCCCGCACCGTCCGGAACGCCCACCCAAGGCCGATGGCGGCAAGCAATTCAGGATTGTGAGCGAGTATCAACCGTCCGGGGACCAGCCAACGGCGATTGCCGAACTTGTCGCCGGCATCAATGCACACGAACATGATCAGGTCCTGCTGGGCGTGACCGGTTCGGGCAAGACCTTCACCATGGCCAAGGTGATTGAGGCGGTGCAACGGCCAGCCTTGATCCTTGCCCCGAACAAGATCCTCGCGGCGCAGCTTTATGGCGAATTCAAGAGCTTCTTTCCGGACAATGCGGTCGAATATTTCGTGTCCTATTACGACTATTATCAGCCCGAGGCCTATGTCCCGCGGTCCGACACGTACATCGAGAAGGAAAGCTCCGTAAACGAAGCGATCGACCGGATGCGCCATTCGGCAACGCGCGCCTTGCTGGAGCGCGACGATGTGCTGATCGTGGCATCGGTGTCGTGCCTCTATGGCATCGGCTCGGTCGAAACCTATTCGGCCATGATCTTCGACCTGAAGAAGGGCCAGAGCGTCGACCAGCGGGAGATCATCCGGAAGCTGGTGAGCCTGCAATACAAGCGCAATGATCAGGCCTTCGCCCGCGGCAATTTCCGTGTGCGGGGGGACAATCTGGAACTCTTCCCGTCGCACTATGAAGACACGGCGTGGCGCATTTCCTTCTTCGGCGACGACATCGAAGAGATTGTCGAATTCGATCCGCTGACGGGCAAGAAGGTTGCATCGCTCGATTATGTCCGCGTCTATGCAAACTCGCACTATGTGACGCCGGGCCCGACCCTCAAGCAGGCCATGGAAGCGATCAAGCTTGAACTGGCGGAACGACTGAAGGAGCTCGTCTCCGAAGGCAGGCTGCTGGAAGCACAGCGGCTTGAGCAGCGGACCAATTTCGACCTTGAGATGATTGCCGCCACCGGAAGCTGTGCGGGCATTGAAAACTACTCGCGCTTCCTGACTGGGCGCCTGCCGGGCGAGCCGCCCCCGACGCTTTTTGAATATCTGCCCGACAACGCATTGCTTTTCGTCGATGAAAGCCATGTGACGATCGGACAGGTCAATGGCATGTCGCGTGGTGACCACAGGCGCAAGCTGACCTTGGCCGAATATGGCTTCCGCCTTCCTTCTGCTATCGACAATCGCCCATTGCGCTTCAACGAGTGGCAGGCGATGCGCCCGCAGACGACCTATGTTTCAGCGACGCCCGGCAATTGGGAAATGGAGCAGACCGGCGGCGTCTTTGTCGAACAGGTAATCCGGCCCACCGGCCTGATCGATCCGCCTGTGACCATCCGACCCGTCGAAGACCAGGTGCAGGATTGCATCAACGAATGCCGAAAGACAGCCGAAGCGGGCTATCGGACACTCGTCACCACGCTGACCAAGCGGATGGCGGAGGATCTGACCGAGTTCATGCACGAAGCGGGTTTGCGCGTCCGCTACATGCATTCCGATGTCGAGACGCTCGAGCGCATCGAACTGATCCGTGACCTGCGATTGGGCGTCTATGATGTCCTCGTCGGCATCAACCTGCTGCGCGAAGGGCTGGACATTCCGGAGTGCGGGCTCGTGTGCATATTGGATGCAGACAAGGAAGGGTTCCTGCGATCCGAAACCTCGTTGATCCAGACGATTGGCCGCGCGGCGCGCAATGTCGATGGCCGCGTCATCCTCTATGCCGACCGGATGACGGGCAGCATGGAACGCGCCATCGCCGAAACGGATCGTAGGCGGGAAAAGCAGCTCGCCTACAATACCGCGCACGGCATCACGCCGGAGACAATAAAGCGTGCGATTGGTGATATCATCAAGGACGTTGCCTCGCGCGATCAGGTGACGGTGGAGATCGAAGACGGGCCGGTACACATGGTCGGCCATAATCTGCGTGCCTATATCGAGGAACTCGAAAAGAAGATGCGTGCGGCGGCGGCCGATCTCGAATTCGAGGAAGCGGGCCGCTTGCGCGACGAAATTCGCGCGCTGGAACAGAGCGAACTCGGCATTCCGGTCGACCAGCAAAAACTGCCGATCATGGGCCGCAGCAATGAAGGCAAGCCCGGCACGCGCAAGACGCGCTTCGGGAAAACGCAACGCAAATTCGGGCGCTAGCGCACAGCTCCCTGCAACAACAATCTTGGCACCAAGACTATGGCCCCGAGGAGCGGCCAGCGGCGCTGCCAGGGCTTTATGGCGATCTGGGTCCCTGCGT
The DNA here is from genome assembly GCF_019443285.1 of Aquisediminimonas profunda. Classification (GTDB taxonomy): domain Bacteria; phylum Pseudomonadota; class Alphaproteobacteria; order Sphingomonadales; family Sphingomonadaceae; genus Aquisediminimonas; species Aquisediminimonas profunda. The sequence continues at coordinate 725,374 of NZ_CP080327.1, forward strand.
GGCGGTTGATTTTCCAGGCGAGGTAATCGACACCGCCTGCAAAGGTGAAGCTTGCCTTGGCCAGCCGGACAACGGACATCAGCTTGCCGCGCCTCTGCAAGCTTCGCCAGCGGCGCTCAGCCGCTGGACGATCCAGCATCGTTTCGGGGATCGCTTCTCCAAAGCGTCGATAGCGCTCGGGGTCGGCGTCAACAATCGAACCAGACCGGTCTTCGCGTTCGGCGCGCAATTCAGCGCGATAGGTCTGGGCAAAACCTGCGCGCCAGATATCGAGCGGATCGCATGAACCAGCAATCGGTCGCGCAAACCGAAACAAGGTCGGTGCCGCATCGGCGACGGCTGCAACCACAGTGTCTCGAGCAGCATCGTCGGCCGCCCAGACCAACCGGCTTGGCTGTGCAAAGCGCGCCCAGACGGAGACGGTCGTCGCGGCAGGGCCATTGAGGATGGCAAAATCCCGTTCGCTGAGCACCGCATATTTTGCAGCAAGCCCTGCATGCGCAAACGGGAAGACGTTGGGCGGTATCAGGCGGTTCGCTGTGGCCAGCCAGCTGCCCGGCCAGGCTTCCTCATAGTCGGAGACAATGAGGTAGAAATCGAGCATGAGCCCGTCCAGTTCCTGCTGCCGCAGGCAGGATCCGTAGAAGAGCACGGCCCGGGCCGCGTGCCCAAAGTCCGCAGCAATTGCTGCAGCCATTGCCGAGACGCGCGGATTGACGGGCTCCGCCAGCTCGGCAGAAACAAGCGCGCGAAGGTCGCTCACGCTGCGAGGCGGAGGAACGATACGGGCGGCGTCGATCGCAGGACGATCGGCCTGCCTTTCAGCGCATGAAATTCCTCACCGTCAAGAATGACGCTCGATCGTTCGCTTTCGATGCGGATGACATCGCCCTGCTCCACATGCACGCCAACGACAGGCCGGTCTCCCAGCTGGCCCCGAATGCTTGCAATGAGCGCCTTGAGCAAGGCTAGCGGAGACTGGTCAACGGCCATCAGCTTCAGGCCGGAAGCGCGGCCGCCAGATTTGCCACCGAGTAACATCTTTTCGAGCGTCGTAACGATCAAAAAGGCAAAACGCTGCGAAGATTGACCCTCGCGGATCAGGGAAACACGAACGGGCTGGGGTGCGGGTGGCAGATACTTGCCACGAACGCCGAATATTGCAGAAAACAGAACCAATATGCCTGCAAGAACGTGACTCACGCCGTTGGGCAAGCCGAGCGGATAGATCTTGTTGCGGCAGAAAAGGATGGTATCGGCGAGGCCGGCACCTCCAAGGAACATGCCGAGCACCGGCCGATTGATGGCGGTCTCACCTTCAGTCAATGCAATCAGCTCGCGCTCCACAACATGCGGGCGAAGATCACTCTTGGCAAGCATGGCAATCCGCTCAAGCGCAACAAGCGGATCGCCAGATGAACCAAGATCAAGTGCAATCAGATTGGTCTTGCCATTGGGCAGCACGGCAACAGGCGGAACTTCCCGCCCGAACTGGCCGCCATTATACAGCTCTGTCAGCGTTGCCTGCACGGTGCCATCGCCACCATTGATGACGAGCACCTTCGGTCTGACCCGCGCAATTGATTCGAGCGCATCGGCAATCTGGCTGACATGTTCCACTTCATAGTGAAACATGTCGGGACGCCCCGCGCAAAAGGCGCGAATCCTGGGAAGCATGTCACGGTTGCCGGTCGAGCGGGGGTTCGACAGGAGCGCGACAGCAACCATTTCAGCGGCCCGACGTCATCTGCACAGGCTTGATTGAACCGCCCGAGAGATATTTGAGGACGACCGTGATCGTCGTTACACCTTCATTCACGCGGACAGAAACCTTGTCAGCGGCAGGCTTGCGTTTGAAGAGCACATCAAAAAGCGAAACTTGCGGATTGCCCGAAGCCCCCGCCCCATCTCCCCTGTCGGTTTTGCCCGCGCCATCGACATCATGCCGAATATCGACGGCATAGGTGCCGGGCCCAGGAACGGGCATGCAGATGGAGACAGGCCCGGCGGAAGGGACATCCGTGAGCGTGCGTTTCAGAACATATTTCTTGTCAAACCAAGTCGCGGGATTGCCCCCAAACGTGCGCGCACGCACAGTCCCCGCGCGGTTCTTGAATCCAACGACATTGACAAGAATCGCCGGCCCATCGCCGCGCGCACACGTTGCCGCATCCGGACCCAAAATCGTCGCTGCAGCGGGCGTCGCGAATGCCGGGGCAAACACGAGCGAAAGGCCAACCATGCAGCTGCGAAATTTCAACATGACCAACAGACTCCTCAAGGCTATATCCGGCATTACGCCACCGAAAATCCCTGTGTGATTTGTGCAATAGGGACTCTTTGCGGCGAAATGATGGTCACTGGATAAACAGACACTCAAACAATGCTTTCTGCCGCCGATCGCTATATCGCTCGCTTGATCGCGGCACCGCTCTTCGCCTGTCTGGTCATTGCGGCCCTGCTGCTGGTGCTCGACAAGATGCGGCGGCTGTTCGATTTTGTGGTGTCCGAGGGTGGGCCGGTGAGCGTTGTCTGGCGGATGCTGGCGAATCTTTTGCCGGAATATCTTTCGCTTGGTATCCCGATCGGCCTTTTGCTTGGCATCCTGCTGGCGTTTCGGCGCATTGCGCTGTCATCAGAACTCGATGCCTTTCGCGCGATTGGCCAGAGTTATGGTCGGCTCCTGCGCACGCCCTATCTCTATGCGATTGCTCTTGCGCTCGTGAATCTGGCCATTGTCGGTTACGTGCAGCCCTATGCCCGCTATGCCTATGAAGGGCTTCGGTTCGAACTCCGCTCCGGAGCGCTCGGCGCATCGATCAAGGTTGGTGAATTCACGCATCTGGGCAAGCGCATGACCATGCGGATCGAAAAGAGCAGCAACAATGGTCGAGACCTCTCCGGGATCTTCGTGATGGGTGAAGGCAAGGACGGGAAGACCCTTGCCGTAACGGCCGAAAAAGGGACGTTTCTTGCAACGGATGATCCCGACACCATCATCCTGCGACTGGCGAACGGCGTCCTGGTTCATGATGCCCCGGGCTTCAAGACGCCCCGCATTCTGAGCTTCACCGGACACGACCTGCCCATCGACCTGCCGAAGATCGAAGCGTTTCGCAATCGCGGCGGAAAGGATCGGGAGTTGACGATCCCTGAACTCGCGCGGGTCGGCAATGATCCCAGGGTTTCAAAGATGATTCGCGATGAAACGCGCGCCAATTTTCATTTCCGGCTGGTCGAAGTCGCCATGATGTTGCTCCTGCCATTGCTGGCGGTGGCGCTGGCTGTCCCGCCCAAGCGGTCTTCATCGTCACTTGGTGTGTTCCTGTCGATCGTGATGGTCGTCGCCTATCACAAGGTCAACGAATATGCCGAAAGCATGGGGTCGCTCGGTCTGATCGATCCATTCTATGCGCTCTGGCTCCCCTTCCTTGGCTTTGCGGCCTTGATTTGCTGGATGTATTATACTGTTGCCTATGTGCCGGGCGGGCAGCCAATTGGCGCGCTTGAGCGGTCCTTCGCCAAATTGGGCGCCGGTTTCCGGCGCTTGGTGGCAAAATTCATTCCAAGTCTTGCGGGTAGCTGATCGTGTCGAACTCCTTTTTCCCGTCGAGCACGATCAGCTGGTATATGGCGCGCATGTTCCTGCTGCGCAGTCTGGCCGTGCTGCTGGCATTGGCGCTTGTGCTGCAGACGCTTGATCTCTTGGGCGAATCCGGAAGCGTGCTGGCCTACAAGGGTAATGGCAGCGCCCAACTTTGGACCTACCTGTCCTTGCGCCTGCCTGAAATCATAGCCTTCCTGTTGCCCTTCTCGATACTCCTGGGCACCATCATCACGCTCGCGACACTCAACCAGAACAGTGAAGTGATCTCGATGAAAGCGGCGGGACTCTCGGCACATCAGGTGCTGGCGCCACTGATCGTCGCGGCCTTTGGCGTCGCGCTTGCATCCTTTGCGTTCAACGACCGCATCGTATCGCGCGCCACTGCAACGCTCGACCGCTGGCAGCATGCTGATTATGGACCCATCCCGGCGGAACGGAATGGTGCAGACAATGTCTGGGTGCGCGACGGAGATCATCTGATCCACGCCGAAAGCGTCACTGGCCGCGGGACTGCAACCCGCCTTTCCAACGTGACGATCTACAATCGGTCCGGAGGTTCTCTGCTGGCCATTGTGCGGGCGCCGCGCGCCATTCCCCAAGGCGGCGGCTGGACCCTGATTGGGGCGAGCCGATTCGATGTGGCCAGTGGAACGCGAACCGATATGGGAAATGTGCAAGTCGGCGCTGGCGTCCGACCGGAACAGTTTACACTTTCAAATGTCAGTGCGGATGGATTGTCATTCCGGCGCCTGTGGAGAGCCATTGGCGAATTGCACGAAGCCGGCCGACCAACGGCAGCCTTGCAGGCCGGCCTCTGGCACAAGCTGGCCGGGCCACTTTCGACCATTTTGATGCCATTGCTGGGCGCCGTTGCAGCCTTTGGCCTCGCGCGGTCTGGCCGGCTTTTTATTCGAGCCGTCATTGGCATGGCATTGGGGTTTGCGTATTTTGTCGCAGACAATTTCGGTCTCGCGATGGGCAATCTGGGTGCCTATCCGCCACTCCTCGCAGCCTGGGGGCCTTTTTTCCTGTTTCTGCTCATTGGCGAAGCGGTCCTGATCCAGACCGAGGAATAGCGCTAGGCGCCTTTCGCCGTATTGCCCATCAGCCGGATGACCAGTCCGGGAAGTCCGTCATAACTTGCGCGGTGATAGGTGGATTCGGGAACGAGTGCGGCGCTCAATCGCCGGTGCGCTTCACCCAGTGCATGATAGGGCAGGCCGGGCAGGAGGTGGTGGAGCGCATGATAGCGAAGCCCGACTGGCGCCCATAGCGCTGGAAGAACACCGGGGGGCGGCACGTTGACGCTGTCGAGGAACTGGGCCGTGACACTCATGACGTCACCGTCATTCTCCCAAAGGTGGGCGACGAGCGTACGGATCTGGTTCAACACAACAACGCCGGACAGCACGCCCAGAAACATCAGGAAATCACGAAGGGGAATGAATCCCCCAGCGACTGCGGAAAGCAATGCAATTGCCCAGAGGCTGCAAGCCGTCTCCAGGAACAGCCAGTCCCGCCGCGCATCGCCTTCTGGGGGACGGCGGCGGAAGACGGGATTGATGATCAGCCCGGAAAATCGTTCCACGACTAGAGTGCGCAATGGCGGAATAACCGCCGAAAGCGGGGTCAGAACGGCAAATCGGACAAGCAGGGCAATCGGCCCAAGCGCGGCGACAAGGACAAAAAGCGGAACCGTCCAGGGCTTCATCAGAGCAAGCGGCAGATATTCCGGATCTTCAACTGTTCCATAGCGCGTCCGGGCATGATGAAGATTGTGGATTCCCTCATACAAGAACGACGGAACCAGAAGCGGGACGCCGATGAGGAGATTCCAGGCGAGCCGAAAGCCAGGCACAGCCGAATGCTTGATATGGGTCAGTTCATGAATGAACAGACCGGCTCGATAGAGCCCGATGATGGAGACAATTGCCCAGCCGACAACCGCAAATGGCTGCGCGGCGCCCAAGGCCATGAAAAGCCCCGCATAGCCCAGAATCGTGAAGCCGAGGAAATCTGCCCAATAGATCCAAGGGTTCGGCGCATTCAGATCACGCGTAAGTTCGGCCGCGGCGCGAATCATGGCCATGTCGTCCGCAACACGCGACTTTGCTGATGCAGCTTCGCGAAGCGGCGAAAGGCTGTCAGGGGTTAGAGCAGCTGATTTCATGGACCGGCTAACACCAGAATAGTGTGGCAGGATGATGGCGCGCCTCCCTGTTTGCTATGGGATGACTTTCGCGCACGGCAGGGATTCCAGCAACAGGGCGAATGCACTATGCCCGAGTCAAAGGAGACAGTTTTGACGCAAGCATCACTTATGGTTCGCCCGGTCGCATCCAAAGCTGACCGGAACGCGTTTGTCGATCTGCCTTATCGTCTTTACGCCAGCGATCCGAACTGGGTCCCGCCGCTGAAGGACGAAGTCCATGGCCTCATCACGCCGGGCAAGAATCCCTGGTTTGAACATGGCGAAGCGCAGCTCTATCTTGCCGAACGCGATGGGCAGCTTGTCGGCCGCATTTCCGCGCATATCGACCATTTTGCGCTTGGCCAGCCCGCCGAAAAGGGGATGGGTCCGGGCACAGGCAATTGGGGGCTGCTTGAAGCAGAGGACCAGGCAACTGCCGAGGCCTTGATTGCTCAGGCAGAGGCGTGGCTGCGCGGCAAGGGGATGCACCGGGTCCTCGCTCCCTTGAGCATATCGGTCTGGGATGAGCCAGGCCTGCTGGTATCGGGATTTGATCATCCGCCGACGGTCATGATGGGACATAATGCTGCGACCTATCAGGGCTGGGTCGAAGGGCAGGGGTACAGCTTCGCCAAAGCCCTCAAGACCTGGGAACTCGATATCAGCAATCCCTTTCCCGAACTGGTCAACCGGATCGTCGCCGCGGGCGAGAAAAATGCCCGCATCCGCATCCGTCAGGTCGAAAAATCGCGCTTCAATGAAGAGGCCAAGCTCATTCTTGGCATATTGAACGACGCCTGGTCGGACAATTGGGGATTCGTCCCGCTGTCCGACAGCGAGATTGCCTATGTCGGCAAGAAGCTGAAGCCGATTGTCTATGAAGATCTGATCATGGTTGCCGAATATGACGGGGAGCCCGTTGCCTTCATGATTGTCCTCCCCGACATCAATGAGAAGCTCAAGCAGTTCGGCGGCAAGCTCCTGCCATTCAATTGGGCAAAACTGCTGTGGTGGTTGCGAAGGCCGCAGGTCCGTACGATGCGCGTGCCGCTCATGGGAGTGGTAAAACGGCTCCAGTCTTCGCGCATGGCGAGCCAGCTGGCCTTCATGATGATCGAGTTCATCCGTCGCAATGCCGTAAACAATTACGGGGCCTCGCGGGGCGAGATTGGTTGGATCCTTGAGGACAATCAGGGCATGAATGCGATTGCCGACGCCATAAACTCGCACGTCAACAAGGACTATTGGCTCTACGAAAAGGCATTGTGATGTCTGACCAATCAAAGCGTATCGCGCACTTCCGCGCTCTTCATGAACAAGGCTGCTTCATCCTGCCCAATCCGTGGGATGCGGGCAGCGCAAAGCGGCTTCAGGCCCTCGGCTTCAAGGCCTTGGCCTCTTCGAGTTCTGCCGCAGCATGGACGCTGGGTCTCAAGGATCACCAGATCACGATTGAACAGATCCTCGATCATCTGCACCGCCTGTGCACGGCAACCGATCTGCCGGTCAATGCAGACTTCGAAAGCGGTTTTGCCGAAACGCCGGAGGGCGTGGCCGTCAATGTGCAGCGCGCGTTGGGGACCGGAATTGCTGGTCTATCTATTGAGGATCAGGCGGGCCCAGGACATCTCTATCCCCTCGACATGGCTGTTGCACGTATTCGGGCGGCACGTGCAGAGATTGATGCAAGCGGAACTGGCGCACTTCTGGTTGCGCGTACCGAAGCCTATCTCAATGAGATCAAGGATGTGGCATTTGCAATCGAGCGTCTGACGGCCTTTGCGGAAGCAGGTGCGGACTGCCTTTTCGCGCCGGGAATGACAGATGCCGCCGAAATCGCCGAGACCGTCAAGGCGGTCGCGCCGAAGCCAGTCAACGTCCTGATCATGAACTCGGACATGCGCGTTGCCGATCTTGCTGCCTTGGGCGTGCGACGGGTCAGTGTTGGCGGCGCACTGGCTGCCGCTGCCTGGCGCGGTTTCGACGCCGCCGCCGCTGCCCTTGCGGAACAGTTGGTCTAATCCAGCTCGATCCAGGCGGCTGCATGATCGCTGGCCTTTTCGCGGCCGCGATGGTCCTTGTCGACGCCGGCATTGACCAGCCGGTCGGCTGCCTCAGGAGACAGCATCAGATGATCGATCCGGAAGCCTGCGTCGCGCTGCCAGGCACCGGCCTGATAGTCCCAATAAGTCCACAATGGCCCCGTCGGGTGGCATGCACGCAGCGCATCGGTCAAACCAAGCATTGACAGCCGGCGAAAGGCCGCCCGGCTTTCCGGCTGCATCAACGCGTCATCCATCATGGAACGCGGGTTCGCGATATCGGCATCTGTGGGAATGACATTATAGTCGCCGGCAAGCACCACGGGGATTTCCAGAGCCATCAAGTCCTTCGCCCGACGCGTCAGCCGTTCGAACCAGCGTAGTTTGAAATCGAATTTCGGCCCTGGCTGGGGATTGCCATTGGGCAGATAGATGCTCGCCACGCGAAGGCCCATGATATCGGCCTCGATATAGCGACTGTGTTCGTCTTCCGGCTCTCCATCAAGGCCTTTCTGGACTTCAACCGGAGCATGGCCGCGCGCCAGAATGGCAACCCCGTTGAACGCCTTCTGGCCATGCCAGACGCCCTTGTATCCCGCAGCTTCGATTTCGGCGATCGGGAGAGTCTCGTCGCTTGACTTCAATTCCTGCAGGCAAACGACGTCCGGTTGCGTTTCCTCCAGCCATTCGATCAGTCGCGGAAGCCGCGCCTTGATGCCATTGACGTTATACGTGGCAATCCGCACTATTTGGCCGCCGGGATATCACACGAAAAACCGGTATCCACGTTTTCTGCCATCCCTTTCAAACCGAGAAGCTGGCGCCACAGCCGCAGCCTGATGCGGCCTGCGGATTGGTGATTCGAAAGGCAGAGCCGCCAAGCGACTCCACAAAGTCCACTTCCGATCCCTCAATGAGATCAAGACTGACAGGATCAACGACAAGTCGGACCTCGCCATTGCTGGTCACAATGTCGTCCGGCTCAATAGCATCCGCGAGGCCATAACGGTACTGAAAGCCTGAACATCCCCCGCCTTCAACCGCAAGGCGCAGTATGGGGGGCTTGCCCTGCCTTTGGGCAATCCAGGCAACACGCGCAGCTGCGCTTTCGGAGAGAGTAACGCTCATGCTGGCAAAGATAGGCGCTATGACCCTGCATCGCAACCGGCAGGGGCGGGATGATTATTTGGAACCCGGCTCCAATGGACCGCCCACCGCCGTGCTGCTGGTGCGACGCTGCATCGCAACCAGATAATCCGACGTTTGGAGGAACGGCACGGGGTTCACGGCGCGGCCATCAATCCGCACTTCATAGTGCAGGTGGGTTCCGGTTGAACGGCCAGTCGAGCCCATGAGCGCGATCAATTGTCCGCGCTTCACGCGGGCACCGGGCGCAACAAGGATGGAAGACAAATGGCCATAGCGCGTCTGAATGCCGCGCCCGTGATTGAGTTCGACCAGATTACCATAACCGCCAGCCCAGCCAGTGCGGTTCACCACGGCATCGGCGGTCGCATAAATTGGCGTCGCATAGGCGCCAGGGATGTCCACCCCAGCATGCATCGCCGCACCGCCACGGAACGGATCGGTCCGAATGCCAAAATTGCTCGTGAAGGTCAGGCTCTGGACTGGGCGCATCGATGGAATGGCGACAATGCCGGTCTGCAGCTGATCAAGACGCTTCCAGCTGTTGAAAAGTGCCTGAAATTGGGGGTCGGGCTGACCCGGCTTGACCGGAGTCATTTGAGTGCCCGCCGGAACCGGCTCATAAGGGCCGCCAACACCGGTCATCGGCTCGGACCCAAGCCGCTGCGGCGACAGCCCGAGACGGGCAACCATCTGAGCAGCCTGCCGGTAACGGGCTTCAGTGGACATGCGCACCGCAGAAGCCATCGCAGTCTGTGAATGTTCGACCTGGCCAAATGCTGCGGCAATCTCGGCATCAACCGACTTTGCATCCGCCGGAAGCAGGGCTGCGAGTTTGGCAGGATCGGCTTCACCCTTTAGCACGGCTGCCAGAAAGGCCTGGCGCGCTTCAAGCTTGGCGGCATGCTGCCGCGCTGAAACGCGGATGGCGGACACTTCCGACTGCAGCGCTTCAACGCGATCAGCCATCATCGCCACTTCGACCTGGCGGGAAGCAAAATTCTCAATGGCACCCGAAATAGCCGGGGTGCCCACAGCAAACTGCACGAGACCGAACAGCGAAATTGCAACCACGAAGGTGCCGCCAGAGGCCGCAGCGAATTGAGTGCGCGCCGAAATATGGACCCGGCGCAACGCGCTTCCATCATGCACAAACACGTCTTTTGCGCGAAACAACTTACGGAATTTGGACAATAGCCCAGACCCGTTCGATTGCGACAATGAAGCCATGATTCCCCCGGCGACCCAAACCCAGACGCGCCGCTTACGACCCGACGCCCGTTGTGATGCAGATCACTGCGGCACCTGCCCGGCCGATGCAAGCGATGCATAAAGTTCGCGGGGCAGACCGGCTTTTGAGCGCGCCGAGTCGTTGAATGGAGGCTTAAGGGGACCCCGAAAATACTGTTTCACCAGCGTTTTCCAGCATTCTGCCATGTCCAGTCCCGCAGAATCGCACAAGCGCGCAAACCAGCGCGAACCGACCGCAACATGGCGAATCTCATCAGCGTAAATGCGCGCCAGAATCCGCGCAGAAGTGCGGTCTCCCGACGCCTCAAGGCGCGCGATCGTGGCTGGACTGACGTCAAGACCGCGCGCTTCAAGGACCATCGGGACGACAGCGAGTCGCGCCATAAGATCGTCACGAGTCGCTTCCGCTGCTTCCCACAGGCCGTCATGCGCGGGAAGCGCCCCATAATCGCTGCCTAGCGTAACCAGCCGACGCCGGAGCAGTGCAAAATGCATGGCTTCATCCGCGCCAACAGAAAGCCAATCGGTCAAGAATTCGCGCGGCTGACTGTCGCCGAATCGCCCGGCTGCATCGAAGGCGAGGTCGATTGCAACAAATTCGATATGCGCGAACGCATGGAGCATCGCGATCCGATTTGTCTGTGAACCGCCGCGTCGACGGCTCGGCATCCGGTTAGGCGGCAACAATTCGGGCACACTGGGTCTGGCCGGACGGTCTGGCATCGATTCGCCAAGCCGATACGCAAGGCGTCCGAGCCGCCAATCCCTGGCAACGGATCGGGCGCGCATTGCCTTGGCTGTTGGATCTGCAGTCAGCAGAACCTCACGAATGGCCTCACCAACACTGGTCACAGGTAAAGTTGCGCCGCCTTGCCGAGATAGAACACCCCGATCCCGGTCACGATCCACGCCGTCCAGCGCTTGAAATCGACATCACTGATGCGGTCAAGCACCCAGCCTCCGGCGGCAGTGCCAAGCATGGACGCCGGAATGGCGAGGGCAAAAATCCAGAACGGAGGCATCGCCCCTTTTTGTGCCGTGAGCACGAGCGGCGTGCCATACACAAGTATTTTGGCGAGATGGCTGAACACCTGTGTTGCAGCCTTGGTCGCGACAATCTGATGTCGGGTCAGTTCTGTCCGCACAAAGAAAATGTCCAGCAACGGGCCTGCCACGCCGGCCGTGAGGTTCACCAGAGTCACTAGAAACCCCGATATCAGGGCATGGGGCGTCTTGGCTGCATCAAGCTGTATCCAATGTCTCGGCAACCAGACCAGCATGGGGACAAGCCCGAGCAACAAGAACAGCAGGGGGCGCGAGGGCGCAAAGGACACCAGCGCAATGACCCCGGCAGCAGCCGCAGAGGCAAGCGCATAATTGGCAATGATCCGCCAGGCGACATGCTGTCGATGCAGAACGGCGCGCCAGCCATTTGCTACGAGCTGGAGGATGCCATGCGTCACAAAGGCTGCCGAAACCGGCAAGACAAAAGCCAGCGCCCCCATCAGAACCAGCCCCCCCGCCATGCCGAAAATGCCGGAAAGTGTGGCAGTCAGGAATGCTGTAATGACCAGGAATGCCGAAAGTGCAGGACCCATGACTAAAGTGCTTTCGCTGCCTCCAACACTTCAGCCGCATGATTGGCAACCTTGACCTTCCGCCAGACCCGCGCAATCTTGCCGCCTGGATCGATCAGGAAGGTCGACCGTTCGATCCCCATGTAGGTGCGCCCGTACATGGATTTTTCCACCCAGACGCCAAAGGCTTCGCAGACGGCGCCGCTTTCATCGCTGCCCAGCGTGACCTTGAGGCCATATTTGTCTGCAAACTTGGCATGGCTCTTGATGCTGTCCTTTGAAATCCCGACAATATCGGCGCCCGCTTTGGCAAAATCATCCGCAAGCGCCGTAAAGTCCTGCGCTTCGCGTGTGCAGCCGGTCGTATCATCCTTGGGGTAGAAATAAAGGACAAGCTTTCGGCCTTTGTGGTCGGCAATCGCAGCCTCCCCTCCAGCAATCGTTGCATAGCGGACATCGGGTGCGGCATCGCCCGGGTTGAGCATGATCAGTCTCCCTTTGCGGCGGCGGAAATCGCCTGCCGACTTTCGGAAACGCTCTGCCTTACGTCGGTCAGCGCTGCAAGCAGGCTATCCCAATCGGGAAAATCGCAAGCGCGCGCGATGAGCGCACAGATGGGCGGAGTAGGCGTTTCAAGATCCGGAGCGACCAGCCTGACTGTAATCAGCAAGCGGGAGAGAAGCCGGTATGCATCGGACAATCCGCTGGGCAAAAGGCCCTGCTTGACCAATGTATCAACAGCTTCCCCGAGGTTTGGCACCAAGCCCTTGCGATGGACAAGTTGCATCACCTGAACGGTAAATTCGAGGTCAACCAGTCCACCATCGCACAGCTTGACATCGAGCGGGCCCTTCGGTGGCTTATGCGTCGCTATGTCAGCCCTCATCTTGGCCGCAGCATTGACAATGTCCTGGCGCTCTCGCGGCTGGTTGAGAACCGCATCAATGATGGCTTCCGTCTCTTCCCGGACATTCGCGGACCCGAACATCACGCGGGCCCGCGTCAGTGCCATATGCTCCCAGGTCCAGGCTTCCTCCCGCTGGTAGCGCGCAAAGCTGTCCAACGAAACAACCAGCGGACCTTGCGCGCCGGACGGGCGAAGCCGGGTGTCCACCTCGTAAAGGGCGCCTGCCGCCGTCGCGACGGAAAGCCCGGCTGTCACGCGTTGGGCAAGCCGGTTGAAATATTGCGTCGCTCCAAGCGGCTTTGCACCATCCGATTCGGTCGAAAAATCACCGCTGAAAAGATATACAAGGTCAAGGTCGGACGCATGTGTGAGTTCCCCGCCGCCCATCCGGCCAAGCGCAAGGATGATCAATTCAGAGCCCGGCACCTTGCCATGCACGGCTTCGAATTCGGCAGTGACAGCTTCGCCTACAACAAGGATGGCCGCTTCTGCGACCCGGGCATAGCCACCCGCGACACTGATCGGATCGCTTGCACCGACAACGATTTGCACACCAAGTGCGAATCGCAATTCTCCGACAAGCTGACGAACTCGGTCAAGCCGCTCCTCGAGACTCGACCGTTCGTCCTCGACGCGAAGCCGCGCCGCAATGGTCGGCACATCGGGGAGAACATCGAACGCCGTCGCGTCGATCAGGCCGTCTAGCAGACTGGCGCGCCGAGAGACATCCGCCGCAAGCGTTGGCGCAGTACACAGGATATCCGTCAAGACCCGCAAGAGTTGGGGGCGCGCTTCTAGCAGGCGAAACAGGTTTATGGCGCTCGGGAGGCGATCGATCAGGCCGTCCAGTCGGTTGATCGCTGATACCGGATCTGCCGACCGGCCAAGCGCAAGAACAAGCCTGGGCAAAACCGCCTCAAGGGCGTCCTGCGCGGCTGCGCTGCGCAGGCAACGTGCCTGCCCGCTGCGCCAGCCCGAAATGCGCTGGGTGACTGTCAGGGGATCGTCGAACCCCACAGACGCTAGCATCGCTTCAAGCGCTTCGGTATCCTGTGGAAGAGCATCAGGGCGGTCCGAATCAAGTGCATCATATAGATGCCCGACAGACTCGACATGCGGCGCCAAGAGCGCGAGCAATTCCTGTCCCGAAGCAAGGCCATGCAACTGCGCCACATTATCGAGAGCTTCAGCCTGTTTGGGCAGCGCATGGGTCTGCTGGTCGTCGATCATTTGCAAGCGATGCTCGACGGTGCGGTAGAGCCGATAGGCGTCAATCAATGTGTTTGTATCTTCGCTCTCCAGATGGCCCGCCCGGGCCAGAGCGCGGAGCGCGTCCACCGTCGCTGGCACCCTGAGTGCAGGATCGCGCCCCCCATGGATCAGCTGGTGGATCTGGGCAAAGAATTCACACTCGCGAATACCGCCCCGTCCACGCTTCAGATCAAATCCGGGCCCGAATGCCTGACCGCCGGCATAATGATCGCGGATCCGCCGCGACATGCCTCGAATCTCCTTGATCGCGCCGAAATCAAGGCCTCTGCGCCATACGAATGGCTTTATGACGTCAAGAAATCCCTGTCCCAGCGTGATATCGCCCGAACAGGCTCGCGCCCGGATGAACGCCGCGCGCTCCCATGCCAGCGCGCTGGATTCATAATAGGAGATTGCCGCCTCCACCGGCAACGCAATTGGGGTCACTTCCGGGTTGGGACGGAGCCGCAGATCGACGCGGAAAACATAGCCATCGCCATCACGCGCCTGCATCGTCTGCATCATCCTCGTCGCAATCCGGACCGCAGCTTCCGCCGGCTCGTCTCTCTGGCGGCGCGGCAGGGTTTCCGGATCGAAAACAAGGATGGGATCGATGTCGGAACTGTAATTGAGTTCGCGACTACCGTGCTTTCCCAGTGCAATGGCGGCAAATCCCTGCGGCTCCGCGCCGGGCACCAGCGTCTCGATCGCCTCGCGGATTGCAAGGTCAAGCGACAGATCGGCGAATGCGGAAAGTTCGCCGACCACCGCTTCAAGCGTCAGCACTTCGGCGAGATCGCCAATCGCCAGCGCAAGTGCAAGCCGCGCCTTGGCGATCCGCAAGGCAGTCGGGACCGGCATATCGGCGTCGATGATCCGCGCCGCCGCCAATGCCCGGGCCATATCGCCTGTGCCGAGCAGGTCCGCGAGATCGGAATGCCGCGCGATAAGCTTGCGCAGATAGGGGGAATGGGCCTCGGCCCTGGCCAGCGCTCCGTTGAGCGCTGAAGCTGTCATTCCGCAGGCGCTTCCGCTGCATCTCTTGCGCGGCGACGTTGGGTGAACCAGATCGCCACAATCGCAAATTCGTATAGCAGATAGAGCGGTACCGCGAGCAGGATCTGCGAGAAGATGTCCGGCGGCGTCAGCACCGCTGCAACAGCAACAATTGCGACAATGGCGTAACGCCGGCCCCTCTTCAGCTGGTCGCGCGTCACAATCCCGGCTCTCTCGAGCAACATCAGCAGCACTGGCAGAAGAAAGGCCACGCCAAAACCGAATATGAACTTGGTGACGAAGCTCAGATAGTTGCCCACACCCGGCAATGCTTCTTGCTCGATCCCGCCGACATTGCCGCTATACCCCAGCAAATAGGTCAACGCGATCGGCATCGCCACATAATAGGCCATCGCCGCGCCCGCGGTGAAAAGGATCGGAGTCATCAGCAGGAACGGCAGAAAGGCTCGCTTCTCCTGCGCATAGAGTCCGGGCGCAATAAATCGCCAAAGCTGGATCGCAATCACTGGAGATGCAATCATCAGCGCTGCAAAAAGCGCGACCTTGATCTCCACGAAAAAGGCCTCGAAAATATCAGTGTAGATAATCTTTCCCTGCCCGGCTTTCAGCAGCGGCTGAACGAGAAAGGCAAAGATCGGCCGCGCCACATAAAGACAGCCCAAAAAGGCAACCCCCAGTGCCGCAACACTCCACAACAGCCGCCTGCGCAACTCAATCAGATGATCGAGCAGCGGGGCCTTGGTTTCATCGATATCCTTCAAGGCTTGGCGCCTTCCGCCGACGGTTCGGGCGATGGTGGTTCAGGCGGGGCGACGACTGGGTGTTCGGCCATGATGCGGGCATTTTCTTCAGCCCATTTCTTTTCCATTTCGGCGAGCTCGCTCTCGCGAATCATCTCATCGAACCCGGACCGGAACTGGGCGGCCACTCGCCTTGCCTTGCCAACCCATTGCCCCACCATGCGCAGGACACGCGGCAAATCCTTGGGGCCAATCACGACCAGCGCGACAATGGCCACCAGCAGCAATTCGGTGGGCGCGACATCGAACATGTGGTTCGGATCAGGCCTGTTTGTCTGTTTGCTTTTCTGCTTCGATCACGGTCGGTGCCGGCTGCGCCTCGATCTTGGTCATCGGCTTTTGGGGTTCGTCGTCATCAGCAAGCCCCTTCTTGAAGCTCTTGATGCCCTTGGCAACGTCACCCATGAGACCCGACACACGACCGCCGCCGAAAAGCAGCAGCACGACCAGTGCCAGCAAAAGGATATGCGGAAGACTGAGGCCCATCATTATTCTCCTTGAGCGGCCATGGCTGGCACGCATGGGTGTTACCGGAAGCTTCCGGCATTGGATGCATATGCGTCTATTTAGTCGCTCTCGTCGACAGTTTCCAGTTGATCTGCATCGCGGCCCTGCATTTCGAGAGCGTCGAACGCCAGATCGACCGGATCGAGCAGCCCGGCAGCCTTCAAATCCTCGATACCCGGCAGGTCACGACGGCTCTCCAGCCCGAAGTGAGCGAGGAAACCAGCTGTCGTCGCATAGGTAAGCGGCCGACCAGGGACTTCCCGCCTGCCCGCTGGCCTGACCCAACCAGCTTCCATCAGCACATCCAACGTGCCTTTCGAAATCTGGACACCGCGAATGGCTTCAATCTCGGCGCGACTCACTGGTTCATGATAGGCAATGATCGCCAGCGTCTCGATGCCCGCGCGCGAAAGCTTGCGCGCTTCCTCGCGTTCACGCCGCAGGATATGGGCAAGATCGGGTGCGGTCTGGAAAAGCCAGCGCCCGCCACGTTCGACAAGGTTGATGCCGCGCCCTTCATAGCGCATCGAAAGTTCGGCCAGCGCGCCCTTCACATCAGCATCAATCCCGACATAGGCCGATATTTCAGACATCGTCATCGGTTCGCTGGCAGCGAACAGCGTCGCCTCGACGGCCCGGGTCAAGTCGTCGGCAGGATCAATCATGCAGCCCTCACCATCAGCGGGGCAAACGCCTCTTCCTGTGCAAATTCAAGCTTGCCCTGCCGCGCAAGCTCGAGCGTCGCGACAAAGCTTGACGCAAGCGCAGAACGCCGAAACGCCGGATCATCGGTTTCGGGCAGGAATTGCCCGATCTCCATCCAGTCGATCGCGGTGCCGACCAGTCTTGCCACACGTTCAATCGCATCCTCCAGCGTCATCACATGGCGCCGCGCGACAATATGAAAGGCCGGCATGGCGCGCGCCTTCACCTGGCCATAGGCCTGAATCAGGTCAAAGATCTTCGCGTCCCATTTCGCCTTGCGGATGACGCGCAGTCCGTCTGGCAGGCCCCGGGCAAATACATCGCGCCCGAGCCTGTCACGTCCCATGAGCCGCGCACCCGCCTCTCGCATTGCATTCAGCCGTTCAAGTCGCAGCTGGAGCCGCAGGGCCAGTTCTTCCGGGCTCGGATCGACATGGGGCTCGCGGGGCAAGAGGAGGCAGGATTTGAGATAGGCGAGCCATGCCGCCATCACGAGATAGTCCGCCGCAATTTCGAGTTTCAGCGCCTTCGCATTGGCAATGAAATCCAGATATTGCTCAACAAGTGCCAGGATAGAGATTTCGCGGAGATCAACCTTCTGGCTCCGCGCCAGGGCAAGCAGAAGGTCAAGCGGCCCTTCCCAGCTTCCCAGCTCAAGCAGGAACGGTTCACCTTCGGGCGATGCTGCAAATTCTTCGATGACCAGCTGCTCTTCCATTCAGGCCGCAAGCTGCAACAAGGCATCGCGCTTGGCAAGAAGCTCTGCCATTTCAGCGACGTCTGGTGCCGGGCCGATTGTTGCCATGGCGCGCGCCAATCTGCTCTCTCCCTCGGCAGTCAGCGATCCGACTTCATTTGCTATGGCGACCATTTCATCCATGCGGCCCCAGCAGTTGAGTGCTGCATCGCAGCCTGCCGCAACGCAGGCTGATGCCAGATTTCCAATGGCCCCGTTGAGCGCCTTCATGTCCAGATCATCGCTCATCAGAAATCCGTCAAAGCCGATGCGCTTCCGGATAATGTCTCCGATCACGACAGGTGAAAGCGTGGCACATCGTTCTGCATCCCATGCTTCGAAAATGATATGTCCCGTCATTCCCATGGGCGCATCGGCAAGACGCTGGAAAGGGGCAAGGTCTGCAGCAAGCGCTGCGTCGTCTGCGCTGACGACCGGCAAGGCATGGTGGCTGTCGACCACAGCGCGCCCCTGCCCCGGCATATGCTTGACGACGCCGACCACACCGCCAGCACGCAAACCTTCGATCACCGCTCGCCCGAGCGCAGCCACCTGCATCGGTTCCGACCCCAGCGCCCGGTCACCAATCGCGGGATGAGTCTCGGGCGCGCGGACGTCCAGCAAGGGCAAGCAGTCAACAGTGATGCCGACCTCGGACAGTGTCAGCGCAATCGCCTTTGCATTGGTGCGGGCTGCTTCGATGGCAGACATCGGCGCACGAACATAGAGCCGGTCAAAGGCTTCGCCGGGCGGAAAGGCCGGCCATTCCGGCGGCTGCATCCGCGCAACGCGGCCGCCCTCCTGATCGATCAGGATCGGCACGTCATCCCGCCCGTGAAGGGCACGAAGAGAATCTGTCAGCGCGCGCAGCTGCTCGCGGGTTGCAACATTTCGCTTGAACAGGATGTAGCCCGCAGGATCGCTATCCCGGAAAAAGGCAACTTCATCTGGCGTAAGAGCAGGGCCGGACAGGCCGAAGATCGATGCAAGCATGGCAGGTCAATAACCGCCTGCACCGCACTTGTGGAGCAGAAAGCGCAGCCGGATTCGAATCCTCGCGGGAACGGTCTTGCCGCTCCGCTCTTTCGCAATGGCGCGGCCGTTGATTACCGCTGTCTTCAAGACACTGATGCGGCAGATTGCCGAGGGCAATGGCGAAGGATTGACCATCGAGGACGGCCGCCAAACGCTTGCATTCCGGCCAGACTCCGGCTAGGGGCGCGCACTTCCGCACGATTGCTATGCGATCCGCCTGGCTGAAAGGGCTGCCACGGGGGATGCGAATCGTCGATTTTTGAAAGGACGAAAATGCCCAAACTGAAGACCAAGAGCGGGGTGAAGAAGCGCTTCACCGTGACCGCGACCGGCAAGCTGAAGCACGGCGTAGCCGGCAAGCGTCACCGGCTCATCAGCCACAATGGCAAGTATATCCGCCAGAATCGCGGTACCTCTGTCCTGTCCGATGCCGATACGGCAACGGTCAAGGCATGGGCGCCCTACGGCCTGAAATAAGGAGGCCGAACAATGGCTCGCATCAAACGCGGCACGACAACCCGTGCCAAGCACAAGAATATTCTCGAGCAGGCCAAGGGGTATCGCGGCCGGCGCAAGAACACGATTCGCGTCGCCCGCCAGGCCGTCGAAAAGGCCGGGCAATATGCCTATCGCGATCGCAAGGCCAAGAAGCGGACCTTCCGCGGCCTCTGGATCCAGCGCATCAATGCGGCTGTCCGTATGGAAGGCCTGACCTACAGCGAATTCATGCACGGGCTGAAGCTTGCCGGTGTCGAACTCGACCGCAAGGTCCTGGCCGATATCGCGATGCACGAAGGCGCGGTGTTTAGCACCATCATTGCGCAAGCGAAGGCAGCGCTGCCGCAGGCAGCTTAACCGCTTCCCTTTCGTAAATGCGCAAATGGGCGTGGGCGGCATTGCCGTTCGCGCCCATTTGCTTATTGGGCGAACACGATGACTGATCTGGCAAAACTCGAATCCGAAACGCTTGCTGCCATTGCAGCAGCCGATACACTTGATGCGCTTGAGACGGTGCGCATTGCGGCGCTCGGCAAGCAGGGCAGCGTTTCTGCACTCCTCAAGACGCTTGGCGCCATGTCTCCCGAAGAGAGGCAGCAGAAGGGCCCGCTGATCAATGGCCTGCGGGAATCCGTTTCGGGTGCAATTGCATCGCGCAAGGCCGGGCTTGAATCCGCACTGCTGAACGAGCGCCTCGCCGCCGAGCGCATCGACATGAGCCTGCCGGCACCTGAGGCTCCGCAGGGTTCAGTGCATCCTGTCTCCCAGGTCATGGACGAACTGGCCGAAGTTTTTGCGGATATGGGCTTTGCCGTGGCAACGGGCCCCGAGATCGAGGACGACTGGCACAATTTTACGGCCCTGAATATTCCGGAAACCCATCCCGCGCGGGCAATGCACGACACGTTCTATTTTCCCGACCAGATGGCTGTGGATGGCAAGAAAATGCTGCTGCGGACGCACACATCGCCTGTCCAGATCCGCACGATGATGACGCAGGCTCCGCCGATTCGGATCATTGCACCCGGTCGTGTCTACCGATCCGATTCGGATGCCACGCACACGCCGATGTTCCACCAGATCGAAGGATTGGTCATCGACAGGGGCATCCATCTCGGCCATCTCAAATGGACGCTGGAGACGTTCCTCAAGGGCTTTTTCGAGCGAGACGATGTCGTGCTGCGGCTTCGACCAAGCTATTTTCCGTTTACCGAACCGTCAGTCGAAGTCGACGTCGGCTATTCCGAGGTGGATGGCAAACGCGTGATCGGCGGGAGCGAGAAGTGGATGGAAGTGCTGGGTTCGGGCATGGTTCACCCGCGCGTCATCGCAAATTGCGGACTTGATCCGGACATCTATCAGGGCTTTGCCTTTGGCACAGGCGTCGATCGTCTCGCGATGCTCAAATACGGCATGGACGATTTGCGGGCCTTCTTCGACGGCGATCTGCGCTGGTTGAGGCACTATGGCTTTTCCGCCCTCGACGTGCCCACTTTGAGTGGAGGGGTCGGCGCATGAAATTCTCGCTGAGCTGGCTCAAGGAGCATCTCGAAACGAGCGCCACCATTCAGGACGTAGCCGACGCGTGCAATCGGATCGGTCTCGAGGTGGAAGCCATCGAAAACCCGGCGGAACGGCTGCGCGGTTTTACCGTCGCGAAAGTCCTGACTGCAGACCGCCACCCCCAAGCTGACAAGCTGCAGGTGCTCACTGTCGATGCAGGCCAGGGGCCGGTGCAGGTCGTCTGCGGCGCCCCCAATGCGCGGGCCGGTTTGATCGGCGTGTTCGGCCTTGAAGGCGCGGTTGTGCCGGCAAATGGCATGACGCTGAAGAAGGCAGCGATCAGGGGCGTCGAATCGAACGGCATGATGTGTTCAAGCCGCGAACTCGAATTGGGCGATGATCATGACGGGATTATCGAACTTCCGGCAGATGCGCCCGTCGGCACTGCGTTCAGCGACTATGCTGACCTGAATGACCCTGTGCTTGATGTCGCCATCACACCAAACCGGCAGGACTGCATGGGCGTGCGCGGTATTGCGCGCGACCTCGCAGCGGCTGGACTGGGGACGCTCAAGCCGCTGGCGACGGTCTACAGATTGCCCGCACAGGCACAGGCGGGCAATGGCCCCGGGCCTGATGTCGGCACTGACGATCCCGAAGGCTGTCCTGCCTTCTACGGAATCGAAGTCCGCGGCGTGAAGAATGGCACGTCGCCCGACTGGATGATCCGGCACCTCAAGGCGGCTGGGCAAAAGCCTATTTCGACGCTGGTCGATATCACCAATTTCGTGATGCTTGACCTTGGCCGGCCGCTCCATGTCTATGACAAGGCGAAGCTGCAAGGCGGTCTCAGGGCGCGACTGGCGAAGCCGGGCGAACAGGTCATGGCGCTCAATGGCAAGACCTACACGCTGTCCGGGTCGATGACTGTCATCGCTGACGACGTGCAGGTCCACGATATCGGCGGTATCATGGGCGGCGAGGATTCAGGGGTGAGCGATGACACGACTGATGTCATCATCGAATGCGCCTATTTCACACCCGAGCATATCGCGCGAACCGGACAAGCTCTGGGACTGACCAGTGATGCAAGACAGCGCTTCGAACGCGGCGTCGATCCTGCATTTCTCGACGACGGTATCGACATTGCGACCTGGCTCGTGACCGAGCATTGCGGCGGCACTCCGAGCGGCGTGACACGTGCGGGCACGCCGCCCGCCGCGGAGCGAACCATAGCCTATGACCCGGAGCATTGTGCGCGTCTGGGAGGGATCAGCGTGCCTGCCGGTCGCCAGCAGCAGATTCTCGAATCGCTCGGCTTTTCTGTAGCGGATGACTGGGTAGTCGGCATTCCCACATGGCGGCGCGACATTGATGGCGGGGCGGATTTGGTCGAAGAAGTCGTCCGGATGGTCGGGCTCGACAACGTGCCTTCGACGCCACTGCCGCGTGCCGATGGCGTTGCAAAGCCGACTGCAACCCCCGCGCAGAAGATTGAGCGCAAAGTCAGGCGGACGGCGGCGGCGCGCGGGCTGAACGAAGCAATCACCTGGTCCTTCCTTTCGGAAAAGGAAGCGGCAATCCTCGGCGGGGGACTCTGGAGCCTCGAAAACCCGATCAGCGAAGACATGAAGGTGATGCGCCCCTCAATGCTTCCGGGGCTTCTGTCTGCTGCGCAGCGCAACATGAATCGCGGCGCAACAACCGTGCGCCTGTTCGAGGTTGGCCGCCGCTACCTGGCAGACGCCGAACGGCCAACAGTCGGCCTCGTTCTGGCAGGCGACAAGATCCCGCGTGGCTGGGCAAGCGGCAAGGCTCAGAAGTTCGACGCCTTCGATGCGAAGGCGGAGGCTCTGGCGCTGCTCGAAGCAGCAGGCGCGCAGGTTTCAAACCTGCAGGTGATGGGCGAGGCGGGCGATCATTATCACCCTGGCCAGTCGGGCACGCTGCGGCTCGGGCCCAAGACAATCCTTGCAAGTTTCGGCAGCCTTCATCCCGACACGGCCCGGGCGTTCGATCTCGACGGCCCTGTCATGGTTGCCGAAGTCTTTCTCGACGCGATTCCGGCAAAACGGGCTTCCAAGGATGGCAATGCCTTCATGCGCACGGATTATACACCGCCCGCGCTGCAGGCAGTGACCCGTGATTTTGCCTTTCTTGTTCCAGCTGACTTGCCCTCGGACACGCTCGTCCGTGCGGTGAGGGGAGCAGACAAGGCCCACATCACAGCCGTGCGCCTCTTTGATCGCTTCGCGGGGCAAGGCGTTCCAGATGGGCAGGTTTCGCTTGCGATCGAGGTCACATTGCAGCCGCAGGACAAGAGCTTCGCGGAGCCCGACCTGACGGCAATCAGCGATGCCGTAGTGGCAGCAGCCGCAAAACTGGGGGCTGTGCTGCGCGGCTAACGCGCCAGAAGGAACACGGCGTGCTCGGCGCGGAAATTTGCCGCTGCATCGCTCGTCAGCCGATCTCCACTCAGGAACCAGGCGCCTTCGACGCGGATGCCGCGCTCGTCCACCAGGGCACGAAAATCGTCGATCGTGACGTGATGAATGTTGGGCGTTTCATACCATGCGACCGGCAAGAGTCGCGTCACCGGCATCCGCCCGCCCCAGAGAAGCGAGAGCCGAACCCGCCAGTGCGCGAAATTGGGGAAAGACACAAAGGCATGTTTCCCGATCCGCAAGAGCTGTTCGAGCACCAGGTCGGGCCGCATCGTTGTCTGCAAGGTCTGGCTGAGGATTGCATAGTCGAACGCGGCATCCGGATAATCCGCAAGATCGGTGTCTGCATTACCCTGAATCACGGAAAGCCCCCGCGCGACACATTCGGTCACATTGCCGCGATCCAGTTCCATGCCCCGTGCATCAACCTGCTTGCCGTCGCGCAGGGCCGCCATCAGCGCGCCATCGCCGCATCCAACATCAAGCACGCGACTGCCGGGGGCCACTTCGCGCGCGATGATAGCCAGATCGGGGCGAAGCGCGCTCACAGGCCGCCTGCTTTCAGGAAGCCGTTGATCACACGGTCGAGCTCCGGGAGTTCCAGGAAAAAGCTGTCATGTCCAAAGGGAGACGACAGTTCGACAAAGCTGACAGGCGCGCCCGACGCATTGAGAGCATGCACGATGTTGCGCGATTCGCTTGTCGGATAAAGCCAGTCACTGTCGAAGCTGATGACACAGAAACGGGAGCCACAACCCCGGAAGGCATTTGCAAGATGGCCGCCATGTTCTTCGGCAAGATCGAAATAGTCCGTCGCCCGCGTAATATAGAGATAGGAGTTCGCATCAAACCGATCGGTGAAGCTAAGCCCCTGGTGCCGCAAATAGCTTTCAACCTGGAAATCCGCGTCGAATCCGAACGTCTTGACGTCACGATTCTGGAGCCTCCGACCGAACTTTTCAGTCAGGCCCTGCTCAGAAAGATAAGTGATGTGCGCGGCCATCCGTGCAACAGCGAGGCCGTTGTCGGGCGATTTTCCATCGGCATAGTAATTGCCATCTCGCCAGTTCGGATCGGCCATGATCGCCTGTCGGCCCACCTCGTGAAAGGCAATGTTCTGCGCAGAGTGACGCGCAGTTGAGGCAATGACGATGGCCGAGGCTACGCGTGCAGGAAAGTTTGCCGCCCAGGCAAGCGCCTGCATGCCGCCCATCGACCCGCCAATGACCGAATAAAGCTGACTGATTCCCAAATGATCAAGCAGAAGTGCCTGCGCACGAACCATGTCGCTGATCGTGATCACAGGAAAGTTCATGCCATAGGGCTTGCCGTCGGGGGCGATACTTTGCGGGCCCGACGATCCCATGCATCCCCCAATCACATTCGAACTGACAACACAGAATCGATCCGTGTCGATCGGCTTGCCCGCGCCCACCATGCGCGTCCACCAACCGGGTTTACCGGTGATCGAATGATTGCTGGCGACATGCTGGTCCCCGGTCAGCGCATGACAGATCAGGATCGCATTGGACCTGTCAGCGTTCAGGGTCCCATATGTCTCATAGGCAATCTCGACCGGCGCCAGCACACTGCCGCCATCAAGCTTCAGGGGCCCGGGCACTTCAGCGTGACGGTTGAGACCAAAGAGTTCTGACATCACGGCGGGGCTAGGGCGCTCAACCCCGCCTTGTCAATGAAGCCAACCATCCCTAGAGCCCCGCGCATCATGACAGGACCATCTCCAAAAGACTGGATCAACGCGATCCACCCCTATGTGCCGGGCAAATCGGCGACCGGCAGCGGCGCCCGTGCAGCCAAACTTTCGTCCAACGAAAATCCGTTGGGGACAAGCGAGAAAGCGCGTGCGGCTTTTGCGGCGCAAGCGGCCGGTCTTGAACGCTACCCCGATGGCGGCGCGACTGCATTACGCGAAGCCATAGCGAAGCGCCATGGCCTGGATCCGGCTCGCATAATTTATGGAACGGGTTCGGATGAAGTGCTGCACCAGGCCGCAGGTGCCTTTTCCGGCCCGGGTGATGAGGTCATCTATGTCCGTTATGGTTTTGCGGTCTATGACATCGCAATCCGGCGGGTCGGCGCAACGCCGGTCATTGTGCCCGACAAGGATTATGCGACCGATGTTGACGCGGTCCTTGCCGCCGTGACCGATCGGACGCGGATTGTTTTCATTGCCAACCCTAACAATCCGACAAGCACGTTTACGCCGCGCGACGAGATTGCGCGCCTGCACGCCGGGCTGCCGGAGCATGTTCTCCTCGTGCTCGATCAGGCTTATGCCGAATATCTCGAGGCGGATGAGGATGATGGCGGACTGGCGCTTGCCATGTCAGCCCCGAACGTGCTGGTGACACGGACGTTTTCCAAGATTTTCGGCTTGGCGGCAGAGCGGATCGGTTGGGGCTATGCCGCGGCTCCGATCATTGACGCGATGCACCGGATCCGGCTCCCGTTCAACGTGACGATTGCCGGGCAGCACGCAGCGATCGCAGCGCTCGGCGACGAAGACTTTGTCAACAGAAGCCGGGCGCATAATGCGAAATGGCGTGCATGGCTAACGGCTGAAATCGACAAGATGGGCAATGCCGGGCTTCGGGCGATCAAGAGCAAGGCCAATTTCCTGCTTGTTCTTTTCAACGGCACCATAACGGCGGAACAGGCTTACAACGAATTGATGGCGCGCGGCTATATTGTCCGCTGGCTGCCCGGGCAGGGGCTGGCCAACGGGCTCAGGATCTCAATTGGTACCGAAGAAGAAACGCGGGGATTCGCTGCTGCGCTGCGGGACATTGTCGGGGAAGCGGCCTGATGCTGCCGTTTGCGCGGGTCTCGATCATCGGCCTTGGCCTGATTGGATCGTCCATCGCCCGAGCGGTGCGCGCACACATGCCCAGCGTTGTTCTCACAGGTCATGACGTCAGTGCCGAAGTTCGGGAAACCGTGCGTGCCATGAATCTGCTTGATGATGTGACGGACACACCCGGAGCCGCGGTCACCGACGCCGAACTTGTGATCCTGTGCGTTCCGGTCGGAACGATGGGCGATCTCGCGGCCGCTCTTGCCTATGACTTGCCAGCCGAGGCGATTGTTACCGATGTCGGTTCTTCAAAAGCCAGCGTGGCAGCAGCGCTCGCTCAGGCTCTCCCTGATCACGTCATCATTCCCGCCCACCCAGTGGCCGGTACTGAGCGCAGCGGTCCTGAAGCCGGCTTTGCAGGGCTTTTCCATAATCGCTGGTGCATCCTCACTCCCCCGGACGGGTGCGATCCGGCGAAGGTCGGCCAGCTTCAGGCCTTTTGGGAGCGGCTTGGCGCCAATGTGGAAATCATGGCCGCCGAGCATCACGACCTCGTTCTCGCCATTACAAGCCATTTGCCACATCTGATCGCCTACACCATCGTCGGCACGGCCTCTGATCTGGAAGAAGTGACCCGGTCGGAAGTGATCAAATATTCAGCAGGCGGCTTTCGCGACTTCACCCGCATTGCCGCATCGGATCCCACGATGTGGCGCGACGTTTTCCTGTCAAACAAGGACGCCGTTCTTGAAATGCTCCAGCGCTTTTCAGAAGATTTGACGGCTTTGCAGCGCGCCATCCGTTGGGGCGATGGCGATGCCCTGTTCGATCTGTTCAGTCGGACGCGAACAGTCCGACGGTCGATTATCGAGCAGGGGCAGGACGATG
Source organism: Aquisediminimonas profunda (assembly GCF_019443285.1). Lineage (GTDB taxonomy): Bacteria > Pseudomonadota > Alphaproteobacteria > Sphingomonadales > Sphingomonadaceae > Aquisediminimonas > Aquisediminimonas profunda. Next base: position 752,294 of record NZ_CP080327.1, read on the forward strand.
ACCGCCCCGATTTCGGCCGCGCCGACCATTGATGGCCAATTATTAGTTCAGTGCATTGATGGCCTGATACACCCGCGCTTCCGCTTCTTCCCTCGGCAATCCGGGCGGGATTGTCTCCCCTACCTTGAACGTCACGATCCCGGGTCGTTTCACGAAACCCTTCGGCCAGATCTTCCCCGAATCGAGAGCGATCGGCACCACGGGCAAGCCCAGCACCTTGTAAAGGCCAGCAAAGCCGGCACGAAGTTCAGGCTTTTCACCATGCGGAACACGCGTACCTTCGGGAAAGAGGACAACAGGGCGATTGCTGGCCTTGGCAATCTTGGCCGCAGCAATCATGTGCCGCATGGCGGCAGCTCCTGCTTCCCGATCGACCGGGATAACGCCCATTCGACGCGCGACGTAACCCCAGCCGAACAGGTCTGCCAATTCCTTCTTCATCACCACGACCGGCCGATGAAAAACAACAAGTGTTTCGATCGTTTCATACATGGCTTCGTGCTTGATCGCATAGAGCACGCCATGCTTTGGCAGGTCTCCGATCACCTGCGTGCGAATGCCCAGAATCCAGCGTGCGCACCAGCGGTGCCAGATCGCCCAACGCCGCGAACTGGCAATGATGGCCTCCTGCCCGAATGGAATCGCTGCAAGGGCAGCCAGCACCATTACAACGCTGCCGGGATAGAAGATCAAGACAAACAGGATCGAACGCAGAAGAGCCACGAGTCAGACGCCTGCCAGGGCAGAAACCCGACGAAGGAGGTATTTGTTATATTCGGCAAAGAGCGTGACGAAACCGGGTGCGCTGTCCACCGCATCGGGAATGACCCGGACGTCTTGCCCGACTGCTCGTTCGAGTTCGAACTGCGCGCGCGGCATATGCCAGTCTGTTGTCACCAAACGAACTGATCGGAAGTTCCTGTGGCGGAGCCACCGAGCCGCTTCTGCCGCATTGGAGCGAGTATCGATTGCATCCTTGCCCAGATCAACACAGCAGGCAAAAAGCTTGGGCGGCGCTTTCTGGAGCTGCGCAAGTTCGTCCAGCCGAACCGCCGGATCAACTCCAGAGACAAGCATGCGGCGAGCATGACCAAGCGCCAGATGATCCAGTCCGCGCTGGATACGACCTGCACCCCCGGTCAGAACGACGATCGCATCGGTGCGCGTGTCATCAGCCGCTCTTGGCAGGCTGACGACGAACCAGGCCCAGCCGAGCAACCAAACCGTCACGATCAGGGAGAGAATGCGGCGAATCACAATGTTCTTCTTATGGCAAAGAGGATCGTAAGGCGCGCAGCAATGGTGGCGAGTAGCGCCCCAAACAGGGGAAGGGACAGCACAAGCGCCCAGTCGGACAAGCCAAGCCCTGCAGAACCCAACAATTCCGATCCGATTCCGGACATGCGTTGGCCGACAAGCGCCATGACCGCGAGGGCGGCCGCAAGGCCTGCCAATCCACCCATTAGTGCATCCAGAGCGATGCGGCGCTGAAAGAGTGCGGCGACCTGTTGATCGGTTGCGCCGAGCAAATGCATCACTTCGATAACCGGCCGATGCGTGTTGAGGGCGCCACGCGCCGCCAGCACGACAATTGTTGCCGTTGCTGCAGCCATCAGCAGGACAAGGGCCACCGCCAGCCATTTGAGGGATCGCAACAGGCTTTCGAGCGGCGCAAGCCAGCGCGCATGCTGATCTACGCGTGCGATCGGGGTGACGGCGCGCACGGCGTTGCGGACGTCTGCCACATCAGCCGGTGTTGCGCGGCGCAACGTTACATCAATCAGTGCCGGGATCGGTAGATCGGCCTCCATTCCCTGTTCGCCCAGCCAGGGCTCAAGCAGAGCGGCAAGCTCTTCCTCGCTCACCGGCTCGACCTTCTCCACGACGCCAAGACGTCCAAGCCCTGCAATGATTGCCTGCTTTTCCGCCTCTCTCGACACTGGATTGGCTTCTGGAAGCTGGATCGTGAGCCGACCCGCAAGGTCGGCACTAAGCATGCGGGCCGCACCGCCAAGGGCAAGTCCAGACGCGGCAGCGAGCACAGTGAGGAACATCATGATCGCAATCACCCACGGCATGGGGCCTGCCATACGCCCTTCAAGCAACAGCCTGCGTTCTGCGGGATTGGACCGGAAAAGCCGCATGGTTCAGGCCGCCCCTTCCCGCTGCGGTGGATAACGCAACGCCCCGGTTGGATCCTGCAGGCGTCCGGCATCGAGATGCATGATCGTTGCCGTGCCGACGCGGCTCAACAAATGGACATCATGTGTTGCAACAACGATTGTGGTGCCCAATTTGTTCAATGCATCGAAAAGATAAAGCAGCCGCGCCGCCATATCCGGATCGACATTCCCCGTCGGTTCATCGGCCACAAGGATATCTGGTCTGCCAATCACGGCCCGGGCAATGGCGACGCGCTGCTGTTCTCCCCCCGATAGCGTTGCAGGACGGGCGCTGATCCGATCGGCAAGGCCGACCCAGGCAAGCATTTCACTGACAGCGCGCTCAATATCACGTTCGTGCGTTCCGGCAACCCGAAGAGGCAGGGCGACGTTATCAAATGCGGACAGATGCGGGATCAGGCGAAAGTCTTGAAATACGACCCCAATGCGCCGTCGGAACAGGGGCAACCGGTCACGCGGCAGTGTGACCATGTCTTCACCGAACAGACGAATAAGGCCTCGGCTTGGACGCTGGGCAAGAAAAAGGAGGCGCAGAAGCGACGTCTTGCCAGCGCCCGATGCTCCGGTGAGGAAATAAAAGCCCCCGCGCTCAAGCGAAAAGCTGAGATCGGAAAGCGTTTCGGTCCCTATGCCGTAGCGCAAACCGACGTTTTCAAACTTGACAATCGTTGCCATGGCCTTGCCGCTGTTTCCCCCCGCTTTCAATGCCCTGCAGCAACCCGCAGGTAAAGCACGACTTGGCGTTGCACGACAGTCGAAACATGCAGGGGGCTTGCAAGTCGCCTGCGTTCGGTGCTTAGGACGGGCTTCGCAAAGGAATTTCTCGCACGCAATGATCCTCTCCTGTCCGGCTTGCAGAACCCGATATCTTGTGCCGGATACGGCGGTCGGCCCCAATGGCCGACAGGTTCGCTGTGCTTCGTGCAAGCATAGCTGGTTCGCAGAGCCCGCCACCATTGATCCAAACAAGCCGGCGGTGCAGCCTTCGCAGCCCGTCAGTCCGCCAGCGCCGGTCGCAACGACGCATCCCGAGCCACCGGTCGCTGTCCAGCCGACAGAGGATGCGGCGCCAACACCCTGGCAGGACGGTGCAAGTGAAACGACCGCCGGGCCAGATCCATTTGCTCACCAACCCCCGTTTCGCGCCCGTAGAAATCCGACACACCGCTGGACGATTGCGGCAGTTGTCGCCGCGCTGGTCTTGCTTGGCGGTATTGTCGCAGTCCAGTTCTTCGGGACGCCGAGCTTCATGGCACGGCTTGGCCTGCCTGTCGGGACGGCTGAAGTGCCGTTGCTGCTTGAAGTTCCACGCAAACCCGAGCGGAGGACGCTCGAGAGCGGGAATGAGCTGTTCGCCATCAACGGGCGGATCATCAATCCGACAGACCAGCGCCAGCGTGTACCAGACATTCTGGCTGAATTGCGGGATGCGCAGGGTCGCGTTGTCTACAGTTGGACGATCACGCCGCCGCGCCGCACGATCGGGCCCAAGGGCACGGCCGAATTCAATTCGGCAGAAGTGGATGTGCCGAAGGGTGCGCGTGCGCTTAATCTCAGCTTTTCCGGGTCATTGAACAACTGACGCGCGGGGCGCCTGGCCCTACTGGAATTCGATCAGTCCCGGTTTTCCCCTTGCTGACCCTGGAATGTGTCCGGACTGACCAATCCGGACGGCGGCGATGATCCGGGCCCGCGCAACAGCCACCACACGCAGAGCGGGACGGGGCGGTGCCGGGACAGAAACCGAAGCAAGGGCGATCGCGGCCAACATGGCCCTGTTAGGACTTTGTTTACCAATTCGCTCAACCCCGAAATTTGGTTAACGGGTTTCAACCGTGCGCAAAGGGATGGTTGCAGGCAGCAAAGCCCTCTGCTAGGGGCGCGGGCCTACCGAGGCCGGGACTGTCCCGGATCTATCATGAGCGTGCGGTCGTGGCGGAACTGGTAGACGCGCAACGTTGAGGTCGTTGTGGGCGAAAGCCCGTGGAAGTTCGAGTCTTCTCGACCGCACCAGCTCTTTTGCATTCAGGGAATTGCAGCCTGCCTTGGCGTCGCTTTGGCGGCGATTGTGCCAAGATGTACGGACGGCGTAGTGCCACTCACAATTGCAATGCCGCCAAGCGCGGCTGAAACCCGCGCAGCATCGGCCGAAGCGGGTGCGATGCGGATGGAATAGCGCCCGTATGGCACCGCCTCAAACAGGAAGAACCCGTCGAAATCCGTGCGTGCCTTGGCTGTGACCCGCCCTTCGGCGTTGACGAGTTCAATTTCAACTCCACCAAAGCTGCCGCCGCCCGAGCGAACGAGTGTCCCATCGACATCACCCGCACTGGAAAGCGGAAGCTCGATTGCGACCGCCACCCCGGGGCGCGGCGTTACAACAATACCGGGCGTGGCGGGCTGAACCAGTGGATCGGGAAGCGAGGACGCATCGATCCCGATCAACACAGGCTGGTATGGCTCAAGCGAATCGATGAGAACCTGGCCGTCCTTGCCGGTCAATCGCTCAACCGGCACGCGTCCCGCCGTCAGTTGCACGTCATGTTCAAGCGGTTCGTCGCTCTGCCGGATGCCATCTCCATTGAGATCCCGATACACACGCGCAACCGCCTGCCCCTGGGTTGCCAGGCGGTTGGAGGTCATGCGCATCCCGCCATGATCGGTCGGGTCCGGCCCCAAGCTGAACACCAGGTTGAGGCCGCCTGCCAGCGAGCCATCGCTTCCGGCTTCAACTGAGCCGGTGAGCGCCAGTTTTTCGAAATGGCGAACATAGCCCAGACCGACCCGTGCGCGCTTGAGCGGGCGATCATAGCCGATCTCGGCACGCCAATCGCCCCGATAGCGATCATCTCCACGTCCCGCGGACCATTCGGCAACGACCGTCGCGTTGTCGAATCGCGAATCGGGCCGCAGGCGAAAGCGCGTTTCGCCACGCAATCGAACCTTGCCGATCCTTGCATTGGCCAGGAGGGACGCTTCCAGAATGCCTGGGGGTTCCGGCCCATATTTTCGTCGTTCGTCGCGCCAGTTCACTTCGCCCGTCAGTGACATGCGGCCAATGCTCGTAGAAACGCGCGCCGCCGTATCGAGGCTGTTCAGGCCCGAGGATCGGGTTGTGTAGCGCGATTCGAGATGCACGGGCAGGAAGGTGCTGCCGAGCTTGAAACTGTGGTCGAGCGAAACGGTATGTAGCCCGGTGACGTCCACCAGAATGCGGTCGGACCGGAAATGGCCGCGTGCCAGGATGGATTCGGCGCTGAAATAGGTGTTGGACAGTTCTCCCAGAACCTGAGCGCGCAAAGCCGAGCCCCCGCTGCTGGTCTGCGAGGCCGACACTTCAAGCAAAGTTGGCCCAACTGCCCGGCGAACCGCAATTTCCGCATAGTTGCGGCGCAGTCCGTCCTCGAGAACAAGGCTGTGAACCAGAGCCGCGAGCGACGTCCTGGCATTGAGTCCGCGTTCCAGCCCGAATGTGCCGCGCCAACCACTTCTGCCGAAGCGACCGCCTCCCCCCAGGCCGATCAGGTCGTGACCATCGTCATACACGCCCGCCCAGTAATAGGTCTTTCGCGGCGGAATACTGTCCAGCCCGACGGGCACGTTGCGACTTTCCCGCCGGATCTGGCCCTGGGGACCGTACAACACAATTTCGAAGCGATTCTGCCCATAGAGCAGCGGAACATCGAGGAATTCATAGCGTCCATCTGCCCGGTCATTGGCAAACATCAGCAACTGCCCGTTGCGATACAGTTCGGCATCCCACCCTTGCGGCAATTCGCCCCTGAAATCCGTGCGGTCGAAGCTGTCGCGCCGTTCGACCGGCCGATTTGACAACATTGCCCCCCGCCCTGCGCTCGATTGCGCGACGAGCGGCGTCGAAAATCCCGAAATATCGCCCGCCGCGACGCTGGTGGCCTTTAGCCCGCCCAGCAATCTACCCTCGGGATCTGTCCTGTAGGCCTGAATCCGAAGGCTTTCCGGAACTCCCTTGCGTGTCGAGGAGAGTCGCGCGTTATAGGCAATTGGCCCAACTTCTCCTGCGGCATAAAGTTCATAACTGCGGTTGATCTGGCCAGTGCCCCGTGACCTGTCCTTGAGGCCGCCGATACTGACAACCGCATCGACCGACGGCATGCGGACACCGCGGAATGGTGTTTCGCTGTGTGGAAGGCTCTTGAGGTCAAACGTCGCGACATTGCGGATCCCCGCTGCCCGCGCCCGGCGTTCCATCTGCAGTTCAACAGGCAATTTGGCTGTTGATTTGACAATCAGGAGGGCGTTGCCCTGATCCGCCTGCAGATTGATCCCGAGCCAACTGCCGAGCTTCGCTGTCGCGACGCACCAGCCTTCTGGCGTATCGAAAATATCGTTCGGGCCAAGCTTTGCGACGTTGTTCATGATTTGTACCGCACCGGTTTCGCGATCGATCAGCACGGTGTGGCGTTCGTCGAACGCCCACCCGGTTGCGCGGCGCAACTTCTTGTCAAGGCGGACCGGAATATCGAGTGCCATGATCACATCGGCCAGGTCGACACAGGTGCCGCCAGGAATCTGGTAGCCGCGCACACCATCGCCAAGCCGATACTGGCCGAGGCGGACATCAAAAAGCAGTGCATCGTCCGAATTCGCCGTCCACCGCGCCTGCGCGTTCGCCATCCCGGGTTGGGCCAACCCGAACAGCGCAGCCGCGCCCAACAGGACGCGGCCAAAAATGGTGGAAAGGCGTTTCATGCGTATTGCCTGACGGCGTCCCCGATTACGCTAGCGAATGACCGCGTCGAGTGAGGCTATGGTGCCGCCGCCGGCCTCATTGTCTTCAAGATACTCGATCTTCACCGGACCCGTGAGCGTGGCGACCAGATCTTCGGGGATCGCGAGCTTGACGGTACGCTCCGGAATTTCGGCATAAACCGCAATGCCGCGGACCTCGAAGACTGGCTTGGCAACGCCCGGCTTGGTGATGCGGATCTGGCCATAGACAGAGCGGCTGCCGCTTCTGCTGAGCGTGAAGGCAAGGGCTGGCCCTTCCTTTTCCCGAAGAATCCTGGGATTTGCAATCGCCGCGGTTGCAGCAAGGCTGCCTTGCCGGACAATGATAGGAATGGTCACACCATAAATTGGGGTCAAGGCGATAGAAACGCCGTCCTTGCGACCGTTCCCCGATTCGACCGGCCTCGCATCGGGGATCGCCCGAAACAGCATGTGCGCGCGATACTCGCCATCCGGAAGCCCTTGTGGAACGCGGACGCCGATACGGATCGACTGCGGCTGATTGGGGGGAAGCACGACGCGGCGCGGCGCATAGCTGATCATCGCAAGGGTCGCAGCATCATGCGCATCAGCCGTGGCCGGGTCGATCTCTTCAAGCGATCCGTCCGGCAGCATCCGCCGCAGTTCGAGCGAGACGCGATAGGTTGCCGGTTCGTTGCCGATATTGTTCAGCACAACTTCGGTGCCCCGGGCGCCGTTTAGGATGATACGCGTCGGGGCCACCAGAAGGTCCCCCGCAGCAAAGACTGGCCCGCCAAACAGGAAGGATAGCCCGGCAAGCCAGGCAAGGGCGCGCGCGCGCCGGAATGCGAACATAGAACATGACTCCAAGCCCAATGGTCCCCACGACCTGGCAATTCCGGATCATGCTCGGATTTGGTTGATATTCGGCTAACCAAACACCCATTTCAGAACAAAAAAGAGCCCGCCGACACGGGCGATGTGTCGGCGGGCCCTCAAGCCTGATTTAACAAGGCTTATTGGTAATCGACAGTTGCCGTGAACGTGCCGACATAGTCGCCATCCACCTGGTTCGCGCCGACCGAAAGCGTGCCGCCGACCGAGAAAGAACCGGCATTGGCAACCAGCGTCGCCGTGGTTGCGCTCGCGGAAAGCGATGCTGTCATCGTGTTGGCGCCCGAGGTCAGGGAAACCGACGCCGGAACGGAAATCGTCACGACCGCACCGGTCGTGCCGCCGATGGTGAAGCCGGCAGCCGTTGTCGCACCTGAGCAGACAAGGCCCGAACCGCAGGTGCGGGCACCCGAGGATGAAATCGCGACAGTCGATGCGGCCGCACCAGTCACGATCGTACCGAACTGCAGATCGGATGTGTTGGTCAGCGTGACCTGGCGCAGGATCTTTGCGCGCGCTGTTGCAGTCGCGGTGGCGGCGTTGGCGGCTGAGGCACCGAGGCCGAGGGCTGCCAGAGTGGCAAAGGCGACGACGGCCTTGAGCTTCTGAATCTTCATCGAAAAAGTCCCCTAAAGAAAAACACGTTTCAGTCGTTCCCGAATGGAAAACACCCATTCCGATATTCGCCGTACATCGGCATCCTTTCACAATTTGCTTTGGGGCATGGTTAATCCGGCGGTAACGTCAGCGACTGCCCGACGGAACAATCAGTTGTAATCGACTGTAACCGGTATGCGCCCGCGGAAATCGCCGTCGACACCGTTTCGAACTGTCAGTCGACCGCCAAAGGTGAAGACAAGTCGTCCATCGGCGCCGATCACCGGATGTGGCGCGAGGTCACTGCGAATTTCAGTCACATCGGCGGTCCCGCCAAGATTGGACGTCAAGACCACGGAGCGCGGCAAATCCACGGTGACCGGTGCAAAGGGTTCACCCGTAACAGTGACGGTTCCAACCAGCGAAGGGCCGCCCAGCGCGGCGAGGCCGATCATCTGGCGGCGGCCCGTACGTGCTTCGATTGTAATGCTGCCAGAGTCGCGATTTGTGTACACGGCAGTGCTGAAATCGAGTGCGGCATCAATCGTGACGGACAAGGCACGCAGTGTCGCCGCAGGCACGACTGGGCCCGCAGCACAAAGCTGGCACGATGATGCAGCCACAGCCTTTCCCGACAAGGGAAGTGCAAAGGTCAGCACGATCCGTATGAGCGTCCCCACGTTCATCATGCTGAATCTAACGTTAAACTTTCAATATGAAGTTAACTCTGGCATGATCGGATTTCGCGTAACCCCCTGTCGCGACGAAGCGAAAGCCAGTTGTGTCCGCTCCCATTGCTCGTATCAACGCCATCAGCACGGCTACTCCGGCGCATGACATTCATGAGGCCTTTATAGACTGGGCGCAAAAGCGTGTCTTGAATCCGCGCGATTCCAGTCTCTTCACTCGTATGGCGGCACGGTCTGGCATTGCCCATCGTTATTCCGTGCTTCCCAAAGGGCAGGATGGGGGATCGCCCGTGGCACCGGACGGCTTCTATGCCGGTGAAATACTGCCGCCCACGTCCGCGCGGATGGCTCTATATGGCGAACATGCGCCTGCCCTCGCGCTGCGGGCGATCGAAAAGCTCGGCGATCTGGGCGACATCACCCATATCGTGGTCGCCAGTTGCACAGGCTTTGTCGCACCGGGAATCGATCAGATCATAGCGGAGCGTTTGGGCCTGTCTCCATCGGTCGAGCGGCTGCTTGTCGGGTTCATGGGTTGTTATGCAGCAATATCCGCCCTGCGCAGCGCGCGACATATTGTGCGATCCGAGCCTTCATCGCGGGTCCTTGTAGTAACCGTTGAGTTGTCGACACTGCATCTCCAACCGGATTCGACCCTTGAGCCCTTGCTTGCAATGCTGCAGTTCGGGGACGGAGCTGCAGCAGCACTGGTGACCGCATCCGGACCGGGCTTGACCATTGAAGACCCCTTTGCGGCAACTCTTCCCGATTCAGGAAACCTGATTCGCTGGGATATCGGGGATCAGGGTTTTGCCATGCACCTGTCAGGCGCCGTGCCGGGACGTATAGCCGAAGCCCTGCGCGAGCCTGGCTTTCGCGAGACGCTGACGGGCGGCATGGATCCCAAACTGATCGACGGCTGGGCGGTCCATGCCGGCGGGCGCTCGATTCTCGACGCTGTGTCGCATGCGCTGGCCCTTGATGACGATGCTCTCGACATCTCGCGCGGCGTCCTGCGGAATTTTGGCAACATGTCGTCCGCGACGCTCATGTTTGCATTGGCAGGATTTGGCGACAGGCCCGTGAAGCATGGCGTTGCCCTGGCCTTTGGTCCCGGCCTTGCGGCAGAGGGATTCCTTTTCCGCGGGATCAATTGACATGTTGGCCCATCGATCGCTCCGTGATGAATTGATGGACGATCCGGCTCTGGACCTTGCGACATATGCCGCTGTCCTGGGCGATCTTTCGCAGGTCAATACAATAACCATGGCACGCAGGCCGACGCTTGGTTTCCTTGACCGCGCGCTGCGCGGAGCCAAGACATTCCGGCTGCTCGATGTCGGGTTTGGCGACGGAGACATGCTCCGGGCGATTGCGCGCTGGGCAGCGAATCGCGGGCTCAAGGCTGAACTGGTCGGTATCGACCTCAATCCCCGCAGCGAAACTGTGGCACGTGCTGCCACGCCTGCCGGGTTGGACATCGACTGGCGAACGGGCGACTATGCCGACCTTGCTGGAGAACCGTGGGACTTTGTCGTGTCCAGTCTCGTTGCACACCACATGACGCACGATCAGCTGATCGCTTTCCTGCGCTTCATGGATCGGCATGGCTCAAGAGGCTGGTTCATCAACGATCTGCATCGCCATGGCTTTGCCTATTTGGGCTTTCCGCTGCTTGCCCGATTGTTTTTCTGGCATCCGATCGTCCGTCATGATGGCCAGCTGTCGATTGCGCGGTCCTATCGTCCCGCCGAATGGCCCCCGCTGCTCAAGGAAGCAGGTATTGCACGCGCGCGCGCCTATCGCGCCTTTCCCTTTCGGTTATGCGTCGAAACGATCCGCTGATCGTCGGCGGCGGCCCGGCCGGGACCTCCGCTGCGATCTCGCTTGCCATGGCCGGGGTGCGTCCAGTCCTGCTTGAGCGACAGCGGGTAACCGGAGATGCTCTATGCGGCGGTTTCCTGAGCTGGCGGACGCTTCAATCGCTGGAACGACTGGGCATAGAGGGTCTGGAGGGCCATGACATCGATCGGTTGCGGGTCTTTGCCGGACAGGCGACGGCCGAGGCTCCCCTGCCGCACAAGGCCCTTGGCATTTCGCGACAGCAACTCGATTCTCTCTTGCTGGCGCGGGCCGAAGCTGCGGGCGCGGGGATTGAGCGCGGTGTTACAGTGCGCGAATGGCACGACGGCACTTTGGAGACTGCGGATGGCGCCTCGCTGAAGCCCGAGACGCTGTTCCTTGCAAGCGGCAAGCATGACATCCGCGGTCTTGCGCGGCCGCGACAGGACCCGGGGAACCAGACCCTGGGCATTCGCGTCCGGCTGGCGGCGCATCCCTCTTTGGCAAGGCTGGTTGGCGGTGCGGTCGAACTGCACATGTTCGAACGGGGCTATTGCGGTGTGGAACTGCAGGAAGGTGAGCGAGGCAATCTGTGTCTCGCAGTCCGCAAGTCACGGCTTGCGGACTATGGCGGCGACCCGGAGGTCCTTCTGGCGGCTTGGGCGGCGGAAAGTCCCGCCTTTGGTGAACGCCTCGCGTTTCGTGAAAAGGGCTGCGACGCCATAGGCGCAGTCCCCTATGGCTGGATCGCGCGCGCGACGCTGCCCGGCGTTTTTCGGCTGGGAGACCAGTCCGCCGTGATTCCGTCGCTGTCCGGTGAAGGCAATGGCATTGCCCTGGCCAGCGGCATTCTCGCCGCCAATGGCTGGCTGGCTGGTGAAACTGCTGACCGCTTCCAAACTCGCCTCGCCAGAGCGACGACGCGCCCGATCGGCATAGCCTGCTGGCTGTGGCATTGGGGCGAGCGCAAGGATACTGCCCGATTGATTGCGGGCGGCGTCCGTTTTGCGCCCTGGCTGGCTGGCCGATTTGCCGAATGGACGCGGATTTCCCATTGATTGTGATCCATTGGTCTCCCACATTGAGGACATGGAACGACTCAATCTCAGCGAAGCCGAATGGCGGGAACGTCTGACACCGGAACAATTTGCCGTGCTGCGGCAGGCCGGGACGGAACGCGCCTTTGCCGGAAACCTCAACTACAACAAGGCGTCAGGCCGCTATGATTGCGCCGGATGCGGCAATCCCCTGTTCGAAAGCGACCGCAAGTTCGATTCGGGGTCCGGTTGGCCGAGCTTCACTGCGCCCGTGGGTCCGGACGCAGTGACCGAACATCGTGACATCAGTCACGGCATGGTGCGCGTGGAAGTGCGCTGTGCAAGGTGCGATGGGCATCTTGGCCATGTCTTTCCCGACGGGCCGCCAGAAGATACGGGGCTGCGATACTGCATGAACAGCGTCGCGCTTGATTTCAAAGGCGCGGAAAAAGGCTGACTCTTGCGGGCGAGTCCCGTGCGCCCTATCATCGCTGACCAATGGCTCGCCGCAAAACCGCAAATCCTGCCCGACCTTGGTATGTCAGGGTCCTTCGCTACACCCTCTTCGCTGGATTGGCAGGGCTCGTCGCACTGGCAATTGCCGTGGGTGTCGCCTGGTCGACCCTTCCATCCTATGAGGAATTGAAGCAATCGCCCAACGGACAGATGATCCGCGTGCATGCGGCGGATGGCACCGTCATCATCTCACTTGGCCCCAGTTTTGGCGCCTGGCTGCCCTATTCCGCCATTCCCAAGGTGATGACTGACGCCATGGTGTCGGTGGAGGACCGGCGTTATCGCTGGCATCCCGGCGTTGACCCACTTGGCATAGCCCGGTCAATGATCGTCCGCGTCGAAAAGGGGCATTTCACGCAGGGCGGCTCAACCATAACGCAGCAGTTGGCCCGCAACGTCTTCCTGACGAATGACAAGACCTGGACGCGAAAGATCCGCGAAATCATCCTTGCGCTCGCGCTAGAGCGGAAATTCTCGAAAGATCAGGTCCTCGAACTCTACCTCAACCGCGTCTATTTTGGCGGCGGCGCCTATGGCATCGATGCTGCCTCAAGGAAATTCTTCGGGCATCCGGCAAATCAGCTGAGTCTCGCCGAGGCCGCGATCATCGCGGGCCTGGTCAAGGCGCCATCCAACTATTCGCCGACCGCAGATGCCAAGGCCGCGATCGGCCGCGCGGGTGTCGTACTGGCCGCGATGCAATCGGCCGGAGTGGTCACCGCAGCCCAAGTCCAGGCTGCCGATCCGGCCAATGTGAAATTGGCACCGGAACAGAACAGCACGTCTGTTCGCTATTTCACCGATTGGGCCCTGCCGCAGCTCGAAACCCTGATCGACGAAAGCGAGGCACCGATCGACGTCTGGACGACGATCGACATCAACATGCAGCGAGCTGCAGACGCCGCGATCCGGGCCAATGCCCCTCCGGGAACTCAGGGCGCCTTGGTTGCGATCGACAGGGACGGCGCTGTCCGCGCGATGGTTGGCGGAACCGATTACGTCACATCGATTTATAACCGCGCAACCCAGGCTGTTCGTCAACCGGGATCAGCGTTCAAGCTTTTCGTCTATCTCGCTGCGCTGGAAGCTGGCTTCAATGCCGAATCGCCGGTGGTCGATGAGCCTGTGGACATCAACGGCTGGCGGCCACGCAATTCCAACGGCCGATTCGCAGGGGACATGAACCTGCGCACGGCCTTTGCCTACTCGGTGAATACAATTGCGGCCAAAATTGGTGCCGAAGTCGGGACATCAGCCATTGCCGGCATGGCGCAGCGTCTGGGAATCACGACACCGATCAATACCTTGCCATCGATGGTCCTCGGGACATCGGACGTTCGCCTGATCGACATGACCCGGGCCTATGCCTCTGTTGCATCGAAGGGCGTCGCGATTGTCCCTTATGGCATTGTCAAAGTCACGACGGACAAGGGCGAGGTTCTCTATGAGCATGAGCCGGATCTTTCGCGGGTGCTGATCCCGCCTCAGGTGGCAGCAGGCATGACGGACTTGCTGCAAACGGCGGTCAGCGTCGGCACGGGCAAGGCCGCACAAATCGGACGGCCCGTCGCAGGCAAGACCGGAACGACATCATCCAACAAGGACGGCTGGTTCATGGGCTTCTCGAGCGGATTGACGACCGGCGTGTGGATGGGGCGGGATGACGCCCGCACGGTTCGTGGCCTGCAGGGCGGGACAGCGCCTGCCCGGGCCTTCTCCGCTTTCATGCGGGTCGCTGTGGCAAACCGGAAGGTCGAGCCATTCGACACGCAGGTCACTTTGCCGGAATGGCAGCTCGAACCCGATGAAGAGACCTACTTCGGCGGGCCGGACAACGGGGTATTTGTCGATGCCGACGGAAACCCGGTTGGCAGCCCAGAGGCAACGCCGGAAGGCGTGGTCGCGAATCCGGGTTCACCGGACGATAGTGGCAATCCCCCTTCTGAACTCCTCCCTCAGGGTGATCGTCCAAACCAGTGAAGTTTCGCGCCGTGCGTTCGAAGCCACCGGCGGGACGGCGCTGGATCGTCACCCAACAGTTCAGCAACCAGTGCATGAAAATGTGGCCCGTGATTCATATGGACCCGATGCGCGACCTCATGTGCGACAGTTGCGCGGCGCACCGATGCGGGGGCGAGGATCAAGCGCCAACTGTAACGCAGATCTCCTGACGGCGAACAGCTGCCCCAGCGCGAAACCGGATCGCCGACACCGACACGACCAAGCGTGACGCCAAGACGTCGAGAAAGTTCGCGGCTTTCTGCCTCCAGAACGATCTTGGCTTCGGCCTTCAGCCAACGCAGCACACGTCCGGCAAGTGTATCCAACGGCCCCCCCACCTGCACGACAGACCCCGATTTGCGCGGTTTACGCGGATAATGTTCCGACCAGTCGAGCGTGACGCTGGCTCCGGCGAGTGGCAGGGTCATTCCAGGGCGTATGGGCTGTGGCTCCGGCAGCGCCGCTAGCTGGGCTTCGACCCAACTGCGTTTCGACTCGGCCCAGCGCTGTGCCTCGGCAAGCGCGGCCCGCCGCGGAATGGTGAGGCGCACGTTGCCATCACTGGGGCTGACAATGAGGCGCATCTGTCGCGCGCGCGGCGAACGGACGACAATCAGGGGGCGCACATGCTCTCCTCCCGAAAAGACCGGTTCGGCCTCAGCCTTCGATGATATGATTTTCCAGATCGCCTGCATCGTCTTCCGATATTGTCCATCCCCTCACCGAGGCTCCCGCGCGATGGACAGCTTCGCGGTCGCCGCAAACCAGATAGTGCCATTCCGGAAGTGGCTTGCCCTCCGCCCGCAGAACATAAGCACAGGTTTCAGGAAGCCAGTCCATTGTCTTGAGGCGGGCAGGTGTCAGCCGGATGCATTCCGGCACATAGGCATGCCGGTGCTTGTAATCTGAACACTGGCCGCTGCGTCGATCCAGCAGACGGCAGGCGACATTGGTTGGATGGAGTTCGCCGGTTTCATCATCTTCAAGCTTGTGGATGCAGCATTTGCCACACCCGTCACACAAGGCTTCCCATTGGGCCCGGTCGAGTTTCTCGAGGGCCGCATCTTCCCAGAAACGCCCGCTCATTTGACCCAGCGCCCAAGCTCCCCGGCAATTTCCTCAGGCGATCCGGTTTCGGGAATGAGCGCAATCGGCTCGCCTGCAGGGCCATAAAGCGTTGACGAGCGGCTATGATCGACAAGGTAGGTGCCAGGCGTTGCGCCGGGACTCTTCTGAAAATAGACGCCATAGGCTCTCGCAACTGCGGCAATCGCCTCGGGTGAACCGGTCAGGCCAATCAGGCGCGGGTGAAAGGCCTTGGTGAAGGAACCAAGCGCCGCCGACGTATCACGTTCCGGGTCGACAGTAATAAACAGCGGCTGAACCTTTGCTCCACGCGCCGGATCCTGCTTTTCAAAGGCCTTGAGGCCCAGCATCAGCTTCTGCACGTCGACCGGACAAACATCCGGACAAAAGGTATAGCCGAAATAGACGAGCCGGTATTTGCCCCTGAAGTCGCTATCATGAACGGTCTTGCCGTCTTGATCGAGCAGGGTGAATGGACCGCCGATTTTTGCACCTTCGAGCGGGGCCTTTTCGGGTTGGCTTTGGCCGCATGCGGCGAGCAGAAGCAGCGGAAGCAGAAATAGAAATCTGTTCATCATCTTGGCAGCCTTGCTTTGTTAAGCGGCTCTGCGCAAGAAGCGGGGAAAAGGCAACAAGGCATGACGATGTTAAAATCCCTCAAGGCGATGGCGCTGCTCGGGCTGCTTGTTCCGGGCGTAGCCTTTGCGCAGTTTTCGGACAGCTACAATTTCCTGAAGGCCGTCAAGGACCGGGATGGAAACAAGACAACCGAAATCATCTCAAAGCCCGGCAATGTGATTATCGACACACGGGATTCCACAACCGGTGAAACAGCGCTCCACATCGTGACCCGCGAACGCGATGCCACCTGGATGCGATTCCTGCTGTCCCGCGGTGCAAAGACCGACATGCGCGATGCGCGCGGCAACACACCGCTCATGATCGCGGCGCAGATCGGCTTTCTTGAAGGGGCCCAGGCACTTCTGGCGAAGCGGGCCAGTGTCGACCTGACAAACAGCTCTGGCGAAACCCCGCTGATTCGTGCGGTCCAGAATCGTGATTCAGCGATGGTCCAACTTTTGATGGCCAACGGTGCCAACCCCAACAAGGTTGATTCGGGCGCTGGCCTCTCTGCGCGTGACTATGCCATCCGCGACCGCAGATCAGCAGCAATTCTGAAGCTTTTGGAAACGACAAAACCTGCGACAACGACGCCCAAGGCTGCGGGGCCAAACTAAAAGGCAGTATCGTCCTCTGCTTCGATCGAGACCAGCAATCGTCGGGCAGCTCGGCGCGCGAAGCGAAGCGTTTCAACCTTGCGACGGGCCGGTGCCAGCATCGTGCTTTGCGCTTCGCGCAGGATGGCCGCATCGTAGCGATCCGCGACTATCAGCCCCGTGCGTTCCGGCATCAAGGACGGCCGTTCCATCAGGCCAAGATCAAAGCCCTGGGGCACTGCCCAAAAATAACGGTCGCAATAATCAAGATAGTCGGGCCATTTCGAGTCGCCAAGCAGATCTGCCTTCGAAACCTTGATTTCTACAATGGTCACCAGCCCCTTTGGCGAAAGAGCGAAGAGATCGGCCCGGCGGCCATTGCCCAAAGGCACTTCGGCAATGCTCAGCAAGTCGTGCCGCAAGAAGAGGCGCGAAACACCGCGTGCGACATCTGCCGCGACCAGCCTGTCCTCGGGGCCATAGTCCATGGAATCCATGGCTGCGCCATAGAACAAGTCAGGAACGAAATCGAGGGCTTTTGCGAATCAGCGATAGAAGACGTGGTTGCCGATTGTCGCGACCCGGTTCAGGCGCCAGCCCGGCGAAACGCGGCGCGCATGGAAATAGAGCGCGCTGCCAGCCGTGGAATTCCACATGTCATTGCCCGCAATCTTGGCAATTGCGACGGCCTGCTGCCAGTAATGGCTGCTGCGTGCGATCGGGGGGAAGCTGTTGCCCCTGACGAACGAGAATTGGCTGGGCTGGAAAACCACGCCACAAACCGACGATGGAAAGCGCCCGGAACGGGCACGATTCATGATCACCTGAGCAACCGCAAGCTGGCCGTCAAGCGGCTCGCCCTTGGCTTCGAAATACACTGCGCCGGCCAGGCACTCTTCTTCACGGCTCGACGTTTCCGAGCCCGCATGCAGAGCCACAAGCTGCGACAAGGTCACGCGCGTCTCGTCACCAGCCAACGGCGATTCGGGTGTTTCGGGAATAATGGTATAATCAACGGGCGTTTCGCCCTCTTGGGCGGCTGCCTCATAAACCGCACCTGGCAGCAATGAGCTCCGCTCTGCTTCAACAACATCTGCCGCCCCGAAAGCCGAGGCCGCGCCGGATCCGCTGAGCGCGGCCACGGCAAAAATCGAAAGGGCCGCACAAATAGCGGTCCGCTTCAAACGACTCATCTTCACACTTGCTTGTGCAGTGGATGGTCTGGCCGAAAACCCCAATACCCGGTTTTCGCGATCATCCCCTGTCTACGTCCCTGTCCAAAGCCCTACAACATTTTGGGTGACGACAAGGCTACGCGCCTACATATGGACAGCGCCTCTGATTGTGCATCGCAACAGAGTCAAGCGCCGGATAGTCTATCCGCGACGAACCGTTCCGCATCCGGGACGTCCAGTTCAATAATCCAGAGGTCTGGGTCGCGCGATTGCCGGCGATCAAGATATTGCTGAAGTAACTCTTTGTTTTCAGCATCTTGAGGGCCCGTTCGAGTCCACACATAGGCTCCTGATGAGTCCAGCAGGCGCTCGAAAAGTGCGAAAAACTCTCCCTTTTCAAGGATCTGGACGAGAAGTGCACCGGACGTTGCATCTCCCTTCGCAATGATAGCAGCAAAACCTCCGATTTGGCCCGCCAGGCGCACCAGGGCGCTGGCCACCATTGTGCTGGTCAAGCGCGCGTCGCTCATATGGCGAGTACCACGCGACAGGGCGCGTCATCACACAAAGAAAACAGGACAGGACTCGGAGTGTGCATACCGCCATCAGGCGGCATGGCGCTCTTCCTGGCCTGCGAAAAGGGCATAGACCGCGTCATCCGACCCTGCGCCGCGAAGCTTGGCGACGAACCCCGGATCTCGGAGCCAGCGACTGACCTGCGCAAGCGCTTTCAAATGTTCCGCGCCGGCATCCGGGGGGGACAGAAGGCAGAAAACCAGATCGACCGGCAAATCATCGATGGCTTCGAAATCGATGGGCGGTTCAAGGCGCGCAAAAGCCGCAACAATGTGCGCAAGGCCCTCGATCTTCCCGTGCGGAATTGCCACGCCCTTGCCGAAGCCGGTCGATCCCAGGCGCTCCCTTTCGGTCAGACGCTCGACGACTTCATTTGGATCAAGACCATATTCCCGCTCGGCAAGAGTGCCGAGTTGCTGAAACAAGGCCTTCTTGTTCGGTGCGTTTACTGCCGATGCAACTGCGCCCGCACTCATCATGTCGCCGAGAAAACCCATATGATATCCTAATTCTGCAATGCCGGATCAAAGTCAGTCGGCTCTTTGGGGTTCGACCCAGCCAATCGTGCCGTCGCCACGGCGGTACACCATATTCAGGACGCCGCTGCCACTATTCTTGAACAGCAGGGCATTCGTATTTCGAAGATCAAGCATCATCACTGCGTCCGAAACCGTAGCATCGGGAATATCGACTCGTGTTTCGGCAATGATAAGGGGAGCATCACCAACTTCTTCTGCATCTTCCGCAGCGTTGAAAACGGTGTAGCCCGCATTGGTTTCGATAACCGGCAATGCGTCGATCCCGCCACCCGTCCTGTCCTTCAGCCTGTGCTTGTATCGCCGAAGCTGGCGCTCCACCTTGTCAGCGGCGCCGTCAAACGCCAGATGCGCATCCTGCGCAGTGTGCGAGCCCTTGAGGACAACGCCCTGCATGACGTGCGCCACAATATCACAGCCAAAACCATGGACAAAGGGCCCCTTGCCGAAGGTGACGTGAGCCGACAGCGCGCGCGAGAAATATTTGCTCGCAATCGCCTGCAGCCTATCGTTCACATGGGTGCGAAGTGCATCGCCGGTATCGACCTGATGCCCTGAAACGCGAATTTCCATGCTTGACCTCCAATCAGAGCGGCGCGCTCTAGGCGCGCGCCGCGTCGTCGTCAATTGCTACCGATTCCGGTGGTGTATTCTTCTGCCAAAGGGCCATCGAGCCACAAGGGGTTGGCCAGAAGTTCAATGAATTTGCGATGGCGTATGCGCTCCTCCTCCGTGGCTTGATGCGGACGGGCCGGACGAAACGCAGGCTTGGCAGCCGCAGATGCCGCCCCAGCACCAAGTGCGTCGCTCGAGCGTTCTTCTGCCAGTGTGTCTGCAAGGGACAGCCCGATCTGTCGTCCGCCTGTGAGTTCGACATAAATTTGCGCGAGCAACTGGGCATCAAGAAGGGCCCCATGCTTGACCCGGTGACTACGATCAATGCCATAACGCGTGCACAGCGCATCAAGACTGTGCTTGGCACCGGGATGTCGGACGCGGGCCAGAGCCAGCGTATCAACCATTCGGGATTCCGATATGTGGAGCCGCCCGCAGGCGCCGAGTTCATGATTGAGGAAGGAAAAGTCGAATCGGGCATTATGGGCAACCAAGGGAGAGTCACCGAGGAAATCGAGCAATTCTTCAACTCTGTCTTCAAACAATGGCTTGTTGGCCAAAAAGGCATCCGAGAGACCATGCACTTCCTGAGCGGCCGGATCCATCGGCCTTTCCGGATTGAAATAGGAATGAAAGCTGTTGCCGGTTTCGACGCGATTGACGAGTTCGATGCATCCGATTTCAACCATGCGATCACCGCTGGCCGGGCTCAGTCCGGTCGTTTCCGTATCAAAGACAATCTCTCGCATTCCGTGAACGATTATCGACCCTTCTTGGCGCGGAGGCAAGCGACAAGCCGCCGAACCTGGGCTTCGGTCTCATACTTGAGGCAGCCTGTCGTGATCACATAATCGGCTCGGCGGCGCTTTTCTGCGTCCGGGGTCTGAAGGGCAAGGATCCGGCGGAATTTTCCCGGCGTCATTCCGGAACGCGCGAGGACCCGCTTGCGCTGCATCCAGGCCGGCGCGGAAACCACAACTACTGCATCCACAGCCTTCCATCCCTTTTTCTCAAACAACAACGGAATATCGAGCACGACAACCGGCTGTGAGCGGTGCCGCCTGAGCCAGCGCGCGCGCATACGGCCGACAGCAGGGTGGACAATTCGTTCAAGGGCCTTGAGCTCATCCGGCTTGCCAAAGACAGCGGCGCCGAGTTTCGCACGATCGACGCCGGCGGGCCCGGTCGTCCCGGGAAAGCGTGCCTCGATCGCGGGCAGCAGCACACCACCCGGCCCTTGCAACACATGAACGGCTGCATCCGCATCGAACACCGGCACGCCCGCCCGGCGGAACATGGCCGTGACAGCCGATTTGCCCATTCCGATGGACCCGGTGAGGCCGAGGATTTTCATTGCACCAACTTTGCCCGAAGTTCCTCGTCATATCCCTCCGGCGGCGGGACATCGAAGAACAGTTCGAACGCCAGCGCTGCCTGCCCCACCAGCATTTCCAGGCCATCGACTGTTTCAAGCCCGCGATCTCTCGCCGCACGCAACAGGGCAGTTTCGAGCGGGGCATAGACAATGTCATAGACAATCGCATTGTCCGGAAGCGGCGACAGATCGAGCTGAAGCAAGGGCTGCCCTTTCATCCCGAGAGGGCTGGCATTGATCAGGAGCGCGGCTGGCGGCAGCGACGAAGCGAGCGGCTTGACCTCGCCTTTCAGGCCGAACCGGGCAAGCAAACCGGCCGCCTTCAGGGCGTTGCGCGCCAGCATCGTGATCGGCCCGGCACCGACCTGTGCCAGCGCAAACAGGATGGCATTGGCAGCCCCGCCGCTTCCAACAAGGATGACAGGAGCTCCCTCCAGCGGGACATCGAGTATCGGCCCCAGGAATCCTGCCGCATCGGTGTTCGTGCCAAAGAGCCCTCCGCCCGGCCCGCGTGCAACCGTGTTGATGGCCCCGATCGACTCCCTGATACCGCCCGGATCGGAGACATGCTCGAGCGCCGCGATCTTGTGCGGGATCGTGACATTGCAACCGCACCAATTGGGGTCTTCTCCCCTTTCGGTGAAATATCGCCCTAGCCCTTCAGGAGGGACTCGCGTGGCACGATATGCCGCATCAATGCCAAGCTTCTCGAGCCAGAAGTTATGGATCAGGGGTGATTTCGAATGGGCAATCGGATCGCCAATCACTTCTGCATAGCGCCCTGTCATGCTGGCAATATCTCCTCCGACCTCAGATAGGCGAGCAGCGGCAGCAAGGGCAGACCCATTATGGCAAAGTGACCCCCTTCGATCTGCGAAAAGAGTTGTATACCGAGCCCTTCGATCCGGTATCCGCCTACGCAACCAAGCAAGACATCACCTTCGGATTCAAGATAATCTGCGATGAATTGATCCGACAATGTCCGCATTGTCATCCGCACAGATTCGCGGTTTCGCCACACGATCTGCCCTTGTTGAGCAATGACCATTGCACTGTACAGTGAGTGTGTCTTTCCGGACAGCATGCGGAGCTGTTCCGCAAGGGTCGAGAGGTCCGGCGGCTTGTCGAATTCCAGGCCGTTTTCGAGCGCCAGTGTCTGGTCACAGCCCAGAACCAGATCTTGCGGACGCCTTTCTGAAACCTCCAAAGCCTTCAATTCTGCAAGTGCATCGGCAATGGCGGATGGACCCAGCCCTCGCGCCCTGAGTGGCGCCTTCGCTGCCGCTTCGTCAATCGATGCTGACATGACGTCATGCGGAACCCCCGCCTGTTCGAGCAACGTGCGGCGTCCAATGCTCCCTGAAGCAAGGACGAGCATCAAGCCAAGGCCTCGCCAGCATGGCGTTCATTGTAGAGATTGATAATGGCAGCCGCTGCCTCCTCAATCGAGCGGCGTGTCACATCGATAACCGGCCAGCCATTGTCGGCAAACATGCGCCGCGCATAGGCCAATTCGCGCTGCACTGCCTCCTGGTCGACATAATCAGTGTCTGGCATCTGGTTCAACGACAGGAGCCGGTTTCGTCGGATCTGGACAAGCCTGTCCGCACTTGTCACTAATCCGACCACAAGCGGGTGCTTCAGGCTGAACAGGTTGTCGGGCGGAGGCGATTCCAGGACGATCGGAATATTGGCTGTCTTGTAGCCCCGATTGGCAAGGTAGATCGAGGTTGGCGTCTTGGAACTGCGCGATACGCCGGCAAGAAGAATGTCTGCCTCTTCCCAATTCTCATGACCTACGCCATCATCGTGCGCGATGGTGTATTGTATGGCCTCGACGCGGGCAAAATAGGCCGCATCAAGCATGTGCTGTCCACCCGGCCGGGCCTTTGCGGTCTGGCCGAGCATCTGGGAGAGAGCGTGGACAACAGGATCAATCGCAGCAACCATAGGCAAGCCGAGAGCACGACATTTGGCTTCAAGGGTCCTGCGCACATCGGCGTTGACCATCGTATAGAGAACAAGTCCGGGGTTTTGGGCTATATCGACCATGATCCTGGTCAAATGCCCTTCGGAACGGACCATTGGCCAGAAATGCTTGATGGTTTCAACGGAGTCGAATTGCGCAAGCGCAGCCTTCGCCACAGTTTCGAGCGTCTCTCCGGTCGAGTCAGAGACAAGGTGGAGATGAAGGCGGTTCACGCTGGACGGCAGGATGTGGACAACATTGGGGATAGGGCTACTCCAAAAACCTGCACATATCCAAGCCCGCAATTCAACCCCATGCCGCCGGATTCCGTCCACAGGTCTTTCAACAACAACCCGATTTCATCCACCGCCTGTGGATTACAGGGACAGCTCGCGCGACTCGCAGGGTTTTCGGGGGCAACGGATCGCGGGGAGTGTTGGCAATTTGCGGGACAACGCATAAACCCGGTGAACCTTGCCACTAACAACAACTACAATCCTCTTTAATATAGAAATGATTCAGTAAGCATGGCCGACATGACGAAGAGAACCTTGCTGGCGACACTAAGGGGTGAACACCAGGCAACGCCGCCAATATGGCTTATGCGTCAGGCTGGCCGTTACCTCCCCGAATATCGTGCCCTTCGTGCAAAGAAGGGCGGATTTCTCGAACTGGTCAATGATTCGGCTGCAGCCGCAGAAGTGACACTCCAGCCGATCAAACGGTTCGGCTTTGACGGTGCCATACTTTTTTCCGACATATTGGTTGTGCCTCACGCAATGGGCCAGAACCTGTGGTTTGAGGAGGGCGAGGGGCCAAGACTTGCCCCCAGACTCGTCGATCATGCACTCGAGACACTCACGGCTGTCCCGCAGAGGCTTGATCCCGTTTACGAGACCGTCCGACAGGTTCATGCAGGGCTTGCCGCACAAACAACGTTTCTGGGCTTTGCAGGGAGTCCATGGACAGTTGCGACATATATGATTGCAGGGCAAGGCAGTCGCGAGCAGGCAGAGGCGAGGCGCTTTGCGTATCGCGATCCGGTCGCGTTTCAGGCCCTTGTCGATGCAATCATTGGTGTGACGGTCGATTATCTTTCAGGCCAGATCAAGGCAGGCGTCGATGCTGTCCAGTTGTTTGACAGTTGGGCTGGCAGCTTGAGTCCGGCGCAGTTTGAACGGTGGGTCATCGCGCCCAATGCGACAATTGTCTCTCAATTGAAGGCGCGCCATCCGGACACGCCGATAATCGGTTTTCCCAAGGGCGCTGGCGGAAAGCTTCCGGCTTATGCGCGCGAAACGCAGGTGGATGCGCTTGGGCTGGATGAGACAGTCGATCCGGCATGGGCCGATGCAAGCCTGCCAAAGTCTCTTCCGGTGCAAGGCAATCTCGACCCGCTCGCCCTGATTGCAGGAGGCGCTGCTCTGGAAACCGCTGTCGAGCGACTCTTGAGCGTTTTCGCGGACCGTCCGCACATATTCAATCTGGGCCACGGCATCCTTCCCGACACGCCGATCGAAAATGTGGAGGCCTTGCTGAGGATGGTACGCGGATGATCGGGTTTCTGGGCAACGCCTATCCTTGGGTCAAATCAGCCCATGTCATATTCGTGATCTTCTGGATGGCGGGGCTGTTCATGCTCCCTCGGTTTCTGGCCTATCATCAGGAAGCTGACCCTCTGTCTGCCGAAAATCAGATCTGGGCCGAGCGTGAACGTCGGCTGATCAAGATCATCCTGAACCCATCGATGATCCTGGCCTGGCTGTTCGGCCTGCTGCTTGTCCTCGATACTGGTGCCTTTGGGCAGGGCTGGTTTCACCTGAAGTTTGCGGTTGTTCTGGGACTATCCGGTTTTCACGGCTGGATGGCCGCCTATAGCAAGAAGCTGGCGCAAGGATCCCGAACCTTGACCAGCAAGACCTTGCGGATGCTCAATGAAATTCCGGGCATTGCGGCGGCGATTGTCGTTATCATGGTCATTGTTCGTCCCTTCTGAAAGGAGAGGACCATGCGCGTTCTCGAACTGCTGCTTTTGTTGGTTTCCTTGAGCCTTCCTGTCGCGGCAGTCGCCGACACGGGTCACCAGGTCTTTCTCGACCAATTATTGGCTGAGGTTCGTGCAAAGGATCAGCTTCCGGCTGCGGCGGTGATGATTCAGATCGATGGAAAGACTGTTGCAAGTTCGGCGCAGGGGCTGCGCGCGATTGGACATCCGGACAAGGTATCGCTTCAGGACCCATGGGAGCTTGGATCGGATACGAAGGCCATCACGGCAACCATGATTGCCCGCCTAGTCGACAAGGGGTTGCTGCGGTTCGAAGACCGGCTGCAGGATTTGCTCCCCGATTTGGCTACGACGATGGACCCGGCCTATCGCTCGGTTACTCTGGTGCAGCTGCTTGGCCATACGGGCGGACTTCCACCCTTGACGGACGATGCCGATCTTCCCGAATTCAAGCGGGTCATTGCAACGGCCAAGGGTGTTCAGGCACAGCGACAGGCTATTGCCGGTGCTTATCTGGCAAAGCCGCCCGCATCTCCTATCGGCGAATTTTCATATTCGAACATCGGCTATATCGTTGCCGGTGCGATAGCGGAACGACGCACGGGAAAAAGTTGGGAGAGTCTCGTCAGGCGGGAAGTCTTCAAGCCGCTTGGTATCCACCAAGGGGGCTTTGGCACTCCCGGTCATGCGAAGAAGATTGATGCGCCTTGGGGGCACAAGGAAAGTGGCGGTAAGCTGGTTGCGCTGAACCCCAATGATCCTGAAGGTCAGGATCCGCTAGCCATTGGCCCTGCCGGAACGATCCATATGACCTTGGCTGACTGGATGCTGTTTGCGCAGGATCAACTGGATGGCGCGCATGGACGGGGGCGGCTCCTGTCTCCTGAAACCTATCGCATCCTTCACACGCCGGTCAGCGAACATTATGCCTTGGGCTGGGGCGTGAAGCTTGACGATCAGGGCAAGCCGCTGCTGCTCACGCACAGTGGAAGCAATGGGTATTGGATTGCAGATGTTCGCATCATGCCCAAGCACAATATCATCATCCTCTTCGTCAGCAATTTGGGCAGCGAGGCCGCCAATCGGGCAATCCTGGATCTTGGCAAGCCACTGCGGGATCGCTTGAAGCCATTCGATTAGTCGGCGATTTCGTCAATTCTTGACTTCGTGATACTGCTGACCTAATTCCCCTGCATCCGCTGGGCCGTTCGCGCCATTCAGCAGCTTATTTCAATCCCTGATTTCGCTGTTCGCGGTTCTCCCAAAACATTCCATACGGAATCCAAGACATGCATTTGAAAGAACTTAAAAAGAAGACCCCGGCAGAACTCGTCGAAATGGCGGAAGAGCTGGGCGTTGAAGGAGCATCAACGCTCCGCAAGCAAGACCTTCTGTTCGCGATCCTGAAAGTGGAAGCCGAAAACGGCACGCAGATCATGGGCATGGGTACGATTGAGGTGCTGCAGGATGGCTTTGGCTTCCTGCGCTCGCCTGAAGCCAATTATCTCGCTGGTCCTGACGATATCTATGTCTCGCCAAACCAGGTCCGCAAGCACGGTCTGCGCACCGGCGATACCGTCGAAGGCGAAATTCGCGGGCCGAAAGACGGCGAACGCTATTTCGCGCTGAACAAGGTCACGGCGATCAATTTCGACGATCCCGATGTCGTCCGGCATCGCGTCAATTTTGACAACCTCACCCCGCTCTATCCGGATGAGAAGCTGCGGCTGGATACACTGGATCCGACGGTCAAGGACAAGTCGGCACGCGTGATCGACATCATCTCTCCGCAGGGCAAGGGTCAGCGTGCACTGATTGTTGCGCCGCCCCGCACCGGCAAGACGGTGCTGCTTCAGAACATTGCCAAGGCCATCACCGATAATCACCCCGAGGTTTTCCTGATCGTCCTGCTGGTCGACGAACGGCCAGAGGAAGTGACAGACATGCAACGATCGGTGAAGGGCGAAGTCGTTTCTTCAACCTTCGACGAACCGGCACAACGCCATGTCCAGGTTGCCGAAATGGTCATCGAAAAGGCCAAGAGGCTTGTCGAGCACAAGAAGGACGTTGTCATCCTGCTGGACTCGATCACGCGCCTCGGCCGCGCCTACAACACGGTTGTCCCGTCATCCGGAAAGGTACTGACCGGCGGTGTCGATGCAAATGCGCTGCAGCGTCCAAAGCGCTTCTTCGGTGCAGCGCGCAATATTGAGGAAGGTGGTTCGCTTTCGATCATTGCCACGGCCCTGATCGATACGGGCAGCCGGATGGATGAAGTGATTTTCGAAGAATTCAAGGGCACCGGCAATTCGGAAATCGTGCTTGACCGCAAGGTTGCAGACAAGCGCATTTTCCCAGCGCTCGATGTCGGAAAGTCAGGCACGCGCAAGGAAGAGCTGCTTGTCGAAAAGGGCAATCTCTCGAAGATGTGGGTGCTTCGTCGTATCCTCATGCAGATGGGCACTGTTGATGCGATGGAATTCCTGCTCGACAAGATGAAGGATTCGAAGACAAACGAGGATTTCTTCGATTCAATGAATCAGTAGGGTCAGACCGTGATCCTTGAGCATGCGTTGCTGCAGGTCGTGGTGGGCCAGGAAGCGGCGTTCGAGGCCGCGCTGGTCGAAGCGAAGCCGCTCATTGAGGCTTCGCCCGGCTTTCGCGGGATCGAGGTCAGACGGGGATGCGAAGCGCCGGGGCTCTATCTTTTGATTGTCCAATGGGACACAATTGCTGATCATCGGGACGGGTTTCGCAAGTCGGATCGTTATCAGCAATGGCGCTCCCTGTTGCACCCCTTCTATGATCCAATGCCGACGGTTGCCTATTTCGGAGATGTCTTGTGATCGATTTCGCTGACGTATTCACGGCGGCAGGCATGGCAACACTGTTGCAGGTCATCCTGATCGACCTCACCATGGCAGGTGACAACGTCGTGATCATGGGAACTCTTGCTTCGGGTCTTCCTGCCCGGGACCGACAGCGCGTCCTGATGTTCGGCGTCGGCATGGCGCTGGTGTTTCTCATCGCCTTTGCACTGGTTGCGACCTGGCTTCTGAAAATTACCGGGCTTTTGCTGGCAGGTGGACTCTTGCTGCTTTGGGTCGCGTTCAACATGTATCGCGAGCTCCGCCCGGCCAATATTGTCGTTGCTGATGATCCGGGAACGCTCGCAGTCGAAGGGCCGCCGCCGACCAAGACCTTCCTCCAGGCGGCAATCCAGGTGACGCTTGCTGACCTTTCCATGAGCCTTGACAATGTTCTGGCTGTAGCAGCGGCTGCACGCGAGCATCCTACCGTTCTCTTCTTCGGGCTCGCGTTTTCGGTCACTCTTATGGGCTTGGCGGCCAATCTCGTTGCCAAGCTTGTCCAGCGCTATCACTGGATCGCCTGGATCGGATTGCTCGTCATTCTCTACGTTGCGCTCAAGATGGTTTGGGAAGGCGCACACCAGGTTGCTCCGATCATTGTATCCTCGGTCGTCTGAGGCCATAGACAAGCGATGGACCTGACCACCTTATTCGAGCCAGCAGCGCTCACAGCGTTTTTCGAGATATTGATGATCGATATCGTCCTTGCGGGCGACAACGCGATCGTTGTGGGTGCGCTTGCTGCCGGATTGCCAGAGGCTGACCGCAAGAAGGTCATCAT
Source organism: Aquisediminimonas profunda (assembly GCF_019443285.1). Lineage (GTDB taxonomy): Bacteria > Pseudomonadota > Alphaproteobacteria > Sphingomonadales > Sphingomonadaceae > Aquisediminimonas > Aquisediminimonas profunda. Next base: position 780,989 of record NZ_CP080327.1, read on the forward strand.
GCTTGGCGTGCTTGCAGCGCTGGTGCTGCGCATTGTCTTCGCGTTGACCGTCAGTCAGCTTCTTGGGATTGTCGGCCTCGTCCTTGCCGGCGGTTTTCTGCTGCTTTGGGTGGCATGGCGGATGTACCGCGAATTGCGTCACAGCGGGGAAAGTGCGGGATCTCCGGAAATTGAGGGGGATGAGCATTCGGGCATTGCCGCGCGTAAGAGCTTTGCGGCAGCCGCGTGGAGCGTCGCTCTCGCTGATGTCAGCATGAGTCTGGACAATGTCCTGGCGGTCGCAGGAGCGGCGCGTGAGCATCCGAATGTGCTTGTGATCGGCCTCATCCTCTCGGTTATTCTGATGGGCGCGGCCTCAAATGTCATCGCCAAATATATCGAGCGCTATCGCTGGATTGCGTGGATCGGCCTTGCAGTCATTGTGTGGGTTGCGGGCAAGATGATCTGGGACGGATGGCACGATGTCCATCCGCACCTGATGACTTTCATTGGTCGCTAGCGCAGGTTGTTTGCGAAGAAATCGACAGTTCTAGCGTCTGCGAGACGTGCCGCGCCTTCGTTCCGCCGCGTTCCCATTTCAGCTGCGAAGCCATGATCCAGGCCCGCATAATCGTAAAGTGTGACCTTGGGGTGGTTGTCCAGACCTTCATGGATCGCTGCTTGCGCTTCGGGCCCGACGAAATGGTCTGCGGTTGGGATATGGAGCATCAACGGGTGAGCAATCGCGTGAGATTCGCCCAGCAACTGGTCAATCATGACACCATAATAGCCGACGGATGCGTTGATGTCTGTCCTGCAGGCTGTGAGATAGGCCAGCAGGCCACCAAGGCAGAATCCGACCGCACCGACCTTTTGAACGCCGCGGGCACGAATAGCGTGGATCGTTTCTTCAATATCTACGATCGATTTGTCTGTGCCCTTGTCGGCGCTATACTGGCCAAAGAGAGTCAACGCTTCCTGGAACTCGGATTCGACATCGGGGTTGAGCTCAATTCCGGGACGGATTCTCCAAAAAAGATCCGGTGCGACTGCCAGATAACCAAGCTTCGCCCAGTTATCGCATTTCTGGCGAATACCCGCATTCACACCAAATATTTCCTGGATGACGATGATCGCCGCGCGCGGCGTTCCCTGCGGTTCGGCCATATAGGCGGAGAAATCGCCAATCTGGATCGTGCTCATAGCAATCGTGTCCTTATTCCATGGGAGTGTACAGCTTCAAAATCGATCAGCCAGGCCTTTGTTTCAGGGCCGGCTCCGGCAGAGTAATATTCGCGACCTGACGATGAAATGACCCTATGACACGGGATAATGATCGGAAACGGATTGGACTTGCAAGCCTGACCGATTGCCCGGGCAATCGTTCCCGCCCGCAGCGCAACTGCGCCGTAAGTCTCCGTCTCGCCAAAGGGAATGGCGGCAATTGCGCAGCGCAGTTGGTGAGCCTCCGGCGAAGTAGCGGCTTCGAGCGGGAGATCGAAGAATTTGCGCTGACCGGCAAAATAGTCGCGCATTTGCTCGACCGCGCAGTCAAGGGCAGAATTCTGTCGATCTGCCACTTCTTTCCCGGTTCCCGGAAAGATCCGAACTGACGTCAGGGCGTCATCCCTTGCCACAAGTTCGATCATGCCGATCGGTGTTTCGATACGGGCAGTTGCGGGCGCGGCGCACATGCGGCAAGGTTTAGCACCGGGCCCAATGGAGACCAGCCATGAAATTCAATATCGACGTCGATTGCACCCCAGAAGAGGTCCGCCGCCTGGTTGGCTTGCCTGATCTTTCCGGTGTGCATGAAGTCTATCTCAATCAGATGAAGACCGTCATGACCAAGGGGCTGACGCCGGACATGGTCGAAGGGATGGTGCGGAATTGGGTTCCGATGGGGGGACAAGGCGTTGATTTCGTCAAGGACTTGATCGGTCAGTTTTCCGGCGGCGACGGATCGGGCAAGAAGAAAAAGGATTGAGCCTGTCAACACGCGATACGATCTTTGCCTTGTCCAGCGGCTTGCCGCCCGCGGGCATCGCGGTTGTCAGGATTACCGGTCCGCAAGCCGCCACCGCGCTTGAGACACTGGCTGGCAAACTGCCTGAACCACGGCGAGCAGTCTATCGAGCACTCCATGACGATCACGGCACCCTGCTCGATCACGCACTCATTCTGTGGTTTTGCGGCACCAGGACCGCAACAGGCGAGGATCTGGCGGAGCTTCACCTCCATGGAGGGCGAGCCGTGGTATTCTCTGTTCTCGACGCATTGCAGCAGGTTCCCGGTCTTCGTCCTGCAGTGGCCGGAGAGTTCACGCGCCGGGCTTTTGAAAATGGACGAATCGACCTTTCGGAAGCCGAAGGCCTTGCCGACCTTCTCGCGGCCGAAACGGAAAGCCAACGCCAATCTGCCCTGACGCTTGCGGAGGGCGGGCTGGGCCGCAAGGTTGAAATCTGGCAAAGCGAGCTGTTGAGGCTTTCAGCGCAGGTTGAGGCGGCATTGGATTTTTCCGACGAGGATGATGTCGGGGACGCATCAGCTGTTCGCGCACATTTGGCAATGCTGGCAGACGAGATGGCAAGTCTCTTGGCCGCGCCGGGTGCAGAGCGGTTGCGCGATGGCATTCGCGTTGTTCTTGCTGGTCCCCCGAATTCAGGAAAGTCGAGCCTTTTCAATGTATTAGCAAATCGTGAGGCGGCGATTGTCTCTGATATAGCCGGCACGACGCGCGACAGGATCGAGGCAGTCATTGCGTTGGACGGCGTGCCTTTCGTCTTGATCGACACAGCCGGCTTGCGGGAAAGCGACGATGCCATTGAGGCTATCGGTGTGGCCCGCGCCGAAGATGCCCTGGCATCCGCCGATGTCATACTCTGGCTCGGGGACGCGGCGAGCACCCCTTCTGGTGCACTGCTCGTGGCCGCCAAATCGGACCTGGACGCGGGACGGCTCGGCCTTCCGGTGTCCGTCGTGTCGGGCGAGGGCATTGCACAGCTGAAGTCTGAACTGCTGGTGCGCGCGCGCGGTCTGCTGCCCAAGCCGGGCGCTCTCGCACTCAATCGCCGCCACAAGTCCATTTTGCGGGCAGTCGGGGATTCACTTGTGCGGGCGGCAGCCGAAGATGATCTCCTGATCGTTGCCGAGCACCTCCGCCAGGCGCGAAGTGAGCTAGACCGGTTGACCGGTCGATCCGGCGTGGAGGATATGCTCGACGCATTGTTTGGCAGCATGTGTATCGGGAAATAGGATGTTTCACGTGAAACAGGTTGGCAATTTGCTACTTCGGGCGTAGCGGCGCCATCATGCAGCGTTTCGATGTCATTGTCGTTGGTGGAGGCCATGCGGGCTGCGAAGCTGCGGCTGCTGCCGCACGGATGGGTGCGCGCACGGCTCTTGTGAGTTTTCGGCGCGACCAGATTGGAGCCATGTCCTGCAATCCGGCGATCGGCGGACTCGGCAAGGGACATCTCGTGCGCGAGGTCGATGCGTTCGACGGGATTATCGCGCGTGCCGCCGACGCGGCTGCCATTCACTACCGGATGCTCAACGCGTCAAAAGGAGCCGCAGTTCAGGGGCCCCGAATCCAGGCGGACAGGAAGCTTTTCAAGGCCGCGATTCATCGCCTGCTCGACGCACAGGCTGGCCTGGAAATCGTCGAGGCGGAGGCCGCATCGCTGCGATTTGACGGCGAGCGGGTCACGGGGCTGGTTCTCGGATGCGGACAGCAACTCGAGGCCCGTTCGGTTGTCCTGGCGACGGGCACCTTTCTCAATGGCAAGATGTTCTGCGGAGAATCCCAGACAGTTGGCGGCAGAGTGGGAGAGGCGGCCTCGATTTCCCTTGGCGCACAGTTGCGCGATCGCAAGTTGCCGCTGGGGCGGCTCAAGACAGGCACGCCGCCGCGTCTTGATGGGCGCACGATTGATTGGGCGGTGCTCGAGTCTCAGCCGTCTGATGAGGCAAGCTGGACGTTCTCGGATCTCAATGTTTCACGTGAAACACCGCAACTTTTCTGTGCAATCACGCGTACCAACAGCCACACTCACGAGGTGATCCGCAAGAGCCTCGATCGGTCTCCGCTGTTCGCAGGGCATATCGAAGGGCAAGGGCCGCGTTACTGTCCTTCGATTGAAGACAAGATCCACCGCTTTGGGGACAGGGACGGGCACCAGATTTTCCTTGAGCCGGAGGGATTGGACTGCACGCTCGTCTATCCCAATGGAATTTCGACGTCTCTTCCAGCGGATGTGCAGCTGGCCTTTCTGCGCACAATCAAGGGACTTGAAAAGGTCGAGATCGCGCAGCCCGGCTATGCGGTTGAATATGACCATGTCGACCCGCGCGCTTTGCACCCGACGTTGGCCCTGAAGGACATTGAGTGGCTGTTCTGCGCCGGGCAGATTAACGGGACAACCGGATACGAAGAGGCCGCTGCGCAGGGTCTGGTGGCAGGCTTGAATGCTGCGGCGCAAGCGCTTGGGCGACCGCCCATCCTGTTCGATCGCGCCTCTTCCTATATTGGCGTGATGATTGATGACCTTGTTTTGCAAGGCATTACAGAGCCATACCGGATGCTCACGGCGCGTGCGGAGTATCGATTGCGGCTCCGTTCGGACAATGCAGCAACACGCCTCACGCCGATCGCCATTGATGTCGGCTGTGTCGAACTTGCGCGGCGCAACTGGTTTGAGCGGCACCGTTCGGAACGTGCTGCGTTGATCAATCTGCTCAAAAGCAAGATGGAACGCGATCCGCGCAGGACGGATGGGGAAAGGCACTCCCTGTTCGATCTCATTCGCATTGCGGGGCTGGATGCCAAAAGCCTCAAAGACATATTTCCCGGAGTGGCGGACTGGCAGTCTACCATTGTCGCAGAGGTTATCGAGGACGCTCGCTACGCGCCCTATGTCGCGCGCCAGGAGGCCGAGATTCGGGCGATGAGGGCCAATGAGACGATAAGGCTCGGCGATTTGATCGACTATCGCGCGATTGCCGGGCTTTCGAATGAAATGGTCGAACGCCTTGAGGCGGCGCGCCCGGCAACGCTTGGAGCTGCCGAGCGGATTCGTGGTATTACACCAGCGGCCCTGGCCGCTATTCTCGTGAGCGCAAGACGGGCAGCAGCATGACTGAAGACGAAGCCAGGGAATGGCTGATTCGTCATTTTGATGTTTCACGTGAAACAATGATCAAGCTTGAGGCATTTGCCGCTGCCGTAATCGCGGAGAACTCTAAGCAAAATCTGATCAGCGCTGCGACCATTCCCAATATCTGGAGCCGCCACATCATGGATTCTGCCCAGCTGCTGCGTCTTGGTCGTTCGGATGCCGATGTGCCCGGCCCTTGGCTTGATCTTGGCACAGGTGCCGGCTTCCCAGGCATGATCATAGCGATCCTGACTGACTTTCCCGTCATTCTGGTTGAATCGCGGCGAAAGCGCTTCGAATTCCTTGTGGATCAGGCCAAGTCTCTGGGATTGACCAACGTCAAGGTGCATTGCGGGCGGCTTGAAACACTAGAAACATTTCCGGTAGGCACGATATCTGCGCGCGCATTTGCGCCCTTGGGCAAACTTCTGGGACTTGCCCACCGCTTTTCCACAGAAAAGACGCGTTGGTTGTTGCCGAAAGGCCGAAGCGTGCGCGAAGAACTGGAATCGGTCGCCAGTTCGTGGCAGGGTAGTTTTCAAGTGGAATCCAGCCAGACTGATGCCGACGCAGCGATTATCGTCGCTACCGGCGTAAGACCGAGGAAAAGAGCCCGATGATCCGAATTGCCGTTGCAAACCAGAAAGGTGGCGTGGGGAAGACCACGACGGCAATCAATGTTGCGACGGCTCTGGCGGCGACCGGTTGGAGAGTGTTGCTGGTCGACCTGGATCCTCAGGGGAATGCATCGACGGGGCTCGGCATTCACCAGGCCGAACGCGTGCGTTCAAGCTATGACTTGCTGCTCGGGGAATGCGGCCTTGCCGATGCCGTGATCGCGACCCGCATCCCGCGACTGGATCTCATTGCATCAACGCCTGATCTGTCCGGTGCCGAAATCGAACTGGTCGACTTCGAACAGCGGACGCACCGCCTGTTGACGGCGCTCGAGACGGCGCCACCCGGCAAATGGGATATTGCGCTGTTCGATTGTCCGCCGTCTCTTGGTCTTCTGACCTTGAATGCAATGGTTGCGGCGCAATCTCTGCTCGTTCCCCTCCAATGCGAGTTTTTCGCGCTTGAGGGATTAAGTCAATTATTACAGACAGTTGAGCGGATTAGAGGTCGTTTCAATCCCACACTTTCGATTCTTGGCGTGGCGCTTACGATGTATGATCGCCGCAACCGACTGACCGAGCAAGTGGCGCAGGATGTGCGCACCTGCCTCGGCAAGGCCGTGTTTGAGACGGTGATTCCGCGCAATGTCCGCCTGTCCGAAGCGCCGAGCCACGGATTGCCGGCACTGATCTATGATCACAAATGTCCCGGCTCGGAAGCCTATATGGCCTTGGCCCGGGAACTGATTGGACGGCTGCCGCGGCAGAAGGCGGCAGCGTGAGCGAAGAAACGCCTTCCGCCCCCCTGAAGAAACGCCCGACCGGTCTCGGTAGGGGTCTGTCTGCGTTGTTGGGTGAGATCGAGCGGGAAGCGCCAGTAGCGCTCGACGGAAATACGCCCGATGGGGTTCGAATGGTCGATGTCAATCGACTGCGCCCGCTTCCCAACCAGCCACGTAAGACGTTCAAGGACGATGCCCTTGATGAGCTGGCCGAATCGATCAAGTCACGAGGCATGCTCCAGCCCATTGTTGTGCGCGACCCTGACCACGACGGGCACTATGAAATCATAGCGGGCGAGCGCCGATGGCGTGCCGCCCAAAGAGCGCAACTCCATCAAGTCCCTGTAATTGTTAGAGAATTTGATGATGTTACTGCGCTTGAAATTGCGATCATCGAGAATATCCAGCGTGAACAGCTCAATGCCTGGGAAGAGGGTGAGGCTTATCGGCGGCTGATCGATGACCATGGGCACACGCAGGAAGCTTTGGGCAGGATTGTCGGAAAATCGCGCAGCCATGTGGCGAACCTCATGCGGCTGCGCAATCTGCCCCTGCCGGTGCATGACTGGCTGACCGCTGGCGAGATTACCATGGGTCATGCGCGGGCGCTTTTGGGGGCGGAGGATCCATTGTCGCTGGGTCGGATGATCGTCCAACGCGGCTTATCGGTGCGCGAAACCGAGCGACTTGTCAAAAAGGCGAAAGCGCCCACCCGCACGCGCAACGCCCGCTCAGGCGATCGCGTTGGAGATCCGGACCTTTTGGCGCTCGAACGGCAGCTGACAGACATGTTGGGTTTGAAGGTCAAGATCAACCATCAGGCGCGTTCGGGAACGATGACGCTCTCCTATTCTTCGCTGGAACAACTCGACATGATTTGCCAGCGGCTGAGCGGCGAACCGATTTAGTTGTCCAAACGGGCCACGGCCCGTTCCATCAGCCAAACGCGAATCGCGCTTGCGAGGTTCGGCGGATTGTCGCGTTCAATTCGATGTGCATCGATTTGGGCAATAAGAGCATTGAGCGGCAGCGACTGATTTTCTGCGGACGTTTTGAGCGCTTGCCAGAACACCGGCTCGAGGCTGATCGAGGTTTCATGGCCCGCAATCGTGACCGAGCGCTTGATTGGCCCCGTCATCAATACATGTGTTGCCCGCCGTTGATCGACATGGTCGACCCGGTGATGAATCCACCATCTTCAGAACACAAAAAGGCAACGCCGCGAGCAATTTCACTGGCCTGACCGAGCCGACCGACCGGAATCTTGGCGACAATCTTGGCAAGCACATCCGCCGGGACTGCCGCAACCATGTCCGTGTCGATATAGCCTGGGGCAATTGCATTGACGGTTACGCCAAACTTCGCGCCTTCCTGTGCCAGCGCCTTGGTAAACCCGTGAATGCCGGACTTGGCAGCAGCATAGTTCACCTGGCCATATTGCCCCGCTTGGCCGTTTATCGATCCGATGTTGACAATACGTCCCCAGCCCCTGTCCTTCATGCCCGCAAATGTTGCCTTGGCCATGTTGAAGCAGCCGCCCAGATTGGTATCGATGACTTCCTTCCAGGCGTCATAGCTCATCTTGAGAAGGGTACCGTCGCGGGTGATGCCAGCATTGTTGACGACAACATCAATCGGGCCAAGGTCCGCCGCGACTTTGGCGCAGCCTTCCAGGCAGGCTGTGTGATCAGCAACGTCCCACTGGTATGCCGGAATGCCCGTGCGCTCGGTAAATGCCCTGGCGCGATCGACGTTGCCTGCATAATTGGCGGCGACCGTGAAGCCGGCATCCTTGAGCGCGACGCAGATCGCTTCTCCAATGCCTCGCGTTCCACCGGTTACAATTGCCACCTTGCCCATCGTGCTGCTCCTCTATTCCCTTTCGGCAAGATTAGGGAGCCGTTCGCCAACCTGCAAGTTCACGCGAAAGTAAAGTCGAGAGCATGGAAATCCCGGCGGCGCTGTCGTTGAGGCAGGGCAGGTAGGCAAAATCGGTTCCGCCCGAGTCAATGAACGATTCGCGCCCTCGAATGGCCAGTTCCTCGAGTGTTTCAAGATTGTCTGCTGCAAATCCGGGCGCGATGATCGCGATCTTGCGCACTCCAGCCTGCGGCAAGCTGGCCAGCGTCACGTCTGTTGCCGGCTCGAGCCATTTGGCGCGGCCAAGCCGGGACTGGAAGCTTATCTTCAGCTCGCGGCCCAATGCCTCGGACAGGAGGCGCGCTGTCTTCATGCACTGGCAGTAATAGGGATCGCCAAGGTCAAGGGTGCGTGCAGGGAGCGAATGAAAACTGGCAATGAGTGTGTCAGGTACGAACGACAAGGATGCCAGACCCGTCGTCACACTGGTTTCGAGTGCAGCAATATAGGCCGCATCATCATAATAAGGCGGAAGGACGCGCAAACTGGGTTGCCAGCGCATCTTTGCAAGTGCCGCCGCCGCTGCGTCAAACACGGTCGCGGTCGTCGCGCTGGAATATTGCGGATAAAGCGGCGCTAGGAGGATGCGGTCGCACCCAGCGGCCTGCAGCGCGGCAAGGCGGTCGCCGATCGAAGGCTGGCCATAGCGCATCGCCCAATCGACTATGACATCGCCTCCCAATGCAGTCTGTATTTTTTCTGCCTGGCGCCTGGTGATGGCAACAAGCGGTGAGCCTTCTTCTGTCCATATCTGCGCATATGCATGAGCAGACCTGCGTGGCCGCGTCGTCAACACAAACCCGCGCAAGATCGGTTGCCAAAGCAGTGGTGGAATCTCGACCACGCGCCGGTCGGAAAGAAATTCCTTCAGATAGGTGCTTACGGCCGCTGTCGTCGGCGCTTCAGGCGACCCGAGATTGATCAGCAGGACGCCAATGCGACCGTTTTGCACCGGGGGATGATCGGCTGGCCGCACCATCAGAAATTCGCCGGAGAAAGTGGCAGGTTTCGGATGCGTCGCCCGCTGCCCGCAAAAAGTGCATTGGCAATGGCCGGAGCAACGGCCGGGACGCCCAATTCCCCGGCGCCTCCCGGTGCTGCATTGCTGGCAATCAGTTCAACCGAAATTTCCGGCATGTCCGCAAGCTTGGGCAAGCCCAGGTCGCGCAAACGCATCGGCCGAGCAACCCCCCGTTCGATTGCGATGGAATTGCCGATTGCAGCGCCCATACCGAACAATAGACCCCCTTCGATCTGTTGTCGTGTAATGTCCGGATTGATGACGCGTCCGACATCCGCGACAGCAACCAGCCGGCTTACCCGGACGCGCTGGCTGTCGTCGAGTTGCGCTTCGGCGAGCACGGCAATATGGCTTCCCGCCATGGAATGACAAGCGAGACCTTGGCTTGTGCCCTGGCCGCCGCCCTCCCAGCCCGCTTTGGTTGCCACTTTGGACAAGCACAAGGCAAGCCGCGGATTGCCCCCGAGCATCGCCATTCGGAACGAAAAGGGTTCGACACCGCTTTCGCGGGACAGTTCATCAATGAAACATTCATTGAAAAACGCGGTGTAGCTGTGTGCCCTACCCCGCCAGGGACCCGTTGGCACCCCAATGTCGGCCGGATGGTGGTCAACGCCGAAATTCTCGATCGCATAGGATGGCGCGGCGCCTTCTACCGCATGCAGGTGGGCCTTGCCGGAATGGTATCGTCGTGCGTCATCGGCCGACCTACCACCCAAGGTGCGTGTTCGCATTTCACCAAGTCCATTTGGCGCCGCAATCTGGGCCAGCCAGCCGTCGATATGTCCTGCCCGGCCGAGCCGCGCTGTCATCCGCGCGCGCGGCCGGGCGGAACGGCTCGTGCATCAAATCCTCGGCCCGCGACCAGGTCAACTGAACCGGCCGTTTGAGCCTGAGCGCCAGAATTGCAACTTGCCCGGCAATCTCAACCTCGTATTTCCGCCCGAATGAGCCGCCCACAAGCATGGGATGCACAGTGACATCTTCGGGGTCGAGCCCGATCGCGCGCGCTGCAGCATCGCGTGCCAGACCCGGCAGTTGGGTGGCGATCCAAAGCTGAAGCTTGCCATCCACGAGTGTGGCTGTTGCGCTCAGCGGCTCAAGGGCTGCGTGCGGAGCGAGCCCGACCGTATATTCGGCTGACGAGACACGGGCATTGGCCAAGGCCGTATCCACATCACCCGCTTCGGCCACGCGCGTGCCTTCGTTGGCGAGTGCATTGACAAGCGCCCGGTCAATTGTCCGGTCGCTTGCAAATCGATCCCGATTACGGAACCTCGGACGCATCGCATCTAACGCTCGATTGGCCGCCCACCAGTTGGTTGCAACTGCGGCTACCCATCGCTCATGCTCCACAATGTCGAGCACACCGAAAATCCGGTCGGCGGCGCCCTTGTCAACCGATTGCAAGATCGAATCGCCCAGTGGTCCCTGCCGGATTGAGGCAAAAACCATGTCCGGAAGGCGGATATCGCCCGCGAAATTGGCTGAACCATCGAGTTTTGCAGGAATGTCGAGCCGGTTCATGCCGCGCCCGGTGATCCGGTTGAGGCCACCGCCGGTTCGCAGGGGAATGTCCTTGGGCAGGCTTTCTCGAGCCGCTTCCTCTGCAAGCTCTCCAAAGCGCAGGCGATCATCGCCGCGCGTCACAAAGCCTCCCTCTGTGTCGCAGGCTTGCCAGTCGGCGTCCCAGCGACGGGCTGCGGCCTGACACAGAAGGGCACGAGCAGCCGCCCCGGCCTGTCGTGCGACCAGTTCGTACCCCCGAACAGTGGAGGATCCGCCGGTTGCTTGCACCTTTCCTTCTGGCCACCAGCCTTCGTGCCATTCTTCGGCAAAAACAGCGTTTGCATAGACGGGATTGAGCGGCGCCGGTTCTACGGCAATCGTGCGCCAATCGGCTCCCAGCTCATCGGCGATGATTTGCGGGATGACTGTGTAGCTGCCCTGGCCCATCTCGACCTGTGGCACGACAACGGTCACATGGCCGTCCGTGCCGATCTTGAGCCATGCATTGAAAATGCTCTCGCCCTGAGCTGCGACCAGGTTCGGGGGATAGGCACGCGGCCAGAGCGCCCAGCCGATCGCCAGCCCGCCACCAATTGCTGCCCCTGCCAGCAAGGATCGCCGTGAAAACTCCATCTAGTCGGGCTTAAGGCCTGATTGACTGAGGGGGAAGCCCCGGGGATGGAATTCAAGCAATTGGAGTCGCTGGTTGGAGGCCCTTCACTTGAGGACGCAGATTACCCGCGCGATTTCGCCCAGATTTCCCGATAGTCCTTGCGCAGCGAGACCTTGTCGATTTTTTCGGTCCCCAGGCGTGGGAGAGGTTCCGAAGAGATCCAGACTTGCTGCGGCACCTTGAATGCGGCGAGTTGGCTTCCGAGAAAAGTTGTCAGATCGTCTGCCGTCACGCTCTGGCCCGGGTGGCAATAGACAACGGCGCCGACAACTTCGCCCAGTCGCTCATCGGGCAGACCAAAGACGCACGCTTCGGCAACGGCAGGATGTTTGTAGATTTCGGCTTCGACTTCCTGGCAGGATATATTCTCGCCGCCCCGGATGATGATGTCCTTCTTGCGGTCCACAATGAACAGATAATTGTCGGCATCAAGGTAGCCGATGTCGCCCGTGCGGAAATATCCGTCTGACGTCATGCAGTCAGCTGTGGCATCAGGCCGGTTCCAATAACCGCTGAAAAGCGCCACTGAGCGGATCGAGACCTCTCCCCGTTCGCCCTGCGGCACCGATTTCCCGGCGTCGTCGAGAATGGCAAGATCGACAAGTGGCTTGGATGGAGCCCCCGTGCTGTTGGGCTTCTCCAGATAGTTGGTCGAAAAAATCCCGGCGCCAATCGCATTGGTCTCAGTGAGGCCATAGCCCAGCGCCGGTGGAGCCGTCGGAAATTCTTCGACAAGTCGGCGAACATGATCAACCGGGCGTGGCGCGCCGCCACCCGCAAGTCCCTGCAAGGACGACAGGTCGTATTTGTGACGGTCCGGGTGCGTCAGCAATTCGAAGCTCATCAGGGGAACGCCGGTGAAATTGGTAATCTTCTCGCGCTGAATCAGCTCCATCGCGGTGACGGCGTTCCATTTGGGCATCATCACGATCTTGCGCCCGATAGCGAAGCTGACGAGCATGATCGGCACTTCGCCGGTCACGTGAAACAGGGGCACCGTCAGCAATGATGCATGCGGAGGGCGATCCGGACCGATTGTGCCGTCTTCGGTGGCAAGGCGAAGCATCACCAAGGCCTGCACGATATAGTTGAACGTGCCCTGGATGACGGCGCGGTGCGTTGAGAAGGCCCCTTTCGACTGGCCCGTCGACCCCGACGTGAAAAGGATGGTTGCCAGATCGTCGCCTGTGATTTCGGGCAGCGGCGTGTCAGCACCACCGCCGCTTGCCAGCAAGGGAGCCACGGCCTGATCAATCGGCTGAGCGATATCAAGCGTGACGATCCTCGCGTTGCCCTTGTATCTGACCTCTTCGAGCCGCTTTGCTCGTGGTGCATCGACAAAGACAATGGTTGCTTCGACATCGTCAATGCCCGCGGCCAACTCTGGCCCCTGCCACCAGCCATTGAGGAGGGTTGCACAGCCGCCGGCCATCAGTATGGCCATATAGAGCACGACCCATGAAGGCGCATTGCGCATGGCGATCCCGATTCGGTCCCCGCGCTTGACCCCGTAACCGTCGATCAGGGCTCCGGCGACCTTGCGGGCAGCGGCATAGGTCTGGGCGAAGCTCAGCCTTTCCTCTCCATCGACAAGGAAGGTGGTGTCGCCGTGCTGGGCGCAGAAATGCGCAAAATAATGTGTCAGTGCCGGCGGCGCTGCTGCAATCATCGGCAGGTCGACCCCGTGCTGGCGGAATGTCGTCAACGGCATGGGGCCGTCGGCGCTCGTCAGTTCGGCAGTCGCCTTTTCGAGGCGCAGGTCCAACTCAGATGGCATCGTCTCTCTCTTCCTCTTGGTCTTCTTGTTTGGCCCCTCTATGGAGGGGAAAATTGCTGGGGAAAAGCCTTGATCCTGCCGTTACTTGCTGACGCTACGTCCGCCATCCGTTATGACCAGCTGGGGCTCTCCCCGATTGCTCTGGACCTCGGGTTTTTCAAGCTTCGTTGGTATAGCCTTGCCTATATTGCGAGCATTCTCGTCGGCTGGTGGTATCTGCTGAAGCTCATTGCGCAGCCCGGCGCCCCTATGGCCCGGCGCCATGCCGATGACTTTGTGTTCTACGCAACGCTTGGAATTATCGTGGGCGGGCGGCTGGGCTATTGCCTTTTCTACAAGCCAGAGATTTTCCTCACGCCGCTGGATGTGTTCAAGCTTTGGGAGGGAGGCATGTCGCTGCACGGCGGCACGTTGGGGACGCTGATTGCGATTGGCTGGTTCACGCGACGCAACAAGCTGAGCTTCATTCGCTTCTGCGACTATATTGCGTGCGCCACCCCATTCGGTCTGTTCTTCGTGCGTCTTGCCAATTTCGTGAATGGAGAGCTTTGGGGCCGACCAACCGATGTGCCCTGGGCCATGATCTTTCCGGCGACCGGTGACGAAATTGCCCGCCACCCGAGCCAGCTTTACGAGGCCGGACTGGAAGGGCTCCTGTCCTTTGCCGTTCTCTGGCTGCTGTTCTGGAAGTCTGACGCGCGGTATTTTCCGGGGCGCCTGTTCGGGATGCTTGCCCTTCTCTATGGATCGGTGCGCTTCGGTCTTGAATTCCTGAGGGAGCCCGATGTCGGCGTGACCGGCCTGTTCGGCCTGACGATGGGGCAGACATTGTGCGTGCCGATGATCCTTCTGGGAGTTTATCTCATAGCGACATCAAAGGCGCGTCGCGACCGGGTGGAAGCCGTTGCCGGAACAGCCAGCGTCGCCTGAACCGCATCTGCCTGAACGTCTGGCGCGCGCCATTACGCTTGGCGGGCCGATTCCGGTCGCGCAATTCATGGCAGCGGCCAACGCGCATTACTATGCGACGCGCGATCCGCTTGGCGCGGGCGGCGATTTCATCACCGCGCCGGAAATCAGCCAGATGTTCGGCGAATTGCTCGGCGCCTGGTGTGCGGACCTCTGGGTGCGCGCCGGAAAGCCTCAGATCCGCTATGTCGAATTGGGCCCGGGGCGCGGGACACTCGCCGCCGACGCGTTGCGAGCGATGGCGAATGCGGGGCTGCGACCACCGGTCCATTTCGTCGAAACGAGCCCGGTGCTTCGCGCGCTGCAGGCAGAGCGCATTCAGGGCGCACATTTTCATGATGATGTCAGCAGCCTGCCCGACGATTGCCCCTTGCTGGTCATTGCCAATGAATTCTTTGACGCGTTGCCGGTATATCAGCTTGTCAAAGCCAGCGATGGCTGGCGCGAGCGGCGGGTTGCATGCCAGGATTTGATCTTCTTGCCCGTCGCGGGAAAGCGCGTGCCTGAAACTGTCGTTCCCGCCGGCCTACGCGAGGCTCCCGCCGGAAGTATCATCGAAAGTTCGCCCGCAGGTGTTGCAATCGCACGTGCCCTTGCCGCGCGGGTGGTGAAGCAGGGCGGCGCTGCCCTGATTGTCGACTATGGCTATGATGGCCCGGCCACCGGCGAAACGCTTCAGGCCATGAAGGGCCATGCCTTTGCCAATCCTTTTGAAGCGCCCGGTGAACATGACCTTACAGCCCATGTCGATTTCACGGCGCTCGCGGCAATTGCAACACTGGCCGGCGCCAGGGTTCGCGGTCCGGTTTCGCAGGGTGACTTTCTGGGTAGCCTGGGAATAGCAGAACGCGCTGCGATGCTGGCGCGCGCGAACCGCGACGAAGGCGAAAGGCTAGCGGAAGCCCATCGCCGCCTGACAAGCCCGGCAGACATGGGCAGCCTGTTTCGCGCCATGGCCATCGTCTCGCCCGATTGGCCGGAACCGGCCGGATTCTGATGGAGAAGGAAATGGAACCGGTCGAGGTAATCTGCGCACAGGCGATGGCAGGGCTGCCGCATGGCTTTCTTGGCCGACGTGGCGGTGCTTCAACCGGGCTTTACGCTGGTCTAAATGTCGGGCTGGGTTCGGAGGACGATCAGGCTGTGATCCAGGAGAACCGAAGACGCGCTGTTGAAGCCGTGCTGCCGGGTGCTGCGCTTGTGACGCTTCACCAGATTCATTCGGCAAAGGCTGTCGTGGTTGAAACCCCATGGCCCGACGATGCGCGGCCGCATGCCGATGCGCTCGTCACAGATCGGCCCGGCCTTCTGCTTGGCGTCTTGACGGCAGATTGCACGCCCGTCTTGTTCGCCGACATGGAGGCGGGCGTCGTGGGTGCCGCGCATGCCGGATGGAAGGGCGCGCTGGGGGGCGTAACCGATTCGACCATTGCAGCCATGGAGAAACTGGGCGCCTCTCGAAACCGGATCGTTGCAGCCATCGGCCCCGTGATCGCCAGAAGCTCGTACGAGGTCGATGATGGCTTTGCGCAGCGCTTCGAAGCCGCCGATCCCGCCAACGAACGCTTCTTCTCGCCGGGTCGTGCCGGACACCAGCAATTCGATCTCGAAGCCTATGTGGCCGCGCGGTTGGCTGCAGCTGGAATCAGCCGCGTGGAGATGCTTGGACTGGATACTTACGCTGATCCCAAGCGGTTCTTCAGCTTCCGCCGGGCAACCCACCGTGGAGAACCCGGCTATGGCCGACAGATTTCGCTGATCGGGCTTCCGGGCTGACCGCCTTTCCGCTAGACTGCACAATAATATTACAGTTTTCGGAAAGCAAATTACATGACTGATGAAACGCAGCGCCGTCGTCCCAAGGCCAGTGTCAGGGCGATCGGCAATCGCAGGCTCCAGCCAAACACGCTTATGATGGGGCATGGTTTCGATCCGGCTCTCTCTGAAGGGTCGCTCAAACCCCCGATCTTTCTTACCTCGACCTTTGTCTTCGAGAACGCGGCGGCCGGTAAACGCCATTTCGAAGGCGTGACGGGAAAGCGGCCCGGCGGCGCCGAAGGCCTCGTCTATTCGCGGTTCAACGGACCGAATCAGGAGATTGCCGAGGACCGGCTGGGCGTGTGGGAAGATGCCGAAGATGCCTTGACCTTTTCCAGTGGCATGTCCGCGATTGCGACCGTGCTGCTGGCCTTTGTCCAGCCTGGGGATGTAATCGTCCATTCGGCGCCGCTCTATGCGGCAACAGAAACGCTGATCGGGCGGATCCTCGGAAAGTTCGGCGTGAAGTGGCTCGACTTTCCGGCCGGCGCGACGCCTGAGGAGATCGATGCTGTCGTGGAAAAGGCGCAGGCTCTCGGCCGCGTTGCGCTAATCTATCTCGAAAGCCCGGCCAACCCGACCAATGTCCTCGTCGATGTCGAAGCTGTGGCCAATGTCCGCGACACCCGGTTCGGAACGGGCGAGGATCGGCCCCCGATCGTGATCGACAATACCTTCCTCGGGCCGCTCTGGCACAAGCCACTGGCGCATGGCGCGGACATCGTCGTCTACAGCCTCACCAAATATGCCGGTGGTCACAGCGATCTTGTCGCGGGCGGTGCGCTGGGATCGAAGGCACATATCAACACCATCCGGTCGATGCGCAACACAATCGGGACGATCCTTGATCCCAACAGTGCGTGGATGTTGCTCCGAAGCCTCGAAACGCTCGAACTGAGAATGAGCCGCGCCGGGGAAAATGCCGCGAAGATCTGCGCCTGGCTCAAGGACCAGCCCAAGGTGGAAAAGATCGTCTATCTGGGCTTCCCCGAGAATGAACGTCAGGCCGATATCTACCGGCGCCACTGCACAGGCGCGGGTTCGACCTTCTCGCTCTACCTGAAGGGCGGCGAACGCGAGGCCTTTGCCTTTCTCGACGCGCTGAAGATCGCCAAGCTTGCCGTCAGCCTTGGCGGGACGGAAACATTGGCCAGCTGCCCGGCCGCGATGACGCACCTGTCTGTACCCGACGATCGCAAGGCCGCACTCGGCATCACGCCGAACATGGTGCGAATCTCCATCGGAGTCGAGGATGCGGATGACCTGATTGCCGATTTCGAACAGGCCCTGGCGGAAATATGATCCCTATCAAGGCCGATAATTATCCTATATGGCAAAATTTACTTGACATCGTGACGCTGTTTGGGACATAAGGAGCAAAGTCCGGAATTCCGGGTCGACTCAATCCCAGTCCAGAATTGCCCAGCCGCGCTTCGTCGCCAGCGACCGCAACGTGCCGTGCGGGTTGGCGGCGAAGGCCTCGTCTGCCCATTCAAGGCAGGGCGCGTCCGAGGCGTGATCCGAATAGAATCGGATGTAGGCGTGTTCACGGGCGATGGACTGGGCCTTCATCCAGTCCTTGACCATTTCAAGCTTGGCCTCACCGTAGCAATTTTCTCCGGCAATCTTCGGGGTGACGTCATGATTGACCGGCGTCGCCTGCGTGGCGACTGCGTCGGTTCCAAGCAATCGGGCCACTTGCGACACGTAAAAGGCATAGGAGGCACTGGCGATGACAATGCGATACCCGTCGGCCCGATCGGCATCGATCCGGTCCAGCGCCGCCCGAAACACATTGCGTGTGAGGGTCCGGCCGGCAAATCCGGCGGAAATCCGCGCCAGCGCCGCAGCATCGATCCGCCGGCCCAACATCAATGAAAGATTGATTTCCTTCAACTGCGCGCGGTTGAGCAGCTTCAAGCCATAGGCCAGGATCGTGACAACAAGTGCAGGTGCCAGCAAGATCCGCCAGGGCTTGTAGCGCCAGGCAGCATAGAACAGGAACGGCCCGAACGTTGCCTGTCTCGTGATTGTCTTGTCCATGTCGTAAATTGCGATGTGCTGCATGATTTCGCCATAATGGCATTGCAGCTTGCCCGTAAGCAACGAATGCAGCAGTGTTTGTGGATTATGCCGGAACCGGACATTCTCAAGGCCGATTTTGTAGAGGACATGGACGGTGATGTGCCGGTCCTGCGCTTCACTGGCCGTTTGACGCTGCCGCGTCTGGATGACTTGCCACGCCGGCTGGAAGGCCTCGGCAGGTCGCCCAAGCGGATCGACCTGACGCACATCCAGCGGATCGACACGGTCGGCGCCTGGATTGTTCACAAGCTCGCGACGGAGAATGACGCCGAAATCGTCGGGCTCGACGCCAATGGCCAGACCCTCCTGCGTCAGGTGGAACGCTCGGACAAGCCCGTTCTGATGCGACCGGAGCCATTCAATCCGTTCCTGCGCGTGCTGGATGAAATTGGCGATGCGACCGTGATTGCCGCTCAGACGATGCTGGGGCTGTTGTCTTTCTTTGGCGCGATCCTGATCGCAACCTGGTCAGTCATTCGTCACCCGCATCGCTTCAGGATCAACGCCGTGATCCAGCGGTTCGAACTTGTCGGGGTCAAGGCCCTCTTCATTGTCGGCCTGATGAGTTTCCTGATCGGGATTGTCATTGCGCAACAGGGCGCCGTGCAGCTTCGCCAGTTCGGCGCCGAATCACTGACCGTGAACCTGATAGGCCGAATCACCACGCGTGAACTTGGCGTGTTGATGACCGCCATCATGGTGGCGGGGCGATCGGGCTCCGCTTTTGCAGCGCAGCTGGGGACCATGAAGCTGACCGAGGAGGTCGATGCAATGCGCACGATCGGTGTTTCGCCAATCGAAGCGCTTGTTCTGCCCCGCTTGCTGGCAACAACGCTGATGATGCCGCTGCTCGGCTTCTTCTCTATGATCGTTGCGATGATCGGCGGCGGGATTTTCTGCTGGCTTTCGCTCGACCTTCCTCCGCTGACCTATATCCAGCGGTTGCGCGAAGTCATTCCGATGACCGATCTCTGGGTCGGACTGACCAAGGCCCCGGTCTTTGGGGCGATCATTGCGATTTCGGGATGCTTTCAGGGCATGCAGGTCAAGGGCAATGCCGAAGAGGTCGGCCTGAGAACAACCTCTGCCGTGGTGCAAGCCATTTTCCTTGTCATTGTCCTTGATGCCTTTTTCGCGGTCTTTTTCACGTCGATCGGTTGGGATTGATGAACAGGGACGATCCCATTGCCATCAGCGTGCGCGGTCTGAAGAACAGCTTCGGGCCGCAGGTCGTGCATGAAGGCCTGGATCTCGATGTACGCAACGGCGAAATCCTGGGTGTTGTCGGCGGATCGGGGACCGGCAAATCGGTGCTGATGCGGTCGATCATTGGCTTGCAACACCCCGATGAGGGCGAAGTCCTTGTTTTTGGCGAATCCATGCTGGACAAGGACGAACTCGAGGCGCTCGATATCCGGCGGCGCTGGGGCGTGCTGTTTCAGGGGGGTGCCCTGTTTTCCACATTGACGGTGGCCGAGAATATCCAGGTGCCGCTTCGGGAATATTATCCCGAGCTTTCGGAATCGCTGCTCGATGAAATTGCAGCCTACAAGGTGGTCATGTCCGGCTTGCCGCCCGACGCGGGGCCGAAATATCCTGCCGAGCTGTCCGGGGGCATGCGCAAGAGGGCCGGTCTGGCCCGCGCCCTGGCGCTGGACCCGACCCTTTTGTTTCTCGATGAACCGACAGCGGGACTCGATCCCATCGGGGCGGCCGCGTTCGATTCGCTGACGCAGAGCTTGCAGAAGACGCTTGGCTTCACGGTCTTTCTGATCACGCACGATCTCGATACGCTTTATGCTATATGCGACAGGGTGGCCGTGCTGGCAGACAGGAAAGTGATCGGCGTGGGCACGATTCCGGAGCTGCTGGCGATGGATCATCCCTGGATACAGGAATATTTCAACGGACCCCGCGGGCGCGCAGCAACGGCGGCGGTTGATCGCAACAGCGAAACAAGGGCATGATGCGCTGATGGAGACACGTTCCAACCATATCCTTGTCGGCGGGGTCGTGCTCGGCCTGCTGGTCGCGCTTGCCGGGTTCATCGTCTGGCTTGCCGGGATCAACGGCGGCCTCACGAAAAGCTATGATATTTTCTTCCAGCAATCTGTCGAGGGACTGTCTCAGGGCGGGACCGTGACCTATGCCGGCGTGCCGTCAGGCCAGGTCAAGCATATCGAACTTTGGCGTGACAATCCGGGATTTGTCCGTGTCCGCATCGAAGTGAAGAGCGAAACCCCGATCCTGCAGGGCACAACCGCAAGCCTTCAGGGCAGCTTTACCGGCCCGTCCTCGATCCTGCTTGATGGAGCATTGAAAGGTGCGCCGCCGATCGCCGATATCGGCCCTGCCGGTGTGCCGGTTATCCCGACCAAGCGGTCGGGGCTCGGCGCACTCCTGAACAATGCCCCGCAACTGCTCGAACGCATTTCGACGCTGACCGAGCGGCTGACCGAATTGCTCAATGACAAGAACCAGAAAAGCCTGTCCGGCATTCTCGAAAACACCAATCGATTGACCGCGACCTTGGCGCGCAACGGCCCACAGATCGAAGCGACGCTCGCTGAGACGCGCGCAACGATCAAATCGGCGGGCCTTGCGGCCGACGAACTCGCAAAACTCGCCGGGACGACGAACAGTTTGATGGACAGTGATGGTCGGCCAATGGTGGCCGAGTTGCGCAAGACAGCGACACAGGCCCAGAAGAGCCTGGCCACCCTTGACGCTGTTCTGAGCGAAGCCCGGCCGGGTGTTCAGACACTGTCCAACCAGACCATTCCCGAAATCGGGCAGCTCGTCCGTGATCTGAGGACCATGTCAGAGGCGCTGGGGTCTGTTGCAACAAAGCTCGATCAAGGAGGGGCAGGGGCCTTGATCGGTGCGCCGCAACTCCCTGACTACAAGCCCGGGAGACGCAGCAAATGATCAGGACGTTTTCGGCCGTCGGCTTGGGCCTCGCGCTTTCGGCATGTGTCAGCCTGGGAGGAAAGCCGCCTGAATCCTTGCTCACCCTGTCTTCAGCAGCGCGGGTTGCGGCCGATGACATGCGCACGGCGGTAGCCGGCGAGGCCATCACCATCCATGTGCCCGTGGTGCCGCAGGCACTGGCCAGCAACCGCGTTCTGGTCATGAACGGTGCGACGGCTCTTGCCTATGTGAAGGATGCCGTCTGGGCCGAAGCGCCTGCGCGCCTGTTTCAGCGCGTGGTCTCCGAAACCGTGGCAGCGAAGACGGGCCGGGTTGTGCTCGATGTCCGTCAGCTGGCGCTGGATCAGGGGACGCAAGTGACGGGGACACTGAGTGCTTTCGGGATTGACCCGGACTCCGGACCATCGGGGCAGGCGGTGGTGACCTATGATGCGGCCATGACGTCAGATCACGGCCGGACAGTGCGCACGCGTCGCTTCGAGGCACGCGTGCCGGTGAGCCAGATCAAACCTGAGTCCGTCAGCCGGGCCCTGAATGCTGCGGCAAACAAGGTCGCGGAGGACGTTGCGAGCTGGATTTCGGGTTAGCCCTCCTCGGGCAGGAGGAATTTCACCTTCCGGGTGGCAAAGTCGACCGAAACGCGCCGGAACGACCGCAAACTGTCAACGCCGAGCAGCATCGACGGCTTGCGCAACAGGCCAAACAGCTTGAACGGGTGCGCATCGGCAAAGGCAATGGCCGCATTGCCCATCGAAACGCCACCGATCCGGAGCTTGTTGACCACAGTATATTCGGCATTTGTGGTCCGGCCCAGAACGTCGACCATGCCGATCGACTTGATCTCGGTTTCGGGGACGCGTTTGACAAGCAGGGTCCGCAATCTGGTATTGGCGATGCTGTTCTGGGCTCCCGTATCGACCACCACCCAGATTTTCTGGCCATTGGCATCGGCATCGACCATCACCAGCTGGCCGAGCCGCGTCTTGGCCGTCACGATGATAAGGTCGGAATCGAGCGGAACGGCTTCTTCGGGAACACTTGCCGGCTCGACGCGCATCGTGTTCGACTGGAAGTTCATGACAATGCGTTGATTCTTCAGGCTGTCGATGCCCAGTAATCCGTCTGCGCCGACATTGCGCCGCGGCAATGCCGCCGCCTCGACCCGCTTGGCGATATTTGTCGAAACCTGGACGGTCTTGATCGAGACCAGCTTCACCTTGGCCGAGCCGCCCATGGCATGTAGCGTGGCCGTGCCTGATTGCGGCAAGTTCAGTCGCTCCGCGAGTTCCTCGGAAATGACAGTCCGGTCGGCGCCAGTATCAACAACAAAATCGAAGGGCCCTTGGCCGTTGATCATCACAGGAACGGTCATGCGCAGCGCGTCGTCAAGCCCGGTGGCGACTTCGTCTGTTGCGGGAGTTTGTCCGGTATCAGCGGTTTGGGCTGCCACCGGTGCCGCACACAAGGTCAGCGGCAGCAGGGCAAGGGGAATGGAGATACGCGCCACGACATGGCTCCTCTTCTTCTTCACATCCCCCGAACGAGCATAGTCTTGCCTTTGCGCCGGTCAATATCAATGCGCAGGGGACATGGCTTCCGCAGCAAGGGCCTCCGCCTCGATAAGGATGGCATCGTCCGTATCGGGGCCAGAAACGCTTTCCCGTCCGATGAGCACGAGGACAGGCACGGCAAGTGGCGACACGCGCGACAGGCGCTTGTGGACAATGCTCCGTGCTGCCCGGTCGAGCAGCGCACCAAGCCGCCCCACGTCCGTCATGCGCGCGCGCGCGTCTGCCCAAGCCGCTTCGAGCAAGAGGTGGTCCGGCTCATATTTGCGCAGGACATCATAGATCAGATCGGTCGAAAACGTTACCTGACGACCCGACTTGCGCTTGCCGGGGTGCTGGCGTTCGACCAATCCCGAAATCACGGCCACTTCCCGGAAGGCACGTTTCAGAAGCGCCGATTGCTCAACCCAGTCGATGAACTCTTCGTGCAGGATGTCCGGCGAAAAGAGCGGGCGGGGATCTTCCACGGGCTGGAGGCCCCAGATCGCAAAGGCATAGTCGCTCGCAACGAAACCCACAGGCTGCAATCCCAAGGCGTCCATCCGCTTGGTGATCAGCATCGCGAGCGACTGATGCGCATTCCAGCCTTCAAAGCTGTAGGACACAAGATAATGGAGGCCATCGCGCAGAAAACTCTCGATGAGGAGCTGATCGGGGGCGGGCAGCATCGACCGCCTGGCCTGCATCTCGAGCCAGACCCGCACATCGTCCGGGAAACGCGCCCATTGGCTGCGGTCGTGAAGGAATGTGCGCACCCGGTCTGCAAGGTGCGTGGTCAGGGGCATGCGCGCGCCTCCGTAACTGGGGATGCGGGCTCGCCTGGTAGTTGCGCGTACAATCAGGTCGGTCGCATCGACGCCTTCGACTTCCAGGCTCATTCCGGCGAAGAAGAAGCAATCGCCTTTCACGAGGCTTGCGGCGAAGAACTCGTCCAGCATGCCCAGTTTGCGGCCGTTCCTGAACCGCACCGCCAGCATGGGCGAATCGACGATGATCCCTGCGTTTAGGCGATATTGTGCTGCAAATTTCGGATGCGTGACGCGCCACCGGCCATCAGGATTGCGGACGAGCCGCCGGAACTTGTCATAGGCCTTCAGCGCATAGCCACCCGTGGCGATGAGCCCAAGGACGCGCGTGAATGTTCCGACATCAAGCATCTGATAGGGCTGCGCTGTCTGGATTTCGGCAAGCATCTCCTGTTCGTCGAACGGCACAGCACAGGCGCAGGCCATGATGTGCTGGGCCAACACGTCAAGCCCACCGGGGCGAAAGGCGTCACCGTCCCGCACCCCTTCGGCAATGGCGTCGATCGCGCCCTGCGCTTCCAGATATTCGAAGCGATTGCCCGGAACGATGATCGCCTCGCTCGGCTCGTCGAGCCGGTGGTTTGCGCGCCCGATCCGTTGCATCAGCCGGGACGATCCCTTGGGCGCGCCCATCTGGATGACGCAATCGACATTGCCCCAGTCGACCCCGAGGTCGAGACTGGCCGTTGCGACCAGCCCCCGCAACCGGCCCTCCGCCATCGCGTTTTCGACCTTGCGGCGGGCTTCGATATCGAGGCTGCCATGGTGGATGCCGATCGGAAGCTTCAGCTCATTGACCGCCCAGAGCTCCTGAAAGATCAGTTCGGCCAGCCCTCGGGTATTGCAGAAGACAAGCGTGGTTTCGTGGGTCTCGATTTCGGCCATCACCTGGGCCGCGGCATAGCGCCCGGAATGCCCGCCCCAGGGAATTTCGCCCTCCGGCAGCAACATGGTTATGATGGGAGGCGCGCCGGGATCGCCTTCGACCAGCCGGACGGACGTACCAAGCCCCTCCGGCGCCAGCCATTGGCGATAGGCATCGGGATCGGCCACGGTTGCAGACAGGGCCACGCGGCGCAGCCCGGGATTGATGGCCTGAAGCCGGGCCAGCGACAGGCTGAGGAGGTCTCCGCGCTTCTGAGGCGCAAAGGCGTGAACTTCGTCGATGATGACCTTACGGAGCCCGGAAAACATGCCGAAACTGTCCGGATAGGACAGTAGCAGGCTCAGCGATTCGGGCGTGGTCAACAGGATCTGGGGCGGCCGTGCACGCTGGCGCGCCTTGCGGTCCGACGGTGTATCCCCGGTGCGGGTCTCGACCCGGATATCGAGCCCCATCTCCTCGACCGGAAGGAGGAGGTTGCGCCGTACATCGACAGCAAGCGCTTTCAAGGGTGAGACATAAAGCGTGTGCAGGCCCTCGGTCGGGCTTTCGACAAGCTCTGCAAGGGTTGCGAGAAATCCGGCCAGGGTCTTGCCTGCGCCGGTTGGTGCGACAAGCAGCGCATGCTCTCCATTGCGCGCGGCATTGAGCATCTCAAGCTGGTAACGACGCGGCGTCCAGCCTTTCGACGCGAACCAGTCTTTTAGGATCGAGGGAAGTTGAACCACAGGACGACTGTCGGGCCGCCCTGCGCAAGAATCAATGCCCTACGGATTCCCCTCGCTTCAGCCCCGATGCAGCCAGCTGCGCATCGATCTGGGCCATCAGCCGGTCGAGGCCCGCCTGATCCTGCGCTTCGGCGCGAGCGACCAGCACATCCTGGGTGTTAGAGGCCCGCAGAAGCCACCAGCCATCGGGCGTATTCACGCGGGCGCCGTCCGTGCGGTTGATGTTGGCCCCTTCGGCTTCAAGCCTTGCCAGAACTTCATCTACAACAGCGAACTTGCGGCTTTCATCGACCTGGAAGCGCAGTTCCGGGGTGTTGATCATGTCTGGCATCGCGTCTCGGATGGCTGTCAGGGAGCCGCCCTGTTCGGCAATCGCCTGCATGAATCGCACCGCGACATATTGGGCATCGTCAAACCCGTACCAGCCATGCCGATAGAAGATATGCCCGCTCATTTCGCCGGCCAGCGGGCTGTCGGTTTCCTTCATCTTGACCTTGATCAGGCTGTGCCCGGTCTTCCACATCAGCGGCTGTCCGCCCAGTTCGGCAATCCGGTCATAAAGGGCCTGGCTGGCCTTCACATCGGCAATGATCGTTGCGCCCGGTTCCTGCTGAAGCACGGATTCTGCCAGAATGGAAAGAATCTGGTCGCCCCAGATCACGCGGCCCTGTCCGTCGATCGCCCCGATCCGGTCGCCGTCGCCGTCAAAGGCAACGCCGAAATCAAGCGACTTTTCCGCAACAAGGGCTTTGAGGTCGGCGAGATTTTCCTCGACCGTGGGATCGGGATGATGGTTCGGGAACCGCCCGTCGATCTGGGTGTACAGAAGGTGGTGCTCACCGGGGAGAAGGCGTGTCAGCTTCTCGATCACCCGTCCGGCGGCGCCGTTGCCAGCGTCCCAGCCGATGCGGAAAGCGCGGCCAGGATAGTCGCGGGCCAGCCGCGCGACATAGGCATCCTCGATATCGCAGTCCGTTGTTGCGCCGGCACCGCTTTCCCAGTCTGCGACGGCGGCCATGCGCCCGAGCTTCTGGATATCCTCACCGTAGAAGGGGCCGTGACGCAGCACCATCTTGAAGCCGTTATAGTCGGCCGGATTGTGGCTGCCGGTAATCTGGATGCCCCCATCGACGCCATCGAGCACCGATTCGGCGTAATAGAGCATGGGCGTTGGACCTAGCCCGACCCGCACAACATCAATCCCGCTTTCCGTCAGCCCCTTCAGCAAGGAGGCTTCGAGCATGGGCGATGAGAGCCTGCCGTCATAACCGACCGCGACACATTTGCCGCCGTCGCGGCGGACTATCGTGCCGAAGGTCCGGCCGATGGCATAAGCATCCGCCTCTCCAAGGGTTTTCCCAACTATGCCGCGGATATCATATTCGCGGAGCGCGACCGGATCGAAGTGATGTGACATGAAAGACGCCTATCGCGAGGAAATGTTACGAAGCAGTATATCGCGGGCCTGATTAACCTGAGTTGCAAGCGGCGAGGTCCCCCCGGCATCCGGATGGACTTTCGCGATCAGCCGTTTGTGCGCCTCGACAATGGTGGCCGGATCGGCATCAGGCGCCACGTCCAGAACGCGGGCCGCTTCGGTCAGGCTCATCGCCGAACCGGGCGAGATCGCGCGCTTTCCGAACACGTAGAGGAGATACAGCAGCCCCGCAAAGACCAGAAGGCGGATCATGCGAAAGCCAGTTCCGGCTGATCGCTCTCGCGGACCGGCAAGGCCAGGCCGGCCACAAGCTCACGCAATTCCTGCCGCGCGGCGATATGGCTAAGGCCAATGCCGCCGATTGCATCGACATCAAGAAGCGTAAGGCCCTTTGGAAAGAGTTCGCGGTAGATCACGCGTTCGCCCAGCCCTGAAATGGTCCGGAAGCCGACGCGCTTCGACAGTTCGACAAGCGCCTTCCCGACGCGGCGCATATTGTGCGCATCGATATGCTGCAGACGGTTGCGCAGCACGACCCAATCGACGGTTGCCCCATCGGCACGGGCGCGTTCCTTGCGCAGGTCCCAGATCAATTCGGCGTAGAAGCTCGGGCGTTTAACCCGGAAGGTTTCGGCATCGACCTGCCCGATCAGGTCAAGGTCCACGAAACTGTCGTTGATGGGGGTCACAATCGTGTCGGCCCGGGCAATCGCCGCGCGGGAGACCGGATCGTCACGTCCGGGCGTATCGATCACGATGAAATCCGCGCCACTGCCGATCCGGGCCATTTCCTGATCCAGGCCCGCTGCTGTCATCAGGCCGAGCGCGACATGCCGCGGCGAGGGCAGATCAATCTGCCGCCGGCGTGCTGTGGCTTCGCGATTGTCGAGATAGCGTGTCATGGTCTTCTGGCGGGTATCAAGGTCAATCGCTGCAACGCTGTGGCCGGTGCTCTGCAGCGCAACCGCAGTATGCACCGCCGTCGTCGACTTTCCCGTGCCGCCCTTTTCATTGGCGAAGACAATTACGTGCGTGTTCTGCGCCATCGGTGTTAAGGTCCAGCCTCTTGATTCATTGGTTCCCGCCCGCCAAGGAGCGCGCGACCGTCCATATCTGAGCAGGCCTGCCCGTGCAAATCATCCGTCAGCTTTCCGCCTTGCGCGAACGCACCAAATTGATACGCGAGAGCGGGCGGACCCTTGCGCTTGTGCCGACAATGGGCGCTTTGCATGCCGGACACATGTCCCTGGTCGAGCTGGCGAGGCGGCAGGCCGACGATGTGATTGTGTCGATCTTCGTGAACCCCAAACAGTTCGGGCCCAATGAGGATCTGGACAAATATCCGCGATCGGAAGAGGCCGACGCCGCACGCCTTGCCGAAGCAGGCGTGACCGCGCTTTGGATGCCGTCGGTGTCGGAAGTCTACCCAGATGGTTTTGCAACGAGCGTAAAGGTCGCGAACCTCGGCGAACTCTGGTGCGGGGCTGCCCGGCCGGGCCATTTCGAAGGCGTGGCGACAGTCGTTGCCAAGCTGTTCAATCAGGTCCGTCCCGACATTGCCGTCTTTGGCGAAAAGGATTGGCAGCAACTGGCAATCATTCGTCGCATGGCACGCGATCTCGATCTGGATGTCGAAATCATCGGCATGCCGATCGTGCGGGATACGGATGGTCTCGCCCTGTCATCGCGCAATGCCTATCTTTCCTCAGCGGACCGCCAGGCCGCTCTGACATTGCCGCGGGCGCTGAACGATGCAGCCCGCGACATTGGCAATGGTGCGGATGTCGAGGCGACCCTTGCTGATGCCAAAGCGCGGCTGCTTGCGGCTGGTTTCACGCAGGTCGATTATTTTGCCCTGGTCGATGCAGCGACGCTCGAGCCCCTTGCCACGCATGATCGCACAGGCCGGTTGCTGGCTGCCGCACGGATTGGCGCGACACGGCTGATCGACAATATCGCCCTCTGACCGAGAGCGTCTTCAAAAAGCGCAATCCGCGTTAACCATTTGTTGACCATCTTTGGCCGACAACCTCCCCAACATGATTTGGTGAAGGGGGTTTACCATGGCAAGCAGCTACAACAGCGCCAATTTCCTGATCGAAAGTCGCCTTGCAGAGGCCGCACGCGGCGACGCACGCGCCTTTTACGAACTGGGCATTGCCTATTCGGCCGGGGGATGCGGAGTCGAAGTCGATCTCGTCCAGGCGCATAAATGGTTCAACCTTGCTGCCCTGAATGGCAGCGAACGGGGCCAGCAATGCCGGGCAGAAATTGCCGAAGACATGACCGCGCGGGAAATTGCCGAGGCCCAGCGCCAGGCGCGCGCCTGGCTCACCGAAACCATGCGCAGGGCTGCCTAGCCGCCCTTCCTGAACGGCGTCAGTTCGCCGAGGAACGCGATCTCCCGTTCCACCGCCCGACGCTCGCGCTCCACAAAGTCGGCAACAGCCGCCCTGAATCCCGGATCGGCGATAAAGTGCGCCGACCAAGTCGGGACCGGACCATAGCCACGGGCAAGCTTGTGTTCGCCCTGTGCCCCGGCCTCGACCTTACCCAGACCATGTGCAATCGCGAAATCGATGGCCTGATAATAGCAAAGCTCGAAATGGAGGAAGGGCACGTCCTCGTTGCAGCCCCAATAGCGCCCGTATAATGTGTCTTCGCCGATCAGGTTGAGCGCACCCGCAATCGGGCGACCGTCCCGAACGGCGAAAATCAGCAGGACCTTGTCGGCCATGCTTTCCCCCAACAGGCTGAAGAACCGGCGCGTCAGATAGGGCCTGCCCCATTTTCGCGATCCTGTGTCCTGATAGAAGTCCCAGAAGACATCCCAATGCGCTTCTGCAATTGCATCGCCTGTCAGGTGAACAATTTCCAACCCGGATTGGGCATGGGCCCGTTCCTTGCGAATAGCCTTGCGCTTGCGCGATGAAAGTCCGGCCAGAAAATCGTCAAACGACCCATAGGTCTGATTGACCCAATGGAATTGCGACCCTTCGCGGATCAGCCAGCCGGCAGCGCGAAATCGCTCCACGTCCCGAGCGTCCAGGAAGTTTGCATGCGCAGACGACAGGCCGTTCTGGGTGACAATCGCTTCTGCAGCGGCAATCAGGCCGCGCGCGACACCCTCGTCATCGGTGAGGAGCCTTGGCCCGGGCACAGGAGAAAAGGGCGCGGCTACGACCAGCTTGGGATAATATTGACCCCCCGCACGGTGCCAGGCATCGGCCCAGCCGTGATCGAACACATATTCGCCCTGGCTGTGGCTCTTGACATAGGCAGGGGCAACGCCGGCCAGAACACCCCCGGGCCCGTCAATCGCAATGGGCAGCGGCTGCCATCCCGCTTCCACCGTGGCGCTGCCTGATCGTTCGAGGATCGAGAGGAAGGCGTGACTGACAAAGGGATTGCCGGTGCCTGCGCATCGGTCCCAGGCGTCAGCTTCAAAATCGCTTACGCCCTGCGCAAGCCGCGCGACAGCCAAATCAGGCCGGCCTGACTGCGACAATCGCATCCACCTCGACGGCGGCGCCCATTGGCAGGGTTGGCACACCAACGGCAGCCCGCGCATGCTTTCCGGCGTCGCCGAACACATCGACCATCAGTTCCGACGCGCCATTGCCGACCTTGGGTTGATCGGTGAAGCGCGGATCCGAATTGACGAAGATATTGAGCTTGACCACCCGTTCGACGCGATCGAGCGAACCCAGTGCGGCCTTGATCTGGGCCAGCACCATCAGTCCGCAGGCGCGTGCAGCTTGCACACCATAGGCAAGATCGCGGTCATCACCGAGCCGTCCGACCATCAACTGGTTGTTCTGGAAGGACACCTGCCCAGAAACATAGAGCATCCCGTTCGCTTCGACCGTGGGCACATAGGCTGCCACGGGCGCTGCTGGCTTGGGCAGCGTCAAGCCCAGGGCCTGAAGCCGGTCTTCGGGACCCTGTTCAAGGGCGGGCGGGTTCATCTTGAGCGGTTTCGGTTTGGAATCGGTCACAACGGAACTCCCTTGAAGCGATCAATAATCCAGCCAGTCGCATTCTGCCAGTCATCGATGCGATGATGCGCGGCGGCAGGAGTCTTGATGAATGGCTGGAGCCTCGGCTCTCCGACCATGTGGAGCCTCCAGACATCCGGTGCATGTTCAGCGACCGAGATATGCTGGTGCGCCAGATCGTCGACAAAGACAGTCACACTCGGCGCATAATCGGCGACAATGCGCGAAAGCGGCCGTCCCTTGCCACCCTGATTGGTGAAGACCGGAAACTCGATCCCGACCGCGCGCAGTTGTTCGGTGCGCGCCGCCTGAAAATCATCGGTCAGATTGGTCAGAATCACGACATCGGCATGGGCCGCAATTGCGTTGACGGCGTCAACGGCGCCATCGATGGCCTTTTGGCGTGGCATTTCCGTGCGGAAGAAGTCTTGCAGCAAGGACCATATATTGGGTCCGGGCACCAGTTCTCCGGTCGCTTTGTGGCGCAAGGCATTGGCAAAGTCGCCAAGGTCGAGGTCGAAATGGATATGATGCGCTTCATCAAGCCATTCAGCGAACGGTACGACCATATGGAGGAGCACTTCGTCGCAATCGGTGATCAGCAGTGGACGGCTCATCGCTGTGGCTCCGGCCGGGCAAGCTGCGCAGGCGGCACGCCCAGCGATTCGGCACACGCCATCAGGTCTGGCTGGTGGGCTTCGAGAAAGGCGAAGATCGCATCGTGCAGCGCCGGATCACCGATCCGCGCACGCAGGTCTGCACCGTCAAGGCCAGTCAGCGCGAGGAGCCGCCCTGCCCTGGCATCATCAGAAAGAATCCATGCCAGCGCCGACAGCGCGAGCGCCATTGTGTCATGGGGGTTTGTCTCAGCCTTGAGCATCGCCTAGAGGTCGTTTCCGGGAAAATCAGTGGGAAAGCTGGCGTGGCAAAAAGGGTGCTCGTTGTCGAGGACAATGAACTCAATCTGAAACTCTTTTGCGATCTGTTGCGCGTTCACGAGTTTGAAGCGGAGGGCGTTCGCGACGCGCGAGAGGCGATCAATCGCGCAACCCTGTTCGCGCCGGACATCATCATCATGGACATCCAGATGCCGCATATCAGCGGTCTGGAGCTGATCGAAGCGATTCGCCGCGACGTGATCCTCAGGCGGATTCCGGTCATGGCCGTGACAGCCTATGCCGGAAAAGGTGATGAGGAGCGCATTCGCGAGGCCGGGGCTGATGCTTATGTTGCCAAGCCGATTTCGCTCATGAAGTTTATCGGTGTTGTCCGGGAATTGGCAGATCTGGCCGATTCGCGCGCGCTCGTCTGACGAGACATTTCGCCGCCCTTGTATAGGCAGGGGCCACTTTAACGCCCTGGCGCGCACTTTAAAAACGACCCCTGCGTTCGCAGGGGCGCCGCGTTACTTGATCTTGGTTTCCTTGAACTCGACATGCTTGCGCACGACGGGATCATATTTCTTGAACGAGAGCTTCTCGGTCTTGGTGCGCGGATTCTTCTTGGTGACATAGAAGAAGCCGGTATCCGCCGTGCTGGCGAGCTTGATCTTGACGGTGGTTGGCTTGGCCATGACCTGAAAACCTTTGTGAAATGATGCTGGTCGCACGCGATGCGCGGAAAGCGGGGCCATTAGATTCGCCAGCCGAAATGTCAAGGGTTCAGGTCAAACCATCTCGTCACCCCTGCGCAGGGGCGAAGATTCTGATCGAACAGGTCGGGGGTTTCTGTTGCCCGGCACCCCCGGGGCCGCTGGTGTCTGATTCTGTTGCCCGGTTCAGCCCGACCGCGTTATGTTGGTTAACCTTGGGCCGTTAGGCCCTGGGGTTAAGCAGCAATAGCAAGTGCTTCGTTATCGTTGGCACTTATGAGATTGAACCATTTCACGGCTTATTCATGCCGGGCAAAAATACCGCTTTTCAACACACGTCGATCCTAGTTCGGCCCCGTCATGGCCCCCGCTTTCGCGAGGGTTATGGTGGAGCCGCCGGGTACCGCCCCCGGGTCCGCTGCATCTATTGCACGGCATCATTTATCGCCATAGCCGGGCGAACCCGGCACCTCCCAATATAGGCGTGAATTCCTGAATGTTAAGTGCATGATGTGCCGCGCATCAGGGTTGTTTTAATCTCCACTAGTTGCTAGGGTGATTAACATGCTGACACAGCGTTCGCGTTACGGCCTGCGGGCCATGCTCTTGCTCGCGCGGGAGCCCAAGGATCACCATCCGGTGCCCATGAGCCGGATTGCCGCGGAAGCAAGTGTGCCGCGCAAATTCCTCGAAATCATCCTGACTGAACTCAAGGCGGCGAACCTCGTCGTTTCGACGCGCGGGAAGCAGGGCGGATTTGCCCTGGCCAGACCAGCGCACCTCATCTCGCTTGGGGATATCATACGCGTCATCGAAGGACCGTTGGCGCTTGTGCCCTGCGTCAGCCGGACCGCCTACAAGAAGTGCAAGGACTGTCGCGACGAGGAAAAGTGCGAAATCCGGCGCGCCATGATGATCGTGCGCGATGATACAGCGCGCATTCTTGACGGAACAAGCCTTGCGGCCGCCGTGTCCGAGGACAAGGAAGCGGCCTGAGGCCTGCTACTTCTTGAGCGAATCCCGGATTTCCCTGAGAAGGAGCACATCTTCGGGCGTACCGGCAGTCTCGTGTCTCTTCATCATCCTGTTTGCGCTGCGCACGATCATGAAGATCACGAAGGCCAGGATCACGAAGTTGATCAGCGCCGTGATGAAATTGCCATAGGCGAACACACCGATGTTGGCCGCCTTTGCCTCGGCCAATGTCGTGATTACCTTGTCTCCCGGATCTCCCAACAGGATGAACCGGTTTGAAAAATCGACCCCGCCGCCTGTCAGAAGGCCAATCAGGGGCATCAGAATATCGTCGGTGAAGGACGAGATGATCTTTCCGAAGGCGGCTCCGATCAGGACACCCACTGCCAGATCGAGAACATTGCCCTTGTTGACGAAAGCCTTGAATTCACCCCACATCACGCCATCTCCCAATGTGCCAAAGCCAGCCCTGCAAGACTGGCACAACTAAAAGCGATTGCAAGCATATTGCGGGGAGGCACGGGGCGTCCTATCTTCGTCATACACCTTGTCAATGGGAGTTGATCGTGACCAAGTTCAAACGTCGTAAACTGGCCTTACTGGCTGCGCCCGCGCTGGCCCTGTCGCTGAGCGGATGTGGCATCAACAGCGTGCCGACGGCCGAAGAAAATGCCAAGGCGAAATGGTCGAACGTGCAGGCCGACTATCAGCGCCGCGCGGACCTGATCCCGAATCTCGTTGAAACCGTGAAAGGCTATGCCAAGCAGGAATCGACGGTACTGACGCAAGTGACGGAAGCGCGCGCCAAGGCGACGTCCATTCAGGTCAACGCGTCGGACCTTTCCGATCCGGCAAAGGTCAAGCAATTCCAGGAAGCACAGACTGCACTGTCCGGCTCGCTCGGTCGCTTGCTGGCCAGTGTCGAAGCCTATCCCGATCTCAAATCGAACCAGAATTTCCTCGCGCTCCAGTCGCAGCTTGAGGGGACAGAGAACCGGATCAACGTCTCGATCAAGGATTATAATACGGCGGTTCAGGCCTACAACACGACGATCCGGACCTTTCCCGACGCGATCGGCGCGAAGATCTTCTACGGCGCAAAGCCCATGACGACCTATGAGGCCACTGCGCCGAACGCGGACCGGGCCCCCACGGTCAAGTTCTGATCGACGCCGTCCTCCAGAGGGAGACAGGATGATGAGGTGGCTCGCCTGCCTCTTGCTGATGATCGCCGGTGTCGCGCATGCGCAGACTTTCCCGCCCCTTACCGGGCGGGTGGTCGATGCGGCCAACATCATTCCCGATGATCAGGAAGCCGCATTGACGGCCAAGCTCGATGCGCTCGAAAAGGAAAGTTCGCGCCAGCTGGTTGTCGCGACAGTGCCCAGCCTCGAAGGCTATGATATCGCCGATTATGGCTACCGGCTCGGGCGAAGTTGGGGCATCGGGCAAAAGGACCAGAACAACGGTGCGATCCTTCTTGTCGCGCCCAACGACCGCAAGGTCCGTATCGAGGTTGGCTATGGTCTTGAGCCGATCCTGACCGATGCCTTTTCGAGCGTCATCATCAACACGCAGATCATCCCGGCATTCAAGGCGGGGGATTTTCCCGGCGGCATCATGGCCGGAACCGATGCCATTATCGCCCAGCTGCGCCTGCCGCCGGAAGAAGCGGCGAAATATGCGGCCCAACTGGCCACGCAAGCAGCAGACGCCAAACGGGGCGATTCGGTCAGCAGCGCTCTGTTCTGGCTATTCATTTTCTTCTTCTTCATCCTGCCACTGTTCCGCTCTATCTTTGGTCGTGGCCGGGGGCGCCGCTATGGCAGCGGGCCAGTGATCATCTGGGGCGGCGGCTCGGGCGGCGGCTGGGGCGGGGGGAGTTCAGGTGGCTTCGGCGGAGGTGGCGGCTTTTCGGGCGGCGGCGGTTCATTCGGAGGCGGTGGCGCCTCCGGGGGGTGGTGATGGCGAAGCTCACGATGATGACCGAAGCCGACCACCAGCGCGTCAGCGATGCCGTGCGTGACGCAGAGGCATCAACGGCCGGAGAGATTGTCACAATCATTGCCGATACATCGGACCGCTATCTTGATGTGGCGCTCTGGTGGTCGATCGGAATTGCGGTGCTGGCGCTTACCGCCTTGGCGGCGTTTCCCGAGTTCTACACGGGGTTGGTCGCGACGTTTACCGGTGGCTGGATTGTCGAATGGACGCTGGCGGAAGCCTTTGAGCTCGCCCTTGCGGTTGCGGTCATCAAGTTCGTTGCCATGCGGCTGCTCTTGTCCTGGATGCCCCTCCGGCTTTTCCTGACGCCCGGCATCGTCAAGGCAGAGCGGGTACGCAGGCGCGCGATCCGCTATTTCAAGGTCGGCGCAGAGCGGCGCACATCGGGGCGGACCGGTGTGCTCATCTACCTGTCCATGGCCGAACACCGTGCCGAAATCGTTGCCGACGAAGCCATCCATTCGAAGGTCACGGCCGAAACCTGGGGCGAAGCGATGGCCAAGCTTGTCGCCGAAGTGCGTGAAGGCCGGCTGGCCGACGGGATGGTGGCGGCGATTGGTGACGTCGGCAAGGTTCTCTCCGCGCATTTTCCGCGCGCTGCCGACGATGTGAACGAGCTTCCCGATCGGCTCATTGAATTATGAGCGATTCCGAGGACGAGCAGATTGTCTGGCAAGGCCGTTTCATCACCGCAAAGACCCGCGGCAAATGGGAATATGTCTCGCGCGCCAGGGGCATAAAGGCTGCCGTGATCCTTGCGATCGACGCGGGCGATGTGTTGCTTGTCGAACAGTTTCGGGTGCCCCTGGGCGTCAATTGCCTTGAACTCCCGGCGGGCCTTGTGGGTGATGAAACCGAGAATGAACCCGTCGAACATGCGGCAGCGCGCGAACTTGAGGAAGAAACCGGCTATCGTCCCCGCCATATCGAGCGGATCGGCGAATTTCACTCGTCGCCCGGCATGGTCAGCGAAAGCTTCTACTTCGTTCGGGCGGTCGGGCTGGAAAAGGTCGGCGAGGGCGGCGGCACCGACGGGGAGAACATCACCGTCCACCGCGTGCCACTTTCCGGCATCGCAGGCTTCATTGCTGCAAAACGCGCGTCAGGCTGTGCTATGGACGCGAAACTGCTGATGCTACTTGGCAGTCAGCTTATCTGAAATTGTCAGCATAGGCCTGAAGCTTCAGGATCTTTTTCGGTGCTGGCACAATGGTCGCGACCAGGCCCTTGCCGTCGGCATAGGCCTTGGCAGCTTCAAGTGTGGGAAACTTAAGGACGAGCTGCCGCCGTGTGTCCCCACTTCCCGCCCAACCCATCAGAGGGTCGGCGCGCTGCGCGTCCGTAGGCTCAAATTCCAATATCCATCTGTCGGTGCCGTAGCGGCCTGACTGCATGGCGTTCTTGGGCTTCTGATAGATGCGTACATGGCTCATGCGCTGCTCTTTCCCTGATTCATCCCCGCCGATCAAGGGCCTTCTTGGTCTTGAGACTCGCAACAGCCTGTGTCGGGTCGTCGGGCCAGTTGTGCCGTGGGTAACGCCCGCGCATGTCCTTTGCGACGTCTGCCCAGCTGCCCCGCCAGAAGCCGGGCAGGTCTCGCGTTGTCTGGATCGGCCGACCGGCAGGCGAGGTCAGCGAGAGCACCAGAGGTGTCCGTTCGGGCCCTATCACGGGATGTTCAGAGAGACCAAACAAAGCCTGCACGCGCAAGGTGACGGTCGGACCGGCATTGGCGGCATAGTCGATCTCGTGCGCTGTTCCGGCGGGGGAGCAGAACTGTGCGGGAGCAAGCTTCGCCAGCTGTTGTTGCCCGTCCCAGCCCAGTAGTGCCCATAACGCTGAATGAAGGGCATCGGCTGCGATGTCCGATAGCCGCCGCTTGCTCACGAGCAAGGGGCTCAGCCAGTCGTCGAGTGTAGACAGCAGAGCGTCATCCGACAGCGCCTCAAGGCCGGCCCAGACCGCGCGTTGCCGCAATGCCACTGCGGACTGTGGCCAGTCGATAACCGCAAGCCCATGCTCGCGCACGCCCTGAAGCAGCACGGCGGCAATGTCCTCTGCACGCGCCTCCGCATTATCGGCCCGCGACAGCATGATCGCACCGAGGTGGCGGCCGGACATGGTTCGCAC
This sequence comes from Aquisediminimonas profunda, assembly GCF_019443285.1. Lineage (GTDB taxonomy): Bacteria > Pseudomonadota > Alphaproteobacteria > Sphingomonadales > Sphingomonadaceae > Aquisediminimonas > Aquisediminimonas profunda. The sequence goes on from NZ_CP080327.1 coordinate 818,347, forward strand.
GCTGCCGGTCTCGGGATCGAAGCGAAGCTGGATTCCGGTCTCGATCCGGTCGGCAAACAGCGTTTCCACCTCGCCCGAATCAATCGCGACGGCGGAAAGAATTCGTGCCCCCGAAGCTGCGCCTTGTATGTCGGCAACAGCAAGCCATTCGCTGCGCGCGAGGGCGCTTGCCGGATCGAGCCGGAAGCCCCTGCCCCCGCTACTGATCCAATGTTCCCCGTTCGCGTCGCGCCGTCGGGCGATTCGGTCCGGAAAGGCGAGAGCCACGCATCGGGCAGGATTGCCGGTGGCTGGACCGCTAGCCCGCACCAGCCCTGCCCAGCGTCGCGCCAGCCCTCGGGCAGCGTCAGCGCGCTTGCCCCGATCGCGCCGCCAGCGGTCCAGCCTTGCGTACAGGTCCGGATCGCTTCCGCCCAGCCCGCGTTCGGAAAGCAGGACGGCGACCTCTGCGGCCAGAACGCCCTCACCCTGCTCCGCCGCATTTACAAGCATATGGGCAAGCCGGGGGGGCAGGGGCAATCTGGCAATGTCTCGACCATGCGCTGTCGGCCGACCGCCCTCATCCAGCGCACCGAGCGTGGAAAGCCGCTTTCCTGCTTCGGCAAGGGCGGCTGGCGGAGGTGGATCCAGCCAACGCAGCGTTCCCGGATCCGCGACGCCCCAAAGCGCGCAGTCGAGCAGCAGGGGAGAGAGATCGGCCTCCAGTATCTCGGGCGGGTCAAACCGGAGCAGGCCGGCCGTCGCTCCCTCTTCCCACAGCCTGTAGGCTACACCCGCGCCTTGGCGCGCCGCGCGGCCGGCGCGCTGTGTGGCAGCCGCCTGGCTGACCCGTTCGGTGACCAGACGGGTCACACCTGCGCTCCGGTCATAGCGGGCGCGGCGCGCGAGTCCGCTGTCGACCACAATGCGCACACCGTCGATCGTCAGGCTTGTTTCGGCAATGCTGGTCGCAAGAATGACCTTGCGTCCTGCACCTTTGCGAATGGCTGCCCGCTGTTCGGCAGGATCAAGGCTGCCGTGCAGGCGGTGAATCTCTGCGGGCATTGCTGAAATTTTCTCGGCCGTCCGCTCGATCTCGCCAACGCCGGGCAGGAAGGCGAGGATGTCGCCCTCTTCCTCGGCCATCGCGCGGCGAATCGCAGCTGCCATTTCATCCTCGATCCGGGCTTCTGCCCTGCGCCCGATATGCCTGATGGCGAGGGGATGGCTGCGACCTTCGCTTGTTATCACGCCCGCGGTCATCAGGGCGGCAAAACGTTCCCCGTCCAGTGTTGCAGACATGGCGACCAGTTTCAGGTCGGGCCGGAGCGCTTCTTGCGCATCGAGCGCAAGCGCCAGGCCGAAATCGCTGTCGAGGCTGCGTTCATGCACTTCATCGAACAGCACCGCGGAAACGCCAGAGAGTTCGGGATCCGCCTGGATGCGATTGCGGAAGATGCCCTCGGTCAGGACCAGGATTCGCGTTGCCCCGGACTGCTTCGAATCGAGCCGCGTGGCATATCCGATCGTCTGCCCCACGGGTTCGCCGGCCAGTTCGGCCATGCGCTCGGCTGCCGCACGTGCGGCAATCCGCCTTGGAGAAAGGAGCAGAATTTGCCCCGTGCACCAATCCGCGCGAAGCAGGGCCGGGGCGACGGCGGTCGTCTTGCCGGCGCCCGGTGGCGCAATCAGGACAGCGTTGGGCCGATCCTGCAGGCAGGCGAGCAATTCCGGCAGGACGTCTTGGACAGGAAGCGTGTCAGTACGCTCGGGCAATCGCAAACTCGACGGCTTCGATCAGCGCGCTCTTTGCGGCACTCGACGCAAAGGGGCCAAGCGCATCGATGGCGCGCTGCCCATAATGGCGCGCCCGCATCAGCGTGTCGTCAATGGCGCGGGTCTGTGCGAGCAGCGTCTTGGCATAGGAAAGGTCTTCGTCCGAGATCCGACGGCCTTCCATGGCCGCCTGCCAGAAGGCCCTGTCTTCGGCACTGCCGCGCGCATGCGCCAGAATGACCGGCAACGTCACCTTGCCGTCGCGGAAATCGTCACCGACGCCCTTGCCCATGGTTTCGGCATCCGATGCATAGTCGATTGCGTCATCGACGAGCTGGAACGCAATGCCAAGGTTGCGACCGTAGCTGTCGAGCGCCTCTTCGGTTGCTTCGTCCCGCTCGGCGACAACGGCGGAGATTCGGCAGGCTGCGGCAAAAAGGGCGGCTGTCTTGGCCCCGATGATATCAAGATACTTGTCTTCGCCCGTGTTGACCTGGCGCTGCGCCGTCAACTGGTTGACCTCACCTTCGGCAATGACCGCAGAGGCATTGGACAGGATCTTGAGGACCTTGAGGCTGCCATCCTCAACCATCAGCTCGAAAGACCGGCTGAACAGGAAATCCCCGACCAGCACGCTGGCCGGATTGCCCCAGATGATGTTTGCTGTGCGTCGCCCCCGCCTCAGGTCGGACCCGTCAACGACATCGTCATGCAGGAGCGTTGCCGTGTGGATGAATTCGACCGCCGCAGCGAGCTTGTGATGGCGTGCTCCGGAATAATCGAGCAGACGCGCAGTCGCCAGGGTCAGCATCGGCCGCATCCGCTTGCCGCCACCGGCAATCAGGTGGCCAGCCAATTCCGGGATCAACGGGATCTGCGACTGCATCCGTTCAAGGATGACCGCATTGACATGATTCATTTCAGCCGCGACGAGATTGATGATGGAATCAAGCGAAGGCTGCCTGTCCGTACCGATGCGATGAAGCGTTGCCGTCATGATGGGGACTCCTCTGGCGACCAACAGCCTTTGGCGCAAGTGCAAAGCGGGCGATCCGACTTGCAAGATGCTTCATTTGCGAACAAGGAATTCGGATGATGACCGCCGACAAGCTGCGACAATACCGCCAGAGCATCGATAATATTGATGCGGCCCTGGTTTATTTGCTGGCCGAGCGTTTCAAGGTTACTCAGGCCGTCGGTCAGTACAAGGCAGAAAACAGTTTGCCTGCGGCCGACCCTGCGCGGGAGGAAGCGCAGATCGCGCGCCTCAGGACGCTTGCGGTGGAGGCTGATCTCAATCCTGACTTCACCGAGAAGTTTCTGCGCTTCATCATTGATGAGGTGATCCGGCATCATACGCAAATAAAGTCCGATCTTGGCTGAAATCTTGCCGTTTTGCCACCCAGTCACTAGCTAGGGGTTATGGCAGATCCTTATACAACTCTCGGTGTTTCGCGGGGCGCGAGCGAAGCCGATATCAAGAAGGCGTATCGCAAGCTCGCCAAGGAGCTGCATCCGGATACAAACAAGGGCAATCCGAAGGCGACAGAGCGCTTTGCGGAAGTGAGCACGGCCTACGATCTGTTGTCAGACAAGGACAAGCGCGCCCAGTTCGATCGGGGCGAAATTGACGAACATGGCAATCCTGCCAACCCCTTCGCCGGATTTGGCGGGCAGCAGGGCGGATTCCGGGGCAGTTCGGGTGGCTTTCAGGGCGGCTTTGGCGATGCTGCGGCGGCGGATCTCGGAGATCTGTTTGAAGGCATCTTTGGAGGCGGGCGCAGCCGCGGCGGCGGGTTCGGGGGATTTAGCGGCCGTTCTGCCCCTCCTCCGAAGGGGCCCAACGTAGCTTATCGTCTTGCCGTCTCATTCGAAGATGCCGCCACGCTCGCGCCCCAGCGGATCACGCTGCAGGACGGAAAGACGATCGACCTGAAGTTGCCGGCTGGCGTCGAGACGGGCACACAGATGAAGCTTTCCGGCAAGGGCCAGCCCGGACCCGGCGGTGCAGGCGATGCCATTGTGACGATCGAGGTGCGCAATCATCGCCATTTCGTCCGCGATGGCGACAATGTCCGCCTGGACCTGCCGATCACGCTGAAGGAAGCGGTTCTTGGCGGCCCCGTGCGGGTTCCGACGGTTGAAGGCGCAGTCATGCTCAACATTCCCAAGGGATCGAGCTCGGGCAAGGTGCTGCGCCTGAAAGGCAAGGGTTTTACAGCCAAGGGCGGCTCGCGCGGCGATCAGCTTGTGACCCTGCTTATCGACATTCCTGCAGACGACGCCAGCCTCAGATCCTTTGCCGAAGGGTGGACTGACACGCGCAATCCGAGGTCCGGTCTCGGCTGATGCGGGATGTTTCGCCCGAATCGCCCGAAGCGAGGCGGGTGCATCCGGATGCCCACCCCCCACGATCGGGGCTACTTGGCCACATCGGGCCCGGGTCGCCGGTTTTCGAGTTCGCCCGCCGCGCCGTGGTTGGCGTTTATAACGATGGCTTCATTCATGCCGGAAATCTTGCCTATCTGACGTTGCTTGCGCTCTTTCCGTTCCTGATCATCCTGGCCGCTGCCGCGCAGTTGCTTGGCCGGCCGGCGGAAAATGCAGCAGCACTCCATTCGATTGCGCGCGCCTTTCCGCCATCGGTCGGCACCATGATTCAGTCGACGGCAGCAGAAGTCCTGACGCTCAGGACCGGACCGCTGCTCTGGTTCGGGGCTGCCATCGGCATCTGGACTGTCGGCAGCTATATCGAGACGATCCGGGAAATCCTGCGCCGGGCCTATGGCACGGACTATGCCCGCCCCTTCTGGCAATATCGGCTGATTGGCGTGGCGATCATCTTTGTCGCGGTCGGGATGCTGATTGCGGCCTTTTCAATGCAGGTTCTGCTGACGACAGCCGAAGAAGTGATCGCCCACTTCGTGCCGGCAGCCGGTTCGGTCGCAGACCGGATTGCCAGCACGCGCTTCGTTCCGATCCTGATGACCTTTGTTTCGAGCTATCTGCTCTTCTGGGCGCTCACTCCGGGCCAGTACCGCGGATTGGGCAATCCCAAATGGCCGGGGGCCATATTTGTGACGCTCTGGTGGTATCTGGCGCTGCTCCTTTTGCCAAAGGCCCTCGCACTTTTCGGCGGGTATACGCTGACTTATGGCGGACTTGCCGGGGTGATGGTCGCCATGTTGTTCTTCTGGCTGATCGGATATGGGTTCGTGATTGCAGCGCACATCAACGCAGCACTGGCAAATCCCGGCCATCATCCGCTAAAGGAGCATACAGTGTTGGACGATATTGCGGAGGCCAAGTGGCTGGATACATGAATGGCAAGCGCGGACTGATCATGGGCCTTGCCAATGATCGCAGCCTCGCCTGGGGCATCGCGAGGAAGCTGAAGGACGAGGGGGCGGAACTCGCCTTCTCCTATCAGGGGGAAGCACTTGAAAAACGGGTGCGCCCCCTTGCCGATCAACTTGGCAGCGACTTCCTGATCGACTGCGATGTTTCTGACATGGCCGCGCTGGACAAGACATTCGAAACACTTTCTGCACGATGGCCGACGATCGACTTTGTCGTTCATGCCATCGGTTTTTCCGACAAGAATGAATTGCGCGGCGGCTATGTGGATACCAGCCTCGACAATTTCCTGCTGACGATGAATGTCAGCGTCTACAGTTTTGTGGCCGTTGCACACCGGGCCCGTGCCATGATGCCGAATGGCGGCGCGCTCCTCACGCTCAGCTACTATGGCGCCGAAAAGGTGATCCCGCACTACAATGTGATGGGCGTCGCCAAGGCCGCGCTCGAAACCAGCGTCAAATATCTCGCCAATGATCTTGGCCCCTCGGGCATCCGCGTGAATGCCATTTCCGCAGGACCGATCAAGACGCTTGCGGCGTCCGGCATCGGCGATTTCCGCTACATCATGAAGTGGAACGAGTATAATTCACCGCTTCGCCGCAACGTCACGATCGAGGATGTTGGCGGCGCCGGCCTTTACCTGCTGTCGGATCTGGCCTCAGGCGTGACGGGCGAAACACATCATGTCGATGCAGGCTATCATGTGGTCGGGATGAAACAGGAAGACGCGCCGGACGTCACGCTGGCATGAGCTACAACAGCTTTGGCCATGTCTTTCGCTTCTCGACCTGGGGGGAAAGCCATGGACCGGCGCTCGGTGCGGTTGTCGACGGCTGCCCGCCCGGCCTGCCGCTCAGCGAAGCCGACATACAGCCCTTCCTTGACCGCCGCCGCCCCGGCCAGTCGAAATTCACGACGCAGCGCCAGGAGCCGGATGCCGTAAAGATCCTTTCCGGCGTCTTCGAAGGCCGGACGACCGGAACCCCGATCAGCCTGATGATCGACAATGTCGACCAGCGCTCGAAGGACTATTCCGACGTCGCAAAAGCCTATCGCCCCGGCCATGCCGATTACAGTTATGACGCCAAATACGGCCTTCGCGACTATCGTGGCGGCGGACGGTCGTCGGCGCGCGAAACAGCGGCACGGGTTGCGGCAGGCGCCGTTGCCCGCCTTGCGATTCCGGAGGTCGAGATCCTGGCCTATGTTGTCGAAATTGGCGGCGACAAGATCGATCGCGACAATTTCGAGGTGGCGCAGATCGAAAAGAACCCGTTTTTCTGCCCCGATGAGGCTGCGGCCGGACGGTGGGAGACGCTCCTCGATGATGCCCGCAAGGCCGGCTCTTCGCTGGGCGCGGTCGTCGAATGCGTCGCGCGTGGCGTGCCGGCAGGCTGGGGCGCCCCCCTCTATGCCAAGCTCGATGCCGAACTGGCTGCAGCCATGATGTCGATCAATGCCACAAAGGGGGTCGAGATCGGGGCCGGCTTCGAAGCCGCCCGGCTGCGAGGCGAGGAGAATGCGGACCGGATGCGCCCCGGCTCCAACATGCCCGAATTCCTTGCGAACAATTCTGGCGGAATTGCCGGGGGAATTTCCACAGGTCAGCCCGTTGTGGTGCGGGTTGCCTTCAAGCCCACGTCATCGATCCTCACGCCGGTGGAGACGATCACGCGCGCAGGTGAAGCGACCGAAATCGTGACCAAGGGGCGTCATGACCCGTGCGTTGGCATTCGGGGCGCGCCCGTTGTCGAGGCGATGATGGCGCTGGTGCTGGCGGACCAGAAAATGCTCCACCGCGCTCAGTGCGGGGCTTAGGCTCCGAAGTAGAGCGAATCTCGAGCGGTCGGGATAACAAAATTCGTGATTATGTTGATGATGATCAGCACGACCATCGGTGAAAAGTCGATACTGCCTGTATCAGGCAATATGCGACGGATCGGCCGATAAAGTGGCTGGGTTATGGTATCGAGTGCCCTCTGGAGCCCTCTCACAAACTCGTTGTATGTGTTGACCACATTGAACGCGATCAGGATCGAAAGCACAAACTGCGCAACGATTATTATGCTCAGAATATAGAGCAGATAGCCGATAATTCCGAGTAGCATCACTAAAATTGCCATTGATCCACGCCCTATTTGTGAACGAGCGTACCCGCGCCGCTCCGTGTGAAAATTTCCACCAACATGGCATGCGGCACGCGCCCGTCAAGGATGACCGCGGCATCGACCCCGCCTTCCACTGCCGTCACGCAGGTTTCCAGCTTTGGGATCATGCCGCCGGTAACCGTGCCGTCGGCGCGCAATGCGACAATCTTTGCCGGATCCAGATCGGTCAGGAGCGATCCATCCTTGGCAAGGACGCCGGATACATCGGTCAGGAGGAAGAGCCGGTCTGCACGCAGGGCAGCCGCAATCGCACCGGCCATGGTGTCGGCGTTGATGTTGTAGGTATGGCCGTCGGTCCCGACCCCGATCGGTGCGACTACAGGGATCATTCCGGCTGCGGAAATCGTGTCGAGTATCGTCCGGTCCACCGCCTTGGGTTCGCCGACAAAGCCGAGATCGACCACGCGTTCGATATTACTTTCCGGATCGCGGGTCGTGCGTTTGACCTTTTCGGCGGTGACAAAGCCGCCATCCTTGCCAGAAATGCCGACAGCCTTTCCACCAGCGGCCGCAATCCAGGCAACGAGCTCCTTGTTGATCGCGCCCGACAGAACCATTTCGGCAACCTTGGCCGTTTCCGCGTCGGTGACCCGAAGGCCGTCGACAAAACTTGATTCGACGCCAAGCTTCTTGAGCATGGCGCCAATCTGCGGTCCGCCGCCGTGCACGACGATGGGGTTGATCCCGACGGCTTTCATCAACACGACATCGTCGGCAAAGTCTCGGGCGGCTGCCGGATCGCCCATGGCATGCCCGCCATATTTGATCACGAAGGTCGCACCGGCATAGCGCTGCATATAGGGCAGCGCTTCTGTCAGGACCTCTGCCTTGGCGAGCGCTGATTGATCGGGTTCGTGTCTGCTCATGTTGGCGCCGCCGCTATGCGGTTGCTGCCTTTTGGTCAAGTTTCCGGCCAAAGCTCACGGCAAGCTGAATCAGCGGCGGCACCATCACGACGGACAGCACAACCTTTGCAGTGATGCCGCTGATAAGGAGCGGCAAGAGCGGCAGGACGCCAAGAAAGGCAATCGTCAGGAAGATGCCGGTATCGACAATCTGGCTGGCGACAGCCGCGATCATGCCGCGCAACCAGACCAGTTTGCCCGTACCCTCGCGCAGGGCATTGAACAGCATGACATTGAGCGTCTGGGAAATGCCGTAGGACACAAGCCCGGCAAGCATCAGTCTCGACCCTTGCCCTAGGATCCCCTTGAATGCTTCCTGCTGGCTCCAGAAGCTGGCCGCAGGCAGGGCAATGACAAGCTGGATCAGCAGCGCGGACAAGATCAGCGGGATGAACCCGTAACGCACCAGCTTTTGCGCAGTGTCTGCACCATGGAGTTCGGACACTGCGCTGGAAAGGACAACAAGCTGGAGAAACGCAAAGATGCCGGCCTCCACCGTAAGCGGCCCGATTGCGACAATCTTTGTGCCAAGCACGCCCGCCATGCAGACAAGGCCGCCATAGACGAGCGAGTAAATGAAGAGCGAACGCGGCACTTCGGCTTCTGTCACAGGGTCATGCCGCCAAAGCATGCGCGCAATTCCTGCACAAACAGGGACGGCTGTTCCATCGCCGCGAAATGACCGCCTCTCGACACTTCGTTCCAATAGACGATCTGCTTGTACCGGGTTTCCGCCCACCGCCTGGAAAGCCGCATCAGCTCCTGCGGGAACAGGCTGCAGCCTGTGGGGATCGAGATGTCGCCGCTGGCGAAGGTCCTGAAGCTGTGCCAGTAGAGTCTGGCCGATGACGCCGCCGCATTGTTCAGCCAGTACAGCATGACATTGTCGAGCAGGTGATCGCGGCTGAAGATGTTTTCCGGGTGGCTCACGCCGTCTTTGGCGCAATCGGACCAACCGTGGAATTTCTCGAGAATCCACGCCATCTGCCCCACGGGTGAATCCGCCAGACCATAGCCGACCGTCTGCGGCCGTGTTGACTGCTCGATGGAGTAGCCCGTGTCTTTCTCCTGATACCATTGGAAGCGGGCAAGGGCCGCCTTTTCGAATTCGGTCAGGTCGGTCATCATTTCGGCGGGAGGGCGGCCCACCACCATATTGATATGAATGCCCGCGCAGGCACCCAGATTCTGGGCGCCGATCGCGCAGGTGACGGCCGATCCCCAATCTCCGCCCTGGGCGAAGTAGCGCTCATAGCCAAGCGCGAGCATCAGCGAGTTCCAGGCCTGTCCGATCTTGTCCACATCCCAGCCGGGCTTGGTCGGCTTGCCCGAAAAGGCATAGCCGGGCAGCGACGGGATCACGAGGTGAAAGTCTTCAGAGAGCGGCCCGATCACGTCGATGAACTCCAGAACCGATCCCGGCCAGCCATGCGTCATGATCAATGGTCGCGCGTTGGGGTTTGCCGAGCGGACATGGATGAAATGGATATCGAGCCCGTCAATCTCGATCAGGAAATTGGGGAGCGCGTTGAGGGTCGCCTCGCAGCGCCGCCAATCATAGTCCTTCGCCCAATAGGCTGCGACCTCCTGAACATAGGCCAGGGGAATGCCCTGATCCCAATCCTCCACAGTCTCCTTCTCGGGATAGCGGGTAAGGGCCAGACGGGCCTGCAAATCATCAAGCTGGGCTTGCGGGATGTCGATTGTGAAAGGGCGGGGCGTTCCTGTCATGTCATTCTGCCTTGTTGAGTTTTGCCTTTACGGACTCGTCGGGGAACTGGTGCTTCTCTCACCGTGTCGGTACCGGTTCGGGGCCGGTCCAGTCGTAAAAGCCGCGGCCCGTCTTTTTGCCGAGCCACCCGGCCTCCACATATTTGACGAGCAGGGGTGCCGGGCGGAATTTCGGGTCGCCTGTGCCGCTATGGAGTACACGGCAGATCTCAAGACATGTGTCGAGGCCGATGAAATCGGCAAGCGTCAGCGGGCCCATCGGGTGATTGAGGCCAAGGCGGCAGGCCGTATCGATATCGCGGATCGTTGCCACGCCTTCGCCCAGCGCAAAGCAGGCCTCGTTGAGCATCGGCAGCAGCACGCGGTTGACGATGAAGCCTGGCGCGTCGTTGGCGTGGACGATTTCCTTGCCAAGACTGCGCCCATAGGCCTCGACGGCCGAGACCGTCGCATCTGCGGTGGCCAGCCCGCGGATAAGCTCGATAAGGCCCATGACCGGAACGGGGTTGAAGAAATGTACGCCCATGAACCGTGCCGGATCGGGAGACGCCTGAGCCAGCCGGGTAATCGGGATTGATGAGGTGTTCGACGCGAGGATCGCATCACCACGGAGCATTTTGCCTACATCCGCAAAGATCGCGCGCTTGATGTCCTCGCGCTCGGTTGCGGCTTCGATGACCAGATCGGCATCTGCAAACGCGGCACTGCCTGCGACAGGCTCGATCAGGGTGAGCGCGGCATCGCGCGCTTCAGCCGCAATCTTCTCCTTTTCGACGAGCCGCGCGAGGCCCTTGGCAATCCCGTCCTTGCCCGATGAGGCGCGGGCGAGATCCACGTCCGAGAGCAGGACGCGGTAGCCGGCCTGAGCCGAAACCTGCGCGATTCCGGCGCCCATCTGCCCCGCACCAACAACGCCAATTGTTTTCATCATCAGCCCCAGCCCGTTTGATTCGTCCCAGCCTTTATCGGCTGGGGCGAAACAGTGCTAGCGCGAGCCGCCGGGCACCCAAAGAATGTCGTTGCTGCCCTGATCGTTGGCGAAGCGCGAAGCGACAAACAGCCAGTCCGACAGGCGATTGAGGTAGGCCAATGCCAGCGGATTGATCGCAACTTCGCGCGCGGCCGAAATGGCGGTGCGTTCGGCTCTGCGGGTGACCGAGCGAGCGACATGCAGCGTTGTGCCGAGCGCCGACCCGCCCGGCAGGATAAAGCTGTTGAGCGGGGTCATGCCGAGGTTCATTGCATCAATCTCGGTTTCGAGCCTCGCGACTTGCGCCGCAACAATGCGAAGCGTCATCTCCCCGGGGGTAAAATCCTCGCCGGGGGTCGCAAGATCGGCGCCGAGATCGAACAGGTCATTCTGGATGGTGCGGATGCGTTCCAGCATCTCATCGCGGGCGTGGAGTGCGGCCGCGCCGATGGCGCAGTTCACTTCATCGACATCGCCGATCGCGGCCATGCGCGGCGCATCCTTCGAGATGCGGCTGCCGTCGACCAGGCCGGTCGTGCCATCGTCTCCGGTGCGGGTGTAGATCTTGTTGAGCTTGACCAAAGAGCGTCAGCCGCTGCGTGACAGGGCAAGCATCAGGACAACGATGACAATGGCCAGTGCCTGAAACGCAACGCGGCCCTGCATCATCTTGTTCTGCTTTAGGCCGGACGCGCTGGGCCCCGTTCCATCGCTCTTGAGGTCCGCCTCGGTCGTCTTCAGAAAGGCAATGATCCCGCGCACGAGCATGACGACAGCGCCAATGATGGCAAGGATCAGGAGGATGGAAAGAATGGGCATGACGCGTCCTTATTCCTCCTCAAGCGCGAATCCAACCGGAAACCGTGCCCGCCGCATGTTTTCGACAAGTTCGGCGGGATCGACCCCGCTTGAGCGCAATGCAGCAAGCGTCGGCGCCGACTTGCGCTTGGCCAGTCGTTCGCCATCACTGCCGACCACAAGGCGATGGTGATGGTAACGCGGCGACGGCAGACCCAGCAAGGCCTGCAGCAGCCGGTGGAGGTGCGTCGCGGCGAACAGGTCCCGTCCGCGAACCACATCGGTCACGCCCTGCGCCGCATCGTCAACAACAACCGATAGATGATAGCTTGTCCCGGCATCCTTGCGGGCAAGAATGGCATCGCCGAGGAGTGCAGGATCGGCAGCGATCCGGCCCTTCGCGTCGTCCTCCCATGCGAGCGGTCCGGTCATGGCCAGCGCCGCTGCAGTGTCGAGCCGCCAGCTCCAGGGCAGCGCCGTATCGGCATCGACAGCACGGCGGCGACAGGTTCCGGGATAGAGCGCGCCCATCGGCCCTTGAGGTGCAGACGCTGCAGCGGCAATGTCTGATCGTGTGCAGATGCATCGGTAAAGCAGGCCCTTGGCCTCAAGCGCTGCAATGGCCGCGGCATAGGCGGACATCCGCTGGGACTGGACCATGACCTCCCCGTCCCAGTCGAGGCCGAGCCAGCGAAGGTCCTCGAAAACTGCCTCGACATGTTCGGGGTGGCACCGGCTGATGTCGATATCCTCGATCCTGAGGAAGAAGCGACCTGAGTGCGACCGCGCGAAATCATGCGCGCGCATCGCTGACCAGGCATGGCCGAGATGAAGGCGCCCCGTCGGGCTGGGGGCAAAGCGGGTTACAATATCTTTGTGCATTTTCGCCCTTGACCCCATCATATGGTAAATGCTGTCATGCGCGTGTCATGTGAAGCGGCGAAAGCGCGCATGCAACAGGCGAAAGGGGTTGGTCGGCCATGTATCACCCGGATCTTATCCGCCATCCGGATGGCTGCCCTGCACTTGTGCTCAATGCGGATTACACGCCTCTCAGCTATTACCCCCTGTCGCTCTGGCCCTGGCAGACGGCCGTCAAGGCCGTGTTTCTTGACCGGGTGGATATCGTCGAGGAGTATCAACGCGAAGTGCACAGCAGCACTTTCGCGATGAAGCTGCCTTCGGTCATTGCCCTGAAGCAATATGTCCGGCCGTCGCAGCATCCTGCCTTCACCCGTTTCAACCTCTTCCTGCGCGACCGGTTCCAGTGCCAATATTGCGGCAGCCCGAAAGACCTGACGTTCGATCATGTGATTCCGCGGGCGCAGGGCGGCCGCACGACATGGGAAAATGTGGCCACGGCCTGCTCGCCCTGCAATCTCAAAAAGGGCGGGCGCACGCCAAGGCAGGCGCATATGGTGCTTCACACCCAGCCGATCCGCCCCACCAGCTGGCAGTTGCAGGATCAGGGCCGCAGCTTCCCGCCCAACTATCTCCACGAAAGCTGGCGGGACTGGCTTTATTGGGACATCGAACTCGAGGCTTGATCGGCTCCTTGTCCCGTCGCATTGCGGCGCATCAACCAGAGTAAGGAGCCGTATGATGATCGAAGCCGAATGGTGGGACTATGACGACATGGACGAGCTTGCCGAGGCCGTTGCAGGCGATGTCGCCTTCATCATCGAATCGGCGATTGATGCACGCGGTTCTGCGGTGATTGCGCTCGCTGGCGGAAAGACGCCCGGACCCATCCTTGAAAAGCTCGCGCAAGCGAAGATCGACTGGAAGCGCGTGACCATCTTCCCGACTGACGAGCGGATTGTCCCGCTGGACGATCCGATGTGTAATGTCGCCGGCCTCGCCCGCATCTTCCTGCCGAAGGGCGCGCGCGTCGTGCCGATCATTTCGGAGAAAGCCGCAGACTACAAGGCTGCGGGCGGAGCGGCATCGTCACGGATCAGCGATTTTCACTGGCCGCCGGATCTTGTCTGGTTGGGCGTGGGAGAAGACGGACATACCGCCTCGATCTTCAACGGGCCCGACCTGGAGGATGCCCTGCATGCCCCGGCAGAGCGCAAGGCCGTGGGCGTCATGCCCGATCCCTTGCCACCCGAAGCGCCTGTGGCCCGTGTGACCCTGACCCGTAATGCAATCCAGTCGGCCAAGTCCCTCGTCATCGTCCTCACCGGGAACAAAAAGCGCAAGCTGCTTGAGCAAGCCATCAAGGACGGGGATAGTTCGCCCCTGCCTGTCGGTCGTGTGCTCGCCGGTCTTGAGACACCGGTCGATATTCATTGGTGCGAAGGATAGGGCATATGGCACGTGCGGCACGGATCAGCGAACAGGGCGGGCCAGAAGTCATCCGGTGGATCGATCAGGACCTGCCCCCGCCCCCGCCCGGGCAGGTGCGGATGCGCAACACGGCCATCGGCCTCAACTATATCGACACCTATCATCGCGACGGCACCTATCCGATCCCCCTGCCAAATGGTCTCGGCATCGAAGCAGCGGGCGTGGTCGAAGCAGTGGGCGATGGCGTCAACGATTTCGTGCCAGGGGACAGGGTGTGTACCTTTGGCCCGATCCTGGGGGCCTATGCGACCGCGCGAAACCTTCCGGCTGCCGCTCTCTTTCCCATTCCGGAAGACATAAGCGACGACGTTGCTGCCGCTGGACTGCTGAAGGGTTGCACGACGGAATTTCTTGTCGAGCGGTGCGCCCGGGTGCAGGCGCAATGGCCGGTGCTGGTCCATGCAGCGGCCGGTGGCGTCGGCCTGTTGCTCGTCCAGTGGCTGAAACATGTCGGCGCGACTGTCATCGGCACCGTCAGCACGCCGGACAAGGCCGTACTCGCCAAGGACGCAGGCGCCGATCATGTGCTCTTCTACAAATCGGAAGACGTTGCTGCCCGTGTCCGCGACATCACCGCTGGGGCCGGTGTTCGGGTCTCGTTCGACGGCATTGGCATGAGCACATGGGAGACCTCGCTCGCTGCGACAGGCAGGCGGGGCATGATTGTCAGCTATGGCAACGCGGGCGGGCCGGTGTCCGGGGTCAATCTTGGCGTGCTCGCGCAAAAGGGGTCGCTGTTCGTCACCCGGCCGACTCTTTTCGACTATTACGCCGACCCAGCCGAACGCCAGGCCGGCGCAGACTATGTCTTCGACATGTTTCGGCAGGGCGTGATCAGCGCCAATATCGGCCAGACCTATGCGCTCGAAGACGTTGCTCAGGCACATCGGGATCTGGAAGCCGGGAAAACGGTTGGAGCGACGATCCTGCGGCCATGAAGCACTTTGCCCTGCACCATGTCGCGCTGTTTCTGGCAGCGATCTTCACCCTTCCGGCGGTACCTGCCAGGGCTGGTGAAACACAAGTGGCCGTTGCCGCCAATTTCACTGAGCCCGCAAAGGAGATCGCGGCTGCATTCCAGCGGGCGACCGGCCACAAGGCCGTGTTGAGCTTCGGCGCTTCGGGTGCATTCTACACGCAGATTTCCCACGGCGCTCCGTTCGAAGTCTTCCTTTCAGCCGATGCAGAACGGCCACTGAAAGCCGAACAGGATGGCCTCGCAGTTTCAAGGTCACGCTTTACCTATGCCATTGGGCGGATCGTTCTCTATTCGGTCACACCGGGGCTGGTCGATGCCAAAGGCGCTGTGCTGAGACGTGGCGGGTTTGACAAGATCGCAATCGCTGATCCGGCGACGGCCCCCTACGGTGTGGCCGCTGTCCAGACGCTGCAGAAGCTTGGCGTCTATCCCGCCGTATCGCCAAGGATCGTGAAGGGCAGTTCGATTGCGCAGGCTTATCAGTTCGTTGCAACTGGCGCGGCGGACATGGGGTTTGTCGCGTTGAGCCAGCTGGTCAATGTGTCGGGCGGATCGCGCTGGGTCGTGCCCAAGGCGTTGCATGCGCCTATCGAGCAGCAGGCAATTCTCCTGAAGACAGGTGCAACGAATCGGGCTGCACGAGCGTTTCTGGCGTTCCTGAAATCGCGCCAGGCTATCGCGATAATCCAGCGATACGGGTATGAGACGCATCGATGAACCTCGTCATCCTGACGACGATTGAACTCGCAGCCGTGACGACACTGTTGCTTCTCCTGCTCGGGACGCCGCTCGCATGGTGGCTTGCCCGGTCGAGAAGCGGCTGGAAGGAGATTGTCGGCGCTCTGACGGCGCTGCCCCTTGTCCTGCCGCCTACAGTGATCGGCTTTTATGTCCTCATAGCGCTCGGCCCTCAAAGCCCCTTGATGGCTCTTCTGCACCCATTCGGCATCCGGACGCTTGCCTTCACCTTTTCCGGGCTCGTGATCGGATCGCTTTTCTATTCCCTGCCTTTCGCCGTCCAGCCGTTGCGGACGGCCTTCGAAGCCATAGGGAGCCGCCCGCTCGAGATCGCCGCGACCATGGGCGCCGGGCCGGTCGACCGTTTCTTTCACGTTGCCGTTCCGCTGGCACGGAGGGGATTCCTGTCGGCCGCGATTCTCGTCTTTGCACACACCATTGGCGAGTTTGGTGTTGTGCTCATGATCGGCGGCGCGATTCCGGGGAAGACCGAAGTCTTGTCGACGCGAATCTATCAGCTTGTGGAAAGTCTCCAGTTCGCAGAAGCGCACGCCATTGCCGGTGGCATGGTCGTCTTTGCCTTTGTGGCGTTGCTGTCCTTGCTGCTGGTCGAACGCAGGATCGCCGGGGTGCGGCCATGACCATTGCTGTTCGGCTCCACGCGCGGATCAGCGCTGATTTTTCGCTCGATATCGATATTGCGATACCCGCACAGGGCGTGACGGCGCTGCTTGGACCTTCGGGGTCCGGCAAGACCAGTGTGCTGCGCGCCCTTGCCGGGCTTGACCGTCATCCCGGCACCATCCGCTTCGGCGAGATCCTTTGGCAGGATCATGAGACCTTCGTGCCGCCGCATCGACGCCACGTCGGGTACGTTTTTCAGGGGGCAGGGCTCCTGCCCCACCTGACTGTGCGGCAAAATCTTTCCTTCGCGATTGCCCGTGCGCCCGAGGGGCCATTCGCGCTCGATGACATGATCGCGCGAACGGGCATCGGTGCCCTGCTCGACCGGGCCCCGGACCGTCTTTCAGGCGGAGAGGCGCAGCGCGCAGGGATCGCCCGCGCGCTCATGTCGCAGCCGCAATTGCTCCTGATGGATGAGCCGCTTTCAGGTCTCGACCGGGAGGCGCGGGCCGCTTTGCTCGGCGCGCTTGAGGATTTGCTCAGCGATATCGCCATACCCGTCGTCTATGTGACGCACGACATTGAAGAAGCGGCGCGGCTGGCGGTGCAATCGATCCGGCTCAAGGCGGGGCGCGTCGCGCCTTAGCCGAGCGACTCGACAACTTCGGCCAGCGTCAGCCAGCGCTCTTCGGCCGCATCCTTTTCTGCCCTAGCCTGCTCTAGGGCCTTGGTAAGTGCGGCAAAGCGGTCCGGATCGCGGGCATAGAGTGTGGCGTCTGACAGCAAGGCCTCATCCCTGGCAATGGCGGCCTCGATCTCGGCGATGCGCGCCGGAAGCAGGTCATAGTCGCGCTGGTCCTTGTAGCTGAGTTTCTTGGGCGTCGCTCCTGTGGAGGCAGGGACCTCTGGGGCTCTGGCTTCCCGAGCTGCCCCTTGCCTGCGCAGGGGTGTCGCGTTCCTGACGCGCTTGCGTTCCCAATCGGCATAGCCGCCAGCGATGATGTCGACCTTGCCCGAGCCGTCGAGGCCCAGAGTCAAGGTCACAGTCCGATCGAGAAAGTCGCGATCGTGGCTGACGATCAGGACAGTTCCGTCATAGTCGGCAATGACTTCCTGGAGCAGGTCGAGCGTTTCCAGGTCAAGATCGTTGGTCGGCTCGTCGAGGACCAGCAGATTGGAGGCACGAGCAAACTCGCGTGCGAGCAACAGGCGCGATTGTTCGCCGCCCGATAATGTCCCTACGCGCGCATCGGCAAGGCCGGGCTCAAACAGGAACTCCTTCAGATAACCCTGTATGTGTTTCTTGACGCCGCGCACTTCGATCCAGTCCCCACCTTCGCACAGAACGTCGCGCACGGTCTTTTCTGGCGAAAGCAAAGCCCGCTGCTGGTCGATCACGATCCCGTTCAGGGTCTTGGCCAGTGTGACCGTGCCACTGTCCGGCGCAAGTTCGCCGGTCAGTAGTTTGAGGAGCGTCGTCTTGCCGGCACCGTTTGCACCAACGATGCCGATCCGGTCCCCGCGCTGGATCCGCAAGGTGAAGTTCCGGATGATCGTCCGGTCTCCAAAGGATTTTCCGACGCCGTCCGCCACGATGACGGATTTGGACCGGACATCGTCGCTGGCAATGCCGAGCTTGGCAGCACCCGGCGGCCCGAGCATCGCCGCGCGTTGTGCGCGCATCTGGTTGAGTTTTTCGAGTCGACCCTGATTGCGCCTGCGCCGGGCCGTGACGCCGCGCTCAAGCCAATGAAGCTCAAGCTTAAGCTTCGCATCGAGCTTCTCGGCGGCGCGCGCTTCTTCGGCATAGACCGCCTCCATCCAGCGCTCGAAACCACCGAATCCGATCTCGGATCGGCGGATCTTGCCGCGATCGAGCCACAGGGTCGATCGCGTCAGGCGAGTAAGGAACGTCCGGTCATGCGAAATCGCAATGAAAGCGCCGGTGTATCGCCCGAGCCAGTCCTCGAGCCAGTCGATGGCGGCAAGGTCGAGATGGTTGGTGGGCTCATCGAGCAGCAGGACATCGGGGTCCATTGCCAGCGCGCGCGCGATTGCCGCGCGTCGCCGTTCGCCCCCGCTTGCACTTTGCGCCTCGCGCGAAAGATCGATCCCGATCTGGTCGGCAATCGCTTCCACATCGTGCGCCGCCGGGCCGTCTGCGCCGCTTATGGCGAAATCGCGCAGTGTCGCAAAGCCGCCAAGGGCGGGCTCCTGCTCGAGCAGGACGACCTTCGTTCCTGGCACAATCGAGCGTCGGCCCTTGTCGGCTTCGATCTGGTTCGCGAGCAGTTTGAAGAGCGTGGTCTTGCCCGCTCCATTTCGCCCGATCAGTGCAAGCCGGTCGCGCTCGCCGATGAAAATGTCGAGATCCTGGAAGAGCCAGCCCGATCCCTGGACGAGGCCGAGGCCTTCATAGGCGAGTATGGGCGCGGACATGTCGGGTTCCTGATCGGTTGATATGGCGAAAAGCCATTCATGGCCTATTCAATGGCCGCGCCCTATGCCAAGACCCTATGGCAATGTTCAAACCTTTTATTTTTGCGCTTTCGCTTTCAGGGCTCCTGGTGATTCCCGCCGAGGCCCAAAAGGCGCGCAGAGTGGAACAGGATGCTGCTTTTCAGGCCACTCGCCAGGGTGCCGTGCGGTCGCTGCGCGCCATCGAGAACGAAATCGTTCCCGAAATGAAGGAGCGCGGAGCCGATTATATCGGCGCCGAGTTCGATGGAGACAACCTGCTTTATCGCCTGAAATTCATGCAGGGCAAGAACGTGATCTGGATTGATGTGGACGGGCCAACCGGTACAATCAAGAGAACGTCCGGCAAATGATCTATTGGCGGCCCATTGGGGGAGATTATCCTTGCGCGTTTTGATCGTAGAAGATGAACCGACTCTCGGCGCCCAGCTCAAGAACACACTTGAAGGCGCCGGTTATGCCGTGGACCTCGCCACCGATGGCGAAGACGGGCATTATCTGGGCTCGACCGAAAGCTATGATGCAGTGATCCTTGATCTTGGCCTGCCCGAAATCGATGGGCTCACCGTGCTCGATCGCTGGCGCAAGGAAGGCAAGGTCATGCCCGTGCTGGTCCTGACGGCACGAGACAGCTGGTCGGACAAGGTCGCAGGCCTGGATGGCGGTGCCGATGACTATATGGCAAAGCCGTTTCAGACGCAGGAGCTTATTGCCCGCTTGCGCGCCTTGATCCGCCGAGCCAGCGGCAATGCGTCGTCCGAACTGATTGCGGGCGACGTCCGCCTCGATACGCGTTCTGGTCGCGTCACGCTTGCGGGAGAGCCGGTCAAGATGACTGCGCAGGAATACAAGCTCCTGTCCTACCTTCTGCATCACAAGGGCAAGGTCGTTTCACGGACCGAGTTGATCGAGCATATCTACGATCAGGATTTCGACCGCGATTCGAACACGATCGAGGTTTTTGTCACACGTATCCGCAAGAAACTTGGTGCCGATGTCATCACGACCATCCGCGGCCTTGGCTACAGTCTCGAAGACCCTGCCTGACAGGGCAGCTCTCAAGCGTGGCGGCTGGCAGATAGGCGGCTGGCGTCTGCGGCTTGCCAGCGGGTCGCTGAGCCGGCGCATGATCGGCATTGCCGCAGCATGGATTTTTCTCCTGCTGCTCGGCGGGGGCTTAGCGCTTGACCGGGTCCTGTCCAATGCCATCACGCGAAATTTTGATGACGGACAACAGTTCGTGCTGACCTCTATGGTGGCCGCTGCCGAAATTGACGATTTCGGGGAAGTGCGCCTCAATCGTCCGCTCGGGGACCAACGCTTTCTTGAACCCAATTCGGGTTTTTATTGGCAGATCGCTGGAGAAGGCTATGCGCCGTTCCGGTCACGCTCGCTTTGGGATCGCGCGCTTATAGTTCGGGGCGGCCATTCGGATGACAACATCCACGTCTATGACAGCAATGAATTTCCCGAAGAAACGATCCGCGTAGCTGAGCGGGACATTGTTCTTCCCGGCTCGCCGACCGTCTGGCGGTTTCAGGTCGCGCAAAGCCGCGACGTGCTCGATGACCAGATCGGTACACTCAGGAAGACGCTTGTCCGAAGCTTCGCGCTGCTTGGGCTTGGGCTGATCGTCATGGCGGCGCTTCAGACCCTTTACGGCCTCTGGCCGCTGCGTTCGCTTCGGCAGGCAATTGCCGAAATGCGAGCCGGTCGGGCAAATCGGATCGAGGAGCATGAACTGCCGGATGAAGTGGCGCCTCTCGTGGAGGAATTGAACGGGCTGCTCTTCCATAACGAAACCCAGGCAGAGGAAGCGCGTCGTCATGCCGGCAACCTTGCCCATGCACTGAAAACGCCGTTGACCGTTATCATGAATGCCGCAACGGCGCACGCGAGCGATCTGAGCGAAACAGTGATCCGTGAGGCCACGACCATGCGCAGGCAGGTCGACCATCATCTCGCCCGCGCGCGCGCCGTCGGCCGCCGGGGCAATGTGCACAGCCGGGCGGAAGTCTGGAACAGCCTTGAATCGGTCGAACGGGCGGTGTCGCGCCTTTATCCCGACGTCCGGTTCGACATGGACGGCAACAAATCGCTTTCAGTCCATGTCGAGCGGCAGGATCTTGATGAAATGCTCGGCAATCTGATCGAAAACGCAGCAAAATATGGCGGCGGCAGCGTGTTCGTGACGGTCGGCACAGCTGGGCCGATGGCGGAAATCCTGGTCGAGGATGACGGCCTTGGCATTTCTGCGGAAGATCGGGACAAGCTTTTCAATCGGGGTGTGCGGCTCGATTCATCAAAGCCGGGCACGGGCCTTGGCCTCGCGATCGTGCGCGATGTCGCCGAAATCTATGGTGGTTCGATCACGCTTGAGGAAAGCGAGGACATGGGCGGTGTCCTTGCGCGGTTGCGCTTGCCCTTGGCCGCCTGACGCGCCAGAAGCGCGCGACGATGACTTTTCCTCACTATTTCTTCTGCGGTATCGGCGGATCCGGCATGATGCCACTGGCGATGATTGTCGCGGCGCGCGGCGCCGCGGTGACGGGATCCGACCGCTCGCTGGATCAAGGCCGGATTGGCGACAAGTTCGCGGCGCTTGAAAAGCTTGGCATTGCGCTCTTTCCACAGGATGGTTCGGGGGTTGTGCCGGGCCAGATCTTCGTCGCTTCCGCAGCGGTCGAAGAGAGCGTTCCGGACGTGGTCGCGGCCAACCGACTTGGTCTTGAGCGCTTGAGCCGCGCAGACCTCCTGGCCCAATTGTTCAATGCCAGCGAAACCCGGATCGCGATTGGCGGGACAAGCGGCAAATCCACTGTGACGGGCATGATTGGCTGGATTCTCGATCAGGTGGGCCGCGATCCGACGATCATGAACGGTGCTGTCATGAAGAATTATGCGCGGCCCGATGCGCCCTTTGCCAGTGCGCGGGTGGGCCACAGCGATGTTTTTGTGAGCGAGGTCGATGAAAGCGATGGCTCGATCGCGCTCTACACGCCCGATATTGCCGTCCTCAACAATGTCGCGCTCGATCACAAATCGATGGACGAACTGCGCCGCCTGTTCGGAGATTTCATTGGCAAGGCGCCGATCGCAGTCGTCAATGCCGACAATGACGAAGCCCTTGCGCTCGCTGGAGGCAATGCCCGGACTTTCGGATTTGGTGAACGCGCGTCGCTTCGCGGATCGGATCTTGTCGAGCGGCCTGATGGAGTGGACTTTCTTGCAAACGGCGTGCGCGTTTCGCTCAATGTGCCGGGTCGCCACAACGCGTCGAATGCGCTGGCTGCTCTTGCAGCGGCAGAGGCAGCTGGCGTTCCGCTGGCAGACGGTTCCGCTGCTCTGGCGGATTTTGCGGGCTTGCGCCGCCGTCTCGATCTCGTCGGGTCGCGTCATGGCGTCACCGTGATCGATGATTTCGGGCACAATCCCGACAAGATCGGCGCAACGCTCGACACGCTTCATGCCTTTCCCGGCAGGGTGCTCCTCATGTTCCAGCCACATGGCTATGGGCCATTGAAGCACATGGGCGACGCCCTGGCGGAGACGTTTCGGACAAAGCTTGGCGCAGAAGACAGGCTCTACCTGCCGGACCCGGCCTATTATGGCGGGACAGTGGATCGAAGCGCGGGCAGCGAGGCGCTTGCCAAGGCGATCGGGCCGCGCGCCAGCCATGTGCCTGCCCGCGCGGACATTGGCGACCGGCTGGTTGCGGAAGCCCGTGCCGGAGATCGTATCCTCATCATGGGCGCGCGCGACGATACCCTCAGCCAGTTCGCTGCGGAGATTCTCGAACGTCTTGACGGATAGGCATGGATCGCGTCTGCTGCGCGCATAGGGTTGAGGAAACAGCGCACAATGGCCAAGCGGCTTACATTCTACATCATGATCGGGCTGATACTCGGCATCCTGGCCGGGGCGGCCATCCACTTCTTCTACACGGGCAGCGTCCTGACCGAGCCCAACACCATTCCGGATGACGTGAAGGCCAGCCTTGCAGAATGGGGCAAATATTTGGGCCTTGTCACCGACATCTTCCTGCGGCTGATCAAGATGATCATCGCGCCGCTGATCTTTGCGACACTCGTCTCGGGCATCGTCCATATGGGCGACACGGCAGCACTGGGTCGCGTAGGCGCAAAGACCATCGGCTGGTTTATCGGCGCGACGGTGGTTTCGCTGACGCTCGGCATGATTCTCGTCAACATCCTCCAGCCGGGCGCCGGCGGCGGGTTCGAGCTGCCGCCTCCCGATGTGACGGCCGGAATCGCCAAGCCTGAAAGCGATTTTTTCAAGATCATCGCCGAAATGTTCCCCAAGTCGATCATTGAAGGCATGGCGAACAACACGATCCTGCAAATCGTGATCTTCTCGGTTTTCTTTGGTGTGGCGATGACAGCGGTCGGCGAAAAAGCCGAGCCTATCACCAAGGGCATCGATGCGCTGGTCCATGTCATGCTGCAGGTGACGGACTATGTGATGCGCGCCTCGCCCCTCGCGGTCTTTGCGGCAATGACCAAGGTCGTTGCGATCAATGGACTTGGCATCATCGGGACCTTCATCAAATTTATCGGGAGCTTCTACCTGGGGCTGGCGATCCTTTGGATTGTCCTCTTCATTGCTGCCTTCCTCGTGGTCGGACCGCGGGCCGGAACGCTTTTCCGCTATATTCGCGAACCAATCCTGCTCGCCTTTTCAACCGCATCGTCGGAAGCGGCCTATCCCCGCACGCTCGAGGCGCTGGACCGTTTTGGTGTTCCGCCCAAGATCGCAAGCTTTGTCCTCCCGCTCGGCTATTCGTTCAATCTCGATGGTTCGATGATGTACATGACTTTCGCGACGCTCTTCATCGCGCAACTTTATGGCATGCACATTCCGGTCGAAGCGCAGATCACGATGCTGCTGACGCTCATGCTGACCTCGAAGGGCATGGCGGCCGTTCCACGGGCAAGTCTTGTGGTCATTTCAGCTGTCATGGCGCAGTTTCATATTCCCGAAGCCGGACTTGTCCTGATCCTCGCGGTCGACCAGTTTCTCGACATGGGGCGGTCAGGGACAAATGTTGTCGGCAACGCGGTTGCAGCGGTCGTTGTGGCCAAGTGGGAAGGCGACCTTGATGCGCCCGAACCCCCGGAGATCGAACCGCCGCACGCCCCCACCAGCCATGTGCATTGATTTGCCGGGACGCAATCACCCAAGAAATTGCATCGGCCTGCATTGACCTTTCGGTCCAGAACTGAAAGCCTCTGGGGTGACAGTGAAAGGGGCCAACATGGGGATCGGAACGGAAGAAGAAACGGCATTTTCATTTGATGGCGACTGGCGGGAGCTGGCGCCGATCCTGTTCACGAACCTGATGCTCTCGATCGTGACTTTGGGGTTCTATCGTTTTTGGGGCATCGCACGCGAACGGCGCTATCTCTGGAGCAAGACACGGTTCATCGACGACCGGCTTGAATGGACAGGCACGGGCAAGGAATTGTTCCTGGGCTTCCTGCTGGTCATTGCGATCCTCTTCGTGCCGCTTTTCCTGCTCCAGTTCGTGGCGCAGGCGTTGATCCTGCGCGGTCATGCGGCCTTTGCAGGCGTCCTCGCCCTCTCGGTCTATCTCGTCTTCTTCTATGTGGCCGGGCTCGCCATATTCCGGGGTCTTCGCTATCGGCTCAGCCGGACGCACTGGCACGGAATCCGGGGCGGCAGCGACGATCCGGGCTTTGGCTATGGCTGGTCCTATACCTGGAAAACGATCGTCGGATCCTTTGCGCTCGGGCTGCTCATTCCCTGGTCGATGACGAGCCTGTGGAGCGAACGCTGGAACCGGATGAGCTTCGGGCCACACAATTTCGAATCCGGCCCCGAATGGGGCGGCCTGATGCGGCGCTTCCTGCTGTGCTATCTTGCGCCGATCGTGGCACTGATCGCCGGGATTGCGGCTGCAATCGCCGGGGCCGCATCCGGCGGCAGTTCCGGCGGTATTGCGGGCGGCGCTGTTGCAGTCGTGCTTGTTCTTGGGTCGCTCTATATCGTGCTGCCCCTCTTGGCCCTGGCTTATTATGCCGCGTTCTTCCGCGAGATGATCGGGACATTGAGTCTGTCGACGCTGAATTTCCATTTCTCTGCGCGCACCAAGGACTGGCTCCTGCTGATGCTGGGCAACATCGGGCTCTACGTCCTCGTGTTTGCGCTGGCACTCATTGTGGCATCAATGCTCGGCATTGCTGTGCTCCCAAAGGACCCGCAGGCCATGGCACATCCGCCAATCGCGACCTTTGCGATCATTGCCCTGATCGTCGCGATACCACTGGGGCTGGTCGGGGGATTCGTCCGTTACCGCAACTGGCACTTCTTCATCCGCCATCTTGAAGCAGGCGGCGAGATCGATCTTGTCACGCTGACCCAGTCCAGCACACCGGAACCGCGCCAGGGCGAAGGGCTGCTCGACGCATTGGACATGGGTGGCTTCTAAGCGTGACTGATGTTTCGGGCCTCTGGCATTATGACGGAAAGACGGCGATCCGGCACAAGGTCGACCTCCGGACGGAGGTGGACGGATTTGTTCTGATCGGAGACGGTGTCGACAATGGCACTTATCGCTGGAGCGATCTTGTCCGCAGGGACGACAGCCCGGATGGGCCGGTCTACGGGCTGAAAGACAGGGCTGGTTGGCGCATCTGCTTTGCCAGTGGCGTGCCGGACGCGATTCGCAGCCAACTGCCCGAGCCTGCCCGCTATGGCCGATGGGTTGACCGGCTCGGCTTCTGGCGAGCCTCCGGAGTGTTTCTTGCCGTTTCGGCGCTCTTTGCCTTTGCTGTCTTCAAGGCGCCGGATTGGCTCGCGCCCAATATCCCGTTCGCATGGGAAAAGCGGATGGGCGATGCAATGGTCGGCGATTTCGGGGGCCGCTTCTGCAATGGACCGGGCGGGCAGGCGGCGCTTGATGCGCTCGTTCGCAAGATCGATCAGGGCAAGCCTGCAGTGCGCGTCCATGTCGCCAATATCGGCATGGTCAATGCCGTCGCCTTGCCCGGCGGCAACATCGTGCTGTTTCGCGGGCTCCTGCAGGAAGCGAAGTCGCCGGATGAGATCGCTGGCGTGCTCGGGCATGAAATCGGCCATGTGCGCAAGCGCCATGTGGTTCAGGCACTCATGCGACAGGCCGGTCTCAGCGTCTTGCTGGGCGGTTTTGGAGGTAATGGCGGGGGCTATCTCAATGCAATGCTTGCTGCATCCTATTCGCGCGAGGCGGAAAGTGCGGCGGATGATTATGCCATCCAGCAGTTGAAGCTGGCCCGGATTTCCCCGGATGACACGGCCGCCTTCTTTGCCCGCATGTCGGCGCAGGAAGCAAAGCTGGGTGAAGCGGCGGCTGCGCTCGGCTATGTGTCTTCGCATCCGCTGTCACAGTCCCGTGAACGGGCGTTTCGCCAAAGCAGGCAGGCAGGCACAACCTATGCGCCCGTGATCGATGCGGACCAGTGGGCAGCACTTTCCGACATTTGCCACGACGATCCGAAGGTTCCGGCAGATGACAGTCTGTTCTTCTGAGTCTTGGCATAGAACCCGGCTTCGCAAGGCACGGCAATGCCGCTATGGGGGAGCAATCTCATAATCGTCAGGAGCAGCGCCCGATGTTTCGCAGGATTTTTCTGGATCACCCCGCCGAAGTTGAAGAAGGCTTTTTTGAGCATTTCCGCGTGGCGGCAAGCTTTGGCCTGACCATGATCCGGGGCGGATTGGGCGCGCTGGTTCATGCTTTCATTCCGGCACTCTGCGTGACGAGCGGCAGCGACACGATTCGCCGCCTCAATACGCTGATGGTCGAAAAGCGCGGAGCGAAGCGCAATGCAACGGTCGAGATGCTGTCTGTTGAATGGATAATTTGACGCGCGCCGACGGCGTGAGGCTCGCCTATTCGCGGCAAGAGGGCAAGGGCCCGACGGTCGTTTTCCTCTCAGGGTACATGTCCGACATGACGGGCGGAAAAGCCGTTGCGCTCGACGCCTGGGCTGCGCGCAACGGCCACGCGTATCTTCGTTTCGACTATGGCGGCTGCGGGGCCAGCGAAGGCCGGTTCGAAGACCAGACGCTGGCAGGCTGGCTCGCCGATGCCCTGCTGCTGATCGATACGCTCATTGAGGGTCCGGTCGTGCTCGTCGGATCGTCGATGGGCGGCTGGCTGATGCTGCTGGCAGCGCTTGCCAGGCCGGAACGGGTCGTCGGATTGATCGGAATTGCAGCGGCGCCGGACTTTACCGACTGGGGCTACACCCAGGAACAGAAGCTTGAAATTCTCTCAAGCGGCCGGCTTGAGCAAGCCTCTCCCTATGGGCCCGAACCAACTGTGGTCACCAAGGCATTCTGGCAATCCGGAGAAGCGCACCGACTGTTGCATGGGCCGATTGCGATCGATTGCCCTGTGCGGCTCCTGCACGGGCAGCGCGATCGCGACGTGCCGTGGCACTATAGTACGCACCTCGCGTCATTGCTGCGTTCAGACGATGTGCAGGTTGTGCTTGTCAAGGATGGTGACCACCGCCTGTCGCGCGAGCAGGACATCGCCCTGCTCCTGCGAACGACCGAGACTTTGCTGGAGCACCTGTGATCCTCCTTTACCTTGCCGCAGAAGCCGCCATTGCCGGACCCGCTTCCAGTGCTGATGAAGCGCGCTTTGCCTCTTGCGTGGCGCTGACGGAAAAGGACGCTGTTCAGGCCCTTGAGGCGGCGGGAACCTGGCAAGTCCAGGGCGGCGGCGTTCTCGCTCGGCAATGCGCAGGCCTGGCCTATGCAAGCCTCAAGCGATGGCTTCCGGCGGCCACTGCATTCCAGCAGGCTGCCGAGGACGCCGAACGGCATGGCGATGCGCGCGCCGCACGACTTTGGGTGCAGGCCGGCAATGCGGCGCTCGCAGGCGGCGACATGGTCAAGGCAGGCCAGTATCTGGATGCAGCGCTCGCGGGCGGGGCCCTGACAGGTGCCGAGGCCGGCGAAGCCCATCTCGATCGAGCCCGTGCGCATGCAGCGACAGGCGACACCGTGACTGCGCGTGTCGACCTCGACATGGCTCTGAAGCTGGTGCCGGCAGATCCGCTCGCCTGGCTCCTGTCCGCAACACTGGCGCGCCGCACGGGTGATCTTGCTAGAGCGCAGGCTGATATCGGCGAAGCCATGAAGCGCGCCCCCGACGACGCCGCGGTTGCACTCGAAGCCGGAAACATCGCTATCCTGTCTGGCGCCGAAGCGGCCGCGCGGACGGCCTGGACGGCTGCGGTCAAGGCATCGCCAGACAGTCCTGCCGGCGTGGCGGCTGCCGATGCACTCAAACGCTTGGGCGAGCCGAAATAATGCGCTAACACTGCGGCCATGAAATATCTGCACACCATGATCCGGGTCAGTGACCCCGCCGCCACCCTGGCCTTTTTCGAATTGCTCGGTTTGAAGGAAGTGGGTCGTTACGACAGCGAGCAAGGACGTTTCACCCTGATCTTCCTCGCCGCCCCAGGGGACGAATCGGCTCAGGTCGAATTGACGCACAACTGGGACGAAGCGGGTTATGGCGAAGGCCGCAATTTCGGGCATCTCGCCTATCGCGTCGACAATATTTACGAGACCTGCCAGCGGCTGATGGATGCCGGCGTGACGATCAACCGCCCGCCGCGCGACGGTCACATGGCTTTC
This sequence comes from Aquisediminimonas profunda, assembly GCF_019443285.1. Classification (GTDB taxonomy): domain Bacteria; phylum Pseudomonadota; class Alphaproteobacteria; order Sphingomonadales; family Sphingomonadaceae; genus Aquisediminimonas; species Aquisediminimonas profunda. The sequence continues at coordinate 846,883 of NZ_CP080327.1, forward strand.
GTGCGTACGCCCGACAATATCTCGATCGAACTGCTGCAGGATGGGAGCCTGCCGCCGCAGGAGCCCTGGGCATCCATGCCGAACACGGGGCATTGGTAGGATGGCTCTCGAGATTGTGCGCATCCCCGTTCTCTCGGACAATTATGTCTGGCTGGTCCACGAGCCGGATTCGGGCGAGACGATGGTTGTCGATCCCGCAGTTGCGGACCCGGTGCTCTCCGAAGCGGAAAGCCGCGGATGGCGGATCACGCAAATCTGGAATACGCACTGGCATCCCGATCACACTGGCGGCAATGAAGCCATCAAGGCAGCAACGGGGTGCGTCATTACGGGCCCGGCCGCAGAGTTCGAGCGCATTCCAACGCTTGATGTGCAGGTGACTGGAGGGGACGAGGTCAGGCTGGGCAGCTGCACTGCAGTCGTGATGGCCGTGCCTGCGCATACAGCAGGCCATATTGCCTTTCACTTCGCCGCTGAACGGGCCGTCTTCGTGGGCGACACGCTGTTTCCAATGGGGTGCGGTCGCCTGTTCGAAGGGACAGCGGAGCAGATGTTTGACAATATGGCCAGACTCGGCGCCCTTCCGCCCGAAACGCAGGTTTATTGCGCGCATGAATATACCCAGTCTAACGGCCGCTATGCGCTGGTGGCGGAGCCGGACAATATAGCCCTTGTGACGCGCATGACGGCGGTCGATGCGGCGCGGGCGCGCGGTGAAGCAACGGTGCCGACGACGATCGGGCTTGAGCGTGAAACCAACCCGTTCATGCGGGCGGGTTCGGTCGCGCAGTTGGCCGAACGCCGCGCGGCAAAGGATGGATTTCGCGGCTGAATCTGCTAAAGTTTTGGACTTGGGGGCGTGTTGGAAGGAGTATAGCCATGCGCAAGACCATGTTCATTTTTCCGCTTGCCAGCCTTTTGCTGTGCAGTGGCGTTTCTGCCTCTTCGGCCTCTCGTGAAGCCCGCTATGCCAGCGAAGAGGCACGGCTTCAAAAGGCTCTGGCCGGCTTGACGCCCGGAAAGCCACAAGACTGCATCCGATTGCGCGATGCCAATGGGACACAAAGTTTCGAGAACGGCAAAGGCACCTTGATCTTCCGGGTCTCCCGCAAGCTCGTCTATCGCAATGACACGCGCGGCACCTGTTCTGGCATCGGTCGGGATCGCGCGCTGATCACCCGCATTTTCGGCGGCACCCAATTGTGCCGCGGCGACATTGCGGAAAGCGCGGACCTTGTCGCCGGCTTTACCGGCGGCAGTTGCGCCATGGGAGACTTTGTCCCCTACACCGCTGGGTCCTAACTGCGATACAACGCGTCGATCTGTTCACCATAGACCTGCCGGATCATGTGCCGGCGGATCTTGAGCGACGGTGTGAGCATTTCATTGTCGATGGTGAAACCGTCGGGCGTCAATGTGATGTTGCGGACCTTTTCGGTCAGCGTGAGCTGGCGATTTACGCGGTCGACGGCCTCCATCACGGCGGAGCGGAATGCCGGCAGGTCGGAAAGCGCCTTGAGATCATATTTGATGTCGTTGGCCACGGCCCATTCTGCGGCCCATTCAGGATCCGGGACGACAAGCGCAACGAGATGGGGCCGCTTGTCACCACTGACCATCGCCTGGATGATTTCGGGCTGAAGCGTGAGCATCCCTTCGATCTTTTGTGGCGAGATATTCTCACCCTTGTCGTTGACGATAATGTCCTTCTTGCGATCGGTGATCCGAATGCGGCCCTTTTCGTCAAACTCGCCGATATCTCCTGTGTGAAGCCAGCCATCCTTTAATACGCGTGCCGTTTCGGCCTCGTTGCGCCAATAGCCGTGCATCACGAGCTCGCCGCGGACCAGAATCTCCCCATCCGGCGCGATCTTCACCTCGACACCCTTCATCGGCGGACCGACCGTATCCATCTTGAGTCCAACGGCCGGCCGGTTGCATGAAATGACCGGCCCCGCTTCCGTTTGGCCATAGCCTTGGAGCAAGGTCAGCCCGACGCTGTGGAAAAAGATGCCGACGTCCGGATTGAGCGGTGCGCCACCAGACACCAATGCCTTCATCCGGCCGCCAAAGCGCTGCTGGATCTTGGGACGCAGCGTCTTGTCGATAAACAGGTTCATCGGTTTGTCCCAAATCGGGACGCCCCCCTTCATGTCCTTTTCGCCCAGGTTGAGGGCTCTGCGGAGCAGGGCTTGCGCGAACTTGCCTTGTTTCTCGACAGTCTTGAGCATCCGTGCGCGCAACACTTCGAACAAGCGTGGCACGACGACCATGATCGTCGGGCGGACTTCCTCGATATTGGCAGCCAGCTTCTCGAGCCCCTCGGCATAGTAGATCTGTCCGCCAAGGCCGATCGGCAGGAACTGTCCCCCGGAATGTTCATAGGCATGGCTGAGCGGAAGGAAGGACAGGAAAACCTCATCGCCCCAGCCAAAGTCGTTCGCGATGATGTCGACACATCCGGCAACGTTGAGAAGGATCGCGCCGTGATGTTGCTGCACGCCGCGCGGTGCACCGCCAGTCCCGCTGGTGTAGATGATGCAGGCCAGGTCTTCGCGTTTGAATTCGGCTTCGGCGTTCGCGGCACAGGCGGCCACATCGACGTCGGACTTGCTGACAAGATCGGACCAGTCATGGGCCTTGACGCCACTCGTCTGCCCGACACGCAAGGGCTCGATCCCGATAATATGTTGCGCATTTGTCGCCCGTATTGCTGCAGGCATGACAGCTGCCGCAAGCTTCTGGGTCGATACGATAATCGCGGATGCGCCGGAATCCTCAATGATATGTTGGTGATCGCGCTCGCCATTGGTCGTGTACGTCGGCACAGTGATGCAACCCGCTGCCATGATGCCGAGATCCGCGATGCACCATTCGGGTCGGTTTTCCGAAACGAGCATCACCCGGTCGCCGCGCTTCAGACCCATATCCGCAAGCGAAACGGCAAGCGATGTCACTTGCCGTGCGGCATCAGCCCAGCTGAGCGATTGCCAGCGGCCTTCCGATTTGTGCCAAAGAAAGGGCGCATTGCCCTTTGCTTCCGCCCTCCGGAAGAACATCGTGACTAGATTGGGAAACTCTTCGAATTGCCTCATGCTCATTCCCCCAGTGCGACCCCCTCGCTGCGGGGGTCGGCTGCCCCCTGCCACCCTGTGGCTGTCCGCTCGGCGGCATTCGCCTTGCTCGACATGCGTCCTGTGACAACCGCATGGCCAAATCCTGCAAGCTGGCTTTGCATGGCCGCAAGCGCCGTGCCCGGCTCGACCAGGACGGCATCTCCGGCAAAGTAGATGTTCGGAGCAGCGATCGCGTCCTGCGCTGAAAGGCCCCAGTCAAGATGTGCGATCAGGGTCTTCGCGACTTGCATGATGATCGTCTTGCCGCCGGCCGCGCCCACCGCGAAAACCGGCTTGCCATCGGGGCCATAGACAATGGTTGGAGACATGGATGATAGCGGGCGCTTTCCGGGTTCGACCCGGTTGGCGACAGGCGCTCCATCCTTTTCCGGGGCGAACGTAAAATCGGTCAATTCATTGTTGAGGACATAACCGTTGGCAATCAACTGGCTGCCGAAAGGACCCTCGACGGTTGACGTCATGCTCGCAATGTCACCGTTGCCGTCGACTGCGACAAAATGGGTGGTGCCTGCAACTTCGCTCGACAGAGCCGCGGTTCTGGGCTCAGCGCCCGGGGGTATCCCGGCGTCATAGTTGCCAAGCGAGCGATCAGGAGAAATGAGCGCAGAGCGGCTCGCGATATAGGTCTTGTCGAGCAATCCGGCCACGGGGACCGCAACGAAGCCCGGATCGCCGAGATATTTTTCGCGATCGGCATAGCCCAATCGCATGGCTTCGGCGATCAAGTGCCAGCTTTGCGGATTATCCTTTCCGAGTGCCTTGAGGTCGAACCGTTCGAGCATCCTGAGGATCTGGAACACAGTCGTGGCGCCTGAAGAGGGCGGGCCCATGCCACACAGTCGGTATTGGCGGTAAGTGGTGCAAATGGCTGCACGGTCGATCGCCCGGTAGGCGGCAATATCCCTGCGGGTTATAACGGTGGGATTGCGCTTCGATTTGCCCGCCGCTGCAATGATGGCCGCTGCATTCTCCCCGGCGTAAAAGGCCTTTGGTCCCTTGGCGGCAACCTTGCGGAGAAGTGCCGCCAATGCTGGATTTTTGACCGTGTCTCCGACCTGCTTGGGCCGCCCATCCTGCCAGTAGATCGCCTGGGCCGCCGGGAAGTCGGACCACAAGGGCTTCAGCCTCGACAAGGCTTCAGCGAGCCTCGGGGTGACCTGATACCCGTTCTCTGCAAGGCGGATTGCGGGCTGGAACAGGGCAGACCATCGCAACTTGCCCCAACGCGCGGACGCTCGTGCTGCAAGGGCAATATTTCCCGGCACGCCAACCGAACGTCCGCCAGCAACGGCATCGATGAAGGGCATCGGCTTGCCTGATGCATCAAGGAACAGGCGCGGACTTGCTGAAGAGGGCGCAGTTTCCCGGCCATCGATAGTTGCAACATCGTTTGTCCGGCCGTCATTGTGGATCATGAAGCCGCCTCCACCAATGCCGGAGGACTGCGGTTCGACCACGCTCAATGCGAGCATCATTGCAATGGCCGAATCGGCAGCGGATCCGCCCTTGCGAAGGATTTCGCGGCCTGCCTCGGCGGCACGGGGGTCAGCGGCCGTGACGACACCGCCCTTCGCGAAAAGCGCGTTCGGAAAAGCAAAGAGCAGCAGCAAGGCCAATAGATATTTTTTCATCGATCGAAACCCTAGCCCTCTTCGGCGCGACGGCAAGCCCTAACGCGCTTCGCAACCGATCGCATCGGCGATCGTCGCGATCCCGTCCCGGGCCATGAGTGTTGGAAGGGTGCGGGTGATCGTCCGTGCAAGGCCCGGTCCATGATAGACCAGGGCCGAATAGAGCTGGACCAGCGAGGCGCCGGCCTTGATCCTCTCCCAGGCCTGCTCCGCCGTCTCAATTCCTCCCGCCGCAATGAGCGGAAGCAAACCACCGCTGGCGCTGCGAAAGTCACCCAAACGCCGGAGCGCGAGCGCTGCCAGAGGTGCGCCGGAAAGGCCGCCTGCCTCGCCGGCATCGGATGAACGCAGCTTGGGGCGGGACAGCGTGGTGTTGCCGATGATCAGTGCGTCGATCCGGCCCATCGCAGTCTTAACAACAGCATCGATTTCAGCGGGCTCCAGATCGGGGGCCACTTTCAGGAAGACTGGCGGTCCGCCCGGTGCGCGGGCCTCTGTCACCGCATCCAGCAGTTCGCCAAGTGCCTCTCCACTCTGGAGGGCGCGCAAGCCCGGCGTGTTGGGTGAACTGATGTTGATCGTCAGATAATCGGCGACCGGCGCCATCTGCCGGATGCCAGAAGCATAATCGGCCACGCGGTCGATAGCGTCCTTGTTTGCACCGACATTGACGCCGACGATGCCGCGTCGCCTGCGTGCTGCCAAGCGGGCAAGTGCCGCTGCCTGACCCTTGTTGTTGAAACCCATCCGGTTGATCACTCCACGATCCTCGCTCAGCCGGAAAAGCCTTGGCTTCGGGTTCCCGGCCTGCGGAAGGGGCGTCAAGGTTCCAACTTCAACAAAGCCGAAGCCAAGGCTGAGCATCGCGTCCGGCACTTCGGCATCCTTGTCGAAGCCGGCGGCGAGGCCCACTGGCGAGGGAAATGTGAGGCCGGCCAGAGCGACAGAGAGTGCAGGATCCGCCGATTGCGGAGCCTGCGTCGGCAGGAGCTTGAGTGCGGAAACCGTCAAGCGATGCGCGCGCTCGGGATCAAGGGCAAACACCAGCGGGCGAACAAGGGCAAAGATCGACATCGGCTGCGCGCTAACACTGCCGGTGCGAGCGGTCAAAACAGGGTTAAATTTTCGTGTCGATTCTGTCCAATACCGAACGCTCCGTCCGCCTTAGGCCCTTCACTGCGACCCGAGGGGCTCTCGAAGTGATTCGGAGAACCTTTACCTAAGAGCCTGACCGGGCAACTGGTCGGGCTTTTTTTTGCAGCTGAACCTGTCAATTTTTCAGCTTCGATGTCGATTCCATTCAAATTGCGACTGATTCTTGCAATCATTTAGATGTGATCTCGTCTATCAAGATAGTGCGACCCGAAGGGTGTTCACTTGTGAGGCCCTTATCCTGGAGGCCCGGCGCAATATTGTGCCGGGCCACTTTTTTTTGCCTTCTGCCTGTGCAATTGTCGTCCAAGATAAACAAAGCGCCGGATTTGCGGACCCTGCATTGCAAACAGGGATGGGAGTGCTCCCGGCGTAAAAAGATCGGGTCAGGGCAAGGTGATAAAGCTACAATATCTCCCGCCGCCAGCGGAACTTGCTGCGTTTGTGTCGGCTTATTATCTTTTTGAGACTGACGAATCTGTTTTCGAAGATCTTGAGCGTGCTGATGTCGGGCAATTCCGTGTTGTCCTGTCGGGCGAAGGCGAGGTGACCTTCGGAGACGGGCATCGACAAAGCTTTTTTCCCGTAACGCTTATGGGACCGCGCACCAAGGCTTCCCACATCAAGGTGAGGGGGCCTGCGCGCGTTTTCGGAGGCGGCCTGCTTCCGGCAGGCTGGGCCGCATTTACGGGGCTTGCTGCGGACAAATATGCAAACCGGCTTGTCGATGCGACGACGGTCCTCGGCGACGCCATTCTCGAAACCGCAACCAAAATGGCCCAGATGGAGCGGCTGGAGGATATGGTCGCACTCATGACCGAACGCTCTGCGCGCTTCACCGAAGCACTCGTGAAAGTGCCGCACTGGTTCATCCGCGCGGTCGACAATTGGCTGGAATCGAGCTTCTCGCCTGATCTCAAAGATCTGGAAACAGCAACCAATCTTTCGCGCCGTCAGATCGAACGCCTGGCGCGGCAGATCTATGGATCGCCCCCGAAACAGCTCGTCCGCAAATATCGGGCGCTGCGCACGGCGAATCTGATTGCCCGGGGCGAAGGCGACTGGCAGGATTTCATCAGTGAGGGCTTTTACGATCAATCGCATTGCATTCGCGAATTGAAGGAGTTCATCGGTATTACCCCCAGCGCTATTCGTGATCATGTTTCCCGGCTCACGACGCGGACGTTCGACCGGGCGGATCTCAAGGGACAGATTGCCTCGCTGTCCGCGCAAACCTGACGATTGTTGAAGGCTCAAGGCAATGGAGCTGAATTTCGCCACTCCTGCGCCGGAGCTCGCACCGTATGTCTCGGCCTATTATCGTGTCTATTTCGATTATCCACTGATCGAGGATTTTGAACGCGCCGATGTCGGGTATTTGCGGCTCATGTTCAGCGGTCGCGGTTTTTATACCTATCCCGACGGGCGGCGGGTTCCCGAAAGTCCTGTGATGCTGCTCGGCCCGGCCTCGGTCACGGCAAGCTACAGCCTGACGGGTCCGCTCGACAGCTTTGGCTGCGTGCTGCTCCCCGAATTCTGGGGCGGGATCGTTGCGGCGACCGCCGAATCCTGTGCCAATAATGCATGTGATGCGGTATCGTTGCTCGGGGCAGAGGCGCTCACCCTGTTTCGTCGGATGAAGAGTGCGCGTGACGTTGTGGCGATGGGAAAGTTGATGGACGCGTTCCTTGTGCCCCGGATCAAGCCAGTGCCGGCTGATCATCGCGCGATCATTGGCAGGATCGGCGATTGGCTGTCCTGCATGCCCATCCCTGCTCCCGAAGTGCTTTATGAGGCATGCAACCTGTCTCCGCGTCAGGTCATGCGGATTTCCAATCGCTATTTCGGGGCACCGCCGAAAATGCTGGCGCGCAAGTTTCGGGCCTTGCGAACTGCGTCCCGGCTGGTCGGGACCAAGGGGCCTGTGCCGGATTCACTATCCGACGACTATGCGGATCGCGCCCACATGTCTCGCGAGGTCAAACACTTCACGGGGCTGACTCCCAGAGGGCTGCAGATCCGATCGAACCCGATCATGCAAATGACGCTCCATCCGGACAATTTCCGGGCAGAAGCGCCCTGGACTTGATAATCAGACCAATTTGGTCTAATTAACTTGCCATGCGCCTTTCGAGTCTTGCCGATTATGCGGTGGTGATGATGTCCGCCACGGCCCGCCATTGCGGCGGGACGCGGACGAACGCGGCCGGCCTTGCTGAAGAGACCGGGATTCCGTTGCCAACGGTGCAGAAGCTGGTCAGCAAATTGAGTGCGGCCGGGTTGCTCCGTTCGGTTCGCGGCGCAGGGGGCGGCTTCAAGCTGGCCCGGCCGGCCGCAGCCGTCACGCTTGCCGACATCATCGAAGCTGTTGAAGGGCCGATCGCCATGACCTCATGCGTTGAAAGCGGCCGACACGATTGCAGCATGGAAGGCACGTGCCGGGTTCAGCCGCACTGGCCGGTGGTCAACCAGGCCGTGCGCGGTGCGCTGGCCGGCGTCAGCCTGAACGTGTTGGCGGAGATGCAGTAATGGCTACAAAGAACGCCGAAGCTGCTGCCGTCGCAAAGGACCTCGAAACCTATGAATGGGGCTTTTCGAGCGACATCGAGCAGGAGTTCGCGCCCAAAGGCCTGAACGAGGATATTGTCCGCTTCATCAGTGCCAAGAAGAATGAGCCCGAATGGATGCTCGACTGGCGATTGAAGGCTTATCGCCACTGGCTGACGATGGAGATGCCTGACTGGGCAAAGCTCAACATTGAGCCGATCGATTATCAGGATGCCTATTATTATGCCGCGCCCAAGGCAAAGCCGAAGCTTTCGAGCCTTGACGAGGTCGATCCGGAAATTCTTGAAGTCTACAAAAAGCTTGGCATCCCGATCGAGGAACAGAAGGTCCTCGCCGGAGTGGAGGGCGCGCGCAAGGTCGCCGTCGATGCCGTGTTCGACAGCGTTTCGGTTGCCACCACCTTTCGCGAGGAACTGAAGCGGGCGGGCGTCATCTTCCTGTCCATTTCCGAAGCAATCCGCGAGTATCCCGAACTCATCCGCAAATGGCTGGGCAAGGTCGTGCCGATGCACGACAATTATTTTGCCGCCCTCAACTGCGCGGTCTTTTCGGACGGGACATTTGTCTACATCCCCGAAGGCGTCCGCTGCCCGATGGAACTTTCAACCTATTTCCGCATCAATGCGGAAAATACCGGCCAGTTCGAACGCACGCTGATCGTGGCAGACAAGGGCGCCTATGTGTCCTACCTTGAAGGCTGCACCGCGCCGATGCGCGACGAGAACCAGTTGCATGCCGCTGTCGTCGAACTGGTGGCCCTTGACGATGCCGAGATCAAATATTCGACCGTCCAGAACTGGTATCCCGGCGACAAGGACGGCAAGGGCGGCATCTACAATTTCGTGACCAAGCGCGCGCTTTGCCAGGGCAAGCGGTCCAAGGTCAGCTGGACGCAGGTTGAAACGGGGAGCGCCGTCACCTGGAAATACCCGAGCTGCGTGCTGAGCGGCGAGAACAGCGTCGGCGAATTCTATTCGGTCGCTGTCACCAACAATCACCAGCAGGCCGATACCGGCACCAAGATGATCCATCTGGGCAAGGGCTCCCGCTCGACGATCGTGTCGAAGGGGATCAGCGCGGGCAGATCGAACAACACCTATCGCGGGCTCGTGCGTGTCGGGCCCATGGCAGAAGGCGTGCGCAACTTCACCCAGTGCGATTCACTGCTGCTGGGTGACCAGTGCGGGGCACACACGGTGCCCTATATCGAGGTCCGCAACCCTTCGGCCCAGATCGAGCACGAAGCAACGACCAGCAAGATATCAGACGACCAGCTGTTCTACGCCATGCAGCGCGGGCTGGGCCAGGAAGAAGCGGTCGCATTGATCGTCAACGGCTTTGCCAAGGAAGTGCTCCAGCAATTGCCGATGGAATTTGCGGTCGAGGCACAAAAACTGCTCGGCATCTCGCTTGAGGGAAGCGTCGGATGAGCACAGTCATTGACACTGTCGAAGTCCGTGACGTGCGGGCTGAGGATGCGGCCGAGCTTGCCGAGCTGCTCAACGCGATCATTGCACAGGGTGGCACGACTGCCCTTGAAGTGCCGTTCACGCCGGAGCGGCTTGCGGACTCCTATCTGACGGGTCCCGCTGTGCTCTGCTGTTTTGTTGCCCTGAATCCGGCCAGTCAGGAAATCCTCGGATTCCAGACGTTGGGCCGTTATCCCGATTTGCCCGATGATGTCGGCGACATCGGCACGTTCGCACGAATCGGCAATACCCAGAGCGGAGTCGGCTCCGCCCTGTTTCGCGCCACCCGTGAACGCGCGCTTGCACTCGGGCTGACTGCGATCAACGCGACAATCCGCGCGGACAATGCCGGCGGGCTGGCCTTTTATTCGCGGCAAGGCTTTCGCGATCATTCGGTGGCGAAGGCCGTGCCGCTTTCGGACGGAACGCCGGTCGATCGCATCAGCAAACGATATTCTCTCATGACCGGCAGGAACGGCTGACAATGCTCCAGATCAACAACCTCCACGCGATGGTCGGCGGTACGGAGATCCTGAAGGGTCTCACGCTTTCCCTCAACCCGGGCGAAATCCATGCGATCATGGGGCCGAACGGCGCGGGCAAGTCGACGCTGTCCTATGTGCTTGGCGGGCGCCCCGGGTATGAGGTGACGGACGGTTCGGTCACCTTCAATGGCGCGGACCTTCTCGACATGCCTCCGCATGAACGGGCGGCGGCTGGGCTGTTTCTCGGCTTTCAATATCCTGTCGAGATTCCCGGCGTGTCCAATGTGCAGTTCCTGCGCGAGGCCCTGAATGCCCAGCGCAAGGCGCGCGGCGAAGAGCCGCTTTCCGGCGGGGAGTTTCTGAAACTTGCCCGGGCGCAAGCGGATGCGATGGGCATGGACATGGATATGCTCAAGCGGCCAGTGAATGTCGGGTTTTCGGGGGGCGAGAAGAAGCGCAACGAAATGGTGCAGATGGGCATCCTTGATCCGAGCCTCGCGATCCTTGATGAAACTGACTCCGGTCTCGACATCGATGCACTGCGTGTGGTGGGCGAAGGTATCAACCGGATCATGCGCAAGCCGGACAAGGCCGTACTGCTGATCACCCATTACCAGCGCCTGCTCGATTATGTGAAACCCGATTTCGTCCATGTGCTGGCGGATGGCAGGATTGTGCGCAGCGGCGGCGCAGAGCTTGCGCATGAGCTGGAATGCGAGGGATACAGGGAGCTGGCGGCGTGAGCGCAATGCTCCTTCCAACCCGAAAGGATGAGGCTTGGCGTTATGCCGATCTCGACGCACTTGCCCGCGTCTGGCCGGTGGCGGCTCCCGAACAGATCATTGTTGCTGCGGGGCAGGCCGAAACGCGGTACCTGATTCAGTCGGCTGCCGATGGTGCGGTTGCGATTCACCAGCTTGCAATCACGCTAGAAGCGGGCTCGCGGCTCGATTTTCATGTGCTCAATGTCGGCGGTGCCTATGGCCGCGTCTCGCTCGACGTGACACTGAAGGACGGCGCGCATTTCGAACTGGGTGGGGTCATCCTCGGGACGGGCGAACAGGTTCTGGAAATCGTCACGACCGTCACCCACGCTGAACCCAATGCGACCAGCAACCAGGTGGTGCGCTCGGTGTTGGGCGGGCATGCGACCGGCTCTTATCTCGGCAAGGTCGCAGTCGCTCGCGACGCGCAAAAGACGGACGCCTCCCAGTCGGTGAAGGCGATGCTGCTCGACCGCACTGCTACGGCAAACGCAAAGCCCGAACTCGAAATCTATGCAGACGATGTGAAGTGTGCCCACGGTGCGACGGTCGGCGAACTCGACAAGGCCGCGCTGTTCTACCTCGCCTCCCGGGGCCTGCCGCCTGCCGAGGCCAAGCAATTGCTGCTGCAGGCCTTTGTTGCCGGAGTGTTCGAGGGGGCGGAAGCGCAAGAAGCTTTGACCAGTGCCGCGCTCGTCAAACTGGGTGCGATGGTATGACGCTAGCGACCCTCGTGCGCGCGCTGGATTTCCGTGCCGACTTTCCTGGCATCGGCGACTGGCATTATCTCGACACGGCAGCCACGGCGCAAAAGCCGCAGGCAGTGATCGATGCCACCGTGCGTGCAATGGGTGCGGACTATGCGACGGTCCATCGTGGCGTCTACCGGCGCTCGGCAGACATGACGCTTGCCTATGAAGCCGCGCGGCGTCGCGTCGCGTCCTTCATCGGGGCGCAGTCGCAAGATGAAATCGTCTTTGTGCGCGGGGCAACCGAGGGGATCAATCTTGTTGCCCAGAGCTGGGGGCAAGGATTGACGGCGGGTGATCGCATTCTGCTTTCGGTGCTTGAGCATCATTCGAATATCGTGCCCTGGCAGTTGCTGCGCGACAGGACGGGCATAGAGATCGACGTCTGTCCCCTGACGGCTGATGGCCGGATTGACCTCGACGCGGCCGAAGCCATGCTGACGCCCGCGCACAAGCTTGTGGCCTTCGCGCATGTCTCGAACGTGCTGGGTTCGACGCTCGATGCGAAGCGGGCAGCAAAGCTTGCGCATGCCGTGAGGGCAAAGCTTCTGCTCGACGGGTGTCAGGCTGTCCCGCGCATGGCGGTCGACGTGCGGGCGCTTGATTGCGACTTCTACGTTTTCTCGTCCCATAAGCTCTACGGTCCGACCGGCATCGGCGTGCTTTGGGCGCGCGCAGACCTTCTGGAGACAATGCCGCCCTGGCAGGGCGGGGGGGCGATGATCGACCGCGTGACGTTCGAACACACAAGCTACGCGCCGCCTCCGCAGCGCTTCGAAGCGGGAACCCCCGCAATCATAGAGGCTATCGGGCTCCATGCCGCGATCGATTATGTCGAGGCCATAGGGCTCGCGGCGATCCATGCGCATGAGATCGACCTTGTCCGCCAGACGCGCGAGGCCCTGCGGTCAATCAATTCCGTCACGCTGTTCGGCCCCGACGATGCTTCAGGAATTGTATCCTTTGCGATCGAGGGGGTTCATCCGCACGATATCGGCACCATATTGGATGAAGAGGGTGTTGCCATCCGCGCCGGGCATCATTGTGCGCAGCCATTGATGCAGCATCTTGGCGTCCCGGCAACAGCGCGGGCCAGTTTCGGGATTTACAGTAATGAAAACGATGTTGCGGCATTGGTCCGCGGGATCGATCGAGTGCAGAGGATCTTTGGCGCATGACTGACGGTATCAGGACCGAAGAAGTGACGAGCGTTGAAACGCCGCCAAGGGCGCGCGTTGACGATGCAGAAACGGCGACCGAAAGGCTCGACCGCAAGAAGGATTATCTGGAAGGCTTCCTCAATCAGAAGCCCGAAACGGTTCCGGCGGGAGAGGCTGGCGGCGACCTGCATGATGCTGTGGTCGCAGCGCTCAAGGAAATTTACGATCCCGAGATACCAGTCAACATCTACGACCTTGGCCTGATCTACAATGTGGAAATCAACGACGGCCATGCGCTGGTGACGATGACGCTGACGACCCCGCATTGTCCGGTTGCCGAATCGATGCCCGGCGAAGTCGAACTGCGGGTCGGTTCCGTGCCCGGGATCGGCGATGCCGAAGTCAATCTTGTCTGGGATCCGCCATGGTCACCTGCGGCGATGACGGATGAAGCCCGTCTGGAGTTGGGAATGCTATGAGCACGACCGTGAAAACGCGCCCTGCGGCGCTGACCCTGACACCTGCTGCCGAAGCCCGGATTGCGGCGCTGATGGCCAAGGCGCCTGAAGGGGCAATTGGCGTCAAGCTCTCGACTCCGCGTCGCGGATGCTCGGGCCTCGCCTATTCGGTGGACTATGTCAGCGAGGCTGCGGCCTTCGACGAACGGATCGAGACGCCGGGCGGCCTGTTCTTCGTTGATGGCGCGTCCGTGCTTTACCTGATCGGCTCGACGATGGACTGGCAGGAAGACGATTTTACTGCCGGTTTCGTCTTCAACAATCCAAATGCAAAGGGCGCCTGTGGCTGCGGCGAAAGCTTTACAGTCTAAAGCCCGAAGCTGAACCGGATCGCTGCGCCGAGATCATCGGGGTTCTTCGCGAAATTCCCAGGCTGACGCCGCATGAAGGTGTTGGCCGAAATCCATCCACCCCAAAGCGGCCGGGCATAGGCAATTTCAAAATCCCGTTCGCGTCCGGTGGGGGCGAGGTTCAATCGCATCGGAGAAAATCCGGCGGTTTCGGTCTTGTAGTCATAACGGGTCGGCAGCGTCAGGTCGAAACCCCCGCGCGAAACACGCAATGGTTGCGCAACACGCATGGACAGGCGGTCGTCTCTCCTGAAAAGGCCAGCGCGTGCGGCATCGAACGACCAGGCGCTGGTGCGCAGGTGATCGGTATCTGGCCGGAGCCCGCCTGCGGCAAGCCGTGTCCAGCCTTGCCGCCAGGCGGCTGTCACTGTCCACGACCGGGATGGCACCCACCGCCCCTCGAGATCGGCAAACCAGCTCCGTGCGCCGCCATTGCCAAACGCGCCATCAAAACGGGCCCCCAAAATTGTCTCGCGTTCGACCAGGTTGGTTGCCCGGGCCGAAAGCCTCAGGGGGCCGAATGCCTTCGTTGCACCAAGGCTCAGCACGCCATAGCCATGTTCACGATAGCCGCGCCGCATTTCGGAAAACAGGCCATTCTCCCAGAGCCTGACCTCTCCGGTCTCGGCGCTTGCGGTGAACCCCACGCCGCCAATTTCTTGCCGCATCGCCAGGCCGGACTTTGGTCGCGTGTCAAATCCGAAACTGTCGAGAGCCGAGCCACCGACAAGGAAATCCCCACTGCCCCGCGCATCAAGCTGGCTGGCGAGCGCCAGGCCACTGCGCGAAATGCCCAGTGCAACGGCCGTATTGCGCCCCAGGCGCCGCACGACCGATCCTGCGAGGGCGCGCGCATGATGGTCTTCATTTGCCGACAGGAGCAGCCGATCAACAGACGATTCTCCCGCGCCTGCAGTGACGGAAAGAGCAATGGCCGTCGATCCGCCCGCAACCGCAAGACTGCGCGTGCCAATGCCAAGTGCGGGCGCGAGCCGGGGCTGCAGTGGTGCGCGCGTCAGCCCGACCGAAAGGTCTGCCAGATAGGCCCTGCGATAGCTGTCGAGTACGACAGTCGACAGGCCATGCTGGCCGCCGTCGCCCATTGGGGCTGACGTCATGCCGGTCGTTGCGGGCAAGGCAATCTGCGAACCTGCAAGTGTCAGCGGACCCTGCGGGCCAAATGCCTTTGACAGGTCAAGTGCGCCATTGCCGAACACGGGATCAACGCCCGTAGCGCCGATGTCGACAGCAGACCGGAACAGCAGGTCGACAATCTGTGCGCCGGTCAGGTTGGGGAAAGCCTGGGCAAGCAACGCGACTGCGCCAGAAACAATCGGCGCGGAAAAGGACGTGCCGCTCCAGAGGAAACTTGTGCCGGTTTGATCGATAGCGCGGACGTGTTCCCCCAAAGCGCCGAGATAATGTGTTGCTCCGCTGCCGGCCTTGTTGGAAAAACTTGCGAGTGCGGCATTGCTCGCGTCGAGTGCGCCCGCGATGATGATCAGGTTGCGCGCAAGGGGATCATTGGCGATCTGGGCAAAGGGGTCGGGGTCGGCGCTGGCGTCGTTTCCGGCGGAAAACACGATAATGATGCCGGCAGCGGTCGCGCGGCCGAGCGCTGACCGTAGCGTCGAATTTGGCGGCGATCCGCCAAGTGAAATGTTGATGACGCGCGCATTGTTGGCAACGGCCAGATCGACGCCACGCGCGATCGCATTGTCATCATGCGAGCAACCCTTGCTGGGATCGGCCGTTGCACAACTTCCCGGTGTGTCAGTGCGCGCGACAAGCAACGTAGCATCAAAGGCGACGCCATGAATGCCGCTGTCATTCTTTGCGCCGAGCAGGACGTCCGACACAGCTGTGCCATGGCCGCCTTCATCGCCAATACCTCTTGAACCGGCAAGGTCGGCCGAAGCGGGGTCGATGCGGCCGGAGAATTCGGCATTGAACTGAGCGACGCCGGAATCGATCACGGCAACCTTTACCCCGGCACCGGTGGCCCCGGCGTTGTAGCCCGTAATGGCCTTGGCCTGAACCGCACCGTTCGATCGGCGATATTCCGCAGTATCAAAACTGGCGCTCGGTGGCGGCGGCGGTGGTGGTGGAGGAGGTGGGGGCGGCGGCGATACGGGCGGAGGTGTCGGGGTCGAATTGACGCCGCCTGTAGTTCCCCCGCCGCAGGCGCTGAGTGCCGCCAGCGAAGTCAGGGCGCATCCGGCACGGAACGCTGTGCGTTTCCAGGACTTGTACATATGTTCCCCCCATAACAATGAAGGCTTAACCGATCATTGCGCATGCGCCAAGGCAGGGCAGTGCGTGTGGCGGCCGATATCGCTATTCAGGTTCCTGTTCGATTTGCTAGCAGTGACGTGGGCCGCTAGAGGCGCGATCATGCCGCCGGTACTTGGTTCAATTGAGAACTGGATCTTCGATCTGGACAACACGCTCTATCCTGCGCGGGTGGACCTGTTTGCGCTGATTGATGAGAAGATGGGTCAATATATCCAGAGGCTTCTCGACGTAGACAGCGAGGAGGCCCGCCGTGTGCAGAAGCGCTATTTTGTCGATCATGGAACGACTCTCGCGGGACTTATGGCACATGAAGGCGTCGACCCGCACGATTTCCTCAACTTCGTGCACGATATCGACATGGGCCGACTTGCGCCCGATCCAGCGCTCAACGCGGCGCTGGCAAAGCTTCCCGGACGCAAGCTCGTCTTCACCAACGGCGATGCCGACTATGCCGGGCGGGTGTTGGCCGGCCTTGGCCTGGCGGACGCGTTTGACGGCCTGTTCGACATTCACGGAGCCCGTTATCGGCCAAAGCCGCATCCCGATGCTTATGAGGACATGTGCAGCGCGCTGGATGTCGAGCCGCGGCGGGCGCTGTTCGTCGAGGATATGGCCCGCAATCTTAAGCCGGCCAAGGCGATCGGCATGAAAACGGTCTGGGTCAACAATGGTTCCGAACATGGAAGTGCCGAGGCGAGCCCGGATTTCATTGATTTTGAAACACACGATCTCAGCCACTGGCTGACCGAATTGATGGAGAATGCCGGACAATGACTGGACAGTTGGAAGCGGTGATCAATGCTGCGTGGGACGCACGCGAAACGGTGGGCACGGGAACCAAAGGAGAGGTGCGCGATGCTGTCAATGCAGCGATTGCGCTGCTCGACGGCGGCGAACGGCGTGTCGCGGAGAAGGTCGATGGCGTCTGGACTGTCAATCAATGGCTCAAGAAGGCAGTGCTTCTGTCATTCCGGCTGAACGACAATGTCATCACGCCCGGGCCTGGCGGCGCGAACTGGTTCGACAAGGTTCCGAGCAAATTTGCCGATTGGGGCGAAAACCGTTTCCGCGACGCAGGCTTTCGGGCTGTGCCCGGATCGATCGTGCGCGCGGGGGCCCATATCGGTCGAAACGTCGTCCTGATGCCCAGCTTCGTGAACATCGGTGCGAGCGTCGGCGATGGATCGATGGTCGATGCCTGGGCAACCGTCGGGAGTTGCGCGCAGATCGGGAAGAACGTCCATCTTTCGGGTGGCGTCGGCATCGGCGGGGTGCTCGAGCCCCTTCAGGCAGGGCCTGTCATCATAGAAGACAATTGCTTCATCGGCGCGCGATCCGAAGTGGTCGAAGGAGTCATTGTTGAAGAAGGCGCGGTGCTGGGCATGGGCGTCTTCATTTCGTCGACCAGCAAGATTGTCGACCGTGCGACCGGCGAAGTCTTTGTCGGCCGTGTGCCGGCCTATTCCGTTGTTGTGCCTGGAGCGATGCCCGGCAAGCCGCTGCCCGATGGCTCGCCAGGGCCCAGCCTTGGCTGTGCGGTCATCGTCAAGCGCGTAGACGCACAAACGCGCAGCAAGACAGCGATCAACGACTTGCTTCGGGATTAGGCCCGGCGCAGCCCGAGTTTCGGGATTTCGACTTTCGGGCAGTGATTCATGACCACCTTGAGGCCTGCCGCTTCGGCGCGGGCCGCCGCTTCGTGGTTGATCACACCAAGTTGCATCCACACGGCCTTTGCCCCGGCGGCAATTGCCTCATCGACCACGTCTCCCGCCGCTTCGCTATTGCGGAAGATGTCGACCATGTCGATCTGGCCTTTGATATCGGCAAGGCGCGCGGCAACCGTTTCACCGAGCAGTCGCTGTCCTGCCAGGCCGGGGTTCACCGGGATGACGCGGTAGCCCTGGCGCTGGAGGAAGGCCATGACCTCATGGCTGTCGCGTGCCGGATTGGCGGACGCGCCCACAAGTGCGATCGTCTTCGTCTCTTCAAGCAATGCGCGGATATCGGGGCCGGATTCCAGCGGCATCTTATCGTTCCTGGTTGTCGAGCCAGGTGATCAGGCTTTGCGCAATCGCATTGAACGCGGCCGCTGCCGGGCCATCGCCGGCGGCTGGTGGCGTACCTTCGTCAGAGGCGCTGCGAATCGCAATGTCGAGCGGAATGCGCCCGAGGAAGGCATGGCCCATCTGCTTTGCCGCAGCCTCTGCGCCACCATGCCCGAACGGATCGGATATTTCGCCACATTTCGGGCATTGGTAACCCGCCATATTCTCTACGAGCCCGATGATCGGAACCGTGGACTGGTTGAACAGGTCAATGGCCCGTGTCGCATCGATCAGGGCCAGGTCCTGTGGTGTCGAAACGATGATCGCGCCGGCCGGTTTGTGCTTCTGGATCATCGACAACTGGACATCGCCGGTGCCTGGCGGAAGGTCAACGATCAGCAGGTCGCATTGCCCCCAATCGGCATCGATCAGTTGGGCAAGGGCATTGCCTGCCATCGGCCCGCGCCAGGCAACGGCCTGCCCCGGCTTCACCAGATGGCCCATCGACAGCATCGGGACGCCAAATCGCGTCGGCACAGGATCAAGTTTCTGGTCCTTTGCGGTCGGCCGGGCGCCCTCGCTGTCCATCAGGCGCGGTTGGGAGGGGCCATAGATATCCGCGTCGATGAGCCCGACCCGGCGTCCAAGACGTGCAAGGGCAACAGCCAGATTGGCCGCCAACGTGGATTTGCCCACACCGCCTTTGCCACTCGCGACCGCAATGAGCCTGCGACCCACTTTCTCTTGCGTCATCGCTACGCGGATTTCAGTCACTTCCGGCAACGTCTCGATTGCGGCGTGGATGGCTTTGTCGAGTGCGTCGCGTTCGGCTGCCGCAAGGCCAGTGACGTCAAGGATGAGGCTGGCCTTTCCGTCGCTGATGCGTGGCGCAGAGGCGCGTCCGCTGGAAACAAGACCGCCGCCGCCGCGCGGATCGGCAATGGTGTCGAGAAGGGCGATAAGTGTGTTGGTTTCAAGCATGGAGCCGCTTTAAGCAGAGATTCTTCGCTCGCCACTGTTTTTCGCCTTCGTCGCTCCCTATAATGACTTTCATGGACATAGTTTCGGCATTGCGGGCGCGTGCGGGCGCCCTTTTCAATGAGGGTGGCCCGTGGGGCGGGCGCGGCAAGGGCGGCGGCGGCGATTCGGGTGGCGGCGGCCCGCGCAATCCCTGGAACCAGCCCCCCGGAGGCGGGAAGCCGCGCGGACCGCGCGGCGCCTCGGCACTTGACCAGCTTTTGGAACAATTGCGTGGGCTCTTTGGAGGAGGCGGCCCGTTGCCGGGTGGCGGCAATGGCGCGTCAATTATCCGTTTTGGCCTTATCGCGCTGGTCGTTATTTGGTTCCTCTTCACAAGCTTTCACCGGATCGAACCTCAGCAGGAAGGCGTGGTCACGCGTTTTGGCAAATATGCCGGCAAGCTTGAGCCCGGCATCGGCATGACTTTGCCGGCGCCGATCGATCGTGTGGAAAAGGTCAACATCCGCGGGATCAAGTCGATCGACATTCCGGACGGCGCTGGCCAGAACCTGATCCTGACCGGTGACCAGAATGTCATCGACCTGGCCTACCAGGTGCGCTGGAGCGTGCGGCAGCCCGAGAACTTCCTGTTCGAACTCGCCCAGCCTGAAGCAACGATCCGCGAAGTCGCTGAAAGTGCCATGCGCGAAGTCATGAGCACCGTCACGCTCAACGACGCATTTGGTCCGCGCCGCAGCCAGATCGAAACGCGGGTGGCACAGCGCATGCAGGTGCTGCTGAACGACTACAAGGCTGGCATCACGATTCGCGGTGTTGCGATCAAGCAGGCTGATCCGCCGGCACAGGTCAATGACGCGTTCAAGCTCGTCACGGTCAAGCAGCAGGAAAAGCAGGCGAATATCAACAATGCCAACACCTATGCGCAGCAGGTCATAGCGCGCGCTGAAGGTGAAGCTGCGTCGTTCGACAAGGTCTATGCCCAGTACAAGCTGGCGCCGGGCGTCACGCGCAAGCGCATGTATTATGAAACCATGGAAGCGGTGCTTTCCAACACCGACAAGACAATTGTCGAGCCTGGGAGCATCGCCCCCTATCTGCCGCTGGGGAACGGACGGCCGCGCGTTACGGTTGAGGAGGCCGGGCGATGAGCTACGACAATCCAACCGCGCTGGGCCGCTTTCTGGCCAACCCGCTTGCCCTTCTGGTTGCCGCACTTGCCGGCCTGATCCTGCTCATCAGCACGGTCTCGATCGTGCCTGAAACGAAACAGGGCGTTGTGCTTCGGCTGAGCAAGATCGACCGCGTCGTCAACGGGTACAAGGAAGGCCAGGCCTTTGGCAGCACGGGTGCCGGCCTTGTCGCCAAGATCCCGTTCATCGAAGACATTGTCTGGATCGACAAACGCATTCTCGACGTGGACATGGATCCCCAACAGGTGCTGTCGACCGATCAGCTTCGCCTGAACGTCGATGCCTATGCGCGCTACCGGATTGTCGATCCGGTGCGGATGTACAGTGCGGCGAGGACGGTCGAGAACGTCTCCGATGCGCTTCGCCCGATCCTGGGGTCGGCGCTGCGCAACGAGCTCGGCAAACGCAAGTTTGCGGAGTTGCTGAGCCCGGAGCGGGACCGTGTGATGGACAATATCCAGGCCGGACTTGAGCGCGTTGCGCAGCAATATGGCGCGGAAATCGTCGATGTGCGGATCAAGCGGGCAGACCTGCCCGAAGGTACGCCGCTCGATTCCGCCTATGAACGGATGCGGACCGCCCGAACCCAGGAAGCGCTGACGATTGAAGCTGATGGCTTCCGCCAGGCGCAGATCATCCGCGCAGAGGCCGACGCAAAATCGGCGCAGATCTATGCGGCCGCCTTTGGCAAGGATCCGGAATTCTACGATTTCTACCGGGCGATGCAGTCCTATCGGCAGACATTCGGGGTGAATGGTAAGACCAACGGGTCAACCAACATCATCCTTTCACCCGGGAATGACTATCTCAGCGAGTTCCGCGGGGGGAAGTGAGCGCCAGGACATGTTCAATTCCGGTTAAGCCTGAATCTTGCATGTTGATGAACGGGAAAAAGGGGATGGCTCATTTTTTCAATCAGGAGGTTTGAATCCGTGCGTTACGCCTATGCAATAACATCCGCCCTTCTTCTTGGCGGCACTGCCGCTACCCTGGCTCTCCAGACGCCCGGTGGTGCGCAGACCGCCCAGAATGAACCCGGCAGCATGATGGCTGCAAATGCGCCGCGTGCAGGCGCCCCCATGAGCTTTGCCGATCTGGCAGCGCGTCTCCAGCCCGCTGTGGTCAATATTTCGACGACGCAGCGCGTGCAGGTCAATAGCAATCCGTTTGCGGGCACGCCCTTTGGCGACCTGTTCGGCGGCGGCGACGCCAATGGTGGCCGACCCGTAACGCGTGAGGCGCAGTCACTCGGCTCGGGCTTCATCATTTCGCCTGACGGCTATATCGTGACGAACAACCATGTCATTTCCGGCGGCGAAGGCCCCGGGGCGGCGGCGGTTGCCTCGATCAAGGTCATCATGCCTGATCGCACCGAGTATGACGCGAAGCTGATCGGCCGCGATCCGACGTCGGACCTCGCCGTGCTCAAGATCAACGCCACCAACCTGCCCTTTGTACGATTTGGCGATTCGACAAAGACACGCGTGGGTGACTGGGTCGTTGCCATCGGTAATCCCTTCGGCCTTGGCGGAACCGTTACGGCAGGGATTGTCTCGGCCTTGCACCGCGTGACGGGACAAGGCGGCGCCTATGACCGCTACATCCAGACCGATGCCTCGATCAACCAGGGCAATTCCGGGGGACCCATGTTCGACATCAACGGCAATGTGATCGGCATCAACACGATGATCTTTTCGCCAACCGGCGGAAATATCGGCATTGGCTTTGCCATCCCCGCTGAACAGGCCTTTCCGATCGTCGAAAAGCTGAAAGGCGGCGGCAAGATTGCCCGCGGCTATCTTGGCGTCGGCATCCAGCCGCTCGATGAAGGGATCGCCGATTCGCTTGGCATCGAGAAGAATCATGGCGAATTGATTGCGCGCGTCGAACCCGGGCAGGCAGCCGACAAGGCTGGCATCAAGCAAGGCGATGTCGTGGTGAAGGTCAATGGCCGCGAAGTGACTCCCGACCAGACCCTGTCCTATCTGGTTGCCAATCAGGCCGTCGGTTCGCGCGTGCCGATCGAAGTGATCCGTGACGGACGCCGCCAGACGGTCACGGCCGTGATTGGAGAGCGGCCGTCGGAAGAAAAGCTCGCCAGCCTTGGCGCGGGCGGCGATCCCGGGCTTGATCCGGAGGATGAAAAGTCCAGCCAAACGGCCACGCGCGCGTCGCTTGGCCTCGCGCTGCAGACCCTGACGCCGGATATTTCACGCCAGCTCGGCCTGAACACCAATGTGAAGGGCGTCGTGATCGGTGCAGTCGATCCCTCAAGCGATGCAGCGACAAAAGGGCTTCAGCGCGGTGATGTGATCATTTCGGTCAATTACAAGCCAGCCAATACGCCCGCCGACGTTGCGGCAGCTGCAAATGCCGCCAAGTTGGCCGGACGCTCGAATGTGCTGCTGTTTGTGCAGCGCGGACAGAACCCTGCCCGCTATCTTGCAATAAAGCTCAAGCAGGGCTGATCTTAACACTGATTCCCGCTTTGCTGTTGTGCTTGCGCTCGGCTATGCCGCTGCGCTCAAGCACAACAGCCGGGAAGCCTGCTCCTTCATGCGAAATCCGATGCGGTTACTGGGGCAAAGGCGATTCCTGCCCCTGTTCGTCACGCAGTTCCTGGGTGCCTTCAACGACAATCTGTTCAAGACGGCCATGGTCGTCCTGGTTATCTACCAGATTTACAGCGACCCGACCAAGGAGGCCGATTTCGCGGCCTTGGCCAGCGGACTCTTCATCCTGCCCTTTTTTCTTTTTTCAGCCCTGTCCGGCCAACTTGCCGATGGACGTGACAAGGCGCCCCTGATCCGCATCATCAAGTCGGCGGAAATTGGCATCATGGTGTTCGGTGCCGCCGGACTGATGCTCCATACCCTGCATCAGGGCCTGTCCATCGTGCTCATGCTGATGGCGCTGTTTGCCATGGGGGTGCACTCGACCTTTTTCGGCCCCATCAAATACGCAATCCTGCCCCAGCACCTCGGTGACGACGATGTCCTTGGAGGCACGGGACTAGTAGAAGCAGGAACCTATATCGCGATCCTGCTCGGCACGATCATCGGGGGGATCATTCCCTATCAATGGGCCGCTGCCGGCGTCCTTTTGACAGCAATTGCCGGTAGAATTGCGGGGCAGAAGGTGCCCCCGGCGCCGCCACAGGACGATGCCCCGCCTTTCACGTTCGACTGGCACATCATCCGCGCGTCGCACCGCCTTGTCAGTGCGACGATGCATATCCCCAGGCTCTATCTCGCCATTGTCGCCATCAGCTTCTTCTGGTCGATCGGCGCAGTGCTGGCCGCGCTGTTTCCCCCGCTTGTCAAGAATGCGCTTGGCGCGGACCAGACCGTGGCAACGATGTTCATGGCGATTTTCTCGATTGGCATTGCCATTGGCTCGGTTGCAGTCAACCGCTTGCTGAAGGGGCGCGTGTCGGCGCGCTATTCACCGGCATCAGCGATCGCGATGGGCGGGTTTGTCGCCATTTTGTGGTGGGCCGTAAGAACCTGGCCCGAAACACCCGATCATCTGATGGGCATTGCGGAATTCATTTCCTGGAAACAGGCGGACCTGGTTCTGGTCGCGCTCCTTGGCATTGCCATTGCGGGCGGCATGTTCGTGGTGCCGCTCTACGCCTTCTTGACGACCACTGTGCCGCAAGCCGAGACCGCGCGCACGGTTGCCGCCAATAACATTGTCAATTCGGGGGCAATGGTGATCTCTTCACTCTTGCTGATGGTGCTGAATGCCATGCATGTGACCATTGCAGACATGGTCCTGACCGTCGCCATAGGCAGCCTGATCGCAGCCTGGATCGCCCAGAAGCTGCATCTGGCCTGCGACTAGGCTTCAACCTTTTCCACCCATTCGGGGAAGAACACAGGTTCCCGCGTGGACCAGCCGGGCGCGGTCGCCGCAGCTTCGCTGATCGATTGCAACAGCGCGCGACGCCTCTGGGGGTGGAGGTGGGGCAGAGATGCCGCTGCGCAAAAGGCTGCCGGGAACCACGGTCTTGCCGCTGCACCGATCAACCGCTCGTAAAGAAAGCGATAGGCACCAAAGGTGGAAATCCGGTCCTGGCCAAGATCGAACGCCGATATGCGGATCAACAGGCCCAGAAAGCCCTCAATCTGGCTCAGTCCGCTATCCTCCGGGATGGCCTGACGCAGTCCGGGAAGAAATTCATAGGTCTTGGTCTGGGCCCGGATACTGGCGGCCTCGACAACATCTCGCGACCAGAGAGCAAGCGCATCGCTGCGACAATAGGCGACGTCGAGCGAGCGGCGGATATAGCGTTGTGCCGCCGCGTCAAAGCTCGCGAACTCCTTGATCTCGGCAAGCGTGAGGCTGCCGTCGGCGGGTTTCATGCTGGTTGCCATGCGCAAAACTCCAATTCCCTGTGCGCGCATGATCGCCGAAGTTGGTTATCAAGCCGTTAATCAGGCCGATCAATCGACAAGCCAGAGCCAGATTTCGACAAAGGGGGTGCGCAAGGGGGTGCACAATTCGGCGATCGCGCTATGGTAAAGGTGATGAACGAAAGTCGCGAACTACCGGAAAGCCGCCCGCTCGACAGTCGGGCAGTGCTGTTCTCGATCCTCGGATTCTGGCTGTTTTACGTCATCATCGTAACCTTGCGGGCGATGATCATGGACTTTCCAGCTCAGGGCGAAATGGCTCTGCGGCGTGGTTTCGTGACAGGTGTCGGGATTTTCATCACAATCGGTCTGTGGCTGATCCTGCGACTCCTGGACCGCAAGCCATTCTGGACCCGCGTCGTTGCAGTCAGCCTGATGTCAGTCCCCTGTGCTGTCGCGATCTCGGCAGTGAATTACTATTTCTTCAACGTCTATGATCCGGCGGGCCTCATGGATATCGAGCGCGCCTTTCCGGACAAGGATCATCCGGTGATCATGGAAATCGCGGAAGTCGCGATTTCGCGGTATTTCTTCCTGATCGCCTGGGCCTCGCTCTATCTTGCGCTCGGGTTTTCGCAGGATGTGCGCGAAGCGGAGCGCCGCACGGCGCGCTTTGCCCGGGCAGCGCAGTCAGCAGAACTGCGGGCGCTCAGATATCAGGTCAACCCGCACTTCCTCTTCAATACACTGAATTCGCTCTCTGCCCTTGTGATGCGCGGGCGCCGTGACGAGGCGGAAACCATGATCATGAATCTGTCGACCTTCTATCGCACCAGCCTTTCAGGCGAACCGAGCGAAGACGTCGAGCTCGCCGAAGAGATCGAACTGCAGAAGCTTTACCTCGATATCGAAGCCGTCCGCTTTCCGGAACGGCTGCAGGTGAAGATCGACTTGCCGCCAGATCTTGCCAGTGCCGCGGTTCCCGGGCTCATCCTCCAGCCCCTGGTGGAAAACGCGATCAAACACGGCGTGTCACAAACCAATCGACCGGTGCTGATTGAAATCAGTGCAGCGCAAGCGGACGGGCAATTGATCCTGACTGTTTCCGACGATGGTCCCGGCCCCACAAAAGGCATGCAGCCCGATGATGGCCCGCGCGGTATAGGGTTGGCCAACGTCCGCGACCGACTGGCCGCGCGCTTTGGTGATCGGGCCAGCATCGTGCATGGGCCGAATGCCGATGGCGGTTATCGTGTGTGCCTGACCCTGCCTCTGGTGCGCCATGCCGGATAATGCTCCTCTCCGCACCCTGATTGTCGATGATGAGCCGCTGGCAATCGAGCGCATGCAAATCCTGTGCGCCGAGCAAGAGGGGATAACCCTGGTTGGCACTGCGGCGGATGGGGCTGCGGCCCTGCGCATGATCGAGAGCCTTGGTCCCGATCTTGTGCTTCTTGATATTGCCATGCCCGAACTTGACGGCATGGCTGTTGCAAAGACGCTTGGCCGTCAATCTGGCAGCTCTTCCCCGGCAATCATCTTTGTGACTGCTTTTGACAGCTTTGCGATTGAAGCCTTTGACCTGGCCGCTGTCGATTATCTCCTGAAGCCGGTATCGGCAGATCGGTTACGGCGTGCTGTCGATCGCGTCGCCGAACGCCGGCGCATTCCTTCCGCAGAAGCCACAGCGCCAGAGCCCGTTGATGAATTCTGGGTGCCGCACCGCTCCGAACTGGTCCGCATCGCTGCGAATGATATTGAGCGCATCGATGCCGAGCGCGATTATATGCGCCTCCATCTTGGACAGCGGAGCTACCTTCTCCACCAGACGATCGGCGCCCTTGAGGCCCGGCTCGATCCGACGCGATTCATCCGGCTTCACAGGTCGGTGATTGTCCGCAAGGACCGGATTGCCCGGCTTGGGCATGACAAGGCCGGTGCCTGGCACGCGGAGCTTGTGGATGGCGATCAGGTCCGGATTGGCAGGACCTATCTCGCCCATGTGAAGGCCATGGCCGGCCGCTAGACAGGTTAATCACATTCACCTGCTATTCAGGTAAGATATAACATCACATGAGCAACTATAGGGGAGAGTGCTCATGCTTGTCCGTATCAGCCGTTCGCGTCCTGCCTGCCTGATCCCGCTCATCGCACTTGTCATCGGACCCGCAACGCCACTGGCGTCTCGGACGCCTCCAGGCGCGCGGGCCGCTTCGCCTGATGGACCCGTGCGATGCAATCGGGGTGAACAGGATGGTTATGCATTGGCCATTGGTCGGACGGTTCGCAAGGCGCCCGTCTTTTCGAGCCTGCCCGCCCCACCGCCTCCGCCGATGATCAGTCCCATGAGCGCACAGGACATTGCGGTCAGCGCGCAGCGCGCCAACCCGACGGTGCAGAACCTTCCCACAGCAATCGCAACCGTCACCTCGGCGCCGCGGGAAGGCCGCGAGCGCTATGCAGGAAAGGATGTTGCGGGCATTTTCGCCGTTGCACAGCAACCGATGTCGACCTTCTCTGTCGATGTCGATACCGGTTCCTATGCCAATGTCCGGCGCTTCCTCATGCAAGGTCAGACCCCGCCTGCGGCAGCGGTCCGGACTGAAGAGATGCTCAATTACTTCCGCTACGATTATCCGGCGCCGGAAGATCGCAATCGCCCGTTCAGCGTCTCGACCGACATGGCGATCACACCCTGGAACGCCGAGACACGGCTGCTCCGTATCGGCATCAAGGGCTTCGATCTGAAACGGGAACAGCGTCCACCGGCGAACCTCGTCTTCCTCGTCGATGTCTCAGGATCGATGTACGATCAGGACAAGCTGCCGCTGGTGAAGTCCGCACTTTCGTTGCTGGCGGACAGGCTTTCACCCCGGGACAAGGTTTCCATCGTTGTTTATGCAGGAGCGGCCGGGATTGTCCTCGAGCCGACCAGCAATCCGACCTATGTGAAGGCCGCGCTCGATTGCCTTGAAGCGGGTGGCTCAACCGCCGGCGGCCAAGGTATGGAACTCGCTTACGCGACGGCCCGTGCCCATTTCATCAAGGGCGGTGTCAACCGCGTGATCATGGCCACCGATGGCGATTTCAACGTCGGTATTTCGTCCGACGAAGGCATCGAAGCGATCGTGAAGAAGAATCGCGAGAGCGGAATTACGCTCACCACGCTCGGCTTTGGTCAGGGCAATTACAATGAAGCGATGATGGAGCATGTCGCCGATGTCGGGAATGGCAATTATGCCTATATCGACAGTGCGATCGAAGCCCAGAAAGTGCTGGACGAAGAAATGGCGGCCACGCTCTTCACCATCGCCAAGGATGTGAAGATCCAGATCGAGTTCAATCCGACTGTGGTCAAGGAATATCGCCTGATCGGCTATGAAAACCGCGCGCTAGCCGAAGAGGATTTCAACAATGACGCCGTCGATGCCGGCGACATCGGGTCCGGCCATCAGGTGACGGCACTTTATGAAGTTGTACCCGCAAATGCGAAGGGCTGGCTTCCCGGGCGGCATTTCGATGCCAATCGGACACCCCCTGCCGGCCCGATCGCCGGAAGCGACCTTGCCTGGCTCAAGCTTCGGTACAAGCTGCCGGACGGAGATCGCTCGATGCTGATCGAACGTCCGGTCGCTGCGAGCCTGGCGCGTGCAGCGGGCCAGCCGCAGGGCGACATGGCATTCGCCAGTGCGGTTGCGGCATTTGGGCAGAAATTGCGCGGTGATAAGTATCTCGGCACGTTCTCCTATGCCGATATCAGGCGATTGGCCGGGACACAGCAAGGCTATTTGCGCGAGGAATTCCTGAAGCTCACCAGTCTGGCCGACAAGGGTGCAGCCGCTCCGTCAGATTGATCTCCGCTGGACTTGGCGCCCCTGCGCGCTAGTGTCCCGGCACATTTGAAATTGCGTCGGGAGCAACAGCGTTGGACAACAGCTTGATCATTGCGGTTCTGGTCGGGATCGTCGCCATAACATTGCTTTGGGTGCTCTTGCGCAATCGCGGGACAGGTCCAGCTTTGCCCGAAGACAGGAAGGCCGAGATCCCTGCGGCACCGATTGCTACGCACGCAGCAGTTCCGGAACCGGCCGCGGAGCCCGCAGAGCCGATGCCAGCGTCAAAGCCGAAGCCGGAGCCGAAGGCAAAAGCAAAGGCCGTTACGCCCGTTGCCAAGCAAGCACCGGCGAAGAAGCCTGCAGCGAAGAAGGTCGCCAAGCCAAAGGCAGCCCCAGCGGTAACTGTGCCAAAGGCTGCGCCATCAATGACCGAAATCGGAGTTCCCGCTGCGGTCGGCGAGCCGGACAACCTTCTCCTGCTCAAGGGGGTTGGCCCCAAGCTCAATACGCTGCTCATCGGGCTCGGGATCACCCGGTTCGACCAGATTGGCGCATGGACAACCGAAGATGCCGCGAAGGTCGATGCGCATCTTGGCGCTTTCAAAGGCCGGATCGAACGTGATAGCTGGATCGAACAGGCAGGCCTTCTGGCCAGGGGAGAGATCGCTGCGTTTGAAACCAGATTTGGAAAGCTCGACAGCGAAAACTGATTGGCGCCGGCCGAGCTGGCTGGGCGGCGGTCGGGTTGCGCTTGCGGCCCTCCTGTTGGTCGGCTCCGTCGCGGCAGCGCAATCCCTCGATGATGAACGGAGGGCAATGTCGCGCGCCAAGGCGCAATCCGCAGCAGCAGATGCCCGTGCAAACCAGCTCGAGGCAAAGGCTGCTGCTGCGCGCGACCGAGGCGACCAGGCTCTCACGGACTCGGCTGCGCTAGCTTCGCGAATCCAGGCAACCGAAGCGGATATCGCGGTCGGCGAGGCGCGTATCCGTCTCATTGAAAAATTGCGTGCCGACCGGCGCGCGCGGCTTGCGGCCCGCCAGGAACCGGCGGTCCGGCTTCTGGCTGCGCTTCAGACGATGGCGCGACGCCCCCCAGCGCTAGCCTTCGTGCAGCCTGGATCGACACGCGACCTTGTTCATGCTCGTGTGGTGCTGGCGGCGGTCCTGCCCTTGCTTGAACAGCGCACGGCCGGGCTGCGACGCGAAGTCGAAACGGGTCGACGCTTGCGTGCCGATGCAGACCGCGCGGTCGCCGCGCTTGCTGCAAGCCGGCAGAAGCTTGAGGCCCAGCGCACACGCCTGATCCAATTGGCGGCTGCACATCGCCGCGATGCTGATCGCTTTGCGGCAAGTGCCATGTTCGAACAGGATCGGGCGATGGCGATGGGCGAAAAGGCGCGCGATATTGCCGATCTTATGAACCAGCTTGGCGTCGATGCGCAACAGCGCCAGCAGCTTGAGTCGTTGCCGGGGCCCTTGTTGCGACCTGCTCTGCCGGGCACTGCCCGGGCCGCTCCTGTTGAAACCCGTGTCCCGCAGCAAGACCGCCTCGCCTATCGCCTTCCCGTTGTGGGGCGCATTATTGCAGGGCTTGGTGAAGTTTCCGGGACCGGAGTCCGGGCCCGGGGTTTGACGATCGCCACGCGTCCATCGGCGCAGGTCATTGCGCCAAATGATGGCCGTATTGTCTTTGCCGGACCGTATCGCGGCTTCGGCAAGATCGTCATCATCGACCATGGCCAGGGTTGGACAACGCTCCTGACAGGCATGGCTACGCTGGACGTCGCTGTGGGCGATCCAGTTGTCCAGGGAAGCCCGATTGGCCGTGCGGCAACGATTGATCCCAAGATCATAGTGGAATTGCGCCGCGGGGCCCGGCCGATCGATATAGCGCACCTGATGGGATAGCCGAAGCGATCAATATCCGCAGATACAGAAATGGCGGCTGGTGTTGCCACCAGCCGCCACTATGTCGAACCTTGCTCGTCCGGTCTTGCGGCCGTCTTTGCCGATTCTGACATCAACAGGCCTTTCCACAAGGGATCGATCCTGCTGCGGGCTTGCTCCGGCTTGTCGCATTCGCTTCAGGTTGCCCCTCTGCTGTGCGGCCTGCCTTTGCCGACCCTGCCTGTGTCGTTTCCGCTTTCCACCTTGCGGCTTCATGCAGCCCGTTTCACCGGCTTGCCGCTTTGGAAATCTCTTCGGTTGCCCTTGGATCCTTGCCTCAGCGACAGTTGGAAGGTCTCATGAAGCGCTGAGTCGTTCCAGCAAAATCGCGTCCTCCTAAGCTGTGGATAACGAGGATAACGGGGGTGAAATCAGCGGTGTCGTTGCTGGGAGGGTTCAACCGGCCCAATCGACAACGGCGCCATGCGGATGGACGTGCCCAAGAAGGCGAGTCGCGCCATCTGGCCACAGCGTGAGTCGCAATTCCGCGGTCGGCGTGACAGACGCAAATTCATAGCTCAACCAGGCGAGCGGTCGCTCTTCTGTGGCTGCGGCGCCAGCACGCTCCATGGCCGATCCGATCCGCGCCCGGCTTTCAGGAGCAACGTACTGGAGTACGATACTGTGATAGACAATCCGCGTGACGCCCTGCGGTTGCGGCCGAGCCAGCCTGTCCTCGAGCCAATCCGCCGCGTCGGCCCTGGTTATCGGGGGCGGATTGGCCTGTGCCAGCGCGATGGCTGCACTGATCCGTGCGACGCGCGCATCCTGGTCCGGCCACACAAAGGCCATCAGACGCTCGACTACCTCCGGCTTCGAAACGTCGAGCGGGTTCTGGTCGACACCAGCGCGGGAGGCTACTGCGACGGGCGCGAAGACGGGTGGCTTGCCATGCCAGTCCGGCTTGAGCTGCACACCGGAATCGGGATCGCCAGCAGCCGCTCCGCCCAAGACATAGCCAAAGCGGTCAAGATTGAGGTTGAGGCCAGCGCTGGCACCGAGTTCAAGAAGCTCCACATTTGGCCCGAACCTCGCGGCAACTGCCATGATGCCGGGCCAAAGCGCTCCCGCGCGGGCGACTTCGTTGGTCTGCGGCGGGCCATCAAGCCAGGGCAGAAGCCAATCGTCCCATTCGGCAAGCACGCGAGAAACTTGTCCCCGGAAATCACCGCTGCGTGCGTGGTACAGGGCTGACAGCACCGGATCGGCACCCGATCGCGCCAGTGCATTGAGCCCGCCGGTTATGCGCATCATCAGCGCATCTGCCATGGGATTGCCTTGCCAGTCGAGGATAGCCGCACCTGTCCGCGTCTTGTGGTCCATGCGCTCCGCAAGCGCTGCACAGACCTCTCCGGTCAGGGGCGATCCCGAAGCAAGACAGAAGGCTGCCTGCGTCCGGAACGCTTCACGAATCGCGTTTTCGTCAGGGGCCGTCATTTGCCCAAGCTTGCCCTTATTGCGGTGCACAAGTAAAGGCCGCGCCACCATGGCCACGCCCATCATCCTCGCTGTCCCCAAAGGGCGCATCCTCGAAGAGGCGCTGCCCCTGCTTGCGCGTGCGGGAATTGAGCCCGAAGCGGCCTTTGGCGATGAAAGCAGCCGCGCGCTTCGGTTCGAGACCAATCGCCCCGATATCAGCCTGATCCGGGTGCGCGCCTTCGACGTTGCGACCTTTGTTGCCCACGGAGCAGCGCAACTCGGCATCGTCGGATCAGATGTCATTGAAGAATTTGCCTATTCGGAACTCTATGCCCCGGTCGATCTCGATATTGGCCATTGCCGGATTTCGGTTGCGGAGCCTGCGGCGCTTGCTGCCTCCGACGATCCCAGGCGCTGGAGCCATGTCCGCGTTGCCACCAAATATCCGAACCTCACACGGCGCCATTTCGAGGCGCGCGGTGTCCAGGCCGAATGTGTCAAGCTCAATGGTGCCATGGAACTGGCGCCCACGCTTGGTCTGTCCAGCCGCATTGTCGATCTTGTGTCTTCGGGCCGAACCCTCAAGGACAATGGACTGGTGGAAGTCGAAGTCCTTGCGCACGTCTCCGCGAGGCTGATCGTCAACCGGGCCGCGTTCAAGACCAATGCCGAGGTCGGCCGGATTGTCGATGCCTTCCGGAGGGCCGTCGATGATCAGGCTTGATGCAGGGTCTGCCGATTTCGAGGCCCGATTTTCCGCTCTTGTGAATGGCCGGCGCGAGGCTGACCACAATGTCTCGGCAGATGTCGCATCGATTCTGGCCGATGTGCGCGAGAATGGCGATGCAGCGGTCAAGGCATTGACGGCGCGTTTCGACGGGTTCGATCTTGATGCAGTCGGCTGGCAGATTCCGCTCGATACATGCCGCGCTGCGCTTGAGGACCTTGCCCCGGAACTGAGGCAGGCACTGGACCTCGCAGCCTCGCGCATCCGCAGCTATCATGAGGCGCAGCGGCCTCAAGACAGCGATACAACCGATGCTGCCGGCGTCCGCATGGGCGCTCGCTGGCGGGCGGTCGATGCGGCGGGGATTTATGTCCCCGGCGGTCGGGCCGCCTATCCGTCGTCCGTCCTGATGAATGCCATTCCGGCCAAGGTTGCCGGCGTGGAGCGGCTTGTGATGGTCACGCCCTCTCCCGATGGTGATATCAATCCGCTGGTTCTTGCGGCCGCAGCCCTTTCGGGGGTGGATGAAGTGTGGCGGATCGGCGGAGCGCAGGCCGTTGCCGCATTGGCCTATGGCACCAAAAGTATTGCGCCGGTCGATGTGGTGACGGGCCCTGGTAATGCCTGGGTCGCCGAAGCGAAGCGGCAGCTTTATGGCGTGGTGGGGATCGACATGGTTGCCGGTCCGTCCGAAATCCTGGTCGTTGCCGATGCGGGGAATGATCCGGACTGGATTGCCGCCGACCTTTTGAGTCAGGCCGAACATGATCCCACCAGTCAGTCGATCCTCATAACCGATGATTCCGGTTTCGCGGATCGCGTGTCTGCCGCGGTCGAGCGCAAGCTGGGAACCCTTGCAACCCGAGACGTAGCCCGCGAGAGCTGGGAGACTCATGGCGCGATCATCATTGTTCGCGACCTTGACGATTCGCCGCCCTTGGTCGACAGGCTCGCGCCCGAACATCTTGAACTGGCCGTCGCGGATCCGGAGCCCCTGTTTGCCCGGGTACGCCATGCGGGGTCGATTTTTCTCGGTCGCCATACGCCCGAAGCGATCGGCGACTATGTCGGCGGTCCCAACCATGTTCTTCCGACCGGGCGCCGTGCTCGCTTTTCATCAGGATTATCCGTGCTCGACTTCATGAAACGGACCAGTTTTCTTGCCTGTGACGACGCGGCGATCCGCGTGATCGGTCCTGCCGCTGTCGCACTTGCCAAGGCAGAAGGGTTGCCCGCCCATGCAGATTCAGTGTCGGAGCGACTGGCATGAGCCGCGCCCGTGCACGCTCCGCAGCCCGGCTCGCCGCCGTGCAGGCGCTTTATCAGCGTGAAATGGAAAATACGCCACTGGCCCAGCTGCTTCATGAATTTCACTTGCACCGGCTTGGCGCGACGATTGAGGATGCGACATATGCGGATGCAGAAGTCGATTTCTTTGATGACGTGGTGAAGGGCGTCGATGCCCGGCTTCAGGAAATCGACGCAGCGATTGCCGCAAACCTTGGCGAGGGCTGGACAATTGATCGGCTTGACCGCGCGCTCCGCCAGATCCTCCGCGCGGGATCTTATGAATTGCTGGCGCGTCCCGATATTCCGACGGGCAGCGTGATCAGCGAATATCTTGACGTCGCTCACGCCTTTTTCGACCGCAAGGAGAAGAAGTTCGTGAACGGTGTCCTTGATGCCGTTGCGAAAGCTGTTCGGGCCTGACCGGCTGGCTGCTGTCGGAACTAAAGGTCTTCGGGGCGCTTTTCTCGCCGAAGCGTGCGGTGAATGATCCCGCCAAGATCCTGAAAGAACGGCCTGGGATCGTCTGCGGTGTAGATGAAGTGACGCAGCCGCGGATCGACGAAGCCCGAGAGATAGGACGCCAATTCGGCAAGGCGTGACGGCTTGTAATTGGGGATCGACTTCGGCTTGAAGAGGACCGTGAACAGGCGCCGTGTTTCGGGCACCAGGAAGCGTGCACGGCGATCCGTCAGGCGGGGCTTTGCCGGGCCGGATTCACCCAATATCCTGTGCCGATACTGCTCCCAGGCGAATTCTGCGCCGCAGTGCAGGGCGAGCGGGAGGCTCCCCCAGAACCGGCCATTCACTTCCATCAGCCAGTATTTGCCGGTCTTTGGATCATGCCGATACTCGACCATTGCCGGCCCCTCCCAGCCAATCGCTGCAAGCAAGGCTGCGGAATGCTCCATCTGGTGCGTGTGACGGCGCAGCGGCACGGACTCGCACAATGTCGAAAACCCGCCTTGGGCAGGCCACTCATGGATGCGTCTGTGCTGGAACATCAGGCTAGGCTGGCCGCCAGCCATGTGCAGCATCTGCGCGAATCCGAAACCGGAGCAAAAGGGTTGAACAATTGGCCATTCGCGTAACGCGGCATAGCGGTCCAGCAAAGCCAGAAGGGCATGGGGGGATGCCGCATGTTCTGCCTTGACCAGCGGAAGGCCGTGATCCGCCAATATGCGTGCCATTGCGGGTGGATCGGCCCATTTGGCGACCACGGGATAGGTCAGCGTTTCGGCATATTGGGCGAAGTCTTCCCCGGCCAGCGGCTGCCAGCTTTCGGGAACGTCGATGCCCAGCCCCGCGGCAAGGGCCAGAGTCCTGCACTTGTCGAGAACGAGATCAAGTTGCGGCTTGCGAGGTGTGAGAATCCGGCAGCCTTCAATCTCTTCGGGCAGTGCTGCAAGGGCCACGAGATCGTCTTCGGCGATGGCGAAAAGCGCGCGGGCGCCGGTGTGGAAGACTCGCTCAGGTAGCCACTGGGCAAGAGCCGGGCCTTCTGGACGCAACGAAAAGCCGGACAGATAGCGCGACGTGCGGCCCAGTGCGTCGCCGTTGCGGCCAATGCCGTGCACGGGCACGCCGCGGCGACCCAGTTCGCGAATGACGGTCAGGCCGACGGGCGTATCGACGCCCAGGACAATGGCCGGGGGCAGCTTCATGCGGGCCGCAACAGCCATACCCCGTCGGCCGCTTCGGCGCGGGTCAAATCCGGGACATGAATCACGCACACCTCATCCAAGACTGGACTACGGATTTACGCGCCTGACCTTAAGAAGCGGTAATGCGTTCATAGGCGTCCAGATCAGCGCGCGTGTTGAGATTGTGCAGCGGCGCAGATGGCGGAACCGGTCGGGCGCGGCATCGCTTGATCCAGCCACGGATCGACCGGTCGTTCTGTTCGGCGAGATGACGCTCCAGATCCGGAGCCAGGGCGCTGGGCCACCAGCCAAGGAGAAAGTGATCGTCAAGATAGGCCGGTCCGCCTCCGGCCAAGAGTGACGCCATGTCCGGAAGAATGGGCAGCGTGTCGCATCCTGCGCTGATGACGCCATCATAACCATATGCGCTCGCATGATGGAGTGCAGCGTTGAGGCCGGCGAGTGGGCCAAGCGCGCCCTGGGGCCGGTCAGCCAGAAATGGCAGGCCAGTCCAGGTCCGCCCCACGACGACAAGATCTGCAACCTGCCGTGCCAGGGCTTCCGCCACATGTTCGATCAGCGGCTTCCCCCGAAACAGTGCAGCAGCCTTGTCTCCGCCGAAACGCCGCCCCTGTCCGCCGGCGATGATGGCCCCCAGTGCGCGCATTCCGTCACCCCGCCTTCAGGGCAAAGGCTGCAAGAACGGCGGCGATGATCATGGCCAGCACGAGGATGAGCGGCCAGGGCATGAAGCCGACGTCGTCGGGGTCAGTGCGATTTGCACGCCGCCGGTCTCCCCATGTCGCAAGTCCCGCGACGGCGAGAGCCGTTACACATCCACTCCAGAGCAATTGCTGCAACCCTTGGTCCTCTCTGCCAGTCTTGCCCGCAATCATAGGGAAAGCAGACCGGGCACCGCCAGCTTTGATTTCGCTCGATTCTCAAGCTTGACGTAAACGTAAACTGCGGCCACCGTCCTGCCAAACTTTGCATTTGAGAGGATTCGCCCCATGAAGACCCGCATCACGGAAATGTTCGGCATTGAGCACCCCATCATTCAGGGGGGCATGCATTATGTCGGTTTTGCGGAGATGGCTGCCGCCGTTTCGAATGCGGGCGGGCTCGGCATCATCACTGGCCTGACCCAGAAGACGCCTGCGGATCTTGCGAACGAAATCGCCAAATGCAGGGACATGACCGACAAGCCGTTCGGCGTGAATCTGACCTTCCTTCCGGTCGTCAATGCGCCGGACTATCCGGGGATGGTCAAGGCGATCATCGAAGGCGGCGTGAAGGTTGTTGAAACGGCAGGCAACAATCCCGTGCAGGTGCTGCCAGCGCTGCATGATGCCGGCATCAAGGTCATCCACAAATGCACATCCGTCCGTCATTCGCTGAAGGCGCAGGCGATCGGCTGCGATGCCGTTTCCGTCGACGGATTCGAATGCGGCGGCCATCCGGGTGAAGACGACATACCCAATTTCATCCTGCTGCCCCGTGCAGCAGACGAACTCGACATTCCGTTTGTCGCCTCAGGCGGTATGGCGGATGGCCGCAGCCTCGTTGCAGCGCTGGCACTCGGCGCCGAAGGCATGAACATGGGCACGCGCTTCATCGCAACCAAGGAGGCCCCGGTCCACGAAAAGGTTAAGCAGGCTCTGGTTGCTGCATCCGAACTCGATACGCGACTCGTTATGCGGCCTTTGCGCAATACCGAACGGGTGTTGACCAATGTGGCTGTCGAACGCCTGCTCGAAAAGGAACGCGCGCTCGGAGCCAATATCACCTTCGCGGACATAGCCGAGGAAGTTGCGGGCGTTTATCCGCGCATCATGCTGGAAGGCGATATGGAAGCCGGCGCCTGGAGTTGCGGCATGGTCGCCGGGCTGATCCACGACATCCCGACCTGCAAGGAACTGATCGACCGAATCATGGCCGAAGCCAATGCCATCATCAACAAGCGGCTGCCCGGGTTCGCCAACGCCTAGCAGCGTCTGCCCCTAGCAGCGGAAACCGCGCGCCTTCGGGCCGGGTTCCAGTACGCGGTAGGCCTGCTCGACGAATTCGCAGAGCATCGGTCTCGTGTCGCGCGGATCGATAATGTCTTCGATCCGGAACTTTTCGGCAGTGCGGAACGGACTGCGGACCTGATTGAGACGGGCAGTGATATCCTTCAGCAGGGCTTTCGGATTGTCCGAAGCTTCAAGGTCGGACTTGTAAGCCGCTTCGAGTCCGCCCGAGATGGGCAGACTTCCCCAATCTCCGCTTGGCCAGGCGAAGCGCCATTTGAAGCGCGACAAGTTGGCAGGTGCGCTGCCCCCCATGCCATAGACCTTGCGCAAGATGACGACGCAGATCGGCACCTTGCTCTGATAGACGGCCGTCATCGCGCGGCTGCCATAACGGATGGTCCCGTCTTCTTCGGCCTTGCGGCCGATCATGAACCCCGGATTGTCGACCATATGGACGACCGGCAGGTGGAATGTATCGGCCAGATCG
The DNA here is from genome assembly GCF_019443285.1 of Aquisediminimonas profunda. Lineage (GTDB taxonomy): Bacteria > Pseudomonadota > Alphaproteobacteria > Sphingomonadales > Sphingomonadaceae > Aquisediminimonas > Aquisediminimonas profunda. The sequence goes on from NZ_CP080327.1 coordinate 885,096, forward strand.
ATGAAACGTTCCACCTTGCGGGCGGTTGCTGCTGTCCACAGGCCACCCAGGACCATCGGGTCGCTTGCCATGATCCCGACCGGATATCCGTCAATCCGCGCAAAGCCGGTAACAATGGACGGGCCATGCTGCCGACCGATCTCGAAGAAACTCCCCTGATCTACAACGGCTTCGATGATCGGGCGGATCTTGTAGAGATGACGCAAATCCCGCGGGACCGCTTCGATCAGGAACTGTTCCCGACGATCCGGCTTGTCCCGGGTCGGCTTGCGTTCGGGCAGTTCATGGATCGAGGATGGCAGGTAGGATAGAAAGGTCCGCGCCATCGCAAAGGCTTCGGCCTCGCTGGCGGCCTCATCATCGATTGCGCCATTCTTTGCGTGGATGTGTGATCCGCCCAGTTCTTCCTTGGTCCGCTTTTCACCGACGGCAGCGACGACAGGCGGTCCGGCCACGAAAAGCTGGCTCAGGCCTTTAACAAGCAGGCTGTAATGGCTCATCACCAGCCGTCCGGCGCCCAGGCCGGCCACCGGGCCAAGCCCCAGCGCGACGACCGGAATCAAAGACAGATTGTCGACCATCAGGTCCCAGCCCGGCACTTCAGGGACATAGGTGAACCCCATTGTCTCGAGCGTCTTGACGGAACCGCCGCCACCCGTGCCTTCGATCATCCGGACCAGCGGCATCCGATATTCGCCCGCCAGCTTTTCCGACTGGACAAGCTTTTCGTGGATCGCCGCATCGGCGGCGCCGCCCCGGACAGTGAAATCGTCAGACTGAACGACAACCGGGCGCCCTTCGATCTTGGCCCGACCGAAAAGCATGTTCGAGGGAAGGAAGCTCTTCAGCTCGCCCTTGGCATCATAGGTCGCGGCACCGCCAAGCTGGCCGATTTCGCGAAAGCTCCCCTTGTCGACCAGCCCCGCTATCCGTTCCCGCGCGTTGAGCTTGCCATCGGCCTTTTGCTTTTTCAGCTTCTCCGGCCCGCCCATCGCCTCGGCAAGCTTCTTGCGCTTGCCGATTTCATCGACTTCCTTCTGCCAGCTCATGCGGGAAAGAACCTGCGGCGGCCGACCCTGATCACGAAGTAGAGCAACAGGCCAGTGGGCCCGAGCATCAGGGTCAGGAACAGGCAGGGCAGCACCAGCCAATGCGGAATGCCCTCCCTGCCCGCATCTTCAACTTCCCAGCTACCGATGAACAGGTCGAACGCCAGGTAATGCGTCCAACCCATCATCACATTTCCGGGCGAGGTAAAGAGCGCGGTGATTTCCGCCAGTGACCCGAAACCGGCGCCGTCGATGGTTTCTGTCGTGAAGAAGAATTGCGCCAGATATGCCACTGCAAGCAACAGGGCGAGGATGCGGGCAAAGGCGATGCTCGAATCCCTCTGGAGCGGCGCCAGAGCAAGGACGAGCCAGCCGATCATGGCAAGTGCACTCGTCCCGGAATAAATGCCTTCAAGATGCATGATGCTATGCCTTTGTTGGAACGATGAGGAATTTCTCCCCTGTCGCGCGCCGGTTATAGGCTTCGATGATGGCAGGCTGCAGGGCCTCCGTCAGTGAAATCTCCCGCGTATAGTGGCTTGCAAAAGTCGTCTTGAGTTCGTCCATCACGCGTTGGCGGAGCCGCATCGCATCTGGCCCCAACTTGATGAGGAACGGCGTCAGCAGCCATCCGCCCACGCCCCATGCCATGCCGAGCCCTGCACCCAGTTCGGTCGGCCGGGTGTCGAGGCGGCCATAGATATAGACCTGCTTGTGCACAGTTGAGCCATAACGGCTATATTCCTTCGCATTCCGGTTGGCTGCGATTTCCATGGCGGTCAGGATCTGCCCTGCAAGCTTTCCGCCGCCGATTGCGTCGAATGCCAGCGTCGCGCCGGTTTCTGCCAAGGCGTCGACCAGCCTGTCCATGAAATCGGGCGCACTCGAATCGCAGATATATTTGGCACCGATATCGCGCAGGATCTTCGCCTGCTCCGGACTGCGGACGATGTTGACGAGGGGAACCCCGTCCTTGATGCAGATCTTGTTGAGCATCTGGCCAAGGTTCGAAGCAGCGGCCGTATGGACAAGAGCCGTATGCCCCTCGCGCTTCATGACTTCGACCATGCTGAGCGCTGTCAGCGGATTGACGAAGCAGGATGCTCCATCCGCGGGGGTCGCGCCTTCAGGCAGCGCCATGCAATCGGCCGCACGCAGGCAACGATATTCGGCATACATGGCGCCGCCGATCATCGTGACGGTCTTGCCAAGCAGGGCCTGCGCCTCCGGCGATGACCCCGCCTTCACCACAACGCCCGCGCCCTCGTTGCCAACGGGCATCGACTGCCCGACGCGCGGAGCCATGGCGCGCATCATCTGTTCCGGAATCCTGAAGGTGGTGACAGGATGTGTGGCCGTCCCCGAAGCCCGCGCAGTCGACACATCGGCCGCGCCGAGCAAAAGTCCCAGATCGGATGGATTGATCGGCGTCGCCTCGACACGGACCACGACCTGGTCCGGCTTTGGCTCCGGCATGGGCACATCGACCAGCGACAGTTCCAGTTCCCCACTCTCCTTGACGAGCGAACGCAATTCCAATCCCATGTGTCTCTCCGGTCTCTGTTTTGAAGTCCCACCATGCGCGTGGCTCGACAATCGCGCAAGACTGACATATTGGCTTGCCCCCAGGCGGGCGTAGCTCAATGGCAGAGCAGAAGCTTCCCAAGCTTACGACGAGGGTTCGATTCCCTTCGCCCGCTCCAGCGTGCATGGTCAGGTGCCGTTACCGGAAAATCGCGCGGCAAGATGGTGCAGTTGGAAGGCTCTGCCGAAGCACGGGTCATTCGCGCTGCGTCAGAAGTCGAGCCGATAGCCCGCGCTCAGGACAATGCCGCGTTCAGTGCTGATCGAATCGACCCCCGGCGATATCTGGTGCTGCCGCGACAGGTTGGCGCCGATTTCGATTTCGATTTCCGATTGACGCATCGGATAATAATTAACCCGCAACGTGGGCTGAAATTGGCGAAACGTGCTTGCCGTCAGCTTGTCACTCCGAAAGCCATAACGCGCACGCGGGCTCAGGCGGAACTTGCTGGTTATCGGGATACGGGCATTGATGTCGGCCGTATAGGTCCGCGACCGTTCATTGTTGGCGTAGCGGGCGCTCAGAATGTAGATATCGTTGGAAAAGACCATGCCACTGCCGACCAGCTGGGCCCCGTAGTAGAACTCGTTGCCGATGGCAGGCTGCGCAGGATTGAGCGGCGGATTGGCAGTGGGGATCACTCTTGTGGACCCTAGATAGCCGCCCGTATTCGTCAGGGTGAAGTCCAGATTGCCCTGGAGTTTCGCGCTGATTGGTCGTGAATAGGACATGGTCAGCGATTTGGTGACCTGGGTATTGTCGCTGGCGAGCTGATAGATCTGTGAATCCGAAAGGCTTGCGCGCAGGTCGGCAAGCGTGCGAATCATCGTCGTGCCGCCTGGCAGTATCTGTGCAAACGTGCCGTTGAGCGCGGAATTTGTCGTCAGGAGCGGCGACTGGCGATAGTCGGCCGTGAGGCTGAAGCTAGACTGGTCCTTCAGGGAATAGTTGAGGGTAACCAGCCCAAGGTTCACCTTCTTGAAGTGAATGTCATAGTCCAGGATCGTATAGGCATTGAACCGGTTGTTCAGATAACGCATTTCATTGCCAACCGATCGCCTGTCGATGAGGCCATGGCTGCGCTGGTCGAACCAGTAGAATGTGGTCTGGAACTTGTCCTTCTTCGAACCGATATCAGCGGACACGCCATAGAAGAATCGATCATTCTGGATATGGGTAATGCGCGATGAGGACACCGGGAATCCGGCGGCCACGTTCAGCCTCAACTTCCTCTTCACCTGCCAGCCGAGCAGGGCACCGTCGAACCGGCCGAGAATGCCCGAACCATTGCGGGTCTGCCGACCGATCCGCCCTGAAATGTTGAGGGTCGAATCCGCGAAATCGAAATAGAGCGCACTGATCGATTTGACGTGATTGCGCCGCATGGTCTGGATGCCCGTGAAGGGGTCTGTGTGCAGGCTCGCCGGACGGAAGTCTCGCGTATAGGAACCGGCCGCACGCAACAGCAACTGGTTGCGGTCGCTGCCGCCCGTCAACGAAATGTCTGCGTTGCTCAGCAGTTGGTTGAGATTGACCGAATTGTCGACTTCAGCCGTCGGATCGACGCGCGTCGCATCAAGAAATTTCGATGAGCTCTGGTCCCGGAAATAGAATTGGGAAAAGCTGCCCCGAGCGCCCCAGCGCCATGATTTTGCTGCTTCGCCTGCTCCGCTGCGTCCACTCGCCGCGCGCAGTTCTGTTGTCGATTGCGTGTCAGGGCTCAGCAGTGCAGCGAGCCTTTGACGCACGCGATCCGCAGCCTCGCCCGTCGGATAACGCCTCAGATACTCCTCATATTCGGCCTTGGCGTGGGCATTCTGCCCTTTGCGCTCGCGTGTGAGGCCAAGAAGTTCCCGTGCCCGCGGGCTGTGCTCATTTTCCGGAAGCGTCAGAGCCAAAGTCAGGATCTGGATGGCACGATCATTTTCGCCGGCCTTGAGCGCGGCTTCTGCGTCGGCTTCTGCCTTTGCGGCGGCCATTTGCTGTTCGTTCGACAGCGGTGCGGCGGGCGCGACGGACGTCGCCGACGGGGCGGCGCCTGTGCCGACATCGATCCGCGAGGCGACCCCCTGCGCCCGCTCCTGCGCAGTCACTTTGACGACCCAGGCTTCCGGAAACAGTTTCGCCAGCTTTGCACTGGCGGCTTCAGCCGCTTCGCGCGTTTCGAAGAAGCCGACGCGCAAGCGATGCCAGGTCTGGCCGTCGCGCTCGAACCGCGTTTCATAGGTGGTCTGCCCTGCCAAGGCTTCGGCCCGGGCTGCCGGCAAATCGCCAATGTCCTTGGGTTGGGACAGGACGTTTACGACGTAAAGGCCGCTCGGGATGGGGATCGCTGGCTTTGCCTGTTCGGCGGAGGGGTTGGTGCCCGATGGAGGCGGCGCCGCTGCGATATCGCCACCAATTGCCGAGGCCGAGCAGGACGAGGTGTCCCCGGCCTCGGACACGGTGACAATGACTGTCTGGGGCGTTTTCCCGGCGGCCACGTCAAACCGGACATCGCGATTGAAAAAGAGCGAGAGCACCGGGCCTGATGCGTTATCCCCCTCATACTGGATCGATCTGAGAGCGGGCACACCCGTTGGCGCCCGAAGGGACTCGCGGGACAGCGACGTGCCATCGAGCGTCTTGACGCGAATGTGCAGTTCGCGACCTTCCGTTTGCGGGAAGAAACTCAGCACCTGCACCCGGACATTGAATGCAATGGAAATGGTAGAGCAAGTGCCCACGCTTTGCGCAGTCACGTCCGAGAGAACGCGATCGCTCACAGACTGCGCATAAATGTCTTCAGTCGGACAGAGGCTGCCCGCGATTGCAGCCGTGAAAAGGAGGGAGGCAGATTTACCCCTGTGCAATGTCATGCCGATGTCCTTGCTGGATCAGTCGAAACCACTCGCACTGACGCGGTGGTGGCCGGTACGCCGTTCCTTGATCGTTGTGAGTGAGCTGTTGGTGTAGATGTGGCATGAGCCCGTGCAGTCGCGCAGCTCCGACACGGTGTAGTTCACGCGCGTCGGGGACTCGTATTTTGGATGCGAACCGGCCCTGAAGTCCCCAGCATGGCACGCGGCGCAATTGGGCGCATAGGACGCATATCTATAGGGCACCGTTTGCGAATTGGTTGTGTGACAGTCGAGGCAGGCCAATTGGCGGGCATGCGTGCCGGGATACGCCGGAGAGCTGTGGATATAGTTGGTTGTCGGAATCCACGCCGTCACCCTGTGGCAATTTTCGCAACCGATTGTCGTCTGGAAATGCGTCGGGGACTTGCCGGTGGCCTTGGTGCCATTGTGGCATGTGCTGCAAGCCCCTGTCACATTGGCATGGTCAAATGTCGCGGGCAGCCAGGCAATCGTCTTGTGGCAATCGCCGCAATCGCCAGTGGTTGGAATATGCGTGGCCGGCTTTCCGGTTGCCTTGGTGCCATTGTGGCAGCCGGAGCAGGTTCCAAGTGCTTGGGTGTGATCCATGCGGACGGTTGTCCAGGCCGTGGTCACATGGCAGCTGTCGCAACTGTCAGTCGTTGAGATATGGTTTGCGGGTTTGCCGGGAACCTTGGTCCCGTTGTGGCAACTCACACAGGTTCCGTTGGCATCGACATGATTGAACGTTGCGGGGATCCAGGCTGTCGGCCTGTGGCAGTCCTCGCAGGTGTTCGTGGTCGACAAGTGCGTGGCACTCTTGCCTGTGGCCTTGGTTCCATTGTGGCACGTGTAGCAGGTTCCCGTGATGCCACTGTGGTTGAAGGTGGCGGGCACCCATGCGGTTGTGCGATGGCAGTCTTCGCAAGTGTTGCTCGTTGCGAGGTGGGTCGCGCTCTTGCCTGTGGCTTTGGTGCCATTGTGGCAGCTGTAGCAGGTTCCCGTGATACCGCTGTGGTTGAAGGTGGCGGGCACCCATGCGGTTGTGCGATGGCAGTCTTCGCAGGTGTTGCTCGTTGCGAGGTGGGTCGCGCTCTTGCCCGTGGCCTTGGTGCCATTGTGACAGCTGAAGCAGGTACCGGTGATGCCACTGTGGTTAAAGGTCGCGGGGATCCAGCCGCTGGTCTTGTGGCAGTCCTCGCAGGTATTGCTGGTTGAGAGGTGCGTGGCACTCTTGCCGGTGGCCTTGGTGCCGTTGTGACAACTGAAGCACGTCCCGGTGATGCCGCTGTGGTTGAAGGTGGCAGGAATCCATGCGGTCGTGCGATGGCAGTCTTCGCAGGTGTTGCTCGTTGCGAGGTGGGTCGCGCTCTTGCCCGTGGCCTTGGTTCCATTGTGGCAGCTAAAGCATGTTCCGGTGATGCCACTATGGTTGAAGGTGGCGGGTATCCAGGCTGCGGTTTTGTGGCAGTCCTCGCAGGTATTGCTGGTTGAAAGGTGCGTGGAGCTCTTGCCCGTGGCCTTGGTTCCATTGTGGCAGCTGAAGCAGGTGCCGGTGATGCCACTGTGGTTGAACGTTGCGGGTATCCAGCCTGTGTTTTTGTGGCAATCCTCGCACGTGTTGCTCGTCGTCAGATGAGTCGCACTCTTGCCGGTGGCCTTGGTGCCATTGTGGCAGCTGAAGCATGTTCCTGTGACGCCGCTATGATTGAAGGTTGCAGGGGTCCAGCCACTGGTCTTGTGGCAGTCCTCGCAGGTATTGCTGGTGGCCAGGTGCGTGGAGCTCTTGCCCGCGGCCTTCGTGCCGTTGTGGCAGCTGAAGCAGGTGCCCGTTATGCCCGCATGTGAAAACCGGGCCCCGGCCCAGCTGTTTGTTGTGGTGTGGCAATCCTCGCAGACATTGGATGACGGAAGGTGGTTCGCCGACTTGCCCGTGGCCTTGGTGCCGTTGTGACAGCTGAAACAGGATCCGGTCACATTTGAATGGTCAAATCGCGCGCCCGCGAATGAATTGGTGTTGTGGCAGTCCTGGCATTCGTTGCTCGATTGGGGGTGGTTTGCCGTCTTGCCAGTGGCTTTGATGCCGTTGTGGCACGTCACGCAGCTTTGCGTTGCGCCTGTGTGATCGAACCTGTTGATCGTCCATTGGCGGGTTGTGTGGCAGCTGTCGCATTCCGCCTGCGTAACGATATGGTTTGCCGGCTTGCCATTGGTGCGCACATCATTGTGGCATCCTGAACAGGTCTTGGGCGTACCCTTGAAGACTGCGGCTTTGTGGCATGTCTCGCAGGCAACGGCCACATGGGCTCCCGTTAGCGGAAACCCGGTCGAAAAATGATCGAAGGAGGATTTGCGCGCTGCCGACAGGGGGTTGCCTGCGACGATCGCCAAAGCGAACACCACAGTCAGGAGTGCAGCAAGCCATCTCCCGATCATGCGAACCCCGACTCCCTTTTTCCCGCCTGGACCCGGATCTTGGCGTCTCGACAGACACCGCAACCCAAAGACCATATCGTCAGCCTCAAATCCTCTCATCGACCCAAGGACTGAAACAGCTTATTATCGGGAATGGTTAATATAATCCGCGATCGAAAGTTAGGGCGGTTTATCCCGCTGTTGAATCAACCTATCGCGCAAAAGAATGGATTGTCAGCTTCGTGACAGTTTCGTTCATCTCAAAGTAAAAATACAGTATTACTTATGTTCACCCATAATTATACTGTGATTTCCTATCGACGCATTGTTATCTGGTTGAAATTTGTAGTCACATGACACTGTTCACAATTGTCTCCGAAGCTTCCCTTGTGAATATCGTCCTGCTTATGGCAGGCGACGCAATCCTTTTGCAGCTTTGCCGGATCTTCGGCTTTTGCATGGCAGGCCGAACAGATCAGTCCCTTGTGTTGGCCGGTCAGCGGAAATTGTGTCGCACCATCATGATCGAAACTCCACAGCTTCCAGCCGTTGACCGTGTGGCAGCGCGCACACTTTGACGGAGTGCCCAGGGCACCTGCGTGGTGATCGTCTGCATGGCAGGATTCACAGGTTACACCCTTGGCGGCGAAACTCTTGTCCGCATGGCATTGTGTGCATGCGACGGCCGCATGTTTGCCCAGCAACGGGAAGCGGGTCAGGGCATGATCGAAGGAGACCTTTTCCTTCCAGCCGATCGCATTGTGGCAACTCTCGCACGCTGCGCCGAACTTGCCTTTGTGGACATCGTCATCCGCGTGGCAGCTCGCACAGCTTACCGACAGTTTGACGACGCGTGGCGGTTGCTTGTGACATGCGCCGCAGGCAAGCGGCTCGTGCGCGCCGCGCAGGGCAAAACGGGTCATCGTGTTGTGATCGAAGCTTGCCTGCTTCCAGTCGCGGCTGTTGTGGCAGCGCGCGCACTCGGTGCCATTGCTGCCTTTGTGGACATCATCCTTGATGTGGCAGGCCACACAGGCCCTTGAAGGCTTCCGGATCGTGTTGCCGACGCCATGGCATGAAGCACACCCGGTTGACGCGTGCCGACCGATCAGGGGAAAGCCGGTATCCGTGTTGTGATCGAACGATGTTGCCTTCCACCCTGCCGGCGAATGGCAGCTGGCACAATTTGTTCCCCGAGAGCCGTTGTGCACATCCTTTTTTGCGTGGCAGGCGATGCATTGTGAGGGCGTCCCGGCCCAGCGTTGCCCGGCATGGCAGGAAAGGCAGGCGGCTGTCCTGTGGCCGCCGGTCAGTGCATAGCCCGTCGACCGGTGATCGAACGGCAAGGGTTGCTTCCAGCTGTTGACGTCATGACAGGTCTGGCAGGCCTTCCCGAGGCGGCCCAGATGCGGGTCCTTCTTCGCATGGCAGGTTGCGCAGGCCGTCGAGACCCCTCGGAAATGGCCGCCATTGCCGTGACAGCCCGCGCAGGTCGCCTTGGCGTGGCCGCCGAGCAGGGGGTAGTCTGTCAGCTGGTGGTTGAAGCCGGCGCGCGTGAACCGCACAATGGGGAAGTTGCGACCCTGGTGTTCGCTGTGGCACGTCTTGCAGGCTTGTGATCGCGCGGTCGATTTTCCGTGGAATCCGGCTCCCCCTCTTATGTCAGCGCCGATGCCGGTATGGCAGGCAAGACATTTTCCGTTCTGCGCCTGGCGCGAAAAGGATTCATGGCAAGAGGCGCAATTGGCTTCGAGCTTTGCATGGGCCCTGCTCAGCGGACCGGGCGTGATCAGGCGTTCCATGATGCCTTGGGCAAAGGCGAGGTGCGCAGCAAAGGCCAGCCAGGCAATCGCAAGAAGGCGAACCCACCGCGCCATCAATACATATGCACCGCGACAATGTGGATGATCGCTGTCACGACAAGGATGAAAAAGAGCGGCAGGTGAAACAGGTGCCAGAGCCTGAACATCCGATCGTAAAAGGCGAATTCAGCGGCGTGCCGGACGGCATCGAGATAATCTGATGCAAGGGCAACCAGTCGCTTTTTGTCATGATGGGCGCGGGCATCCCTGGTCATTGCAGCCGGTGCTGTCGCGGCGAGATCGCTGCGCAGCTGTCGCATGGCAAGCCGGGTGTTGAGGCCAAGGCTTACAACCGACCAGGCGCTTGTCCAGAAGCCGGCCCCGGCAACGACGGTTCGTTGTTCAAAGGGTTCGAGACGCGTCCGGATCAGAATCCCGTCGTTTCCAAGTCCCGCCAGACTGTCCAGCAGTTCATGCATCTCTTTCAGCAGAGCCCGCACTTCAAGCTTTCTGCCCGAATAGCCGCGATGGATTCGCGAATAGAAATACCGCCCGATGAGGCCGCTTCCGGAAACGATCAGCATCGCGCCCATCGCAACGGCACTATTGAGTGCTCCCCAGGAAAAGCGCGCGTGGTAGAGGATCGCGACCGGGCCAATCAGGCCGAGGAACATGTGAAAGCGGAACCAGAAGCCGACACTGCCGATGCCGGCGAGCATGCGGATGCGCTTGCGGAATGGGTAGACGAGCAGGAGCAGCATCATGCTGCCGCCGAAAATGCCGAGCCAGTAACCAATGCCGCTTTCGGGGTTGATCCAGCGATTGTCCCTGTGGAGCCACCCATAGGCAAGCAAGGCCGAGACAGAAAGGCCGACAAGTAAAGACAGAGCATTCTCGAGTTGGGCAGGCTTCAGGAACGGCTTGGCAGTCTTCAAATCTGTTTCGGCAATGGCTTGCGTCATCCAGCTTTCCCATCCACTCACATTGTCCGTCGGCACTTTTCTCTAGCGTGGCTTCATTAGCGAAAAGTTCACATCTGGCCGCGAAACAACGGCTCGTTTCGGCCTGTTTTCCCACCATAGTACCGGCGAACAGGCCGTAAATGCAGCTTGGTGTCAGCTTCACTGATTGCAGTGGGCCAATCCCAAGCCATAGGGCGCACCGAATGAACGATATGAGCAGGGGTCAACCATGTTAATTCCCATGATCTTGACAGGGCTGGCGGGACTCGCCCTGGGCATCGCCATCATGCGGCTTGTGCAGGCGCGCGGGCAGGATGCCAGCAGCGCAGCAACATCTTCCGAGGTCGAACAGGCCACGGAACCGGCTGCAGTGCCAAAAGAGCCGAAGGCCGGCATTATATCGCCGCGGCTGGCCTTTGCAGGGGCAGGCGTCCTCGTATTGGCGGCAGGCGGCATCTATGCATATCGCAGCCTTGAGGGCCCGGCGGAAACCCCGCTTGCGCTGCCTGCGGGCGCCGCTGCAGTCGGCCAGCCCGATGCAAAACTTGACGATGTCGACACGATGATCAGCCGCCTGGAGGCGCGCCTTCAGAAGAATCCGAATGATGGAGAAGGCTTCCGGATGCTTGGCTGGTCATTCCAGAGTACGGGCAAGCCAGCCGAAGCCGCTCTTGCCTATGCCAAGGCCGTCAAGCTGCTGCCGGCACGCGCCGATGTACAGGCGGGATATGCTGAGGCGCTGGTGTCGGTTGCCGGTGATACCGTGACGCCTGAAGCAAAAGGCCATATCGACACGGCGTTGCGGCTTGACCCCAAAGAGCCGCGCGCCCGTTTTCTTGCATCGCTCTACAAGGCCCAGAATGGTCAGGAACGCGCAGCGCTTGATGAATGGATTGCGCTGTCCAACAGCGCGTCCGCCGACGTGCCCTGGCAGGTCGATCTGCGCCAGCGCATTGAAAAACTGGCCGCGAAACTCGGGGTCAACGTCGCCGGGCGGCTTGTTTCGGCTCCGTCTGCGTCCCTGACGCCGGGAATGGCGCCATTGTCCGGACCAAATCCCGCGCAGGTGGCGGCGGCTTCGTCGCTTCCCCTGACCGACCAGCAGTCGATGATCGACGGGATGGTCAATGGCCTGGCGGCAAAGCTCAAGGCAAACCCCAACGATGCCGAAGGCTGGCTGAAGCTCATTCGCTCGCGCGTCGTGCTGAAGGACATGCCCCAGGCCAAGGCTGACCTTGCTACTGCGCGCAAGACGTTCGCATCCCAACCGGCCAAGCTGGCTCAGGTCAACGCCTTGGCGAGCGAGCTGGGCCTCTAGCATACAAATGCATTTCAATCCGCTTCTGCTTGCCTATGCGGTTCCGCTCGTTGGGCTCTGGCTGACGTTTTACATCGTGTCGCGTCGGCGGACGAAGCGCGCACTTGCGGTGATGGAAGAGGCCCGGATCGCAGGCCTGACCGAGCCGGCCTCCCTTCACCCCGTCATTGATCCGGCCCTTTGTCTTGGCTGCGCGGCATGCGTCAAAGCCTGCCCCGAAAAGTCGATACTCGGGATCATCGACGGCAAGGCCAAGCTTATCGAACCCTCGCATTGTGTTGGTCATGGCGCCTGCGCCACCTCTTGTCCGACCGATGCCATTTCGCTCGTGTTCGGCACGGAAACGCGCGGCGTCGACATCCCCCATGTATCACCGAAGTTCGAAACGAACGTGCCCGGCCTGTTCATTGCTGGCGAACTGGGCGGCATGGGACTGATCCGCAACGCCATTGAACAGGGCCGCCAAGCGATCCGGCACATCGCCGCCAAGGCCCGCGCGATTGAGGCCGGGCCCGAGGTTCTTGATCTTCTGATTGTCGGCGCCGGCCCGGCGGGCATTTCCGCGGCTCTGGGCGCGACAGAGCAGAAGCTGAAATTCCGGATTGTGGAGCAGGACACGCTCGGGGGAACCGTTGCGCATTTCCCGCGTGGAAAGCTTGTGATGACTGCTCCGGCGGAATTGCCTCTGGTCGGCAAGGTCAAGTTCGGAGAAATCAGCAAGGAAAAGCTGCTTGAGTTCTGGGAGGGCGTTGTTGCGCAAACGGGGCTGCGCATTGATTTTGAGGAACGGGTGGATTCGGTTTCCCGCGAGAATGGCCTTTTCATCATAAGCACGAACAGGTCTGAATTTCGCGCCAAGACCGTCCTGCTTGCCATCGGGCGAAGAGGCACGCCACGCACCCTCGGCGTTCCCGGTGAAGACAGCACGAAGGTCGTCTATCGCCTTGTTGATCCCCAGCAATATGGCGGCCAGCATGTCCTTGTCGTCGGTGGCGGAGACAGCGCGCTCGAAGCGGCTGCCTCGATCTCGGACGAGGCGGGAACGCATGTGACACTGGCCTATCGCGGCAAGGCTTTTGACCGCGCTCGTCAAAAGAACCGCGACCGCGTGAACGCTGCCGCTTCCGCCGGCAGAATCTCTGTTCTTCTCGAGTCAGATGTGGAGCGCATTGCCATGCGCACAGTAGCGATCCGGACGCCGCAGGGTGTTCTCGAAATTGCCAATGACGCCGTGATTGTGTGTGCAGGTGGCGTCCTGCCCACCGAATTTCTGAAGCGCACCGGCATCGAGGTCGAAACGAAATTCGGAACCGTTTGACGTCACTGCGTCATCGCCGGATACAATCCACCGTCCCGCAATGATTCTGCCAATTGTCAGGATGGGTGCAGCTTCGTCAGGCAGCGCAGTGTCGAACGAAGGGCCACAATGCGGATTCTCCTAGTTGAAGATGACTCGGAAATATCCCGACGACTGATGTCGCGGCTTGCTGCTGCCGGCTTTGTTGTCGAACATGCGCCGGATGCGGAAACAGCGCTGGACTGGCCCGATCCCCAAAAGTTCACGACCCTGGTTGTGGATCTCGGCCTTCCCGGCATGAGTGGCATTGAACTGATTTCCAAGTGGCGGGAACGAGGCCTCACCAATCCGATCCTGATCCTGAGTGCACGCGGGAGCTGGCAGGACAAGGTCGAAGGATTGAATGCGGGCGGCGACGATTTTGTCGTCAAGCCGGTTCGGGCGGAGGAATTGATCGCGCGTCTGCATGCGCTCTCGAGGCGGGCCATGGGCCATACCGGCGCACGGATCGTGGCGGGCGGGATAACGCTTGATCCCGCAGCAAAGTCTGTCTGGAAGGGCGACGAACTGCTCGATTTGACGCAGATGGAATATCGGCTGTTGCGGATGTTCATGCTGCGCGCGGGCCACATCATTGCACAACCGGACATTCTGGACCATCTTTATCCCATGGATAGCGAGCGAGACCTGAACACGATTGAGGTCCATGTCGGGCGGCTGCGGCGCAAGATCGGTAAATCTGCGATCACGACAATTCGCGGTCTGGGATATCGATTCGAGCGGTGACCGGCTTTTTCAACAGCCTGAAATTTCGTTTCATTGCCAGCACGTTCGCCTGGATTGCCATAGGCCTCATTCTGACCGGCCTGGTCGTCTCCGCGCTCTTCAGGGCCTATGTGACGCAAGGTTTTCATGATGAGCTGCAGGTTCATATTGATGAACTCGCGGCTCTGGTGCGCGTTGATGCACAGGGTGATCCTGTCATGCTGCGGCGCTTGTCCGATCCCCGCTATATTCCGCCCGGATCGGGCTATTACTGGCAGATCGAGCGGCTTGGCCACCGGACCCTTCGGTCTCCGTCATTGGCGGGCCGATCCTTGTCCGGCACACTGGCGCGGAGCCCGAAGTTCGCCTGGGCGCAGGTGCAGGGCCCGTCTGGCGAAACACTCGAATATGGCATGACGCTTGCCGTAAAGGGCGGCGGCCCCCCGCTGCACTTGTCGATCGCGTCGGACGTCCGGCTGCTCGATGACGTGCTTGCAGAATTCGAAAGGCCACTTGCCGGGCTCCTTATCGCCTTTGCCTTGGTGGTGCTGACGACAGGCGCTGTACAGATTGCCTTTGGCCTGCGCCCGCTGCGGCGCATGTCAGAAGCGATTGCGGATGTTCGGGCGGGACGGACAACAGTGATGCAGGGTGACTATCCGACCGAAGTCGCGCCTCTGGTGAGTGACCTGAACGATCTGTTGGAAGTCAATTCGGCGATCGTCAAAAAGGCCCGGGTGCAGGCTGGCAATCTGGCCCATGGGCTCAGGACACCGCTGACCATCATCCTCGATGAGGCAGAGCGCCTTGCCGCAGAAGGGCATGTGGACAGTGCGGCCACTCTGATCCGCGAGAGCGAACGGATGAAGCGTCAGATCGAGCACCACCTTGCCCGCGCCCGTGCGGCGTCTGTGGATCGCACCCCCGGCCAGGTCGCGTCGCTGCGCGAAACGATCACGCCTGTGCTTGCGGCCATGTCCCGACTGCACCGGGATCGCGATATCGCGTTCTGTTGCGGAGACTTCCCGGACCAGACTGTCCAGATCGACGCCACGGACCTGGCAGAGATCCTTTCCAACCTGCTTGACAATGCAGCCAAATGGGCACGGTCGCGCGTGATCGCAAGTTGGGAACGCGAGGGGACGATGGTCCGGCTGCTGGTCGATGATGACGGCCCCGGCATCGATCCCGCGCTTTACGAACAGGCTTTTACCGTCGGAGAGCAGCTGACCGACAGTGCCACAGGTTCTGGCCTCGGCCTTGCCATCGTGCGCGACCTTGTCGAGCTGTACGACGGGACCGTGACACTCGGCAAATCCCCCCTTGGCGGGCTGCAGGTCGCCGTGAGGTTGAACACAGCGGGACGGTGATGTTGCCGCGGTGAGGGCTGGTTTGAGGCCAATCCGCCCGCCGCCGCTTGCCCCGTCCAGATTGGCCATCAGGTCCCCGCATGGGCAGCAGGCAACATGTGTCATTTTTCTAGCTATCAAGCCATGTGGATTTGGCGCGTAGGAAAGTTCTCTTCATGCTCATCGCGGCCCAGCCTTGCGCGCAATGTGGATCGGGCGCTTAACCGAAAACGGGACAGTCCAGTCCTGCAGGGCTCTTGGTGAAGATTTCCGGCGCGCCGTCGGTGATGCCGATCGAGTGTTCGAACTGGGCCGAGAGCGACCGGTCCCGCGTGACGGCGGTCCAGCCATCGTCGAGCACCTTGCAGTCCGGCCGGCCGATGTTGATCATCGGCTCCACGGTGAAGAACATGCCCGGGCGCAGTTCCGGCCCGGTGCCGGGCCTGCCGGCGTGGACGACTTCGGGGGCGTCGTGGAACAGTCGGCCGATGCCGTGTCCGCAGAAATCGCGCACAACGCCATAGCGGTGCTTTTCGGCAAAGCTCTGGATGGCATGGGCCACATCGCCCAGCCGGTTGCCCGGCCGCGCCTGTTCGATGCCGAGCATCATGGCCTCATAGGTCACTTCGACAAGGCGCCGCGCCTTGATCGGCACGTCTCCCACCAGATAGGTGCGATTGGTATCGCCATGCCAGCCATCGACGATGCTCGTCACGTCGACGTTGACGATATCGCCGTCGCGCAGGACCTTCGGGCCCGGAATGCCATGGCAGATGACATGGTTGATCGAGGTGCAGCAGCTGTGGGTATAGCCGCGATAGCCAAGAGTCGCCGGGATTGCTCCGGCCTCCAGCGTCATCCGGCGCACCGTGTCGTCAATCTCTTCAGTCGTGATGCCGGGCACGATCAGCGGCACCAGCGCGTCGAGGATCTGCGCGGAAAGGCGGCCAGCCTTGCGCATGCCTTCGAACCCTTCGGGTCCATGCAGTTTGATGGCCCCATTACGGGCGTGGAGCGTGTCGAGGCCAACGGTCTGATAATCGGTCATGGCGGTTATATAACAGCGGCGCCATCATTTTGCGAGCCTTGCAGGATTTGGCTGTTGCACGCTTCCGCGCTATGGCACCCAGCATGACATCGACACGCATCTGGACCGCCGCTCTTGTCGTCATTGGCGATGAAATTCTCTCTGGCCGCACACAGGACAAGAATGTTGCGCAGATCGCGCTCTGGCTGAACATCCAGGGCATAAGACTGACCGAAGTGCGGGTCGTGCCCGATGTGCAGGAGGCCATCGTCGAAGCGGTCAACATCCTGCGCGCGCGCAACGATTATCTCTTCACGACTGGCGGTATCGGGCCGACACATGACGATATCACGGTTGATGCCATTGCTGCGGCCCTGGGGGTGGGTGTTGTCATTCATCCCGAAGCGAGCGCCGCGCTGCACCGTTATTATGAGGCCCGTGGCGGGATTACCGAAGCGCGCCTGCGCATGGCGCGTGTACCCGATGGTGCTGAACTCATTCCCAATCGCATGTCGGGCGCGCCGGGCATCCGCCATGGCAATATCTTCATCATGGCTGGCGTGCCGCACATTACGGCGGGGATGCTTGATGCACTGACCGGAACGCTTGAGGGCGGGCTGCCGCTTCTGTCGCGCACGATCGGTTGCTGGGTTGCGGAAAGCGAGATTGCGGAGCTTCTTGGCGACACCGAAAAGGCGCATGAGGGCTGCCAGATCGGGAGCTACCCATTCTTTCGGCATGGCCAGGTCGGGTCCAACTTCGTGATCCGTTCGACGGACCAGGTCGCACTCGATGCCTGTGCGGCTGCCCTTGGTGCTGCGCTCGATGCCATCGGCCATGAGGCGATTGACGGCGGAATCTGACGCACGTCGGCCTAGTCCGCGATTGCCGGATCAGGCCTTTGTGCAGGAGCTATTGCAAGGAGTATCGCCAGCCCGGCCAGCGCGAAGAGCGCTGCAAGGACAAAGGCAATACCATAGAATTGGAACGGCGCCTTGGGGCCAGTGAACCAGGACAGGGCCGGATTGAAGACCATTGGCGCGATGACGGACCCCACAGCCATCACGCTCGACGCAAAGCCCTGGATTTCGCCCTGATTCGTCGCATTTGCCCGCCGTGACATCATTGCGGTCAGACAGGGGTGAACCAGTGACTGGACGGCCAGGAAGGGCATCATCGCAAAGGCAAGCCAGCCGTTCGTGGTGACGGCAAAGCCGATCATCCCCAGTGCACCACCAAGCATGCCAATGGTCGCGGTCCGCCGCTCTCCGAAGCGGGCTATGATCCGGGACGAAAAGACGATCTGGGTGAGCGCCATGGAGACACCCATGAGGGCCAGTGAGAGGCCGATCATGGCATTGGACCAGCCATAACGCCCGATCGTGAAATAGGACCAGGTCATGGGGTAGATCAGGCTCGCCAGCTGCCAGGCCAGATAGACGGCAGAAATGGGCAGCAGCCCCGGCAGTTTGCGCACTGTCAGGAGCGCCCCGACGGGATTGGCGCGCTTCCAGTCGAACGCGCGACGGTTCTCCTTGGCCAGTGTTTCGGGCAGGGCGAAGGCACCGTAGACGAAGTTTGCCGCCGCCAAGGCGCTTGCCGCATAGAAAGGCAGTCGCGGATCGAATTCGGCAAGCAGCCCGCCGAGTGCTGGTCCGGCCACGAACCCCACTCCGAAGGCTGCGCTGATATAGCCGAACAGCCGCGAACGATCGTCCGGTCCGGTGACATCCGCAATCACGGACTGGGACGGCCCGTTGGTCGCCCCGAAAATGCCCGTCAGCATCCGCGTCGCAAACAGCCAGACAAGGCTCGGCGCGAAGGCCATGACGAGGAAATCGACCGCGAATCCGAACAGCGATCCCAGGAGAACCGGCCTCCTGCCCAGGCGGTCGGACAGATTGCCCATCACTGGGCCAAAGAGAAACTGGAACAGCGCATAGGTCAGCGACAGCCATCCACCGATCGCAATCGCCTGCGACAGCGGGACATGTCCAAGCGACATGATCAATTGCGGGAAGGACGGAATGATGATGCCAAAGCCGATGGAATTCACCAGCATTGTCGCCAGAACAAACTTGATCGCAGCAGGCAAAGGGGGGCGGCTCATCCCGGCACAGGGGCCTAAAAAAATCCCCCGGTCAAGGGCGGAGCCAAAACCGGCCGTTGCAGTTCCGGGAACTGCCCTGTTATGGTCTTTCAATGAACACTTCCCATTATGACGCTTTTCGCGCCGAGGTCCGCCAGTGGCTTGACGAAAACCTGACGGCTGAACTGCGGGAAGTGTCGGAGCGGGCGACGAGCGTCTTCATCGACAAGCCCCATACTCTGGCCTGGCAACGCATCCTTGCGACACGCGGCTGGGTCGCGCCGCATTGGCCGGCGGACTATGGCGGGCCAGGTTGGGATGAGACAGAGCGCTATATCTTTGCCAGCGAATGCGCGCGCGCCGAAGCACCAAGCCTCGCGCCAATGGGTCTGCGGATGGTCGCCCCCTGCATCATGCGTTACGGCACAGAAGAGCAGAAGGCCCATTATCTGCCCCGCATTCTCTCGGGCGAAGACTATTGGTGCCAGGGCTATTCCGAGCCACAGGCGGGCTCGGATCTGGCTGCACTTGCACTGCGCGCGGATCGCGACGGGGACTTTTATGTCCTCAACGGGTCCAAGATCTGGACCACGCACGCGCATTTCGCGAACCGTATGTTCTGCCTTGTACGCACAAGCCGCGAAGGACCTCGACAGGCGGGCATAACCTTCCTGCTGCTCGACATGGCCACGCCCGGGATCAGCGTTCGGCCGATTGTCTCGATCGCCAATGACCATGATTTCAACCAGGTCTTTTTCGAAGACGTGCGGGTGCCCGTATCCGGGCGGCTCGGGGAAGAGAACCAGGGTTGGACAGTTGCCAAATACCTGCTGGAGTTCGAGCGTGCGGTTGCCTATGCCGCCGGTCTCCACGCGGCGCTCGGCAAGCTCAAGGCAGCAGCCCGTGAAGCAGGGTTACTGGAGGAGCCTCAATTCCGGCGCAAGATTTCGATCCTGGCGGCGCAGATTGGAGCGATTGAAGCTGTCGAACTCGGTGTCATGGCAGCGATCGCTTCGGGGCGAAATCCGGGGCCGGCCTCGTCCATGCTGAAGATCCAGGGCACGGAGACGCAGCAGCGTATCCAGGAACTCGCTGTCGAGGTTGCAGGATATTATGCTGCGCCGGACCAGCATGCGGCGCGCCAGCCGGGCAGCGGTGTGCCAGCGCTGACCAGCAACTCGGCGATGATCGCGGCACCGCATTACTTCAATGGACGCGCAGCCTCGATCTACGGTGGATCAAACGAGATCCAGCGGGGAATCATCGCGCGGCAAGTGCTGGGGCTCTGAAGCTGCAGTTCCGTCAGAACGAAGTGGCGAAGCGCTCGCGAGTGATCGCATAGGCAACATAGGGAACCGCTCGCCCGAAGGCCGTCACGGTTTCATCCCACGGGATTGCTTGGCCGCCAATCTTTTCCATCGCGCGACGCGAACGAAGATTGCTCTCTGCGATCCGAAAGATCACGCGCGGAAAATGAGCAAGTGCATGCGTCAGCATGATCCGCTTCATGTCGCGATTATGGTCCCCGCCCCACAGCGCCCTCGCAAGGAAAGTCCAGCCGATTTCGATCTCCTCTTCGCCGACATAGCGTTGCGAATAGCGCGAGAAGCCTGCGATTTTGCCTGACGAACGCTCGATTGCGACCAGCCCGCCGCGATCGGAAAAGGCATCATCGACATAGTTGCGGAAAACGGCCCGTTCGGCCCGTTCGGGCACTGGATGGATGGCCCAGATCAGCGGATCTGCCGCTACAGCATACAGCGGTTCGAAATCGGCCTCTACCATAGGCCGCATAACAATCAGGGCGCCTTCTAATCGGGGCTGAAAATCGAACATGTTACGGTCTCTCATCACGCAGGAGGAGAGGCGATTCCATAGCGCCGTGGCGCCGGAAATCCATCCGTTTGCAAGCTCATCTGCCCAAAAAATGGGCAATCGTCTCGGCTTTGCTTGCCCACGAGGCACAATTTGAACGATCCTTTCGCGGAATTGCGACTCCTGTTGCGGAATCGTGTTTGGCACGCTTATTGAAAGCGAAAGGGTGTTTTCGGGGACTCGAGGAAAGCAAAAATGAAAAAGATCGAAGCCATCATCAAGCCATTCAAGCTCGACGATGTGAAAGAGGCGCTGCACGAAGTGGGCGTGTCCGGAATTACCGTGACCGAAGCAAAGGGCTTTGGCCGCCAGAAGGGGCATACCGAGCTTTATCGCGGTGCTGAATATGTGGTCGATTTCCTGCCCAAGGTGAAACTAGAAGTCGTCGTCGACGATGCAATGGCGCAGCGCGTGGTCGAAGCGATCGCGAATGCTGCACAGACAGGCCGCATTGGCGATGGCAAGATATTCGTCATTCCGGTGGAAAGCGCGCTGCGCATCCGCACGGGTGAGAAGGATGGCGACGCAATCTGAAGCTGTTCGTCGCCCCTGCGCAGGCAGGGGTCAGCCTGAATTTAGTACTCCAAACAGGCCCCGGCCTTCGCAGGGGCAACGCATAACAGAGAAGGAAAGCAAAAATGGCCAAACCGGCAGATGTTTTGAAGCGTATCAAGGAAGAAGAGATCGAGTGGGTCGATCTTCGTTTTACCGATCCCAAGGGCAAGTGGCAGCATCTGACCATGTGTGCAGGCGTCATCGGCGAAGACGAATTGACCGACGGCCTGATGTTCGACGGTTCATCGATCGCCGGCTGGAAGGCCATCAATGAGTCGGACATGATCCTGAAGCCCGACCTTGATTCTGTGTATGTCGACCCCTTCTCGGCCACGCCGATGATGATCATCTTCTGCGACATCGTCGAGCCGTCGACGGGCGAGCTCTATGCCCGCGATCCCCGCTCGACCGCGAAGCGTGCCGAGGCCTATCTCAAGTCGACCGGCATTGGTGACACTGTCTATGTCGGCCCCGAAGCCGAATTCTTCATGTTCGACGATGTGCGCTTCGAGAATGGCTACAACACGTCATACTACAAGCTTGACGATATCGAACTGCCGACCAACACCGGTACCAAGTATGAAAGCGGCAACATGGGCCATCGCCCGCGTGCCAAGGGGGGCTATTTCCCGGTCGCGCCGGTTGACTCAGCCCAGGACATTCGCGGTGAAATGGTCTCGACCATGCTCGAAATGGGCCTGCCCTGCGATAAGCATCACCACGAAGTGGCGGCCGCCCAGCACGAACTCGGCCTGACATTCGGCACCCTGACCGAAACTGCAGATCGCATGCAGATCTACAAATATGTCGTGCACATGGTGGCCCAGGCCTATGGCAAGTCGGCCACCTTCATGCCGAAGCCGATCAAGGAAGATAACGGCTCGGGCATGCACACCCATCTGTCGATCTGGGCGAAGGGCAAGCCACTGTTTGCGGGCAATGGCTATGCCGGCCTGTCGGACATGTGCCTCTATTTCATTGGCGGCATCATCAAGCATGCAAAGTCTGTCAATGCCTTCACCAACCCGACGACGAACAGCTACAAGCGGCTCGTCCCGGGCTATGAAGCGCCGGTTCTGCTCGCCTATTCGGCGCGCAACCGTTCAGCATCCTGCCGCATCCCCTATGGCGCTGGGGCCAAGGCGAAGCGCGTCGAGGTTCGCTTCCCGGATGCGATGGCCAACCCCTATCTTGCCTATGCCGCGCTGTTCATGGCCGGGCTCGACGGGATCGAGAACAAGATTCATCCCGGCGACGCGATGGACAAGAACCTCTATGACCTGCCGCCAGAAGAACTGGCGCAGGTGCCGACCGTGTGCGGTTCGCTGCGTGAAGCACTCGAAGCGCTTGAGGCTGATCACGCCTATCTGCTGAAGGGCGATGTGTTCTCGAAGGACCAGATCGAATCCTATATCGAACTCAAGATGGAAGACGTCGCCCGCTGGGAAATGACGCCGAGCCCGGTCGAGTTCGACATGTATTATTCCTACTGATCCAGAAATTCGGGGCGGTGGCTGAAAGGCTGCCGCCCCTTTTTTTAGGCCAGCTGGGAAATCCGGATGGCTGGAGGGGGGGTCGGTTGCGCACCCTGTTCGGGATCGAAGCGATGCCAGCCGTCTGGGCCGAGCCTCTCGATCGGCCGGAATTTCGTCTTGTATTCCATCCTGCTTGAACCCTGGATCCAATAGCCAAGATAGACATAGGGCAATCCGGCCGCACCTGCGCGCAGGATATGGTCCATGATGATGAAATTGCCGAGACCCACCCGCGTCTCATCCTGCGCCGCAAAGAAGCTGTAGATCATCGAAAGCCCGTCGCCTTGCTGGTCGGTCAGGCAGGCACCAACCAGTCGACCCGGCATGCCGTTGACCGACGGTTCGCGATATTCGATCACAAAGGTGTTGACGGGCGTCTGTTCCACCATGTCGGCAAAGTCGATTTCGTCCATTCCAGCCATTCCGCCATCGGGGTGGCGCGCGGCGAGATATTGCCGCAGCAGCTGGTATTGTTCATCGGTTGACCAGGGCTGGGCGGCGGTGACCTCAAGGTCCGAATGGCGTTTCAGAACCTTGCGCTGACTGGCGTTCGGAGCGAACTCCTGTGTCACGACGCGCACGGAAATACAGGCCGAACAATCCCCGCAGCTCGGACGATAGGCAACACCCTGGCTGCGACGAAAGCCGATCTTGCCAAGGGCATCATTCAGTTCGCTCGCGTTGGCGCCTGTCAGTTCTGTGAAGACCTTGCGTTCCTGCTTGCCTGGCAAATAGGGGCAAGGCGACGGGCTGGTGACAAAAAATCTCGGAAACCGGAATTGTGCTGTCACGGCCGATCCGTCTCCCAAACGGTGTTACGAGAATAGCTGGTGCGTTATGGAACGACATGCCGGTTATGAAAAGGGCATTTACCATCAAAAAACGGTAAACGCGAAAATGGCCTTGATATCAGGCCAGTTCGACCTGCGACACGTCATAGCCGGCTTCGCGCAACGCGGCGATCAGGCGCGCCAGGTGCGGAGCGTCTCGTGTCTCGCATTCGATATCGGTAATGAGACCCTTGGCTGGCAAATCGGTGAAGACGCGCTGGTGATAGATTTCGAGCACGTTGACATTCTGTTCGGCAATCACTCGGAACACGTTCACCAGTGCCCCTGGCCGATCCTGCAGCCGGATGCGGATGCGCGCCAAACGACCCGAGCGGACCTGATCGCGCAGCAGCACATTGGCCAGCAAGCGCGTATCAATGTTGCCGCCTGTCAGGACAATGCCGACCGTGCGTCCGCGGAACTGATCGGCATGCTCCATGAGCGCAGCAAGCCCTGCAGCACCCGCGCCTTCGACCACTGTCTTTTCGATCTGGAGAAGGAGGCTGACGGCTTCTTCGAGCCGCCGTTCGCTGACGAGCAGGATTTCATCCACCAGCGTCTTGACGAAGCGCCGGGTCAGTTCGCCCGGATGCTTGACAGCAATACCTTCAGCCAGCGTATCGCCCGTGCACGGCGCATCTGCGCCCGTCACGACATTGTGCATCGACGGATAGAGTTCGGCCTCGACGCCGATCACCCGGAGGTCGGGACGCAGGGCCTTGGCCGCCGTTGCCATTCCGGAAATGAGCCCGCCGCCGCCAATGGGCACCACAAGTGTGTCGATGTCGGGTGCGTCCTCAAGCATTTCGAGCGCAACCGTTCCCTGCCCTGCGATGATATCGGGTTCGTCGAAGGGATGCACAAAGGTCAGGCTGCGCTCGCCTTCCAGGGCGCGGGCATGCGCATTGGCGGCTTCGAAGGTTTCGCCGTAGAGCACTACGGTTGCGCCATGGGCTTCGGTCTGCATCACTTTCACGGTCGGGGTCAGTTTTGGCATGACGATCGTGACAGGAACGCCAAGCCGTTTGCCATGGTAGGCAAGGCCCTGGGCATGGTTTCCGGCGGAGGCTGCGATGACGCCATTCTTGCGCGCATTGTCTCCCATCAGGAGCAGGCGGTTGAGCGCCCCGCGCTCCTTGTAGGCCGCCGTGAACTGCAGGTTTTCGAACTTCAGGTAAATGTTCGCCCCCGTCATCGCAGAAAGTGTCTGGCTTTGCAGCGTGGGCGTGCGGATAACCGCACCGCTGACGCGGTCATGGGCGGCGCGGACATCGTCGAGCGTGACGGGCAGGTGATCCAAGTCTGACATGCGGGCGCCCTAACGCATCTGGCGCTGTTGGCAAACAGTGCTTATGCTCGCCTGCATGGCAAAACTGGCTTTTATCGGACTCGGCGTGATGGGTGGGCCGATGGCACAGCACCTGGCCGAAGCCGGGCACGACATGACGGTTTACAACCGGACACAGTCCCGGGCAGATGCCTGGGTCCGGGTCAATGGCGGTCGCAGCGCCTCCAGCCCGGCCGAAGCTGCCGAAGACGCGGATGCCGTCATTACCTGCGTTGGCAATGATGATGATCTGGCTGCCGTCACGCTGTCGCGCGATGGTGCCTTCCGGACGATGCGCAAAGACAGCCTGTTCATCGATCACACAACTGTCTCGGCAAAGATCGCGCGGCAACTCGCAGTCGAAGCCAAGGACAAGTACATCCTGCCGATTGATGCACCGATGACCGGCGGTCAGATCGGGGCACAGAAGGGTGCGCTTACCCTGATGTGCGGCGGCCGGGCGAAAGCCATCGAAGCGGCGACGCCGATCATGCAGGCCTATGCCGCCAAGATCGTCCATGTGGGGCCGACGGGCGCGGGGCAGTTGACCAAGATGGTCAACCAGATCGGTTTTGCCGGGATCGTCCAGTCACTTGCCGAGGCGATCCGTTTTGCACAGGCCGAAAATCTCGATCTCGACAAGGTCTTCGAAGCCATTTCTGGCGGGGCGGCCTCAAGCTGGCAGATGACTAACCGCTGGGCCACAATGGCGCGCGACGAATTCGACTTCGGGTTGGCTGTGGACCTGATGCGCAAGGACCTTGGCCTTGCCTTTGATGAGGCGCGCGGCAACGGCGCGACTCTTCCGGTGACGGCACTCGTCGACCAGTTCCTTGCCGATGTGCAGGGCTTGGGCGGCGGACGCCAAGACCCAAGCGCGCTGATCCGCCGGCTGGCAAAACCGGATTAGGGTTTGTGCAGTGATTTGAATAGGGTGCATTTCGAAGATGCACCTGCAAGAGCGCCAGGAAAGTTGGAGCGCAGAATGGCCAAGACGTCGAGACGCCTTTTCGCTGGTGCCGCAGCAATGTTGTTGGCGCCCTCTTTGACGCCAATTGCCTCGGCATCAACCAGGGCATGTGACGGCACTGAAGAGGCAAATCGCAACATCGTGCTTGCCTTTTACAACGAAGCACTGGTTGGCCTTCAGCCGCGGCGCGCGTTTGATCGCTATATGGCGCCGGACTTTATCGAACACAAACCTGATGTTTCAAGCGGGAGTCGTGAGGCAGCTGCCACCTTTCTTGAGCAATTGATTGCCGAGTTGCCTCAAGCCCGGTGGGAGGTGGTGCGAACAATCACGGAGGGCCAAATGGTGTTCCTCCACGGTCGGTTTACGCCAGCCCCTGGGGCACCACCTTACGCAATTGCAGACGTGTTCAGGCTCAACAACTGCAAGATCTCAGAGCATTGGGATGTTGTTGCACCACCGCCAGCGGTTCAGCGAAACCCGAATAGCCGCTTTTGAGTCTGGAGGAGCTTCGATGTGATGCGAGCTACTCCTAGCCACGCCCCGTCGCACTCATCCAAAGCCATGCTCTGCCGGGATCGGGGAGGGCGGGCCATTCGGCATTGTGATCAGTTCCTCGTTTGATGCGCCATTCCTGTAGCGGGTGAGCAGCTCTTCAGGATCAATGACGACGCCCACCGGATTGGCAGCGAAAGCCTTGCTCTCCATGAAGGCCATCGCATCCTCAAGCGTCCCGCAATCGACCTGAAGTTCCATCCGGTTGCCGTCCGGATCCTTGTAGTACATCGAAAGCGTTGTCCCATGATGGATCGGCCAATAAGGCAAGATCCCGGCGGCCTTCAGTCGCGCATAGGTTTCGAGAAGATCGCCTGCGCCAGCATAGGTATAGGCGACGTGGTTGACCCCGATTGTGCCACGTTCATTCCCGCCATCCGGGTTGAAGGCATTGAGATTGGCGAAAGCGAACCGGTGGTGCTCATCGTCATAGGTCATGAACGCGAGAGCGGGATCGCGATGCACGACCCGAGCCTCGAAAACGGTCTCGTACCATGCGATCATCTCGTCGTAGCGACGCGTCTGATAAACGACATGTGCGAATTTGACAGGTTTTGCCATTGTCTCTTTCCCCCTTGTGCGCGCCGGATCGAGTCGCGTCCGGCATCCTATGTTCGCTGGTTTAAGGTGCAAGAGGGGAGCGCGCTTGCGAGAAGGGCGCAAGGCGGGCATGATCGCGGGATGCACATCTTCACACCCGGCATGCGCCGCACCTGCCTCGCCCTTCTTGCCTTTTCTTTCGCTGCTCCTGCAGCCGCCGATACATTGATCGATAATGTGAATGGCATCACGCTGGACGAGGCGGGCCATGTTGTCCGGTTTTCCGGGCTGGTGATCGGCAATGATGGAAAGATCGCCCGCCTGATGACAGCGTCGTCACCACCGGCCGAACCGGCCCGGAAAATGAAGAAGGGTAAGACTGCTCCTGACCCCTCGCGCCCGGACTACCGGATCGACGGCAAGGGGCGAACCATGCTGCCCGGCCTGATCGATGCGCACGGGCATGTCATGGGGCTCGGTTTTCAGGCGCTGACGCTCGATCTGTCTGATACAAATTCGCTTGCCGAGGCGCAGGCGAGAATTGCCGCTTATGCGCGCGATCATGCCAATCGGCGCTGGATCATCGGACGGGGCTGGAACCAGGAGCGGTGGGGGCTGGGGCGGTTTCCGACTGCGGCCGAACTGGATGCTGTCGTGGCAGACAAGCCGGTCTGGCTCGAACGGGTCGATGGACATGCGGGCTGGGCAAACAGTGCGGCAATGGCCGAGGCGGGAATTACGGCAAAGTCTGTCTCGCCGTCCGGCGGGCGGATCGAGATGGCTGGCGGACAGCCAAGCGGCATTTTTGTCGATTCCGCCATGAAATTGATTGACACGGCTGTGCCCCGGCCGCTGTCGCGCGAACGCGATCAGGCCCTGATCAAGGCGCAAGAGGCGCTGCTTGCCTTTGGCATCACCGGGATTGCCGACATGGGCACAAGCCTTGAGGACTGGTCAAGCTATCGCCGCGCCGGGGACGGCGGCTGGCTGAATATCCGGATCTTTTCCTATTCTGATGGGCTCGATCCGATCCTTGTGATTGGCGGCAATACCCCCACGCCCTGGCTCTATGGAGACAAGTTGCGCATGGGTGGCGTAAAACTTTATGCTGATGGCGCACTTGGCTCGCGCGGGGCTTGGTTGAAGGCGCCCTATGCCGATGCACCGGGCAATCGCGGTCTCCAGTTTGTCGAGGATACGAAGCTCAGGAACATCATGAGCCGGGCAGCGCTCGACGGATACCAGATTGCAATCCATGCCATCGGCGATGCGGCCAATGCGCAATCCCTCGCGGCCTTTTCCGAACTGCAATCGACATATACCGGGGACCGGCGCTGGCGCATCGAACATGCGCAGATCCTTGATCCCGCCGATATTCCGCGCTTTGCGCAACTTGGTGTGATTGCGTCGATGCAACCGGTCCACCAGACGAGCGACCGGACCATGGCGGAAGCGCGACTGGGCCCGGGGCGGTTGAAAGGGGCCTATGCCTGGAAGAGCCTCCTGACCTCCGGCGCGCGTCTCGCCTTTGGGTCGGATACGCCGGTCGAAAGCCCGGACCCCTTTGCCGGGCTTGCCGCCACAATCACCCGCGAGGATGCAAAGGGCGAACCCTTTGGCGGCTGGCAACCGCAGGAGCGGATCTCGCGCGAAGAGGCGCTCGCGGGCTTTACGACCGGTGCGGCCTACGCCGCATTCGCAGAAAGCAAGGTCGGGCGGCTGGCGCCCGGTCTTTGGGCCGATTTCATCCTGGTCGACCGCGATCCCATGCTGGCGACCCCTGCCGAACTCCGCGCAACAAAAGTGCTGGAAACCTGGGTGGCCGGACGGAAAGTCTATTCGCGGCCTAATTGACCAGCGCGGTCAAAGTCCCGGTCGTCAGCACTTGCGGCAGTTCCACCGGTTCTGCATTGCCTTTTGCATACCAGAGGTAAAGCGGCACGCCTGATCGGCCGTGCGCCTCGAGAAAGCGCGTGATCTCCGGATCGCCGTTGGTCCAGTCTCCAACCATCACGGTCACCCCTGCCTTTTCGAATGCAGCCTTGGTTTCGGCGCGATCGATTGCGGCCTTTTCATTGACCTTGCAGGTCAGGCACCAATCGGCAGTGAAATAGAGAAAGACAGGCGTATTGGCCTTGCGCAAGGTGGTCAGGCGGCCTTCCGAAAATGGCTCTGCGCCCATAACCGCGGTGTGGGCAGGCGCCAGCGTGAACAGGAAGGGCATGGCATAAGCGGCGCCCGCCGATACCGCTGCAAAGCCGGTAAGTGCAACCACCCCGAGCGGCCGACGCCGTCCACCGATCCAGCCAACAAGTCCGACAAGCACCGATCCGGCGATGCCGATGTACAGGCCTGTCGGTCCCGTCTGGCGCCAGAGCAACCAGAGAAGCGCAACGACGGTCAGGGCCATCGGTATGGCAAGGAAGCGCTGGAAGGTCGCCATCCATGCACCGGGTTTTGGCACCATCCGGCGAAGTGCCGGAACAAAGCCGAGCCCCAGGAACGGCAGGGCAAGGCCCAGGCCCAACCCGGCGAAGATCGCGAGCGCGGCCGGAACGGGAAGGACAAGCGCTGCACCCAGTGCAGCAGCCATGAAGGGCCCGGTGCAGGGCGTTGCGACAAACGCTGCGAGAACGCCTGTCCAGAAGGCGCCGGTCATACCACCCTTTGAGGCCAGCGCATCGCCCCCGCCATAGCTTCGCAAATGGAGCAGGCCCATGAGGCTCAGTGTGATGGCGCTGGCAAGCAATGTGAGGAAAAGGATCACGCGCGGGTCCTGCAACTGAAAGGCCCAACCCACCTGAGTGCCACCAGCGCGCAGAGCGAGCAGTCCGCCGCCGAGGGCCAGGCAGGTTGCGATGACACCCGCAGCATAGGCCAGCGCTTCCCTCTTCGCTTCGCCTTCATCAATGCTTCCGGCCCGCGCCAGGCTGATCGCCTTGAGGCTGATCACCGGAAAGACGCACGGCATGATGTTGAGGATCAACCCGCCCAGGATGGCACCGCCGAGTGCAAGGACAAGGGCCAGAAGGCCTGCATCGCTGCTGCCCTTTTCGACTGTGCCAGGCACTGCGGAGACAGTCAGTCCTTCGCCCTTGCCAAGCGCAACAACGCCTTCAAGCGTCTTCGGGCTGGCAAAGCCAAAGAGCGCCTTCGAGGTTTCGATAACCAGCATGTCGCCAACGCGGCTGACTTTCTGCGGAGCCGCATAATTCAGGACATTTTCGCTGGTGGAGAAGAACCATGGGTCAGTCGCTGGGCGGCTGGCGGGATAGGGGATGCCGATGCGGATCGCTGGCCCTTCGATCTCGAAATGCGCGATGCTCCCCAACGGGCGCGGCAGTTTCGTCCGCCACGCGTCGAACCGGGCACGATCAGCTGCTGCGATTGTGCCGTCGCCGACGGTCAGGTCCAGCGCGAGATCGTCATGCTCGGGCACGCAAATCTTGTCGGTGCAGGCCAGCCGGTCGATCGACAGACGCAGCGGTAGCCTGGTTCCCTTGGCAAGATTGCCCGGCACTGTCAGGGTCGCGAGCAGGGCATGTTCCGTATTGAAGACGTGATTCATCAGGTCCGCAATTACCAACCGTTCCGGCACGGGGTAGCGCGGCGCGCTGACCGTCACACCGTTCGGCAGCGCCCAGTGCAACTGCGCGGAGAGGCCCGCGTCGCCCGGGTTCTGCCAATAGCCATGCCAACCCGGCTCTGGCTGCATGAGGATCGCAATCGTGATCGCATTGCCAGGGGCAGGCTCTGCAGATTCCGCCACCAATGATGCCCTGATGTGGTTTTGGGCCCAAGCCGGTGGTGCGAAAGCGCAGAGCATTGCGACCAGGCTCATCAGGCCGCACCGAAGCCAGTTCATCGAAAATCCTTGTTGCATTACAGGCAGCGCTATAGCCTGTTTCGGTTGAACACAAAGCGGAGTTACAGGGTGAGGAAAATCCTTCTGGCTGGTGCAATGCTGGCCTTGTCGACAGCGGCTTTTCCGGCAAACGCGAAAGAGGCCGCGGCGCCAGCTGCGGTCGCGCCCAAGCTTATCGTTGCGATTGCGGTCGACCAGTTTTCATCCGACCTGTTCAATGAATATCGGGGGCGTGTCACCGGCGGCCTGGCCCGACTGGGCAAGGGAGTTGTTTTTGCACGAGGCCATCAGAGCCATGCGGCGACCGAAACTTGCCCCG
Organism: Aquisediminimonas profunda; assembly: GCF_019443285.1. GTDB lineage: Bacteria > Pseudomonadota > Alphaproteobacteria > Sphingomonadales > Sphingomonadaceae > Aquisediminimonas > Aquisediminimonas profunda. Next base: position 915,983 of record NZ_CP080327.1, read on the forward strand.
GGCATTCGACAATCCTGACGGGTAGCCACCCGGCCCGGACGGGAATCATTGCGAACGACTGGCAGAACCCGCGGGCTGCGCGCACAGACAGTGCCGGGAAGCCGAGCTATGAGGTCTATTGCGCGGAAGACGAAAGCCTGCCGGGAAGCAATGCGTCCAACTACACGGTGTCGCCCCATCATCTGAAAGTGCCGACCCTTGGCGACAGGATGAAGTCTGTTTTTCCGGGAACGCGTGTCGTTGCCGTTTCCGGCAAGGACCGCGCGGCCGTGATGATGGGCGGGCATGATGCGGATTTCGAAATCTGGTGGGATGGCAAGAGCTTCACCAGTTACAAGACCAAGCTTGCGGACCTTCCTGCGGGCCTTGCTGCTGTCAATGCACGGGCGACGGCGGCTATTGCAAAGCCCGCTGCCATCAGATTGCCAGCAGATTGCGCGGGTCAGGTGCGCGATATTCCCATTTCAACGTCAATGAAGATCGGTCGGCTTGCCCTGCGCAAGCCGGGGGACGAACGCGGATGGCGGGCAACGCCGGAGTTTGATGCACTGACCCTTGATGCGGCTCTTGCCGCGTTCGATGAATTGAAGCTCGGGCGGGGCAGCGGGACCGATGTGCTCGCCGTCAGCTTTTCGGCGACCGATTATGTCGGCCATGGCTTTGGCACCGAAGGCCCTGAAATGTGCGCCCAGATTCACGCGCTCGATGCGACGCTTGGGCGCTTCTTTGCCGCGCTTGACAAGGCGAAGATGCCCTATGCCGTGGTGCTGACGGCCGATCATGGCGGACATGATGCGCCCGAGCGCAACCGCGAAGATGCATTGCCTGAGGCGCAGCGGGTCGATGCAGCGCTGTCGGCAAAATCCGTCGGAGCAATACTTGCCACGCGCTTTGGCCTTGCCGATAGCGCGCTCCTCGGTCGGTCGGCCTTTGGCGACATTTACCTCTCCCCGGCGGTGCCTCCGGAAAAGCGAGCAGACGTTCTGCAAGCCGCAGTGGCGGCCTATCGCCAGAATCCGCAGGTGGCAGCCGTCTTCACGGCGGCAGACATTGTCGCAGCCCCGGCCCCGTCTGCACCGGTTGACGAATGGTCGCTTCTGGACCGGGTCAAGGCCAGTTTCGATCCGGAACGGTCGGGCGATTTCATTGTCTTGCTGAAGCCCTATGTCACGCCGATCCCCGCCGGTGGCCCGGGCTTTGTCGCAACGCATGGATCGCCCTGGGGATATGACCGGCGGGTGCCGATCCTGTTCTGGTGGAAGGGCATGACCGGGTTCGAACAGCCCAATGCCGTCGAGACGGTCGATATCCTGCCGACGCTGGCCAGCCTGATCGGCTTGGCTGTGCCGTCTGCAGAAATCGACGGGCGCTGTCTGGACCTGATCGCGGGGCCGGCAAGCAACTGCCACTGAACGGCGACTTCTTCGGCTTGTCCAGTCCGGTCAAGCAGGCTAGCTTCCCTGATCAATAGGACGAATCCCTCAAAAGTCGCAAAGGCGGGATAGAGGAGGACGGGATGCGGAAGTTCATGATTTCATCCGCAGCGATTGCTGCGCTTGCGGTGGCCAATCCGGTGTCGGCATCTGGCGGCGGCGGAGGTGGCGGCGGCGGAGGCTTCCCGAGCGACAGCGCGCCGCAATATGATCCGGTCGCCGAATACACAAAGGGCATTGCAGCGCTTCAGGCGCAGGATTTCAAGGCGGCCAAGATTGCATTTGACCATGTTCTGGCCAGTGCTCCGCGCGACGCGAATACAAATTTTCTTGCCGGCATGGCCCGCGAAGGCCTGAACGACTGGAAAGGCGCGCGGAAGTTCTTCGAAAAGGCGACCAAGATCGATCCCAACATGACGAACGCCTGGCGGGAACTGGGCGTGAGTTATGTCAAGATCGGCGACAGGCCCAATGCGGAAGCGACGCTCGCTGCGCTTCAGGCCAAAGCCACTGCCTGTGCCACGACATGCCCAACAGCGGGCGAAATCAAAAGTGCGATCGATGCGATTTCGGCAGCAATGGCAGCCGCCCCGGCAGCATCGCTTGCGCCGAGCCAAAGCCTGCTCTTCGCAAGTGCAGCCAAGGGCGATGCACTTTATCTCGATGCTGTCGGGCTGATCAACGAGCATCGCTATGAGGATGCGATTGCAGCGCTCAAATCGGCTCAGGCAAGCTTCGGGCCCCATCCCGATATCCTGACCTATCTCGGCTTTGCCAATCGCAAGCTCAAACGGTTCGACGTCGCAGAGAGTTATTATCTTGCAGCATTGGCTGTTGCCCCGAACCATCGCGGCGCAACCGAATATTATGGCGAACTTATGGTCGAGCGCGGGGATCTGGCAGGGGCAAGGCTGAAGCTGGCGCTCCTAGATGCGCAATGTCAGTTCGGTTGCGCCGAGGCGGAGGAATTGCGGCGTTGGATCGCGGCAGGTCACTCGCCGCACTCCTGAGGCTCCTTGCTCTCACAGTCGCGGCATGTGCTGGCGCGCGCGCCAGTGCCCCATTGCCGATCCGGGAAGCGAACTGGCTCGTTGCTTCGCAACGGCTTCATCTGCTGACAACCCGTCCGGAGGAATGCCTGCCAGAGGATCCGCCGGACATTGTGTCGCTTGTCTACGGGACGGTTGCGTTCCGGGATCCGATGCTGCTCGGCGGGCAGGCAGCGCGGGCCGGGCTCAGTTGCATGAGCTGTCATCGCGGCGGACGCGGCAATCCCGGTTTCCATTTTCCGCGCCTGTCGGGTGCACCGGGCACTGCAGATGTCACCTCTTCACTGATGAGTTCCCATCGCGGAGACGGGATAGCCAACCCGAAGCGCATTCCCGACCTGACCTTTGACGTCCCGAAAATCTCGCGCGTGGACGAACATGGCCTCGAAGCCTTCATTCGCGGACTCATTGTCGAAGAGTTTGACGGTGAGCCGCCCTCGCCCGTAATCCTGAAGGGTCTGGCGAGCTATGTCCGGGCGCTGGATCCGTCGCATTGCCCCTCAAGGCAGGACCAGCCCTATGGATTGGCCAACGCGCTGGCCGACTATTTCCTTGCGCTCGGCGCTGCGGAAACGGCTTTGGTCGATAACGATCCCGACACGGCAATCGCAATGCTTCGGGGTGCCCGCTCCATCCTTGGCGGGATTGATGCGCGCTTCCAGGGCCGGGGGCTGGAGGAACAGCGTTCCGCACTGAAAGAGGCCGGGCTTGCATTGGCGCAAATTCAGCAGCAGCTTCGTGAGGGCGGAGACCTGACCGGTCCGGTGGATGCTGTTCATCGACGCTGGATCGCGACCCGTCGCTGGGCAGATCCGCTCATCCGCAGCGAGCGGCAATCCCTCTACAATCCGGAAAAGCTGAAGGCAGCCCTGGCAGGCTGAGCCCGCTAAAAAGCTTGCGCAGCGCCAAAAAACCAAGCAGCATGTCGGTTCCGGAGAGGGAAAACATAAATAATGCCGAATAATCAGACAGATAGGGTTGCGCCGCCATCTTTGTTCCTGGCGCTGACAGAGCCAATGCGGGCCTTGATGGAACTCGGTTCGATCCCCATGGCTGCACCGATCCTCGCTTCTGCGCCGCGTGGAGACGGGCATCCGGTACTCGTTTTGCCGGGATTTATCACCACCGACCGGTCGACATCGCTGCTTCGCCGCTTCCTCACGCGCATGGGCTATGATGCTCACAGCTGGAACCTTGGCCGCAATCTCGGCCCCAAGGCGATCGGGCTGGAAGGCGAGCACCTGATAGCGCGCCTCGACGAGATCCATGCGCTAACCGGCCAAAGAACAAGCCTTGTGGGCTGGAGCCTTGGCGGCATGATGGCGCGTCAACTTTCGCGCCGGCGGCCGGATCTTGTCCGGCAAGTCATTACACTGGGATCACCCATTGTCGGTGACCCGCGCGCGACCAACGCCTGGCGCGCCTACCAGCGCTTTACCGGACACCGGCTCGACGATCCGGGCGTAGACGAGCAGCTGCGCGAGAGCGAATTGCCGCCCCCTGTCCCGTCGACCGCCATTTTCAGCAAGGAAGACGGCGTGGTTGCCTGGCAGAATTGCATCGAGCCCGAAGATGCCTTCACGGACAACATCCGTGTCTATGGCAGTCACTGCGGTCTGGGCGTCAATCCGGTGGTGCTCTATGCTGTGGCGGACCGGCTGGCGCAGGAAGATGGAAGCTGGAAGCCGTTCGACCGCACCGGGCTGATGCGGCAGTGCGTCTATCCGTCATCGGGGCATAGCCACTAGACCGTCACGCCCGCGGATGGGCGTTCCGGTATACGTCGAGCAGATAGGCAGCATCGACTGACGTGTAAATCTGCGTCGAACTGAGGCTGGCATGGCCCAGCAGTTCCTGCAGGCTGCGCAAGTCTGCGCCTCCGGCAAGCAAATGCGTGGCGAAGCTGTGCCGCAGGGCGTGCGGGGTCGTCCGTTCGCCAAGGCCAAGCCGCGTGCGGGCTGCCCGGACCGAGCGGCGGATGATGGCAGGATTGAGAGGCCCGCCCCGGCTGCCGCGAAAGAGCGGCTGGTCGTTGGTCGCCGGATAGGGGCAGAGCGCCACATAGGCATTGATCGCGTCGGCGACAGGAGCGAGCAAGGGCACGATCCGGGTCTTGTTCCGCTTGCCGGTTACGCGCAGCACCCGTTCCAGCGGCAGAACGGCGCCCGTCAGGCCCAAGGCCTCGCTGATCCGCAGGCCCGCGCCATAAAGAAGAAGGAGAATCGCCCAGTCGCGTGCGCCGATCCAGCTGTCCGAAGCCTGGTCCGCGACATCTTCGGCCAGCGACACCGCTTCGGCTGGCGAAATGGCGCGTGGCAGGCCTTTTTTGACCCTTGGCCCCTTGAGACGCGGGACGCCCTCCGCTCCGCCGGCAAAGGCAAGAAATCCCCGGATCGCCGAGAGTTCCCGAGCGGCGCTGGCGTTGCCCAGTCCCTCCATCCGGCGCCGCGCCAGAAAAGCGCGCAGATCGGACGCCTCAACCGCATCAAGCTGCGGTGGCCCGCCCTGGTGGTCGCTGAGGAATGCCAGCAGACGTTCTGCTGTTGCGACATAGGCGCGGACAGTATGGAGCGAGCGCCGCCGGTCCTGGCGAAGGTGATCGCCCCAGGCGCTGATCAGCGCCTCGCCACTCACCCGATCTTCTGCCCCGTCTTTTCCCAATCAGCGAGGAAGCCCGCAATGCCCTTGTCGGTGAGGACATGGTTGAAGAGCGAACGGATGACTGCCGGCGGCGCCGTCATGACATCGGCGCCGATCTTGGCGGATTGGAGGACGTGGATCGGATGGCGGACCGAGGCGACAAGGATTTCCGTGCCGAAATCATAATTGTCATAGATCAGGCGAATGTCCTCGATCAGCGCCATTCCGTCAAAACCATTGTCATCGTGCCGACCCACGAACGGTGACACGAACGTCGCACCGGCCTTGGCGGCCAGTAGCGCCTGGTTGGCAGAAAAACAGAGCGTGACGTTGACCATCGTGCCCTCGCTGGTCAGGGCCTTGCAGGTCTTCAGGCCATCGATTGTCAGTGGCACCTTGATGCAGACATTGTCTGCAATCTTTCGCAGGATATCCGCTTCCTTCATCATCGTCGGGTGATCGAGCGCCACGACCTCGGCCGAAACCGGGCCATCGACCAGACCGCAGATCTCCTTGGTCACGTCCATGAAATCGCGGCCCGACTTATGGATGAGCGACGGGTTGGTCGTGACACCGTCGAGCAGGCCGGTGGCGGCGAGTTCTGCAATGTCCTTGGTATCGGCAGTATCGACGAAGAATTTCATGAATCGGGCTTTCGGGCTTGGGTCAATGGTCGCAGGTTCGATAACAGGGTTGCCAGCCATATTCCAATGTTGATCGCCGGAATCTTCGTGCCTTGGTGTCTTCGTGTGAGCCCACCGTCTTTTGACTCACACGAAGACACCAAGGCACGAAGGCTCTAGGGATTTTGCTTTTAAAAATCCTATTTGTTCTTATATAATCTCCTATTTGGTAATTAATACTTGACAGCGTCGCGCTGTTTTGTCTAAAAGGCGTTCAATGGAAAAATGCGAATCGCGGCGAGGGCGCTGCGACGGGCTGCGGGCGGAGACGCCTTTGCAGCCCTTTTTTGTGTCGAAAGGATTTGAGGATGGCAGCAAGGAAGTCGCCAGCGAAGCGACCGGGATGGACAAAGGCTGCGCGCAGCGTGTTCCTTGCCGAGCTGGCCGAGACAGCCAATGTGGCGGCATCGGCGCGCAAGGCCGGGATGCCGGTGTCCAGCGTCTATGCGCTGCGCATCAAATCGCCGGAGTTTCGCCTGGACTGGAGCGAAGCGCTGGCCGAAGGCTATGCGCGGCTTGAGGCCTCCCTGCTCGAGGCCGCGCTTGGCAAGGGGCCCAGCACTGCCGATCCAGATGCGATGAAGCGGGAGGCTGCCCGTCACCGCCTCGGCCTCAGCCTGCTCGCGCAGCATCGTCCCGCGGTCAAGGGGATGGCGCCCGCGGCGCGCAAGGTCGATCCGGCCCAACTCAAGGCGCGCATCCTCGATCGCATCGCGCTGATGCATAAGCGAGCCGAAGCGGCGAAATCCGATGTTGCGTCACACGGCTGAAGAGCTTGCCCTCATGCCGCCGGACCGCGCAGCGGCGATCATCCGGCGGACGAAAACGTCCGACCTGCAGGCCTGGTCGCAGTCCTGGCGCTTCTGGAGGCTGGCGGCGCAGGCCGAGCCCGAGGGAGATTGGCGGATCTGGCTGGTGATGGCGGGGCGCGGCTTTGGCAAGACACGGATGGGGGCCGAATGGGTCCGAGCGCGCGCGGAGAGCGACGGAGACCTGAGGATTGCGCTGGTAGCGGCGACGATCGTCGAGGCACGCGCGGTCATGATCGAAGGCGAAAGCGGTTTGCTGGCCTGTGCAGCAAACGGCATGCCGGTCCGGTGGGAGCCTTCGCTGCGCAAACTGAGCTGGGACAATGGCGCAGAAGCCCGCATCTATTCGGCCGCCGAGCCCGAGGCCCTGCGAGGTCCGCAACATCACATCGCCTGGGCCGACGAGATTGCGAAATGGCCCTATGCGCTTGCGGCATGGGACAATCTGATGATGGGGCTGCGGCTCGGCACGCAGCCGCAGGCCATGGCCACCACGACGCCCCGTCCGGTGCCGCTTCTCAAGCAGCTCCACGGGGCGGCGGATGTGCGCCTGACAAAGGGTCGGACGGCGGACAATGCCGCGAACCTGCCGCTGGCTTATCTGCGGGCCATGAAGGCTGAATATGGCAATCGGCGGATCGGTCGTCAGGAACTGGACGGCGAACTGATCGAGGATGCCGAAGGCGCACTCTGGACGCGGGCGCGCCTTGAGGATTGCCGGATGCGGACTGTGCCGCACCTTGTTCGCGTCGTGATCGGAGTCGATCCACCGGCAGGCCGTGACGGCGATGCGTGCGGCATTGTCGTTGCCGGACTGTGTGCAAACGGCAAGGCGTGGGTGTTGTCTGATGCGAGCGTTTCTGGCCGGTCGCCTGATGGCTGGGCGCAGACCGTCGCGGACGCTGCAGCCCAGTGGCAGGCTGATCGTGTGATTGCCGAAAAGAACAATGGCGGGGATATGGTGGAAAGCGTGCTGCGGGCGGCTGACGTTTCATTGCCGATCCGTCTCGTCCACGCCAGCCGCGGCAAGGTGGCACGGGCAGAGCCGGTGGCGGCGCTTTATGAAAAGGGGCGCGTCCATCACGCCGGGGCGTTCTCCGCGCTTGAAGATGAAATGTGCGGGCTCATCGCAGGCGGTGCCTATGAGGGGCCGGGCAGATCCCCGGACCGGGCCGATGCCCTCGTCTGGGCCCTGACAGAATTGATGCTGGGCAAGCGATTGACCGGCCCGCGTGTGCGGACGGTCTGAAGCTCCCGCGCCCATATCCAGAAAGGAAAGAGAGATGTTGCTCAAGAAGATTGCCCGCTGGGCAGGCCGGCGCTTGTCCGAAAAATCCACGTACATCGGTTTGGCGACGGTCGCCATTGCGGTGGGTGCTCCGCCCGAAGTCATCGAAACGATCGGCAAGGCCGGGCAGGTTGCGGCGCTGATCTTCGGCACCGGGCTGGCCGCGGCGACCACTGCGCCGGTTCCGCCTTCTGCAGACGCGGCGGAATAGGCAATGAAACTATTCGGCTGGAAATCGGCCGGGCGCGCGGTGGCGCGTCCGCTGCTTGCGCACGGCTTTTCGACCTGGGGTTCGGCTGACTGGCCGCGCTCCTACGAAGCGCAGTTGCGGGAGCTTTATCTGGGCAATGCCGTCGCCCAGCGCGCGGTGCGGCTGGTGGCGGAAGGGGTTGCGTCCGCGCCGCTCGGCACGTCCGACCCCAAGGCACTGGCGCTTGTCTCGGCAACGAGCGGCGGCCAATCCCTCCTCGAAACCGTGGCGATGCAGTTGCTGCTGCACGGCAATGCCTATGTCGAACTGCTCGCCGGGCCCGATGGTGCGCCGGCCGAACTGTTCGCGCTCCGGCCCGAGCGGGTGAGTGTCGAGCCGGACCCGCGCGGATGGCCGATGGCCTTTGTCTATCGCGCCGGGGCCGCAACGACGCGGCTTGCGAGCGACCGGGTGATCCACATCCGGACGCATCATCCGCTTGACGATCATTACGGGCTTGGCTGCCTCGACGCGGCGGCCGGGGCCATGGCCGCGCACAATGCCGCAACGCGCTGGAACAAGGCGCTGCTCGACAATGCCGCGCGGCCATCGGGCGCGCTCGTTGCCGAGGGCAGCGAGACGCTGACCACGGACCAGTTTACCCGGTTGCGGCAGGAAATGGAGGAGAGCTTTTCGGGCTCCGGCAATGTCGGGCGACCGATGCTGCTTGAAGGCGGGCTGCGCTGGCAGGCGATGTCGCTTTCGCCCACCGACATGGATTTTGCCGGACTGAAGGCGGCCGCCGCGCGCGAGATTGCGCTGGCGTTCGGCGTGCCCTCGGTGCTGCTCGGCCTGCCGGGCGACGCGACCTATGCGAATTACCGCGAGGCCAACAAGGCCCTGTGGCGGCAGGCGATCCTGCCGTTGGCGGGCAAGATCCTCGATGCGCTGGCGGAAGGGCTATCGCCCTGGTTTGCCGGGCTGAAACTGTCCGTCGATCTCGACCAGGTGCCGGCGCTTTCGGAAGACCGGGAGCGGCTGTGGGCGCAGGTGAACGGTGCGGATTTCGTTACCGTGAACGAGAAACGCGCGATGGTCGGGCTGGAGCCGATTGCGCCCGCTGTGGAAATGCCGAAAGCGCGCGACGAGGGCGGCGGCGTCGAAACCAAGTTCAACCCCTGGCACGATCCTGGGAATGGCCAGTTTGCGCAGTCAGGGCAGGGCGTGCGGTCTGATGGGGCCGCTTCATCTGGATCAGCTGCCGCGCCATCCACAAGGAGCAGAGCTGCTTCAGTCGGGACAGGACAGCGCAGAGCCGAGAGGGACGAAATTGACGATAGCAAAATCGGCAAGCGCACGGTGCGAGAAGCGAGCAACATATTGACCAACGAAACGAACGGATTGTCAGGCGGCCCCCCGGGAGAGCTGGCCCGTGCGAAGACTGCTTTGGCGCACGCCATTCATAACGGCCTCGTCCAAAAGAAGCCGCCCAAGGTTGCACCAGCCACGATCAGTGCCGAGGCAGAGGCGAGTGTCGGCCGCGTCGATGATAAACGCATCACGCGCACCGTATTCACCGGCAGACTTGCCGGAGCCATCGACCCGACCAACGGAGCGATATATTATGGGACCAGCAAGGACGTGCTGACGAGCCGACGCATTGCCTCTGGCAGGCAGGACGTGCTGCTCAGATTTGGACCATTCGATCATGGATCCGGATCGAAGCAATATGTGTATATCTATGGGGAGCCCTATAAGCCCAAACCGAGGTAGCAGCCATTTCCACGCATCATCTGGCATCGATCGCGCTCATCGCGAGTACCGCAGCCGCTTCATCGACGCTTGCCACAGCATCATCAACACAAGATGTTTCGGATGTGACGGCAAGCCTTTATTGTCTTTCACACAGCCGGTTCCGGTTCCAAGACCCCAAGGCTCGTCAATACCGTGTCCGATATATCGTTGATACACGGAGTTTCGCGGGGGAGCGCCATATCCTGTTGCTTGTCGAGGCGGCGCGCGGATTGACCCGGTGGTATGATGTTGAAGTTTTCCGGATGCGGCCTGCGCGCGGCTACCGGCTCACAAACAATGCCGAGTTAGTTGGAGGCCGCAGGGCGCTGAGGATTGTCAGCCCGCCTTTGGGAGGAATATGGGCGCAGGACCGCTTCGAACGGGTATTGGCCGCACTCCGGCTGCAGGCGGCGATCATGGTCAAACCCTCCAAGAAGCAGGCCTATCGGGAACAGTGTCGGTCGTTTGACGAGCTTTTCGGGGGGTGATTGAAAGCCCCGCAATCAAAGGCGGCCATCCCGGCTGAACCGACCAACCAAACTGAACCACAGAGCCGCCTTCGGGTGGCTTTTTCTTTGTCCGGAGCGCACATGATGAGCGATTCAACCATGCTGATACAATTGACTGCGCAGGCAGAGGCGCATGGCGCCGACCTGCTGACGCTGCGCGCGCTGATCGAAGAGGCCTGCGAACTGGGGGCCGCGCGGGCGCTCCGTTCGCTTGGCCTTGAGGATGATCGAGCGCGCAAGGATCTGGACGAGATGCGCGAACTGCTGTCGGCCTGGCGCGAGGCGAAAGGAGCGGCGGGCCGCGCGCTGATCGGCTGGCTGGTGCGCTGCGCCCTTGTCCTGCTGGTCGTGGGCGTGGCCGTGAAGTTCGGCCTCGGCGGGATCACCCTCCCATGAGGTTCGCAGGCTATGCCGCCATTTTCGATCGCCCTGACAGCGGCGGGGATATTGTCCGTAAAGGGGCCTTTGCCGGCGCCCCGGCCAAGGGCGTTCCGCTCTTCTGGCAGCATGATCCGGCGCACCGTATCGGCACGATCGAGAGCTTGCGGGAAGACGGGCGGGGGCTGCGCGTGATCGGCATTGCCAATGTCACAAGCGGGGGATCACCCGATGCAGAATTGCGCGCCACCGTCACTGCAATATTGCAGGCGTTGAGGGCCCATGGCCTGATAGAGGTCTGAATTGATTGTTCAGTGTCGTCTTTCCTGCAACACACTGCACAACTGAGACATTTCGGCAACAGTTTCGGCATAACAATGCTTGCACCAATCTTTTCCATTAGCTAGTGAACCAAGGCTGTCCCGAGTGACAATTGAGAAAGGGGATTACTATGCGGAAGCTGGCCATTGCTATGGCGCTCACCTCAACCGCCATTGCCTCACCCGCGCTAGCGCGAAATGATGCGTGGTATATCGGCATTGAGGGCGGGCCCTCGATTGTAGAGGATATTCAATTCGACGTTGGTACGACGTCCAATGCAATATTGGTCGATAGCGACACAGGATATGACGTCGATGGCATTATCGGCTATGACTTCGGCGGGTTCCGGCTTGAGTCGGAAGTGGGTTACAAGAAAGCCAAGGCAAATTCTCTGTCGTCTTCGCTTACTTTCCCGATCCCGGGCAGTACTGGCGTAACCAGTGCGCCTGCTGGTACGTTCAGCAATATCAGCGGCGACACCTCGGTCCTGAGCTTCATGATCAATGGTATGCTTGATTTTGGTGATGACGACGGCCTGAATGGCTTTGTTGGTTTGGGTGGCGGTGTTGCCCGCGTCAAGGGAAGCTATTCCGTCGGTTCGGCCGCAGCCTCGATTGACGATTCAGACACCGGCTTTGCTTGGCAGGCTATTGCTGGCGTCCGTCTCCCGTTGTCCGACCATTGGGACATCGGTCTGAAGTATCGCTTCTTCAATGCAGACAACTATAAAATTGTTGATCTGGCAGGGCGTTCGCTGGATGGCCGTTACCGGTCGCACAGCCTTTTGGGCAGCTTGGTGTACAACTTTGGCGAAAAGGCTCCTCCGCCTCCGCCGCCACCTCCGCCTCCGCCGCCACCTCCGCCTCCGCCTCCGCCTCCGCCTCCGCCGGCAGTCTGCTCGCCTGGACCGTATATCGTGTTCTTCGAGTGGGATAAGTCGGACATCACGGCTGAAGCTGCCGGGATCCTGGATAGCGCTGTCGGTGCCTATGCTGATTGCGGTCAGGCACAGGTCATGCTTGCGGGCCATGCCGACAAGTCGGGTACGCCGAAGTACAACATCGGCCTGTCCGAACGTCGTAACGCTTCGGTTCGTGCCTATCTTGAGGGCAAGGGCATCCCGACGGGTGTCATCAGCACTCAGGCCTTTGGTGAAAGCGCTCCGCGCGTTGAAACCGCCGATGGCGTGCGTGAACTCCAGAACCGTCGTGTGGAAATCACCTACGGTCCGGGTTCGGGCATGTAAGCCATTCGATCCTTTCAGGATTGAAACGAGGGGGCCGGTCGAAAGATCGGCCCTTTTCGTTGGTATTGGCGCGTTAATGATTGGCCGTTATTGGGCTGAACGCGAATTGGATAAGGGTTCCCAATGAACATCACGATGATTGGCGCGGGCTATGTTGGGCTCGTTTCCGGTGCCTGCTTTGCGGACTTTGGCCACACTGTCATTTGCGTGGATCTGGATGCGCGCAAGGTTGACGCGCTGCGCAATGGCGTCATGCCGATCTACGAGCCCGGCCTCGAAGCTTTGGTGCGCACCAACGCGGCCGCCAATCGCCTCTCCTTTTCCACAGACCTTGCAACGTCCGTGGCAGACGCAGATGCTGTATTCATTGCCGTTGGAACACCATCTCGTCGCGGGGACGGCCATGCCGATCTTTCCTATGTCTACCAGGCGACCCGCGACATTGCAGCAGCCATCACCAAGCCAACCGTGGTCGTCACCAAATCCACGGTCCCGGTTGGCACAGGAGACGAAGTCGAGCGCATCCTGAACGACGTCGCGCCAACGGTCGAATGGGCTGTTGTCTCAAACCCGGAATTCCTGCGCGAAGGTGCGGCGATCAGCGACTTCAAGCGCCCCGACCGGATCGTCATCGGCACGGAAAATGAGCGCGCGCGTGACGTCATGCGTGAAATCTACCGGCCCCTGTTCCTGAATGAAGCGCCGATCCTGTTCACGGGGCGCAGGACGGCCGAACTGACGAAATATGCCGCCAATGCATTCCTCGCGACCAAGATCACCTTCATCAACGAAATTGCTGATCTTTGCGAAGCCGTGGGCGCCGATGTTCAGGACGTCTCGCGCGGGATCGGGCTCGACAATCGCATCGGCTCCAAGTTTCTCCATGCCGGTCCGGGCTATGGTGGGTCTTGTTTCCCCAAGGATACGCTAGCCTTGCTCAAAACGGCCGAAGATTTCGATGCACCGGTCCGCATTGTTGAAGCGGTCGTGTCCGTCAATGACAGCCGCAAGCGGGCCATGGGTCGCAAGGTGATTGCGGCAGCGGGCGGCGATGTGCGTGGTCGCAAGGTCGGCATCCTCGGCCTGACTTTCAAGCCCAACACAGACGACATGCGCGATGCGCCCTCACTTGCAATTGTTCAGGCGCTGCTTGACGGCGGCGCCATTGTGACGGCCTTCGATCCGGAAGGCATGGATATCGCACGTTCGATGATGCCCGACATCGCCTACGCGACTGACCCCTATGAGGCCGCTGCCGGAGCGGATGTGGTCGTCATCGTGACGGAATGGGATGCATTCCGCGCGCTTGACCTCCGCCGCTTGGGGGACATCATGCAGACACGCTGTATCGTTGACCTTCGCAATATCTACAAGCCGGAGGTCGCGCGGCAGGCCGGCTTCGACTATCACTCGATCGGCCGCCCCAACAGCTGAGGGCAAGCTTGGTCAGATCGGCTCGCCCGCGTCCCGTGCCCGCGCGACCAGACTTGCCTCTGCCGCTGGCAGGGAACGATAGGCAAGCACGAGCAAGATTGCTGAAATTGGCGCGGCGACGATGATCGAGAGGATGCCCGTTGCAAGGTCGCCGGTCACTGCAGACACTTGCCCCGCCATATACGGCCCGAGCGAAAGACCCACGAGCGTCGTTGCGAGGAAAAAGGTGGCCGTTGCAACCCCGCGCATTCTTGGCAAGACAAGGTCCTGGGTGGTTGCTGCTGTTCCACCAAGGGCGGCGCTTGTAAAAATCGCCGCACAGAAGTTTCCGGCATAGAAAATGGTCGTGCTGTCGGTGGTGAAGGCAATCACGAAAGGCACCAGCGACAGGAGCGGTGCCAGAAGCACAACCAGGATCCGGCCCGAAGGATTCGTCTTGCGCAGATGATCGGCGAGCCTGCCGCCAACGATCACGCCCAGAAAGCCAGCCAGCGCCCCGGGCCCACCGACCCAGAAGCCGGCTTCGCTCTTGGAAGCTCCAAGCACGCGTTCCACATAAGGTGCAGCCCAGAAGCTGACCGCATAACTCTGGAAGGCGATCAGGCCGTAGCCGAGTGTCGTGTACAGGAAAGCGGGTGTTCCCCAGATTAGCTGGAATGCAGGGGGATCCCGTTCCTTGAGGGCGCTGGCCCACGAGAAAACGGCATAGGCCCCAATTCCGACCGCGACCCATTGGGCCACCGAGCCGGTCAGCCAAACGAGACATGCAGCGGCTCCCGCAATCAGGATTGCTGCGGCAATGTTCACGGCCAGCTTGGCCGAGCCTTGGCGGGCGGCACTGAACAGTGTGAGAGGTGGGATCACTGTCAGAAGTTCATCGAAGAAGTCACGGAAAGGATGCTCTCCCGGCGGCGTCGCAATGCCATCGGCCTGGCCGCGCATTGGCTCACGCAACGTTGACACCCAGAGCGCCAGCAACAGGCCGGGAATGCCGACTGCCATGAAAGCGGCCTGCCATCCCGCAAGGCCAAGCGGTCCGGAATGGGCCGGGAAAGCCGCATCCCAGCGCTCGACAATCTGACCTCCGATGAGCAGTGACAGACCGCCGCCAAGATAGAGGCCGGATGAATAGATGGCGAGCGCCGTCGCTCGCCTTTCCTTTGGAAACCAGTCGGACAGTAATGAATAGGCCGACGGACTCGCCGTCGCTTCGCCAATGCCAACCCCAATCCGCGCCCCTGCGAGCATCGCGCCGTTTTTGGCAAAGCCGGACGCTGCGGTCATGACGGACCACAGGCTCAGCCCCAGGGTCAGAAGCCGCGTGCGGTTCCAGCTATCGGCGAGCTTGCCAAGGGGTATGCCAAATAGCGAATAGAAGACGCCAAAGGCCGTGCCATAAAGAAAGCCGAGATCGCCATCGGTCAGGCCAAGGTCGCGCTTGATGTCATTGGCGAGGATCGAGATGATCTGCCGGTCAATGAAATTCAGCACATAAACGATCACGAGGATGGTCAGCACATACCAAGCGTATCGGGGATTGGGTTGCGGCTTCGCTGTGTCGTTCAATGCTATCCTCCCCGAAGGTCTTTCCTTCGTAAGCCTTATGGCTAGCAGAGCATTGCGACTTGGCAAGGAGATTAGGGCACAAGCGTATCAACGGCGCCCACCACAGGACTACCCATGACTTTCGAGGAGTCACCGGCCAAATGCCAGAACGTGATCAGGCTGCGGAGTGCTGACGGGATGCCAGGTTCGATCAGACGCGCATCGGCATCAGCACATACAGCGCGCTGGCCTTGTCGTTTTCCCGGATCAGCGTGGGCGCCGCGGCGTCTGCCAGATGAACTTCCACAGTATCGCCTTCAACCTGAGCCAGAATGTCCATCAAATAGCGCGCATTGAAGCCGATTTCGAAACCGTCCGACTTGTAGTCGCCGGATACTTCTTCGGCAGCCGTGCCATTTTCCGGCGATGTGACGGACAGCGTGATCTTGTCATTCTCCAGAGCCATCTTGACGGCGCGGGTCTTTTCCGACGCAATGGTCGAAACACGGTCCACGCCTTCCATGAAGCTTTTTGGATCGATCTTCAGGATCTTGTCATTGCCCGTCGGGATCACGCGGCTGTAATCCGGGAAAGTCCCGTCGATCAATTTCGACGTCAGAACGGCTGTGCCCAGGCCGAAGCGGATCTTGCTCGCTGACAGTGACACTTCGACCGAGCCGTCGATCTCGTCGAGCAGCTTCCGCAGTTCCCCAATGCATTTGCGCGGGATGATGATGTCGGGCATGCCCGCCGCGCCGTCGGGACGAGCAACCGTGACGCGGGCGAGTCGATGGCCATCCGTCGCTGCGGCCTTGAGCACAGGCTGCGCGTCGTCCGTCACATGCCAGAAAATCCCGTTCAGATAGTAGCGGGTTTCCTCGGTCGAGATCGCAAAGCGGGTCTTGTCGATGATGTCCTTCAGCGTTGCCGCTGGCAGCTCGAACCGGGTGGGAAGCTCACCTTCCGCAATGATCGGGAAATCGTCGCGCGGCAGTGTCTGCAGGTTGAACCGTGCGCGGCCTGCATTCACGGCCATCTTGCCATCGGCTGCCGCTAGGCTGACCTGGCTGCCTTCCGGCAGCTTGCGCGCAATATCAAACAATGTGTGCGCAGATACAGTCGTCGCACCCGGGGTTTCGACCTGGGCTTCGACACTCTCATTGATCTGGAGGTCAAGGTCCGTCGCCATCAGCCGAATGGTGCCATCGCTATTGGCTTCGATAAGGACATTCGACAGAATCGGAATCGTGTTCCGGCGCTCAACCACCGACTGCACATGGCCGAGGCTCTTCAGAAGCGTAGCCCGTTCGATGGTTGCCTTCATTGATCAGTTCCCCGGTCGACATTGGTTATGGCGCGAAGCGCTTATAGCGGCTCAAACTGCGCTCGCCAGTGTCTTTCATGGACAAGATTGCGAGCGGCTGCAAGGCCTTCACCCGCTTGCATTGGGGATAATTTGCGGTGAAGAGGGCCCATGACATTACCCGGTCGCACTTATATCGCTCGCCACGGCGAAACCGTCTTCAACGCTGCCCGGCGCATGCAGGGCGATCAGCTTGATACGCCCTTGACCCGCACCGGCTTTGCCCAGGCGGATGCCATGGGGGAAACGCTTGCCCGCCGCCTCGGACTGCAGCCCCCGCTCGAGCTTTGGTCGTCACCTTCGGGGCGTGCATTGCAGACACTGGCGATTATCGCCGAACATATTGGCGCGGACTGGCATGGCGCGACGCGCGACCGGCGTTTGCAGGAAATCGACGTCGGCGAGTGGGCCGGGCGCAATTATGCCGACATCATGGCCGATCAGGGCGACATCCTGGACCCGCACGAGGCCCTTTTCAGCGTCCGGCCGCCGGGGGGCGAATGGTATGATGATATTGCTGCGCGGCTCCAGAAATGGATCGACGATACGGCCCATCTCACCGCCGACCGGTTGGTGATCATGCACGGCATGTCGTCGCGTGTGTTGCGCGGCATGCTGCTCGGGCTGCCGATCGATCCGCTCTGGCGGGCTCCGATTGCGCCGAGCCTTCCACAGGGCACAATGGTCATGATCGACAATGGGGTTGAAGAGATCGTGCACCTTGGCGGGAGCGCAAAACCGGCATGAAGCGGCTGGCTTTGGCGCTGGCGCTGCTGGCAGGGCCAGCGGCGGCGCGCGATGCGCTGGGAGTCTATCAAGGCTGGGGCGCGTTTCGTGATACGACGCCGCGCCGTTGCTTCGCCATTGCCGAACCGATTCGCAAGGGCAGCGAAAGCTGGCGCCCGTTCGCGTCAGTTGCCCATTGGCCATTGCAGCGCGTTCGCGGCCAGATTCATGTCCGCCTGAGCCGGGCGGTGCAGGCAGGCGCCGTCGTTTCGCTCAGCATTGACGGGCGGCGTTTTCCAATGGTCGCTAGCGGAGCGGATGCATGGGCGCCTGATCCGCGAACCGATGCGGCCATTGTTGCGGCCATGCGTTCTGGTCAGCGCATGAGCATAATGGCCGTTGGCGCGCCAGCAGGTCGCTTCGTCGATACCTACATGCTCAAGGGCGCGGCGACGGCAATCGATGCAGCCGCATTGGGCTGTGCGCGGGGCCGCTGATCCTTTCATTGGCAAAACACCCTGTCCCGCACTATAGGCGCGGCGATGCAAATTCCTGGCAACATCGATCCCGTCACTGTACCGCGTGCGGCAAGCGTCCGCGAGGACGGGCGCGCTGAACTGGTCGGGCTGACCAAGGACCAGATCCGGGCAGAGCTTGAGCATGCGGGCCTCGATCCCAGGGGCGCGAAGCTTCGCGCCAAGCAGATCTGGCACTGGATCTACAATCGCGGCGTTTCCGACTTTTCGGCGATGACAGATATTGCCAAGGCGCAGCATGGCTGGCTTGCGGAGCGCTTTGCGATTTCGCGCCCGACTGTGGTCGAGGCCCAGGTCTCGACGGACGGCACGCGCAAGTGGCTGCTGCGTTCGGATGACGGGCAGGATTTCGAAATGGTCTTCATTCCCGATGCGGACCGCGGCACGCTGTGCGTTTCGTCTCAAGTCGGCTGCACGCTCAACTGCCGCTTCTGTCATACGGGCACGATGCGGCTCGTGCGCAACCTGACGCCGGCCGAAATTGTCGGGCAAGTGATGCTCGCCCGCGATTCGCTGGGCGAATGGCCGAGCGGCGAAGACGGCCGCATGCTGACGAATATCGTGATGATGGGCATGGGCGAACCGCTCTACAATTTCGAAGCCGTGCGCGACGCGCTGAAGATCGTGATGGATGGCGATGGGCTTGCGCTGTCCAAGCGCCGCATCACGCTTTCGACGTCTGGTGTTGTTCCGATGATGGAACGCGCAGGGCGGGAGATCGGCGTAAACCTTGCGGTTTCGCTGCACGCCGTGACAAAAGAGGTGCGTGACGAGATCGTGCCGATCAATCGCAAATACGGTTTGGAAGAACTGCTCCAGGCCTGTGCCGATTATCCGGGCGCAAACAACGCACGTCGGATTACCTTTGAATATGTGATGCTCAAGGACAAGAATGACAGCGACGATGACGCGCGCGAACTTGTTCGCCTGATCCGGAAATACAAACTGCCCGCCAAGGTCAACCTCATTCCCTTCAACCCCTGGCCCGGCGCTGCCTACGAATGCTCCGATCCGGACCGGATTCGCCGCTTTTCCGAAATCGTGTTTGCAGGGGGCATTTCGGCGCCGGTCCGAACGCCGCGCGGGCGCGATATCGATGCTGCCTGCGGCCAGCTCAAGACCTCGAGCGAGCGCAAGACCCGCGCCGAGCTGGATCGCCTCGCCGAAGAGAAACAGGCCGCGCTGGGCTAGCTGGCAAACATCGCCCGCAGCTCGAATTTCAGGACCTTGCCCGTCGCGTTTCGGGGCAAGGCTTCAACAAACTCCAGCCGCGCAGGATGCTTGAAGCGGGCAAGCCGGTCACGGCAATGCGCCTGTATCTCTTCAAGCGTCAGAAACGCGTCATCCTTAAGGGCTGCGACAACACATCCCGCTTCGCCCCATTTGGCATCAGGCAGGCCAATGACGGCAACTTCCCGTATCGCGGCCAGTTCGTAGAGGATGTTCTCGATTTCCGCCGGATACACATTCTCGCCGCCGGAGATGTACATGTCCTTCACGCGGTCCTCGACATAGAAATAGCCGTCCGCGTCTTTCCGCCCGACATCGCCTGACCGGAACCAGCCATTGACGAAGCTGGATGCATTGGCATCCGGCCGGTTCCAATATCCCGGCGTGATGTTCTTCCCGCGCATCCAGATTTCGCCGAGTTCGCCTATGTCGGCTTCGCTGCCGTCCGCGCGTGCAATCATGGCCTGGCAATGGCGCACGGGCTTGCCGGCCGAGCCGATCTTGCCGGGCACATCGCGGGCCTCGAGCATCAGGCAGGCCGCACATGTTTCCGTCATGCCATAGCCTTCGCGGATCACCACGCCTCGGTCATACCAGGTTCGCAGCAGGGCTTCGGGCACGCTTTCGGCGCCGCATGCGGTTGTAATCATGCGAGAAAAATCGGTGGTGGCAAACCTGGGGTGCGCCTGCATCGCATTGAACATGGCCGGCACGCCGAGAAAATGCGTGACCCCAAGCTCGGCACTGTCGAATGTGTCGAGCAAGCGACCGGCATCGAAGCTGCGTTCGATCACAACCGTGCCACCCGCGCCCAAGGTGATCGTCGTATAGGCAACCAAGCCGCCAATATGGAAAAGTGGCAAGGCAACCAGCCCGACCATATGTGCTGATGCACCCGCCATGCCCATGCTGCCGGCGTTGATGAAGAAAAACTGGCCGTGGTTGAACATGACCCCCTTGGGTGTCCCGGTCGTCCCCGAAGAATACATGATCATGCACAGGTCCGATTCCAGCTGCGGAACCTGCTTCCAGATTGGCGTTGCGTCAGCGATCGCGGCTTCGAAAGCGCCACTTTTACCGGACGCGTCCATTTCGATCCAATGGTCGACGTTGGTCATGTCCTGGAGCGGCGCAACGACGGATGCCAGGTCGCGATCATGAAAGACCAGCTTGCAGCCGCTGTCCTTGACCATGAAGGCGAGCTCATGGGCAGTCAGGCGAAAGTTGAGCGTCGTGCAGACCGCGCCAATCCGCCAGCAGGCAAACATAGCATCGAGAAAATCGCTGCTGTTCATCGCCAGCAGCCCCACACGATCGCCCTGCGCAATGCCGAGGCTGTGCATGTGTCCGGCAAGACCGGCAACACGCGAATGCATCTCGGCATAGCTGTGGCGGCGGCCGGAATGAAGGTCGATCGTGGCCAGTTTCTCGGGCGTGCGGAATGCGTGTTCGGCAATCCAGTCGTGCACCAAAAGATCGTCTGAACGGCTGGCCATTGCTGCTTCCTCTCCCCATTTTCTGGCAGGCTAGGCGAGGACCGGAATTCAGGCAAGCTGACTCGCTTGCATGTCGGGGGCGCCTCGGCCACACCATGTGCCGGGGGAGACACGCCAGTGAACAAACGAACAATCGTGGCGCTCATGTGCGCCATCGCGACCTTCATCTGCTATATAGACAGGGTCAATATTTCGGTCGCGATCATACCCATGACCGAGGAATTTGGCTGGTCGGGAACCACCAAGGGCTTCGTTCTCTCCTCCTTCTTCATCGGCTACATGGCTGCGATGTTGCCGACCGGATGGCTCGCCAACAAATATGGCGGCCGCGTGCTCATGGGTGTGGCACTGGCCGGGTGGTCGCTCTTTACCGTGTTGACACCCATTGCAGCTGGTATCTCACTCACCGCGCTCATTGTGACGCGAATCCTGATGGGCGTCGGCGAGTCTGCGAGTTTTCCTGCGGTCTACAATCTGTTGGCGCGCTGGTTTCCCAAGCCCGAGCGCAGCCGGGCTGCTGCCATGAACCTGACCGGAATTCCGCTGGGAACCATATTCGCGCTGTCGACATCCGGCTGGCTCGTCACCCATTATGGCTGGCATGCCGTTTTCTATGCCTTTGGCGCCTTGGGGCTGGCGTTCTCGGTGGTCTGGTTCTGGCTGGTCCGGGCGAGACCTTCGGCGCATCCGCATATTTCGGATGAAGAGCGCGCCCTGCTGGCCCCGCTGGAAGTCGACATCGGCACAACGCCTGCGATGGTTCCATGGAAATACCTGTTTTCGCACTCAGCGGTCTGGGCGTTGGTGGTCAACCATTTCTGCGCCAACTGGACACTGTACCTCATGCTCAGCTGGCTCCCGAGCTATTTTCGCGATGTTCAGCACATGTCTATCGAAGGTTCGGGGCTTTTTTCCATCCTGCCCTGGGTTTCGCAATTCGTTGTCGGCAATGCGTCGGCCCATGTTGCGGACAACATGATCGCCCGGGGTTGGCGCGTGACGCATGTCCGCAAGATCATGCAGTGCACGGGACTGGGCGGCGGCGCTGTGTTCCTGCTGTTTGCGTCGCAGGCGGCGACGCCGGGCATTGCCCTTTTCACCATGTGTGGTGCGCTTGGCATCGGGTCCCTGTGCTGGGCGGGTTTTGCCAGCAACCATCTCGATATCGCTCCGCGTCATGCGGACGTGCTCTGGAGTATCAGCAATACCGCGGGCACCCTTCCGGGGATCATCGGTGTCATTGCGACGGGCATCCTGTTGGACCTGACTGGGGGCTATACGGCGACCTTTATTGTGGCCGCCGCCATCAACGTTGGTGGAGCAATTGTCTGGTTGATCTGGGGTACGGGTGAGCGGATTGTCGATTGATTGCGTCCGTGTGTAACCTAAACTGACCAATGCCCGAACACGAGGCAAAGGGAGTGTGCGATGGCCAAATCCGAGAGCAAGCGCGAAACGGCTAATCCGTCGGTTTCACAGCCGCAAACCGTTTTCAGGCACCGTCTTTCGACCCGCATCTGGCATTGGGTGAATGCTGTTGCGATTTTCGTGATGCTGATGTCCGGGCTGATGATCTTCAACGCGCACCCGCGGCTTTACTGGGGCCAATATGGCGCCAATCTCGACCAGCCCTGGCTTGTCCTGCCGCGTTTTCCGGGATGGGCAACGCTTCCGACCAATTATGATCTGGCACTCGGGCGGCACTGGCACCTTGCCTTTGCCTGGGTTCTGGCGTTTGGACTGCTCGCTTATCTGCTCTGGTCCCTGTTCAATGGCCACCTCAGAAAGGACGTCGCGCTGTCACGTGCAGAAGTGGCGCCGGCGCACCTGTGGGAAGACATCAAGAAGCATGCGCGGTTAGACTTTCATGAGAGCGAAGCGCGCTACAATCCGTTGCAGAAGATCACATACAGCCTTGTCCTGTTCGGCCTCATTCCGCTGCTGATCCTGACTGGCCTCACCATGTCGCCCGGCATGAACGCGGTCTTGCCCTGGCTCGTCGACCTGTTTGGGGGGCGGGCGTCGGCCCGATCAATCCATTTCATCTGTGCGATGGGGATTGCCGCCTTCATCGTCGTCCACCTTGTGCTGGTCGTCCTTGCCGGGCCGGTCAACGAGATCCGTTCAATGATCACCGGCTGGTTCCGCCTTTCGCCCCCGCCGGCCAGCAGTGCGGGAGACAGCGCATGATCATAACGCGGCGCAATATTCTGGTCGGTGGAGCCGCCGGCCTTCTCACCGGGTGCGATGCTCTTGGGAAGAATGAGGATTTTCGAAAGCTGCTCGCGCTCGGCGAAAAGGGAAATTTCGCGATCCAGCGCAGCCTTCAGGACCGCATGGCACTCGCCAAGGAATTCCGGCCTGAACAGCGCTCGCCCGTCTTTCGGGTGAACGGAACGCACGAGCCAAGAGGACAGGCCTATGCCACCCATGTTGCCGAAAAATTCGCCAATTGGCGACTGACGGTGGATGGCCTCGTAGCTCGCCCGCAGGCCTTTTCGGTTGCCCAATTGATGGCAGGGCCAAAGCGCAGCCAGATTACCCGGCACGATTGCGTCGAAGGGTGGAGTGCGATTGGCAAGTGGACCGGCATTCCGCTGAAACTGCTGCTCGATGCGGCCGGCCTCAAATCGCAGGCGCGCTTTCTTGTCTTCCATTGTGCCGACAAGATGGGCTTTGGCACGCCCTATTATGAAAGCATCGACCTGATCGACGCCTTCCACCCGCAGACGATTCTTGCCTGGGCGCTCAACGATCAGCCTCTGATGATCGGCAATGGCGCGCCGCTCCGCCTTCGGGTCGAGCGCCAGCTTGGCTACAAGCAGGCCAAATATGTCGAGCGGATTGAAGCCGTCGACGACCTCTCGAAGCTGTACGGCGGCAAGGGCGGCTATTGGGAAGATGGCGCCGGCTATGAATGGTATGCGGGGATTTGATTGGAAGCGGCAAGGCAGTTAAGGCCGAGCCATGAACGATCTCGATTGCGAAGCCATTGCCCGGTCCGGGGTTGAAGCGCTTCGACGCGGCGACGCCAGCGCTGCCCGGTCTGCGTTTTCCCAGGTTGAGGCAGCCGGACGCGCGTCTCACCAATTGCGTTTGCTGCTTGCCCAATCTTGTGAATTGATGGGAGACGGGACGGCGATGGAAGCGGCGCTTGCGCCTGTCCTCGAAGCAGAGCCTCGGAACATCTATGCCCTGCTCATGATGGGCGAAAATCGTGCGCGCATGGGCGATGATCGGGCCGCTTCGTCCTGGTTCAATCTCGCCCTGTCGTCCGCTGCACATGCTGCAAATCTTCCACCGGACCTTCCGCCGCGTCTAGACCGAGCGGTCGCGTCCCTTAAGTCGTTCAGCCGGAAATTTGAGGATCATTTGCAGGCGCGCTTGGCGGCGACAAATATTGATCCAGATAGTATTGGCAGCCGCTTTCGTGAGGGAATTGAGATCCTGGCCGGACGCGCGCAGCCGCAACTGCAGCAGCCGACAAGTTTTTATTATCCTCGCCTCCCGCAGATCCCCTTCTACGATCCCGCAGGCTTTAACTGGGTGCCCGCTCTCGAAGCAAAGACGAGCGCTATCCGTGTTGAGGCCGAAGCCGTGCTCTCATCCGGTCGCGGTCTCGCCCCGTATGTTCAGCGCAATGTGGACCGGCCGTCTCGCGAGCATGCGCTGCTCGATGATCCGGACTGGAGCGCCTATTATCTGTGGAGAGATGGTGCGCTGGATGCGGACCATGCGCGCGCCTGTCCAGCAACGGTCGCGGCGCTTGAAGGCCTTCCCATGCCAAGTATTGCAGACCGATCGCCTGCTGTCCTGTTTTCTGTGCTTCGGCCCAAGACTCATATTCCGCCGCATTGGGGCATGCTCAACACCAGGCTGATCTGCCACCTGCCACTGATTGTTCCCCCTGATTGTCGGCTGCGAGTCGGCAACGAGACGCGGACGGTTGAGGCGGGCAAGATGCTGATCTTTGATGACAGTATCGAACATGAGGCGTGGAACGATAGTGATGAGACGCGCGTCATTCTCCTTTTCGAAATCTGGCGGCCCGAACTCGATGCAAAGGAGCGGGGTGCGCTTACCGCGATGTTCGAGTCTATCGCACTCTACTGAAGTAGTCGCTTCAACTCATAGAGCCTATCCAGCGCTTCCCGTGGACTGAGTGCGTCCACATCGATTGCTTCCAGTGCGACATGGACTGCATCCCGGGCTTCGGGCTCTGGCATAGTTGCAGCGAAAAGCGGCAAGTCGTCGAGGCCAGCTGCCAGACCGCCGGTTGCATCGCGTCCTGCCTCGAGCTTTGACAGTACAGCCTTTGCGCGCGCCAGGACAGCTGGTGGCAACCCTGCAAGGCGCCCGACGGCTATGCCATAGCTGCGATCTGCCGGGCCACTGGCCAGCTCATGGAGCAGGATGAGGTCGCCCTTATACTCTCGCGCACGGACGTGGTGGAGCGACAGGGCATCAAGCTTTTCGGCAAGCCGGGTCAGTTCGTGGTAGTGTGTCGCGAAAAGGCACCGGCAGCGATTGATCTCATGCACGGCTTCGACCACGGCCCAGGCAATCGCCAGCCCGTCATAGGTGGAAGTGCCGCGGCCAACCTCGTCAAGGATGATAAAGCTGCGCTCGGTCGCCTGGGCAAGGATCGCTGCCGTTTCCACCATTTCGACCATGAAGGTCGATCGGCCGCGGGCCAAATTGTCCGAAGCCCCGACCCGACTGAACAGCCGGTCGACCAGGCCAAGCGTGGCGGATTCTGCCGGAACATAGCTGCCGGCCTGTGCCAGCACTGCAATCAGGGCGTTCTGCCGCAGGAATGTCGATTTGCCGCCCATGTTGGGGCCCGTCACGAGCCAGAGCCGGGACTCCGGTCTCAGCATGACGTCATTCGCGACGAAGCGTGCGCCGCTTTTCGCGAGTGCAGCCTCGACCACAGGATGGCGGCCGGCCGTCACGTCGAATCGGGCGTCCTCGACCAATGCCGGGCGACACCAGCCGCCCTCGACCGCACGTTCGGCGAGTGCCGATGCCACGTCAAACCGGGCGAGCGCGTCAGCTGTTGCGGCTATCTCCTTCGCCCGGGCAAGGGCAGCCGCTACAAGTTCTTCCAGGTGCGCCGCTTCTGCTGCAAGGGCGTGGGCGCCAGCCTGGGTCACGCTCATTGCCAGCTCATGCAATTCGGGCGCGTTGAAACGGACGACTCCGGCAAGCGTCTGGCGGTGGGTAAAGCCTGAATCGACGGCCATCAGAGGATCGGCATTCTTCGCGGAAACCTCGATGTGATAGCCCAGCACATTGTTGTGCTTGATCTTGAGGGCCGCAATGCCGGTCTGCTCCCGATATCGCGCTTCAAGCAGGGCAATGTCGCGTCGACCGCTTCCTCCTGTGCTGCGGAGCGCATCGAGCGCTGCATCATAGCCCTCTGCGATATAGCCACCCTGCGCGGCGTCGATGGGCGGCGTCGGCACCAGCGCGCGCGACAGCAGGTCGACAAGCGCGCCATGGCCATCGAGCATCGGCAAAAGCTCGGCAAGGAGCGGCGGCACGTCACTCCCTTTCGCAAGCCTTTCGCGCAGCATCCGGGCCTCGCCCAGTCCGTCGCGCAATTGTCCAAGGTCGCGCGGCCCGCCCCTGCCCGCTGACAGGCGCCCCAGTGCGCGTGCAACGTCGGGGAGCGCACGGAGCGCCGCACGCATGGCATCGCGGGTGCCGCCATTGTCGACATAATGGCTCACCAGATCGAGCCGCGCCTGGATCGCGACCCGGTCCATCAAGGGAGCGCCGATATCACTGGCAAGCAGCCGAGCGCCGCCCGGCGTCACAGTGCGGTCCAAGGCATCAAGCAAGCTGCCACTGCGGCTGCCGCTCGCCGAGCGAACGAGTTCGAGGCTTTCACGCGTCGCAGCATCGATCAGCATATGATCGGTTGCCGCGCGTTTTACCGGTGCACACAGGAACGGCAGCGTTCCCTTTCCGGCATGCTCGAGATAGGCGATGAGCCCGCCTGATGCTGCGATCTGGGCCCGGGTCAGTCCGCCAAATCCATCCAGCGTGGCGACGCCGAACAGCCGCTTGAGCCGCGCCTCACCCGCCACTGAATCAAAGTCGGACCGCGGTCGGGCATGGCCTGCAATGGCAAAATCTTCGGGAATGATGAGTTCGGCAGCTGCGAGCCGGGCCAGTTCGGCGTCGAGACCTGCAGGAGTCGTTTCGCTGATTTCGAAGCGACCGGTCGAAATGTCGGCGGCCGCAATACCTATCGCATCGCCGACCGGAGCAACCGCAACGAGCCAGTTGGCCGCGCGCGCCTCAAGCAGGGTTTCCTCGGTCAGAGTGCCCGCCGTAACGACGCGGACGATCCCGCGCGAGACAATCGATTTTGATCCGCGCGCCTTGGCGGCGGCGGGGCTCTCCGTCTGTTCGGCAATGGCGACGCGGTGACCGGCCTTGATCAGTCGCGCAAGATATGCCTCCATCGCATGGACGGGTACCCCACACATCGGTATCGGCATGCCCAGATGTTCGCCGCGCGCTGTGAGGGCAATATCGAGCACTGCAGCCGCCAGTTTGGCGTCGTCGAAGAAGAGCTCGAAGAAATCGCCCATCCGGTAAAACAGCAGGCAATCGGGTGCCTCTGCCTTCAGCGCGAAATATTGCGCCATCATGGGAGTGGGAGAAGCGTCGGCCATGACCCCCCGATAGCGATTTTACCGACAGGCTCAAACCCGTCTTCCCGTCTGGAGGTTCAGCGCCTAATGGATTGAATGGCTGGCAGGCGGGCCGGATTCGCGGCGGAAACAGGGGCAAGGAATGAGCGACGAAGCTAGAGTGCAGTTTTCCGACCGGGAAGCCCTGATCTATCACTCCACGGGTCGCCCGGGCAAAATAGAAATCATCGCTTCAAAGCCGATGGCGACCCAGCGTGATTTGAGCCTTGCCTACTCCCCCGGCGTCGCGGTTCCCGTGCTTGCGATCGCGGATGATCCGGCGACAGCCTATGACTATACCGCCAAGGGCAATCTGGTGGCTGTCATTTCCAACGGAACAGCAATTCTTGGCCTTGGCAATCTCGGCGCGCTCGCGTCGAAGCCCGTGATGGAAGGCAAGGCCGTCCTTTTCAAACGCTTTGCCGATGTCGACGCGATCGATCTCGAGCTTGCGACCGAGGATCCGGACGCGTTCATCAATGCCGTTGCCTTGCTTGAACCCAGCTTCGGAGGGATCAATCTGGAAGATATCAAGGCGCCCGAATGTTTCATCATCGAGCAGGCGCTCAAGGAGCGGATGAAGATTCCGGTCATGCATGATGACCAGCATGGGACTGCTATCATCAGTGCGGCAGGCCTTATCAACGCATGCGAGATTACCGGCCGCAACCTTGGCGACGTCAAGGTGGTCGTCAATGGAGCCGGGGCGGCGGCGATTGCTTGCACCGAGCTTATCAAGGCCATGGGTGTGTCCCCAGCCAATGTCATCATGTGCGACAGGAAGGGCGTGATCTATCAGGGGCGGCAGGACGGCATGGATCAATGGAAGTCTGCCCATGCTGCCGTCACCGAAGCGCGGACCCTGGAAGAGGCGCTTGTCGGCGCGGATATTTTTTTGGGGCTTTCCGCAGCTGGGGCGCTACGCGGCGACATGATCGAGAAGATGGCCGCACGACCCATCATTTTTGCAATGGCCAACCCCAATCCGGAAATAACGCCGCCCGAAGCCAAGGCCGTGCGCCCGGACTGCATCGTTGCCACGGGCCGTTCCGACTATCCCAACCAGGTCAACAATGTGCTGGGATTTCCCTTCATCTTCCGGGGCGCGCTTGATGTGCGGGCGACGACCATCAACGAGGAAATGAAGATCGCGGCAGCCTATGCCATCGCCGAACTCGCACGCGAGGCTGTTCCGGAGGAAGTGGCCGCAGCCTATGGCGGGCAGCTTGCCAGTTTCGGGCAGGATTACATCATTCCCGCGCCGTTCGACCCCCGACTGATGGAAGTCGTACCGGCGGCCGTTGCTCAGGCTGCAATGGACTCGGGCGTTGCCACCAAGCCGATCCTCGACATGGACGAATATCGCATGTCCCTGCGCGCGCGGCTGAACCCGACGACGTCGGTCCTGACGCTTGCCTATGACAACGCGCGCGCTCATCCCAAACGCGTCGTCTTTGCCGAGGCCGAAGAAGAAGTGGTGTTGCGGGCGGCGATTGCCTTCAGGGACGGTGGCTGTGGCACGCCCGTTTTGATCGGACGCGACGATGTACGCGAAAAGCTCAGGGCGCTCGGCGTTGACGATCCGGAGAGCTTCGAGATTCACAACAGCCGCCATTCGCCACTCGTGCCCGCAATGGTCGAGATTCTGTACGGCCGGTTGCAGCGCAGGGGCTATCTCCACCGTGAATGCGAGCGGCTGGTCAATACGGACCGCAACATCTTCGCATCGCTTCTGCTCAAGATGGGAGAAGCGGATGCGATGATCACCGGCGTGACGCGGACCTATGGCCAATCGCTGCGCGAAGTGCGCCGCGTGCTTGACCAAGCCGAAGGGCGGACACCATTCGGCATCCATGTCCTCGTCGGCCAGTCGCATACCGTGTTCATGGCGGATACCACCGTCAATGAGCGGCCGTCAGCATCCGAGCTTGCCGATATCGCCGAGCAGACGGCAGCGGTTGCAAGGCGGATGGGGCACGAACCGCGCGTGGCCTTTCTCTCCTATTCGACCTTCGGGAATCCCTCGGGCAATTGGCTTGGGCCGATCCGCGACGCGGTGGAAATTCTCGATTCGCGCGGCGTGAGTTTTGAATATGAAGGCGAAATGGCGCCTGACGTCGCACTCAACCCCAAGTTGATGCTCAATTATCCGTTCAGCCGATTGTCCGGCCCAGCGAACGTGCTTGTCATGCCGGGGCTGCAGTCAGCCAATCTTTCGGCAAAGCTGCTGCGCGAGTTGGGCGGAGATTCGGTCATCGGGCCGATGCTGGTCGGAATGGAAAAGCCGGTGCAGATTGCCACAATGGCGTCGAATGCGTCGGAACTGGTGACCCTGGCGGTGCTGGCCGCAAGCGGTATCGCGCTTTAGGCGACAGGCTCAGTTCGGATTGTCGGTCGTCCCGCCGCTTTCGCCGACGGCCCCGACAGAGCCGATATTGCCGAACAGATCCTCAAAGAAGCTGCGTTCCTTGCCGAGCGTCGGGGTCTTGTCGCCATTCGGGTCGATCCTCGCGACCTTTTCGATGCCTGTCTTTTCAACAGAAGCGACATTCCCCGCCGCATCGAAGCGGATGTGGAGGACAAGTTGCTCGGTCGGCTTTGGCAAGGCAAAGGCCAGCTGCTTTGTGGTCCGCGCAAAATAATACCAGTCATTCGGCGTGAACTGACCCACAAAGCTCGGGCGACCGAGAGTCTTTGCAACCGATTCACGGTTATCGACCCCAGGCGCTATTCCTCCGAGCAGTGTTTCATCGGCGATATAGCCTTGATGTCCATTGACCCGCGCGCAGCCCGAAGCGCCGAGCGCAAGCGCCAAAAGCGTTGCAGTCGCTGCCTGCTTGGTTGACATCCGGGCCATAACACTCTCCTGCACACAACGGTTCGCTCGGGCATTGAAACGCGCGAACGCGAGGTCAATATGCGCAGAGCGGCTCCGGGGCAAGCGCGGCGCGACAAATGGATGGCATAATGGCACTCAATCTGTTCCGGAAACTGTTCAGCAGCACAGATGAGCGTGCCGCGGTGGCGCCACTTTATGCGGCCATCATTGCCGAGGCGCGCCAGCCGCACTGGTATCTCGACGGCAAGGTTGCCGATACGATCGACGGGCGATTTGACATGATCAATGCTGTCCTCGCGCTGGTGCTGGCCCGCATGGAAGGATTGGGAGAGGCAGCGCACATGCCGTCAACGCTTCTGGCTGAAACATTCGTCAATGACATGGACGGACAACTGCGTGAGCTTGGCATCGGTGACATTGTGGTTGGCAAGCATATCGGCAAGATGATGGCAGCCCTGGGCGGCAGGCTTGGCGCCTATCGCGAAGGATTTCGGCCCGGCGGCAATCCGCGGGCCGCATTGCTGCGCAATCTCTATCGCGGAGAAGATCCAGGCGAGCCCGCACTCGACCATGTGCAAGGCGCACTCGTGGCGCTCGTCGATCGACTTGCGCAGCAAACACTTGCTGACCTGCTTGCAGGGCAATTGGGTGATGCATGAGCGACACACCTGAGTTTTCAAGGCGCTTTCCACTTGCCGAAATCGGGACGGTGCCAAAGCATGTCGCAATAGTTGCCGATGAGACTGAATGCGCGGCCGTCGCGCGCCGCTTCGGGCTAGTTTCGCTGGGCCTTCTGTCAGCAAAAGCCGATCTGGTGGCGGTCGAGGGAGCCATTGAAGCGCGCGGGACACTGTCGGCGCGCCTGACGCAGAGCTGTGTAGCAACCGGCCAGCCGCTCCCGGCCACGCTGGATGAACCCTTCCGGATTCGTTTTGAACCACCGGTCACCGAGGTGATCGAGGAAGAGTTTGAACTGGACGCTGATGATTGCGACGCCATGGAACATGACGGGCAGGCGGTCGATCTTGGCGAGGCCGCTGCCCAGACTCTTGGCCTTTCGATTGATCGATTTCCGCGCGCACCCAATGCCGATGACGTCCTGAAGGCGGCGGGAATCCTGAGTGAAGCTGACACCAGCCCTTTTGCCAAGCTCAAGGGCCTGTTCGCCAAGGAGTGACGGCACGGCGGATCAGCGCAACAAGGCTGACAGCTCCAGCGTGCTCGGAAGGGCAAGGACCAAACCGAATATGACATCAAAGGCGCGAATGGGCCGGACCTGTCGTCCCCTTCGGCGGTTGCGGAGATCGACCACAGTCAGGACAAGAATTGAAAGCCCGCAAAAACTTGCGAGCGCGAGGGAAAAGACAAAAGGATAAAAGGCCAAACTCGGAAAACTGGCAAAGAATGGCCAGAGGAAAAAGGCCGCAAGCCCGGCGATCAGGCCAGGTCCTGTCGCACGCCGTGCAGTCCAGCCTGAAATCCAGCTCGTCACCCGCAGCCCCTTAACGTACGGGGGATCGTTGGTGACGATGCAGTAATGAAATCCTAGAAGGGAACGTCATCATCCAGGTCGCTGTCAAACGCGCTGCCGCCGGAAGGTGCCCGGCTTGATCCGCCACCGCCGAAGGGGTTCGAACCGCGATCTTCGCCCCAGTTGGATGATCCTGCGGCCGATCCGCCGCCTTCGCGGCCGCCAAGCAGCGTGAGCTCGCCCCGGAAGCGCTGCAGCACGACTTCGGTCGTGTAGCGGTCATTGCCGTTCTGATCCGTCCATTTGCGGGTCTGCAGCTGGCCCTCGACATAGACGGACGAACCTTTGCGGAGATATTGCTTCGCGATCCGACCGAGATTTTCGTTGAAGATCACGACATTATGCCACTCGGTCTTTTCCTTGCGTTCGCCAGAGGCCTTGTCATTCCAGTTTTCCGAGGTTGCGACGGAAAAGCTGACAACTTCACCGCCATTGTTCATCGTGCGGACCTCGGGGTCTTTGCCCAGATTGCCGACCAGAATTACCTTGTTGACGCTGCCCGCCATGTTGTCCCCTCAGAGTCCGAAAAATGTTGCGAGCCAGAATGTGGCTCCAGCTGCGACATAGGCGAGCGCAAACAGATAGGCCACCATAAAGAGTGGCCAACGCCAGCCATTCGTCTCGCGCCTGACGACGGCGATTGTCGAAATGCACTGCGGCGCAAAGACGAACCAGGCCAGGAAGGCCAGTGCAGTCGGTAAGCTCCAGCTTCCCTTCAATCGTTCGCCAAGGGTCTGATCGCGCTTCGATTCATCCTGATCGTCGATTGCATAGGTTGTGGCCAGTGCCGACACGGCCACTTCCCGTGCCGCCATCGCGGGAATGAGAGCAAGCGAAATGTCTCGATTGAAGCCGATGGGTTCCACAACCACGGCGAGCCCGTTGGCGATATGTCCGGCAATCGAATGATCGACCTGGCTCACGCCAGACGTGGGATCGACGCGCGGAAAGTTCAGCAAGGCCCAGAGAATCATCGTCGTGACAGCGATGATCGTGCCTGCACGCTTCAGGAAGACCCAGGCCCGCTGCCAAAGGCCGAGCAGGAGGTTCTTGAAGATCGGCATCTGGTAGCGCGGCATTTCCATCATGAATCCCATGCCGCGCCCTTTGGTGACAGTCCGACGAAGCGCAAGCGCAGCGACAAGCGCGCCGACGATCCCGCCCAGATAGAGGCCGAACAGTACAAGGCCCTGAAGGCCGATGCCGGGCAACACGTTTCGGGCGGGAATGAAGGCTGCGATGATCACCGCATAGACAGGCAGCCGCGCCGAACAGGTCATCAAGGGTGCGATCAGGATCGTCGTCAGCCGGTCCTTCGGATCCTCGATTGTTCGCGTGGCCATGATACCGGGAACCGCGCACGCAAAGGACGACAGAAGCGGGATGAAGGCGCGGCCGGACAATCCTACGGACGCCATCAGCCTGTCCATCAGGAAGGCCGCACGAACCATATAGCCGGTCGTTTCGAGGACGAGGATGAAGGCAAAGAGAATCAGGATCTGCGGCAGGAAGACAATTACTGCGCCGACCCCGGCAATCAGTCCGTCCGCCACGAATGAGCGGAAAATTCCCGGCGGCAAGGCGGCAAAGGCCGCATCGTGAATCGCGCTGACGCCTGCGTCGATGCCATCGGCAAAGGGTGTTGCCCAGGCGAAGACGGCCTGAAACATCACAAACAGCAGAACCGCGAGAATGATTGGACCCCCGACAGGATGGAGGACAATGCGATCAATGGACTGGGTCGTGGCGCGGGCAGGGGCTTCATGCAGGATAGCTGCCTTGGCAAAGGCACGTGCCTGCCTTTGGCGTACACCAAAATCTCCCTCAAGCGGCCGCGGTGGGGTCGCCACCTTGCCAAGCAGGGTCAGCATTTCGTCCTTCAGTGGCTCGACGCCGCGCTTGCGGACCGCCACGGTCGGAATCACAGGCACGCCAAGGTCCGCAGAAAGGCGCGCGGGATCGAGCGTCAGTCCGTCACGTTCTGCCATGTCGATCATGTTCAGGGCGATGATCGCGGGGATGCCCTGCGCGATCAGTTCGCCGGCAAAGCGCAGGTGATTGTCCAGATTGCCTGCATCGACCACAATCACCAGCGCATCCGGCCGACGTTCTCCGGCCTGGACACCAGTGATGACGTCGCGGGTTACCTGTTCGTCGGGGCTGGTTGGCTCCAGGCTGTAAGTGCCGGGAAGGTCGACCAGTTCTGCCGGGCGGCCATCTGGCAGGATCAGTCGCCCTGCATGCCGTTCGACCGTCACACCCGGGTAATTCCCGGTTTTCTGGCGCGCGCCGGTCAGGGCGTTGAAAAGGGCCGATTTGCCGGCATTGGGGTTGCCGACCAGGGCGATGAGCGGAAGTGCAGTCATGCCAGTGATACGTCAATCAGCGCCGCATGGTTGCGCCGGATCGCCACCGTCATCCTCCCGATCCGGCACGCAATGGGATCATGCGAAACAAGCCCGCCATGATGCAGGGCTTCAACCGTCAGCCCCTCGTCGAATCCCAACGCGCGCAAGCGCCGGGCCGCAACGGTGTCAAGGCGTTCCCAGCCGATGCGATCAATTGTCGCCGGTTGATTCAGGGGCAGTTCGTCAAGTCGCACGCAAGGCCAGTTTCGCTGATTCGGAATTTGCGAGCGATTATCATTAACATCAGGATTTAGCCAGTGTCATCGCGCCGAATAGCGCAAGCGGCCAATGAAACGCGCAGGGCTGAATGGTGGCCGCAGATTGCTGATCTGCGCCTTGGCTTTCTCGAAACGCATCACGCCGTCGATGCGGCGACCAAGGAAAGCCCTTGTTTCGGACAGATCGTCACTGTCATCGTTCAGGAACACAGCCAGAGTTGCTGCATAGACCGATCCAAGGATCGCCCGTTTGGTATAGTGATTGTAATCCGTGGCGTTATCCCCTGCGGCCCGCCACATCACGTCTGCAGAACGCCAGCCGAACTTCACAGCGCGCGAAGCATTGGCCGGAAAGGCGAGTATGGCAAGTGCCCTGCGCAGGGATTCGCGATGCGGCAACACAAGTGCAAGACGTGCCTCGACAAGAGCGGTGATTCGTTCCCGCACTTTCATCTGGGCCAGTTTCTCTGGAGGTAATGCCACAAGCATGTCGCTATCGATCGTCTGGAACCAGGCATCGATCATGTCTATGCGATCACCGCCAAAGACAAGGCGGGCGACTGATGGATCAATGCCCAGTTCGGTCGCAGCACTTTCGACAGCCTTGTCGCCCCACCCATCAAAGCCGGCGTGTGACGGAAGGACGCGGGCCAGAACCGGGCGCAGCTCGTCAAGGGTCATGTCTGCAGGCGATTGGTTCATTGTGCATTCCATCGGTGACAGGCCATATTTGGGGTGTTAGGTATTAACCGTCAATCGGCGGCATCGTCCGCGTATAAATAGGGGAAGCATCATGGCAAAGTTTTTTGGCAATCTGTGGGCCGTTGTCGGCGTTGGCGCGATTCTCGCCCTTGGCTTGCTCTTCGGTCACATGGGTGGTCTCGCGAACGCAAAGGGCTGGATGACCTTCCTCCACGTGTTGGTGGGCATCATGTGGATCGGCCATCTCTATTATTTCAATTTCACACAGATCCCGACCATGCCGAAGATTCCGGCTGAGCTGAAGCCAGCGGTCAGCAAATATATTGCTCCTGAAGCCTTGTTCTGGTTCCGCTGGGGCGCTGCATTTACAGTGCTGACCGGGCTGCTCGTCGCCTGGCTGAGCAATTATCTGGTTGAGGCACTGACACTGCAAGAAGGCGTCCGGTCGATCGGTATCGGCATGTGGCTTGCGCTGATCATGGCCTTCAATGTCTGGTTCATCATTTGGCCAAACCAGAAAAAGGCGTTGGGCATTGTCGAGGCTGATGCCGATGCAAAGGCCAAGGCAGCCACGACTGCAATGATTTTCAGCCGGACAAATACATTGCTGTCCATCCCGATGCTGCTCAGCATGGTGATGCACAACCTTGGCGGCGCATTTTAGGCGGTCTTGCGATCGGGCTGGCTCACCAGGATGAGTGCCAGCCCGATCAGAATCGTCCCGACCCAGTCGGCAAGGCCAAAGCGTTCGTCATAGGCGAACCAGCCCACAAGGGCTGAAACCATAGGTTGCAGCAGGAATGTCAGTCCGAACAGGACCGGCGAGATGCGGCCGACCACGTAGATCATCAAGCCCTGACCAACGATTTGGCTGAGTAGCGCAAGCGCGATAATCGGTGCCCAGTTATGCGGCACGAGCCTTTCGCCAACGGCAAGCGCCATGAACAGGAGCGGGAGCGTGCTCATCATTGTTGACCATGCCAGCACGGGCCAAGGGCCCATACCAGTTCGCATCCTACCCATCAGCACGAGATAGGCGGTGTAAAAGACACCGGCGAGTAGGCAGAGAAGGTCACCTGCAAAATTGCGGGGTGAAAGTTCGAAAGAGCGCCCCATCAGCAGCACGGCACCAACGCCTGCGAGGGTCAAGGCAATCGCTTGCATGCCAGAGGGCCAGCGGCGGGCAACAGCAAATGCATAGAGCGGAAGCAGAAAGCTCGTCGAATTTCCCAGCAGGTTTGCATTGGCGAGCTTGGTCTTGCTGATGCCAAGGTGCCATGCGGCGAGGTCGATCGCAAAGAAAAGCCCTGAAAGCGCAAACAGAGTGAATGTCTGGCGACCAAGCCTGCGTGCCGGGTCTCCCATCGCCCGCGCAATGAGGAACAGGAACGGCGCAGCGAGGGCGATTCGCCAGAATGCAGCCGCAATCGGTCCAGTATCGGCCATCCGCACAAACCACGACCCGAAAGCAAGGCACAGATTGGCAAGCACAAGCGCCGGAATCCCGAAGCGCAGATGGGCTTGCTCCCCTGAAACCAAATCTTGTTCTTGTCCCCGCGCCATTCGCCCCATATCCGGTTTCATCATTCTCGTTGCAAATGGAAACCCTCAATGACCAGTCTTTTCGATCCGATAGAATTTGGCGCCATCCACGCAAAGAACCGCATTGTCATGGCGCCACTCACGCGCGGCCGTAGCGAAGGCGTGCATGTTCCTATTTCCGCGCTCAAGGCAGAATATTATGCCCAGCGTGCAGGTGCCGGCCTCATCATCGCTGAAGCAACCGGCATTTCGCAGGAAGGTTCGGGCTGGCCAGCGGCGCCCGGCATCTGGTCTGCAGAACAGGTCGAAGCCTGGAAGCCAGTGACCGAGGCGGTGCACAAGGCTGATGGAAAGATCATCCTGCAACTGTGGCACATGGGTCGCCTCGTTCATCCGGATTTTCTTGGTGGAGCCCAGCCGGTTTCCGCCTCGGCGACCACCGCGCCGGGCGATGCGCACACACCGACTGGCAAGAAGCCCTACGAGCAGGCGCGCCCCCTCCGGTTGGACGAGATTCCCCGCCTGATTGGCGACTACATCCATGCGGCGAAGAATGCGATCGCCGCCGGATTTGACGGTGTGCAGCTTCATTCGGCGAATGGCTACCTGATCGACCAGTTCCTTCGCGACGGCTCGAACTTCCGCGAAGATGATTATGGAGGCCCTATCCAGAACCGCATCCGCCTGCTGCGCGAAGTGACGCAGGCTCTGGCTGACACAGTCGGCGCCGGTCGCACTTCGGTTCGCCTCTCTCCGAACGGAGAGACGCAGGGTGTCGATGATTCGAACCCGGTCGCGCTGTTCACAGCGGCAGCCGCTGCCCTGCAGGACATTGGCATCTCGTTCCTTGAATTGCGCGAACAGAAGACTTTCGGCTCATTCGGCACGACAGATGTGCCGCGTGTATCACCCGATATTCGCAAGGTCTTCAAGGCGCCGCTGGTTCTCAATCAGGAATACACGCTTGAAACCGCCACAGCCGATCTGGAAAGTGGACTGGCCGATGCGATCAGTTTTGGCCGAAAGTTCATTTCCAATCCGGATCTGCCCGCCCGGCTGGCCAAAGGCGTCGAACTCGCGCCGGACAATTTCAGGACCTGGTATTCGCCAGGACCCGAAGGTTATACGGACTACCCGACCTATGATGCGCTGGTGGACGCCTGATTTAGGGCTTAATCCGCAAAGCGCTGTTTGAACTCAAGCAAGGCAAGGGCGGCCTTCGCAGCTTCACCGCCCTTGTCCTTCTGGTTCGGATCGGCCCGGACAATGGCCTGCTGTTCATTTTCGACAGTCAGGATCCCGTTTCCGATAGCAATGCCATCCATTGTCAATGCCATGATACCGCGGGCGCTTTCGCCTGCAACAATTTCGAAATGATAAGTTTCGCCGCGGATGACCACGCCGATTGCAACGAACCCTTCATAGCGTCCGCTTTCAGCGGCAAGCGCTATGGTCCCCGGAATTTCAAGTGCGCCGGGAACAGACACGACGTCGACGGCATGGCCGGCCTCTTCCAGAGCCGCGCGGGCCCCTGCGACAAGCATATCGTTCAGATGGTCATAGAAACGGGCTTCCACGATCAGGAATTTGGCCATGAGTTTTGGTCCTTAAGGATGGTCTGGCAGCAAGAGCGGGCGGAATTATCGACCGACAACCTCTCGCATGCGGGCAAGGTAGCGGGCAAGCACGTCAATTTCGAGATTGACCTTCTGGCCCTGCTGGAGGCTACCAAAGGCTGTCACAGCCCAGGTATGCGGAATGATATTCACGGCAAAATGTGCAGTTCCGTCGGATTGGTCTTCCACTTCGTTGACAGTAAGGGAGACGCCATCAATCGTAATCGACCCTTTGGCAGCAACGAAGGGTGCAATGGCGTTGTCGACCTGCACCCCTACACGGTGCGAATCACCTTCGGGGCAGATGCCAAGTACCGTGCCGACGCCATCGACATGACCTGTAACAATGTGGCCCCCCAATTCGTCACCAATCTTGAGGGCTCGTTCTAGATTGACCCTGCGTCCGACCACCCATGATCCGGGTGCCGAGCGCTTGATGCTTTCCCCCGAAACATCGACAGAAAACCAGCCAGAACCCTTGTCGACGACAGTCAGGCAGACGCCCGAACAGGCAATGGACGCGCCAATGTCAATTGTGGACGTGTCGTAATGACAGTCGATCACGCAGCGCAGGTCGCCGCGCTGCTCGGTCGATCGGATTGTGCCGATATCGGTGATGATCCCTGTGAACATGCTAAAGCCCCTTATCGGCACGGTCGTAAATGTCGAGCGTGTCGCTGCCAAGCTGGCGCGTATCGCTGCGTTGCCATTGTCCGTGTGCACCGTCCAGCCGGTCAAGACCGATATCGCCAAGCGATGCCAGTCCTCGCCCGATTGTGATGGGTGCGCGATACAGCAGAAGCCGATCGACGAGCCCTGCCTTCAGGAATGCCGCAGCCGTAGCTGCTCCGCCCTCAACCAGAATCCAGTCCACGCCGGAAAGATCAGATATTGCGTGCGGAGATGCGAGCACTTCCCAGCCGTCCGGCGCCGTTCCGCGCGTAAGAAGGCCTTTGCGCGGGGACCGGTCTTCAAGTCCGGGAAGGCGGACGTCAAGGCGGGGCGCATCGGCATCCAGCGTGCCGCGCCCTACGATCACCATGTTCGCCCGTGCCCGCTCAAGATGGCCGTGCGCGCGAGCTGCCTCTCCCGTGATCCATCGGCTTTCGCCGTTCGCAAGGGCGATGCAGCCGTCAAGAGATGTGGCGAGCTTGAGAGAGACAAAAGGCCGACCGCGCGTCTCGCGGGACCACCAGCCCGCCATCGCGGTCTTGGCTTCTTGTGCCATGACGCTGTGTTGGACTGCTATGCCGCTGGTTCGCAATGCGTTGAAGCCACTCCCGTTGGTGCGCTTGTCCGGATCTGCCACGGCAGACACTACGCGTGCAACGCCCGCTGCAATGAGTATTTCGGAGCAGGCCGGACCGCGCTGACTTTGGTGCGCACAGGGTTCCAGCGACGTATAGGCTGTTGCTCCGCGGGCGGCATCGCCTGCCTGTTCAAGAGCCATGGCTTCGGCGTGAGGGCGCCCTCCAGGCTGGGTCCAGCCCCGCCCGACTATGCGACCATCGCGAACAAGGATGCAACCGACATTGGGGTTTGGCGCGGTTCGCGCCTGCCCGCGCCGGGCCAGCGCAATTGCTGCAGCCACGAAACGTGCATCGCTGCCAGAATTCAAATGCCCAACTCGCTGAGCTTTTTCTGCAGCTTGGCAGACTCCCGGCGTTGTGCTTCTTCCAGTTTCTTCAGTTCAGCCTTTTCGGCCAATTGCTTCTGCTGGTCGATCTTCTGCTGCGCCTTGATTTCCGCGTCTGTCCGATTGCCGGAATAGTCCTTGACCCAAATGATTTCGGGCGGCTTGTATTCCTTGGTCTTCGACTGGATCAGGAAGACAGTGATGAAATATCCGGTAATCAGGACGGACAGCAGCGCAAACACCCACTGGTGCTTCTCACGCGACGCGAAAAAGGCGCGAAGATCGGCAAGTAGGGCCGATGGCCGTGAAACGGGAGGTAAAGCCATTGCGTCAAGATAGGGCGAGAGTGGCTGCAATGCCAGCCCCCGCCCCGCCACATCAGTCCGGCAATTGGAAGCGTACGGTCATTTCCCGCCAGCTTTCGACGGCCTCTCCATCGCGGGTTGCGGGAAGAAATCGCCATTTTGCCAGAGCCTGCTTTCGCGTCGCGTCCAGAAAGGCAGGGTCACTGGCCTTGACCGCTTCCACCTGCTTCACTCTGCCGTCTGTTCCGATCAGCACACGGACTGTTGCAAAGCCCTCCATTTCGGCCCGGATCATCCCGGGCGGATAGATAGGCTGGAGCGCATTGGCATAACCGGGATTGATCCGCGCACCGACGAAAACAGGATTAGGCACCCGCGGCGGATATGGCAATTCGGGAAGGACCAGGTCGCCACTGCCCTCGCCGCCAAGAACGGTCGATGTTGTGCTTGAGCTCGCCAACTCGCTTCCCTGCGGTTCATGGGTCGGCAGCGCAGGTTCCGGCTTTGCCGCTGGAGTATGGTGTTTGATGATCGGTTCGTTGGACGGCCGCACCTCCGGAGCCAAAATGGGAATAAGCCGAGTGTGAATGATGTTGATCGGCGAGACATCCGGAACGGCGAGAATGATCCCCGTCGCCAACAAGCCATTCACACATAGAGCGCCTCCAATGCTGGCACGATTGGGACGCAAATTGGTATCTGCATAAGCCATGACATCCTCTCTTTCCGCGCAAGGCTTCTGCCTCATCGCGAAAAGATGTTACAACATAACCTTTAATGAAACAATATCACAAACTGGATCACGCCAGCAACCGCGCGATTGCCCGTTCACGGCCGATGATGGGCAACAGGGAAGCCATGTCGGGGCCATGTTCCCGACCGGTCAGGGCAATGCGCAGCGGCAGGAAGAGAGCCTTGCCCTTTCGCCCGGTTTCATCTTTGAGGGCCGCGGTCAACGCGTGCCAGGGATCGGCCGCCCAGTCGAGAGTTTCAGCCAGACGGGCCGCTTGCGCGAGGTATGCCCGGTCATCGGTGGCAATGTCGGCATGGATGGGGCCTTCAACGACCGCCCACCAGTCCGCCGCATCGTCGACGCGGGTCAGATTGGGCCGAATGGCATTCCAGGCCGCCTGACCC
Source organism: Aquisediminimonas profunda (assembly GCF_019443285.1). GTDB lineage: Bacteria > Pseudomonadota > Alphaproteobacteria > Sphingomonadales > Sphingomonadaceae > Aquisediminimonas > Aquisediminimonas profunda. The sequence continues at coordinate 957,294 of NZ_CP080327.1, forward strand.
ATGCCGGTCGGAAGCCGCTCGGCAACCGCGTCATAGTCCGTCTGATGGAGGATGCGCGCATTGAGTTGCGCCAACTCCGCTTCGTCGAACCGTGCCGGGGCACGGCCGAAACGGGAAAAATCAATACCCGCAATCAGCGGTGCCATGTCCGCGACAGGTTCTACCGGGTCGCTTGTCCCGAGCCGTGCAAGCAAGGCCAGAAGCGCCAGGGGTTCGATGCCCTGTTCCTTGAAGGCGTCGACGCCCAGAGACCCAAGGCGCTTTGACAATTTGCCCTCGCTGCCCGTCAACAACGCTTCATGCGCGAACAGGGGAGGCACCGCGCCAAGGGCTGCAAACATCTGGATCTGCGTCGCTGTATTGGTGACATGGTCTTCGCCCCGCACGACATGGGTGATGCCAAGGTCAACATCGTCGATCGCGGAAGGGAGCATATACAGCCAGGAACCGTCGGCGCGACGAATGACGGGGTCTGAGAGAAGTTTCGGATCGAACTTCTGATGGCCGCGCACCAGATCGTCCCATTCAATCGGCGCTGCATGATCAAGCTTGAAACGCCAGTGTGGTATTCGGCCTTCCGGGATTGCCGCTCCTTCGGCTGGCCGCTCATAGACTGGGGGAAGGCCCCGGCCGAGCAGGATCTTGCGCCGCAGTTCAAGCTCCTCAGGCGTTTCGTAGCAGGCATAGATGCGGCCTTCCGCCTTAAGTGCTTCGAAGTGCTTTTCATAGAGATCGAACCGGGCGGACTGGCGCGCCTCTTCATCCCAGGCAAGACCCAGCCAGTCGAGATCGGACCTGATCTGCGTGACATATTCTTCCCTTGAGCGTTCGACGTCCGTGTCATCGATCCGAAGAATGAATCGCCCACCATGCTTTTTCGCCCACAGCCAATTGTGCAGGGCTGTGCGGACATTGCCGACATGCAGAGTCCCGGTCGGGGATGGCGCAAAGCGCGTCGTAACGGTCATGCTGTTCGAAACGCGTTGGTGATCGGATAGCGGCGGTCACGGCCGAAATTGCGCTTGCCGAGCTTGACGCCCGGTGGGGCCTGTCGCCGCTTGTATTCGGCAAGGCACAGAAGGCGCTCGATGCGCGCCACGGTATCGCGGTCGAACCCGCGGGCCGCTACTTCGTCGACTGACAATTCCTCTTCAACCAGCCCAAGCAGGATCGGGTCCAGCTCGGGATAGTCTGGCAACGAATCCGAATCCTTCTGGTCGGGCCTGAGTTCGGCTGACGGTGGCTTTGTGATGATGTTTTCCGGCATGACCGGCCCGTCCGGACCAAGCCCCAGTCGCGGCTTGTGCGCATTGCGCCAGCGCGAAAGGGCAAAGACCGTCATCTTGTAGGCATCCTTGATCGGGTTGTATCCGCCGGCCATGTCCCCGTAGATTGTTGCATAGCCGACCGACATTTCGGACTTGTTCCCGGTCGTCATCAGCATCGGGCCAAACTTGTTGGATAGTGCCATCAGCGTGACACCGCGGATTCGGGACTGGATATTCTCTTCGGTGATGTCGACTTGCGCATCGGCAAAAGAGTCCGACAACATGGCATCAAACGCGCCGACAGCGGGCGCAATCGGAATGGTGTCAAGCCGACAGCCAATCATCGCCGCGCATTCGGTTGCATCCGAAAGGCTTTCCTGACCCGTGAAGCGGGACGGCAACATCACGGACCAGACGCGTTCCGGACCCAGCGCATCGGCAGCAATAGCAGCGCACAGTGCAGAATCGATTCCTCCAGAAAGCCCCAGAACAACACCCGGGAAGCGATTGGTGTTCACATAGTCGCGCAAGCCAATCATCATCGCGTGATAGGCATCGGACGGGAAGGGCTCGAGCGGCGCGATCTTTCCGCTTTCGCACACCCAGCCGGAAGGCGCACGAACCCAACGGGTCAGGCGAACCTCTTGTTCCCAATCTGCCAGCTGGTGAGCTACCGATCCATCAGCATTCAATACGAAGGAGGCGCCATCGAACACGAGCTCGTCCTGACCGCCAACGCGGTTGAGATAGGCCATCGGCAGGCCGGTCTCGCGCACGCGCGCGGCCGCGACGATGGTCGAACGCAGATCATCCTTGTCGATTTCGTAAGGGCTGCCGTTCGGTGTCAGCAGAAATTCCGCACCCTGACCTTTCAGATGCGCGCAAACGTCCGGCCACCAGACGTCTTCGCAGATGGGAACGCCAATGCGGACGCCCCGGAACAGGATAGGGTCGGGCAGAGGGCCGCTTTCGAAGAGGCGTTTTTCGTCAAAGGTCCCATAATTTGGGAGTTCGCGCTTCAGTCGTTCCGCAACGATCTTGCCGCCCTCTAGTAGCACCATTGCGTTGTAGAGCTTGCCTTCATGCCGCCGAATTGTGCCGACCAGCATCGCAGGTCCGCCATCAGCGGTTGCAGCGGCAAGTCGGGCCAGTTCGCCGTCGGCCCGTTTGGCGAGCGCGGGCTTCAAAACCAGATCTTCTGGTGGATATCCAATCAGCTGGAGTTCGGGGAACAGGATCAGGTCGGCTCCCGTTGCCTGTTTCCGAACGTTGAGCATGGCATCGGCATTGGCCGCAAGATCGCCCATACGTTGCGAAAGTTGGGCAAGGGCAATGGTCAGCGCGTCAGTCATGCCCGCCTCCTAGAGCCGGACGGCAAAAGGGGGAAGCATTTTGCATGCCTCCCCCCAAATGCCTGGTGCTGAAAGATCAGGCGGGAATGCCGCTGATTGATTTCATTTCCATGAAGTCCCTCAGGCCGAACAAGCCGCCCTCGCGGCCATTGCCGGACTGCTTGTAGCCGCCGAAAGGGGCACCCGGTGATGGGCCCCAATTGTTGACCGCGACCATGCCGGCGCGCAGCTTCGGTGCGATCGCGGCCGCCTTTTCCGGGTCGCCGGAAATGACTGCGGAAAGCCCATAGTCGGTATCGTTGGCGATCTTCACACCTTCGTCCAGTGTCGCATAGGTCATGACGGTCGCGACCGGGCCGAAGACTTCTTCCTTTGCAATCCGCATGTCAGGCGTCACGCCGGAAAATACGGTCGGCTTGATATAATAGCCGCGATTGACATTGGTCGGAAGCCCAGTGCCGCCCGTTTCAAGCTTGGCCCCCTCGTCGATCGCGGACTGAATAAGGCCCTGGATCTTGTCATACTGGGTCTTGTTCACGACTGGCCCGATGTGCGCGCCTTCGGTCAGCGGATCGCCCACCTGCGTGCCATCAAACATGCCCTTGATGATGCCAACAGCTTCGGCTTCCTGATCCTTCTGGACGAGAATGCGCGTCGGCGCGATGCAGCTCTGGCCGGTATTGATGAGAACACCGGAAACTGTGGGTGGCAGAACCGTCGCGAGATCGGCACCCGGCAGGACGAGGTTCGGGGATTTTCCGCCAAGTTCCTGATGGACACGCTTGACGGTATCGGCCGCAGCTTTGGCCACTAGGATGCCAGCGCGGGTTGAACCGGTGAAGCTCACCATGTCGATGCCCTTATGGGCTGAAATGGCAGCGCCAACGCCGGGTCCATCGCCCTGAACAAGGTTGAAGACGCCGGGCGGAACGCCTGCCGCATCAAGGATTTCAGCGAAGATCGCAGCGTTGCCCGGGCATTCCTCGGACGGCTTAAGGACCATCGTATTGCCACCCGCCAACGCCGGGGCGACTTTCAGTGCAATCTGGTTGAGCGGCCAGTTCCAAGGCGTGATCATGCCGACGACGCCAATCGGTTCGTAAACAACAAGGTTCGCGCCATGACGTTCGCTGAATTCGAAGGTCTTGAGCGCCTCGATGGTTCCCAGGAAGCCGCCGATCCCGGCTCCGACCTGTGCAGTCGCTGCAAAGTTGAGCGGAGCGCCCATCTCACTCGCCATCGACTTGGCAAGGTCGCCAACACGCTTCTTGTATTCTTCCACGATGCGGCCAAGCAGCGCGAGCCTTTCCTCGCGGCTGGTCTGGCTGTAAGTTTCGAATGCCGCAGTTGCAGCTTTCACTGCCGCATCGACATCCGCCTGAGTTCCGAGCGTGATTTCCGTGCAGGGTTCTTCGGTTGAAGGGCTGATGACCAGATGGCGCTTGCCGCCAATTGAATCGACCCACTGGCCGTTGATGTAATGCTTGAGGTAACTGTCCATTCTGGCTTCTCCTTGGAATACCGAGTCGTTTGATCGCGTAACGGGTTTTGATTTGGGACTTTTTACGTAAACGTCAACCTGTCTCACGGTCTTTCGCGCGAAAGACGCGACATGAGGATGGCCGCACGCTTGGCCTGCCGACGAATTGAATCGAGAATGACGGTCTCACCTGGCGCGTGGTCGCCGCGACTCGCTGTGCCGAGGCCGACCAGACCATCGACATCTTTCGCGACGAATGAAATGTCGCCTGCACCTCGCTTCAGCGGGTCGAGCGCTTCCATTTGGGGCAAGCCAAGGTCGCGATTGACGCTGTTGAGCCGCGCGAGCAGCGCCTTGTTGCCTTCAGTCGGAGCCATGGCGGGATAACCACCCCCCTCGAAACGGATATTCGCCGTTGTTCCCGGCGCATGGTCAGCGACGATCGCCGCCATCCTGGCTTTGACCCGTTCGGTTTGTTCGTCGCTGAGCGTGCGGAAATCGCCGCGGGCCAAGCCAATGGCCGGGATAATGTTCGACTTGCCCCGTGCAGTGGCGCGGATTCCGTCTGCATCAAACGCAGCGTCTGTGCCGCCCGCAATGAGTCCCACGTTGAACGTCAGGTTGGGTTCGGGCAACTCCTGCCGGAAGCGCGCAAGGATTCGGGCCAGTTCGTAGATGGCGCCGTCACCAAACGCGGCATTGAAGATCAACGAGCTATGGCCGGTCTTGCCCGTCGTGGTCAGCGTCCAGCTGTTGGACGACCGTCGGGCAATCGAGCCCATGTCGCGGCCATTCTCAATGGACAGCCCTTCAAAGTCGAGCGCCACATCGGCTCGCTTTCCGGCCGCGACAAGGTCCGCGCGGGCAATTTCGATCGGATCGCCAGAATCCTCTTCGTCACCAGTCATGACGATTTCGATATTGGCGTCTTTCAGCGTCCCCGCTGCTTTCATCGCCCTGAGCGCGGACACAATCACCACCAGGCCGCCCTTGTCGTCACCAGCGCCCGGACCCTCTGCTTCATCGCCGCGCCTTACGAATGTCTGAAAAGGCGAATCCTTCTCGAAGACAGTGTCGAGATGGGCAATCAGCAGCAAGGATTTCGTGCCAGCCTTGCCCTTGTGGACGGCAATGAGGTGACCAGAGCGATGGGCAAGCGCCATCGGCTTCCACGTCACGGCAAATCCCAATGGCTCAAGTTCTGCGCGCATCATCCTGCCCACGGCCTCGACACCGGCCAGGTTCAGCGAGCCGCTATTCTGGTTCACCAGCTGCTCCAGCAACGCAACGGTGCGTTCATACTCCGCATCGACCGTCGTGTTCATGTGTTTCTCGGCAGATGAAAGCCCAGCATTTGCTGGCGATGCCGCAAGGATTGCTGCTCCCGTCAAGACAGACCCGAACCAATGACGCATGTTCCGCTCCCAATCCAATTTCTCTTGACGCTGTGCCGCCCTTTGCGTGCTCCTGCAATTGGGCACTGGCGGTTTCTTGATGATCGGTTAGAGTTTGCAAACGATGCTGTCACTTCCAAACCTTCTGACGCTTTCGCGTATCTTTACGGTGCCGATCCTGGTCGCGCTTCTCTGGTATCCCGGCTGGGAACTGGGTTACGGCCTAGGTTTCGGGCTTTATTGCCTGATGGGAATTACCGACTATTTCGACGGCTATCTGGCGCGTGCACAGGGCACAGTGTCAAAACTGGGGGTTTTCCTCGATCCCATTGCGGACAAGATCATGGTTGCTGCCGTGATTGTGATGCTGGTCGGCACACGACATGAGGCTGCGTCGATCACGGGACTGCACCTCATACCGGCGTTGATCATTCTGTTGCGGGAAATTGCCGTATCCGGCCTGAGGGAGTTCCTAGCTGAACTCCGTGTTTCCGTGCCCGTGTCGCAACTGGCCAAGTGGAAGACAACTCTTCAGCTTGTTGCGCTTGGGGCCCTGATTCTGGCTGGTGCGTTGCCTCAGCAGCACTGGATCAAGGAAGTCGGCCTCTTGAGCCTTTGGGCAGCGGCCGTCCTGACAATCATTACAGGTTGGGACTATTTGCGTGTCGGCCTGAAGCATATGGATTGATCCAGTGGCAGATGTGACCTTGCTTTATTTCGCCAGCATACGGGAAAAGCTGGGCCGCGAGATGGAAGAGCGCGTGCTGCCAGAAAGTGCACGGACCGTGCACGACCTGATAGAATGGCTCGTGACGCAAGATGCCAACTATGCCAGTGCCTTCGCGGAACCTGCCAAGCTGCGCTGTGCAATCGATCAGGTCATGGCTCCCCTCGACGCGCCGCTAGCGGGCGCAAGGGAGATTGCCTTCTTCCCACCGGTGACAGGCGGATGAAGAGCGTTCGCGTCCAGCCTGAAGATTTTGACCCCGGCGACGAAATGACGGCGCTTGGGGCGCTGGGGTCGGGCGGTGTGGCCAGCTTTGTTGGCCATGTTCGCGGTGACGGTGAACTGATCGCCCTCACGCTTGAACATTATCCACAGATGACAGCCAAGGCGCTGGATGATCTCGCGGAACAGGCACTTGAGCGGTGGGCGCTTGACGGCGTGACGCTCATCCATCGCATCGGAAGGCTGGTGCCGGGTGACCGGATTGTGCTGGTTTGCACCGCATCGCGACACCGCGCCGCTGCACTGGAAGCGTGCGCCTATCTGATCGACCGATTGAAGACCGATGCGCCCTTCTGGAAGAAGGAGGAATTCGGCGACGGTCGATCAAGCTGGGTCGAAGCGCGGCAAAGCGATGATGCCGCCGCCGAACGCTGGGGCTAGCGTCCAGTCACTTCGCGCAGGACATTGGCCAGCAATTCGAATTCCTTGCCGCGCGGACTGGCGCGTCGCCAGGCAAGCGCGATGCTCCGGCTTGGATGATCTGCTATCAATGGTCTTGTCGTGATCCCGGTGTTGGCCAGAATATTAGCCTCTATCGCCATTTCAGGAAGCATCGTGACGCCAAGGCCGTTGTCGACCATCTGCACGAGCGTGTGCAGCGACGTGCCGAGCATAGCGGCATTCGCGCGAAGTTCCGGCCGATTGCAGGCAGACAGCACATGGTCCTTGAGGCAGTGCCCGTCCTCAAGCAGGAGGAAGCGCTTTTCATCGATCGTATCAGCGGTCGCTGTTTCCGGAGGCTGTTCGTTCCCGGGATAGGCCAGAAAGAGGCGATCCTCGAACAGGATTTCGGATTCGATGTCGCCACAGGCGTAAGGCAGCGCAAGCAGAACGCAATCAGCGCGCCCGTGATTGAGCGACTCGCATGCCGCACCGCTCGTTTCTTCGCGCAGATAGAGTTTGAGATCGGGCCAGTCTCGGCGAAGCCTCGGGAGAATGCGCGGCAGCAGAAAGGGCGCAATCGTCGGGATGACACTCATCCTCAGATCGCCCGAAAGCGGCTTGCCGGCCGCGCGGACCATATCGCCCAGTTCCTCTGCTTCTCGCAGGACACGGCGTGCCTTTTCTGCAATGCGTTCCCCTAGCGCCGTGAAGCGCACGACCCTGCGGTTGCGCTCGACCAGCGTGACGCCAATCAGGGATTCAAGTTCGCGCAGGCCCGCCGACAGCGTTGATTGCGTCACGAAGCACGCCTCCGCTGCCTTGCCGAAATGGCCATGTTCCTGCAGCGCCACCAGATACTGGAGTTGCTTGATTGTCGGCAGATAGGTTGTCATCAATCGATCCAGACACTTACGTCTGAAGGATTAATCGAAATTCGCGATCACGCAAGCGCCTTGTAGAGGCTGAACAGGCTGGTCGCCGTCAACACGATGCCAACCATCAACATCAGCCTTTGCGGCTGGACGTGCCGCGCCACAAAGGCTGCCAGCGGTGCAGCTACAATGCCGCCGATGAGAAGCCCGAATGTGGCAATGCTGAACGCTTCCAGCCCCAGTTGCGAAATGAATGTGGCTGAAGCAGCCGTCGTCAGGAAGAATTCCGCAGTATTGACCGTGCCGACTGTCATGCGTGGCGACGTACCCTGGATGAGCAGATTGGACGTGACAACCGGTCCCCAGCCGCCGCCGCCTGCGGCATCCAGAAAACCGCCAATCAGGCCAAGCGGCGCAATGACCTTGGGCTCGCGATGCTCGTGTGTATACCCCCAGGCTTTGTACAACAGGTAAAGGCCGATGCAGGCGAGATAGGCCATCACAAAGGGCTTGGCGATCGAGGCATCAATGCTCGTAAGGACATAGGCACCCAGCACGGCGCCGATGACGCCGGGAATGGCGAGCCGCCGGAACAGACGCCAATCGACGTTGCGGTGGAGGATGTGGCTGATGCCCGATGCGGCCGTTGTGAACATCTCGACGACATGGACACGTGCCGAAGCATGAGCCGGGGGCACGCCCAGAACGCTAACGAGAAGTGTGTTCGTGATGACCCCGAATGCCATGCCAATCGCCCCGTCGATCAGCTGGGCCACGAACCCAACCGCAACGAAAGGCAGCATCGCCGACAGGTCGAACCCGAAAATCTCCATTCACCCACCCTCAAATCCGGACTCGTTCCCGACCAGAATGCGTTGATCGACGCAAGGAAAATTCTGCTCGAGAATCACACTTCTACAGCACGGGTCTAGAATCCCGAGCTTGAAACACCTAGATAGAGTTCCTTGGGAAGGTGAAAGGCAACACACGACTCATGTTCGACCGGCTGATAGCCTATCTCGATTCAGTGAAGGCACGAGATCCCGCTCCCCGCTCACGCTGGGAAATTCTGACTTATCCTGGCGTATGGGCGCTTGGGTTCCACCGCGTAGCCCATTGGCTATTTGCGGCAGACCTGTTTTTCCTCGCCCGGGTGGTCAACCACATCGCACGATTCCTGACTGCGATCGATATTCACCCCGGCGCGACAATCGGACGCAATTTCTTCATTGATCACGGCTTTGTCGTGATTGGTGAAACGGCGGAAATCGGCGATAATGTCACGATTTACCAGTGTGTCACGCTGGGCGGGACGAGCCCTGACAATGGCGTTGCCGGCAAACGGCATCCGACGTTGGGTGATGGAGTTATCATTGGATCTGGCGCACAGGTTCTGGGCCCAATCACGCTCGGGCCGCGGTCGCGGGTCGGCGCGAATTCCGTTGTGACAAAAGACGTGCCTGAGGGGGCCACAATGGTTGGTATTCCTGCGCGGCAGACACTTGTCGATGCTGCGGACTATCAGAAGGGATTTGTTCCCTATGGCACGCCCTGCAGCGAGCGATTCGATCCAGCGACTCAGCAACTTGAAATCCTCAAGTGCGAAGTTGAGCAGTTGCAGAAGCGACTGGCTGCCTTGGCCGAGGAACGTGAGGCCGACACACCCAAACGGAAAAAGGCCTGATGGGAGACGTCACCCCGTTTCCGAACCGGGGCGGCGGACAGACGGCTTTTGATCGGTCCGAACTGACACGCATTCTCGACCTGTATGGACGAATGGTCGCTGCAGGTTTGTGGCGCGACTATGCCATCGCCCTGGAACGTGACGTTGCTGTCTTCAGTGCATTCCGACGCGCAACCGAACGTCCTGAGTATCGGATCGAGAAGCGCCCGACACTGCGCAATCGTCAGGGTATGTGGGCCTTGATTGGCGAAGCGGGCATGGTTCTACGGCGCGGGCATGAACTTGCACCCATACTCGCGCCGGTCGAACGACGGCTTATGAAGCTGGTTGCACCTTGACCGGAACGGCGAGCGACGGGGGCAGCTTTGCTCCGATTGCCGCTGGCAGCATGACGAGGACAGCCTGCCGGACACTATGCCAGAAGGCCGAGAGCATCAGCAAAGCGCTGCCGATCACAAAGGCGGCCAAGGCCACATTCAGACTGATAGCGCCAAATTCCCGGAACAGGGCGATGATAGCGTAGATGACATAGCCGAGTGCGGATACGAGCAGCGCCCGCCGGTCAACGGCCAGAGCGACAAGCCCCATTGCAATATAAAGCGCCACAACCACCAGTGCCTTGCCCACGCTCGGTTCGCCCTCGAGCATGCCAAGCATTGCGAAGATCGAATGCGCAATCATGGGGGCTGCCAGCAAATGCAACCAAAAGGCGACATCCGAACGACGCGTCGTCCGTGTGGGATCTGACATGTCCCAGTGCATGGCCAAAGCAAAGACGCCGAGGCCAAGGACAAAGAGCGCGGCATATATGACTCGACTGATATTTTCCTCGCCGACCGCCGCAAGAAGGAGTGAGAGGCTGACCCCGACCAGAGCGACTGCACCCGCAGCTATCGTGATCGGAACCTGGAACCGCCGCCAGTGGAGCCAGGCAGCCCCTCCGGCTGTTGCTGCGCAACAAGCCGTAATCGCAGCGCTAGCGCTATTGCCTGCTACTAGCCCGCCGTCGCCCAGAATCGCTGACACGAGTGCGCCGAAAACGCCGCCAACGAACGAGAGCAGGAAGACAATGCTCGGCAGAGCCATGCGTCTCTGGCGCGTGAAGTATTCCGCCAATCCCCACGACAAGCCAGCGACCGTGGCTGCGCCGACTGCCGGGTGAATTTCGCCACCAAGCCATCCGCCGCCGACGAGCAGCAGAACACCCGCGATCGCGACGAAGATGTCGTTGAATCCGGACAGGAGCCGAAAATCCTCTTCATCGACCATTGACGTTGCGCGCTGGGCCGAAACATGGGTCCTCAACGCCTCGACTGCCTGTGGACTCAACACTCCAGCCGCTATGGCCGATTCCAGATCGCTCTCGCTGTACATCGTTCCGTCTCCTCAAGGCGAACGTCTGCCACAAGTGTGTTATCTTTGCAATACACTTGTGGCCGAACAAAAAAGGGGCCGCATGAAGCAGCCCCTTTTCCCCCGATAAATTGGATTTGTGTGTCTAGGCAAAAGCGACGCGCGTCGCGTGGCGCCTCCGCATGGACCGGCCCAGGACAGCAAAACCAGCGAACATCATCATCCAGGTGGCAGGCTCTGGCACTGGCGCTGATTTGACAGCAACATTGTCGACCTCGAACGCATTTCCACTTGAATTGAACCGTAGCCCCGAAACCAGACCTTGGTCCGCGCCAGTGAATGTCAGCTTGGCGATCGGATTAGTCGTTGGACTGGTCTGGTTGCCGTTTGGATTGACTGCCGCATTGGCGCCAGTGAATGTGGCGATCACGTTGCTCGCGGCATCGAGCACTTCCAGAGTATTGTATGAATCGACCGAACCCCAGATGAAACTGATCTCACTGATCAGCCCAAAAGCCGACAGGTTGAGCGTACGGGGCGTGCCATCTGTCGGCCCGACCGAAATATAGCCGCCGGTGCTGCCAAAGGGTTGCGCGCGAACGCCGCCGACCGAACCTGAAAAGATCGTGCCATTATACTCTGGCGTTGCCGAATTGAAATCGAACGTCGGTGTCGGCCCGGCATAGATCGACGCGCCCGGTGTGGCGGACAGGGTGATTGCGGCATTGGCAGGGACTGCCGAAAGACCAACTGCGGCGGATGCCGCCAGAATCAGGAGCTTCTTCATTAACCATCCTTCGTTTCGCCATGCCATTTTCAAAATGGAAAGCCTTGGTTCACAGTTGAAATTCTTAACAAGAACTGCAGACTTGGCATGAAGAATACATGGAATTCGGCCAAAAACCAGCACACGGAACGACCGAATATGGTAAATGAAACGCCTGTCTCTGTCTGGCACAATACTCCTGAAATAGCTTAAATGGTTAATTCAACCGGATATGGACTTTCTCTCAACTGCCAAGCGATTGCAATCGATTGATCGCAGCCATGGATTGCTCGGAGCCGGATTGCGGCACGGTTTCACCTGTGCGATCAATGATCTCGGCCCAATGGGCTGCGACGCCCTCAACTGTCCGTTCGTCTTCTGAAAGAGCTACGCCGCGTGTCAGCGTGACATTTGCCGCATGGAAGAAGCCGCCACCAGCGCCTACAATCGCGTTTGAAGGCGCGTCGTCGCTCACGAGGTAGAGTGCAGCCGGCACTACATTGATCGGGTTGAATGATTTGAACGCTTCCGGCGGGAAAATGTCTTCGGTCATGCGCGTTGCTGCGATCGGAGCGAGCGTGTTGACCTTGATATTGTTCTTCGCGCCTTCAAGGTAGAGCGACTTGGTGAACCCGGCCAGCCCCAGCTTGGCAGCGCCATAGTTGGTCTGGCCGAAATTGCCATAAAGCCCTGTTGAAGACGCCGTCATGAGGATGCGTCCATAATTCTGTTCGCGCATCGTTTCCCAAACCGCCTTGGTGCAGTTTGCGGAGCCAATGAGGTGAACCTTCACCACGAGCTCGAAGTCCGCAATTTCCATCTTGGCGAAACTCTTGTCGCGCAAGATGCCGGCATTGTTGATCAGGATATGGACTCCGCCCCAGGCTTCCTTGGCCTTCGCAACCATTTCGACCATCTGGTCATATTCCGCGACATTGCCGCCGTTCGACATGGCGTCTCCGCCCATGGCCCTGATCTCTTCAACGACCTTGAGCGCCGAATCGGAATGCCCGGTGCCGTCTCGTGCTGCGCCGAGATCATTAACGACCACCTTTGCGCCGCGGCGCGCGAGTTCAAGTGCATATTCGCGACCAAGTCCGCCGCCCGCGCCTGTGACGATGGCAACCTTGCCTGCAAAACTGATGGTCATGGTCTCTGCTCCGATAACAAATGATGGCGGCTGATTAGCGCCTGTTTTTGTGCGCGCAAGCGCCTTCATCCTGACGCTACGGCAAGGCAAAGCTGATCGCGCCCTCGACATTTTCGCCGAACCGAGCTTTAGCCTGAGAGAATTGTTTCGAGGAGCATGCCATGGATGGGCGCCATCTGGCAAAGGCACTTGCCAATCCTGCCTATGTGCAAGGGCTCGATCCGCACGGATGGGCATCGCTCCTGGCTATGGCCGATGCGGAAGAACTTACAGCCAGCCTCGCCTGGCGCGTGAATGGATTGGCCATTCCAGAAGATGTCTTGGCCCACCTGACGCTTGCATATGAAAGGGCGGAGGAAAGCCGAACCAAGACACTTGGCGTTGTGCGCGCGATTGCTGACCAACTGGTGCCGGCCGGGATTTCGGCAATAGTGCTGGCCGAGGCAGCATGGATCGCTGCCGGGCTGGATGCAGCGCGCGGCGCTTTTGCGGCCGATGTCGCAATTGCCGTTCCCCGGGAACGCGAGGCCGATGCACGCGGGCTTCTCGCCCCTTCGATCCGGCTGGAGCTTACCGCAGACGCTGGCGTACGTCCGCTTGAAAACGGGCTGCTTGTGAAGGCTCCCGAGTCCATGCTGATGGATGCAGTCGTCGCGCTTCTGGGCCGCGGCGATCCGGCAGGACTGGCCGGACTTTGGGCAATAGACCGGCTGATCCGTGAATTTTGCGACGTCGAAGGCTTCTGGCAGCGTTTGCACAGCTGCTCGGCCGCCCGAAAGCGCACACCGCTCTTGTCACGCGCGCTTCGCCTGTCACATCATCTTTTTGAAACGCCCGTCGACCCTTGGCTGGCTTGGGAACCGCGGCGCGGCGATATCTTTTATCTGGGGCGCATTCTTGCGCGCAATGCGCGTGGCGAGGAATCCTGTCGAATCCTGCGGCTCGCCTTTCGCGTGAGAGCCCGGCTGCGCGGCTAGTTCTGGAATCTGCAACCATTTGGTGGCAAAGACTGAGGTCATGAGCAAAAGACCTGTTGCTGCTGTCATTCTTGCCGCGGGCAAGGGTACGCGCATGAAATCCGACCTGCACAAGGTCCTCCACCCGATCGCCGGCAAGCCGATGCTGCTGCATTTGCTGGAAAGCGTCGAGGCGCTGGATGCAACGCGCAAAGTCGTCATCGTGGGCAGCGGGAAGGAACAGCTCGAAACAGCGGTTGCGGGCACCGGCTGCACGATTGCGGTGCAGGAGCCGCAGCTTGGCACGGGCCACGCCGTCCAGCAGGCGGAGACCGCGCTATCCGGCTTCGATGGTGATGTCCTGATCCTTTATGGCGATGTGCCCTTTGTTCCAGCCGATACAATGCGGGCGATGCTCGACCGGCTTGGGGAGGCCGATCAGCCCGCAGTGGTTGTCCTGGGCTTCGAACCTTCCGACGGCCTTCAATATGGGCGAGTCATCGCATCGGATAGCGGCCGGATCACCAAAATGGTCGAGTACAAGGATGCGACGCCTGCAGAGCGCGATTTTCCACTGTGCAATTCCGGGCTCATGGCCGTCCGATCGCAGGACCTCTTCGCTTTGCTCTCCCGGGTGGGCAAGGACAATGCGGCTGGGGAGTATTATCTCGTCGATATCGTCAATATCGCTATTGCCGACGGCCGATCATGTGCAGTCATCACGACCGACCCGTTCGATGTGGCCGGAATCAACAGCAGGGCCGAACTTGCCGAAATGGAAGCTCAATGGCAGGCGCGCCGCCGCCAACGGGCCATGGACGAAGGTGCCACGTTGGTGGCGCCCGAGACGGTCTGGTTTTCGCATGACACGCGTATTGGCCGCGATGTGCTCATCGAACCCAATGTGTTCTTTGGCCCCGATGTGTCCATTGCCGATTCTGCAATTATCCGAGGCTTTTCGCATATCGAGGGCGCGAGGATTGCCAGTGGTGCAGAAGTGGGGCCATTTGCGCGCCTTCGTCCGGGGGTCGTGCTTGAAGAAAAGGCAAAGGTCGGCAATTTCGTTGAAATGAAGAAGGCGCGTCTCGGCAAAGGTGCCAAGGCAAGTCATCTGACCTACCTGGGCGATGCCGATGTTGGCGACGGCGCAAATATCGGTGCCGGCACGATTACCTGCAATTATGACGGGTTTTTGAAATATCGGACGGAAATCGGGGCGGGAGCCTTCATCGGCTCCAATTCCGCACTCGTCGCGCCGGTCTCCATTGGTGAGGGCGCAATTGTTGCGGCCGGCTCTGTCGTCACGGCCGATGTGCATGCCGATGCTTTGGCCATTGCCCGCGGATCACAGGAAATGAAGCCAAACTGGGCCCGGCGATTCCGAGAAGTCATGGCCGCGAAGAAGGCAGAACGGAAATAGCCTCGCGTCTTGAGCGCAGGGCTGCCCGGCACTGATGTCCGGTTTCGCTTGAAATTCTTAAGCTTTCTACCGATATTGAAGAAATCCGGTGCTTTTCACCGGGCAAAGGAGTGAAATTACGATGGCCAACTGGTCGGATCCCCGCATTGTCGGAGCCCCCTTGGGCGCCGCTGCTGGCACGCAAAGCGCCGCCTATGATGCGGGCCTGCGTTCCTACATGCTGTCTGTTTACAACTACATGGCGTCCGGCGTCCTGCTGACGGGCATTGTCGCGCTGCTCTTCGCACGCAGCGGCTATGCCCAGTCGATCATGATGTCTCCGGGCATTCTGAAATACGTTATCATGTTTGCGCCGTTGGGCTTTGTCTTCGCACTGAGCTTCGGCATCAATCGCATGTCGACGGCTGCCGCACAGGCCACTTACTGGGCCTATGCAGCCGTCATGGGCATGTCGCTCTCGACGATATTCCTGATTTATACCGGAACATCGATTGCCCAGACCTTCTTCGCGACGGCCGGAGCCTTCGCAGGCCTCAGCCTTTATGGCTATACCACCAAGAAGGACCTCTCTGGCTTCGGCACGTTCCTGATTATGGGTGTTGTCGGCCTGCTGGTGGCGAGTATCGTCAACATCTTCATGCAGTCCGGCCCGTTCCAGCTTGTGATCAGCGCCCTTGGCGTCCTGATCTTTGCCGGACTGACCGCCTATGACACACAGAAGATCAAGTCGATGTACAGCTATGTTGCTGGCAGCGAGATGGTCGGGAAAACCGTCGTGATGGGTGCGCTGCAGCTCTATCTCGACTTCATCAACATGTTCATGTTCCTGCTGCGGCTGTTCGGTTCGCGCGACTGATCCAGCAGATCATGGCTGAAACAAGCGGCCCGGCAGGAGCGATCCTGCCGGGCCTTTTTCATGCCTATTCCGGCAGGAAGTCCGGTACGCTCAGATAGCGTTCGCCGGTATCATAGTTGAAACCAAGCACCCGAGCGTTCCTGGGCAGGTCCGGCAGCTTCTGGGCAATGGCAGCCAGTGTTGCGCCCGATGAAATGCCGACCAGCATGCCTTCCTCCGTTGCAGAGCGCCGTGCCATTGCCTTTGCATCGGCCGGATCGACTTGGATAACACCATCAAGCAACTGGGTGTGGAGGTTTGCCGGGATGAAACCTGCGCCAATGCCCTGAATGGGATGCGGGGCCGGGCTGCCGCCCGAAATGACCGGCGAAAGCGTCGGCTCGACTGCAAAAACCTTCAGGTTCGGCCAAACCTTTTTCAGGTACTGCGCAACGCCCGTGATATGGCCGCCGGTTCCGACGCCGGTGATGATGGCGTCAAGCGGCGCATCCTTGAAGTCCGCGAGGATCTCGGGCCCCGTCGTGCGGACGTGAATGTCGATATTCGCCGGATTTTCGAATTGCTGCGGCATCCATGCGCCGGGCGTGGTCGAGACGATCTCCAGCGCGCGCTCGATTGCGCCTTTCATGCCCTTTTCGCGGGGCGTTAGGTCGAATGTGGCGCCATAGGCCAGCATCAGGCGCCGGCGTTCGATCGACATGCTTTCCGGCATCACGAGGACAAGCTTGTATCCCTTAACGGCTGCAACCATCGCGAGGCCAATGCCCGTATTTCCGGACGTCGGTTCAACAATTGTGCCGCCGGGCTTCAGCGCGCCCGACTTTTCGGCATCCTCGATCATCGCAAGACCAATTCGGTCCTTGATGGATCCGCCAGGATTGCTCCGTTCGGACTTGATCCAGACTTCGGCATCCGGAAACAGCCGCGCAACGCGGACGTGGGGGGTGTTGCCAATGGTTTCGAGGATATTGGCTGCCTTCATGTCGTCAACTCCTTTGGTAAGTCGAATGTCTTTGCCCGGCGCAATTCGGGAAAAATATAGGCCCAGATCAGGGTCACGGCAATTGCCCCGGCACCGCCAATCACGACCGCGCCGATTGGGCCGACCAGCGCCGCTGCCAGCCCCGATTGAGCCTCTCCCAACTCGTTCGAGCCCGAGATCGCAAGCTGGGATACGGCGTTGACGCGACCGCGCATTTCGTCCGGCGTATAAAGCTGGACAAGGGAGGAGCGGACATAGACGGACAGCATGTCCGCAGCGCCAAGGATCGTCAGCATCCCAAGCGAGAGCCACAAATTCGTCGAAATGCCGAAGACGATCGTCGCCACGCCAAAGGCAATTACCGCTGCCAGCATCTTGATCCCGACATTGCTCGCCAGCGGGCGAAAGGAAAACCACAGCGCCATGATTGTCGCGCCGAGCGCAGGCGCCCCGCGCAACCATCCAAGACCTTCGGGTCCGATCTTCAATATGTCACGTGCATAGACAGGCAGAAGAGCCGTTGCGCCCGCAAGCAGGACGGCAAACAGGTCGAGCGTAATCGCGCCCAGCAGGAACCGGTGGCCACGAACATAGCCAAGTCCGTCAATCATCTGGCGTAACGGATGCGATCCATCCTTGATCGAGGTGCGCGCATAGGGGCGGATCGACAGGATGGAGGCCGTCGTGATGGCCAGCAGGGCTGCGGCGATCCAGTATGAAGAGGCTGGATGGGCAGCATAGGCCAATCCGCCAAAGGCCGGGCCCAGAATGCCGCCGGTTTGCCATGCGATGCTGCTCATGGCGATTGCGCGGGGCAGCGATTCCGGCGGAACGAGATTGGGAGCAATCGAACTGAGTGACGGACCGTTGAACGCACGCACGACGCCGTGCAGTCCCGCGACAATGAACAGGGCAGGCAGAGTCAGACTGTCATGTGCGGTCATCCACCCCAAAGCGAGCGCATTGAGCAGGTCAAGCGATATCGCTGCCGATGCAACGAACCGCCGGTCAAATCGGTCTGCCATCCATCCGGCAACCGGCATCAGGACGAGCAGCGGAAGGAACTGGGCTATACCGATGAGGCCAAGCTGGAACGCTGCGGCCTTCGGCCCCATGCCATAATCGGTCCGTGCAACATCATAGACCTGCCAGCCGATCACCACGACCATGCCCACTTGCGCCAGCACCGCACAGAAGCGCGCAATCCAGAACAGGCGGTAGTCGCGAAACGCCAGTGGAGATTGCGGCTTGCTCATTCAGGCGTGCCGCAACAGGCCGGATCGGGAAAGATCGTCATGAACCAGCCTTAGGCAAGGCTCACAAAGCTGTCGAGAACACGTTTTCTTCCCGCTTGCTCAAAATCTATTTCCAGCTTGTTGCCTTCGATTTCGGCAATCGTGCCATATCCGAATTTGGTGTGGAAGATCCGCAAGCCCACCGAGACGTCGCTGCGGCCCTTGTTGCCAAGGCTGACGGCGCTGCCACGCGCTTCGACAATGCGGGTCGGCTGGGTCGAATAGCTACCGCCGGCCGCGCGCTGCCAGCCGGGTCCACGGCCAGTGCCGCGCTGGACATGGGCAAAGGGATCAATCTGTTCGGACCAGCTTGCCCGCCACAGGCTCTCGCCCCCGGCCATGCTGGTTTCCTGGAGGATATGGGCATCTGGCAATTCGGCAATGAAACGTGAAGGGATGCTTGATGTCCATTGGCCATAGATGCGTCGATTTGCCGCATGCAGGATGGTGCACCGCTTCCGCGCCCGGGTAATCGCGACATAGGCGAGGCGGCGTTCCTCTTCGAGGCTCTTTAGCCCACCTTCGTCCAATGCGCGCTGCGACGGGAACACGCCTTCCTCCCAGCCGACAAGGAACGTCCGGTCAAATTCCAGGCCCTTAGCGGCGTGGATCGTCATGATCGTCACCTTCTGATCGTCCGCCGCTGCATCATTATCCATCACCAGGCTGACATGTTCGAGGAAGGCGCCAAGCGTTTCATAGTCTTCCATGGCCCGGACAAGTTCGCTCAGGTTTTCGAGACGCCCGGCACTTTCGGCGGACTTGTCCGCTTGCAGCATCGCAGTATAGCCGCTTTCGTCGAGAATGGCCCTGGCAAGCTCGGGATGCAGCAGGTCACGTGCCCTGTCTCGCCAGCTTGCCAGATCAGCGACAAATCCACCAAGCGCGCGCCGGGCCTGCGGGGTCAGTTCATCACTGTCCAGAATTCGGGTTGCGGCCTGTGCAAGCGGCATGGCTTCCGCACGTGCCAGCGTCTGCAATTTCGCAATCGCCTTGTCGCCCAGCCCGCGTTTGGGCTGGTTGACGATCCGCTCGAACGCCAGATCGTCGGCCGGCTGGTTGACGAGCCTCAGATAAGCCAATGCATCCCGGATCTCGGCGCGTTCGTAAAAGC
This sequence comes from Aquisediminimonas profunda, assembly GCF_019443285.1. Lineage (GTDB taxonomy): Bacteria > Pseudomonadota > Alphaproteobacteria > Sphingomonadales > Sphingomonadaceae > Aquisediminimonas > Aquisediminimonas profunda. The sequence continues at coordinate 976,629 of NZ_CP080327.1, forward strand.
GGAATCCGCCAACGATCCTGTAGGGCAGGCCGATGGCAATGAACCGGTCTTCGAATTCGCGGGTCTGGAATTGTGCGCGGACGAGAATTGCCGCATCGTCGAGCGAGGCTCCGTTGCGCTGGTCCGCTTCGATCATCTCGCCAACGCGCCGGGCTTCTTCCGGGCCATCCCAGACGCCAATGACGTCAACTTTCTCGCCAGCGTTCAATTGCGTCCAGAGTGTCTTGCCAAGCCGTCCGCCATTATTCGCAATCAGGCCGGACGCGGCGGCGAGGATATGCGGTGTCGAACGGTAATTCTGTTCGAGCTTGATTATTGCGGCACCGGGAAAATCCTGTTCGAAGCGCAGGATGTTGGTCACCTCAGCGCCGCGCCAGGAATAGATCGACTGGTCATCATCGCCCACGCAGCAGATATTCTTGCGCACCTGGGCGAGCAGCCTGAGCCAGAGGTACTGGACGGCGTTGGTGTCCTGATACTCGTCAACCAGGATGTATTTGAAGCGCCGCTGATAATCCTCAAGCACATCGCGATTCGCCTTGAGGATCGTCAGGACATGAAGCAGCAGATCCCCGAAGTCGCAGGCATTGAGGGCCTTCAGCCGGTCCTGGTAAATCTGGTAGAGTTCACCCCCACGGCCATTGGCGAAGCGTTCGCTTTCTCCAGCATCAATGTCGCTGGGGGTCAGCCCCTTGTTTTTCCACTGATCGATCAGTCCGCCCAATTGTCTTGCAGGCCAGCGCTTCTCGTCCAGATCGGCAAGCTGGATCACCTGTTTCAAGAGGCGAATCTGGTCATCAGTGTCGAGGATGGTGAAATTGCTCTGCAGGCCGACAAGTTCGGCGTGGCGACGGAGCATTTTCGCACCGATCGAATGAAATGTCCCGAGCCAGGGCATGCCTTCAACGGCATCGCCGATAATCCGGCCGACGCGCTCCTTCATTTCGCGCGCTGCCTTGTTCGTAAAGGTGACAGCGAGGATTTCCGAAGGCCGTGCGCTGCGCGTTGCAATCAGGTGCGCGAGCCGTGCCGTCAGTGCTGCTGTCTTGCCAGTCCCTGCGCCCGCCAACATCAGGACGGGACCTTCCGAAGTCAGCACAGCCTCGCGCTGCGGCGGGTTCAATCCCTTGAGGTAGGGTGGCTCAACTGACGGTGTCGGGGTGTTCATCGTCACGAACGATTAGGGAACATTGTTCCGGCGAGCAAGCGCCTCGGTCTGCCATCGGCAATGCCTGCTTGGCCCCGGTGCCGCACAGCGTTAGGGTGGGGCCACGTCATGCAGATCTATCTTCCCATTGCCAATATGTCGGTCAACATCCTGACCATGATCCTGCTCGGCGGGACAGTAGGGCTGCTGTCGGGCATGTTTGGGGTTGGAGGAGGGTTTCTTACTACACCGCTGCTGATTTTCTTTGGCATTCCGCCCACGGTTGCGGCCGCATCGGCTGCCACGCAGGTGACGGGCGCCAGTGTTTCCGGCGTACTTGCGCATTGGGAACGCGGTGGGGTCGACCTGCGGATGGGCTTGCTCCTTGCCGCAGGAGGCGTGATCGGTGCCTTGGTCGGAGCCTGGCTGTTCAATGCGCTGAGCGGGCTTGGCCAGATCGATACGGCGATCAATATTCTGTATGTTGCGATGCTGGGATCGATCGGGTGGCTGATGGCACGAGATGCCTGGCGCGACATTCGGGCAGAACGGTCCGGAGAGCCGGTTCAAGTCCGCAAGGTTCATCATCACCCGCTGGTCGCGAACCTGCCATTTCGCTGGCGCTTCTACAAATCGGGCATTTATGTCTCTCCCTTGGCGCCGCTCGCCCTTGGCGTTTTCACCGGCATACTGACTGTCCTTCTCGGAGTTGGCGGTGGCTTTGTTGTCGTGCCGGCGATGATCTACCTGCTTGGCATGTCGGCAAGAGTCGTCGTCGGTACGTCGCTATTGCAGATTCTGCTTGTCACGGCCTTCACGACAATGGTTCATGCCTTGACGACACATGCTGTCGATATCGTTCTGGCTGCGCTGCTGCTGGTCGGCGGCACATTCGGGGCCCAGATGGGAGCCCGTCTCGCCGTCCGGCTGCCGCCCCAGAAGCTCAGAATGGCCCTGGCCGTTATCGTTCTGCTTGTGGCCTTGCGGATGTTCCTTGGCTTGACCTACCGCCCGCCCGAGCTCTTCACGATCGAGCTCCTGGGATGATCCGGGGCCTTTTCCTTGCGGTCATTGCACTTCTTCTGACGGGAGCGCGTGAACCCGTCCTCGTACCCGACGTGTCCCAGCGCAATGTGGATATCGTTTACAGTTTCACGGGGGCCGAACTGCTCCTGTTCGGAGCGATCCTCTATCCGGACGGCCGCTTTCCCCAGCGCGATGCCGATATCGCAGTGGTGCTCAAGGGGCCAAGCCAGCCCATATTGATGCGTGAAAAGCAGCGGTTGCTCGGGACGATCTGGGCGAATGCAGACAGCACACGCTTTCAGTCCGCGCCGGGCTTTTATGCGATTGCGACGTCGCGCCCGCTTGAAAAGCTGGTCGATGAGCGGACGGCTGCAATCTATGAACTCGGGCTTGGCAATATCCAACTTTCGCCGGCCGATGCGGGTGACACCGGCAAGCAGGCCCGATTTGAAAACGGGCTTGTCGATCTGCGCCGCAAGAATGAACTTTTCATTGATCGACCGGGGGCAGTGGAGATCACCAATGGCGTGCTCTATCGGGCGCGCCTGCCCATCCCGGCACGGGTCCCGACGGGGCACTATACGGCGGAAACGTTCCTCATTCGCGATGGGCGCGTTCTCGCAGCGGCTACGCGCGACATCGTCATCCGCAAATCCGGATTTGAGAGGTTTGTAGCGGTTGCTGCGGATCAATCCCCCTTTCTCTATGGCCTGTGCGCGATTGCGCTTTCGCTCGGGCTTGGCTGGCTTGCGAGCGCGGCGTTCAAGCGGTTCTGACCGGTTCACCCGGTTTCCGCTTTCTTAAGGAACGCCTGCTATCCCGATGTCCTGTTTCAGGGGGCCGAATTTATGGATTTTCCGACGTCATCGAGTGCTGCGCAACCACAATCGGACTTTGGCCTTGCTGCTGTGCCGCGCCCGGCGCGTGGCGTGGATACCGAGATCGGCTGTGTCCTGGACATTTCAGGATCGTCTTCGCGCGTGCTTCTCGATGCGGCAGCCATCGAATCGCTGGCTTCGCAGGCAGATCCCAGCCTTGCAGGCGCCGGGCAGGTCGGTGGCCAGATCAAGGTCAAGGTCGGCTCGACATGGCTAGTCGCCAATATTCGTACACTTTCGAAACACCCTGACATGTCGGGAAAGGTGATCGCAATGATCGACTTTCTGGGCGAGGGCGATGAAGAGCGCCTGACCGGCAAGATCTACAATTTCCGCCGCGGTGTGACGCGATATCCATTTCCTGATGCATCGGTCTTTCCGGCGTCTTCGGACGACATGCGCCAGCTCTATGCTGCCGATGACCGCGCGATCATCGAGATTGGCACTGTCTATCCCACAAGCGATATCCGCGGGGCACTGTATGTAGACGCCATGCTGGGCAAGCATTTCGCACTGCTCGGCTCGACAGGTACCGGCAAATCAACGGCGGCCGCACTCATTCTGCACAGAATTTGCGAAATGGCACCACAGGGTCATATCGTGATGATCGATCCCCACGGCGAATATTCAGCGGCGTTCAAGACCAATGGCGCGCTTTACGACGTGACGAACCTCGCCATGCCATACTGGCTGATGAACTTTGAGGAGCATTGCGAAGTCTTTCTGACAACCCAGGGAAAAGAGCGCCAGCTTGATGCCGATATCCTTGCCAAGTGCCTTCTTGCTGCCCGCGCAAAGAGTCGCACTTCCGAAGGGATTGCCAAGCTCACGGTCGACTCGCCGATTCCCTATCTCCTGTCCGACCTCACCAACATCATTCAGGCGGAAATGGGCAAGCTGGACAAGGCCGGCGAGAATGCACCGTATATGCGGCTGAAAACCAAGATTGACGAAATCAAGGCCGATCCGCGCTACACCTTCATGTTTTCCGGGATGATGGTGGCCGACACAATGGCTGAGTTCCTTGGCCGGATCTTCCGCCTTCCGGGCGACGGCAAGCCGATCTCGATCATCGATGTCTCGGGTGTCCCGTCCGAAATCACCTCGGTGGTTGTTGCAGTCTTGAGCCGGATGGTCTTTGACTACGCAATCTGGTCGCGCAACGAGCCGCAGCGCCCGATCCTGCTCGTCTGTGAAGAAGCCCACCGCTATGTGCCGGCCGAACGAGACGCGCACAAAAGCTCTGTCGGCAAGATCCTCGGCCGGATTGCGAAGGAAGGTCGTAAATACGGTATTTCGCTCGGCCTTATCACCCAGCGTCCGTCGGACCTTGCCGAAGGGGTGTTGTCGCAATGCGGTACCATTATTGCGATGCGCCTCAACAATGATCGCGACCAGGCCTTTGTGAAAGCGGCCATGCCGGAAGGCGCACGCGGCTTTCTCGATACCATTCCTGCGCTCCGAAACCGGGAATGCATCATCTGCGGCGAAGGCGTGTCTATCCCGATCCGCGTTGCGATCGACGACCTTGAGGAATTCAAGCGCCCCGCGTCCAGCGATCCGATCTTTTCGGAACTCTGGCAGCAGGCGGGCGGCGAGGACGAGATTGTCGGTCGTGTGGTAAAAAGGTGGCGCAGTCAGGGCAAATAAAGCCCTGCATTGGCCTTTCCGGTTGACCTGACCCGATTGTCTGGCTAATGGCGCGCTCGTCCGAAGGGAATGGTGCGTGGGGTTAGCCCCGCAATTTTCCGCGAACTACGGGCACTACATAGCGCTTGAACGATGCTTGTGTGGGTGAAGGCCTGAGGATCATGATGTGATTCTCTTAGGCCTTTTTGTGTTTCTTGAAACACCGCCTGCATGAACAGAGTAACTTCAAAAAGGTGAAGGGCTTCATGCCAACGATTAATCAGCTGGTCCGCAAGGGCCGGGACCCTCAGAAGGCTAAATCCAAGGTTCCCGCAATGGAGCAGAACCCGCAAAAGCGCGGCGTCTGCACTCGTGTTTATACAACGACCCCGAAAAAGCCGAACTCGGCTCTGCGCAAGGTGGCGAAGATTCGCCTGACCAACCAGCGCGAAGTCATCAGCTATATCCCGGGTGAAGGGCACAATCTTCAGGAGCACTCCGTTGTCCTGATCCGTGGGGGCCGCGTCCGCGATCTTCCTGGTGTGCGTTATCACGTACTTCGCGGCGTTCTGGATACCCAGGGCGTCAAGGACCGCAAGCAATCGCGCTCGAAATACGGCGCGAAGCGTCCCAAGTAAGAAGGATCAGCAGAAATGGCACGTCGTCGTCGTCCCGAAAAGCGGATAATCCTGCCTGATCCCAAGTTCGGGGATGAGGTTCTCTCGAAATTCATGAACAGCGTCATGCTGGATGGCAAGAAGTCCACGGCGGAAGGCATTGTCTACAGTGCCCTCGAAACCGTCGAGGCTCGCGCAAAGAAGGACCCGTTGCAGGTCTTTCATGATGCACTCAACAATGTGAAGCCGGGCATTGAAGTTCGCAGCCGCCGTGTTGGCGGTGCGACCTATCAGGTTCCCGTCGAAGTTCGTGCGGAACGTGCTCAAGCGCTTGCCATCCGCTGGCTGATTTCTGCGGCCAGAAACCGCAGCGAGAACACCATGTCGGCACGGCTTTCGGGCGAATTGCTCGATGCGTCGAGCAATCGTGGCAACGCGGTCAAGAAGCGCGAAGACACGCACCGCATGGCTGAAGCCAACCGCGCCTTCTCGCATTACCGCTGGTAACAGCGATAACCCCCCGGAGTATTTGACATGGCACGCAGCCATCCTCTCGAAAAATACCGCAATATCGGTATCATGGCGCACATCGACGCGGGCAAGACCACGACGACCGAGCGTATCCTTTACTACACCGGCAAGTCCTACAAGATCGGCGAAGTGCATGAAGGCACGGCGACGATGGACTGGATGGAGCAGGAGCAGGAGCGTGGCATCACGATCACGTCTGCTGCGACGACCTGTTTCTGGAATGATCACCGGATCAACATCATCGATACGCCAGGGCATGTGGACTTCACGATCGAAGTCGAACGTTCGCTGCGTGTGCTTGACGGTGCAGTCGCATGCTTCGACGGGGTGGCCGGCGTTGAGCCGCAGTCCGAAACCGTGTGGCGCCAGGCTGAAAAGTACAAGGTTCCGCGGATGTGTTTCGTCAACAAGCTTGACCGCACTGGCGCCAATTTCGAGATGTGCGTGGACATGATCCGCGACCGCCTCGGCGCGAAGCCGCTCGTGCTCTATATTCCCGTCGGCATCGAAAGCAGCCTCAAGGGCCTCGTCGATCTGGTCGAGAATCGCGCGATCATCTGGCTGGACGAATCGCTCGGCGCCAAGTTTGAATATCAGGACATTCCCGATGACCTGAAGGACAAGGCTGCAGCGCTCCGTGCCGAACTGATCGAAACCGTGGTTGAGCAGGACGATGCCGTTCTCGAAGCCTATTTCGAAGGCAATGAGCCTGATGTGGCAACGATCAAGAGGTTGATCCGCAAGGGCACGCTCAATTTCTCGTTCGTGCCTGTGCTGTGCGGCTCGGCATTCAAGAACAAGGGCGTTCAACCGCTGCTGGATGCCGTTGTCGACTATCTGCCTTCGCCGCTCGACATTCCGCCGGTCGAGGGTCTCAAGCTTGACGGCGTTACGCCGGACACACGCGCAGCTTCCGACGATGCGCCGTTTTCGGCCCTGGCGTTCAAGATCATGAACGACCCGTTTGTCGGCACGCTGACCTTTGCCCGTATCTATTCGGGCAAGCTTGAAAGTGCTTCGACCGTTCTCAACTCGGTCAAGGACAAGAAGGAAAAGGTTGGCCGCATGCTCCTGATGCATGCCAACAGCCGGGAAGACATCCAGGAAGCCTATGCGGGCGACATCGTCGCGCTTGCAGGCCTCAAGGACACCACGACAGGTGACACGCTGTGCGCCCAGAATGCGCCGATCATTCTTGAGCGGATGGAATTTCCCGAGCCGGTCATCGAAGTTGCGGTCGAACCCAAGACCAAGGCCGACCAGGAAAAGATGGGCGTCGCGCTCAATCGCCTGGCGCGCGAAGATCCCTCGTTCCGCGTGACGTCAGACCATGAATCGGGCCAGACGATCATCAAGGGTATGGGCGAACTTCACCTCGAAATCCTTGTCGACCGCATGAAGCGTGAATTCAAGGTCGAAGCGAATGTCGGTGCGCCGCAGGTCGCCTATCGCGAATATCTCGCGAAGAAGGTCGATATTGACTACACGCACAAGAAGCAGTCGGGCGGCTCCGGCCAGTTCGGCCGCGTGAAGTTCACGGCAACGCCGGGCGAACGTGGTTCGGGCATCATCTTCAAGGATGAAGTCAAGGGCGGCAATATTCCCAAGGAATATATCCCGTCTGTCGAAAAGGGCATGCGCGAAACCGCCGAGACGGGCTCGTTGATCGGGTTCCCGATCATCGATTTCGAAATCTCGCTTTATGATGGCGCGTACCACGATGTCGACTCGTCGGCACTGGCGTTCGAAATCTGTGCGCGGGCAGCGATGCGCGAAGCGGCCCAAAAAGCCGGCATCAAGCTGCTTGAGCCGATCATGAAGGTCGAAGTCGTCACACCGGAAGATTATCTGGGCGATGTCATCGGCGACATGAATTCGCGGCGCGGGCAGATCCAGGGCACTGACAGCCGCGGGAATGCCCAGGTTGTCGAGGCGATGGTGCCGCTTGCCAACATGTTCGGCTATGTGAATCAGCTGCGTTCGTTCACGCAAGGACGCGCGCAGTATACGATGCAGTTCTCGCATTATGACGAAGTGCCTGCAAACGTCGCTGAAGAGGTGAAGGCAAAGCTTGCCTGATTGAAAAAGACGGACTAAGGGCCGCGCCTGATTTCGCAGGCGCTGTCCCGCAATCTTGAACACAGCAAACCAATCGAAGAACGAGGGTTATAAAATGGCCAAGGCTAAATTTGAGCGGACTAAGCCGCACTGCAACATCGGCACCATCGGTCACGTCGACCATGGCAAGACCTCGCTGACCGCAGCGATCACCAAGGTGCTGGCCGAAACCGGCGGCGCGACGTTCACCAGCTATGACAATATCGACAAGGCTCCCGAAGAGCGTGAGCGCGGCATCACGATTTCGACCGCGCACGTCGAATATGAAACCGAGAAGCGCCACTATGCGCACGTCGATTGCCCGGGCCACGCTGACTATGTGAAGAACATGATCACCGGCGCTGCGCAGATGGACGGCGGCATCCTCGTCGTTTCGGCAACCGACGGCCCGATGCCACAGACTCGCGAGCACATCCTGCTTGCCCGTCAGGTCGGTGTTCCCCAGCTCGTCGTGTTCATGAACAAGGTCGATCTGGTTGACGATCCCGAAATTCTCGAGCTCGTCGAAATGGAAATCCGCGAACTCCTCTCGAAGTATGACTTCGATGGCGACAACATTCCCGTCATTCAGGGCTCGGCGACCTGCGCCCTCAACGACACCAATCCTGAAATCGGCCGTGAAGCCGTGCTCAAGCTGATGGCTGCCGTCGATGACTGGATTCCTCAGCCTGCCCGTCCGCTCGACAAGCCGTTCCTGATGCCGATCGAAGACGTGTTCTCAATCTCGGGTCGCGGCACGGTCGTTACTGGCCGCGTCGAAACCGGCGTTGTGAAGGTTGGCGAAGAAGTCGAGATCGTTGGCCTCAAGGACACCAAGAAGACGGTCGTGACCGGCGTCGAAATGTTCCGCAAGCTGCTCGATCAGGGTGAAGCCGGCGACAACATCGGTGCGCTGATCCGCGGCGTTGGCCGTGATGAAGTCGAGCGTGGCCAGGTTCTCTGCAAGCCCGGCTCGATCACGCCGCACACGGAATTCCAGTCGGAAGTCTATGTGCTGTCGAAGGACGAAGGCGGCCGTCACACGCCGTTCTTTGCCAACTATCGTCCGCAGTTCTATTTCCGCACCACCGACGTGACCGGCGAAGTCATTCTTCCGGCCGGCACCGAAATGGTGATGCCTGGCGATAACGTGCAGCTCGGCGTCAAGCTCATCGCACCGATCGCGATGGAGCAGGGCCTGCGCTTCTCGATCCGCGAAGGCGGCCGCACGGTCGGTTCGGGGGTTGTGGCTTCGGTCACCAAGTAATATAGGCATCGGCAACGCCCGATTCTCCGCGTGAGGATCGGGCGATTGCTATTTTGAATTTGGCTCTTTCTCATCGGTAGTGGACATGGAAACGCAGAATATCCGCATTCGCCTCAAGGCGTTCGATCATCGTGTGCTTGATCAGGCAACGGGCGATATCGCAGATACGGCAAAGCGCACCGGCGCCTTGATCCGTGGTCCCATTCCGCTTCCGACGAGGATCGAAAAATTCACCGTGAACCGCGGACCGCACGTCGACAAGAAGTCGCGCGAGCAGTTCGAGGTGCGCACCTACAAGCGGCTGCTGGACATTCTGCAGCCCACCCCGCAGACCGTGGACGCGCTGATGAAGCTCGACCTCGCCGCCGGGGTTGATGTTGAGATCAAACTGGCCTAACGGCCACGATCTCTGAAGGGATACCGCACGCACCGATGATTCGGGGCGTGGCTGAGTCCCCCGTCTTCCGCTTTGGCGGAACTGCAACCCGGACGGGGTGACACTTTACATTGGGGTTGAGCAAGCCCGCGGGGAATGGGTCTCCGTGGGCCTCTGTAGTGAGGAGAATTGATCATGCGTACTGGCGTGATCGCGAAGAAGATGGGCATGACTCGCCTGTTCAAGGATGATGGGCGCCATGTGCCCGTTACCGTTCTTTCGCTGGAAAATTGCCAGGTCGTTTCGCAGCGCACCCAGGAACGTGACGGTTATGTTGCGCTTCAATTGGGTGCCGGTGCGGCAAAGGCCAAGAATGTTGCAAAGCCGCAGCGCGGCCACTTCGCCAAGGCTGAAGTGGAGCCCAAGGCTCAGCTCGTCGAATTCCGCGTGTCTGATGATGCGCTGGTGGATGTGGGCGCGGAAATTTCTGCCGACCATTTCGTCCCCGGCCAGTTCGTCGACATTGCCGGCCACACACAAGGCAAGGGTTTTGCCGGCGCCATGAAGCGTTGGAACTTTGGCGGTCTGCGCGCGACCCACGGCGTTTCGGTCTCGCACCGTTCGCATGGTTCGACCGGCCAGCGCCAGGATCCCGGCAAGGTGTTCAAGAACAAGAAGATGGCTGGTCACATGGGTGATCGCCAGCGGACCCAGCAGAATCTCGAAGTCGTTCTGACCGATGTCGAGCGTGGCCTGATCTTCGTGAAGGGTTCGGTTCCCGGTTCCAAGGGAACATGGCTGATGGTCAGCGACGCTGTGAAGATCGCCCGTCCGGCCGACGCTCCCTATCCCGCCTCGATCAAGAGCGACGCAGCTCCGGTTGTCGAGGACGAGGTCAAGGTCGAAGCGGCCCCCATCGAAACCCCCGCCGAGGAAGCGCCTGCCGCTCCCGAAGCCAATGAAACCCAGGAGGGCTGAGCATGAAACTCAAGGTTCAGACTCTCGACGCCAAGGGCAAGGGCGACATCGAATTGTCGGATGACGTGTTCGGCATCGAGCCGCGCGCAGACATTCTGCACCGTGTTGTCACCTGGCAACTCGAAAAGGCCCGTGGCACAGCCCGCGGCGCCCGCGAACGTTCAGACGTTGCGCGCACCGGCAAGAAGTTCGGCAATCAGAAGGGCGGCGGCACGGCCCGTCACGGCAACCGTCGTTCGCCAATCTTCGTTGGTGGCGGCAAGGCTCATGGCCCCCGCGTCCGCGATTTCAACCCGTCGCTGAACAAGAAGATCCGCGCACTCGGCCTGAAGATGGCCCTGTCGTCCAAGGCGAAGGCCGGAACGCTGATTGTCATGGAAAACCTGTCCGTAAAGGACGGCAAGACCAAGGCTCTGGCCGGCTCATGGGGCAAGCTGGGCTTCGGCAAGACCGCGCTCGTCATTGACGGCGATGCGGTCGAGACGAGCTTTGCTCATGCCTCGTCGAACCTGGTGGGTGTCAATGTGATGCCTGCTGCTGGTGCGAACGTCTATGACATCCTGAAGCATGAGACACTGGTGCTGACGCGTGCGGCGGTCGAAAAGCTGGAGGCACGGTTCAATGGCTAAGAAACAGGCAGCAGCGGTGGATATCCGCCACTTCGACATTGTGCGTGGTCCGCACATCACTGAAAAGTCGACCATGGCCAGCGAGAACAACGCCGTTGTTTTCCGCGTCGCCAACGATGCGACCAAGCCGCAGATCAAGGCTGCGGTGGAAGCTCTGTTCGACGTGAAGGTGCTGACCGTCAACACCATCGTCCAGAAGGGCAAGACCAAGAAGTGGAAGGGCGTGCCCTACACCCGGTCGGACTTCAAGAAGGCAATCGTTCGCTTGGCTGAAGGCCAGTCGATCGATGTGACCACGGGGATTTAAGCGCCATGGCACTCAAGCATTACAACCCGACCAGCCCGGCACGCCGTGGCCTGATCCTGGTGGACCGCTCGGCGCTCCACAAGGGCAAGCCCGTCAAGGCGTTGACCGAAGGCAAGCGCAAGACGGGTGGCCGCAACAACAAGGGCCATGTCACGTCGCGCGGCATTGCCGGTGGCCACAAGCAGCGTTACCGCATCATCGACTTCAAGCGTCGCAAGTGGGACGTGGAAGCGACAGTCGAACGGCTGGAATATGATCCCAACCGTACGGCCTTCATTGCGCTCGTGAACTATCCGGATGGCGAACAGGCCTATATCCTCGCGCCCCAGCGTCTTGCGCCGGGCGACAAGGTGATCGCCGGCAAGAAGACCGACGTTAAGCCGGGCAATGCCATGGAACTCGGTCAGATGCCGGTCGGCACGATTGTCCACAATGTGGAGATGAAGCCGGGCAAGGGCGGTCAGATCGCCCGTTCGGCTGGCACATATGTGCAGGTTGTCGGTCGTGATCGCGGCATGGTGATCGTTCGCCTCAACTCGGGCGAACAGCGCTACATCCGGTCCGATTGCATGGCGACGGTCGGTGCCGTGTCCAACCCGGACAATGGCAATACCAACCTTGCCAAGGCTGGCCGCAACCGCTGGCTGGGCAAGCGCCCGCTGACCCGCGGTGTTGCCAAGAACCCGGTCGACCATCCGCACGGCGGTGGTGAAGGCCGGACCTCGGGCGGCCGCCATCCGGTCACGCCGTGGGGCAAGCCGACCAAGGGTGCCCGTACTCGTTCCAACAAGGCGACGGACAAGATGATCATCCGGTCGCGTCACGCGAAGAAGAAGAGGTAGTCATGGCCCGTTCCGTCTGGAAAGGTCCCTTCGTAGACCTTCATCTCCTGAAAAAGGCCGAAGCGACACAGGAAGCTGGCGGCCGTGCGCCGATCAAGACCTGGTCGCGTCGTTCTACAATCCTGCCGCAGTTCGTTGGGCTCACGTTCAACGTCTACAACGGCCGCAAGTTCGTTCCCGTCTCGGTGAACGAGGACATGGTCGGCATGAAGCTCGGTGAATTTGCGCCCACGCGCTACTTCCCCGGTCACGCCGCTGACAAGAAGGGCAAACGCTGATGTCAAAGCCAGCATCCCCCCGCAAGGTCGGCGAGAAAGAGGCTCTGGCCGTCGGCACCACGATCCGTGGTTCGGCCCAGAAGCTCAATCTCGTGGCGGCCCTTATCCGCAACCGCAAGGTCGGTGACGCGCTCAACATCCTCTCTTTCTCGAAGCGCGCCATGGCGCAGGACGTGAAGAAGGTGCTGGCCAGTGCTGTCGCCAATGCCGAGAACAATCACAACCTCGATGTCGACGCGCTTGTTGTGGCCGAAGCCAGTGTTGGCAAATCGATTTCGATGAAGCGTTTTGCGACCCGCGCTCGCGGTCGTTCGAGCCGCATCGTGAAGCCGTTCAGCCGCCTGCGCGTGGTTGTTCGCGAGACGCAAGAAGAGGACGCCTGATATGGGTCAGAAATCAAATCCGGTCGGGCTCCGTCTCCAGATCAACCGGACCTGGGACAGCCGCTGGTTCGCTGAAGGCGCAGACTATGGTCGCCTGCTGCTCGAGGATCTGGAAATCCGGAAGTATATCCTGAAGACGTTGCCCCAGGCAGCGATCTCCAAGGTGGTAATCGAGCGTCCGGCCAAGCTGTGCCGTGTGTCCATCTATGCTGCACGCCCCGGCGTGATCATCGGCAAGAAGGGCACCGACATCGAAAAGCTTCGGAAGACGCTCGGTGCGATGACATCTTCGGATGTCTCGCTGAACATCGTCGAAATCCGCAAGCCCGAAATCGATGCCAAGCTCGTGGCGCAAGGCGTCGCTGACCAGCTTGAGCGCCGTATCGCGTTTCGCCGTGCAATGAAGCGGGCCGTGCAGTCTGCCCTGCGTCTGGGTGCGGAAGGCATCAAGATCACGTGTGGCGGTCGTTTGGGCGGCGCTGAAATTGCCCGGACCGAATGGTATCGCGAAGGCCGCGTGCCACTGCATACCCTCCGCGCCAATGTCGACTATGCCGAAGCGACCGCACACACTGCCTATGGCGTCTGCGGGATCAAGGTCTGGATCTTCAAGGGCGAAATCCTGGGTCACGACCCGATGGCAACCGACCGGCTGATGATGGACGCGCAGACGTCCGGCGTCCGGCCCGCGCGTTAAGAGAGAGCACAGAAAATGCTGCAACCAAAACGCACCAAATTCCGCAAGGCGCACAAGGGCCGCATCCATGGCGATGCTCCCGGCGGCACCACGCTGAACTTCGGTTCCTACGGCTTGAAGGCCATGGAACCCGAACGGATCACCGCACGCCAGATCGAGGCGGCCCGCCGCGCGATCACGCGCCACATCAAGCGCCAGGGGCGTTTGTGGATCCGCGTGTTTCCTGACGTGCCGGTTTCGTCAAAGCCTGCCGAAGTCCGCATGGGCAAGGGCAAGGGCGCGCCAGAATTCTGGGTCGCTCGCGTCAAGCCCGGCCGCATTCTGTTTGAACTGGACGGCGTTCCGGGACCGCTGGCGGCTGTCGCCTTCCAGCGTGCTGCCATGAAGCTGCCGATCAAGGTGAAGGTCGTTGCCCGTCTGGGTGACACCTCGCATCTGGGAGCATGATGATGACGAAGATCGCTGACCTCAAGGTGAAAACCGATGACCAGCTGGTCGAGCAGCTCGTGGAGTTGAAGCGCGAGGCGTTCAACCTCCGTTTCCAGGCTGCGACCAACCAGCTCGAAAAGCCGGCCCGCGTGCGCGAAGTGCGTCGCACCATCGCCCGCATCAAGACGCTCCAGTCCCAGCGCACAAGCGCTGCGGCCAAGGCATAAGGAAGACACGATGCCAAAACGTATCCTGACCGGAACCGTCGTGTCGGACAAGACCGACAAGACTGTCGTGGTGAAGGTCGAACGCAAGGTGAAGCATCCGCTTTACGGCAAGATCATTCGCCGCTCGAAGAAGTATCATGCGCACGACGAAGCCAATGTCTGGAAAGAAGGCCAGACCGTTCGCATTGAAGAGTGTGCGCCGATTTCCAAGCTGAAATCGTGGCGCGTTGTCGATGGCGGCGGGGTTGCAACCCCAGCCGAGCTGGAGGGCTGATCCATGATTCAGATGCAGTCCAATCTTGAAGTTGCCGACAACTCGGGCGCGAAGCGCGTCCAGTGCATCAAGGTGCTCGGTGGCTCGAAGCGCCGGTTCGCTGGCGTGGGTGATGTGATCGTCGTGTCGATCAAGGAAGCCCAGCCGCGCGGCAAGGTGAAGAAGGGTGACGTGCACCGCGCTGTCATCGTTCGCACTGCCAAGGATATTCATCGCGCAGACGGTTCGACCATCCGGTTCGACACCAACGCTGCCGTTCTGGTCAACAAGAACGAGGAGCCGATCGGCACCCGTATCTTTGGCCCGGTCGTCCGTGAACTCCGCGCGAAGAACTACATGAAGATCATTTCGCTCGCGCCGGAGGTGCTGTGATGTCAGCTGCCAAGATCAAGAAGGGTGACAAGGTTGTCGTCCTCAGCGGCAAGGACAAGGGCAAGCATGGCGAAGTCGTGCTGTCCATGCCCAAGGAAGGCAAGGTCGTTGTTGCGGGCGTGAATATCGCGACCCGCCACCGCAAGCCGACCCAGCAGAACCCTCAGGGTGGCCTGGAACGCCGTGAAGCGCCGCTTCACATTTCCAAGGTCGCGATTGAGGATCCCAAGACGGGCAAGCCGACGCGCGTCCGTTTCGACGTCAAGGACGGCAAGAAGGTCCGCGTGGCCGTGAAGTCCGGAGAACTGATCAATGGCTGAGACCAAATACAAGGCCCGGATGCAAAGCATCTATGAGGACAAGATCGTCAAGGCGATGACGGAAAAGTTCGGTTACACGAACGCGCTCCAGGTGCCGCGCATTGAAAAGATCGTCATCAACATGGGCGTCGGCGAAGCGACCCAGGACAAGAAGAAGGTCGATATTGCCGCTGGCGAAATGCAGCAGATTGCCGGGCAGAAGCCGGTCATCATCAAGGCCAAGAAGTCCGTCGCCCAGTTCAAGCTGCGCGAAGGCATGCCGATCGGCTGCAAGGTCACGCTGCGTCGTGAGCGGATGTACGAGTTTCTCGACCGCCTCATCACGATCGCGCTTCCCCGCGTCCGCGACTTCCGCGGGCTCAACCCCAAGTCGTTCGACGGCCGTGGCAATTACGCCATGGGTCTCAAGGAACAGCTGGTTTTCCCGGAAATCAGCTATGACCAGATCGACAAGGTGCGTGGCATGGACGTGATCGTCACGACCACAGCGAACACCGACGACGAAGCGCGCGAGCTGCTCCGTCTCTTCGGCTTCCCTTTCCCCATTGAGGAAACTCAAGAAAAGCAGGCGGCTTGACATGGCTAAAGTGAGTTCCATCAACAAGAATGAAAAGCGCAAGAAGCTGGTCAAGAAATATGCCGGCCGCTATGCGCGCCTGAAGGCAATTGCCAATGACGAAAGCCAGGACGATACCGATCGCCTGATGGCCCGTCTGAAGCTCGCGGAAATCCCGCGGAACGGCAATCCGACGCGCGTGCGCAATCGCTGCGAGCTGACCGGACGTCCGCGCGCTTATTATCGCAAGTTCCGACTGTGTCGCATTCAGCTGCGTGATCTGGCCAATAAGGGCCTGATCCCCGGTGTGACCAAGTCGAGCTGGTAAGGGTTTAGAGAGATGGCATTGACCGATCCATTGGGTGATATGCTCACCCGCATCCGCAACGGCCAGCGCGCCAAGAAGGACAGCGTCGTGACGCCGGCTTCCAAGCTGCGCGCGAACGTCCTCGAAGTGCTCAAGCGCGAAGGCTATATTCGCGGCTATTCGGAAGAAGAGCTTGCGGGCCATGCCGGCCTGCGCGTCGAGCTGAAGTATTTTGAAGGCCAGCCAGCGATCAAGCACGTTGCTCGCGTGTCGAAGCCGGGCCGCCGCGTCTATTCGGGTTCGTCCGACCTGCCGCGTGTCCGCAATGGCCTCGGCATCGTGATTGTGTCGACGCCGAAGGGTGTTCTGTCCGACGCGGAAGCGCGGGACCAGAATGTCGGCGGCGAAGTTCTGGCGGAGGTGTTCTGATGAGCCGCACAGGCAAGAAGCCGGTTGCAATTCCGGCAGGTGTCACCGCTTCTCTCGAAGGTGGCGTGATTTCGGTCAAGGGGCCGAAGGGTGCGCTGTCCCTCGCGATGGAAGGCGAAGTGACGTACGCTCTTGAGGATGGTCAGTTGTCGGTCAAGCCGGCAAACGAGACCAAGCGCGCGCGCTCCTTCTGGGGCATGCAGCGCACGCTGATCCAGAATCTCGTTACCGGCGTGACCGAGGGCTTTTCCAAGACGCTCGAGATCACCGGTGTCGGCTATCGTGCCAATGCGCAGGGCCGGAAGCTGAAGCTCCAGCTCGGCTATAGCCACGATGTCGATCTTGACGTGCCGGAAGGCCTTGAAGTGAAGACGCCCGACCAGACCACGGTCGAAATCTCGGGCATCGACGCGCAGAAGGTCGGTCAGTTTGCAGCGGAAATCCGCCGCTGGCGCAAACCTGAGCCCTACAAGGGCAAGGGCATCAAATATCGCGGCGAATATATCTTCCGCAAAGAGGGTAAGAAGAAATAATGGCCAAGCTGTCACTTTTCGAAAAGCGGCGTCGCCGCGTTCGTACTTCGCTGCTCGCCAAGCGTGGCTTGCGCGCGCGCCTTTCGGTGCATCGTTCGGGTCGTCACATCTATGCGCAGGTCATTGATGATGAAGCCGGAAAGACTCTTGTCGCGGCTTCGACGCTCGAAAAGGATGCGCGCGGCCAGACAGGTGCCACGACGGATGCGGCATCGGCTGTTGGCAAGGTGATTGCCGAGCGTGCCAAAAAGGCCGGTGTTACCAAGGTTGTGTTCGATCGCGGAGGCTTTCTCTATCACGGGCGTGTGAAGGCGCTTGCTGAGGCGGCCCGCGAAGGCGGATTGGAGTTCTGATAAATGGCTGACGAAACCGAAAACCAGGGCGCTGAAGTCGCCGTAGAAGCGGCAGCCCCCGAAGGCCGTGGTCCGCGTGGCGGCCGTGGTCGTGGCGGTGGCGAACGTGGTGCGCGCGGTGGCCGTGATGGCAACCGCGGGCGTCGTGACGATCGCCGTGGCCAGAACGCCGAAGAAGGCGGTGAAGAGCTGATCGAAAAGCTCGTTCACATCAACCGTGTCTCCAAGACAGTGAAGGGCGGCAAGCGCTTCGGCTTTGCAGCACTCGTCGTCGTCGGCGATGGCAAGGGCCGTGTCGGTCATGGCCATGGCAAGGCACGCGAAGTGCCAGAAGCCATCCAGAAGGCAACCGCTGCTGCCAAGAAGTCCATGATCCGCGTGCCTCTGCGCGAGGGCCGGACCTTGCATCACGATGGCCGTGGCCATTTCGGTGCCGGTCTGGTGCATGTCCGCTCGGCTCCGCAGGGAACCGGCATCATCGCGGGTGGCCCGATGCGCGCCGTATTCGAATCGCTGGGCGTTGCCGACGTGGTGACGAAGTCGACCGGCACGTCGAATCCCTACAACATGATCCGGGCGACGTTCGAAGCGCTCAAGGAACAGACCAGCCCCAAGTCGGTGGCGCAGCGCCGCGGCAAGAAGATCGCGGACCTGCTCGGTCGCGGCGGTTCTCAGACCGCCGAGGCTGATGCCGAAGCGGTTGTGGAGTAATCAAGATGGCGAAGATCAAGATCAAGCAGACGGGTTCACCCATCCGCCGGACCAAGGACCAGCGAGCTACGCTGGTCGGCCTTGGCCTGAACAAGATGCACCGTGTGTCGGAACTTGAGGACAGCCCTGAAGTCCAGGGCATGATCCGCAAGGTGCGGCATATGGTCCAAGTTGTGGGCTGACCAACGCCTTCAACTTAATCAGCGCGAATAGAGCGAAAGCGAGTGCAAGACATGAAACTGAACGAAATCCGCGATAATGATGGTGCCCGCAAGGGCCGCATGCGCGTTGGCCGGGGCATTGGCTCTGGCAAGGGCAAGACTTCAGGCCGCGGCCAAAAGGGTCAGACGAGTCGCTCGGGCGTCTCGATCAACGGCTTCGAGGGTGGCCAGATGCCGCTCCATATGCGTCTGCCAAAGCGCGGCTTCAACAACATCTTCGCCAAGGACTATGCCGAGGTAAACCTTGGCGCCATCCAGAAGCTGGTTGATGCCAAGAAGATCGACCCCAGGGCTGTGATCGATCATGCTGCGCTGAAGGCAGCAGGTGTGGCGCGCGGCGGCAAGGACGGCGTGCGTATCCTGGGCAAGGGCGAGTTTTCGGCCAAGCTGCAATTCAACGTCGCTGGCGTCTCGGCGGGAGCCAAGGCCGCAATCGAAAAGGCCGGCGGGTCAGTTGACGTCATCGCTGTGGTGCCGGCTGCTGAAAAGGCCGCTGCCAAAAAAGGCAAGGTTCGGGCCGCCCGGATCGCCGCCCGCAAGGCGTGAGCTTTATCGTATCCGCGCCTTTCCATGCGCGGATCAGGCACTATATAGAGGCGGCGCGGGACTGATCCGGTCCTGTTGCCGCCTTTTCATTCAAGGGTCCTACCAGTCCTATGGCAACCTCTGCTGACCAGATGGCCGCGAGCCTCAGCCTCAACAATTTCGCGCAGGCGACCGAACTCAAGAAGCGGATCTGGTTTACCCTGGGTGCGCTTGTCGTGTTCCGCCTGCTGAGCCATGTGCCATTGCCCGGCATCGATCCGGTTGCACTGCAGGCCCAGTTCGAAACCACCAAAGGCGGCGTTCTCGATTTCTTCAACATGTTTTCGGGCGGTGCTCTGCAGCGGATGAGCCTCATCGCACTGGGGGTCATGCCTTACATCACGTCATCGATCGTGGTGCAGCTTGCGACCTCGCTTTCCCCTGCATTGGGCGCGCTCAAGAAGGAAGGCGAAAGCGGACGCAAGAAGCTCAACCAGTACACACGTTACGGCACGGTCGTCCTGACGATCATCCAGGGCTATTTCATTGCGGTCGGGCTTGAAAGCTGGGGTGCTTCGTCCGGCCATTCGGCGGTTGTAGAGCCCGGTCTCCTGTTCCGCGTCGCCGCGGTTACTGCTCTTCTTGGCGGGACAATGTTCCTGATGTGGCTTGGCGAACAGATAACCAGCCGAGGCATCGGCAATGGCATTTCGTTGATCGTCATGGCCGGGATCGTTTCCCAGCTGCCGCGCGCGCTCGTCAATGTGTTCGAAGGCGGACGGACTGGAACCATGTCGCCGCTGCTGATCTTCGGCATCCTGATTCTTGTTGTCGGCTTGATTGCCTTTATCTGTTTCATGGAACGGGCCCAGCGGCGCGTGCTGATCCAGTATCCCAAACGCGCAACGGCGCGGGGCATGATGCAGTCCGACAAATCGTTCCTGCCCTTGAAGATCAATACCGCGAACGTGATCCCACCGATCTTTGCGTCGTCGCTGTTGCTTATGCCGCTGACGCTCGTGCAGTTCGCTGGCAATCGCGTTGCTGGCGAAAGTACCTGGGGTGACATCGTCCTGGCGATCACCACCAACCTGCAGCACGGATCGCCGCTATTCATGGCGCTCTATGCAGCCGGTATCATCTTCTTCTGCTTTTTTTACACAGCCGTCGTCTTCAACCCTGAGGAAACCGCAGACAATCTCAAACGTTACGGCGGGTTCATTCCGGGTATCCGTCCCGGCAAGAACACCGAGATCTACCTCGACTATGTCTTGACGCGAATTACCGTGATCGGTGCAGCCTATCTGACCTTCATCTGCCTGGTTCCGGAATATCTGGTGACGGCGCTTGGCATTCCCTTCTATCTTGGCGGCACGAGCCTCCTGATCGTCGTCAATGTGACGATCGACACAGTCACGCAGATCCAGAGCCACTTGCTGGCGCACCAATATGGGGATCTGATCAAGAAGTCGAAACTGAAGGGCGGCCTGCGCCGCTAGAGCGAAACGGCCTTTTGGGGGGCACAGACTCATGAATATCATTCTGCTGGGGCCGCCGGGTGCGGGAAAAGGCACGCAGGCCAGCCGTCTGGTCGATGAACGTGGGATGGTCCAGCTTTCAACGGGCGACATGCTCCGTGCTGCAGTCAAGGCCGGCACCCCGACTGGCCTCAAGGCCAAGGCCGTGATGGAAGCAGGCGAACTGGTTTCGGACGAAATCGTTTCCGGCATCATCGGCGAGGCATTGGATGATCTGAAGCCAGAGACCGGCGTGATTTTCGACGGCTATCCGCGCACTGCGGCGCAGGCAGAGTCGCTTGACGTCATCCTTTCAGACCGCAAACGCACCTTGGACCATGTCATTGAACTTGAGGTTGACGAAGACGCGCTTGTCGCGCGCATTACCGGTCGCTTCACCTGCGCCAAGTGTAATGAAGGCTATCACGATACGTTCAAGCAGCCCAAGGTTGCCGGTGTTTGCGACGTGTGCGGCTCGACCGAGTTCAAGCGCAGGCCCGACGATAATGAAGAGACTGTCCGCACCCGCATGACGGAATATCGGGCGAAGACTGCGCCCATTCTGCCGATCTACGAAGCGCGCGGCCTGGTCCGGCGCGTGGACGGCATGGCTGACATCAAGCATGTCACCGAAGCGATCGAGGCAATCCTCGACAGCTGAAATGCTGGAACAGGGCTTGCGCGCAGTGCTCCCTAATGGAGCGAGAGCGCGTCCTTGATCTTGAGTTTCTCTTTCTTGAGTTTTGCAATCCGCGCGGTATCCGGTGCTGGACGGCGGGCTTCTTCTTCGATCATGCGATCGAGTCCGGCATGTCTGGCTTGAAGGCTGTTAGCAAGGCTGGCTTCCATCAGCGACTCTCCATTGTTGACTGCGAAACAGAGTAAATCACTAAAAGTCTTGCCTGTCTCGTACTCATTATGGTGAATGCGACCAATTGATGTCGGGAATCGGCAAAGCGGGATTTTACCGGTGGCAGTTCTATTTGAGACACATGAAATTGAAACGCGGCTGGGGCTTCTTCGCGAGGAGCACCAGGATCTGGACGCGGCCATCATGGCCATGCTCGCCAGCGGGACCATGGACCAGCTTCAGGTGGCTCGCATGAAACGACGCAAGCTGCGGATCAAGGATGAAATCCAAATGCTGGAAAGCCGCCTTGTGCCCGACATCATCGCCTGATTTCGCGGCAATCTGTCGACTGTATTTACCTATTATCGGCATTTCCCGCATCAGACCGATGTGGCATGGTCGCATATGGATCAAAAAGGCGAGACGGATATGTCCCCAGCTTTCGGCTTGACGACAAAGCTTATCGATTCGCTCTACCTCGAAGCGATGGTGCTTGCCGACGAGGCGCGAAGCTATTTCGATCAGTTAAGTCGTAACGCGCGGGCTGACATGACGCCCTTGCAGCGAGTCAGTCTTTCGTGCGAGTCGCTGAAAGTAACGACGCGACTGATGCACAGCACGGCCTGGCTGCTGGCACAGCGATCACCTCAAGGCACCTCCAATCCCCTTGCAGCAGCAGCGCCAAGCGAGACGACAACAGTGGATAACCTGCCAGAGGAGGCGCAGACCCTGATCAGGGAAAGCGAAGACCTTTACGCCCGGATCCAGCGTCTTGACGAAAAGCTCACTCATTCAAGCGAAATGCGCAGCCCGGCGCTCGACTTGCGAGCGCGGCTTGAACAGGCCTTCTGACACCTTGTGATTGCTCGTATGTCCGGCGCATGGCATAGCGTTGCCTGAATGGCCGGGGGCACATCTTGACCAAATTCACTGTCAACAGCCAGCCGGTTGAATACCGAATGGATCCCGAAACGCCCCTGCTGTGGGCGCTGCGCGATGCGTCCAATCTTACAGGAACGAAATATGGGTGCGGATCGGGTGATTGCGGGGCTTGCACGGTCGACATTGATGGCCGTGCGGTGCGGTCTTGCCAGATCACAATCGCCGCTGCGGAAGGGACGATCGTCACGACGATTGAGGGTTTGTCGCGTGATCGCAGCCACCCGGTTCAGCAGGCATGGGCCGCGGAAGGTGTCCCGCAATGCGGCTATTGCCAGTCTGGCATGATCATGGCCGCAGCAGCCTTGTTGAAGGCGAATCCCAATCCGACCAATGGTGATATTGATGCGGCCATGACAAACATCTGCCGCTGCGGTACATATACCCGAATTCGGCGTGCAATTCGCAGGGCTGCGGCAATGGCTGCGGGTCGGGAAATCATCGTAGCGGCGCCACCGCCAGGAATAGCGCCCGACGATGCGGCCCGCGCAGTGCCAGCTTTGACGCCGCCAGCGCGCTGACAGCTTTCAGTTTGCTTTCAGGCCCATTAAGCCTTGGCTCATATCGAAGCGCGCAAATGATGAATCAAGCACGACGTCAGTGGTTCGTGCAGGGAGTATCAGACAATGCGTACGATGACTTTAGCCTTGTTGCTGGCATCCGCAACATCCGGTTCCGCCTTTGCGCAAGCACGTGGTAGCGATGGAATGGATGCAGGCGAGCCTGGCCCCCGGCGCGAGTGGACTGAGCGCCGGAACGTCCAGGAACGCGCCCCACAGGCCGATCAGCGGCGTGAGGGTCGCGAACAACGCCAGACAGAAGCTGAGCCCGACCGGGCGCCGCGCGGGCGTTGGGGTGGTGCAGTAACAACGCCTCCGGTGCCCCCTGTTCCACAGGCGCAGCCTTCAGGAGGATGGGCCGGCAACCGCGTATGGCGTGGCCGAGGCGATGTCTTGACAACCAATCCGCCTGTGCAGACCCCATCGACTGACCGGCGCTGGCAGGGTCGTGGAGATGACGACAGCCGCAATGACGGACGTCGATGGGATCGGGACAGGAACGAACGTTGGGGTCGGGATCGGGATGAGCGCCACGCTGAAAATCGGGATGGCGCGTGGCATCGCGAGGAAAATGGTCGTTGGGAACGCCGCGGCGGTGATGATCGCTATGACCGCGACGGGCGCAATCGCTATGAAAACCGCGATTGGAACCGCAGCTGGCGCTATGATCGCCGCTATGATTGGCAGCATTATCGCAACCAGTTTCGCGATCGGTACCGCGCTCCGCGTTATTACAATCCCTATGGCTATCGCCACGGCTATCAGCGGTTCGGTATCGGCATTTATCTCGACTCGCTCTATTTTGGCAGTCGGTACTGGCTGAGCGACCCTTGGGAATACCGTCTGCCGCCAGCTCCATATGGCTGCCGCTGGGTGCGTTATTATGATGATGTCCTGCTTGTCGAGACGCGATCAGGCTATGTTGTGGACGTGATTTACGATTTCTTCTGGTAGGGAGGTCTGCCAGCGGAAGCAGGGCCCGGAGTCTCAAGACTGCCGGGCCCTTTCTTTTCCGGCTTGCGCCAGACAGTCGGCTGTTCCATCCGCATCGCAACAGGAGGACCCGATGAAGCGAAGAACTGCCATAGCCTTTGCTGCCTTTGCAGCATGCGCAATGCCCGCCAGGGCGGAGACCGTTCTTGTTCTTGCAGGCCATGTCATCACCGATGCGGCAAAGCCTGCGCGTGGGCCGTCGACCATCACCGTCACTGATGGGCGGATTACTGCGATTGGCGACGGATTGGCGAGCACCTCTGCAGCCGGCGTGCGCATGATCGATCTCTCGACCAAGACGGTCTTGCCGGGTCTGATTGACGCGCATGTTCACCTGACTGGCGATCCGGATGGCGATTTCCGCGATGAGGCAGTCGAGACGACCGAATCAAGCGTTGTCACGGGGGTCAAAAATGCCCGGATTACGGCGCTGGCAGGTTTCACGACCGTCCGCGACCTTGGGTCTGCGCCGCTCGCGGGGTTTGCCTTGCGTGATGGAACGGCGAAGGGTTTCATTCCGGGGCCGCGTATCCTTTCGGCCGGTGCCCCCATATCGATCATTGGCGGTCACGGCGATGTTTCCGGATTCCGCCCGGAAGTGAATGCGGCTCTCGATGCCGGCAATACGTGCACCGGAGCAGTGCAATGTGCCGAGCGGGTGCGCGAAGCATCGAAGCGTGGCGCTGATCTCATCAAGATCACGGCAACCGGTGGCGTGCTTTCTCAGCAGGGTCGCGGGCTCGGCAAGCATTTCACAGATGAGGAAATGGCGTCCATCGTATCGACCGCGCATGGCCTTGGGCTAAAGGTCGCGGCCCATGCGCATGGGGCGAGCGGGATCGAAGGTGCCGCGCGCGCAGGAGTCGATTCGATCGAACACGGGACGTTCGCTGATGCAGCGGGGCTCAAGGAAATGAAGGCGCATGGCAGCTGGTTCGTGCCGACTCTGATGGCCTTCACTGGAATTCGGGAGCGACTCGGCAAGAATGTCTACACGCCGACGGTTGAGGCCAAGGTACGCGAAACGCTCAGCCATGTCGGGGAAGCCTTGAAGGCTGCTCGGGGGATGGGGGTGCGTGTGGCATTCGGCACGGACGCAGGTGTTTTCGAACATGGCCGCAATGCAGAAGAATTTGCCCTGCTCGTCTCTTATGGCGGCATGACTCCCGCGCAGGCGCTGGCGAGCGCCACAACCGATGCGGCCGAACTGCTCGGGCTGGCAGACCAGGTCGGACGGATTGCACCAGGCTATTCCGCCGATATGATTGCGGTCGACGGAGATCCGCTTACCGATGTGCGGGTGCTTGAAAAGGTGAAATTCGTAATGGTGCGAGGACGGGTGATCGAGTGAGCGCAGCTAAGGCCAAGGAGAAGCTGGGATCGGGCAGGCTGGCTCATATCAGCAAGAGCGTGCGCAAGAAGCTGCTGCGGCATGAACGGGTGGAGGTGGTCTCGTCGGGACTGCTTGATCTGTATATCGTCCAGGGCTTCATGACGGAACGCGAGTGCGCGGACCTGATCTCCCTGATCGATGCAACGAGCCGACCGTCGACACTGTATCAGGATACAGAGATCAAGGGCTTTCGAACCAGCTACAGCGGCGATCTCGACCCGAATCATCCGCTCGTCCAGATTATCGAAGGGCGGATCTGCAACCTGATGGGTGTTGACAAGCGGTGTGGCGAAACGCTTCAGGGACAACGCTACGCCATAGGGCAGCAGTTCAAGCCGCATCATGACTATTTCCACACAAACCAGGCCTATTGGCAGAAGGAAAAGCCACGCGGAGGACAGCGTAGCTGGACGGCCATGATCTACCTCAATGAGCCCGAAGGCGGGGGCGAAACCAATTTTCCCAATGCCGGCATGTGCGTTTCACCACGCACGGCCATGCTGGTTCTGTGGAACAATATGGACGAAATGGGCGCGCCCAACGAGTTGACCTTGCATGAGGGCTGTCCGGTGACGGCTGGCACGAAATATATTGTCACCAAATGGTTTCGGGAGCATTTCTGGGGCTGACCGTGGGTCGGGGGACGCATTATGTTTGTGGGTCATTATAGCGTGGCATTCGCGGCGGCTGCACACCCCAAGGCACCCCGTTTGGGCACATTGTTTGTGGCCGCGCAGCTCATGGATCTGGGCTTTTTCACTTTTGTCCTGACCGGCACCGAGCATATGCGCCTGACCCCGGGGATGACGGCCATGAACAACATGGACCTTTATGACATGCCCTTGACGCACAGTCTTGTGGGAGCAGGGGGCCTTGCATTGGTGTTCGGACTCATTGTGGCGCGCTGGCTGCGCAGCGTGATCGCCGGAGCGATCGGAGGCGCTGTTGTCCTCTCTCACTGGCTGCTCGATCTGCTTGTCCATGGCCCGGACCTCACGATCATGGGCAGCCCGCCCAAGTTGGGCCTTGGCCTGTGGAATCATCCGGCGATTGAAATGCCGCTTGAAATCGGGCTGCTTTTCGTGAGCGCCTGGCTGTTTGCAAGGGCAAGACGGCCAGCGAACTGGCGGTTGGCCGTGCTGCTGGCTGTGCTTATCGCCTTGCAGGCCTTCAACTGGTTTGCGCCACAGCCAACCCAACTCGACGCAAGCCAGTCAGTCCTTGGTCTGGTCGCCTATGTCCTTGCCGCTCTTGTTGCCTGGTGGGTCGCCAAGGATCGGTCGGACGTTCAGGTCGCATAGGGGCTAGGCGGATGGGGCGCGGCCCGCTAAGGCCGCGCGCATGTCCGAAATCACGCCCGAAATCGTCGCCGAACACGGCCTTTCCCCGGAAGAATATGAGCGCGTCCTTCACGCGATAGGTCGCGCGCCGAACCTGACCGAGTTGGGCATATTCTCGGTCATGTGGTCCGAGCATTGCTCATACAAATCCTCACGGATTCATCTGAAGAAGCTGCCGACGACCGGCCCGCAGGTCATATGCGGGCCCGGCGAAAATGCCGGCGTTGTCGATATTGGCGACGGGCAGGCGGCGATCTTCAAGATGGAAAGCCATAACCATCCGTCGTACATCGAACCCTATCAGGGCGCGGCGACGGGCGTTGGCGGCATCTTGCGCGACGTGTTCACAATGGGTGCGCGGCCGATTGCCAACCTCAATGCACTGCGCTTTGGCCGACCCGACCATCCCAAGATGCGCCACCTGATATCTGGCGTGGTGCGTGGCATCGGCGGCTATGGCAATTGCGTGGGCGTGCCGACCGTTGGTGGGGAGGTCAATTTCCACACCGCCTATGATGGCAATATCCTTGTGAATGCGATGACAGTCGGGATCGCAGAGACTGACAAGATCTTTTATTCCGCGGCAAGCGGCCCGGGCAATTCGATCGTCTATGTCGGCTCGAAGACCGGGCGCGACGGCATTCACGGCGCAACAATGGCGAGCGCAGATTTCTCGGAAGACAGCGAAGAAAAGCGCCCCACCGTTCAAGTCGGTGATCCCTTTACCGAGAAGCTTCTGATCGAGGCCTGCCTCGAACTCATGGCGTCCGACGCCATCGTTGCGATCCAGGATATGGGCGCAGCAGGACTGACCTCATCAAGCGTCGAGATGGCCTCAAAGGGTGGTGTCGGGATCGAACTCGACATGAACAAGGTGCCGTGCCGGGAAGATGGCATGACCCCCTATGAAATGATGCTTTCCGAATCACAGGAACGCATGCTGATGGTGCTGAAGCCGGGTCGCGAAGACTTTGCCGAGGCCATCTTCCGCAAATGGGAACTCGACTTTGCCGTGATCGGCACCGTGACCGAGACGGGCCATATGGTGCTGAAATGGAATGGCGAGACCGTGGCTGACATTCCCCTCGCGCCCTTGGCGGATGACGCGCCACTCTATGATCGGCCCCACGTCAGCCGCGAAGAATACAAGGCCTGGGCCAAGGTCAAACCGCTTACCGACATGCCGGAAAGTGCTGATATCGGTGCCGACCTTCTGAAGCTGATGGCCAGCCCCGACATCGCTTCCCGGCGCTGGATCTGGGAGCAATATGACAACAAGGTGGGCGGCGACACAATCCAGCCTCCCGGAGGCGATGCGGCAGTCGTTCGCATACACGGGACGCACAAGGCGCTGGCCATGTCGACCGATTGCACGCCACGCTATTGCTATGCTGATCCCTATGAGGGTGGAAAGCAGGCGGTTGCCGAATGCTATCGCAACCTCACGGCCGTTGGCGCGACGCCGCTTGCGATCACCAATTGTCTGAACTTTGCCAATCCGCAGCGTCCTGAAATCATGGCGCAGATTGTGGGCTGCCTGGACGGGATGGCTGATGCCTGCCGGGCACTCGACTTCCCGATCGTCAGTGGAAATGTCTCGCTCTACAATGAGTCGAAAGCGACCGGCGGCGGCAGCGCCATCCTTCCCACACCTGCGATCGGCGGCATCGGCCTATTGAAGGACTGGTCGAAGGCTGTTGGAATCGGGTTCAAGGCCGAGGGCGAAACGATCTGGCTACTGGGGGGGCATGGTTCAACTCTCGGCCAGTCGATCTGGCTGCGTGAAGTCTGCGGGCACGAAGCGGGTTCACCGCCGTCAGTTGATCTTGAGCAAGAGCGCGCTGCGGGAAATCTTGTGCGCCAGCTTGTGCTGGAAGGCATTGCAACGGCCGTGCATGATATTTCAGATGGTGGCCTCATTGTTGCGATTGCGGAAATGGGCCTTGCCGGAGGAATGGGGGCCCAACTTGATCCCCTCAATACCGTGCAGGCATTTGGTGAAGACCAGGGGCGTTACCTGATCACCACCGCGCCAGGCACTAATGTTCCTAGCGCAATTGCGATCGGCAAGACAGGCGGGACCCAGGTCTTCGGAGTCTCCCTTGCAGACCTTCGTTCAGCGCACGAGGGATTCTTCCCCGAGCTCATGGGCTGATACCCCCTTCATTGCCCCGATCCTTGCGAGATCGGGAGGATGACCTTTAGGCTGCTGCAGCGAGGAAGTTGTAAGGGTCGATCCCGCGTGATCGGTAGGCTGTGTGGGCCGCCCGGTAAAGGCTGGGCTGGCCGATGTTCAAGCGTTTGCGGGCCGATTCGATCGGTTCGGCAAGAAGTTC
Organism: Aquisediminimonas profunda; assembly: GCF_019443285.1. Lineage (GTDB taxonomy): Bacteria > Pseudomonadota > Alphaproteobacteria > Sphingomonadales > Sphingomonadaceae > Aquisediminimonas > Aquisediminimonas profunda. Next base: position 1,005,496 of record NZ_CP080327.1, read on the forward strand.
TATAATCGACTCATCGACCAGATTCGCTGCCGCGGTGCCGTTACGCTGGCCTTCGCGGATGGCCTTGAGCACGGGAGCACCCACCTTGATCTTGCGGCGCAGTTCCAAGCCCCCAAGATAGGAAATGAACAGGTTCCCGAGATTCCGGTTCTGGCCATAGGTAAAGCCGAGCACACATTGTTCGCCCAAGGCGTCGCGGCCATAACCGGTCAGCACGTGCAGCAGGTCATGGGTATCGCGCAGCCGATTGGCGTACCATTCGACTTGATCATTGTAGCGCGGCCGGTCTCCGCGCATCTTTTCGGCCTCGGCGACGAGCCCAGCAGCCGACAGGCCCTCGCGGTCCATGAAGTCGACATAAGCGCGGCCGACGGTTCCGGCGGGGAGCCGCTTCAGCGTTTCGTGATCATCCAGAATCGTCGGCAGAAACGGCTCGCTCTCCATTAGCCGCCGCCCGCGCGGGCTTTCGATAAAGGCCTTTGCTTCAGGCAGGAAACTCTTGCGCGGCAAGCACTCAAAAATGTGGAAGACCTGCTCCGTATCTTCCTTGTCCTTCAGAAGCTTGCGGAAATGCCCAAGCGCCTTGAATGGACGAAAGCGCGGTTCGGGCCGTGCAGGATCGCGAAAGAGAGTCGGTTGCATTCTGTCGTCCTAGCCATATTGACAACGATGTCAATAGTGATCTGGTGCTTGCCAAGCCGATGGTCGGCCTGCCAGAACCGGCAAAGGTGAGGATCTGGAGACAAACATGACCAAAATCAGTGCACGAATCGGGTTCACATTTGCTCTGGTCGCGCTCGCAAGCCCGGTCCTGTCAGCGACGCCGGAAGATGTCGCGCGGGCCGCACTGGCGAGATCTCCTGTTGTTGACGGTCACAATGATGTGCCCGAACAGCTTCGCTCGCGCTTTGGCAATGATTTCTCAAAGTTCGATTTTCACGATATGTCGCCCACAGCATCGCAAAAGGGCGGCAAGATGCATACGGATCTTGCACGGCTCAGGAAGGGGATGGTCGGCGGGCAGTTCTGGTCCGTCTGGGTGTCCACAGACCAGAGCGAAGTCTCTGCTGTCCGGGAAGTTACAGAGCAGATCGACGTCGTCGAACGGCTGGTGGCGGCATACCCGAAGGACCTGATGCTTGCGAAAAGTGCCGACGACATTGAAGCTGCTTTCCGCCAGCGCCGGATAGCCTCGCTGATTGGCATGGAAGGTGGGCATTCGATCGGATCGTCACTTGCCGTGTTGCGACAGATGTACCGGGCCGGCGCGCGTTACATGACTATAACCCACTCGAAGAATACGCCGTGGGCCGACAGCGCGACCGATGCCCCCAAGAGTGGGGGGCTTGCGCCGTTCGGCGTCGCTGTTGTCAAGGAAATGAACCGCCTGGGCATGCTGGTTGATATCAGCCATGTGTCGGAAAAAACAATGATGGATGTGCTCGATACGACTGCCGCGCCAGTCATCTTCAGCCATTCCGGCGCGCGGGCCATTGATGGGCATGCGCGCAACGTTCCCGATTCCGTCCTGGCGCGGCTGAAGACGAATGGGGGCATTGTGATGCAGGTGCTTTTGCCGGATTATGTAAGTGAAGAGGTTCGTCAGTGGGAGGCAGCCAAGGCCGCAGAGGAAGCCCGGTCGAGCACTCTGTTCAAAGGCGATCCTGCCGGTGCGGCTGGCGCGGTGGCTGACTGGATTGCAGCGCATCCAAGGCCTCATGCCACCATTTCGCAGGTTGCCGACCATATCGATCATATCCGCGAGATCGCAGGTATCGATCATATCGGCATTGGCGGGGACTTTGACGGGATGGACAGCGTGGTTGACGGTCTGGGTGATGTGTCCACCTATCCGGCCCTTTTTGCAGAGCTTGCCCGTCGCGGATACAGCCAGCAGGACCTCGAGAAAATTGCCTGCCGCAACCTTATCCGCGTCTTTCGCGCAACGGAAGCTGTGGCAAAGGCCAAGTCTGGAGAGAGCCCCTCGAACCAGAGCTTCGGCTCATAGGCAAATCCCAACGGTTGGTCGCTCATTGGGAATCGTTCGTCGCTCGGGCGGTTTCACTCGTTGCTTCGGGCGCTACAGCAGGTTGCAATGATCGGGCGGGTTCGCATCGCGTTAGTCGCGGGGGTAATGGCAATGACGGCCTGCGTTTCTTCGCAAGAAACGCCCAGCCGCATCCCGACGGCTGCAGCCCAGCCGAGTCCAGCGCCGCGCCTTGTCATATCGCTACCCACGCTGCCGCAAGCGCCATTTCCGACGGCATTGGCCCGCGCGATCCATACTCTCTGGGCCGGCTTTGACGGCAAGACCGGCATCGCCATTGCTCGCATGGATGGCAATTGGGTGATCCATGAACGCGGCGATGAACTCATGCCGCAGCAAAGCGTCTCGAAACTCTGGGTTGCAATGGCAGTTATGGACGCGATTGATCGCGGGCAACTCAGTCTTGATCAACGAGTCACGCTCACGCGTGCCGATCTGACCGTTTTCAACCAGCCGATCGCTGCAGCAATTGGCGAAGGAAGTTATACCACGACGATAGCGGACTTGCTCGACCGGCAGATGCGACGCAGCGACAATACTGCAAATGATTTCCTCATGCGCAAGGTTGGCGGGCCGCAGGCAATCCGCAACTTCATTGCGGCAAAGGGATTCGGAGCGATCCGGTTCGGACCGGGCGAAAAATACCTGCAAGCAAAAACGGCGGGCCTCACTTGGCGGCCGGAATATATCGACAATCAGGCATTTCGAGATGCCCGAGCAAAACTCAGCAATGAAGCACGTACTGCAGCAATGGATGCCTATATTGCCGATCCGCCCGACGGCGCGTCGCCAATCGCCATTGCCCGCGCGTTGCTGCGCCTGAAGCGGGGTGACATTCTTTCGCCTTCCTCGACGCGCTACCTCCTGAACCTGATGTCTACCTCGATAACGGGGCCACAAAGGCTGCACGGCGGCGTGCCTGCAGGCTGGCAATTCGCCCACAAGACGGGCACAGGGCAGGAGTACAAGGGTCGGCAGGCGGGCTTTAATGATGTCGCTGTCCTCACGGCGCCTGACGGAACAAGCTATGCTGTGGTCGTGATGATCGCAGACACGCGCACGCCTCTTCCAAAGCGCTTTGAGTTTATGCAAGGCATCAGCGCGACCGTCGCAGCATACCATCAGCAGCAATAGGCTTTTGCCCCGGCGCCGCGAACGCGCTAGACCCTCCAACAATGTCCCAGAACCACCTCTACCTGATTGACGGCTCGGGCTATATCTTCCGCGCCTATCATCGCCTTCCGCCGCTGACGAACATCCATGATGAGCCGGTCGGCGCCGTCTACGGCTATACCACCATGCTCTGGAAGCTGGCGGATGCCTTGCACAAGGCCGACGGCCCGACTCACATGGCAGTCATACTTGATGCGTCGGGCAAGTCGTTCCGCAACGACATCTATCCGCAATACAAGGCCCACCGTCCACCGGCACCCGAGGATCTTGTGCCGCAATTTCCGATGATTCGGGATGCGACGCGGGCCTTCTCGCTGCCCTGCATAGAGGTGCAGGGGCTGGAAGCCGATGACCTGATCGCCTCCTATGCCCATGCGGCGCTTGCGCAAGGCTGGAAGGTCACGATCGTGTCGACCGACAAGGATCTGATGCAGCTCATTCAGCCAGGCGTGGACATGCTCGATCCGATGAAGAGCGAAAGGCTCGGGCCGCATGCCGTGATCGAAAAGTTCGGCGTTGGCCCGGATCGCCTTGGCGAAGTCCTTGGGTTGATGGGCGATTCGGCAGACAATGTCCCCGGGGTCCCCGGGATCGGCCCCAAGACGGCAGCGAAACTGGTTCAGGAATTCGGCACAGTCGACGCTGTGCTTGCGGCGGCGCCGGAAATGAAGCCATCGAAGATGCGGGACAATCTTGTCGAATTTGCGGAGCAGGCCCGGCTTTCGCGCGTGCTGGTGGAACTCAAGTGCGATGCCCCATTGCCCGAGCCGCTCGACGATTTCCTTCTGAAGGAAGTCCCTGAACCGCCATTGCGAGCTTTCCTCGAGCATCATGGTTTTGCATCGCTGCTGAAACGTCTGGGAGGTGATGGGCCAGGCAAGCCCGATCACCAGACCATGAAACTGATCCGTTCCGAAGCGAAGACTGCTCCGCCAGCGTCATCGCCAGAACCGGAGCAATTGCCATTCGATCTTGATGCCTATGTCTGCGTGCAAACCGTCGAGGCCCTTGACGCCTGGATTGAGGAGGCGACGCTGGCCGGCGTCATCGCGGTCGATACCGAAACCGATGCGCTCGACGCCATGCAGGCTGGGCTGGTGGGCGTGAATTTTGCGACGGCACCCAATCGGGCCTGCTACATTCCCCTTGCGCATGGCGGGACAGACCTTCTGTCCGAAACGCCGCAGCAAGTTCCGTTCGACATCGCCATCGCCAAACTGAAACGGCTGCTCGAAGATCCGTCGGTCCTGAAGGTCGGGCATAACATCAAATATGACATGAACGTCCTCGCCCGATACGGAATTGTCGTCAGTCCGATTGATGACACAATGGTGATGAGCTTCGACCTCGATGCTGGTCGGCATAACCATGGGATGGACGAACTGGCGCTGCAGCATTTCGGGCACAGTTGCATATCGTTCAAGGATGTCTGTGGAACGGGGAAGAGCCAGCTGACATTTAACCAGGTGCCGCTCAGGGATGCGACGCGTTATGCAGCTGAAGATGCGGATGTGACACTCCGCTTGTGGCGTTGGTTCAAGCCGCGGTTGTCTGCCGAGAAAGTGACGCGGGTCTATGAACGGGTCGATCGTCCACTCATTCCTGTTCTTGTCCGGATGGAGCAGGAGGGCATCAAGGTCGATCGCGACGAACTCGCGCGCATGTCGAAGGAGTTTGCAGAAGGCATTGCCGGGTTCGAGGCGGAGATTCACGCGCTCGCCGGGCAGACCTTTACCGTCGGCAGCCCCAAGCAGCTGGGCGAGATTCTTTTCGGAAAAATGGGCCTGAAGGGAGGGCGCAAAGGCAAGTCCGGAGACTATTCGACAGACGTGACCGTGCTCGAAAAGCTTGCGTCCGAGGGTGTCGAGATCGCGGGCAAGGTGCTTGAATGGCGCCAGCTTTCGAAGCTCAAATCAACCTACACCGATTCATTGCAGGAACAGGTCAACCCGAAGACGGGCCGCGTCCATACGAGCTACTCCATTACGGGCGCGCAGACCGGACGGCTCTCGTCGAATGATCCCAATCTGCAGAACATCCCGATCCGCACAGAGATCGGGCGCCGCATCCGGGAGGCCTTTGTGGCGGAACCGGGCAATGTTCTCCTGTCAGCCGACTATAGCCAGATCGAATTGCGACTGGCGGCGCACATGGCAGACGTTCCGGCGCTCAAGGACGCATTCGCGAAGGGCGAGGATATTCACGCTTTGACGGCGATGGAATTGTTCGGCGAAGTCAATCGCGACACTCGCGGGCGCGCCAAGACGATCAACTTCTCGCTGCTTTACGGGATATCGCGTTGGGGGTTGGCCGGCCGTCTGGGAATTTCGGCTGATGAAGCGCAATCGATGATCGATCGCTACTTCGAGCGGTTTCCCGGGATCAACCAATATATCAGCCAGACCCTTCAGAAGGCTCGGGAAACGGGCCACACCGAAACGCTTTTCGGGCGGAAGACCCATTTCACCCGCATTACCTCCAGCAATCAAACCGAACGTGCGGGCTCCGAGCGGGCGGCGATCAATGCCCCGATCCAGGGTACCAGCGCAGACATTATCAAGCGCGCCATGGCTCGCATGATGCCGGCTTTGGAGGATGCCGGCCTGCCGCAGGTGAAGATGTTGCTGCAGGTCCATGACGAACTGGTCTTCGAACTGCCTGAAGGAGATGTTGCTGCGGCCAGTCCGATCATTGAGCGTGTCATGGCGGAAGCCGCCGAGCCGTTGGTCAAGCTCGACGTACCCCTTGGTGTTGAAATCGGGGCAGGCAAGAGCTGGGGCGCAGCGCATTGAGGGTTGCTGGGGGCTCCGAACTCGATGACATCGAAGCTCTCGCGAAGGGCGGACGAACCAATGTCGCCGGCTTCTTTGTTCGACTGATTGCACGCATACCCTTTCTCTTCATCGCCGGCCAATGGTATGGAGCAGCGGCACTTGGACGACTGGCCTATGCCGTGCTCGTCCTCGAGTTTGCGGCCCAACTCGCCACCCTCGGTCTCAAGCGAGGACTGGCCCTTCACCTTTCGGGAGACGGCAAGCAGAACGGCGTGTGGGACGCCTTGGCCCTTGTCCTTGCATGTGCTGTCGGCCTCACGATTGCGCTCATGCTTGTTCCCCGAGTGATGTTTCCCAACAGCGACATCAACGGATTTGAATCGCTCCTTCCGCTGGTCATCCCCGCCCTCGCGCTGACCGACCTGATGCTCGCAGCATTGGCCTATCGGTATGACGTTGGCGCAACCGTCAGGGCCAAGGCCATAATCGAGCCATGGACGATCAGCATCGGGGCCTTTGCCCTGAGCTGGTATTCGCTGCGGGACGGCTTGCTGATTGCCTATGCGCTTTCGATGGGGGCAGCGCTGATTACGGCGGCTATCCCGTTCTTTCGCGCCTACGGCTTTCCGGTGGGCTGGGCTCCGACCGTCGACGGGCTCTATCGGTTGGCCCGGCGCAACTTGCCTCTGGCTGCGGCAGACGGGATCGAGTGGGGCTCGCGCAGGCTCGACCTTGCGATACTGGGGCTGTTCGTTTCGCCGGCGACAGTCGGCATTTACTATGTCGCGCAGCAGGTGGCGAGCCTGCCCCAGAAACTGAAAACGAGTTTCGATCCGATCCTGGGTCCGGTCATCACCCGGAAACTTGAAAAGGGGGATACCGCTGCAGTCGCTCGGCAGGTCAGTCAGGTCGGCTTCTGGATTATTGCGGCGCAAACAGGAATTGCGCTGGCGCTGGGCATTCCTGGTGAAGGGCTGATGGGACTTTTCGGCCCCAAGGGCGCATTTGTCGGCGGCAACGGAGCGCTCGCCTTCCTGTTGCTGGCGGAAGTTGCCGCTGCCGTTGCGGTCGTCAGCGAAGCGGCACTGGTTTATATCGCGCGCCACCGCAATTTCCTGATCTCAGGCGCCATGATCGCTTTTCAGGCAGCGTTGACGTTCATTTTCCTGTTTGCCGCGCGGCAACAGAATCTTCCCGAGCTTTACCAGGCAGCAATGCCAGCGGTTGCTCTTGCCATTTCATTGGGCCTCGCCTCGCTGGTCAAGGCGAACCTGGCCGCAAGCCTGTTGGGCGCGCCCGTATCGGTCTGGCGCTGGCCATTGGTCTGGGCATCGGCTGCCGCAATCACAACGGGATCGATTGCCATTCGCCTGCCGGAATGGGCAGAGCTGGTCTTTGGCATACCGGCGATTCTCCTCGCCTATGGCGTCGTGATCTGGCGCTGGGGTTTTGCGGAAGAGGATCGAGCCTTGTTCCGAAAGGCAAGCACCTGATCGCTAACCCTTGGGCGGGGTGAAGGTCTGTTCGACAGCTGAAAAGACCGGGAGTGCCTCTGCCCTGGCGCAATGGTTGGCAAGCGCGGGAAGAGCTTCAGCATCAAAAAGGTCAGGATAGGCTTCGCGGATGAAGCGGGTGACGCAGGCAACCGCAATATCGTCATGGCCAGGTGTCGGTCCGTGCCACCAATCCCCCGCGCGCGCGCCACATTCGCGATCGATTGCTGCCAGCGCTGTGCGGATCTGCCCTTCGCAGCGGGATACGAAGTCAGGGTCAAGGGCGGTGGAGAAAAGCTTTGCGTAGAAGAATGAGACGGCCTTGTCTGCAGCGCCCGTCATCAATGCGATACGCCGAAGTGCCGCCCGGCGCGGAGCGCCAGATTTTGGAAGCAGTGCGCGGTCCGCGCCGACGCTTTCATCGAGATAGTCAAGGATCGCCCCGCTTTCGATCAACACTTCACCATTGTCGAGCACCAGGGCCGGAACACGCTTCAACGGATTATGCTGTGCGACCAGATCACCATCGCCAAATGTCGACCAAGGCACATGATCATAGGCGATACCGTAGGTCTGCAGCGCGACTGCGACCCTACGGACAAAGGGGGAGTCATATTGTCCGATCAGCTTCATATCGCCAGCCATCCCTTCAGACTCAGTGCCGGAAATGCCGCATGCCCGTAAACACCATTGCAAGCCCGGCATCATCGGCAGCCTGTATCACTTCGTCATCCCGGATCGAACCACCGGGCTGGATCACCGCCGTTGCACCAGCCTCGACTGCGGCCAGCAGGCCATCCGCAAATGGAAAAAATGCGTCAGATGCAACAGCTGAACCGATGGTACGAGGCTCCACCCACCCAGCCTTGTCCGCGGCATCGCGCGCTTTCCAGGCTGCGATGCGGGCAGATTCCAGGCGGTTCATCTGACCCGCCCCGATACCCGCAGTGCTGCCATCCTTGGCATAGACAATGGCATTGGATTTGACATGCTTGGCGACTGTCCAGGCGAAAAGGCAGTCGGCCAGTTCTTGAGCGGTCGGTGCGCGCCGTGTGACGGTCTTGAGCATCTCCCGTGTGATCTGCCCATTGTCACGGGATTGAACAAGATAGCCCCCGGCAATCGTCTTGAGGCTGAGCCCCTCTCGCGCCGGGTCAGGCAATTCGCCGGTCAGCAAGAGGCGCAGGTTCTTCTTCCGGGCAAAGACGGCCTTTGCTTCGTCGCTTGCGTCAGGCGCCGCCACGACTTCGGTGAAAATACCCGCCATTGCCTCGGCCGTTTCCGCATCGAGCGGGCGGTTGACCGCTATGATTCCCCCAAAGGCAGAAACGGAATCACAGGCGAGCGCCGCCTGATACGCCTCGAGTAAGGTATCGGCAGTCGCGACGCCGCACGGATTGGCGTGTTTGACGATGACGACCGTGGGCGGCCCATCGCGGAATTCGCTGACCAGCTCGAGCGCTGCATCAGCATCGTTATAGTTGTTGTAGGAAAGCTCCTTGCCCTGAAGCTGTTCTGCCTGCGCGATACCACGCGCATGGGGACCCGACGGGATATAGAGCGCCGCCGACTGGTGCGGATTTTCGCCATAGCGCAACTCCTCACGCTTGTGGCCCGTCACAGCGAGTGTGTCAGGGAATGCCTGGTGCTGGTCTGCAAAGGCGAACCACTGGCTGATCATCGCATCATAGGTTGCGGTTGCTGCATAGGCCTTTGCCGCGAGCCTGCGACGGAAGTCGTAACCTGTGGCGCCCTGTTTCGCGTCCATGGCACTTATCAATTCGCCATAGTCTGCAGGATCGGTCACGATTGCGACCGAAGCATGGTTTTTCGCCGCGGACCGGACCATCGAAGGACCGCCGATATCGATATTCTCGATAATCTCTTCGCGCCCGGCCCCTTTTGCGACCGTTTGCGCAAAGGGATAGAGATTGACGACGACAAGGTCGATCGCGCCAATGTCATGAGCCTCCATCGCAGCCAAATGCTCCGGATTGTCACGCACGGCGAGCAAGCCCCCATGGACCTTTGGATGCAGGGTTTTCACACGGCCATCCATCATTTCGGGAAAGCCGGTCAGGTCCGAGATATCCATGACGTGCAAGCCTGCGTCCCTCAGCGCCTTTGCTGTGCCGCCGGTCGAGACCAGCTCCACACCGTGTCGCGCCAGTGCAGCGCCGAGCTGTGCCAGGCCGGTCTTGTCCGAAACACTCAACAGCGCCCGCTTGATCTTCACGTCCGTCATTTCGTCTCCAAAAAATTAGCCGGCGCGCCGCAGCGCCCAGCCGACACTTGCGCCGCCGGGCGATGCTTCACCACTGACGACCAGCTGAACCGTGTTGTGGGGCCGGGCGTCGCCGTCGATCCACAGGCTTTCCTCAATCGACAGGGTCCCACCGCGGCAGCGGAATTGCCATAATGCGCCGCGCTCGATCCTGAGCAATGCACCCATGCCGTCTGCCGTGGGCGTTGCTTCGATGCCCGGCGCCAGATGAAACCGGATCGCAAAGGCCGACGTCATCGGCTTCTGCTTGGCCTTTGACGGAAGCAGCACATCGTCGCCACGCAACTCGCGGCCATCCCCGGACAGGAGCAAGGTTCGTTTGTGGATCAAGCCAAATCGGCGGACATAGCCATCATGGCTGGCCTCAATGCGACTGCTGCCCTCATTTTCCTGACGTTCAAGCGCAATCTCCGAAACGCCCCTGCCAAGTGTTCCATCTGCGTGGATTGCAGTCGAGTTGCTGTCGGCCAAGATCAACGTGGAATGGGCAGCAGTCGTCCTCAGGCCGTTGGCAAGGCCTGCGGAAATGAATGCACCTCCAGCATTGGCGCCGCCGCAATTGACGATCAGTCGATGCGCGCCGTCGGAAAGTTCAAAGGCCAGGGTCGATGCGCAACCCCCTCTCGCAACGCGCCTGTCTGGCGGAGGGGCGGCATCCATCACGACGACAGTTTGTCCTGCCGCTGCCCGCTGATAACCCCAATCGCGCGCCTGTCTTTGTGGCCGAGTGCGCACGCCTGTGGCCGCAATGATTGCCTCAACCTGCGACGCTTCGATCGGAAGGCTGCCTTGCCAGCTGGAAAGCCCGCCGTCTCCGAGTGTCACACCCAAAAGGGAGGGCACCGAGAGATTGAGCGCGCTTGCAAGGAATGCTGGCAGTTCTATCCGACGGGCGTCATAGACCCGGCAGAGCATGGCAAGCAGCATGACCACATCGAGCTGGCCGCTCGGCGTGCGGCAGACGAGCCCGCCGTCGGCAGAAAAGCCCGTATTGAGGGCGCGCGCCAAGCCCGCTTCGCCAAAGCTTCGCCGAGGGCCGCCGCCGGTAATCAGCAGGCCTGCCGCAACAATCCCGGCCCAGGCCGCTATCCGTTGCAGCCCAATCGGTGCCCTGTCAGCAGACCGGTCCAGATGGCGCGCGCCGCGGGCAAGGCCATTGAGGACAGCCGAGCGATAGACGAGATCCGTGCTCGACAGGATCAGCGGCGCGTGCGTCGACCAGAAAAGGATGCGCCAGCCCCAAAGGTCCGGTCGCCAGGCCGGCTCGCTGATCCGGTCGGCGTGGCTGCTCAGCCATCGACGGGTGAGCATTTCTGCAACCGGTGCCACCTGCGCGCGGGGGCCTGCGGCGGCAAGATCACGCAGCCATTGAAAGCGTTGCAGATAGTTTGCGAAGCCTGGTGAAATGCTTTCACTGCCAAAGTCGACGCGACCGCACTCGCCCTTCTCCCCTCGCCAGGTCAGTTCGCCGCGCAAAATGGCCAGGCCGGTCGAGGCGTCGCCGGCAACGGGATCGTCGGGAACCGCGAGCAATTTGAGCGGATAGCGTCCACGTAACCGCAAGGCATGAAGCGGAGTGCGCCAAGTGAGGCGATAAAACTGGCTCGTCAGTCTTTCTGCAAGTGATTCTCCACCGCTTTGTGCGCGGACCAGACGCCTGCCGACCGGAATCTCTTCATGTTCGTCTGAATCCATTGCCTGGCTGGCCATTCAGCCGCGCAGCGCGGCAATGTTGGCGGCATAGGCGCCCTGGCCGCCTTTGAACGTCGCCGTCCCGGCAACCAGAACATCCGCTCCAGCTGCGATGATTCTTGGGGCCGTGCTTCGATCAACACCGCCATCGACCTCAAGGCGAATGTCCTTGCCAAGTTTGTCGATCGACTTGCGGATTGCCTCGATCTTGCGAAGCTGGCTTTCGATGAAGCTCTGCCCGCCAAAGCCGGGGTTGACGCTCATCACAAGAACCAGATCGATGTCCTCGAGGACATAGTCGAGCATTTTGGCTGGCGTCGCCGGATTGAGCGACACGCCCGCTTTCTTCCCAAGTGCCTTGATCCGCTGCAGTGTGCGATGAAGATGCGGGCCCGCTTCCTGGTGAACCGTGATGATATCGGAACCGGCTTCCGCAAATGCATCCAGCATGAAGTCGACGGGCGAGATCATGAGGTGGACATCCATGACCTTCTCGGTATGCGGGCGAAGCGCCTTCACCACCATGGGTCCGATCGTGATGTTGGGCACAAAATGGCCGTCCATCACATCGACATGGATCCAGTCCGCACCTGCCGCATCGACTGCGCGCACTTCGTCTCCGAGGCGCGCAAAATCAGCAGAAAGGATCGATGGGGCAATGAGGACGGGGTTTGCCATAGCCCGCCGCTCTAGCCAGCGAATCACCCTGCGGCAAGGCGCGTTCAGGGCCGATCGAAGCGCGCGATGAAAAAACCGTCGGCATGGTTGACGGGCAGGACGCGCATCCAGCCGCCGGGGTCCGGCACCATACCGCCGCCAACAGCTTCGGAGGTGATAGGCGCAAGCCGCAAACCGGCAGCTTCTGCCACCTTGACCTGGTCTTCCCCTTCTTGTCGCTCAAGCGAGCATGTTGCGTAGATCAGCGTCCCGCCGGGTTGCAGCCAGGTCGCGACCCGAGCAATCATCGCTGCCTGCAGTTCGGCAAGCTGTGCAATGTCGCTTGGCCTGACGCGATAGAGGACGTCCGGATGCCGGGTGAATATCCCTGTGGAGGAACAGGGTGCATCGAGCAGAATTGCTGCCACTGGCTCAGCAGGTTCCCAACGCATCAGGTCCGCCGTTACCAGCCGCGCCGAAAGGCCGGTGCGCGCCAGATTGTCTTCGAGTCTGACAAGGCGGGCGCGATCCTGGTCCAGGGCTGTCACTGCCCAGTCGGCTGAGGCCAACTGCATGGTCTTGCCGCCGGGCGCTGCGCAAAGGTCCAGCACGGCACGCCCGTTTCCCGGGCCAAGCAGACGTGCGGGCAACGACGCAGCGATATTCTGAACCCACCAGGCCCCTTCGGCAAAGCCCGGCAAACCGGCAATCGCTGGCCCGCGGGCAATGCGAACATGGCCCGGCATCAGGCTTTCCCCCCCTAGTCGATTGGTCCAAAGACCTGTCTCGGTCGCGTCGCGCAATGTCAGGTCAATCACCGGCGGTTCGATCATTGCAGCGCTGGCAAGTGCCACAAGCGCGTCATCCCAGCGCAAGCGGACCGGATCGGGCAACGTGGGCTGGGCGGGAAGCGATGCTTTTTGGCGCAACAGCGTGCCCAATACCCCATGGACCAGCCGCCGCGGTCCACCATCGACCAGCGGAAGCGCCGTCGCGACAGCAGCATGCTCGGGTGTTTCCATCACCAGCACCTGTGCCAGGGCCATCCGCAGAACCATTCTCGCCTTTGAATCATGCGGCAATACCTGGCGTGTCACACTGTCGATGAGCGCATCAAGATCTGGCAGACGGCGCAGCGTCTCGCTGGCAATGGCGCGTGCAAGCGCCTTGTCTTCAGGCTTTGCGAGGCCGCGCGTTGCGTTGCCAAGTGCCGATTCAAGCGGCATTCCGCGTCGCAGCACGGCATCGAGCAGAGTGAGCGCAGCACGACGCGGCGCGAGTCCGGAAATTTTGTCCATCCCAGCCGCCCTAGCGCCCGAAAGGGCACTTGTCGAAGGGATGCCCTTGGCCGATAATGACACGATGTCCGGCAAACGCCCCTCACACGTCAAGGCTCCGGCCTATCTGTCGAAGAACCCGCCTGTGCCGCAACCACAAGCCGTGCCCCGCGCGGCCGAGCCGGATCCCGACCGTCTCGACCCGGTGCGCTATGGCGATTGGGAACTGAAGGGCATCGCTGTCGATTTTTAGCTGAAACCGGCTGTTAAGGCCTTGGTGCTAGGTCCTTTCGCCTCAAAGAGGGGCGGTTTGGATGAACACCGAAGTTTCCAATTTTGCGGCGCAGCTGATTGCGGCGGGTAAGGTCAGCGATGCTGACGTGCTCGCATTGAGGCCGCTGGTCTGGGCTGACGACAGCATCAGCTTCGATACGCTTGATGCCTTGTTTCTGGTCAATGATCGCTGTGCGCCTCAGTCCAGAGCCTGGATCGACTTCTTCATTGAAGTCGTCGGTGACGTGCTTTTGCATCAGACACCGCCGGCCGGCTTCCTTGATGAGCATGGGGCCGACTGGCTTCGGTCGCGGATCGATCGCGCGGGCGACATTGCGACCATTGGGGAGCTCGAGCTGTTGGTTTCGCTGCTTGAGCATGCGGAAAATGCGCCGCTGTCACTGAAGCCTTATGTGCTCTCGCAGATCGAGGCGACGATCGTCAGCGGAGTCGGGCCGACTCGTGCTCCGGGCCTTGTCCGCTCGGGCTGCGTCGATGAGGCAGAAGTGCAGCTGCTGCGGCGACTGATTTTTGCAAGCGGCGGAGAGGATGCGTCCATCGTCGGTCCTCAGGAAGCGGACCTTCTGTTCCGAATCAAGGATGCAACGCTGAACAGCGATAATGCGTCCGGCTGGCTCACGCTCTTCGTTCAGGGCGTTGGCAACCATCTTCTGGCGCACAGCAACTATCGGGCAATCTCCCGCGATGACGCGCTGCGGCTGAACGCCGAAATGAATGCAAACACACCAAGTATCGCGCGATTTTTCGGCCGGATGCTTCCCAGCGAGATGCTCGGCCGCGGAACGGTCATTGATGCCTTCAAGTCGGTCTTTCCGCCTGAGCATGACCTGCTATCCGGATTGGCTTCGGTCGCACCCCGGTCCGAACTAACAGCGGCGGAGGCAGCCTGGCTCAAGAAGAATATTGCGGCCGACGGTCAGACTGATGCCTATGAAAAGGCTCTCATGACCTTCCTGCTGGACGAAGTTGCCCAATTGCCGGCAATCCTTGCGGAGCCCAACCGCCGCCGAGCCTGAGCGGCGTTCAAAAGGTTAGCCGCAGCCCCGCTGAGCCGGAGGTCGATTCTGCCGTTCCAAATCCTGCCGTTCGAACGATCGAAAGATCGATTCGGAGTGGTTTTGCAATAGCGAAACTCGCCGTCGCGCCATATTCCGCCCAGCTGTCCTTTGTCCCTGGGACATCAAGGGCGCCCAACAGTCTTGAAGCGATGATCGGCGAGGTGCCGCGATTGTAGGCTGTTGTATTGGAACTGGTAACGAACGCGGCATAGAGGCCGATGCTATGGCGATCCGCGGCCCCGAACGTCCGCTGCGCCGAGCCGCCGGCAGTGAACGTCACGCCGTTCTGCTTTTCCTTTTGAGTCACAAGTCCGCGCAGCGGCAGCGTGATCGCGCGCGCCGTATCGACACGACTGTAGTCCAGCGAGATGAAGGGGGAAAGAAATGCATGTTCGCCCAGCTGAACGTCATAAGTCAGCGACCCGCCGATCGCATTGGTCTTTCCATTGCTCGAGATATCGATTGTCTGTCCGTTTCGTCTGCGGAAAGCCTCGGCGCCGAATTTCCGCCAGCCGAAGGAGGCATAGCCGTCCAGGCTCAGGGAGCCGAAGCTTCTGCCACCGGCAAGGGCGATCTGGCTGGTTGTCGATGGGACGACACCAACAAGGCCCTGCCCATCACGTGACATGATCTTTGTGCCCGACAGGCGCACATAACCATCCTCGAAGGTCCGCGTCAGGCTGACGCTGACAAATGGCTGATCGCCATTATGGTCCAGTGCTGCGGTTCCGCCGGATATGCTGGCCGACCAGACGGAGCCCGACGGTTCGGTGTTTGCAAACGCTGGTTGGGCAACGGCAAGACCGGCGACGATGGCTGCAATAGCTGATTTCATGATGACTCCAGATTTCATGAGTTGTTTGCCGCCTAACGCACGACGCAAAATTTTCCTTCGCCGGGTTCGAAGGGTTTAATGGTTTCGTGCGTATTAAGCGGTAGTTCGAGATCGTGACTGATGTGCTGATGAGCCCTGTGACACCGCAAGCTGCGGAGGATGATACGCTGATGGCCCGTGTCGCTGCGCGCGACGCCGCGGCCTTTCGCGCATTGATCGAGGCTCACGCGGGCAAGGCCCACCGCATCGGCTGGCGCATGCTCGGAGATGTTGTCGAGGCCGAAGATGTGGCACAGGAAGCAATGCTGAAATTATGGGAACAGGCAGATAAATGGCAGGCGGGTGGCGCGGGCGTCGGTGCCTGGCTGAACCGCGTCGCTACAAATCTCTGTCTCGACCGGCTTCGCCGCCGTCGCTTCTCAAGCGATGAGGACGTTCCCGAGCGGGTTGACGAAACGCCGCTTGCCGATGCGCGGATCGATGCGGACTGGATGCGAAATCGGGCCATGCAGGCTGTGCAGGCACTGCCTGATCGTCAGCGCGCGGCCATTGTGCTGACTTACTATGAGGAATGTTCGAACCTCGCTGCAGCCGAGATTCTGAACCTCAACATCAAGGCGTTCGAATCACTGTTGCTGCGCGCGCGCCAGGCATTGAAGTCAGGGCTGGGCGATGTGCGCCTGGCTCGGCAGGGAGGTGCAGCGTGAGCGATCCGAGACGCGATCCGGCCCTGGCGGAATTGCTGGATGGGCTGACAGTGCCACCGCTTTCGGCGGACTTTGGCGACCGTGTTGTTGCAGCGGCAGCCCATCGGCTCCCGCCACTCCCAGCGCCGACCCTCTCGCGCAGCGGCAGGCGCGCCCGATGGATCCGGGGTCATCGGGTGGTTATTGGCGTTGTTGCGCTTGGCCTGATGAGTGCCGGAGCCGCGGCAACAGCCATCTTCGGGGATGTCGCGCAGACAATTCCGGTCATTGGTCCTCTGATTGCGCGCGTTGTGCCGGCAAAGGCTGAACACAAGCGAACGCCCGCCATCGTGCTCAAACCAAAGCCGGAGGAAAGCGCGGCGCAAGTAGAGGATGCCGTCTCACCGGTTGCGCCCGCGCCGCTCACAATTCCTGAACGCCTTGTGGTGCGCCGGGAGATGCGCCGCGAATTCGTGGCCGAACGGATTGCAGACAGATTGCAGCAGCGGGCAGAGCGGCGCGAGGCGTTGGGCCTGCCGCCGCGCGCGGTGCGGCCGGCCGAGGCCCGGGCCGTCCTGCGGCGCATTCCACCTGCGGATCGTGCGGCCATTGTCGAACGGGTTCGGGAAATCCGGCAGGAGCGGCGGGCGACCGCGCTTGGGCCGGCAGAGCCTGATGATATCGCCCCTGTGCCGGGCACGGCGCCCGCTGAAGATAAACCGCCAGCCGCTCAGCCCTTGCCCGAGGCTCAGGCGTCTGATCAGGCTTCATCCCCGCGCGAAGCAGCCGAAATCGCCCCTGAACGGGCGGAGCAGCTTCGTCGCTTGCGCGCCCTTCGGGAACTGCAGAGGCAACGTCGGGACATGCGCCGTCAGCGGCTGCAACAATGAACGAAGGGTTTTCCAGCGTCGTGCGTTGAAGGCTTGTGAGCGGGTCGGCTCCGTCAACTGCCACTGGAGAATGTCATGAAAAAGTTCCTCTTTGTACCAGCTCTTGCTGCGGTCCTTGCTATCCCGGCATTTGCAGAGCCTGTGACCAAGACAGTCACGATCGACCGCCCCAACTATGACGGCACGCGCACGATCGTGCGTGACAAGGACGCCGGCACGTTGTCCCGCGATACACAGGTCACCCGCGCGAGCGATGGGGCCACGGCGACGCGCGAATATGATCGCACGCGTACGGCGGATGGCTTCACTGCGTCGGGCACGTCGACAAATTTCAAGGGCGAGACCCGAAGCTTCGAGCGCACGCACACGCGGACCGACACCGGGTCGGTGAGCAGCGGAAACTACACAACCCGGGGCGGCGAAACCTACACGACCTCAGGCAGCCGCAACCGCACGGAAACCGGATTTACGGCCAATCAGACGATCAAGAACCCTGAAGGGGCCACGGTATACAATCGCGACGTGACGGCAACGCGAGCGGATGGCCAGATCTCGCGCTCTGTCAATGTGACGCGCGCCGAGGGCTTTCACCCGCCGCGGCGCCCTGATCGTCCCCAAGCCAATCGCCGGCAACGCGGCCATTAGGTCCGTCTTTCCAAAACCGGCCCGGTGAGCGACCCCGAACCGGGCCGGGATCATTGCCGTCCACTGGCAATGCCCTGTCGGGCGCATGATCCGCTTTGCTGGTCATGCGCCCGATTTGCATGGCCCCTTGTCCAAGGCTTGCGCCGCATTGCATGCCCCGCTAGAGGCTCGCGGTCCGGCGCTTAGGAGTGTAGCTCAGCTGGTAGAGCATCGGTCTCCAAAACCGAGGGCCGGGGGTTCGAGCCCCTCCACTCCTGCCACCGGGCTTGCGCCGCCGGGGAAACGGCTCTAAAGGGCCGCAATCCCGACATCAGGATCATGCTTCCGGAACGCTCCGGCCGCGGGTCTGTGTTGGTCGAAACGAGGATTTTTGCGGAATGGCCAAGGTCAGTCCAGGTGAGTTTATTCGGCAGGTCCGGGCAGAGACGGCGCGAGTCGTCTGGCCGTCGAGCCGTGAAACCGTGATGACGACCGTCATGGTCATCATCATGACGACTGTGCTTGGGCTGTTTTTCTTCAGTCTGGACAGTTTTTTCAGCTGGATCGTCCAGTCTCTCCTGAAACTGATCTGACGCGCGCAGGATTGAACGGAAACTCATGTCACGCTGGTACATCATTCACGCTTATTCGGGGTTCGAGAACAAGGTGCGCGACGCGATCATGGCTGACGCGGCGCGGCTTGGCCTTGAAGCGCTGGTCGATGCTGTCGAAGTGCCGACCGAAACGGTGACTGAAGTCCGCCGCGGCAAGAAGGTGCAGGCCGAACGCAAGTTCTTCCCGGGCTATGTCCTCGCAAAGCTGAACATGAATGACGATGTCTACCACCTCGTCAAGAACCAGCCCAAGGTCACGGGCTTTCTGGGATCGAGCGGCAAGCCTCAGCCGATCAGCGAAGCCGAAGCGGCCCGCATCCTGAATACCAAGGAAGCTGCTGCCGCTGCGCCGAAGACTCGCATTTCCGTCGATTACGAGATTGGCGATCAGGTCAAGGTCCTCGATGGACCCTTTGCCAGCTTCAATGGGCTTGTCGAGGAAATCGACTTCGACAAGAACAGGGTCAAGGTTTCCGTCTCCATTTTCGGTCGCGCAACGCCGGTCGAACTCGAATTCGAGCAGGTGGAACGGGCCAAATAGAATTCCGGGGCGTGCCTCGAAATCGTGCGGGAGGCTTTCGGGCTGTTTGACCGCTAAACTTGAAACAGGCGAAGCGCTTTTGCGCGGAAGCCGAAATACAGAGTGAGAATGTAAGATGGCTAAGAAGATCAGCGGCTATATCAAGCTGCAAGTGCCAGCGGGGGCTGCAAACCCGTCACCGCCAATCGGCCCTGCCCTGGGTCAGCGCGGCGTGAACATCATGGAATTCTGCAAGGCGTTCAATGCCGCCACCGGCGATCTTGAAAAGAACATGCCGATTCCGACGATCATCACTGTCTATGCGGACAAGAGCTTCTCCTTCGCGACGAAGAGCCCGCCTGCGACCTTCCTCATCAAGAAGGCCCTGAACCTCAAGTCCGGTTCGAAGGAGCCGGGCAAGGTGTCTGCAGGAAAGATCAAGATGTCCCAGCTTGCCGAAATCGCGCAAGTGAAGATGGCTGATCTCAATGCGAATGACATCGATGCGGCTGTCCAGATCATTGCCGGGTCCGCCCGCGCAATGGGCCTCGAAGTGGTGGAGGGCTGAGACCATGACATTCCAGAGCAAGAAGGCGAAGAAGCTCGCTGGAACGATCGATCGTGAAAAGCTGCATGGCGTTGATGAAGCCATTTCGATCATCAAGGCCAACGCGACCTCCAAGTTCGATGAAACCATTGAAGTCGCGATCGCCCTGGGCGTTGACCCCCGACATGCCGACCAGATGGTGCGTGGCGTGGTGACACTTCCCAAGGGCACCGGCAAGACGGTGCGCGTCGGCGTTTTTGCCCGTGGCGACAAGGCTGAGGAAGCGCGTGCTGCCGGAGCGGACGTGGTTGGAGCGGAAGACCTTCTCGAGATCTGCCAGTCCGGCAAGATCGAGTTCGAGCGCTGCATTGCGACGCCGGACATGATGGGCCTGGTCGGACGCCTCGGCAAGGTGCTTGGTCCCAAAGGGCTGATGCCAAACCCGAAGCTTGGCACTGTCACGCCGAACGTTGGTGAAGCCGTGAAGGCTGCCAAGGGTGGCCAGATCGAGTATCGCGTCGAAAAGGCCGGGATCATTCACGCCGGCATCGGCAAGGCAAGCTTCAAGGCCGAAGACCTGCGCACCAATTTTGATGCGCTCGTCGATGCGGTCGTCAAGTCCAAGCCAACCGGTGCCAAAGGCAAGTATTTGAAGAAGGCTGCACTCAGCTCCACAATGGGGCCTGGCGTGAAGCTTGACGTCGCGGAATTGAGCGCGTCGTAACGTAATTCTGTTCCCCGCCTTGTGCGGGGGCGGAACCGTCCGAGACAGCAGGTGCTCCTGATCCAGTCAGGGGCTTAATGTCCTGCCGAGACGGGGAACGGAATTTTTCGGCCATTCCGGTGGTCGCCCTTCCCCTCGGACTCAAGCCAAAGGGCGCGCTTGCGTGCCCAGCGGCAAAGCCGCGCCTGTGGATGGTCTGCAGGCGCTTGTTGAGGAGAATGGCATGGATCGTGCTCAAAAACCGATAGTGGTCGAAGAGCTGAACCGCACCTTCAACGAGGTCAATGTGGTGGTTGTCACCCGTAACCTCGGCCTGACTGTCGCCCAGTCGACAGCACTCAGGCTTAAGATGCGCGAAGGCGGAGCGACTTACAAGGTTACGAAGAACAGTCTCGCCAAGATCGCAACCAAGGGCACAGTGTATGAATCGATCAGCGACCTGCTGACCGGTCCCATTGCACTGGCCTCCTCCATTGACCCGGTGGCAGCTGCAAAGATTGTCGTCGAGTTCGCCAAGACGAACGACAAGCTCGAAATCGTCGGCGGCGCAATGGGGAGCACAGTCCTTGATGTGAACGGCGTGAAGGCCTTGGCAACAATGCCTTCACTGGATGAACTGCGCGCCAAGATCGTGGGCCTTGTACAGGCACCTGCGACGAAGGTCGTCCAGATCGTTCAGGCTCCGGCTGGCCAGTTGGCCCGTGTCTTTGGCGCTTATGCCGCCAAGGAAGCTGCGTAAACTTTTTGCGTCGCCCCTGCGAAGGCAGGGGCCTCGTCGTGACCCTAAAAGCCCCTGCCTTCGCAGGGGCGACGATTTGAAATTTGGAGACTTAAAATGGCTGATTTGAACAAGATTGTAGAAGACCTTTCCGCCCTTACCGTCATGGAAGCGGCTGAACTTTCGAAGCTGCTCGAAGAAAAGTGGGGCGTTTCGGCTGCTGCTGCTGTCGCTGTTGCGGCACCGGCTGCTGGCGGCGCTGCTGCACCGGCTGCTGAAGAGCAGACCGAATTCGATGTCATCCTGACCGGTGACGGCGGCAACAAGATCGCCGTCATCAAGGAAGTCCGTGCCATCACCGGCCTGGGCCTCACCGAAGCCAAGGCCGCTGTTGAAGCTGCGCCGAAGGCGATCAAGGAAGGCGTTTCGAAGGACGAGGCCGCCAAGGTCAAGGCTCAGCTCGAAGCCGCTGGTGCGACTGTCGAACTGAAGTAAGCATTTGCGTATTTGCCCTGGCGCATGCCGGGGATCTGACAAAAGGGGGGAGCGACTCTGGAAAGGGTCGCTCCCCTTTTTTTGTCCATCGTCGGTGATCGACCAAGGCCGCTTCTCATTCGACAAAGCTGGTTGCCATTGAACAGCGGGTAGCGCAGATTCCGGCCCCTGTGCGAAGACCAGCAAGGGGAAAATCTGTGAGAAGGGCCTTTTTGATTGCAGCGCTGATTGCGACACCCGTTCTTGCCAAGACGGCAGCGCCGGACTGGCTTGCCATTCCGCAACGTGCCGAGAGTGACATCAAGCTTGATGAAGGCCGCAAGCCGATCGAGACGTTGACGTTCCTTGGTATCAAGAAAGGTGATGCCGCCCTCGATTTCGAAGCTGGCGGCGGTTACTATACCGAAATCATGGCTCGCGCGGTCGGACCGAAAGGGACTGTCACAGCGTGGTTGGCCACCCAGTTCGCTGGCGATGCCAAGGGCAAGGCAAAGTGGGCGGGCATTCTGAGCCGCACACCGAACGTCCATGTGCTTGAGCAGCCGTTCGAGGAATTTCAGGCGCCTGCGAACAGCTATGACTTTGCCCTGTTCCATCTGAGCTATCACGATGCCTATTGGACGTCTGCCGAATACAAGGTGAAGCAGCAGGATCCTGATCAACTGGTCAGGAAGATTTATGCGTCCATGAAACCGGGCGGCATCGTTGGTGTGGTCGATCATGTCGGACCGGCTGGGGATACGCGCGAGGTTGTGGACAAGCTCCACCGCATCGATCCCGCTGTCGTGAAGGCGGACTTCCTGCGCGGCGGATTCAAGCTGGTTGGTGAAAGCCGTCATCTTCGGGTCGCGACCGACGATCACACCAAACTCGTGTTTGATCCAGCTGTGCGCGGCAAGACCGATCGCTTTGTCTTCAAGTTCATGAAGCCCCGCAAATAGCCGCGCCCGACTGCCCCTCTGGCAGAGTGGGGCGCAGTCATGGGTCAGGCGAATGGGCCTTTGGCGCGTTGGCTTGAATCGGCGCTTCGATTATGGCCTAAGGCTCTGATGCACATAGACCATGATCCCCAGGCGCCTGCTGGCTCCACGATCACCTTTGACGCGTTTCTTGCGGTGGACATCCGCATTGGACGCATCGTCAAGGCCGAGCCTTTTCCGGAGGCCAGGAAGCCCGCATTCAAGCTGGAAATTGATTTTGGAGACGTGATTGGCATTCGAAAATCGAGCGCCCAGATCACCGAAAATTATGCGGTGGCTGATCTGCCGGGCAGGCTTGTCGCCGCGGTCGTCAACTTCCCGCCGCGCCAGATCGGAAAGATGATGTCCGAAGTCCTGACGCTTGGTTTTCCGGATGCGCAGGGACATGTAGTGCTGTTTTCGCCAGATCGCGACGTCCCGCTCGGCAGCCGCCTGTTCTGACGGCACTTGGGGCCAGCGGGGCCATCTCCCGCAATGGGTGAACGATGGTTTTCCGGATCGTTCTAGATCAGGCTCTTTTCCATCCGCAGCAATGGCACGCGCACGCCATCGATTGGCGCCGATTCGATCTTTTCCTTGGGGGCATAGCCGAAAGACCGATACAATGGCTCTCCCGCAAGCGTGGCCATCATTTCAGCCCGTTTGAATCCAGCGGCGCGCGCTGCATCTTCGCACAATCCAAGCACCATTCGTCCGATTCCTCTGCGGGCGAAATCCGGATCGGTATACATCGCGCGGACCTTGGCCGCATCCGTCTCGGGATCAAGAGGAACAGGTTCGCGCGCAACGATGCTGTCATCACCTCCATAAAGTGTTGCCCGCCAGCTCCACCCTCCGGACCCGACAATGCGACCCTCGGTTTCGACGAGAAAATAGGTCTGGTCCTTTACCAGCTGGGTATCGAGACCCATGACCCGATGGCTGGCACGGACTTGCTCCGGTGAAAGGAAGCCATGCTGCAATTGCTCGATTGCACGCGCCATCAGAGCCCGCAGAGCCGGCAAATCCTCCATTTGAGCGAGCCGATGTGCAAGGTCAGCCATGCCAGCCCTCTCAATAGCCTGCAACGTTGCCTGTCGGCAGCCGCGGGTCGATCGCTCCATAGAGCAGATCTCGCCCATAGGGAGCCTGGCCGACAGCCGGGCCACCCACCAAAATGACAGCGATCTGGTTTCCATAGCCCATCAGTTCGAGCTTGTGCCCCCGCGCCGTCAAAGACTCCATCGTATCCGCGCTGAGCGCATGGGCCTCATAGTATATGACATCGGGCAACCATTGGGCATGGATGCGCGGGGCATTGACCGCCTCCGTTACGGTCATGCCATGGTCCAGAATGTTGATCATGACCTGCAAGACGCCCGTCGGGATGCGGCTGCCGCCCGGCGTCCCCACAACCATCACGAGTTTGCCGTCTCGGGAGACGATCGTCGGACTCATTGACGAAAGCGGCCGCTTGCCTGGCGCAATGGCGTTATTCACACCTTCCACCAATCCATACATATTGGGCGCGCCGGGCTTGGAAGAGAAATCATCCATTTCGTCGTTGAGAAGAATGCCTGTCCCTGCCGGCGTCACCCGGGCACCGAACCAGTCATTCAGCGTATAGGTCAGCGAAACCGCATTTCCATGGGCATCGACGATCGAGAAGTGCGTGGTGTTTTTACCTTCATGGCCCGACCCCGGCAGACCCAGCGAAAGCGATGACGTAGCCTTGTCCGCTGCAATCCCTGCGCGCAATGTCGCAGCATAGTCGGCCGAAACAAGACGGTCGACGTCCACCTTAACAAAGTCGGGGTCGCCCAAATTGACGTTGCGGTCATGGTATGCGCGGCGCAGGGCTTCGGTCATGTAATGCACGCCTTGGGCGGAATGAAATCCAAGCGCGCCAAGCGGATAGCCGGACAGAATGTTCAGCGTTTCACAGATGACGACCCCGCCCGAACTTGGCAGCGGAGCGGAAACAATGTGATAGCCGCGATAGTCACATTCGACGGGCTTGCGCTCCACTGCCCGATAGGCCGCAAAGTCGGCGAGGGTCATGATTCCCCCATGCGCCCGGCTCGCCGCAATGATCCGTTGTGCAATCTCTCCCCTATAAAAGGCGGGGGCACCCTTGGTCGAAATCGCCTGCAGCATCCGGGCCAGGTCCGCTTGCACGAACGTGTCGCCCTTTTGCCAAGGTCGCCCGTTTTTCATGAATATCCGCGCGCTCGGCCCGTCCTTGGCGAAATCTGCAGCACCTTCGTTCAGGAATTGCGCGTCACCGTGATCGAGAACGAATCCGTCGCGGGCGAGCCTGATGGCCGCGGCCATCAAGGCAGCGCGCGGACGGCTGCCATATCTGGTTCGCGCCAGTTCCAGCCCCGCAACCGTCCCCGGAATGGCTACGGCACGATAACCGCGCGTCGAAAGGCCGGGAATGACGTTGCCATTGGCATCCTGATACATGCTTGCGGTCGCAGCCTGTGGAGCGGTTTCGCGAAAGTCGATGAAGGTCTGGCGCCCATCATGCAGGCGAATGGTCATGAAACCGCCGCCTCCGATATTGCCCGCCTCGGGGAAGGTCACGGCCAGCGCATAGGCAACGGCAATCGCCGCATCGACAGCATTTCCGCCCTTGCGAAGCACCTCGACCCCGGCGTCGCTGGCGAGGCGGTGCGCGGAGACGACCATGCCATGTTCCGCGCTGACGGGAGCAGGGGCCGCTGCCCGTGCGGTCTGCATGCCCAGCGACAAAACCAAAAACGCTACCAGCGCCAACTTCATTGTCTTCATCGATGAGGTCCCCCCCGGTGATCGGAAATGTCACAACCGAAAAAAAAGGGGCAGGCAAGCCGAAACTTGCCCGCCCCCGATTTCAGACACTCAAAAGGTCAGTATTTGACGCGTACGCGTGCATACCAGAACCCGCCGTTCATCCCGAACGGCCCGCCGTTACGCGGATAGACCTGGCCGTCAGCGCTGCCGCCCACAACCGGGAACAGGCCGATCGAATTGTTGTTCAGCTTGTCCGGGAAGGTATTGAACAGGTTGTTCGCCCCCACCGAGATCGCCATTTCCTTCGACAGATTATAGGTAATGTCCAGATCGGTGACTGCCTTGGCACCGAAGTGCTGCAGCGGTCCACCGTTGGCACCGCCAACCCCGGTGCCATTGCCATAGTCCGTCGCGTTGACCCACGAACCATAATAGCTTTCGCGTGCGGTCAGGCTGAAGGGCCCGGTCGAGTAGGTCGCGCTGAAGTGTGCGACATCGTGCGGCGCCAGATTCTTGATATTGGCAATCTGATCAGCGTTGATCACGTTGGCGTTCGCACTGGTGACCTTGTTGTTGTTGTGGTTGTAGGCCAGCGACAGGTTCAGTTTGCCGCCGAATGCATCAGTATTGTATGATGCCACCACATCGACCCCGCGCGTCCGCGTGGAGAGACCGTTGGTGAAATAGCTGACGTTGCCGCCCGGTGTGCCGCCAAAGATCGTGTTCAATGCCGGGCTCGCGAGGAGATCCGCCGCCGTAACCGTAAAGGACTGGGTGACGAAGATCTTGTCCTTCACCTTGATGTTGTAGAAGTCGACTGTGAAGGTCAGCCCGCGCGTCGGTTCTGCGGTGAACCCGACGCCGAAGTTGGTCGATTTTTCCGGCGTCAGCGGTTTTGCGCCGTAGAACAAGGACGCGGCGCTATCGACCGGGAACGTACCGGTCTGGATCGAATTACCCTGGATGAAGTTGGTCGTGAGCGTCGAGTTGTGCTGCTGGCCGGGCGACGGGGCGTGGAAGCCCGTGCCCACTGTGGCGCGGATTGCATAGCCCGGGGCGAATTCGAACCGGGTGTTGATCTTGCCGACCTTGGCCGAACCGAACGTGTTGTAGTGCTCGTAGCGCCCAGCAACGCCGACGGTCCAGTTATCAAGGATGTCGGTTTCCGCGCCGGCGTAGAACGCGACGTTATTCTGGCTCCATGACCCGGCCTGACTGGGGCTGACCCCGCCATAACCCGAAGCGCCGCCCTGGGCGTAGCCCTGGAAGTCCGAAGCGGTCAGCTGATAGGTTTCCTTGCGGTATTCGAAGCCCGCGGACAGGGTAATCGGCTTGGCGAAGCCGACTTCGACCGGATAGGTCAGGTCGAGGTTGGCATTGGTTTCCTTCTGCGCCTGCCGGCCGAAATCGAAGCTCGTCTGGGTGGCCGTGTTGTAAGGCGCAGCCGAGGCCGGGTTGTTCGGGCTGAACGCGGTGTTGAGCGAGTTGTACATGCTCAGATCAAGCGTGTTGCGGCTGCTCGAGACCGAGACGTCATAGGTCAAATCGCCCATCGAGCCCCTGATCCCGGCCACGCCCCACAGCTGGTTGATGACCCCGACGAAGATCGGAGTGAAACCAGCGGGATATAGGTTGCGAAAATAGGGATCGCTCGTTGCGCCGCAGCCCAGAGGGTCAACACCGGACGCCTGATAGTTGAGGAATGACCGCGGGCACAGCAAGATATAATTGTTCGCCGCAATCGTCGCGGCAGTTTGCCCGGCCGGATTGATCAGTGTCGTGCCGGTCGAATCGAGGATTGCCGCGGTTGACGCACGATAGTTGAAGCTTTCGCTGGCCTTGCTGTGCGAGGCATTGCCGAGAACGTAGAATTTGGCGTTGTCCGAAAGTTCCAGTTCGCTGTTAACGAGGATCTTCCAGCCGCGATTGGGCGAATTGCCAAAGATTTGCGCTGGCAGCGGGTAGAACGGCAGCTGCGCAGCGTTCGACGGGTTCTGGGTGGCATAGGCCAGCGCCGTCGGCCGGGTCACGCCGCGGCTGGTCTGGCCGTCGTCGAAATATTCACCCGAAACGTTGATGAACGCCCGTTCGCCCAAGCCGAACCCGGCATTAGCGGCAACCTGATAGCTCTTGCCGTCGCCATTGCGATAATACTGACCGTAACGCCCCTGGACTTCGAGCCCTTTGTCGCTGCGAATACCATAGTTCATGACGCCAGCGATCGCGTCGGAACCATACTGGGCGGTCGCGCCATCGCGCAGCACCTGCAGGTTGTTGATCGCGATCGTAGGGATCGAGCCGATGTCCGCGCCCTGCGAACCATAGCCGAGACCGGTGTCGCCGCCCGAGTAGACCTGGACCAGCGCGGAGCGATTAAGACGCTTGCCGCCGATCATCACCAGAACGTTGTCGGCCGGCAGGCCACGCAGCGAAGGCGAATGCACGAAGGTTGAGGCGTCCGAAATCGTGTTCTGCGGCACATAAAGCGACGGCACGATGTTCTTGACCACATCAAGCAAGTTCGAGGCCGCCTGGGTCGAAAGATCCTGGGTCCCGATTACGTCAACCGGTGAAGCTGAATTGGTCGATGACCGGTCGGTCCGACGGGTCCCGATGACCACAATTTCCTTGCCGCTGTCTTCGTCGCCACTGCTTGCCCCCGTCTCCTGGGCCAATGCCGGGGTGGCGGTAAACATGGCCATGCTTGCGGCCGTGCCGAGCAACGCCAATTTTGATAAACGATTGTTCTTGTCGAAGCGCATAAAATCCCCTTTTGACTGCAATTGATTGCAACCTTTTATCCCTGACACGCCGGAGCGGCGCTCGCGCTGGACGGACTTCCGATGTATTTGATATGTCCCCCAACGCAGCATCTTTTAGCTGGCAAGATCCCTCAGGTCGCTCTCAAATTGCCGGGTTAGTGCATTTCTTTTGCCGACTGTTGCAAAATTGTCGAAATATCAGCGGTCCGCCTCGGCTGCGATTTTCTTTCCGAGCAAGTGGCGAAAGCGCAGCGGACCCGCATCCGAAGCAATCGAAAGGAAGCTGTCCCCGCAAGCGTCCATTCCTTTTTGAACGGCGTTCAGGACTTGGAGATCCTCGGAAAAGGCAGAGAGCACAGATTGCGACATTTCTTCCGAAAGTACAGCGTCATCGGGCCGGACATTGCGCAATTGAAACCAGTAATAGCGGCTGCTCCTCTCCGTTTCAGGTGTGATGAAGTTATAGGAGTCCATGACGAAGCTGTTGGAGGGATCTGCCGTTCTTGTGTGGCCACCTTCGCCCGAAGGTACGAATATGGCCTTGATGATCGCGTTGGCCGGGTAGCGGACTTCATAGTGCTGAAGGCGATCGGCATTTCCTGCAAATGGCACGAGGTCAGCATAGAAAGGCGCGACAGGCGCGTCCTTTATCCATCGGGAAACAGTCACACCAAGCGCATCGACGCTGATCTGTGGGGGCTGTGCCTTGCATGAATCGTCGCCAAAACTGGTTGGGTGAACCCAGGCGACATGCGAGGGATCAAGGAGGTTATCGGTGATGTAAAGATAATTGCACTCATATGTCATCGCGGGGCCGCGATTATACCCCCAAGCCGGATCGCCCCAGTTTTCGATCTCAATGATGTGAATTCTATCTGCGGCCGCGACATCGCCCATCCAGATCCAGACCAGGCCATAACGCACTTCAACCGGATAGCTTCGGAGGTGCGCACCATCCGGAATTCCAGACTGGCAAGGCACGTTGACGCATTGGCCATCGGGAGCAAATGCAAGCCCGTGGTAACCGCAGGATAGAAAATCGCCGTCAACGCGCCCCATTGCGAGCGGCATCCTTCGGTGCGGACATAAGCCCTCTAAGGCAGCCACCGTGCCGTCGATGCGGCGATACAGGACAACCAGCTGACCGATGATCCTCCGTTCGACAGGCGACGCGCCGATCTCGTCATCCCATGCTGCAACGTACCAGGCATTTTTCAGCATCCCAACGTCCTCCATCCATGAATCTTTTGGAGCCAGCGCGGTCGGTCAGCAGATCCATCGCCCATTAGGTTGAGTCCCCTTTGCCTTGGCGATGCGCTTGATACAAGCTGACAGTGTTGCTCGGGTCGAACTCG
Source organism: Aquisediminimonas profunda (assembly GCF_019443285.1). Taxonomy (GTDB): domain Bacteria; phylum Pseudomonadota; class Alphaproteobacteria; order Sphingomonadales; family Sphingomonadaceae; genus Aquisediminimonas; species Aquisediminimonas profunda. Next base: position 1,034,752 of record NZ_CP080327.1, read on the forward strand.
TACAAGCACACGTTGCGCCTTCCTGCGATGATGTATGTCCGCTTGGTGACAGCGCAAAAAGAGGACCGGCACATCGCTGCACCGGTCCAGTGAGGTTCGCAGGAGGAACCTGGGGAGGACGTTTCCGTCTGGCGGAAGGTCCAAACTCTATTGGGGGCGGGCTTGAGAGGAGAGAGGGGATGGCCCGCCCCCAAACCCGTCAGTAGTTGTAGGCACGTTCTCCATGCTCAGCGAGGTCGAGACCTTCGCGCTCAATATCCGCGGTCGGACGAAGACCGATCGTATACTTGAGTGCAAGGAACAGGGCTGCTGAAACGCCGCCTGACCAGACCAGTGTGATGAGAACAGCCTTCAGCTGGGTGATGAACTGACCGGCCATGTCATAGGTGCCGGCAACCGCTGGCGTGACGGTGTAGTCAAACCAGCCTTGCCCGCCGAGCGCCGGATCGGCAACAATGGCCGTTCCGAGGGCGCCGACGATTCCGCCGATGCAGTGAACACCGAACACGTCCAGGGAGTCATCATATTTGAATTTGCTCTTCACCGTTGTGACAAAGAAGAAGCAGACGATCGAGACGACAAACCCCAGAACGATCGAGGTCATCGGGGCAGCGAAGCCCGAGGCCGGTGTGATTGCGACAAGGCCGGCAACGGCCCCCGTCGCAGCACCGAGCAAGGACGGGCGCTTGTGGACAATCTGTTCGATCAGGGCCCAGGCCACGGCCGCAGCAGCAGTCGCGACATAGGTGTTGATGAACGCGACAGTGGTGACGCCATTGGCTTCAAGGTTGGAACCGGCGTTGAAGCCGAACCAGCCCACCCACAGCAGGGAAGCGCCAATCATCGTCATGGTCAGCGAATGCGGGGGCATTGGATCCTTGTTGTAGCCAATCCGCTTTCCGATCACGAGGCAGCCGACCAAGCCTGCAATGCCCGCGTTGATGTGAACCACGGTTCCGCCGGCAAAGTCGAGTGCGCCGAGGCCGTAAAGATAGCCGAAGTCGCCCGGCTGGTTCGGCAGGAAGTCTGGTCCGGCCCAATACCAAACCATGTGCGCGATCGGGAAATAGACGATCGTCAACCAGGCCACCACAAAGATGATGAGCGGCGTGAACTTGACGCGTTCGGCAAAGGCCCCGACGATCAGGGCCGGCGTGATGCAGGCAAAGGTCATCTGGAACACGACATAGGCGTATTCGGGGATGTAGACGCCGTTCGAGAAGGTCGCGGCGAGGGTGGTCGCGTCAACGCCCTTGAGGAACGCCTTGCCAAATCCGCCAACAAAAGGAGCCAATCCGCCTGAACCGGGAGTAAAGGCCATCGAATAGCCCCAGCAGACCCAGACGAGGCTGGCGACGCAGACGATCATCAAGACCTGCATCAGCACCGAAAGCATATTCTTGGTGCGCACAAGGCCGCCATAAAAGAGCGCGAGGCCGGGAACGGACATCATCAGAACGAGGGCTGATGAGATCAGCATCCAGGTCGTGTCGCCCTTGTTGACCATAGCGGCCGTCGGCGTGAAGGCGGCCGCGGCAGCAGGTGCAGCCTGCGCCACAGCGGCGGTAGCGTTGGACGCTGCATCGGCAGCATTGCTCGCTGCCTCCTGCGCCCAGGCGGGCAAGGCAGCAAAAGCGGTTGCGAGACCGCCGGCCAGCCCAAACAATGTTTTTCTGGAAATCATGCTTCCCCCTGTTTTTCTAGAGTGCAACGCTGTCGGTCTCGCCCGTGCGGATGCGCACAGCCTGACCAAGGTCGAGGACGAAGATCTTGCCGTCGCCAATGGCGCCGGTGTTTGCGCTCTGCTGGATTGCCTCGACGACGCGCTCTGCGATGTCTGAGGCGCAGGCGACCTCGATCTTTATTTTTGGCACCATATTGGTGCTGTATTCCGCGCCGCGATAGATTTCGGTCTGGCCCTTTTGCCGACCGAAGCCCTTCACTTCGGAGACGGTCATGCCTGAAACGCCGAGTTCGCTCAGAGCGTCCCGGACGTCATCGAGCTTGAACGGCTTGATGATGGCAATGATGAATTTCAAAGCTAACCCCCTTTTCTTGGTGTCCAGAGGGCGCTGTGCAATTGCCGTGCCAGTTTGCTGCACCGCAAAAAAGCTTAAGAAAGTGCAAAGATTGCGCAATTTTCGCAATGATGCGCGCTCGAATCTCGGGCAGTTGTTCCGATTTGCCTAATAATTAGGCAGCAGAATCGGCGAACAGGCTATTCGCAGGCTTGCAGCGGTCATGCGGAGTCGGCAAGGGTCTTGCATCAAAACTGATTCATCGGCCTAGCAAGAGGATCCTGCCATGTCTGAAGCCTATATCATTGACGCTGTTCGCACGCCGCGCGGCATCGGAAAGCCCGGCAAAGGCGCGCTTTCGCATCTGCATCCACAACACCTTGCAGCGACGGTCCTGAAAGCGCTGAAAGACCGCAACAACCTGAACACGGCCGAAGTGGATGACATCATCTGGTCGACCAGCACGCAAAAGGGCAAGCAGGGCGGCGACCTTGGCCGCATGGCGGCACTCGATGCCGGGTATGACATCAAGGCGTCGGGCATGACGCTCGACCGCTTCTGTGGCGGCGGTATCACGTCGGTCAATCTCGCGGCCGCTCAGGTGATGTCGGGCATGGAAGATCTGGTCATCGCCGGCGGGACCGAGATGATGTCCTATACCGCCACGATTGCCGCAGAGGAGCGCGAGGCGGGCCTCCGGCCGATGGGCATGGGATCGGGCAATCGCCATTTGCAGAAGATTCATCCGCAATCGCATCAGGGCGTGTGCGGTGACGCCATTGCCGCCATGGAAGGCATCAGCCGGGAAGCCGTGGACGCCCTTGGTCTTGAAAGCCAGAGACGTGCAGACATTGCAATCAAGGAAGGCCGCTTCGCGAAGAGCCTGATCACTGTCTACAATGAAGACGGGACGGTTGCCCTTGACCATGAAGAATTCCCGCGTCCGCAGACGACCGCAGAAGGCCTGGCGTCGCTGAAGGCGTCGTTCAATGAAATTGCGGACATGTCGATCCAGCCGGACGGGCAGACTTTCCGCCAAGCCATCAACGCCAAATATCCCGATCTCAAGTGGGAAGGCGTGCACCATGCCGGCAATTCATCCGGCGTGGTCGATGGTGCTGCTGCCATTCTCCTTGCGTCAAAGGACTATGCCGACAAGCATGGCCTGAAGCCTCGCGCACGGATCGTGGCGACCGCCAATATCGGCGACTGCCCGACGCTGATGCTCAATGCGCCCGTGCCTGCAGCCAGAAAGGTGCTGGCAAAGGCCGGATTGACCCCCGATGACATCGACCTTTGGGAAATCAACGAAGCCTTTGCGGTCGTCGCTGAAAAATTCATTCGTGATCTCAAGCTCGACCGGGACAAGGTCAATGTGAATGGCGGGGCATGCGCGCTTGGCCATCCGATCGGGGCGACGGGCTCGATCCTGATTGGAACGCTGCTCGATGAACTCGAACGCCGCGATCTCAAACGCGGCCTCGTGACCATGTGCGCTGCGGGCGGCATGGCTCCGGCAATCATCATCGAACGCGTCTGAGCCCGCCCATGTCGGGCGCCGGTCCAGAACGCACAGCGGCCATTGCCGGGCGCGTCGAACGCTTCGTGCGTGACGTAGTCGTGCCTTACGAACGTGACCCGCGACGGGATCACCATGGCGCACCGACCGACGCGCTGGTTGCCGAGCTCAAGGAAAAGGCACGCGCCGCCGGGGTGCTGACGCCGCACATCTTGCCAGACGGGACGCACCTGACGCAGCGTGAAACGGCGGTTGTCCTGATCAAGTCGGGACTTTCCCCACTAGGACCACTGGCCTGCAACACAATGGCACCCGACGAGGGCAACATGTACCTGCTGGGAAAGGTCGGGAGCCCGGAGATCAAGGACCGGTTCCTGAAGCCTCTTGTCGAGGGTCGCGCGCGGTCAGCATTTTTCATGACCGAACCCTGGCAGGAGGGCGGAGCGGGCTCTGATCCGTCAATGATGCAGACGACATGCCGTCTCGATGGCAATCACTGGGTGATCAGCGGTCGCAAGGCCTTCATCACCGGCTGCGAAGGCGCTAGCGTCGGCATCGTCATGGCCAAGGCCGAACAGGGCGCCTGCATGTTTCTGGTGGACCTGCCCGACCCGGCAATCCGGATAGACCATATTCCCAATACCATCGACAGCTCCATGCCCGGTGGGCATGCGACGGTTACGATCGACAAGTTGAGAGTGCCAGCAAGCCAGATGCTCGGCAACGCGGGAGAAGGCTTCACTTATGCCCAGGTCCGCCTGAGCCCGGCCAGACTATCGCACTGCATGCGCTGGCTGGGCAGCTGTATCCGGGCGCATGAGATCGCCAGCGACTATGCCAATCGTCGATCGGCCTTCGGCAAGACCCTGATCGAGCATCAGGGAGTTGGCTTCATGCTGGCTGAAAACATGATCGACCTGAAGCAAGCCGAACTCATGATCGATTGGTGTGCAACTGTGCTGGACTCCGGCTCGCTTGGCACTGTGGAAAGTTCGATGGCGAAGGTTTCGGTCTCCGAGGCGTTGATGCGCATTGCGGACCGATGCGTGCAGGTGATGGGCGGAACAGGGGTCACCGATGCGACAATCGTGGAGCAGGTCTTCCGCGAAGTCCGTGCTTTCCGCATCTATGATGGTCCGACCGAAGTGCACAAGTTTTCGCTGGCCAAGAAGATTCGGCGAGACTGGAGAGCTGCGAACGGAGTGTGAAGATGCTGTCACACTGTTGGGCTAAAGACGACACATTACGTTTTTCGAGCACCCTTGTTGCGAGTGGCGGCAAGTGACGCTGCCGTGGTCCCAGCGCATTGCCGGCATTGAATTGGGCGGGACCAAAGCCATTGCCGCCCTCGCCCGGCAGGGCCAAATCCTTGAACAAATAGCTTTGCCGACTACATCGCCGGATGAAACCATTGGCAGCTTGCTGGACATTTTGTCACGCTGGAACGCGGAGTCCGAGCTCGTCGCTATCGGAGTTGCCACGTTCGGGCCGGTGCGGCTCGACCCCGATGCGCATGATTTTGGCAGGATTCTCGACACGCCCAAGATCGGCTGGCGCGGCACAGACATTCTCGGGCGCGTCAAATCAAGGTTTTCGTGCCCTGTCGGTCTCGATACCGATGTGAACGCGGCAGGCCTGGCCGAAGCTATGCTCGGCGCCGGTCGCAACTGCCGGACAATCATTTACGTCACGCTCGGGACCGGCGTCGGCGGAGGCATTATTGTGGATGGCTCTCCTGTGCGGGGCAAGCTTCATCCGGAAATCGGGCATCTGCGACTTCGCCGCGCTTCCGGCGACGCTTTCGCCGGAATTTGTCCCTTTCACGGCGACTGCATCGAAGGATTGATCAGCGGCCCGGCGCTTGCCAAGCGCTTTGGCTCAGAACCGGCGACAGTCCCGCCTGATCACAAGTCCTGGAATTTTGTCGTTTCTGACCTGGCAGAATTGCTGGCGACCTTGCTGCTGACGGTGTCGCCGCATCGCATTTTGATTGGTGGTGGTGTTGGAACAGGCCAACCGCATTTGCTCCCCAAAGTCGTTGATCGCACAGCGGAACTGATTTCGCCCTACCTTCCTGATCTTGATACAGATTGCCTCGCCGCGATGATTACCCTGCCCAAGCTCGGCAGTCAGGCTGGCCCAGTCGGTGCGCTGCTTCTCGCTGGCGTGACGCTTTCGGTGAAGGGGGAGCGTTGGCAGATTTGATTTTGGGTCATGGTTGATTGTGCCCGCCAAGACGTGACGTGCTTCGATGTGCAACATCAGACTTTCGTGCAGCAAAGACAATCCAGGCCATTGTTGGCCCGCAATGGCATAAGATCAGGCGCATTCAACGCTATCGCCCTTGTTGGTGCTAGTTAAGTGTCTCCGCAGGCTCCTGACCGCTAACGAGCGACCTCGATCATCACTTCATTGCGGCGCAGAAAGGGCAGCGTCCAGGGTGGATTGTAGAAGGCGTAGGTGGGTGCAGACACCGCGGAAAGCTTCCTGGCGCTGACAAATTCTGTCAGTAGATCCGTTTGGCGCTTTAGGCTCCCTTCGCCCGCCAACCCTGAAAAACGGATTACCGCAAAGCGTTTGCTGGCGATCTCCTTCAACTGAACGGCAGGGTTCTTGGGCTTGGGCAAGGTTGCCATGGTAAAGCTGGCGGGCATGATGAACCGCACCTGCCAGGAATCGCCGCCCCCCTGCTGAGTTACAGGTGCCGTCATTGCGATCTTCTCGTTGGCTTGCTGGGTGACTGGGGCAGTCATCGCCACTTTCTTTGAGGAGAGGTTATTGCCGAATATGTACTCTGCGATGATGCGGAAGCCGTCACCGATGGCCTTGTCCCGTGTTCCCGTGACATCCACCTGGGCGACGATCATCGCCGGATAGTCGCGTATCTCAATGCTTTGATCGCTTTCGACGACGGCGTATTTTGGCTGTTCAACTCTGCTCACAACCAGACCCCATAATACAGAAGCCAGGACTACAACCGCTACAAGAGCAATCCACCACATCTTCTTGGCTCTCATCTTGTGTGGCCGGCGCCAGGGAGGCTCGAGTGTTCAACATTGTTACCATGGCCAGCGGGCATGAACTATCTCCGGATGAACTATATAGCAACGATTGGCGCCAGCTTTGGTTCCGTAAACATCCGCCCCAGCGTAAACGCTGGGCATGAACCGCCTCGGTTCAAACCGGTCATTCAGCCTGACCACAATTACGGCATTCTATAAACGAGCACCTCGGCATTGGCGAATGGACAACTGGGCTCACGGGAGCGTTCGTCGTCTCCCAAACGAACGCGGCCGCCTCCCGCGTGAATTTTAACATTCGTGATATGGTCGATAGCGTGCACTCAATGCTATTCGGCATCGTGTGTTGTTCAGGCGAGAGATGATATGATTCGGGAAGTTGGAATGATCGCCGGTGCAGCGTTGCTGGCCCTTGTTACTCCTGCGAATGCCGCTGTGGCGCGCCCTTCACTCTCTGCGATGAAGCACAGCAATCCGGAGCTGGCTAAATTATTCATGGAATGGCGGGCCTTCGTGAAGCCGACGATTAACGCAGGCGTGCCTGATTATAGCAAGGCGGCAATGGCGCGCGTGGCAGCTTCACTTCCGCAATGGCAGGCACGGCTGGCGTCGATCGACCGCAGCGGATGGTCTGTGCAGGAGCTGGGCGATTACCGGATGGTCGAAGCCGAAATGAATGCGCTCGATTTTAATTTGCGCGTACTGATGCCTTGGGCACGCGATCCCAGCTTCTACCAGACGATCTTCGGGGAGGAGAGCGATGTTCCGGCCCATGAGGGGCCGTCTGCACAGCCCAATATCGACTTGTTTGCCTATGACTGGCCACTGTCAAAGGCGGATGATGCGAAGCTTGCACTGCTGCTCGGGGCGGTCCCGAAAATGCTGGCCGACGCGAAGGTGAACCTGGCCGAGGGGACGGCGCATGATTTGTGGGCCTATGGCGATCGTGCGTTCGTTGAGCAGAGCGGTGTCCTGGCTGCGCTGGAAGCAGGCACGCTGTCGATGCGAACGCTGGAGGGGCACAAGAGGGCAACCATCGCCGGCGCCAGCCCGAAGCTGATCGCGGCGATCCGGGATGCGCGAACGGCCAGTGACGACTTCGCACGCTGGGTCGCCGCAGAGGCTCCGAAACGATCCGGCCCTTCGGGCATCGGCAAGGAAAATTACAACTGGTATATGAAGCATGTGACGCTCAACCCATACGACTGGGACGAGCAAGTCTTGCTGTTGCAGCGGGAGCTGAACCGGGCGCTATCGTCGCTAAGGCTGGAGGAAACCCGCAACAGGGCCCTGCCACCGATCACCGAGATCAGCGATCCCGTCGCCTATCGCGCAATGGCCGAGGCGAAGACGGCGAAGTTCAATGACTTCATGGTCGCATCCGGACTGATGCCCGACAAGCCTTATTTCCGGGCAGCGATGATGGCGCAGACGAGCGAGTATGTGCCACCGGCTGACCGCAATTTCTTTTCGAACGGCACCGCGCTGGAACCTTTGCCGCTGCTGTCGCATGCGAGCCATTGGATTGAACTGGCGCGGATCAAGCATGAGCCGCATGCCAGCCCTATCCGTGATGTAGCACCTCTGTTCAACATCTTCGCGGATCGATCGGAGGGGTTTGCGACTGCAATCGAAGAGATCGTGATGCAGACCGGCCTTTATGACGACATTCCCCATGGGCGCGAGATTGTGTGGATCATGCTGGCGAACCGCGCGGCACGGGGGCTGGCGTCGCTGCATGTGCAGGCGAACGAGATGACGCTGGCACAGGCCGGGCAGTTCCATGCCGATTGGACGCCGCGCCGCTGGTCGGACCCCCAGAGCAATCTCGTCGGGTTCGAGCAGCTGCTCTACCTGCGCCAGCCTGGCTATGGGCCGAGCTACATCATCGGCAAGTTGCAGCTCGACGAACTGTTCGCGCGCGCATCGCACGCATCGGACAGCAGCGGGCGGCCGTTCGTCCTGGGCGAGGTTTTTGCGCGGATCATGCGATCGGGGATCGTTCCGCCAGTGCTGGTCGCGGCCGAGATGGATGAGGGCGCTGACGACAAATAAGGCGCCAGTTAGGCTCCTTCCGTGAACACAGCCGACCTTAGCGTTGCCACGTGCACTTCCCCAAAGCCGCCATCCATTCAGCTAGCTTATGTGCGTGACTGACGGCTACTTTCGGAATTCTGGTTTGGGGGCGGTAATGTCACGAATGGGGCCGAAAGCGGACGTTGGCCCCGTGGACAGGATGTGTCAGAAAACGCGAACAAAGCAGATGTTCGAAGACCGCTTTTCGCTCCCTTCCAACGGCTATTCGTTCTGAATGGCTCATGAGGCCTTGTCTTGAATGGATCGTTGCCTGTTTCCTCTTTGTGCCTTATCGAAAAATGAAGTACGCGACACTCAATCCAGCAATGACCACTATCGCGAGATAGATACGTCGTAGATCATGAGTATCCTTCTCGCTTGGTGCCGTCTCGTCGGCTTCGACCCCTGTCGCCTCCATTGGTGCCAGCTTCTGTGTTGATACGGCCGCCGCGAATTTCGAGAAAAAATCATCGGCCATTGATTTGGCAGTCCCTTCAACCAAGCGAGCACCCATCTGCGCGAGCTTTCCGCCAATTTGGGTATCGGCAACGTAGCTGAGGCGCGTACCGCTTTCTTCAGGCTCAAGGGTCACAAATGCACTGCCTTTCGCATAACCGGCAACACCACCTTGGCCTTCAAACGCCATTTTGCAGCTGCGCGGTGCATTTATCTCGGTTTGCACCATCTTGCCCGAGAAACGGGCGCTGACAGGTCCGATCTTGGTCGCGACAGTGCCTGAAAATTCGGTATCCGATATCTTCTCCAGCTTCTCGCAGCCTTTCAAAGCGCCCTTGAGCAATTCAGTGTCATTTAACGCCTGCCAGGCACGCTCTTGCGAGCAGGGGAGAAGATAAGTGCCGCGAAGATCCATGAGAGACTTGGTCCTTCTCTACCGCCCAATGTGTGCAAGCGCGCGAGCAGTGACAATGCGCGTCAGGTGCATTCTGTATTCGGCCGAGCCGTGCAAATCACTGGTATAGTGGCTATCGTCAAGCGCGATCCCCGACACATTGTCGCTGCCGCCGCTGTCAACATGTGCCTCTGCTTCAAACCACCGAAATACCCCGGAGCCGCTGCCCGTTATGGCGATCCGGGTCCCTTGTGCGGTGCGTGCGGCAAAGACGCCGATGAGCGCAAAACGCGAGGCCGGATTCTTGAACTTCTCATAATGTGAGCTGGAAGGAACCGGGAATGATAGCCCAGTGACAATCTCTCCGGGTTCAAGCGCAGTGGAAAACATGCCTGTGAGAAAATCATTGGCACTCAGACAACGCTTGCTTGTGACGACATCTGCATCTAGCCCCAGGACCGCGCTGGGATAACAGGCTGCCGGATCATTGTTGGCTACCGACCCGCCTATCGTGCCGCGATGGCGGACCTGAACGTCTCCAATCCCGCCAGCGAGACTGGCCAATGCAGGAATGGCAGTCTGCACGAGATGGCTCGCGGCAACCGCTGCGTGCGTTTCTGCGCCACCAATGACAAGTCGGCCACCCTCAACCTTGATCCCTTTGAGTTCCGGCAGGCGCGCCAAATCGACGAGCTGACTCGGTGCTGCCAGACGCGCACGGAGTACCGGCATGAGTGTCTGCCCACCTGAAAGAGGTTGCGCGGTCTCATCATGCTTCAAAAGCAACAGGGCATCAGAGAGAGAGGTTGGGCAGGAATAGGTAAAATCGTACATCAGCTTGCCTCTCGCAGTTGGCAAAGGCGCCAGATTTTTTCTGGTGTTGCTGGCATATCAACATGGTCAATTCCGAGTGCGTTGCACACCGCATTGATGACCGCTGGGGGTGATCCAATTGCGCCCGCTTCGCCGCAGCCCTTCATGCCCAAAGGATTGGAGGGCGAGGGAGTTTCGCAAAAAGTCAGTTTGAAATCAGGAATACCATCGGCGCGTGGCATCCCATAATCCATATAGGATGCAGTGACGAGTTGTGCAGTATCGGGGTCGTAAACCGCCTGTTCCCAAAGCGCTTGCCCAATCCCCTGCGTTATGCCCCCATGGACCTGGCCTTCGACGATCATCGGGTTGGCGATAACGCCAAAATCGTCGGCCGCGCAGAACGAATCAACACGCACAACACCCGTTTGCGGATCAATCTCCACTTCGCAAACATAGACGCCGGCAGGGTAGGTGAAATTGGGCGGATCAAAGAAGCTGGTGGCAACCAACCCAGGCTCTATTTCGCTGGTCGGGAAAGCCGCGGCAGCGTGAGCCGCGAAGGCCATTTCACCGAAGGCTACCGTGCGGTTGGTCGCTTTGCTGGAAAAGACACCATCATCGAACTCGACCGTTTCCGCGTCTACCTCTAACAGATATGCGGAGATCAACTTTCCCTTGGCGATGATCTTGTCGCAGGAATTGAGAACTGCCGACATGCCGACTGAAGCGCGCGAGCCATAGGTGCCAGTGCCCGCCTGTATGCGATCCGTGTCGCCCTGGATGACGCTGATATTTTCCATCGGCACGCCGAACCGGTCAGCCACGACCTGCGCAAAGGTTGTTTGATGCCCTTGCCCGTGGCTGTGAGCACCGGTCAAAACCTCAATCGTGCCGACTGGATGGACGCGAACTTCAGCAGATTCCCACATGTTGCCGCCGCCGCCCAATTTTGCGAGCAATGCCGATGGCCCAATGCCACAGGCCTCTACATAGGCTGAAATACCCACGCCGCGGATCAGGCCCTTTGCTTCAGAGCCCGCCTTTCGTTCAGCATAATTGCTGTAGTCAGCAAGAGAAAGGGCAGCATCAAGGCAAGCTTCGTAGCTGCCGCTATCATACTCATACACCAGAGGCGTCTGGTGCGGGAAAGATCTGATGAAGTTTCGGCGGCGTATCTCGGCTTGATCGACGCCCAGCTTTGCAGCAGCGACATTGACGATGCGCTCAATCACATAGGCGGCCTCAGGTCGCCCTGCGCCGCGATAAGCATCAACGGGGCAGGTGTTGGTATAGACGCCCTCCACACGACAGTAAGCCGCAGGTATCGCATACTGTCCGCATAGCATTGTCGCGTACATATAGGTTGGAATCAGGGCGCCAGAGAAGGAAATATAGCCGCCCAGATTTGCCAAGGTGTGCACCTTCAGCCCTAGAAAGCGACCCTCTCCGTCCATGGCAAGTTCAGCGTATGTCAAATGATCGCGGCCATGTGCATCTGTCAGGAAGGACTCGGAGCGATCCGCCGTCCATTTAACAGGGCGATCAATCAACTTGGCAGCAAAGGCTACCGCCATTTCTTCCTGATAAGCTGGGGCCTTGGATCCAAAGCCTCCACCTACATCGGGAGCAACAACGCGCAATTTATGTTCAGCGGCCAAACCGAAAACTGCTGAAAACAGCATGCGCATTCCAATCGGATTCTGGTGCGTGATGTAGATCGTCATCCGCTCCTCGACGCCTTCCCATTGAACGTTGATCGCGCGCGGCTCTATTGCATTGGGAACGAGGCGATTGTTGTAGAGTGTTATGGACACTCTGTGCGTTGCGTTAGCAAAGGCTTTATCCGTCGCTGCTTCGTCGCCAATCTCCCAATCAAATGCTCGGTTGTTGGCAATGCCAGGATGGAGTTGTGGCGCACCGTCGGCAAGGGCCCTGGTTGGGTCTGCAACGACGGGCAGTTCGTCATAGTCGACTGCGATCGCCTCAGCTGCGTCGCGCGCTTGTTCACGTGACTCAGCGACAACAAGGGCAACCGGCTCGCCCGCATATCGAGCTGCATCTGTGGCCAGCGCATTCCTGATGCCGGCCTTGATCTCACTCCCATCGCGCGAATGGAGCATCCAGATGTTCGGAAGGGGCGGGTACTGTGCATCGAGAAGGTCTTGGCCTGACACAATTCGGATCACACCGGGCATATCGTTTGCCGCCGATGCATCAATATTGACGATGCGCGCGTGCGCATAAGGTGATCGCACGAAGGCAGCATAAGCTTGCCCTGGCAAAATCATATCGTCGACATAGCGACCCTTGCCGCGGACAAGTCGAGCATCCTCGACGCGTTTTTGGGATTTGCCAAATTTGGTACCGGACATTGCCGTGTTCATTGGGCTGCCTCCATCTTGGCTGCACCGGCTATCACAGCTTTCACGATGTTGTGATAGCCGGTGCAGCGGCAGAGATTTCCCTCCAACTCGGCACGCACCGTCGCCTCATCGGGACGACCATGGCGGTTGACGATGTCAATTGCTGTCATGATCATCCCCGGAGTGCAAAATCCGCATTGCAGACCATGCTCCTCATGGAACGCTGCCTGCATGGGGTGAAGCGTTTCACCTTGGGCCAAGCCTTCTACTGTGACGATTTTCGCGCCATTGGCCTGCGCCGCCAGTATAGAACAGCTTTTGACGGCCCGACCATCTAGATGAACGGTACACGCCCCGCACTGACTGGTGTCACAGCCGACATGTGCGCCAGTCAGTCTCAGATGATCGCGCAGAACATGGATAAGGAGCGTCCGGTCTGCAACATCAATCTCAACGGGCTTGTCGTTCACCGTCATCGCTATGATCGCCATCAACCCGCCTCCTGCTTCTGCTCGTACAAGTCGATCATAGCGGCGGGGAAACCGAATGAAAGGGTAGGCATTGTTAGGCCAACTATGCGGGTGTGCCTTATTGCACTGGTTTGGAATTCACCATACGGCGCCGGACGCAGCGGTACGCGCCAACAGTGCAGAACTCCGGGATTTTTAGGGTGAGGCGGTCCTCGGGTTCGTCAATTCGCGAAAACCCTGGACTGCCTGGTGGAGCCTAGCGGGATCGAACCGCTGACCTCTACACTGCCAGTGTAGCGCTCTCCCAGCTGAGCTAAGGCCCCATGAGCAGGCAGCGCCTTAGTCGGGCGCTGCCTTGAAATCAAGCGTCAGCTCTCGTCCGACGCATCGCCTGTGTCGACGCCCAGATCATCGTCTCCGCCCAGATCGACTTCGTCGTCCGGAGAGACTTCGGCGTCTTCATCGACATCGATGTCCAGATCGTCAGCCAGATCCGTGTCGACCTTTTCCGGATCGACCTTCTTGGCTTCCTCAAACGGCATCGGCTGCTTCGATTTGAGCACGGGCTCGGGATGCCAGGCATTGCCACAGGCAATGCAGGTGACCGGCTCGTCCTTCATCAAATCATAAAAGCGCTCGCCACATTTCGGGCAGGTACGCTTCGTACCCCATTCAGGCTTCACCATGAGCCTCAAAACCTTTCAACTTGAATTCTGGAACTCCGGGTCGAGCCCGGTGAGCGGCGCGCCTTGCCATAGCGGGACGCCGCTGTCAAAAGCCGCGTCCATGCCAAGCCCAAAGTCCTTTTCGCCTGCCGGTCCGCTCAGGGGCAGCATTGCGATTCCCGGAGACAAGTCGATCTCGCATCGGTCGTTGATGCTTTCGGCGCTCGCGATCGGCGAAAGCGTGATCGAAGGACTGCTCGAAGGAGAGGATGTCCATGCGACAGCCGCTGCCCTTCGGGCGATGGGGGCCGATATCGAACGCGGCGATGGCGCAGTCTGGCGCGTCCACGGCGTTGGTGTCGGGGGATTGCTGCAACCACTGACTGCTCTGGAAATGGGCAATTCGGGTACCTCGACCCGGCTGCTGATGGGTCTGGTCGCAAGCCATGCGATTACGGCCACCTTTGTGGGTGACGCTTCGCTTTCGAAGCGGCCCATGGCGCGGGTGAGTGATCCCTTGTCGCTGATGGGGGCCTCCTTCACAGGCACGCCGGGCGCCGCTGGCGCGCAGTGCCTGCCGATGATGGTGCGTGGGGCCTGCCCTGCGGTGCCGATTGCCTACAGGCTCCCCATGGCGTCCGCTCAGGTCAAATCGGCAATCCTCCTTGCCGGCCTCAATACGCCCGGGATCACGCGGGTGATCGAACCAGTGCCGACCCGCGATCATAGCGAGCGAATGCTGAAGGGATTCGGTGCAGATATTGAGGTCGACATCGGCAGCGATGGCATCCGGACCATTTCCATCCGGGGCGAAGGCGATCTGGCACCGCAGCATATCATTGTGCCGGGTGATCCGTCTTCGGCAGCATTCCCGATTGTCGCTGCACTCATCACGCCCGGTTCGGAAGTGACCGTCACCAATGTGGGGATGAATCCGACGCGCGCCGGCCTGTTCGATATACTCGTTCAGATGGGCGCGGACCTGAGATTCGGCAATGCCCGTGAAGTCGGCGGGGAGCCCGTGGCGGATATCACCGCGCGGCACAGCGCAATGACCGGGATCGATGTCTCTCCCCACATAGTGCCGACCATGATCGACGAGTTCCCGATCCTGTTTGTGGCCGCCGCGATGGCCCAAGGCATAACGCGCACTTCTGGCCTAGATGAATTGCGCGTCAAGGAATCGGACCGGCTGGCCCTGATGGCCAAGGGCCTTTCGGCAATCGGTGTTCAGGTCGAGGAACAAGCGGACGGGTTGACGATCCATGGTCGCAGCGGTGACCCGTTCGGTAGTGGAACAGCGCCGCCCTTGATTGAGGCGGCGCTCGATCACCGGATCGCGATGAGCTTTGCCATTGCGGGGCTCAACACCAGCGGCGGTCTGACGGTCGATGATATGGCGCCCGTCGCCACGAGCTTTCCGGGGTTCGAAGCGATGCTCAAACAATTGGGATCAGGTCAATGAACGGCGCTCTTGCGGATGCGATCGGAATTTGTGGCAGCGTGCTGTTCATTGGCGCCTTCGCCTATGCCAATCGCGCGCCGGTACTCAACAAGCTGATGTTCAACACTGTCAATCTGGTTGGGGCAGTGCTCTTGCTCATTTCGCTCTCGGTACATTTCAACCTGGCTGCGGTCGTGCTTGAAGGGGCATGGGCGGTCATTGCCCTAGCCGGTCTGATTTCTGCGATCAGGGAGCGACGGGCATGATCATTGCAGTCGACGGACCCGCAGCATCCGGGAAAGGCACGATTGCCCGCGCAATTGCTGCACATTTCGGTCTGCCTTTGCTTGATACCGGCCTTCTCTACCGGGCTGTAGGCATGGCAACCGTGCGGGCGGGTGGCGATCCCGATGTGGAGGATGATGCGCTCAAGGCCTGCCAGTTCGACAACGCCGCGCTGGCCGATCCGGCTCTGCGGAGCGAAGCGGCCGGGGGCCTTGCGTCGCGTGTTTCGGTCCATCCCAAGGTGCGCGCGGCCCTGCTCAAGCGCCAGCGTGACTTTGCCGGTCAGCCCGGAGGCGCGGTGCTTGACGGACGCGATATCGGCACAGTGATTGTGCCGTCAGCGGATGCCAAGCTCTATGTCACGGCAAGCGCCGAAGTGCGCGCACGGCGCCGCCAGCTTGAGGATTATGATCGCGACTATCCAGCGATCCTTGCGGAGATTCTCGCACGCGACGAACGCGACGCGAGCCGCGCCGACGCACCAATGCGCCGCGCGGACGACGCAGATTTGCTCGATACGAGTGATCTCAGCGTAGATGACGCCGTCCAGCGCGCGATCGCGATCGTGGAGGCACGGCTTCGACGTTGATCCGGGCTTGCCCGAACGCACTGTTTTGACTATAGGCCCCGCCGTCCAGCGGGCGTTTGCGCTCGCGGAGGCCCGATTTTCGGCCCTGACCGCTTTTCAGCGCTCACCGGTGATTTCGTCCCCCCGCGTGTTCTTGTCGTCCAATGGATGCCGCGTGGACATGGGGTTCGCGGGGCGGTTCGGCCAAAAGACCTCCGGATTCAACCGGACGGCCGGAAATTGTTAAATTAGGAATTCACTTTATGGCGACAGCCGCACATCCGACGCGCGACGATTTCGCAGCGCTCCTCAACGAATCACTCGGTGGCGAAGATCAGGGCTTTGAAGGCCGCGTGGTCAAGGGCACCGTTACGGCAATCGAGAACGATCATGCCGTCATTGACGTCGGCCTCAAGAGCGAAGGTCGCGTTCCGCTGCGTGAGTTCGCGGCACCCGGCCAGAAGGCCGAACTCGCTGTTGGCGATACCGTCGAAGTCTATGTCGACCGCGTCGAAAATGTGAACGGCGAAGCGATGCTGAGCCGCGACCGCGCGCGTCGCGAAGCGGCCTGGGACGCACTTGAAACCGAATTTACCAAGTCCAGTCGCGTCGAAGGCGTGATCTTCGGCCGCGTGAAGGGCGGCTTCACGGTCGATCTTTCGGGCGCCGTTGCCTTCCTGCCCGGTTCGCAGGTCGACATCCGTCCGGTGCGCGACGTGACGCCGCTGATGGATATTCCGCAGCCATTCCAGATTCTGAAGATGGACCGCAAGCGCGGCAACATTGTCGTCTCGCGCCGCGCAATCCTCGAAGAAACCCGCGCGGAAGCCCGCACCGGCCTCATCTCGACGCTCGCTGAGGGCCAGGTGATCGATGGCATCGTCAAGAACATCACCGATTACGGCGCGTTCGTCGACCTCGGTGGCATCGATGGCCTGCTCCACGTGACCGACATGAGCTACAAGCGCGTCGGTCATCCGTCCGAAGTCATCAACATTGGCGATACGGTCAAGGTGCAGATCATCCGCATCAACAAGGACACACAGCGCATCTCGCTTGGCATGAAGCAGCTTGAAAGCGATCCTTGGGAAGCGGCTGTTGCCAACTATCCGATCGGCGCAAAGCTCTCGGGCCGGGTCACGAACATCACCGAATATGGTGCCTTTGTGGAACTCGAACCCGGCATCGAAGGCCTGGTCCATGTGTCCGAAATGAGCTGGACCAAGAAAAACGTCCACCCCGGCAAGATCGTTTCGACCAGCCAGGAAGTCGATGTCATCGTTCTCGAAGTCGACACCGAAAAGCGCCGCATTTCGCTGGGCCTCAAGCAGGCGATCAACAATCCGTGGGAAGCCTTTGCGGCGGAACACCCGGTTGGCAGCCAGATCGAGGGCGAAGTCAAGAATGCGACCGAGTTCGGCCTGTTCATCGGCCTCGAAGGCGATGTCGATGGCATGGTTCACATGTCGGACATTGCCTGGGGCATTTCGGGCGAGGAAGCCTTGGCCCTGCATCGCAAGGGCGAGACCGTCACGGCTGTCGTGCTTGACATCGATGTCGAGAAGGAACGGATTTCACTTGGCATCAAGCAGCTTGAAAAGGGTGCGCCAGCCGTTGGTGGCGCTGCCGCTTCGTCATCGGGCGGTCTTGCAAAGAATGCCATCACGACCGTGACTGTGCTCGAAGTCCGCGATGGCGGCCTCGAAGTGCAGGCTGGCGAAGATGGTGCGACAGGCTTCATCAAGCGCACCGACCTTGGCCGCGACCGTGACGAGCAGCGTCCGGACCGTTTCCAGGTCGGCCAGAAGTTCGACGCGATGGTGATCGGCTTCGATCGTTCGAAGAAGCCGAACTTCTCGATCAAGGCCATGCAGCTTGCCGAAGAAAAGCAGGCTGTTGCGCAATATGGTTCGTCCGACTCGGGCGCGTCGCTTGGCGATATCCTGGGCGAAGCGCTGAAGGCTCGCGACAGCAAGAAGTAATACAACGCATGCGCCGCCCTGCATTACCCATGGACAATGGGCGCAGGGCGGCAGCGATTGTGCGCAATATTACACCTTATTTGTGTCGATTTGAGTGTATTTAGCTCGAATTCCATCATATCCACTTGCATCGGCCGCGTTTTGCGCCATTTTACAGGTGGGGCGCACTGATCATCAAATGATCGGGGACAATAAGATCGTCGAATGGTTGTGGCGTTTCTCATAAGGAGGACGTCTCGTTGAACGAAGACTCATGAGGGGTAAGCCATGATCCGTTCTGAACTTGTTGCATTTCTGTCCGAAGCCAATCCTGGCCTGTCTGCGCGCGAACTCGATTTGATCGTCACTGTTTTCTTCGACACGATCACAGCTCGTCTTGCAGCGGGTGGCCGCGTTGAACTTCGCGGATTTGGCGCTTTTTCTACTCGGTCGCGAGACGGCCGGACAGGCCGCAATCCGCGGACCGGGGCTTCGGTTGCCATTCAGCCCAAGCGTGTTCCCTATTTCAAACCCGGCAAGGAAATGCGGGAACGACTGAACGTCTGAGGCGGTGGAAAAGAACCCCCTTGGCTCTGATTTTCACCTATCCTATACGGCCACTTGGTACGCGGGCGTGGCGGAACCGGTAGACGCAACGGACTTAAGCCAAATTGAGTGCTTGTGGGGAAACCTGCAATGCAGAACTGCTCAAATTCGGGGAACCCTGTCAAATGGCGATCCCGAGCCAAGCCCGGGCTGCAGAATGCCCGGGAAGGTGTAGAGACTAGACGGGCAGCACCTAAACCCTGGTCGACCCAAGGCATGGTGAAGGGATAGTCCAGACCACAAACGCAAGGACGTGCCTTGCGGCGATGAAAGTCGTAGCTGGTACGAAAATCCGTTGGGCATAGCCCGTGGGGGTTCGATTCCCCCCGCCCGCACCAACCCTCCTCCGGGCAGGCCACCAAGTCCGCGCCTGCGCCACTTTCCGCCCGCGACGAGCCTCTATAAGGAAGGGTGTGATTTTGCGGGTGCGATCTATGTTTCGTATCGGGCCTCTTGCCGCTTTCCCTTGAAACTCAGTTGATCAAGTCGCCGGGCCTGCTAGTCATCATAATCATGCGCGCAGCCTTTCCCTTTTCAGCGATCGTCGGTCAGGATGACATGAAGCTCGCCCTGCTGATCGCTGCGGTTGATCGCTCGATTGGCGGCGTGATGGTCTTCGGGGATCGCGGCACGGGCAAGTCGACGGCAGCGCGCGCATTGGCGGCGTTGCTTCCGGCCATCAAGGTGAAGGCCGGTTGTCGCTATAATTGCGACCCCCAGAGCACGATGCCTTGCCCGGGAGGCTGCACTCCAACAGGCATGAAAACTGCCAGTATGCCAGTGCCCTTTGTCGACCTGCCGCTCGGCGCGACCGAAGATCGCGTGACGGGGGCTCTCGACATTGAGCGCGCCCTGACCCGCGGCGAAAAGGCTTTTGAACCCGGACTCCTTGCGCGGGCCCATCGGGGCTTTCTCTACATCGACGAGGTCAACCTGCTTGAGGATCATATCGTCGATCTTTTGCTCGATGTGGCGACGTCCGGGGAGAATCTGGTTGAGCGCGAAGGTTTGAGCGTGCGCCACGCCGCCCGGTTTGTGCTGGTCGGCAGCGGCAATCCCGAAGAGGGAGAATTGCGGCCGCAGTTGCTCGATCGGTTCGGATTGTCGGTCGAGGTGCGCACGCCGTCAAATCTGGAAGACCGGGTCGAAGTGATCCGGCGTGTCGATGCGTTCGGGCGCGATCCTGCCGCATTTATCGCGCAATGGCAGGAGTCCGAAGTTGCGACACGCAAATCGATCGATCGCGCGCGAAAGGCGCTCGACAAGGTTGACGTTCCGGACGCCACGCTTGAGGCCGCATCGCGCCTGTGTATGGCGCTTGGCACAGATGGGCTTCGCGGCGAATTGACGCTGATGCGCGCGGCGCGGGCCGTGGCAGCCCTCGAACGCCGGAAATCGGCGTCGATCAAGCATCTTGCACGGGTCGCGCCCATGGCCTTGCGTCACAGGCTCCGTCGCAATCCCCTCGATGACACGGGCTCAACCGTGCGCGTCGAGCGCGCCGTGGATGACGTGCTCGGACAATGACGGAAGCGGGAACCGCGCGCTGGACCGAAGCGTTGCTTGTTGCCCGCCTTTTTTCCCAAGACCCGGCCGGATTAGGCGGCGTGGTTGTCCGTGCCTGTGCGGGGCCTGTGCGCGATGCCTGGCTTGCCGCGCTTCAGGCCATGTTGCCGGAAAGATGCGCCATTCGAAAGATGCCGGTCGGCATTTCGGATGAGCGCCTGCTCGGCGGCCTGGACCTGACTGCGACGCTTGCCGCCGGGGCACCCGTTGTCCGGCCCGGCCTTTTGGCAGAGGCTGACGGCGGCATCATTCTTGTGCCGATGGCAGAGCGACTGGCCGAAGCTGCGGCCCATTTATGCGCGGTGCTCGACCTGGGCGAAGTGCGTCTGGAACGCGACGGCCTTGCCCTCAAGTCTCCGGCGCGGGTCGGGGTCGTGCTGTTCGACGAAGGCGCGGGGGAGGCAGAGCAGGCTCCCGCAGCTCTGGTTGAGCGCTGCGCCTTTCAGATCGACCTCGGGGAGATTTCGCTGCACGACATTGATGGAGCAGCGCATCCGGAGATCGCGACGGACTTGCCTGCCGAGGCGAGTCTGACTGACGAGCAATTGGCGATCATCTGCGCCACTGCAGTGGCGTTTGGTGTCGACTCACTTCGTGCCCCCATTCTCTGTGCGCGCGCTGCCAAGCTGCTGGCCCGGCTCAATGGGCGCTGTGTGACGCAGGACGAAGAGATTGCAGCGGCGGCGCGCCTGATCTTGTCCCCCCGCGCAACGCTGATTCCGGCGGACCCGGCACAGCAACCAGAGGAGACGCCCGAACAGTCTCCGGCCAGTTCACCCGAAGGCGATGGCGGGGAGGAGACTCAAAAGAGCGGGGCTCTGGCGGACGTCGTGCTCGAGGCGGTTCAGGCAGCGCTGCCGCCCGCCTTGCTGGAGCAGATGGGAAATGAGAAAGCGCGAACCAAAGCCTCCCGCGGGCATGGGAGCGGTGCGCTGCGCAAATCGCTGATGCGCGGGAGGCCGGCCGGCGCACGGCGCGGCGATCCGGGGGGGCACGCGCGCTTGCACCTTGTGGAAACTCTGCGCGCTGCAGCGCCGTGGCAGGCGCTTCGCCAAGCAGATGCGCGACGCGCCGGAATCATCGTTCATCGGAGCGATTTTCGCGTGAGGCGGTTTGCCGAGCGCGCCGAATCGACGATGATCTTTGCCGTTGATGCGTCAGGTTCGGCGGCGCTGGAGCGGTTGGCGGAAACCAAGGGTGCGGTCGAGCTGCTGCTGGCGGAAGCCTATGTCCGGCGTACACAGGTTGCTCTGATAGCCTTTCGCGGAGATCGCGCGGAGGTCGTTCTTGCGCCGACAAGATCCCTTGCCCGGGCAAAGAAATGCCTCGCCGGGCTGGTTGGTGGCGGCGGCACGCCGCTCGCCTTGGGCGTGGAGACAAGTCAGCTCCTGGCCGAAGCCGCGAGGACTCAAGGCCGAACGCCGTTTGTGATCTTCATGACGGATGGCCGCGCCAATATTGCGCGCGACAGGACGCCGGGGCGAGTCCAGGCGAATGAGGATGCGCTCGCGGCAGCACGGCGGTTCCGCGCGACCGGGATCGCTGCAGCTGTCCTCGATATCTCTGCGCGGCCCCGGGATGATGCACTGAACTTCGCACGGGCGATGGGCGCAAGTTACAAGCTCTTGCCGCGGGCCGAGGCAGAAAAGATGCGCGACATCGCGCGGGCACTCGATCCGACCGCTTGATGAGCAGGCCGAGTTGGGACCGCGAAGGACGTGACTGGCCGAACCGGGCAGCAAGCCGCTTTGTGGATGCGGCTGGGGTTCGCTGGCATGTTCAGGTTGCGGGCACCGGGCCGGCGTTGCTGCTGCTTCACGGGACTGGCGCTGCAACGCACAGCTGGCGCGACCTTTTCCCGCTGTTGACGCCATATTTTACGGTGGTGGCACCGGACTTGCCGGGCCACGGATTCTCGGTCGCACAGGGTTCGCGCGGGCTGACCTTGGTGAGGTCGGCAAGCAACGTTGCCGCTCTCCTCGATACACTCGCGATCAGTCCGGCCGTCATTGTGGGCCATTCGGCGGGAGCCGCCATTGCCGTGCGCATGGCGATTGACGGATTGGTGCAACCCGAACGGATTCATGCCTTGAACGGCGCTTTGCTGCCGTTTCCGGGCATTGCCGCCAAGCTGTTTCCGGCGATGGCGCAAATGCTGTTCGTCAATCCGCTTGTTCCGCGGCTCTTTGCATTGCAGGCGCGCATTTCGGGAGAAGTCGGACGGTTTCTCGCACGGAGTACCGGTTCGCAGATCGACGCGGCCGGTGCTGAATTCTATGCGCGACTGTTGCGGACGTCGGGGCATTGCGCTGCTGCCTTGGGCATGATGGCCAATTGGGACCTGGACTCTCTTGCGCGCGATCTGCCCGACCTTCGTGTGCCTCTGACCTTGATCCATGGCGAAAAAGATGCTGCCATCCCGATCAAGGTGTCGAGAGATGTTTCCGCGATCGTCACCGGGGCGCAACTTGTTGCATTGCCAGGGCTTGGCCATCTCGCCCATGAAGAATCGCCGCAACGCGTGGCGGACATTATCGGGAGGACGTCATGATCGATCCGAAATATTATGGTCTCGTTGAAATGGCCTTTACGGGCGCGGTCGTCCTCGGACTCTCCTTCTGGCAGCTCTGGTCGGTTCGTGACGCGGGCAAATCGTCACCCGAAGACACGCGGCATGCGGAACGGGAGCATGAAGCGGACAAAGGGTGAGCGAAGCCGGTCCAGAGACAGGCTTTCGTGGATTGCATCGACCCGTTCTCCGAACAATTGGGTGGAAATGGCCGTCCGGCTATAGAAGGGCGCGTCCTCCCATGCCTTGCGGATCACAACGTCGCTGCCCGGATCTGCGCGCGTCGACCGTGCTACGCGCCAGCCGGTTCGCGGCAATGTCGTCAAAGGGGGCGGTTCGACCAGCGCCGCTCGACCGGTTCTGTCGAACCTGAGGGCCAAGGCAAAATCGCTTCCGTCTCGGCGGGAGCCCTCATACAGCACTGCCGTATCCCGCTTCAAATGAGCGCGAGACCAGTTCCAGTGGGTAAAGCCTTCCTCAAGCGGGCGATCGCCGGCATTGCTGTCGAAATAGCCTGCGCCAAACCATGACAGCTCAGGATCATCAAGATGGACCTCGACCCGCGCGCGCGTGGCCACCGGCATCCAGCGGTGACGCCCCTCGGCATCCAGTGCGAATGTCTGCATCACGAGCGCTTCCGGTTTGACGCGAACAACGCCTTTCACTTTACGAGGGATGGGCGCGCCGCGTTCCTCGAAGCGGATTGTAAGGGTATCCCTATCCCAAACCATGTCGCTCGGTCCGATCCGGATCGAACTCTGTTCTCGATGGAGCGAGGACTCTCCCCGTTCGGTCATAGCCCAGCGGTTGGCGCGCGGGCCGTAGAGGGCAACATTCAGTGCGACATGGTTCTGCGGCCTGTTCCGGCCGGAAAGCGCATACCAGGTCGAAAAGACACTGCCGACAAAGGCAATGATTGTCAGTCCATGGCGCCCGTCGTCGCTGATCGCATCGATATACCACCATGCGTAGCCGCCGGGTATGACCGGCGTATCGAAGCGCGGTCCGCCAGCAAGGCGGATGCTGCCTGCATCCCCGAAAGCGCTGCCATCGGAACGCCTGCTCCTGGATGGGTCGCTCCGCCCGCGAGATAGAGGCCTGGAATCCGTGTCCGCGATCCTGGCCGCTGGAATGCTGCCAACGCTCCGTGTGTCGCTTGACCGTAGAGTGCCCCTCCCGTCGCCGGAAACAGGGTGTTGAAGTCCTGCGGCGTCGTCAGGTGATGGTCCATTATCTTGAGTTTCAGGTTGCAGGCCTGAAGTCGGTCCAATGTTGCGCGTTCGCATGTTGCAACCTCCGCTGCCGTGAAGCTCTTTCCGTCGCCATTGGGCGGCGCATTGACGATGATCTGAAAGCGTTCGGGCCTGGATGGCGGAGTGCCATCGCGGGCATCGCGATCCTGCGCGCACAGATAGACCGTGGGGTTCGCTGGCAGGCGACCTGCTTCGATCTGCGCAAATTCATCGGCATAGTCATCAGAGAAGAAGACATTGTGATGGGAGAGAGGCTCGCCTTCTGCCTCCGCCAAGAGCAGGGTGACCATGGCTGATAGCGCGCGTCGATCCGGTCTTTGTACTGGCGCTGCCTGTGAGACGGCGCGTCCGAACAAGCCGGATGCCAGGGCCGCAGGGTCGCAGTTGGCAATGATGCAATCCGCCGAAAGCCGCTCCCCGGAATCCAGACGGATCGAACCTTTTGCAATCTCGGTGCAAGACGTGTTGAAGCGGAACTGCGCGCCGCGGACAATTGCAAGGTTGGCCATTACTGACGCGAGCCGATGCATGCCACCGTCGATCAGCCAGACCCCCTGAGCCTCCGCATGGGCAATCAGCATCAGCGTTGCCGGGGCATGGAATGGCGACGACCCTGCATAGGTTGCGTAACGCCCGAACAGCTGGCGCAGCCGGCCGTCGCTGAAGTGCCGGCCCAGCGCGCGCCACATCGGCTCGTAGGGCTTGATCCCTGACAGCGCGGCAAGGCCGTTCGGTGCCATGCGCCAGACAAGCCCGAGCGGACTTGTCTTGCTTGCCCGGATGAATGGCGCATCAAGAGCCTCATAGATCCGGCGCGCTTCTGCAGAGAAAGTGTCGAACCCCTGCGCCTCTTTCGCTCCCGCAAACTTGCCAACAGCGTCGCGGCTGCGCGCCTGGTCCGCAAAAAGGTCCAGCCGCTCGCCGCCCTGCCAGGCATGCCGTGCCAGTATGTCAGCCTTTGTCAGGCCGATATGATCATCAAGGTCTTCCCCGATGCTGGCAAAGATCTCCCTGAAAACGTGCCGCATCGTGAAGACCGTCGGACCTGCGTCGATTACGCGATCCCCGACGGGGACTGCGCGCATCTTTCCACCGGGTTCGGCGGCTTTTTCAACGACGGTCACGGACAGTCCCTTGTCAGCCAGAAGAAGCGCCGCGGTTAGCCCACCTATTCCTGCACCAACGATGATGACTCGGTCCGTCATGAGTGGCAGTGTTGAACGATCGAGCATGATTGTCCATATTATTTGACAAATGCATGTCCGGATGTTTGGACATCACTTCAGGAAGCCAGCGATGTTGAGCCAGTTGAGAGAAAATTGGATCAGCTGGCGCAATGCCACTCTGTCCAGTTCGCGATTCCAGCGGTTCGCAGCAAATTTTCCGTTTGTCCGTCCAATCGCTGCACGACGCGCCAAGGCATTGTTCGATGTTGTTGCCGGATTTGTCTATTCACAGATTCTGTATGCCTGCGTTCGTCTCGACCTTCTGGAAAAGCTCAGGGTCCGCCCGCGTTCAGTCCAGGAACTCGCCGACGATTGTAACATGCCGCTCCATTCCATGCAGGCCTTGCTTAGGGGGGCGGCTTCACTGAACCTGTCCGAAGAGCTTGCCGATGGCCGGTTTGCGCTGGGCAGCGACGGCGCTGCACTGCTGGGTAACCCTGGCATTGCGGAGCTCGTGCTCCATCATGAGGCACTTTATTCCGATCTTGCCGACCCTGTTGCCCTTTTGCGGAGAGGCGGTGGGGGAGGGTTGCTTGCGGGCTATTGGCCTTATGATGCAAACGACGCCGAGTCGGCTGCCCGCTATTCCGCCTTGATGGCGGCATCGCAGCCCATGCTCGCGGAACAGATTATTCGCGCTTATGATTTCGGGCGCCATCAAAGTCTCACCGATATAGGCGGCGGAGAAGGGGCTTTCCTTGAAAAGGTCGGGCATCGCTGGCCAGACCTGCCACTGTCGCTGTTTGATCTTCCCGCAGTTGCCGCACGGGCGCGAGCGCGACTCGGGAGTCGCGCCAAAGTGTTTGATGGCAGTTTCATCGATGATCCGATCCCCGTCGGCGCAGATATTTTCACTCTTGTCCGCGTGCTGCACGATCATGACGATGATGTTGTCCGGAAATTGCTGAAGAAAGTCCATGATGCCCTGCCAAGAGGCGGGACGCTTTTGGTTGCTGAACCTATGGCCGAAACACAGGGCGCGCGGGCGATGGGGCATGGCTATTTTGGGCTTTATCTGCTGGCAATGGGCAGCGGACGGCCACGCTCGGCGCAGGAAATTTCCTCATTTTTGAAAACTGCAGGGTTTGCGTCGTCTCGGTTGATCCGGACGCCAACGCCGATAACCTGCAGGGTAGTCGTTGCGCGCAAGTGACTCTCGATGATGACTCCAAAAGTGTAAAACTTTATTGACATCTAATAGCGTCCATTTAGATTGACATCACCGAGCAGGTCAAAAGAGACCGATCGTGGGCAGTGGGTCGCCAGAATGCGCCAGACTGCTTGGGGAATGAGGATGGACACACTCGCTGTCGTTCTGGAAGCGCCTGAAAGACTGGCTTTGCGTCGTCTCGAACTGCTTCCGGTTGCTCACGGTGATGTTGTCGTTGAAATCGATTTCAGCGGAATCAGTAGCGGTACCGAGCGCTTGCTCTGGAGCGGAACGATGCCGCCGTTCCCCGGCATGGGATACCCGCTCGTCCCTGGATATGAGTCTGTCGGGCGTATCATAGGCGCAGGTCCGGAGGCAGAATGTCGCATCGGAGAGCGCGTATTTGTGCCGGGTGCAAGCTGCTACCGCGATGCAAAGGGCCTTTTCGGGGGAACCGCTCGTCGGCTTGTCGTGCCCTCTGCGCGCGCAATCCCAGTCCCGGAATCACTTGCGGAACAGGGCATTTTGCTGGCGCTGGCTGCGACAGCGCGTCACGCCATAGCTGGCGGAGACCATCTGCCAGATCTGATCGTCGGTCACGGAGTTCTCGGCAGGCTGCTCGCGCGCCTGATCGTAGCAGCGGGGGGACCGGCTCCAACCGTTTGGGAGACCAACCCCGCCCGCCAGGACGGCGCCGCCGGATATCGGGTCGTTCGTCCGGAAGACGACTCACATCATGATTACAAGGTGATTTGCGATGCGAGCGGAGCGCCAGACCTGCTTGATTCGTTGCTGACGCGGTTGGCGCATTCCGGCGAGATTGTTCTGGCCGGATTCTACACAAAGCCGCTGAGCTTCAATTTCCCGCCTGCATTCATGCGAGAAGCGCGCATTCGCGTTGCCGCCGAATGGAAGGCCGATGATCTGGTCGCGACGCGCGCACTCATTGAGTCCGGTTCGCTGTCTTTCGACGGGCTAATCACACATCGCCGGCCTGCAACCAAGGCCGGCGAGGCTTATCCGTGCGCGTTCGGCGATGCGGCCTGTTTGAAAATGGTTCTGGATTGGAGGGAGTGCGCATGACGATGCTCGACGTCGGGAGTTTGCGCGATGAGGCAAACCAGGAGCCGGATCCAGTCCATACCGGGCCAATTACCAAGGAAACCCAAATCATTGCGATCTATGGCAAGGGCGGCAGCGGCAAGTCCTTCGCGCTTTCGAATCT
Organism: Aquisediminimonas profunda; assembly: GCF_019443285.1. GTDB lineage: Bacteria > Pseudomonadota > Alphaproteobacteria > Sphingomonadales > Sphingomonadaceae > Aquisediminimonas > Aquisediminimonas profunda. Next base: position 1,062,402 of record NZ_CP080327.1, read on the forward strand.
GAGCTACATGATGGCGCAGCAAGGCAAGCGGGTGCTGTTGATCGGTTGTGATCCGAAAAGCGACACGACGTCGCTGCTGTTTGGAGGGAAGTCATGCCCGACGATCATCGAGACGTCTGCCAAGAAGAAGCTCGCCGGTGAAGAAGTGACGATTGAAGATGTCTGCTTCCAGCGCGACGGGGTCTTCGCCATGGAACTTGGCGGCCCGGAAGTCGGGCGCGGCTGTGGCGGGCGCGGCATCATTCACGGATTTGAACTGCTCGAGAAGCTCGGCTTTCATGAGTGGGGATTCGACTATGTGCTTCTCGATTTCCTTGGCGACGTCGTCTGCGGCGGCTTCGGCCTGCCGATCGCGCGTGACATGTGCCAGAAAGTGATCGTCGTTGGATCGAACGATCTCCAGTCTCTCTATGTTGCCAACAATGTCTGCAAGGCCGTCGAATATTTCCGCAAGATGGGAGGCAATGTTGGCGTTGCGGGGATGATCATCAACAAGGATGATGGCACCGGCGAAGCGCAGGCTTTTGCCAGTGCAGTTGGCATCCCCACCTTGTGCGCGATCCCCGCGAATGAAGACATCCGCCGTAAATCGGCCAATTACCAGATCATCGGCACGCCGGGCGGCGAATGGGCCTCGATCTTCGAGGAGCTTGCGATCAACGTTGCCGAAGCGCCACCGGTTCGGCCGACGCCACTTGACCAGGACGGCCTGTTGGGATTGTTCAGCCCGGAGGAAACCGGTGGGGGCGTCACCCTGATTCCCGCGACTCAGGCAGATATGCGAGGGGCCGAGTATGTGACCAGACCTTCGCTCGAAGTCGTGTATGATGCGGTATAGGTGATGGATCTCGAAGCCCCACACCGCGAAGCTGACCGCCTTGATCTCGGATCGACCGAGGCAACTGGCGGCTGCCACGCAGGGGCTGAGACAATGCGCGATGCCGCCGCCAAGGCGGGCAAGTCCGAAGTTCTGGACCGCTACGCCGCGGACTACCCGCAGGGCCCGCATGACCAGCCGCAAAGCATGTGCCCCGCGTTTGGGTCGCTCCGAGTCGGCCTTCGCATGAGACGGACGGCAACGATCCTTTCCGGCTCGGCATGCTGCGTCTATGGATTGACTTTCACATCCCATTTCTACGGCGCCCGGCGGACTGTGGGCTATGTCCCGTTCAACTCGGAAACGCTGGTAACCGGAAAGCTGTTCGAGGATATCCGCGATGCGGTTCACACGCTTGCGGACCCGGCTCTCTATGACACGGTGATCGTCACCAACCTTTGCGTGCCCACAGCTTCTGGCGTGCCGCTGCAGTTGTTGCCCGACGAGATCAATGGTGTTCGTATCATCGGGATCGACGTCCCGGGCTTTGGCGTTCCGACGCATGCAGAAGCGAAGGATGTCCTGGCCGGAGCGATGCTGTCCTACGCCCGCAAGGAAGCCGAGCAAGGTCCCGTTGCCGCTCCTTCGGAGAGAGCGGACAGGCCGACGATTACGCTTCTGGGCGAAATGTTTCCTGCCGATCCGGTTGGCATCGGCATGATGCTGGAGCCACTTGGCCTTGCTGCCGGTCCCGTCGTTCCGACACGCGAATGGCGAGAGCTCTATGCAGCGCTCGACTGTGCCGCGGTTGCAGCTATCCATCCCTTCTACACGGCAAGCGTCCGCGAATTCGAAGCGGCCGGTCGCAGTATCCTGGGATCGGCGCCCGTCGGGGTGGATGGCACCGCCGCGTGGCTCGATGCGGTTGGTTCTCTGTGCGGCATTGCGCAAGACAAGGTCGATGCTGCTAAGAATCGTTTCATCCCTGCAATTCGCGGTGCGCTGGCTGCCAAGCAGATAGCTGGCAGGGTGACAGTCTCGGGCTATGAGGGTTCAGAACTTCTGGTCGCCCGACTGCTGATCGAAAGTGGTGCCGACGTGCCTTATGTCGGAACGGCCTGCCCGCGCACGCGCTGGTCCGATCCGGATCGGGAATGGCTGGAGGCGAAGGGTGTTCGCATCCAGTATCGCGCAAGCCTTGAGCAGGACCTTCAAGCCGTTGATGAATTCGGACCGGATCTGGCCATTGGCACCACGCCTGTGGTGCAGCATGCGAAGTCGCGGGCGATCCCGGCGCTCTACTTTACCAACCTGATTTCGGCGCGGCCATTGATGGGGCCCGCTGGGGCAGGTTCGCTGGCTCAAGTGATCAATGCGGCGCTCGCAAATGGTGAACGCTTTGCCAAGATGAAGGCATTTTTCGAAGGGGTGGGCACCGGTCACGCTGCGGGCATCTGGGAAGACACCCCTGCAGAACGGCCCGAATTCAAGGCCAAATATGCAGCGAAGATGCTCGGTGCGGCCAAGGCCGAGGAGGCGATCGGAACATGACGCTTATCCTCGATCATGATCGCGCTGGTGGCTATTGGGGGGCTGTTTACGCCTTTACGGCAATCAAAGGCCTGCAAGTGATCATCGACGGCCCGGTAGGCTGTGAAAACCTGCCGGTCACTTCGGTCCTGCATTATACTGACGGCCTGCCGCCACACGAGCTTCCGATCGTCGTGACCGGCCTTGGTGAACAGGAACTGGGCAGGGATGGAACAGAAGGTGCGATGAAGCGCGCCTGGAAAACGCTGGAACGCGACCTGCCGGCAGTGGTGGTCACTGGCTCGATCGCCGAAATGATCGGCGGCGGCGTGACGCCTGAAGGCACCAATATCCAGCGGTTCCTGCCGAGGACAATCGATGAGGACCAGTGGCAGGCAGCAGACCGGGCACTCACCTGGCTCTGGACTCAGTTCGGACCGAAAAAAGTACCCGCTCCCAAGAAGCTCAAGGACGGTGAAAGGCCCAAGGTCAACATCATCGGCCCAATGTACGGAACCTTCAACATGCCGTCGGACCTTGCTGAAATTCGGCGTCTGATTGAAGGCATTGGCGCTGAGGTCAGCATGGCCTTTCCGCTGGGTTCGCACCTGGCAGATGTCAAGAAGCTTGCCGATGCCAGTGTCAACGTCTGCCTTTATCGGGAATTTGGTCGCGGCCTGTGCGAGACGCTCGACCGTCCCTATCTGCAGGCCCCGATCGGGCTTGAATCGACAACATTGTTCCTGCGCAAGCTCGGCGAGTTGATGGGACTTGATCCCGAGCCCTTCATTGAGCGTGAGAAGCACACGACAATCAAGCCGCTTTGGGATTTGTGGCGTTCGGTGACTCAGGATTTCTTCGGCACAGCCAGTTTCGCGATTGTTGCCAACGAAACCTACACGCGCGGGATCCGCAATTTTCTTGAAACCGACATGGGGCTTCCCTGTAACTTTGCATTCAGCAGGACCGCCGGAATCAAGCCCGACAATGCAGCCGTGCGCGAAGCGATCCGGGCGACGCCGCCGTTGATCATGTTCGGCAGCTACAATGAACGCATGTATCTGGCCGAAGCCGGATCCCGTGCCGTCTATGTCCCGGCGTCTTTCCCGGGAGCGGCCATACGCAGGCATACGGGAACGCCCTTCATGGGCTATTCCGGCGCGACCTACCTTGTTCAGGAAGTGTGCAACGCGCTGTTTGATGCGTTGTTCAATATGATCCCGCTCTCGACGCAGATGGATGCTGTCGAAGCGACGCCAGCGCGCATGGAACGGAGCATCGCCTGGCAAGATGAAGCCAAGCTGGCCCTTGACGCGCTCGTGGAAGCGCAACCGGTGCTAGTCAGAATATCCGCAGCTAAACGCATACGCGATGCCGCCGAACGCGGCGCGCGGGCGGCTGGCGAAACGGAAGTCAGTTCAGAAAGGCTGGCCCTTGCGGCCCGCCAGTTTGAAAGTCAGGCCGCGTGATGAGCGCGCGTCTGGCAAATATGGTGCTGGCCTGTGGAGGGAGTCAGTCCGAAATCTTCGCCGGGGCACCGCCTCCGACGTTGATGAGCCCGGGGGGCCGCGCTTTCGGCGACCCTTCTCGTTTGGAAAAGGAGACATCCGTATGAGCAGCAATGACGAAAGGCCGCTGAATTATCTGACGGCCGAAGAAGCGAAAGAGTTTCATAAGCTCTTCATGACCAGCTTCATCATATTCACTATCGTCGCGATCATCGCGCACTTCCTCGTCTGGCAATGGCGGCCCTGGCTGCCAGGTCCGAACGGATACGCCATGATCGAGACTGGAGCGCAATTCGCGCAAGCCAGTATCACCAGTCTTTTTGCATAGGGAGATTCTATCGTGTGGAGACTCTGGCAAACCTTTGATCCGCGCCGGACTTTGACCGCGCTCGCGATCTTCCTGTTCGTGCTTGCACTGCTGATTCATTTCATCCTGCTCAGCACGAACCGTTTCAACTGGCTTGACGGTCCAGCCCCAGCTCCGGCTGCGGCAGCTGCACCGGCAGCTCCGGCGACGCCGTAGGGCGAACGCCCTGAGGATAAACCCGGGCTAGGCGTTGCGGGCAGAAGTCGCTGCGGCTTCTTCTGCCCGCACCGCTCACCCAATGTGAGATAATGACCGGTCTGCACAGGCAGTACCGGGGAGGAGGAGCGTGCCATGGCACTGCTGAGCTTTGAACGAAAATACCGAGTAAGAGGGGGAACCCTGATCGGAGGCGATCTTTTCGACTTCTGGGTCGGGCCATTTTATGTCGGCTTTTTCGGCGTAACGACCGCATTCTTTGCCTCGCTCGGCACTGCGCTGATCATGTATGGCGCGGCGATGGGGCCAACCTGGAACCCCTGGCTTATCAGCATTGCCCCGCCTGATATCAGCTATGGCCTTGCTCTGGCACCGCTGATGAAAGGGGGCTTGTGGCAAATCATCACGATATGCGCGGTCGGTGCCTTCGTCAGTTGGGCCCTCCGTGAAGTGGAGATATGCCGCAAACTTGGCATTGGCTATCATGTTCCCTTTGCTTACGGCTTCGCGATCCTTGCCTATATGACGCTGGTGATCTTTCGGCCGCTTCTGCTTGGGGCATGGGGCTTCGGCTTCCCCTACGGCATTTTCAGTCACCTCGATTGGGTGTCGAACACCGGCTATCAATACCTGCATTTCCATTACAATCCGGCACATATGATTGCCGTGAGCTTCTTCTTCACCAACGCCCTGGCGCTGGCGCTGCATGGCTCCCTGATCCTTTCGGCCGTGAACCCGGCGAAAGGTGAAACGGTCAAGCAGCCCGATCATGAAGATACGTTCTTCCGCGACCTGATCGGCTATTCCGTCGGCACGCTCGGCATTCACCGCGTGGGGCTGTTCCTTGCCCTGTCAGCGGCTTTCTGGAGTGCCGTCTGCATCATCATCAGCGGACCGTTCTGGACCAAGGGGTGGCCCGAATGGTGGACCTGGTGGCTTGACCTGCCGATTTGGCGCTGAGGGGGAGAGAGACAATGGCGACATATCAGAATTTCTTCACCCAGGTTCAGCTTAGAGGATCGCCCGAATTGGGTGTTTCCCTTGGAGCAGGCAATGATCCGCGCATTGGAAAAGGCAGCTTTTCCTATCTCATGGGCAAGATTGGCAATGCCCAGATCGGGCCGATTTACCTCGGCACCTTGGGCTTTGCATCGATCCTGTGCTTTTTTATCGGCTTTGAAATCATCGGCTTGAACATGATGGCCTCGGTCAACTGGGATCCGGTTCAGTTCGTCCGCCAGCTTCCATGGCTGGCACTTGAGCCGCCCGGCCCGCAATATGGCCTCAGGATCCTGCCACCGCTGGCGAATGGCGGATGGTGGCTGATTGCCGGCTTCTTCTGGACATCATCGGCGCTGCTCTGGTGGGTGCGAACATATCGGCGCGCTCGCGCATTGGGCATGGGCACGCACGTCGCCTGGGCCTTTGCCAGCGCAATCTGGCTCTATCTCGTTCTGGGGTTCATCCGTCCAGTTATGATGGGCTGCTGGTGCGAAGCGGTTCCATTTGGCATCTTTCCGCATCTCGATTGGACTGCAGCCTTCTCTATCCGATACGGTAACCTCTTCTACAATCCGTTCCACGCGCTCTCGATCGTTTTCCTCTATGGTTCGGCATTGCTCTTCGCAATGCATGGCGCGACGATCCTTGCGGTCGGACGGTATGGCGGCGAGCGGGAGCTTGAACAGATCACCGATCGCGGAACTGCCTCTGAGCGCGCGGCGCTCTTCTGGCGCTGGACGATGGGCTGGAACGCCACGATGGAATCGATCCATCGCTGGGCCTGGTGGTTTGCGGTTCTGGTAACATTGACCGGCGGTATAGGCATACTTCTGACGGGCACCGTCGTCGATAACTGGCATGAATGGGCCGTCGAGCATCACTTTGCGCCGGAGTATCCGGCAACGGGTGTTGTCGATCCCGCAACGCTTCCGGGAGCCGCGAAATGAAAATGATCCGCAGCACCATTCCTCTCGTAGCCCTGACCGTGCTGGCCGGGTGCGAACTTTCTCCAAAGGTATCGCAGCAGACCGGCTATCGCGGGACTGGGATGGACCAGATCCACACCGTGGCCGCGCTCGACAAGGCGAAAGCGGCAAACTTCATTCCGCCCGCTCCATATCCCTTGGAAAGCCGAGACGGGCCTCTTGCCACGTCGCAATACCAGAACGTCAAGGTGCTCAATGATTTGAGTGCCGATGAGTTCAACCGGCTGATGGGGTCCTTCAATGACTGGGTCGCACCCAAGGAAGAAGGGTGCAATTATTGCCATAATCCCGAAAATATGGCCTCAGACGAGAAATATCAGAAGATCGTCGCGCGCCGCATGATCGAGATGACGCGCCATATCAATACCGAATGGCAACCGCATGTGAAGCAGACTGGTGTGACGTGCTGGACCTGTCATCGAGGCAATGCGCTGCCGACATATAAATGGTCTTCACTGGCACCCGAGCCAGCGGGGATACGCGGGAACCGGCATGGCCAGAATGCGCCGAACAAGAACGTTGGATATGCCTCGCTGCCGAACAACATTTATGAACCCTATCTGCTGGCGTCGCAGAACGTGCGAGTGGAGTCACCGACAGCATATGGCAAGGGCGGTGCCATTCCAATCCAGAGTGCCGAGCAGACTTATGGCCTTATGATGCGTGTATCCACGGCACTGGGTGTCAACTGCACCTATTGCCACAATACCAACGGCTTCGCGTCATGGACGCACAGCACACCTGCGCGCGTGACGGCTTGGCATGGTATCCGTCTGGCGCGGGACATCAACAATGCTTATCTTCAGCCGCTTGGCAGTGTCTTGCCAGCGTCTCAGAAGGGAAGCCTTGGGGATGCCTACAAGGTCAATTGTGCCACCTGCCACCAGGGTGTGAACAAGCCGCTTGGAGGCGTCTCGATGCTCAAAGATCACCCAGCTCTGGCAGGGCCACGTTCGGCTGCCATGGCGGCGACAGCACCGGCAACGGCGGGGGCGGGCGTAAAGACCGGCGCGCGCTGAGAGGCGCGGGCTGACATCATGACCGAAGAGGGTCTCTCTGACATCTCGGCTTTGAGCCACCCTCTTCGTGCCTCCCTTTCCGAAGAAATGCATGCGCGAACAGTGCCGCATTTCTCTGCGCCCTGCAGATTGATGCAGGTCCTGACCCTGACTGATGGGGCCCAAAGTATCGCGCACATGTCAACGCTTGCGCGAAAGCATGGCGGCCCGGAATCTCCCGGAAAGTTTGCGATCCTTCCTCTTGAGGACATGACCCTGGTCTGGGAATTGCACAGCGAATTTGCCAGCTACACGCTCATCCGCCCCGGCCCTTCTCCGACATTGTTCGACCCTTCGGATTTTGGTGGTCTCGTTGACGACCTTCTGGAAGACTTGCCGGGCAAGGTGGTGCGCGCGACACAAATTGCCGTTTTGTCCCGTTATGCACCGCCACCGACAAAAGAGCAGCTGGAAGCAGCCTTTACGGTTGAAAGCCTTGTCGTCTGCGACGTTGCAGGCGGCACGGCACGGATTTGGTCTGACTTTCGTTTGAAACCCGATGGATACGGTCGCCTGTTGGTGGCCGATCGTGGACTTGAAGGTGGAGAGACCACTCGGCTCGTCCAGAAGGTTCAGGAACTTGGCAATTATCGCAACATGGCACTGCTCGGCCTTCCCCCTGCCCAGCGGCTGACGCCCGAAGTGTCCAGGCTGGAAGCACGGCTTGCCAAATTGAGCCATGATGTTTCGGAAGGAAGCGAGGAGGACCACGTCCTGCTTGAGGAACTTAGCTTTCTTTCCGCGGAACTCGCTCGTCTTGATGCAGAAACGCGGTACCGCATGAGTGCAACTCGAGCCTATGCCCAATTGAGTGCGGACCGGCTGGCCGCCATTGAAGCGTCAAAGGTGCGGGGTTACCCGACGCTAGCTGACTTCACGGAACGACGACTGATGCCGGCAATACGGACGTGCCAGTCATTTTCACAACGACTTGATGACCTTTCGCAGCGTGCGGCATGGACAAGTTCACTGCTAAGGACCCGCGTGGACACAGCACTTGCTCGGCAAAATCGTGACCTCCTTCATTCGATGGATCGGCGCACCCAGGCTCAGCTGCGCCTGCAACAGGCAGTTGAGGGCCTCTCTGTTGCCGCAATCAGCTATTACCTAGTCGGGTTGAGCGCCTATGTCATCAAGGCCGTGCCCGGCATTCCCCACGAAGCGGCGATTGCCGTCTTAGTGCCCGTTGTCATCACCATCGCATCCCTGTCTTTGCTCTTGTTGCGCAGACGGCTCCACGACTAGTCAGGCTGCAACGGGTACGCGTGCCAGTGCACAATGGGACCAAATTTCGCTCAATGCATTTACGAGTTTGTCGATATCGCCATCGCTGTGCACCGGTGAAGGTGTAATTCGCAATCGTTCCGTGCCTTTTGGAACAGTCGGATAATTGATCGGCTGGACATAGATGCCATGATTGTCGAGCAGCCAATCACTGATCATCTTGCACTTGTGCGGATCGCAAACCATCACCGGGATGATATGGCTTGGATTGTCCATCATGGGGATACCCAGAGCATTGAGCTTGCGGCGGACGGTAGCGACCCGCTCCTGATGCCGGGCGCGTTCAAGCTGGCTTACCTTGAGATGTTTGATGCTCGCTGTTGCGCCCGCAGCTATTGCTGGCGGCAGCGCTGTTGAGAAGATGAAGCCGCTGGCGAAGCTGCGAACGAAATCGCACATTGCGGCCGACCCGGCGATATAGCCGCCCATCACGCCAAAGGCCTTGCCCAGCGTTCCTTCAATCACTGTTATCCTGTCCATCAGGCCTTCGCGTTCTGCAACACCGCCTCCACGCGGACCATAAAGCCCGACCGCATGAACTTCGTCGATATAGGACATCGCCCCGTGTGCTTCGCAGACATCGAGGATTTCCGCGATTGGCGCGATATCGCCATCCATCGAATAGACACTCTCGAACGCAACGAGCTTGGGCCGCGCCGGATCCAGATCCGCAAGCCTGCGGTTCAGGTCTTCTGGGTCGCTGTGCTTGAATACCTGGCGTTCGGCGCGGCTGTGGCGGATGCCTTCAATCATCGAGGCATGGTTTCCGGCATCGGACAGGATGACGCAATTTGGCAGCCGTTCGCCCAGCGTGCCCAGAGCCGCCCAGTTGGAGACGTAGCCAGAGGTAAAGAGCAACGCCGCCTCCTTGTTGTGCAGGTCGGCCAACTCGCGCTCCAGCAGGATATGCTGATGTGTCGTGCCGGAGATATTGCGCGTTCCGCCAGCACCTGCACCACATTTGTCGAGCGTCTGGTGCATCGCATCGATCACGATGTCCTTCTGGCCCATGCCGAGATAGTCGTTGGAGCACCAGACCGTGACTTCCTCGACACCTTCATGGTTGTGACAACGGGCCCTCGGAAAGCTGCCGCGCTTGCGTTCAAGTTCGGCGAAGATGCGATAGCGCCCTTCGGTCTTCAGATCATCCAGTGCCGAAGTGAACAGCGCCTCATAGTCCATTGTCGCCTCCCCATTGATTGTGCGATTTCAAGATAGCTGGTGATTTCTGTTTCGGTGATGCCCAGGCCCAAAGCGCGGAATCGCGCATGGGGAGCATCAGGAATACATGTTCGAGTGTGGCCAGCGCGACGAGTGCGAAAAGCATCATCGTGCCCACCATTTCTCCGCTCGCTTGCGGGGCTGCGAGTGCTTGGCCCAACAAGATGATGCTCAACCAGGCCGAACCTGCAAGTGAAAGCGGGAACAGCGGATTAATAGCTGCCTTGCGGAAATAGGTTTTCAGATAGGCCATATGCGCTGGCATGATATCCGTTGTCAGATTGGCGACACCGAGGAAGATATTGAGTTTGGTTGAAAGCCGCATGACAAAGAGCAGCCCGAACGTCTCAGCCGCAATCTGGTTTGGCTGGCCCAAGCACATCAAAAACAGGACAGCAGTTGTAGCTGCTAACGCAATCTCATGATGGATGAGCGTGGCAGCGGCTGACTTGAAGCGGGCCCAACCTGCCAGATTTGGCCCTTCTTCCTTTCGGTTGGGTCCCCTCACGAAGCCCATCAGAAAGCTCATTTCATGCCAGCCCCAGATTGCTGTCGCCGAAGCAAAAGCGAGATAGGCGCCGCTTGTCGATGCATCGCCAGCGCTGACGATGACGCCCAGCGTCGCAAAGCCGGCCACAACAGTCGCCCCGACCAGGCTTGCGCCAAAAGTCTCGACCGGCTTGTTGTCGAGCCAGATGATGGCGCCGGTGCTGACAAACCAGACCACCGCCACAAATATGAAGGGCAAGATCAGTGCCCAGTTCACCAGGCAGGCACCAGTCGGACCGTGGCAGGAACCCTGTTGTCCTGCGCCGGCAGGAAGAACAGGCGCATCATGTCAAATGCAACCCCGGCGCTGTGTCCCAACCGCTTCAGGAAGCCGATCGGGCCGCCTTGGGTCCGGGCCGCAGCCATGCCGAGATTGTGGCGCAGAATGCTATCCATCAAGGCGCGAAAATGCGGACTGTCGCTATCGAGTACGACGGGAAATACTTGTTTGGTGATCTCCGAACAGATCCGGAAAACCGTGTAGTCATAGTCTGTGGGGTCCATCCCGAAGGCCTTGTAGAGTGCAGGCCGCGTATGGTCGCGCACATACATTGTCGTGTAGACGGCCATAAGGAAGAAACGGATCCACAATCGATTGACGCCCTGGAGCAACTTAGGGTCTGCCCGCATCAGCAAGGCAAAAGCTTCGCCGTGGCGGAATTCGTCGTTGCACCATTCTTCGAACCAGCTGAAAATTGGGTGGAATTGCTTGTCAGGGTTGCGCGCAAGATGGCGGTAGATCGTGATGTAGCGCGCATAGCCGATCTTTTCCGACAGATAGACCGCATAGTAAATGAATTTTGGCCGGAAAAACGTATATTTCTTGGTCTTTGTCAGAAAGCCGAGATCGACTCCGATTCCGGCATCCTTGAGGCTGTCATTGATGAAGCCCGCGTGGCGGCTCTCGTCGCGGGCCATGAGCCGAAACAACGCCTTGGCGTCCGGATTTTTCGTGCGCTTGGCAATTTCGGCATAGAGGATGCAACCTGAAAATTCGGCTGTCAGCGAACTGACCAGAAAATCGATAAATTCCCCGCGCAACGCCGGATCAAGTGCATTGATCGCGCCATCAAATGCAGCCGTCTTGCGGAAATGCGTCTTGTTTGGATCGCTTTCCATTTCGGCAATCAGGGCGTCCCATTCACCGCGAACCCGCGAAACGTCGATCCGGTCCATCGCGTCAAAATCGGTCGTGTAGAAACGGGGCGACAAGACCGTATCCGTGCGGGCCATGTCCAGCGTATCGGCTGGTGTGAAATCATGTTTCATTTCGGTCATGATGCCCTCCCGGCAGAAAATCCTATTTCGTAAAGTTCAGTGAGCTCGAAGTGGCCCCGCATTTTCGTCCAAAGCCGTTCGGGCAGGCTGGCCCGGGTCACTGTTGCCATCCTGCGTTCGACAATCCTCTCGCCATATTGCACCCGGATAGCCTGGCCATGGACAAGCACCTTGTCGCCTGGGTGGATCGCCACGTCGTCGGCTAGCTCAACATGGGCATGTAGATAGTCGAAACTGTGTTCGACCTCGATCGTGCACGGTGTATCAAATCGGGTGCGCAAAAGATTCATCGTGACGCGACCCTTGTGGTCGGAGCGGGAAGCAGGAGGTCTAGAAAGGCCTGACGATTGGTATCTCCAAAGCCGTTCAGTTCAATCACGCGGCCAGTGGCCAGATCTTCAAGCGCCAGATTTTGATTGGCCCAGAGCGTAAGGCGGAACGGAGGTTCCTGGTTGAGCCCGCGCATATGACGATCGCGCGCCAGTCCGCGCATTACACCGCGAATGAAGCCGGTCTTGCTCCCTGCCTGAATGATAGAGGCAGTCGTGCCGCGAGTGACGTCGCGGATCATGACCGACCCATCCTTCTGATCCAGAAATTGTAGGTCGCGCACCGCAAGTTTGGGCATATGCACTGCTTCACGGCGCTGTTCGGCGGAAACCGGACCGGGCACGATGCCGAGTGCAACGGCCCCGGTGAATGCCAGCGTCAGCCCCACCAAGACTGCAGCGCCGATCAGGGCACCTTTGGGAAGCGATTCACTGTGTGTATGTCCACTCATGCTGTCAGCGCCTTCCTGTTGCCTTGCGCTGCAACCTGTACGTCCAGTGGCGTCGTTTGGCTCCCCGGGTTGGCAGCGCGCAAGGCTGTGCTCAGCAACCCAGTGACATGCAGTGCATTGGGCACGGCTCGCAACATCGGTTCCGGCCTTGCGAGTTTCCAGGCCCTGGCATGTGGCCAGAACTGAAGGTAGCCAAGGCGATGCCTGGCCGAGAGCTGCAGAACAATGTTGCCCCGTCCCGCGCCATCAAGCGCAAGACCAGCGCTTCCAATTGCAGTGAGGGGCAGGTTGACACATTTCTGCAGCGCCATGCCGAAGCGCAGCACGACCCGCTTGTTCGTAATTGTGTAGATTGTCGTTCTCGCCGATAGCCAGGCGAGGCCAAAAAGCAGTGAGAGGCCGACACACGCTCCGGCGAGCGTCAGACCGATCCCGATCATTGAGCCACTGGACAGCGCCCAGAGCAGGAGCGCCACGAAATAGACGGCGATGCCCTGCACATGGAACGCTCCCTTGGCCAGGCCCAGCCAGTCGGGCGAACCTTGCCAGAGGATATGTTCACCCGCCGGCAGCCGTTCAGGCAGGCCGGGGATGGGCTCATGATCATATTCGCTCACAGATAGGGCTCCGAACGACCGGGACTGGAATAGAGATAGCCACTGCCGAAATAGGCCGTGATCTTCTCTTCTTCCAGGCGGGTGACGATGCCAGCCTTGGCAACCCCGGGAGCGCCAGCAAACTGGCTGCCCTTGAGCGCGGAGCAATGGACAACGCCGCGCCGCCTGTCGACCAGAGCCATTGTCATTGGCAGCAGCACCGATTTGTCGCCAACGCTCACATCAAGGTAGCGGATCATCATTTCAGACCGGTCAACCCAAAGATCGGCAACGGTTCCGGCAACTGCACCATCGACGCCGAGGACTTTCATGCCGCGCGGATCGGGATCGCGGCCTTCGACGACAATCCCGGTGCCGCCGATCGGCACGATGCGCGGCTGGCCTTCGTGCGTAAGGTCAGGTGTATCGCTGCGTGCGGCCCAGGCGCCAGGTCCAACGCCCGCTCCGATCCCGCTCCCGGTCGGCTCAAGCGGAGAGCCTGCCCAAGGAGCGGTTCTCCGCGCATTGGGAACATCGATCGACTCACGACCCTTGGTTGGTGTCGTAACGCTGCCTTGATCAAATGGCAGGTGGAACGTCTTGGGCGTCGCCATCTGCAATAGTCCATCATTGTTCAGGAGGTGGCCGCCAACGTCCGTTTCAAGCGGATATCCCTCGCGACGGTCTTCACGTCGCAGCCAGATGACAAGTCCTAGGAAGAACAGGGCAAAGATGTAGAACATCAGCTCTGCTGCATCCATGTGTCCGAAAAAGAGTGTGTTTTGCATGGGAGTCTCCGTTCGGTCTCAGGTGGGGAACTCAGTCAGACCAAATTTTGGCGCATTGTTAGAAGTCGGGCCGGTGGTGACGCGCCGCGCCAACGGACCAAGTGCGACAAGCGTTGCAAACAGCAGCGCGATCTCAACATGATAGACAAACTGGTATCCGGTCGCTGGGCCGGAAAGCGCTTCCCCGAAGCCGCCTCGGGTCGCAATGCTGCCCGTCAAATCGCGCAGTCCGCCGCCCAGCATTGCCGCAACGCCATTGGCTGACGCCTGGACTGCGCCCCAGGCCCCCAGTGCCAGACCGGAATCGTTGGACTGGCTCAGGGCCATGGCTGCGATCAGCAAACCGACAGAAAACACGCCGCTGCCAAAGCCAATCAGAACAACGCCCGCGCGCATGACCGAGATCGACTGGAGCGGAGCAGAAAAGATCACGAGCGAAAAGGCCGCGATCCCGGCCACGGTACCAATGCCGGCCAACCGGTGCGGATCGGCGCCCTTGCCAAGCTGGTTTGCTGCAAAGCCGAACCCGCACAACGCCCCTGTTGCCCAGAGCGCTGTGAGGCCGGTTGTTTGTCCCACCGACAAGCCAAGCACCTGCCCGCCATAAGGTTCAAGTAGAACGTCCTGCATCGAGAATGCTGCCGAGCCCAGTCCGACAGCGACGAGAAGGCGGATGGTGCGGCCTTCCGCGGCAAATTTTTGCCACGTTTGAGAGAAGGTGAGGTGGACATTGTCCAAGGCTGTCTTTGCCGAATTGCGCGCTTCCTGTTTCCAAAGCGCAATGACATTGAGCACGAGTGTGAGTTCGGCGGTCCCCTGGATGACCTGGATCAGCCGCTTCGATGAAAAATCAGCGAGCAATGCTCCAAAAAGCAGCGAGGCAATCAACATGCCCAGCAACAGCATGACATAGAGCAAGGCGACGACCCGCGGTCGGGTTTCTTCGGTGGCGAGATCCGTTGCCAAGGCAAGTCCGGCGGTCTGGGTGGTATGCATCCCGATGCCGACCAGAAAAAAGGCCAGCGCGGCAGCGATTTCGCCATACCAGATTGGCCCCCGCGTATCACCGGACATGATGATGAGCGCGAAGGGCAGGATTGCGAAACCACCGAACTGCAGCAAGGTGCCGAACCAAAGGTAGGGAACCCGACGCCAGCCGAGCACAGATTTGTGAGTATCCGATTTGTGCCCGATCAAAGCGCGAAACGGTGCAAACAGCAGGGGGATCGACACCATCAGCGCAACAGTCCAGGCTGGAATATGCAACTCCAGAATCATGACGCGGTTAAGGGTTCCGGTCAGCAATACTGCTGCGAGACCGACGGAAATCTGGAACAGCGAAAGGCGGAGCAAGCGGGACAGTGGCAATTCGGCAGACGCGGCATCGGCAAACGGCAGGAAAGCCGTTCCGATCCGCGCCCATTGCAGCGCCAAAGGCTTGCGCGAGCCGCTCATTGCCAGACCAGTTCCAATGCGTGCGACGTATAAAATCCGCCAGAAACCGTTTCTTCGCGGCCGCGATGCCAGCCGTTCAATGCACGTGATTCGGCAATCTGGCGATGGAGCGATTTCACCGGGACGGGTTGGATCGCCGGAGCCCGATCGCTGCGCGGAAAGAGCTTGCCCACATTGTGCATCAAGGTGAGTGCGGGCGTCCTTGGTGCGACAGTGAACAGCATTGAGCGCGTGGCGCGTTCGCCAAGGTCAGCGATTGCCGCGACGATGTCGTCGGTCGGATAATGGATCAGCGAATCCATCGCGAGGATGTGGTCGAAACTGCCCAAAGCAAAATCGAGCATGTCCCCGCGCCGCCAATCAATCTGCAGACCCACCGGGGTCCGTTCGCGCGCAATTTCAATCAGGCTTGCGGAAACATCGACCGCGATAACCTTTGCGCCGCGCTTGGCGAGTTCAATCGCCGCTGCTCCGGTTCCACAACCTGCATCAAGGACGCGACGACCGGAAAGATCGACTGGCAACCAGTCCAGAAGGGTTGACCGCATACGCTCACGTCCGGCGCGGACTGTTGCCCGGATCTTGCTTACCGGAGCCTCGGACGTCAGCTGCACCCAGGCATCGCGGGCCGTGCGGTCGAAATAGGTTTCCAGCTGACCACTATAGTGCTTGTAAGTTGCCGTAACCATCATTCAAACCCCAGAAATTCAAAGATTTCGCGATCTTTCATCGGCATCGCATCCAGCGCATCGGTGCCCGCCCACAGGGTCGCCGCGAGGCGCAAATATTCGGCCTTCACCGTCTCGATCTCGGGCGTCGAGTCCATCTCGAAAATGGTGCATTTCTTGAGGCGGCTGCGGCGGATCGCGTCGAGATCGGGGAAATGCGCGAGCCGCTTGAGCCCGGTTGCGGCATTGAAGCGATCGATTTCGTCGGTCGCTGCTGAACGGTTGGCGATGACGCCTGCCATCCGGACTTCATAGTTCTTGGCCTTGGCCTTGATGGCAGCGACGATGCGGTTCATCGCGAAGATCGAGTCGAAGTCATTGGCGGCAACGACGACCGCGCGCTCCGCATGCTGCAGTGGTGCTGCAAACCCGCCGCACACGACATCGCCCAGGACATCGAAGATCACGACGTCGGTTTCTTCGAGCAGGTGGTGCTGCTTCAGCAGTTTTACGGTCTGGCCGACAACATATCCGCCACACCCGGTCCCCGCAGGCGGTCCGCCGGCCTCGACGCACATGACGCCGTTGAACCCTTCAAACATATAGTCTTCCGGGCGCAGTTCCTCTGAATGGAAATCGACCGTCTCGAGAACATCGATCACGGTCGGCATCAGCTTCTTTGTCAGCGTGAAGGTGCTGTCATGTTTCGGATCGCAGCCGATCTGGAGGACGCGCTTGCCAAGCAGAGACAGTGCGGCGGACAGGTTGGACGACGTCGTCGATTTGCCAATTCCGCCCTTGCCGTAAACAGCAAACACTTTGGCTGTCCCGATCAAATCTGTGGGGTCTAGCGCCACCTGGACACTGCCTTCGCCATCTTCCGGCCTGTCGAGTGTAAGCAATGTCATTTCATCATCCTCATTCGGCCGCCTGGAGTATACCTTCGAGCCGGTCTTCGATTTCGTCGCTGGCTGCATGGAGTGCTGCAAGAGTGGCAGCATCCGGTGCCCAGAATTCACGTTCGCTTGCTTCGATCAGTCGGTGGGCGACACGAGCCGCGGCTTTGGGATTGAGCGATGCCAGACGCTGCCGCATTGCATCGTCAAGGACATAGGTTTCCGTGATCCGCTGATAGACCCAAGGTGCCACATCGCCCGTTGTCGCCGACCAGCCCATTGTGTTTGTGATGCCGGACTCGATGTTGCGAACGCCTTCAAAGCCATGGCGGAGCATTTCGTCGCTCCAGGCCGGATTCAGCATGCGCGTCCGCGTTTCGAGAGCTACCTGCTCACCCAGTGTCCGGACCTTGGCATCGCCCTGCGTCTGGTCCGCAATATAAACCGGCGCAACCGAGCCGCGTGCCCGTGCGATCGAGCGACTCATGCCACCGAGCGAGTCGACGTAATGATCAATCGTCGTGATGCCGAGCTCGACTGACTCCAGATTCTGATAGGCAAGATCGACTCCGGCAAGGGCCCGCTCAAGCAGCTTCCTCTGCTGCACCGGCGCACCGTTGCGCCCATAGGCAAAGCTCTTGTGGGTCTCGAAGCTGTCGGCGAGTTCATCGCCCTCGTTCCAGCACCCAGCATCGATCATCATGTTGACGTTCGCGCCATAGGCGCCGTCTGCATTCGAGAAGACGCGCAGCGCAGCGGTTTCGATGTCACAGCCATGGCACGCTTGATGGGCAAGGCTGTGCTTGCGTATGAAGTTCATGTCTTCCGGTTCGTCGGCAGTGGCCGCAAGATAGGCAGCTTCTGCGATCATCCGCGTCTGGAGCGGCAGCAGGTCGCGGAAAATGCCTGACAATGTGACAATGACATCGACGCGCGGACGCCCCAAGTCCTTGAGTGGCACAAGTTCGGCGCCGGAAAGCCGACCATAGGAATCAAAGCGCGGCCGGGCACCCATCAGCGCAAGTGCCTGGGCAAGCTGGCTGCCTTCGCTCTTCAGATTGTCGGTTCCCCAAAGAACCATGGCGATGCTTTCGGGGAAGGCCCCGCCATCCGCCAGATGCCGATCAATCACGCGCCCGGCTTGCGCTGCCCCGTCGGCCACCGCGAATGCAGAGGGAATGCGGAACGGGTCGAAGCCGTTGATGTTGCGCCCAGTGGGCAGCATTTCGGGGGTGCGAAGCAGATCTCCGCCACTCACCGGGCGAATGTATCGGCCGTCGAGCGCCGCAACCAAAGCGGGCAGTTCATGATCCTGCGCCAACATTGCATCAAGCGCATCGACATCGAAGTCTTCGCCATGTGCTTCGATCATGACGTCCCGCAGTTTGGCCCGGTCTTCAGCCGACATGGCTTCGCCGACCACATGCAAGCCGAACGGAATCAGGGCGCGTTCAACTTCGTAGATCCTCTCCGCCAAGGCCTGAATTTCGGCTTCGCCCCAGTTGGGTCCGGCGCTGACCAGATCAAGATTCGCGGCAGCTTCGTGGATCATTGGCGCAAGGGCAGCCCGTTCGCTTGTCGCTTCGCGCGGCGTGGTGCGCCAGCGTTCGGTCATTGCCTTGAGATCTGTCAGCCCCTTGTAAAGCCCGGCATTGGCCAGAGGCGGCGTCAGATAGCTGATCAGCGTGGCGCCAGAGCGACGCTTTGCAATGATGCCTTCCGACGGATTATTTGCTGCGTACAGGTAGAAGTTCGGCATGTCGCCGATCAGCCGCTCTGGCCAGCAGTCGGCGGAAAGCCCGGCTTGCTTTCCCGGCATGAATTCAAGTGCGCCATGGGTACCGAAATGGAGGACCGCATGGGCCGCGAAATCCTCGCGCAGCCACCGATAAAAGGCGCTGAAGGCGTGTGTTGGCGCGAAATTGCCTTCGAACAGCAACCGCATCGGGTCGCCTTCATAGCCAAAGCCCGGCTGGACGCCGATGAAGACATTCCCGAAATGAGCTCCAAGAACCTGGATGTGCCGTCCGTCGCTTTGCTGGCGTCCGGGAGCCGGGCCCCACTGTGCCTCGATCTCCTTCAGATGCGGCTCACGCCGGACATGATCGTCCGCTGAAATATGGGCTGCAACATTGGCTTCAGCGCCGAACTGACCTGCATTGCCATACAGGATGGCGTCTCTCAGCGCGTCGACATCTGACGGCAAATCGACAGAATAACCGGCGGCCTTCATCGCTTTCAGCGTGTTGAAGGCACTCTCAAAGACGGACAGGAACGCCGCAGTGCCAGTCGCCCCGGCATTGGGCGGAAAATTGAACAGGACCATTGCGACGCGGCGTTCGGCACGCTCTGTGCGGCGCAGAGTTATGAGCTTTTCGACCCGAGCCGAAATGGCATCGGCCCGTTCCGGGCAGGACTGCATTTCGCGCACCAGACCTGCAGCGGCAAAACGACAGTGGCGCGCGCACCCTGTGCAGGGAGCGTCCGTGCCATCCGAGCGTCCGCCGAAGACCATCGGTGCAGTCGAGCCGTCAAGTTCGGGAATCGCGACCATCATTGTGGCCTCAAGCGGCAGAAGTCCCTGCCGCGACTTCCCCCATGACTGAAGTGTCTGGAATTCAAGCGGGTGTGCCGCGATATATGGCACGTCGAGGCTGGACAGAATTTCCTCTGCGGCCTTTGCATCATTATAGGCGGGACCGCCCACCAGCGAAAAGCCGGTAAGGGAGACCACCGCATCGACGGTCGCGCGGCCGTCCTTCATGAAAAAGGCTTCAATTGCGGGGCGTGAGTCAAGGCCGCTTGCAAAAGCGGGGATAACCCGCAGGCCGCGCGCTTCCAGCGCGGCAATCACACCGTCATAATGGCCACTATCATGCCCGAGCAGATATGACCGGAGCATCAGGAGCCCGACGACCCCTTTGGCTCCACCCTTGGGAAGGGCGAGCGCTGAACTGGCCATCCGTCCCTTCATCTTCGGATGGTAGACGCCAACCTCGGGATATTCGGCAGGGGCTTCGGCCTTGAACCGATCGCGCAGATGGGCGCGTGGTCCGCTTGCATAGCGATTGACCAGTGCGCGAACCATGTTGACGACATTGTCGTCCGAACCGGCCAGCCAGTATTGGAGCGTCAGGAAATAGGCCCGCACGTCCTGGGCCGATCCGGGGATGAATCGCAACATTTTGGGCAGGCGGCGCAGCATCTTCATCTGGCCGGCGCCTGATGAAGACCCCGAAGATTTTGATGACCCGCGCAGTTTCTTGAGCAGTGCCAGGGGGCCCTTGGATGGCGCGTCCATGCGCCAGCCGCCGATCCGGGTCAGGCGCGTAACCTCGCCCGAGGACATCAGCACCAAAAGGGCATCGCAGGTTTCGCGCCGCGCTTCGAGCGCTGGCAGCACGGCCTTGATGTGATCGTCAAGGAACAACATGGTCGCGATAATGATATCGGCACGCCCGATATCTGCGATGCAAGCCGCCAGTGCCTCGGAATCGCTACCGAAATCGGAAGCGGCATGAAAGCCGATGCTGATGCCCGGCTGTTCTTTTGCAAACCGCATCTGCGCCCGCTCGACTGCGCCCGACAGATGATTGTCGAGCGTGACGATCACCACGCGCAGTGGTGCGCTGTCAGCGGGCGAAGTGCGATTTTGCGTCATACAGGGTTTCAATCGTGATCGCAGAAATTCCGCGTTCCAGGGCAAAGGCCTCTGTGTTCCGGCGCGCCTTTCCGCGCACGAAGAACGGGATCTTCATCAGCTCCTTTTCGGCATCAGGGGTCCAGCCGGCCGCTATGGAGGGAAGCGCGACCGGCTGTTCGGGTACAACGGCGGGGGCAGCGCGATGTCCAAGATGGGACGCGCCCGCAGCGTCGTTGAATTCAAAATCGTCTCTGAACATCGTCAGCAGATGTTCCTCAAGGCCCATGACCAAGGGATGGACCCAAGTGTCGAAGAGGACGTTGGCCCCTTCGAAGCCCATTTGGGGCGAATAGCGTGCGGGGAAATCCTGCACATGAACCGGCGCGGATATGACCGCACAGGGGATGTGCAGCCGCTTGGCAATGTGCCGCTCCATCTGGGTGCCGAGAACAAGCTCGGGCTGAAGCGCCTGAATTGCGTCCTCAACTTCCAGATAGTCGTCGGTGATCAGCGGTTCCACGCCATACCTGGCTGCCGCTTCGCGCAGGTCCCGCGCGAACTCGCGATTGTAGCAGCCCAGACCCACGACCTTGAACCCGAGTTCATCAGCCGCAACACGGGCGGCTGCGATTGCATGCGTCGCGTCGCCGAAGATGAAGACGCGTTTGCCCGTCAGGTAGGTCGAGTCGATCGACCGCGACCACCAGCCGATCCGCGATGGATCGGAGTTGAGCACAGGCGAGGGATCGACACCGGCCAACTTCGCGACCTCGTGTATGAAGTCGCAGGTGGCGCCATGTCCAATCGGCACAACACGTGTGCGCGGCTGGCGGAATGTCCGCTCAAGCCAGCTTGCGGCGGTGTCCGCGATCTCGGGATAAAGCACCACGTTGAAGTCAGCCAAACCCAGGCGGACCAGATCGGCAGGCGATGCATTCATCGGGGCAGCGACGTTGACGTCGATCCCCATATCTTCAAGCAGCCGACGGATTTCCGCCAGATCGTCGCGATGTCGAAAGCCGAGGGCGGTCGGGCCCAGCAGGTTGCACAACGGGCGACGGGCGGCGCGGTCCGAACGCACCAGAGCCCTGTCGGCCAGGCCCCGCACGAGATGGTAGAATGTTTCCGCGGCCCCCCAATTTTCCTTGCGGCTATAGGATGGCAGCTCGAGCGGGATGACCGGGATCGGCAGGTTCATCGATTGGGCCATGCCGGCGGGATCGTCCTGGATCAGTTCGGCCGTGCAGGATGAGCCCACGATCATCGCTTCCGGCGCAAACCGTTCAAAGGCATCACGGCAGGCTGTCTGGAACAGTTCCGCGGTGTCCTTGCCAAGGTCTCTTGCCTGAAACGTCGTGTAGGTAACTGGCGGGCGCGCATCGCGCCGTTCGATCATCGTGAACAGCAGGTCTGCGTAGGTATCCCCTTGAGGGGCGTGCAGCACATAGTGCAGGCCCTTCATGCCCGTCGCGATCCGCATCGCGCCGACATGGGGTGGCCCCTCATAGGTCCAGACAGTCAGCTTCATGCCGCCACCTGCAGGATGTCGCGCCGCCGCAGTGGTCGAGCGAAGAGCTCTGCAAGGTCGCCTGCCTGATCGAAGCCGTGGACTGGTGAGAAGACCAGCTCGATCGACCATTTTGTCGTCAGGCCTTCAGCTTCCAGAGGATTGGCAAGGCCAAGCCCGCAAACAGTAATGTCCGGCCGTTCGGCACGCACCCGATCGAGTTGCCTGTCGACATCCTGGCCTTCGCTCAGCCGGGTGCCTTCTGGCAGGGCTGCAAGATCCTGCGCAAGATGCTGGCGGTGCAGATAGGGCGTCCCGACTTCCAGCGGAATCATGCCAAGCTCATTTGCCAGGAACCGGGCCAGTGGCACTTCGAGTTGGGAGTCAGGCATGAAGAAGATGCTCTTCCCTTCAAGCAGCCCGCGCTGGTGCTCGAGCGCGCGCTTGGCGCGCTCGCGACCCGGGGCAATGACTTTGCGGAAGTGCATTTCATCAATGCCATAGGCACGAGCAGCAGCATGCAGCCATTCGGTCGTGCCTTCTGCCCCGAAAGGAAACATTGCATCAATCCGCTTGGCACCACGATCTTCCAGCGCCTGCGCAGTATCCCCAAGGAAGGGTTGGGCCAGCAGGAACCGCGTGTTGGGCCCGATCGTCGCCAGATCCGCAGACCGGCGCGGCGGCAGGCTCTCGACATGGCTAATGCCCAGCTCTGCGAACAAGCGCATGAACTGGTCTTCAACGACATCGGGCAGCGTGCCGACAATCAGAAGCGACTGCTCCTTTGTTTCGGGCATTTCAGGAACGAGTGCCGCCAGACAGGCGTCTTCGCCTTGGGTGAAGGTTGTTTCGATGCCGCTACCGGAATAATTGAGAACGCGAACCCTCGGCAGGTGCTTTGCAGACAGGCGCTGCGCAGCGCGGCTGAGGTCGAGCTTGATCACTTCGGACGGGCAGGACCCCACGAGGAAGAGCGTCTTGATATCGCCCCGGCGCGCGAGCAACCGATCCACAACTTGGTCAAGTTCTTCATTGGCATCGGCAAGGCCCGCAAGATCGCGTTCCTCTATGATGGCCGTGCCAAACCGGGGCTCCGCAAAAACCATGACGCCTGCCGCTGACTGCAGCAGATGCGCGCATGTGCGCGAGCCAACAACGAGGAAAAATGCATCCTGTATTTTCCGGTGGAGCCAGATGATTCCGGTGAGGCCGCAGAACACCTCTCTCTGGCCGCGTTCACGCAGCACCGGTAGCGTATCGCGCCCGGCGAGAGCGGTTGCCGTCATCCGGCCGTCACCGCATCAAGCCGGGCAGCGCGCAGCTTGAGAAGAAATTGACCGGCGTTGATCAAGTATGTGGCATAGGCTGCCAGAGCGAGGATCATCCGGTCATGATTACTGCCGATGGCTCCGTAATAGGCGACGAGGTAGGCCGTGTGCAGAGCGAGCACCAGCATCGAAAACACGTCCTCCCAGAAGAAGGCCGGAGCAAAGAGCCATTTGTCGAATACGACCTTTTCCCAGATCGAGCCCGTGATCATGATCGTGTAGAGAACAAAGGTCTTGATCACGACCGAGGCAGCCGCCGCGGCAGCACCTTCGCCCGTGGCCAGAGCCCGAAGAACGAGCGACAGACTGACGAGAAAGACCAGAAACTGGAATGGAGCGAGGATGCCTTGAACCAGCGTCCAGCGCGACTCGTCACGACGGATGCGTTCGGCCGGGGAATAGAGCGGCTGACGCGACACCGGCCTGCGAACCCGCAAATCTCTGCCGGTCCGAGACTTTCCTGCTGTAGCTTGGCGATGCCCCATTGGCTGCTTGTTCACCTCGCGTCCCTCTCCCGAAAGAGACTAGGTCAGCTTGCTCAAAACTGTCAACTAAACTTTACGTCAAAAAAAATAGACACATTCTTGCTGTCGGGGAATTGCATCTGCCGCAGAACCTGTTTAGCCTTCCGAGTCGGAGGATTGGGGATCGTCTGCACGGACCTGGCTTCTGCCGACGCGGCATCAATCGCGCGGATTAGGGGTGGAGAGCCTCGATGGCATCTACGTGGGGAATGGAGCAGAATTTCCGCTACTCGAGTTTTCGGGATCTATCCGGAGGCGGTGCCGATCGATCGCCTGACATGCTTGCCAGATTGATCGAGGCAGAAATCATCCCGCGCCTTTTGCTGGCGCATAGCGATGAAACTCTTGAGCAAGATGCCGTCGCTGCGGACGTTGCGCCATGCGTCGAGCCGGGCGAGGCGGAGGCGTTCGCGCGGCTTGCCTTGAACAACGAAGCACATGTGCTCATGCGCCATGTCGACGCGGCGCTTGCGCGGGGGCTTCCGGTTGAAGCGGTTCTGGTTGAAATTCTGGCCCCTGCAGCCCGTGACATGGGCGAGAAGTGGGAAAATGACGAAGTCGATTTCATTGATGTCACCATGGGTTTGTGGCGGCTTCAGGAAGTTGTCTACGAGCTGTCCGCTCGCGCCTGCGGTGCGGCTGAGAATCGCGGCGGTGACCGTCGCGCTCTTTTGTGCGTGATGCCGGGCGAGCAGCATACGTTTGGAACGATTGTCATTGAGGAATGCTTCCGCCGCCGCGGCTGGGATACCCGCTGCATTACCAACGCGACTCAGCCGCAATTGCTCATGCTGGCAGGTGAACGCTGGTTTGAGATCATTGGCTTGACGGTTTCTTGCGACCACCATATCGACGATTTGACCCGCATCGTCGGGTTATTGCGCAGTTCATCGCGCAATCCTCATGTTGGTATCATGGTCGGTGGACGAATTTTCAACAACAATGCTGACTTGGCGACCCGGATCGGGGCGGATGCGACTGCGCAAAACGCGTTGCTTGCCGTTGATCGCGCAGAGGCGCTGGTGGCCAGCATGGCAAGTAGGCCTGCCATCGAGGTCTAAACGCATCGAGGTGACAATGCCCGGGCATCTTGGATGAAAACCGCCGCGCTTGCCCAAAACGGGACTGTTCCCTTTCGCGCTCCCGCGCAGACCCTTGAAGGACTCGACGTGGATGTAACATCGCGAATTCTTGCAGCAGTTGGTGATGTTACCATTGTCATTGATGACAGGGGCATTGTTCGTGATGTCGCGCTCGGTGGCATTGCCGTGCCCCAAGTGCTGGCACAGGATTGGCTGGACAAGCCTTGGGTCGACACCGTCACAATCGAAAGTCGATCCAAGATCGAAGAAATGCTGGCCGCCGCCGCAAGCAGCAGCCCAGTCCGCTGGCGGCAAGTCAATCACGTTTCGGAGCAGGGTGAACTGCCGATCCGGTATTTGGCTATAAGTGCCGGTAGCCGTGGCAGTGTGATCGCTATAGGTCGCGATATGCGTGCCGAGGCCGCGCTCCAGCAGCGTCTGCTTCAGGCGCAACAATCCATTGAACGTGATTATGTTCGTCTCCGCCAGGTCGAAGCGCGATATAGGATGCTGTTTGAGCAGTCTTCCGAAGTGGTCTTTATCGTAGAGGTTTCATCGCGCCAGATCAGCGATGCCAATCCGGCAGCCTGCCATTTGATGGGAGTCGACGCTGACGCGTTGATTGGCAAGCCAATCACGAGCCTGTTCGACGAATCGTCGCGCGATGCTGTGATCATGACGCTCGGCGCTGTGGCCACGGCAGAGCATGTGGAGCCTGCTGCTGTCCGAATGGCGCATGATGGGAGTGATCTCCTGCTGTCTGCAAGCCTGTTCCGCCAGGAACGGAGTTCCTGCTTCCTTGTCCGGCTCATGACGCCTGAGGGCGGGGCGGCATATTTTGAACGCGAAAATCATCGACTTGTAGAAGTTCTCGATCGCATGCCCGACGCGTTTGTCATTACGGATGATTCGCTGAAGATTATCGCGCAGAATGCTGCGTTCCTGGACATGACCCAACTTTCTCGCGGTGCACAGGTGTTGGGCCAGCCCCTTGGCCGGTTCGTCGGACGTCAGGGCATTGATCTCAACCTCCTCATTGCGCAACTGCGTGAACATGGCTCGGTTCGCAATTTTGCAACAATCATGCGCGG
Source organism: Aquisediminimonas profunda (assembly GCF_019443285.1). Lineage (GTDB taxonomy): Bacteria > Pseudomonadota > Alphaproteobacteria > Sphingomonadales > Sphingomonadaceae > Aquisediminimonas > Aquisediminimonas profunda. The sequence continues at coordinate 1,088,517 of NZ_CP080327.1, forward strand.
CGTGTTTGACATGCAGGATGAAGTCGAAGTGTCTGCCGTTGCCGTTCTGGAAGGCGATCAGCCGTGCTTTGGCTTCAGCATCCGCAACGTCGGGCGACGGCTTTCCGACCTGCCCGTCATCGGACGAGAATTGCCGCGATCAGTTGAACAACTGACGGGCCTTGTCGGCCGGGTCTCCCTGAAGGAAATCGTGCGCGAAAGCTCCGACCTGATCGAACGCCTGTGCATCGAGGCTGCCCTGAAATATACTGAGGATAACCGCGCTTCGGCGGCCGAAATCCTGGGTCTCAGCCGCCAAAGCCTTTATTCGAAGCTGCACCGTCACAAGCTCGGAAACCTTGGCGAGGATGAGGATGGTGAATAGTGTAAGGCTCTGTTGACGATAGTTTTCGTCTGACCTAGCTTACACTCATGTCTCGCCTTACACCTTCATTGCCAGCGCGCACGGTGCCAAGGCTGGGGGACATTCTCGAACTTTCAAAGCCGGTCACATGGTTCCCGCCAATGTGGGCATTCATGTGCGGAGTTGTGTCCACTGGCATCCCTCTTGCACAGCGATGGCCCTTTCTCGTGGCCGGCATGCTTTTGGCAGGACCACTCGTTTGCGGGACAAGCCAGATGGTCAACGACTGGTTTGATCGCCATGTCGATGCGATCAATGAGCCGGATAGGCCAATTCCCTCTGGCCGAATTCCCGGTCGCTGGGGGCTGCATCTGGCGATTGCCGGATCCGCTGTATCGCTTGTTGTTGCGTTACAGATCGGGACATGGGTTTTTGCAGCGACGATCTTGGGGCTTATCCTGGCTTGGGCGTACAGCGCGCCGCCGGCCCGGCTGAAGATGAGTGGCTGGTGGGGCCCAGCCGCCGTTGCCCTTTCCTACGAAGGCTTGACATGGTTCACGGGGGCAGCCGTGATGGCTGGCCAGTTTCCCCGATCCGAGATTCTGCTCCTCTTGCTGCTCTACAGCTTTGGAGCGCATGGAATCATGACCCTCAACGACTTCAAGGCCGTTGAAGGCGACAGGCAGATGGGCATCAATTCTTTGCCTGTGACACTGGGCGTCGGAACGGCCGCGCGATTGGCATGCGGCGTGATGGCCGCTCCGCAGGTGATCGTGATCGGGCTTCTCGTCCACTGGGGACTCCCTTGGCATGCCTCCATTATTGCGCTTCTTCTGGTTGGTCAGTTCATGTTGATGGCGCGGCTGTTGCGCGAGCCGGCCAAAAACACGCCCTGGTATAGCGCGACAGGGGTCAGTCTTTATGTCCTTGGCATGCTCGCTTCCGCGTTGGGGGTCGGGGCTTTGGGGGCACTGCCGTGAACGGTCTGGCATGGCCCGCGATTGCACGGCTTGGCCTTGTTCAAAGCGCGCTGGGTGCCATTGTCATGCTGGCGACGTCGTTGCTCAATCGAATCATGGTCGTTGAATATGCAATGCCAGCCTTGATGCCGGCCGGGCTCGTTGCGTGGCACTATGCCGTGCAGCTCTCGAGACCCCGCTGGGGCCATAGCTCCGATCGGGGCAATCGGCGCACGCCTTGGATTGTTGGCGGCATGGGCGTGCTTGCCTTGGGCGGCTTGCTGGCGACGGTTGCTGTCTCGCTGATCCCGTCCATGCCTGTTGTATCGATTGCTATGCTGATTGCCGCCTTCACAATGATCGGTGGGGGTGTTGGCGCTTCGGGCACGTCCCTGCTGGCGCTCATGGCCAGTTCGGTTGCTCCGGAACGGCGGCCGGCGGCTGCCGCCCTGACCTGGATCATGATGATCTTCGGCATTGTGGTGACGGCCGGAATTGCCGGCAGTTTGCTTGATCCCTTTTCGCCAGAACGATTGATCGCAGTGGCGGCCGGCGTGACGATGACGGCATTTGGCCTGACCATTGTCGCCGTGGCAGGTATCGAGCGTCGAGCAACGGTAATCATGCCGCCGGAAGATGCTGCAGCTTTGCCGTTTCGTACTGTGATGCGGGACATCTGGCTCGATCGTCAGGCGCGTGACCTGACGATCTTCATCTTCGTTTCAATGCTCGCCTATAGCGCGCAGGACCTGATCCTTGAGCCCTTTGCCGGATTGATGTTCGGCTATACGCCCGGACAGTCGACACAAATGTCTTCGGTCCAACACATGGGTGTGTTGCTTGGCATGATCCTGGTTGGCATCGTTGGCCACGCATTCGGTGGCAAGAACGACATTCGGATGCGGCGCTGGATTGTGGGTGGTTGCCTAGGGTCCGCATGTGCACTCGGACTGCTGGCCTATGCTGCGCTGGCCGGGCCCTCGGCGCCACTTCGACCAATCGTCTTCGGTTTGGGTTTTGCCAATGGGATCTTCTCGGTCGCAGCAATAGCAGCAATGATGGATCTTGCAGGTGCGCGCGGCAGTTCCCAAGCCGGTTCCCGGATGGGTGTCTGGGGCGCAGCGCAGGCGATTGCTTTCGGCATTGGCGGCTTTTCCGGGGCGCTTGGCCTTGATGCAGGGCGTGCAGTCTTCTCGAACACGGGCACAGCCTTTGTCGCTGTCTTTGCTGCAGAGGCTTTGCTTTTCTTTTGTGCCGCAATCCTGGCCCGCAGGTTGGGCCGACAAAGGCCCCGCGCCCAAGAGGGCGACCTTGCAGTTGCGACCGCATGATGGAAACTTTTGACGCTGTTGTGATTGGAGGGGGCCCTGCAGGAGCAACGGCCGCGGGAGACTTGGCCAAACTTGGGCGATCGGTCCTTCTGCTCGATCGAGCGGGCCGCATCAAACCGTGTGGCGGTGCGGTCCCGCCGCGGCTGATTCGGGATTTTGACATACCGGATGAATTGCTGGTTGCCAGAGCGACATCAGCGCGGATGATCGCACCGTCTTCCAGGAGCGTGGACATGCCGGTTGGCGCTGGCTTTGTCGGCATGGTGGATCGCGGTGTATATGACGAATGGCTTCGCAACAGAGCAGCCATGGCCGGGGCAATCCGTCGCACTGGACATTTCGAGCGCATCGATCGTGAAGGCGATGGCAGTGCGATTGTCGTTTACACCACCGAGCGCGGGGGCGTTGAGTCGCAGGTCCGTGCGCGAACAATTGTCGGCGCGGACGGTGCGCGATCAGCTGTTGCGCAGCAGGCCCTTTCTGGCGCGCGCAATATGCCTTGTGTCTATGCTTATCACGAGGTCATTCGATCTCCCGAAACTGGGGCTTCGGACTTCGATGGCGAGCGGTGCGACGTCTATTACCAGGCAAGCATGTCTCCCGATTTCTACGGCTGGGTGTTTCCGCATGGAACGCAGGTTAGTGTCGGCGCGGGAAGTGCAAATAAGGGATTTGCGTTGCGGGAAGCTGTCGGTCGATTGCGGCTGTCTGCAGGCTTGGCGGGTTGCGAGACCGTCAGGGGGGAAGGCGCGCCCATTCCATTGAAACCGCTGAGACGGTGGGACAACGGCCGAGATGTGATCGTGATCGGGGACGCGGCCGGGGTGGTCGCGCCCGCTTCCGGCGAGGGAATCTACTATGCAATGGCGAGTGGTCAGTTCGCGGCGAAAGCGGTTGACCGATGTCTCGCTACTGGAAAGGCCAAGGCTTTGCAGGGCGCTCGCAAGGACTTCATGAATGCGCATGGCCGCGTGTTTGCGATACTCGGTATGATGCAGTATTTCTGGTACAGCAGTGACAAGAGGCGCGAACGGTTCGTGAAGATTTGCGAGGATCCAGATGTGCAGTTGCTTACTTGGCAGGCTTATATGAACAAGGAACTGACCTTTAGAAAGCCGATCGCTCACGCGAGAATTTTCTTCAAGGATCTCGGACATCTGCTAGGATTTGCAGCATGACAGTGCAGGGCAAGCCTTGGATTGCACCGACCCTGATTGCGGCGGTCGCGGCAACCATTACGGCCATCATGGGGGCGACGATAACGGAGATCGGCCCTTGGTATCATGGATTGAAACAGCCGGACTGGGCTCCGCCAGAATTTGCCTTTGGGATCATCTGGACGGTTATTTTCTCCCTTACGGCAATGGCGGGCATCGCTGCGTGGCGTGCCGCTCCGGATGATCGGGCTGCTGAGTCGATCATCGGCCTTTTTGCGCTTAATGGCTTCCTCAATATTTTGTGGAGCTTGCTGTTCTTTCGGTTGCACCGGCCAGACTGGGCACAATTTGAAGTGATAGCCTTATGGCTCTCAATCCTTGCCTTGATCGTGGTGAGTTGGCGCTATTCCCGTGTGGCAGGGCTTTTACTGCTGCCCTACCTCATCTGGGTTAGCATCGCTGCAGCCTTGAATCACCAGGTTGTCATCCTGAACGGGCCCTTTGGATGAGCCAAGCGCCAGACTGGTTGCGTCATTGGCTTGAAAGCGGCGACGCGATCCTTCTGGTGATTGCGATCCTTTGCGCTGAAGCCCTAGGCATTGCATTGCTATTGCAGCGAAAATCTCTGCCTGTGCTGATTGGGCTAGCCCCCGGACTGTGCCTTGCACTTGCACTTTATACAGCGCTGAGCGGCGCTGACATTCTCTGGACAGGTCTTTGGCTGACCTCGTCTTTGCCGGCACACCTCTTCGATTTGAGGCGGCGGATTAGGGCGGCGAAGCAGCCCTGAAAGGCTCCTTCGCCGCCGATCAATCAATCATTGGCGTCAATATAGGCAATAACATCTGCCCGATCCTGCGCGACTGGCAGGCCAGGGAACGCCATCTTGGTGCCGGGAACCATCTTTTGAGGCGCGGCAAGATAGTCAAAAAGCTTTTCCTTGGTCCAGGTTATGCCGCTGGACTTGTTGGCGGTCGAATAGCTGAAATTCGCCACCGATCCTGCAGTGCGCCCGATCACGCCGTGCAGAGACGGACCGACCTTGTTTTCGCCTTCCTTGATCGAATGGCAGGCCATGCATTGCATGAAGATCTTTTGGCCCTTGGTTGCGTCGCCCGTCAGGCTGGCAAAGCTGACCGGCGCTGCAGAGGTAGCTGGTGTCGCCGCATTTGTCGTGGCCGCTTCAGGGGCGCTGGCAGTTTCGGTCGCCGTGTTGCTGTCGGCGGATTGCGACTCGTCAGTGGGTGCCGTCGAGCAGGCGGACAAGGTAATCAGTGCGGTGGCGCAAACGGCCAGCGGCAAGACCAAATTGAACTTTCTCATTGCGTCTCCTTTACCATGTCAAAATTTGTTGACAGTTGGGGGTATACACAAATGAAACGGGCCCGCAACAGGCCCCGGCACTGAATACTGCTGGACAATCCTTGACCTGCTGCTCCTGTTCAAGTGCGAGCGGAATAAGGGGTGACGGATCAGGCGTGATTCCGCTAAACTGTTGCCATGCAGTTCCTTGTTGGCCCAGCCCTTTTCGTTGTGACGGTCGTTCTCATGGAAGGCTTTGCCTATGGCATGCACCGTTGGGTCATGCATGGTCCGGGTTGGTTTCTGCATGAAAGCCACCATCGTCCGCGGACCGGTAAATGGGAATTGAACGATCTTTATGCCGCGATTTTTGCAATGCCCTCGATCGCGCTGATTGTCTGGGGCTGTGGTGCCGACCACAGTGCCAACTTTATCTGGGTCGGCACAGGCATTGCTGCCTATGGCGCCATCTATTTCGGCTTTCATGATGCCATTGTCCATCAGCGAATCCCGCATCACTATGTGCCCAAGGGCGCCTATATGAAGCGCATTCTCCAAGCCCATCGATTGCATCATGTTGTCGAAACCAAGACCGGAACTGTCAGCTTTGGTTTCCTTTGGGCGCCGAAGCCCGAGGTTCTGAAGACTGCGTTGCGCGCGCGCCGCAATGAGGGAGTCCGTGCGCCGGCCGATGGTTTACGACGATGAAGTCAGGCACAGAGCATTGTCAACCGTGCGGTCGAAAACTGGTTCGAGGCCGGGACGAACTTCCCGCCTGGGCCAAAAATCAGGAAGCTGAAGCGGCTTATCCATTTTCGTACCGCGTGTAAAATCAACTAACCGGTGATTCTGATGTGCCTGCGGTTCCAGTCCTCGTAATGGACTTTGGAGGCTTGCTGTTCGAGGCTCGTTAGTTGGCTTGCGTCATCTAACCTTCCGACCAATAATGGTTTCAATCGGGCGACTCTGAGGATTGAAAAGTCAGATGCGGACAAACCTGTTGATCATTTGTGTCGCACTTGCAGCTTCAGGCTGTTCGAACGCAGGTGATAAACAGCCCGTCACGATGAGCGTGATTGGTACAAAGCTCAAACTGTCTGATCCAAACCGGGGGGTGATCAGCCGTGAATCGGCCCTTATGCTGGGTGCGACAGCTCAGGGGTTGGTCGCATTCGATGCCGATGGCCAGATAGAACCCGCCCTCGCCGAACGCTGGATCATGACGGACGATGGCATGAGCGTCATTTTCCGCATTCGGAGGGCAAAATGGGCGGACGGTCGCCCGGTGACGAGCGCCGAAGTTGCAGCGCGGCTCCGTTCAGTCATTGCTCCATCCAGCCGAAATCCTCTCAAACCCCTGCTGTCCGGTATTGACCGGATCATGGGAATGACGGGTCAGGTCATCGAGATTCGCCTGAAAGTACCACAGCCCAATTTTCTGCAGCTTCTGGCCCAGCCGGAACTTGCGATCTTCACGACGAACCCCTTGCTTGGCAGCGGTCCCTATCGCATCCATTCGATGCGCAATGGCGTCACTCGGCTAAGGCCCGTGACCGATGTTGCAGAGCCTCCGCCACCCAATGATGTTGAGCGCGACGATGTCCGCCTGCGCAGCGAGCGGGCCAGCATCGGCATTGCCAGGTTTTCCGCCAGAGAGATTGCCCTTGTTACGGGCGGGAGCTTCGCGGATCTGGCGCTGGTGCGGGCCGCACGTCCGGCATCGAGCCAGTTCCAGCTTGATCCGGCCTATGGGCTTTTTGGCCTGGCGGTCGCGGCCGACAGCACCGCCCTGTCCAATGTCGACATTCGACGTGCACTAGCGATGGCCATCGACCGCGACAGGATCGTCCAACTCTTCGGAGTGTCCAAATGGAAGCCGGTCCTGTCGTTGCTACCGGCCCAGCTCGACAGTGCCGCGCCGCCAGCCGCTCTCGCCTGGGTGCAGCTTGCGCTGTCGGACCGAATTGCCCGCGCGCGCGGATATGTTGCCGCGCATCCAGACCTGCCTGAAATTCGCGTCGCCTTGCCTGAAGGGGCGAGCTCGCGATTGCTCTTTGCGGCGCTCGCAGATGATTGGAGACGCATTGGCGTGCGCGCGCGGCTTGTCGGTGCGGATGCGCCGGCAGACCTGCGCCTCATTGACGAGGTCGCTCCTCAGTCTAGCGCTCTCTGGTATCTTGCCCGCGTGTCATGCGCGCAAAAAATGCCCTGTTCGCAACCTGGTGAAGCTGCACTCAATGCTGTTGGACTGGCAACCACGCAGGATGATCGTGCGGCGGCGATTGCAGAGGCGGATGCGGCATTTGCATCGAACCAGCCCTATATCCCCATCGCCTTGCCGCTGCGCTGGTCGCTGGTCGGGCCCCAATTGATCGGCTGGCGCGCAAGTGCATTTGCCATTCACCCACTGAAGCATTTGCGCCCGGCCCAGCAGTGATTACTGGTAACCAGGCAACGACTTCCTATATCCAGCGGCAAAGGAGTAGTTTTCCCATGCCGATTGGACCGGAGACAATTGACCGCATCAACGCGCGCGCTGGTGAATTCGCTGGCAGGCACCCGGTTGCGGTGCGCAGGCGGATTGAAGCAATGGAAAAGCTGCTTGAGGGAATGATCGTCATTCCGGGGACCCGGCAGCGGGTCGGTCTGGACGTGCTGCTCGATCTGATCCCGGTCGGCGGCAGCGTGATCGCAGCAGCAATGGGCAGTTATCTGGCTTGGGAAGCGCGCAATCTTGGCATGCCGAAATCAACGATTTTGCGGATGGCCGGGAATATCGGATTCGATGCCCTTTTGGGCGCGATCCCCTTGGTTGGCGCTGTGCCCGATTTCTTCTTCCGGTCAAACACCCGCAACCTCAGGATCATCAAAAAGCATCTTGATCGTCACCACCCGGGAACAGTGACAATCGAACGCTAGATCACCGGATTGGCCAGATCCTGAGTCTGGTATCCGATTCTTCGCCGCCAATGTCGCGGGAGCAGGGGACTGGTCGGTAGTCCTTGCCTAGGCAAACCCTCAATTCCTTAAGCCATCCCAGGGGCGTGACGTCCAACCGTACCATATCTGCAGACATTCCGGGATTTGCAGCGACAAAGGCAGCCGTGAAGGCTCCGACTGTCGTCTGTGATCGGGATAAACCCTCCATGTCTGGAAAATTGAGCGCCGCAAATTGCCGGGTTGCTATGCGAAAATAGCGCTCCGCGTCACTTTCGATGCAACTTCCATGCTTCGCCCATTCATATTGCATCAGTCCTGCAGACGGAGTTGCGCAGAAGAATTGTTTCAGCACGGGCGCAGAAACTGCAGGAACCCTCTTGCACCATTTGGGGTCTTTCAGGCCGTCACCGTCAGGCCAAAGGCCGTGAAGGATAAAGCCGTATTTCCTCGGGACATCGCATTGTGCCGCATTCTTTTCTTCGTCGCCATGCTCCTTGCAAAATTGGGGCGACCAGGACAGCGCCATGACATAGCCGGTCAGGGGAGCAAGGACCGTTTCTCCCTGGGGCGGGATGATCGCCCAACTCTTGGGCATCGTCTGCGGTATGGCGCATTGGTTCTGGACCTGGGCCAGAGCCGGGAAACAAAGCGCGCTCCCGAGCATCGCCAATCCTCGCACCCAGGCATTTGCCATTATCCCCATCCCCTTCATGAGCCGATTGAAAAATCGAGTCCAATATCGGCCGCCGGCGCGGACTGGGTCAAGCGCCCGACCGAAATGAACGTCACGCCAGATTCCGCCTTCGCGCGGATTGTCTCCAGCGTAACTCCACCCGAAGCCTCCGTGGGCACGCGCCCAGCGACCAGAGCCACAGCCTCGCGCAGCATTTTTGCATCCATATTGTCAAGCAACAGATGCGTGGCACCGGCGGCAAGCCCCGGTTCGATCTGGTCCAGATGGTCGACTTCAAGGATTATACGTTCAACGCCAGCCTGCCGCGCACGCTTGACTGCTTCCGCGACGCCTCCAGCGACCGCAACGTGATTGTCCTTGATCATCGCAGCGTCCCACAGACCCATCCTGTGATTGGTCGCACCTCCCATACGCGTCGCGTATTTTTCGAGCGCCCGCAGCCCCGGGATCGTCTTGCGCGTATCAAGCAGAATGCAGCCGGTTCCCGCAATGGCATCGACATATTTGCGGGTCATTGTTGCGATGCCAGAAAGATGCTGCACCGTATTGAGAGCCGAACGCTCTGCAGTCAGCATGGCCCGTGCCTTGCCCTTCAGATGCATAAGGTCCGTACCGGCCGGCACCGAAGCACCCTCTCCGACAAGGATATCAATCTCGATGGCGGGGTCGAGTTGCCGGAAAAAAGCCGCTGCAATCGGCAAGCCGGCAACGACAATCGGGTCTCGGCTGTCCATCGTTCCGGCGAACCGCGCGTCGGCGGGGATGACTGACTCTGACGTCACGTCGCGGCCGCTCGGGCCGAGATCCTCGGCAAGCGTTGCCCTGATGAATGCCTCAAGGTCAAATTGGGGGAGAAGGATTCCCATCAGCCCCGACGCGCACCCAGATCGCCCTGCCCGACTGTGCCGCTCGCCATGTCCAGCATACGGTCGAGCGACTTCTTGGCAGCCAGCCTCAGACCTTCCTCAATCTCGATCCGCGGTTCGAGGTCGCGAAGCGCAACATACAGCTTCTCCATCGTGTTGAGCGCCATATAGGGGCAGATGTTGCAGTTGCAGTTGCCGTCCGCGCCGGGTGCACCAATGAAGGTCTTGTCCGGCATCGCCAGTTCCATCTGGTGGATGATGTGCGGCTCGGTCGCGACGATCAGCGTGTCTCCGGGCATCGTCTTGGCGTAATTCAGAATGCCGCTGGTCGAGCCAACATAATCGGCATGCTCGATGATGTGCGCCGGGCATTCGGGGTGCGCCGCGACGGGGGTGCCAGGGTATTGGGCTTTCAGCTTGACCAGTTCCGTTTCCGAAAACGCCTCATGAACGATGCACACGCCCGGCCAGAGCAGCATGTCGCGCCCGGTCTTGCGCGCAAGATAGCCGCCAAGATGCTTGTCGGGGCCGAAGATGATCTTCTGGTCCTTTGGCAATCCTGCAAGAATCGTTTCGGCTGACGACGACGTCACGATAATATCGGAGAGTGCCTTAACCTCGGTCGAGCAATTGATGTAGGTCAGCGCAATATGATCCGGATGTGCGTCCCGGAAGGCCTTGAACTTGTCGGGCGGGCACGAATCCTCAAGGCTGCACCCGGCATCGAGGTCTGGCAGGACAACGATCTTTTCCGGCGAAAGGATCTTTGCCGTGTCGGCCATGAACTTGACGCCGCAAAAGGCAATCACGTCCGCATCGGTTGCCTGGGCCTTGCGTGAGAGTTCCAGCGAATCCCCCACGAAATCGGCAATGTCCTGTAATTCGGGCCGCTGATAATAGTGGGCGAGGATGACGGCGTTGCGTTCCTTGCGAAGACGGTTGATTTCCTCGCGAAGATCCGCGCCGCTCAATATTCCGGAATGGACACTCATTTCAAATCCTCAAAGACAATGACCGCTTCTACCGCCGCAGCCGCGCCCGGCATAGCAAAACTCTCTGATATGTTGAGAAGATGGGCTTGTCGCATCCAAAGTCGGACCAAAGGCGTAAAGCTGGAACGGGCATGACGTCCCGGGGCAAAGCGATGACCGAAACGGGAAATAGCCACGAACTCGGCGCGCTTTCTGCGCGTTATGAAACATCGGGCAGGGGCCCGGGAACCGTTTCGACCGGACGCGGCGATGCGGGGGGCGTTTCCTTCGGCAGCTATCAACTTGCTTCGCAGCTTGGGCGGCCGGAGGAGTTCCTCGGCCAGGAAGGGCATCGCTGGGCAATGGAATTCGGAAAGGCCAAGTCGGGTACGCCGGTCTTCTCCCGCATCTGGAAAGCGATTGCGTCCCGAGAGCCCGAGGACTTTCAGTCCGCCCAGCATGCCTTCATCAAGCGCACGCACTATGACGTCCAGATTGCCCATGTGCAGAAGGCCACCGGCATCGATCTCGATCGCTGGAGCAATGCGGTAAGGGATGCTGTGTGGTCGACCGCCGTCCAGCACGGTCCGCTCACACCGATTGTCGTGCGCGCCGTGCGGTCCGATCCGGCGCATGATCGGGCTCTGCTGATTGCGCTTTATGCCGAACGCGGGCGTCGCAGGCCTGACGGGACGCTTGTCCATTTCGGCAGTAACAGCCTGACCGTCCAGGCCGGTGTGGCGGCGCGGTTCAAGGCGGAACTGAAAGACGCGTTGGCGATGCTCGATGCCGAAGCTGGCGGTCCCACCGGGGTCTAGCTCGGTAAACTCCACGCATCGCCGCATTCGGATACGATGCCGCGGTCCCTGAGGTCGATCAGATGGGCCAGCACGGACCGTCCGGCTGCGCCGTGCAGGCGTTTGTCGATCCCCTTGTACATGTCGGCCACCATATCGGGGATCAGTTCAACGCCGCGTTCGAGCAGTCGCAGAATCTGCCCTTCGCGCTGTTTTCTATGTCCCATCATGCCGCGCACGAGGCGCTGTGGATTTTCAACCGGCTTCCCATGGGCAGGATAATAGACGGCATCGTCGCGTTCCATCAGCAAGGCAAGGCTCGCCATGTAGGCAGCCATGTCGCCATCCGGCGGGGAGACGACAGTTGTCGACCAGCCCATCACATGGTCGCCGGTGAACAGCGCCTTTTCCTCTTCCAGCTCAAAGCAGAGGTGGTTTGAGGTGTGCCCGGGTGTTGCAACGGCCCGCAACGTCCAGCCCGGGCCGGTCAACGCCTCTCCGTCGGCAAGTATGCCGTCTGGATTGTAGGTCGGATCGAAGCCGGCATCGGCGCGCGGGCCATCGTCTGACAGAACCAGGGGTGCGCAGCCAATGACCGGCGCGCGCGTTGCTTCGGCCAAAGGGGCAGCAGCCGGCGAATGGTCGCGATGTGTGTGCGTGCACATGATCGCGGTGATCCGCTCTCCGCCAAGTATGCGAATGAGTTCATGAACGTGAGCGGGATCATCTCCCAATGGACCGGGATCGATCACCGCCACATCGCCCCGGCCCACAATATAGGTCTGCGTGCCGGTGTAGCTGAAGGGAGACGCGTTGCGAGCCAGCACGCGCCGGATCAGAGGGCTGACCTCCTCGGCTATCGCATAGGGCTCGTTTGAAAGATCGGGCACATCCATGCCAGACATGTGGCCGCTGGCGCGCGCCTAATCAAGCTACTGCATGGAATAACCGACCGGCACACCCGTCGCCTTGTCTCCGTGATTGTCGGATGCCAGCGCAATGCTCGTTACGGTGACCAGCAGGGCGGCGGCACAAAGCCCCAGCCAATGGCGAAGTGCAGTGTCTCGCCAATGACGCATCACGTTTTTTCCTTATTGCAGGGTCGGTGTTGGCAACGGCCGCACGCTGGCGATCTGCCGATCGAGTGCGGCGAGTACATGTGCCCGTGTCTGTTCCGGGAGCATTTCGTCATGTGCAATCTGTTCGCGAGTCGTGCGCAGTGCGTCGACGATTTGAGCGCGGCCCATTCTGGTTCCATCACCGCAGACCATGATCTGCATCTGCCTTTGTCCGGATGCGCTGTCTCGACCTTCGACCGAGATGACACTCCCGTCGCTCTTGCTCGAACAACTGATCTTCATTGACCGGATCGCGGCGGCCCGGGTCGCTTCCGCGCCGCGCATGGCAACAGCAGCTTCAGCTTGAGCCTCGCGAATCTGCGTTTGCGCTTCGACCATCGCTTCTTGGGCACTGGCGCGCGCTTCGGCTGCTGCGGCCAAGGCTTCCTCACGAGCATCGGCGGCTGCCGCTAGAGCCTCGATCCGTGCTTCTTCTGCCTCACTCCGTGCTGCGTCCGCAATTTTCATGGCCTTTGCTCGGGCTCGGGCAGCAGCATGCGCGCGCGCGTCGGGGCAATTGCTTTCGTCGTGAATGACAGGTTCAACAGGTGCCGACACGTTCACGAGTCCTCCACCAAGGACCAGAGCTTGCGGAGCTTCGATAGCTGGCTCTACGGCGGCCTTCACGCTGCCCGATGCTGTGGCCGCTACACCGCCAATGACCAGCAGGGTCACAAGAGCAGCACCCGGCTTTGCAAGGCGATGTTCGGCATGGCCCGAAACGATCCTCCGCAGGCGAACTTTCAAAGTGGTTGTCGCGCCCATGGCACACGCTGCAAGCGGAACGCCGCCCATGGCCGATTTGAACAGCGCGGAGCCATAGGCATGCCGCTCCTCAGGGGTTGCGCCACGAAGCACAATCGCGTCGCAGGCGGCCTCCTGGTCAAGCCGGAAGGCACGATGGGCAAAGTGTGCAACAGGGTTCCACCAATGAAGCGCAAGGATCGCCAATGCCGCGAAGTTCACGGGGACATCGTGGCGATGATGGTGCGTCAGTTCATGGGCAACCGCCAGCCGCTGCTCTGCCATATCATAACGGTAGGCGAAGTCTGTGGGCACGACCACGGATTTGTCGAAGACACCGAGTGCAATAGGCGATGAAACCGCTGAACTAGCGGTCACCGGGATCGTTCCCGCAGCGAATAAAGCTTGCCCGTCTTCAACTACGTTCCGGGAAAACCGCACATACGACAACCAGTGCCGGCCAAAGAAGAGGACCGCACCGCCCAGCCAGATCGTAAGGGATAAGATCAGCCAAGCGGTGCCACCCCCGGTAGCGGAAGCTGACTGGAGGGAAGGGGATGAGGGCCCCACCAGTACAACAACCACATCCTGAACCGCCGTCGCCCGATCGCCGAACATATCGGCAGGGAGTGGCGGCAATATCATACGCAGGGCAGGGGCCAACCAAAGCAGATAGGCCGCGCGCGCGCCGAAGCGGTCCGCCACGAATGGGCGTATTGCGAGAATGAGCACCATCAGCACTGTCGTTGCGAAAAGTGTTTCCCCGATCCACTGGATCATGATTTCAGCTCCTTCAGCAACGCTTCGATTTCGGAAATGTCTTCGGCGGTCAGCGCTTCCTGTTCGGCAAGATGCGCTACAAGCGGCGAGAGCTTCCCACCGAACAGCCGGTCAACAAGACGGCGCGATTCGTGCGAGACATAGTCTGCGCGGGCGATGAGCGGGCGATAGAGGAACCGGCGACCCTCAGCCTCAGCAGCCAGTGCACCCTTTGCCAGCAGCCTGGAGAGAAGCGTCTTGACAGTTGGCAGAGACCAGCTCTGGCTGTCCGCAAGCTTTTCGGCAACGCTGTTGGCCGTGAGCGGCGCATCCGCCCAGAGCACTTCCATCACTGCGTGTTCAGCATCGCTGATCCGTTCAGCCATCGATTTCATCCGCGCATATTGGGCGAAGACAGTCTTCAGCCTCTATTGATTACAGATGTAATCGATTCGCCTGAATGCTGGATGAACGAACGAGATGTGGGCAGTTTGCCTGCAAGGATTCCAATCAGGTCTTCGGTGGCCAGGGGATGAAGCTCGACGTCCGGCGGATATAGTCTTCATATCCCGGCCGCCGCTTCTTGAGGCTGTATTCCAGCATCGGCACGCCCGAAAGTCGCGTAAGGAGCCAGGTCAGCAGCATCGGGCCGGCAATGGACCAAAGTCCGATCGTCGTCTCGGCAGCGATCAGCCAAAGGCCCCACCAGACACAGGCATCGCCGAAATAGTTCGGATGGCGGGTGTAGCGCCAAAGGCCGGTATCCAGGACCTTGCCCTTGTTGGCGGGATCCGCGCGGAACCGGCGAAGCTGCCAGTCGCCAATGGTCTCGAACCCGATTCCGATCAGTGCCAAGCATTTGCCGGCAAAGGCGAGCCAGCCGGTTGAAGCCGGTTCAGGTGCGAGCTGGCCAAGTTGCGCCGGTAGGCAGACAATGAACAGCAACGGCGCCTGCATGGCAAAGACCAGCAGCAGCGATGCCTTGCCGAAAGACCATCCTTTCTTGTCGATCGCGCTCCCGAGAATGCGCTTGTACCGCGGATCTTCTCCCTCAGCGCGCCAGCGGGTGAAAAGATGGATGGACAGGCGCAATCCCCAGACGCTGGTCAAGGCAAGGAGCAGAAGCTTTCGTCCAGATGCTCCGTCCTCCGATTGGACGAAGGTGGCGGCGGCGAGCATGACCATTCCAAGCGGCCAGAAGCTGTCAATGAAGCTGACATCCCGGATTCTGACAGAAATGGCCCAAAGACCGAGAATTACGACAACCAGAATGCCGGCATTGATCGCGAGAATATGTGTCATGCACGCCCCCTTTTGCTCCGGATGCTATGTCCGGATACCGCAAAAGGCCAGAGCTGGATGCAACGCGCTTCACACCAGAAGCGCGCCACGCTTATCGGACGCGGGGTCCGCCAAAGGGCAGGGGCGGCGGCGGCCTGCGGTCGCGGCGCGGCATCTGTGCCTGATAGGCATGTCCGCAATGCTGGACGCAATAGGGGAAGCCGGGGTTCACCTTTTCACCACAGAAATGGAAATCAGGTTCGCCCGGATGCCCAAGCGGCCATTTGCAGATCTTGTCGCTCAGATCGAGCAACCCGGTCTTGTCCGCATATTCGGGCGCGATCTTGGCAGGGACCAGCCTGCGCGGTGGTGCCGGCGTAGCAGGCGGCGCCTGATCGCCTGGTCCCTGACGAAGGAATCCGCCGGGGCCGATTGAACGCAGCTGAGCGCCGGTCGGCGCGTGCGGTTGGGTCGGAACGGGCTGGGGCGTGCTGGCGGGCGCTGCTGCACGCGGTGAAACGACAGGCGTACGCTGGACAACTTCAGCGGGCGCAGCCTTGGGCTTGGCAGAAGCCTTGCGTGGTTCCGGCTTGGAGCCATCTCCGTCCGTGCCTTTGACAGGCGACGGGCGCGACTGGAGATCCAGCCTGTGTGCCTTGCCAATGACTGCATTGCGACTCACGCCGCCAAGCTCATCCGCGATCTGGCTCGCGGTCATTCCTTTTTCCCACATCGACTTCAGCTTCTCGATGCGTTCTTCCGTCCAGGACATGCGTTACCCTTGTTATTCCAATTCTCGCACTTGCAGCGCGCGCCTCGTGCCGATAGGCGATCAGGCGATGAACAGCGAGTCCGAAATTGGCGTTATTGGCGAACCCGGCGTCCCCGTAATCAAACGGGTCAACTGGGGTGGCCTGAAGACCCTCTATATCAAGGAAGTGCGACGTTTTTTCAAGGTCCACCTCCAGACAATCTGGGCACCGGCACTCACGACGCTGCTTTACCTCGTCATATTCACGGTTTCGACAGGGCGCGCAGGGCGCGTCGTTCTGGGTGTGCCATTTGCCGATTTCCTTGCGCCGGGCCTGATCGTGATGGGCATGATGCAGAATGCATTTGCCAATTCGAGCTTCTCGCTGCTGGTCGGCAAGGTCCAAGGCACGATCGTTGACTATCTGATGCCTCCTCTGTCACCCGCCGAATTGCTGGCAGGCCTGACCGGGGGCGCAATCACCCGTGCCTTCATGGTCGGGATCACGATCTGGGCTGCCATGCTGTTCTGGCCGGGAGTGCATATCATGCCGCAGCATCTGTGGGCTGTGGCCTGGTTCGGTTTCCTCGGTTCTTCGATGCTTGCGCTGATGGGCGTGCTGACCTCCATCTGGGCAGAAAAGTTCGATCACGCCGCGGCAATTGGAAACTTCGTCGTCGCACCACTTTCCCTGCTTTCAGGCACATTCTATTCGGTGGACAGCCTTGCGCCGACCTTTGCATTGATCAGCCATGCCAATCCCTTTCACTATGCCATTTCTGGTTTCCGTTTCGGCTTTATCGGGACATCCGATATTCCGCTGGTGACTGGATCGGTGCTGCTTGTCGCGATCAACCTTGCTTTGGGGTTGACCTGTTACTCGCTGCTCAAGAGCGGTTGGAAGCTGAAGAATTAAGCGGGGGTTGTCCGCCGCATTTTGGGTCGATATAAGCCTGTTCCGCGTCAAGGTGGCCTGTCGGGCCACCTTTTTGCGTTTTGGACGATTCTGAAAGGACCCTTCGCGATGACTATCACCCCGCTCATGCCCGTCTACCCGCGGTGTGGGGTGCGTCCTGTCCGAGGCGAAGGTTGCTACCTGATCGGGGAACGCGGGGAACGCTATCTCGATTTTGCTGCCGGCATTGCCGTCAATGCGCTTGGCCATGGCCACCCGCACCTGACCAAGGCGATTCAGGACCAGGCAGCAACCTTGATGCATGTTTCGAACCTTTATGGCAGCCCGCAAGGCGAAGCGCTGGCGAAACGGATTGTCGACAACAGCTTTGCCGACACGGTGTTCTTCACCAACTCGGGCGTTGAAGCCATCGAATGCGCGATCAAGACAGCGCGTCGGTATCACTATGTCAACGGCAATCCGCAGCGGTACAAGCTGATCACCTTCAAGAATGCCTTTCATGGCCGTTCGCTCGGCGCGATCAGTGCAACGGATCAGGCCAAGATGCGCGACGGCTTCGAGCCGCTGCTGCCGGGCTTCGACTATGCGAAGTTCAACGATCTCGAAGGTGCGCTGGCAAAGATTGATGATGAAACGGCCGGTTTCCTTGTTGAAACTGTGCAAGGCGAAGGCGGCATGACCGCAGGCACGATGGAATTCATCCAGGGCCTGCGCAAGGCATGTGACGAGCACGGCCTGCTGCTGATCCTTGATGAAATCCAGTGTGGCTATGGCCGGACGGGCAAGTTCTTTGCCTATGAACATTACGGCATCACGCCCGACATCATGACGGCCGCAAAGGGCATCGGCGGCGGTTTTCCGCTGGGCGCCTGCCTTGCAACGGAAGACGCTGCAAAGGGTATGGTGATCGGGACCCATGGCTCCACCTATGGCGGCAACCCGCTCGCGATGGCTGCCGGGCAGGCCATTCTCGATGTGATGCTCGAACCGGGCTTTTTTGAGCATGTCGCCGCCATGGGAGAACGGCTGCGTCAGGCCTTCGAGCAGCTTTTGCCGAATCATGATCACCTGTTCGAGGAGATTCGCGGCAAGGGGCTGATGCTCGGGATCAAGATGAAGGAGCCTGCGGTCTCGCGCGACTTTGTGGCACATCTGCGCGACAATCACGGACTTCTGACCGTGGCCGCCGGTGAAAATGTATTCCGCGTATTGCCACCGCTCGTCATTGAGGAAAATCACATCGCGGAATGCATCGAACGGCTTTCGGCCGGCGCACGGGACTATCAGATCCCGCAAGCGGCGTGATCCGGCATTTCCTCAACCTGTCCGACGCCGGGTCGGACGGGATTGCGGCGATCCTTGCCGATGCGCTTGATCGCAAGGCGGCGCGCAAGGGTTGGCGGAAGGGCAAGCCCGATGCGGATGCACCGCTCGCCGATCATACGCTTGCGATGATTTTCGAAAAGAACTCGACGCGAACCCGCGTTTCTTTCGACATTGCCATGCGCCAGCTTGGCGGCGATGCGATGTTCATGGCGGCCGGCCAGATGCAGCTTGGCCGCGGCGAGACAGTCGCCGATACGTCGCGCGTGCTCTCCCGGATGGTCGATGCCATCGTCATCCGGACCGATGAACACAGCAAGATCCAGGAAATGGCAGAGTTCGCGAGTGTTCCGGTCATCAACGGGCTGACGGATCTGTCGCACCCCTGCCAGATTGTGGCAGATCTCTTGACATTGCTCGAGCACGGCAAGGCTCTTCCTGGCCTTACGGTGGCCTGGCTGGGTGATGGCAACAATGTCTTGTCGTCGATCATTGAAGCTGCGGGCTTGATGAAGTTCAATGTGCGTGTCGGTTGTCCGCAAGGTTATGATCCCGATCCCGCCTTCGTGGGTGCAGCGCGCGCAGCGGGCGCTGCTGTGGAGGTCTTTCGCGACGCTGCCGAGGCGGTGCGGGGTGCCGATGTGGTCGTCACGGATACCTGGGTGTCGATGGGGCAGGAACATGTGCACAACAAGCTGGCAGCCATGGCGCCCTTTCAGGTCAACGAAAAGCTGATGGCTGCTGCCAAGCCCGACGCCCGCTTCCTCCATTGCCTTCCCGCCCACCGCGGTGAGGAAGCAACCGACGCTGTACTCGATGGCCCCCAGTCGCTGATATGGGATGAAGCAGAAAACCGCATTCACGCCCAGAAGTCGATCTTGCTCTGGTGCTTCGGGCTGATCGGGTGAGTGACGCGGATATTGACCGGGCGCTTGGCTTCATCCTGACCGAGCGGCATGCTCGGGGCCGCTTCGTTCGGCTCGGTCCCGTCCTCGATACGATCCTCTCGGCGCATGGCTATCCGCCTGCAATCGAAAAGCTGCTGATCGAAGCACTGACCATCACGGCGCTGCTTGGGGCGATGCTCAAGGATGCGGGCGGACAGTTGACGATGCAGGCGCAGACGCAGGGCGGTCCGGTGTCCCTCCTCGTCTGCGACTATCGCGGCGGCGAACTGCGCGGCTATGTGAAACACGATGTCGACCTTCTTGCCGAACTCGGGCCCGACCCCACGCTGTTCGGGCTGTTCGGCAAAGGCTATCTTGCAATCACATTCGATCAGGCAGTTTCAGGCGAGCGCTATCAGGGGATTGTCCCGCTTGAAGGCGAATCGCTCGCGCAGGCGGTAGAAACCTATTTCAGCCAGTCGGAACAGATCCCGAGCCTTGTGCGCGTCGGCGTCAAAGGGCGGGTCGCCGGTGGCCTGCTTGTCCAGCATCTCGCCGAAGGGGAAGACGGTCGCGAGCGTCTGCACACGCGGCTCGACCACCCTGAATGGGAACATGTCGCCATCCTTTCGCATTCGATCCAGGTCGACGAACTGACCGACACGGCCCTGCCGTTGGAGACACTGGTTTGGCGCCTCTATCATGATGAGGGCGAAGTCCGGGTGCTGGGCGGGGCGTCCCTGTCGCGCGGTTGCCGGTGCGACCCGGATCATATTCGCGATGTCATCTTCCGTTTTCCCGAGGACGAGCGCGCCGCAATGGCTGATAATGCCGGAATTGTATCGGTCGAATGCGAATTCTGCGCGCGGACCTTTCCGATTTCCCTGGCCTAGCTTATTTTCGCCGCGTTTCGCTCGTATTCAGAGTCGTCGAAAATATCCAATACATGTTTGGCGGCGATGATTAGGGCAGTTAAGAGACTGGAAATTTCCGGCCGCACTCATGGGGGCATGACTGTGACGCGTCTGTTTGCATTGCCGATTGCGGCCTTGGCTCTGTTTGCGATTCCCGGGCATACCCAGAATCCGCAACCTGGGGCGATGCCGGCTCTGGCGATGATACAGCCCGGCCAATGGTTCCTGAAATCGCGGTCCGGTGGGGCAGCGAGTCGATCTGTCTGCGTTCAGGATGTGCGGGCGCTGCTGCAGGTCGAGCACGGCTCAGCTATCTGCAACCGCTTCGTGATTTCCAATTCCGCTCGCGAGACAACCGTCCATTATACCTGCCCGGGCAGTGGCCATGGCCGGACGACGATCAAGGTCGAAACCGCACGGCTGATCCAGATTGAATCACAAGGGATTGCAAATCGGGAGCCTTTTGCTGTGGAATTCGAAGCGCGGCGGACGGGCGACTGCAAGGTCGCGGCTCACGCGAGTTTTCATTAAGGCTTTGGTTACCAAACCGGGTTATTCAGATCCGGTGCTTGACCTATTTGACAGCACGCTTTCCTCCCAATTGGCCTATTGGCCATACTGGGCCGCCCCTCAAAAGGCGGCCCGTTTTTTCCCATGCGCGCCGTTGTGATGGCCAACGCGTCTGTTCAACGCTTGCGAAAGCTGATTGGCAGCTCCTTCATCGGCATGAAATAAAGGCTCGGACTATGGGCTGGCCAAGGGAGTTCGCGTTCCAGCCTGATGTCTTCGAGCCGACTTAGAAGTACTGTGAAGGCGCTGACCATTTCCTGACGGGCCAGGCTTGCACCGACGCAGAAATGTGGACCCGAGCCAAAGGCAAGATGTGCACCTGCGTTTGGCCGGTCGATGTCGAACTTGTGCGGGCATTCGAATCTGGCCGGATCCCTGTTCGCCGCACCATAACGCGTCAGCACCATTGATCCCTTGGGGATATGCGTGCCAGCAAGCTCAACGTCACGCGTCGTCATGCGGGCGAGCCCCTGGACGGGACTTTCGAAGCGCAGGGCCTCTTCGCAGAATCGCTTGATCAGGCCCGGGTCGTCGCGCAGCCGCTGCATTGTCTCAGGATAGCGCAGCAGCAGCCACATCCCGTGTGCGATGGCGCTTTGCGTGGTTTCGAAGCCACCGCTGATCAATTGGTGCATCACGTTCTGCAGCTCGTGCAGCGAAAGTGGCTCTTCATCATCGCCATGGGCATGCACCAGTGCCGAGATGAGGTCTCCGGTCGGAGTCTTTCGGCGATCCTCAAAAACGTCGTGCAGGAAATGCTGCATTTCCAGCTCGGTTTCGGCTGTTTCCCGGATTTCCTGTTCGTTCATCCTACGGATCGCCAATGAGATGAGCGCATCGGACCATCTCTTGAACGTCGTTATGTCCTTGCGACCCAGGCCAAGTTGTTCGGCAATGATAATGCCGGGCAACGGCATGGCGAATTGCGCGTTGAATTCGCAATGACCTTGTTCGATCCAGCCGTCGATCAGCTCATGCGCCACGTCGTCGACATAGGGGGCCATGTCGCGCACGCGCTTGACCGTGAAGACCCGGTCCAGCAATTTGCGATAGCGCGAATGCACGGGGGGATCGGTGCGCTGCAGCGTCTGGACATGGGCCCACCCGCGCTCCGCAATAATCTCTTCATAGAGGATTCCGAGGTCGCCCTGAAGCCCTTTTCCGTGCTTCACATTCACATCGTTGGAAAAGGTTTCGGTGTCCTTGAGCACCTGACGAAGATCGTCATATCGGGACACAAGGTAAAAGCCGGTTTCGGGCATGCAGTAGACTGGACATTCTTCGTGCAGCGCGGCGTAGAAATCGAACGGGTCGCTCTGGGTGACCGGGTCCATCAGGCTGAAATCGGCAATGCGACCGGTTGAAGTGGAATTCATCTTTGTTTCCTTCCATGCGATGCAGGTTCTGCGCCGCTCGGATCGCTTGCAGAAGTCACGGGTCTTGCGCCGCCGCAGTGCCTGGGACAGCTTGATCAGGTTTACGAACCGACCTGACGAGGGGGCGTCAACTGTCGATTTTGGCCGTCAATCGCCATTCTGCGTGTCGTTCATTCATAGAGCGCTTGAATCGAGGGGGTTCGGGGGATAGCGCGTTGTTCCCATGATCTTACCTCGTGCACCTGACGGCGCTGCCGCGATTGTCCTTGTATCGGGCGGGCTCGATTCCATGGTTTCGGCAGGACTGGCCCGCGAGGCCGGATATCGGCTGTTTGCGCTCACGATCGATTATAACCAGCGCCATCGCATTGAACTTGACGCTGCGGCTCGGGTCGCAAGCGCGCTCGGGGCCGAACGACATATCGTGCTGTCTGTCGATCTTTCAGCCTTTGGCGGATCGGCCCTTACAGACACTGCGATCAACGTGCCCAAGGACGGCGTTGATGGCACGATTCCGCCAACTTATGTCCCCGCGCGAAACACAATTTTCCTGTCGCTCGCCCTTGGGTGGGCAGAAGCCGTCGGCGCGCGGGATCTGGTAATAGGCGTCAATGCCCTGGACTATTCGGGCTACCCGGACTGCAGGCCTGGATTCATTGCGGCATTTGAGACGATGGCGGCTGAAGCGACCAAGGCCGGCGTCGAAGGGCAAGCCTTCAGGGTGCACACACCGCTTATCGCGATGTCAAAGGCGCAGATCGCATCCGAGGCTGCCAGGCTCGGGCTCGACGCGGGCATGAGCTGGTCCTGCTATGATCCGACACCTGAGGGGCGGCCTTGCGGCCGGTGCGATTCCTGCCGTCTGCGCGCGAAGGGGTTCGCCGAGGCCGGGCTGATCGATCCCGCTGTGTCATGACATACGCCGTCAAGGAAATCTTCCTGACCTTGCAGGGCGAAGGTCTGCAGGTCGGCAGGCGCGCTGTCTTCCTGCGGTTTGCCGGATGCAACCTCTGGAGTGGTCGAGAGCAGGATCGCGCGGATGCGGTCTGTCGCTTCTGTGATACGGACTTTGTGGGCACTGACGGTGTCGGGGGCGGCAAATTCCCGGATGCCGATCACCTTGCCGATGCGGCGATTGCCTGCTGGGGGAAAGTGGACGGCGCCATTCCCTATATTGTCATCACCGGCGGAGAACCGATGCTCCAGCTCGACGGCGCGCTGGTCGATGCGCTTCATGCGCGCGGGTTTGAAATCGGCGTTGAGAGCAACGGCACGATTGCCGCGACGCCAGGCATCGATTGGTTGTGCATCAGCCCGAAGGCCGGCAGCCAAACCATCCAGCGCTCAGGCGACGAACTGAAGCTCGTCTGGCCGCAACCCGGCAGCGACTGGCAAGCCATGGAAGGCTGGGATTTTGCGCATTTGCTTGTTCAGCCGATGGATGGCCCGGACATCGTGGCCAATCGCGCTGCTTGCATTGCGTTCGTCCTGGAACACCCGCGGTGGCGCCTCTCGACACAGACGCACAAGCTGCTCGGTATCGACTGATCAGCTCTGGTAACCGCAACTCGCGAGATATTTGCCCTTCTTCCAACAGCTCTCCAGGACGAAATTGGGTTTAGCAGCCACGCGGTCCGGCATGCGAATTCGGAACTGCTGTTCACCCTGAGGCGTCAGGCTGTTTCGCAACTCACGCAGATGTTCCTGTGCGAGCGTAATGAACCGCCCCTTGGGCGTAAACAGACCAATCCGCCCGATTCGAGAAGCTGCGTAGCAAAAGCCGACCTGAGCTCGGACAGTCGAGAAACCTGAATAGGTCTTGGTGCCGAATGTATCGAGCGCCTTCTGGCCTAACGCTGGCGATTTGTTGACCCGCTTGAAATAGGCTGTGAGCGTGTTGAACGAGGATGCAAGTTCGGCGCTGTGATCGTTAAGGATCGCGTTATAGTTCTGCATTGTACGTAATGTCGGCTCAAACGCGCATTGCAGGGCTGCAACGTTCAATCCGGCACGCAGGTTCCAGATAAGGGCGGCATTCTGTTCGGCTGGCGTTGCATTGGGCAGCGGGACGCCCATTCCGGGCTCATAGCCATTCACTGGTGGTCCCGAGAAATTTGGCGGGACCCAATATCCCTGGGCGTGAGCGGGCGCCGAAAAGAGCAAAATTGCTGAAAGCGCCGTGACGCTGATCGAAAAACTGAAGCGCATTGTTATCCTGTCCATGATTTCCGATTTAGCTGGTGAAGCTTAACGGTAAATGGACAAACGAAAAAGGGCCACCCGATTTCCCGGGCGACCCTATCTCGTCGAGTAATGCCTGAAAGGCGATTACTTGGCAGCAGCGTCCGCAGCGTTTGCAGCAGGAGCAGCAGCATTGGCGTCAGCCGCCGTGGCGTCAGCCGCCATGTTGGCGTCAGCACCGGTCGCCGCGTCGACATTGGTCATCGCGTCGTTGGTGGTGCCTTCCATCGCGTCAGCCGCATTCATTTCGGTGACAGCAGCATTGTCGGCAGCAGCGGTTTCGCTCTTGCCGCAAGCAGCGAGGGCGAGAGAAGCAGCAGCAACCATAGAAAGAGTAACGATCTTACGCATATCAATAAGCTCCCAAGTGATAGAGATCTGGACGGCTTTGCGCGCTTAATACCCAAATCGCGGTGGACATTAGACATTTTTGCATCAACGCTCAAGCAGATTTTTCAGCGCCCGTTCACAGCCATAAGAAAGCGGTCGAAGTTCCGCAGCAATGCGGCGTCAAGATCGGTCATTTCAGCATCAATACCCAGCCTTGCGAGGCTCGTAACTGGAAATTCGGGCAGTCCGCACGGAACAATTCCTGCGAAATGGGCAAGGTCTGGTGAAACGTTGATGCTGAAGCCGTGGAAGCAGACCCAACGGCGTACCCTGACTCCGATCGCGCCGATTTTGGCCTCTGCTCCCTTGTCTTCTGTCCAGATACCGACCCGACCTTCCGCTCTCCAGGCGGCGACGCCCAATTCCGCCAGTGCGTCGATCACCCAGCCTTCCAGCGCATGGACAAGTCGCCGCACATCACGGCCGCGGTTCGCAAGGTTGAGCATTACATAGCCGACCCGCTGTCCCGGACCGTGATAGGTGTAGCGACCGCCGCGGCCGGCCGCAAAGACGGGGAATCGGGGGTCGAGCAGCTCAGTCGGATCGGAGCTTGTCCCTGCAGTATAAAGCGGGGGGTGTTCGAGAAGCCAGATCTGTTCGCCTGCCATGCCTTCGGCAATTGCGGCAGCGCGGGCTTCCATCGCGGCAAATGCTTCTGGCCAAGGCGTCAGCCCTGGCGTCAGCGTCCATTCCGGGCATGGCGAATCATTCATGCCGCCTCGTGGGGCTAGTGTTGCCGATGATCAAGTGGCACTTGCCAGCCTTGGCTGAAAGCGCCATCTGTTTGTCATGTACAAGCTCTCCTTCGATGCCGCCTGGGCGGACCTGGTTGCCATCACCAAGACCAACGCGAGTGTTCTGGCAGTTTTGGCGGGCGCATTCCTGCTGCTGCCGAATTTCGCCGAGCTGCTCTTTGCTCCACCGCCGAACATCAAGGCGTTTGACTTGAATGGTCTGCGACAGATGGAGGAATATTATCAGCAGAATGCCATCGTGCTGATGCTATGCAACCTGCCAGTCTGGCTGGGGTCGGCGGCGATATTGTCTCTGCTTCTTGACCCTCGTCGACTAACTGTTGGCGATGCCTTGAAAAGCGGTTTCAGGCTGCTTCCCGGTGTTATCATTCTCAACTGGTTGACACAGTTCATGATCGTTTCGGGCCTGCTGCTACTTCTGGTGCCGGGAGTCTATCTGATCGGACGGCTGATGCTGGCGGCCCCCGCACAGATGGCTGAACGGATCGGCAATCCCTTCAGAGCGATCGGCCGATCCTTTGCGCTCTCCGCTGGAAATGGCTGGCGCATTGCAGGATTTGTTGCCTTGATTGTGGTTGTCGCAATCATCGTTGCGTCAGCAGCAAATGCGGTCTTCGGAATTGTGTTTAGCCTTGTCCTTCCCAAAGACGTGCTGGGAGAAGTCCTGGCCTTGCTCCGGTCGGCGATCGGCGCAACAACGGCGTTGCTCCTGCTGCTGGTGGGTGCGGCCCTGTATCGGCAGCAGACCCTTTCGAATTAGCTCCAGGTTGCCACGGGAGGCAGGCTCATCAGGATGGCGTCGATGTTTCCGCCTGTCTTGAGCCCGAACAATGTTCCCCTGTCGTAGACGAGGTTGAATTCGGCATAGCGACCACGCCATTCCAGCTGCTTTGCCTTGTCTGAATCCGTGAACGCCATGTTCATTCGCCGCCTGACAATCGCCGGGAAGATATCGAGAAAAGCCTCGCCTACGTCGCGCGTCAATGCGAAATTGGCGTCGAAATCGCCTTCCAGGTGATCATAGAATATCCCGCCAACGCCGCGGTGGACGTTGCGATGCGGCAACCAGAAATAGTCGTCCGCCCACTTTTTGAATCGTTCGTAATAGTCGGCTCCATGGGGGTCGCAGGCCCGCTTCAGCCTGGCATGGAAGTCAGCCGTATCTTCCGCATAGGGGATGGGAGGGTTGAGATCCGCGCCACCTCCGAACCAGCGCTTCTGGGTAACCAGGAAACGCGTATTCATGTGAACCGCTGGAACATGGGGATTCGCCATATGTGCAACGAGACTGATTCCCGTTGCGAAAAACTGGGGATTGTCTTCGGCGCCGTGAATTGTCTTTGCGAATTCGCCTGAAAAGGCCCCGCCTACAGTCGAAACATTGACACCGACCTTTTCGAACACGCGTCCCTTCATGACGCCTTGGACTCCGCCGCCTCCCGCGGCGTCCGGGTCATTGTCCCGATTCCAGGGGGTATAGGCGAAGCTTGCTTCGCTGCCGGCCTCCCGCTCAATCGATTCGAAGGCCGAACAGATTCGGTCGCGCAGGCTTTCGAACCATTGGCGGGCGGCGGCTTGCTGGGCGTCTAGCGTAATCATGCAGGCAAATTTCCTGTCTGGCGAAGGGCTTCCGACAGCGCGATGCCTGTCGCAACCGAAATGTTCAAGGACCTAACCGCGGGATTGAGTGGAATGCGAACTTGCGCGTCACATCTCTCACGAACGGTGTCGGGGACACCTGCGCTTTCCTGTCCCATCAACAATGTATCGTCGCTCGCAAACTCAAAATCGGTATGCCGCGTCTGCGCCTTGCTTGAAAGGAGGATCAGGCGCCCGGTCAGCGCTTCGCAAAAGGCAGCCCAGTCCCGGTGACGGACAAACTTGACATGCGAGATGTAATCCATCCCCGCACGCTTGAGCCGGGTGTCCGAAAAGATGAACCCGCACGGTTCGATGATGTCGACCCCGGCCGAAAAACAGGCCGCGAGTCGGAGGATGGCTCCAACGTTGCCGGGTATTTCAGGCTGGTAAAGGGCGATCCGCATTGCGCTGAAATAGGGGAGTTTTCATAATGTGCACAAGAACCACAAATTGGCTGTTTGCAACTTGGGAGCAAGCCGCTATTGGCCACGCCAATCGTCCATTCTCGGACGACAGGGGTTCGCAGTTTCAAAGGCCGGTGCCAATGGAATTGCTGTCTGAAGAGTGGAAAAAGGGCAGGTTATCTCATGGCAGTGGTCGAAACTGATCCATCAGCCAATGCGGGGATGGAAGATGGCGTCAGGCGTCGGGATTTCATCAACATCGCGGCGGTAAGCTTTGCAGGTGTCGGAGTGGTCGCAGTTGCGTTGCCACTGATCAATCAAATGAATCCGTCGGCCGATGTGCTGGCGCTTGCATCGATTGAAGTCGATCTGTCCGCAATCCAGCCCGGCCAGGCGATCAAGACCAGCTGGCGCAAGCAGCCGATCTTCATTCGCAACCTGACCCCTGCCGAGATTGAAAGCGCGAAGAAGGTTGATGTTGCCAGTTTGCGCGACCCGCAAACGCTTGATGAGCGTACCAAGCCGGGCAAGGAAAACTGGCTGATCACGCTTGGGGTGTGCACGCATCTCGGTTGCGTCCCGCTGGGTGCTGCAGAAGGTGAAGTGCGTGGCGATTTCGGCGGATATTTCTGCCCATGCCATGGTTCACACTATGATACGGCCGCGCGTATACGTAAGGGCCCGGCACCGAAGAACCTCGTCGTGCCCGAATATGCGTTCACGTCAGACACTGTCGTCCAGATCGGTTGAGGATAGAAGAACATGAGCTTCCCCTGGGCTAAGCAATATGAGCCGACCCATCCCTTCATGCAGTGGATGGATCAAAAACTCCCGCTCCCGCGTCTGGTCTACAGCGCCATTGGTGCGGGCTATCCGGTTCCGCGGAACCTGAATTATTTCTGGAATTTTGGCGTGCTTGCCGGCGCGGCGCTTGTCATACAGATCGTGACGGGTGTTGTCCTCGCGATGCACTATGCGGCGAACGGCGCAGTGGCGTTCGATTCGGTCGAACACATTATGCGTGATGTCAATGCGGGCTGGTTCCTGCGTTACGCGCACGCGAATGGCGCCACGATGTTCTTCATCGTGGTGTATTTGCATATCTTCCGAGGACTCTATTTCGGGTCCTACAAGGCACCGCGTGAGATGGTTTGGCTTTTGGGCGTTGTGATCTTCCTTTTGATGATGGCGACAGCGTTCATGGGTTATGTCCTTCCTTGGGGGCAGATGAGTTTCTGGGGCGCACAGGTCATCACGGGCTTTTTCTCGGCCATTCCGGTGGTGGGAGAGCCGATCCGCCAATGGCTGCTCGGCGGTTTCGCGCCTGACAATGCTGCCCTGAACCGCTTCTTCTCGCTGCACTACCTGTTGCCGTTTGTCATCGCTGCGGTGATCATCCTTCACATCTGGGCGCTGCACATTCCCGGGTCGTCAAACCCGACTGGTGTCGAAGTGAAGGACGAGCAGGACACGGTACCGTTTCATCCCTATTATACGGCCAAGGATGGCTTTGGGCTGGCGATCTTCCTGATCGTGTTCGCCACGCTTCTGTTCTTTGCGCCAAACATGCTGGGTGAGCCGGTCAACTATGTGCCGGCCAACCCGCTTTCGACGCCAGCGCACATCGTTCCTGAATGGTATTTCTGGCCATTCTACGCGATCCTTCGTGCGTTCACGGTCAACTTTCTGTGGGTGCCAGCGAAGCTGTGGGGCGTGATTGCCATGTTCGCGTCGATCCTGTTGCTGTTCATCCTGCCATGGCTGGACAAGTCGCCAGTGCGCTCGACAACCTATCGCCCGCTATACAAGTGGTTTTTCTGGATCTTGATGATCGACATTGTCATCCTGGGTATTTGCGGGATGAAGCCGGCAGCGGAACCATGGGTCCGGATGGGCCAGATCGCGGCTGCCTATTATTTTGCGCATTTCCTGATCATCTTGCCGATCGTTTCGCGGATTGAGCGTCCGCTGCCACTGCCGAACTCGATCACCGAGGCGGTTCTGGCAAAGCACAAAGCGGCTTAAGGGGGCTATAGACCATGATCCGTATCATTGCCTTTCTGGGCGGCCTGGGTTTTGTGGCGGCGCTTCTCGTCGCCGCTTTGATGCCGCGTGAGGCCACTGAAAAGTCTGTGTCCGAACGGTTTCACAAGGAACCCAAGGAAGTCTCGTTCACGACAGATGGACCCCTTGGAAAGTTTGACCATGCCCAGCTTCAGCGTGGCTTTCAGGTTTACAAGGAAGTCTGTTCCGCCTGTCACTCGCTCCGCTTGGTTTCCTTCGGCGATTTGACGGGCATTGGTTACACGCCGGGCCAGATCAAGACGATTGCCGCTGAGTGGACTCAGGAGCAGCCGACGATCAATCCGGACACAGGAGAAGCTGCCACGCGCAAGAACCTGCCGTCTGACAAGTTCCCGCCGCCATTTGCCAACGAAACGGCTGCGCGTGCTGCAAACAACAATGCAGCTCCGCCAGATCTTTCGTTGATGGCAAAGGCGCGTGAAGGCGGTCCAGCCTATATCTACTCTTTGCTTACAGGGTTCCAGGACCCTCCCGCGAACCTGCCCAAGGATTCCCTGCCCGGCCCGGGGCTGCACTATAACCCCTATTTTGCCAACCTGAACCTTTCGATGGCACCGCCACTCGTGAGCGATGGCCAGGTTACCTATGGGGAAGGATCACCGAAGCCGACCGTCGACCAGATGGCCAAGGACGTTTCGACATTCCTGATCTGGACTGCCGAACCCAAGCTTGAGCAGCGGCACCGCGCGGGCATTGCCGCGATTGTCTTCCTGCTGATCTTTGCCGGGCTCTGCTGGGGAAGCTACCAGGCGATCTGGGCCAACAAAGAACATTGATAGCGAAACCGGCCACCCTGAACCTGTGTCAGGGTGGCGGGTGTTGCCGTCAACAGAGCGATCAGAAGCTCAGTTCGTCATAGACGCGGCCAAGGTCTCCCTTCCACTCACGGTTGAATTTTTCGAGCAACTGGTGAGCGGGGGACATTCCCGAATCGACAATGTCCTGAAGCGGGTTGAGAAACCCGCTTTCATTGTCGCCCATTGAATTGACTTGGCCACGCGCATTCAAGCCGCTGCGTGCAATGTCGAGAACCTGTTTGCCGAGGTCCTGCATGGTTCGGCCATCCGGCATCACTGTACACAGTCCTTCTTTGGGTACTGCATCACGAATCTTCTGGTGGTCTTCGATCGACCAGTTCTTGACTAGGTCCCAGGCGGCATCGAGTGCGCCCTGGTCATAAAGCAACCCGACCCAGAGCGCCGGCAAGGCGCAGATCCGGTTCCAGGGGCCACCGTCACTGCCTCGCATTTCGAGGAAACTCTTGAGGCGGACTTCCGGAAAGGCAGTCGAAAGATGATCATTCCAGTCTCCGACGGTCGGGCGCTCGCCCGGCAGCACGGAGAGTTTTCCTTCGAGAAAGTCCCGGAAACTCAATCCTGCAGCATCGATATACTTGCCGTCGCGGAAAACAAAATACATCGGTACGTCGAGCATATAGTCAGCATAGCGTTCATAGCCAAAGCCATCTTCGAACACGAACGGCAGCATGCCAGTGCGATGCGGATCGGTATCCGTCCAGATATTGCTGCGATATGAAAGAAATCCGTTCGGCTTGCCTTCAGTGAAAGGCGAATTGGCAAAGAGCGCTGTTCCAAGGGGTTGCAGGGCCAGGCTGACCCGGAACTTCTTCACCATATCTGCTTCGGACGCATAATCCAGATTGGTCTGGATGGTGCACGTGCGCAGCATCATGTCCAACCCCATTGTCCCGACGCGCGGCATATGCCGCAGCATGATGGCATAACGGCCCTTTGGCATGATCGGCAGTTCTGCCCGGGTCTTGTCTGGCCACATGCCAAGGCCGAGAAAGCCAAGGCCAAGTTCGGCGCCAACTTCCTTTACTTGCTTCAAATGCCGTCCTGTTTCGGCGCAAGTCTGGTGGATGTTTTCAAGGGGGGCGCCCGAAAGCTCGAGCTGCCCGGCTGGCTCGAGACTGATGGCGCCGTCAGCGCCCGACAAGGCGATGACATTGTCACCCTCCATTACCGGTTCCCAGCCATAGCGGGTCAATGCCATGAGAAGGTTACGAATACCGTCCGGTGCGTCATAGGATGGAGCGCTGTGATCGCTGGTTCGGTAGACGAATTTTTCGTGTTCGGTACCAATGCGCCAGCGTTCGGGCGGCTTTTCCCCACCGGCAAATACGCCAATCATATCGGCGCGTGATTCGATGACGGGGTCGATCTTGTCGGAAGTCGTGCGTGTGCTCATCGTGCTCGTTTAGGCGGAATCAGTTGCGCATGGAAACCCTGTTTCGATCCAATGCGCGCCATTGGTTACCCGGCCTTAACCAAACATCTCTATTGCCGTTCTCGTCTTGAATGGGTTTCCAATATGCAGTGTGCAAAGACTGTCACGAAAATGCTGCTGGCCGTCATCTGCTGCACTGCGCTGCCGGGCGTTGCAGACGCTTCTTGCTCGGCGGCCAACCAATATAATTTCAGCTTCGCCAGTCAGGCTGCTGCGACGCTCAATTATGCAAACAGCTACACCTACACAGCGACGAGCACTGCACTCGGAAACCAGACCTTTACGGTCAGCTGGTTTACCAATGGCATGTCCTCGACTGTGGCAGGCGGAGCGCAAATGCCCGCGATCAGCGGGCTGATAACCGATGGTGTCGCAGCACGAAATCTTGTGGTGGGCGGGATATTTACAGGGCGAACTGCCGACGTTTCTGCCAACTCCAGGGTCGTCGTGACGCGTTTTACGTTCCCGACTCCGATTCGGGACTTTTCTGTCCAGCTCAATGACATGGATTTTACGTCCAACCAGTTCCGCGACTGGCTCCAGGTCAATGGCATCAACGGCGCGGCAAACTATGATCCTTCGCTGACAACGCCGTTCGGCACCAACAACACGGCGGCCGGACCGCATTCCAACGCAAGTTCCAGCCAGGTTGTTGGTGCCGTCTCGACCCCCTTTTCGCTGACTGTCAGGCAGAGCGGCGGCACCAGCACCAGCGGGAATAATGCGACCACAGGCACGATATCGGCGAGCTTCGCACAACCGGTGACCCAGGTCGAAATCCGCTATGGCAATTATCCCTATACGTCGGGGGAAAATACAACCGGGCAACAGGCAATCGGCATTCAGGCGATCAGCTTCTGCCCTATGCCATCCTTGACGGTGACCAAGACATCGGCACCCTTTTCGACAAATGGCGCTGACCCGAACCGGTTCAACATTCCGGGCGCTGACATAATCTACACGCTGTCGGTTTCCAATTCGAACTCAAGTCCGGTTGATTTGGGAACAGTCGTGCTGACAGATCCGCTTCCCACCACCATGACTTTCTATAATGGCGATATCGACGACAGCGGACCTCTTGCGACAAATTTCGAGTTTGTTGCCGGAGCCAGCGGCCTCACTTTTGCGGCGTCCGATCTTGCCTACTCAAACAACGGTGGCGCCAGCTATGGTTACACACCCTCAGCCGGCTATGACACTGCCGTCAATGCCATAAGACTGAGCCCCCAAGGCACGATGGCCGCAAATTCGAGCTTTTCAGTCAAGTTTCGCGCGCGCGTAAAATAGCGCCCGGATTGGCGGCTATTGCAGTTCGAACACGACGGAGACATTGACACTGATCGCCTGCTCGCCGGGCATGATTTCAGTCTTTGCCGCTGAATCCATGCTGCGCATGGCCATCACCGGAACCGGACCGCCTGAATAGCCTTCCGATTCGCTGATCGAAACGATCCTTACGACTTTCATCCCCAGGGCTGATGCGTAAAGGCTGGCCCGAGCCCGCGCCGCCTTGATTGCAGCGGTGCGCGCCTCATCCTGTGCCGCCTCGGGCTTATCTATCGTCAGCATTGGCCCGCTGATCTGATTTGATCCTTCCTTGACGAGCACATCAAGGATGGCGCCCGATCGCGCGATATCGCGAAACCTTACGGTCACCTGGTTCGATGCCTGGTATCCGACGATAACCGGCGGCTGATTCTCGACATAGCGGTACTGCGGGGAAAGATTGATCGAGGATGTCGTGATATCCTTGTCAGCAACGCCGGCCTTTTTGAGGGCCGCAAGTACGCGGCTCATGCGGCCCGCATTGTCACGCATGGCGCTGGCTGCATCGGCAGCAGTCGTGGTGACACCCGCGCTGATGACGGCAATATCCGGAACACGCAGCACATCACCCCGAGCCGTCACGTCAAGGCGCGTGCCGGAGATCGGTGTCTGCGATATCTCGGCGCTCGCGGCGGCTGGCACCATGCAAACGGCTGCCATCATCGCAGCGCCCAAACCCGTCTTCATTGTCGATCCTCCATTGCTGACTGCGCCCTGCCCCGAACCATTGGGGCGGGCAGCGCCTCATAGCATCTTGCGGCCTGCACGTTTCCTGAACAGACTGCGCTCAGGTCGCACGGCCTTTCAGCATCCGATAAAGTGCGAGCAGGATGACAACACCGACGATTGCATAAGCCAGTTCCTTGATTGTGCTTCCCTCTGCAGAAAGCCCGACTATCGGCGCCGCGTAATTGGCACCCACAGAGCCCGCAATGCCAAGCAGTGTCGTGATA
The DNA here is from genome assembly GCF_019443285.1 of Aquisediminimonas profunda. Taxonomy (GTDB): domain Bacteria; phylum Pseudomonadota; class Alphaproteobacteria; order Sphingomonadales; family Sphingomonadaceae; genus Aquisediminimonas; species Aquisediminimonas profunda. Next base: position 1,122,561 of record NZ_CP080327.1, read on the forward strand.
ACGAATCCGCCCGGATCCTTGCCCGGCATGACAAGTTTGCCCAGCGCGCCCGCTATGGCTCCAAAAATTATCCAGCCAATTATGCCGCCCATGAGACGTCTCCCTCCAAGAAGATCGGCAGGGTAAACGGCAGGTTCACCGACGGCAAGTGCGGCCCGATTTTCGGCGGAAATGCTTGAAATCTATTGCGCACTGCAACAAAATGCAGCAAAGACACCCAGTGGCCGAGGGATGGCGTGCCGCAATCAGACTTGAGGTCGGTGACTTATTAGGATAATACAGTCTCCTACCAAAGGGCAATGCCTGTGCGCCAGGCCTGAAAGCGGAATATTATGAATTACGAATCAAGCATCTCGCATCAATCATCCGACGTCGATTATCTGACGGATGAGGACATTGCTGCGCGCCGCAAGCGCCGCAATCTGATTATTGTCGGCGTACTGCTCGTGCTTGCGATCGTTGCCGCTTATGTGATGTTTGGACGTGGGGGAAACTCTGCTGGCGGCGCGGGGGCTAACAGTGCTGCGAACAAGCAGGTGCCGCGTGTGACTGTCGTTGTGCCTGGCCAGACAAGCGTAACAAACGTGATTACCGCAACCGGATCCTTGGGCGCTCGGCGTGAAATGCCGGTCGGTGTGGTCGGCGAAGGCGGCATGGTTTCGCACGTCTGGGTCGAGCCGGGCGATTGGGTCAGGCAAGGCCAGGTCCTGGCTTCGATTGAACGATCGGTGCAGTCGCAAGAGGTCAATCAATTGGCAGCGAATATTGCTGTGGCACAAGCCGACGCACGTCTGGCGCAGTCGGAACTCGATCGGGCAAGCGCGCTTGTTGCGCGTGGTTTCATTTCCAAGGCCGATCTTGATCGCAAGACAGCAACCCGCGATGCGGCCCGAGCACGGGTTGCCGTCGCTCAGGCGCAGTTTGGTGCCGGCCGGGCTCGTGTTGGCCGGCTGGACGTTCGCGCACCTGCATCGGGCCTCGTTCTGACGCGAGCAGTCGAACCCGGACAGGTCGTCGGTGCAGGTTCCGGCGTCCTGTTTCGCCTTGCCCGCGACGGCGAAATGGAACTGAAAGCCCAATTGGCCGAAGGCGATCTTGCCAGAATGCGCGAGGGATTTGCAGCCACGGTGACGCCAGTCGGGACACCCACAACTTTTACCGGGCACATTTGGCAGCTTTCGCCTGTTATCGATCCTCAGGCGCGACAGGGGGTAGCCCGCATCGCACTTGCCTATGACAAGGCCCTGCGTCCCGGCGGCTTTGCGACGGCGGAAATCGTGAGCGGCACCATTCAGGCACCTTTATTGCCCGAGTCAGCGGTTCAAAGCGACGAAAAGGGCAATTTCGTTTTGATCGTTGGCAAAGGTAACAAGGTCGAGCGGCGCGACGTCAAGGTCGGATCTGTTACCAGCGCGGGCATACCGGTGACGTCTGGCCTGTCCGGCAAGGAACGCGTTGTCCTGACAGCGGGCGCTTTCCTCAACCCCGGGGAAACGGTCATACCCGAACGGGCCAAGGCGACGAAGTAAGGCAACGGGCATGAACTTTCGCAACATATCGGCTTGGTGCATCCGCAACCCGGTGCCGCCCATCGTCCTTTTCATTGCCTTGCTGCTGGCCGGCGTGGTGAGTTTTTCTAGGCTGGACGTCAACGACAATCCGGACATCGAGTTTCCGGCCGCCATGGTTGTGATTGTTCAGCCGGGTGCGGCGCCGCCGGAACTCGAAAAGCAGGTAACCCAGATTGTCGAAGCATCGCTGCGTTCAATCAACGGTGTCGAGGAAATCAATTCTTCCGTACGTGAAGGCACGTCCTCCACCTTTGTCCAGTTTGCGCTCGGTACGGACATTGACCGCGGTGTGAACGACATCCGCGATGCCCTGACCAAGGTTCGCAGTGACTTGCCTGACGGCATTCTTGAGCCGCAGGTCGAGCGTGAAGATACCTCGGGCAATCCGATTGCCTATATCTCAGCCGAAGCGGTGGACATGACGCTGGAGCAACTGAGTTGGTATGTCGACGATGTGGTGATCAAGCGCCTGCAGGGCATTCCGGGAATGGCAGTGGTGTCGCGTGGCGGTGGTGTAAGCCGCGAGATTCGCGTAATTCTTGATCCCGCGAGGCTGCAGTCGCTTGGCATCACGGCAGCCCAGGTCAATGCGCAACTCCGCCAGGTCAACGTGAATGCAGCGGGCGGCAGGACTGAAATTGCAGGTTCAGAGCAATCGCTGCGCGTTCTTGGCAATGCCCGCGATGCATACCAGCTTGGTGATACCGATATTGCCATAGGCGGCGGTCGGACAGTCAAGCTTTCAAGTATTGCCGAAGTGCGAGACCTTTATGGCGAACAGCGTCAGCTGGGCACGATGGACGGGCGGCAGGTCTTGTCCTTTTCGATCCAGCGCGCAAAGGGGGCGTCGGACGTAAAGGTCTATGAAGCGGTTCAGGAAGAGCTGGCGAAGATCCATAAGGAAAATCCGCGGATCAAATTCACTGAACTCTACACGTCTGTCGACTATACCAAGGCCCAATATAAGAGCTCGCTAACCTCGATGGTCGAGGGAGCAGTCCTTGCCGTGCTGGTGGTCTTCCTGTTCCTGCGCGATCGGCGGGCGACCCTGATATCGGCTATCGCGATTCCGCTTTCGGCCATTCCCACCTTCTGGTTCATGGATTTGCTCGGCTTCAGCCTCAACACCATCTCGATGCTCGCGCTGAGCCTTGTTGCGGGCGTGCTCGTCGACGATGCGATTGTTGAAATCGAAAATATCGTGCGCCACATGCGCATGGGCAAAACGGCCTATCAGGCCGCGATCGACGCCGCCGATGAAATCGGACTGGCGGTGGTCGCCACCACCTTCTCAATCGTCGCAGTCTTCTTGCCCGTCGGTCTGATGCCCGGCGTTTCCGGCCAGTTTTTCAAGAATTTCGGATTTACCGTCGTCGCTGCGGTTCTGATGAGCCTTGGTGTGGCGCGCATGATTACTCCAATGGTCGCGGCCTATTTCCTGAAGGCACAAGGCGAAGCGTCGCATGGCGAAGGCTGGCTAATGGACAATTACATGAAAGTGCTCCGCTGGTCGCTTGGTCATCGCCGCTGGATCGTCTTTGCGGGCTTTCTCTCGCTTGTCATGACAGGCGCCACGATTGCGTCACTACCGTTCACCTTCCAGCCGACGCTTGATTTTGACTATAGCTCCGTGCGCGTCGAAATGGTGCCGGGTTCCACGCTCAAGCAGACGCGTGATGTAACTGACAGGATTCAGCGCATGCTGAAAGAAGACGCGCCCGGCGTGAAGGCCTTTGCGGATGTCAATCCGGCGAAGGCGAGCGTCTATCTGAGGCTCCCACACGAGCGCGACTACACAAGCGATCAGTTCGAAAAGCAATGGGCCAAGCGCTTTCAGGAAATTCCGGATGCGCGCGTGACGTTCCAGTCGCAAAATGGCGGTTTTTCGGGGCGCGACATCACAATCACGCTTGGCGGCAGCGATCCGGATAAATTGCTGGCGACGGCTCGCAAGATTACCGAGCAAATGAATGATGTGAAGGAAATTGTCGCTCCGCGCATCAATGGCGATCTGCAACGACCTGAAATCACGATCAAGCCGCGCAGCGACCTTGCTGCATCCATGGGCGTGACAACTGCGGCACTCTCGCAGACGATCCGTATCGCAACCATCGGCGATATAGATCAGAACAGCGCGAAGTTCTCCTTGTCTGATCGCCAGGTGCCCATTCGTGTTGCTCTGTCTGAGGATTCCCGCCGCTCGCTGGCGACGGTCGAGAATCTGCCGGTCCCGACCTCGACGGGCGGTTCAGTCCCGCTCAAGACCGTGGCAGAAATCAGCTTTGGCGCCGGGCCAACAACCATCCAGCGTACGAACCAGAACCGCCGGATTTCGATTGGCGCCGATCTGGCCGTCAACCCGGATACGGGCAAACCGTATGTGACGAGCGAGGCAAACAAGAAGATCGATGCCTTGCCAGCCATGGCGAACCTGCCGTCGGGCGTCACCAGGCTGACGCTAGGACAGGCCAAATGGCAGGAAGAGATGGTCAAGAACTTCCTGATCGCCCTTATAACTGGGGTATCGTCTGTCTTTGCCGTCCTCGTGTTGCTGTATCGCCGCTTCATTCCGCCGTTGGTCAACATGGGGTCGCTGCTGCTCGCCCCGCTTGGTGGTGTGCTGGCTCTGAAGCTCGCGGGGATGCCGATCTCGATGCCGGTCCTGATCGGCATGCTGATGCTGTTCGGCATTGTCGCCAAGAATTCGATCCTTCTGGTCGATTTTGCGCTTGAGGAAATGGACAAGGGTGTCGACAAATTCACGGCCATCATGGATGCGGGCCACAAGCGCGCGCAGCCGATCGTGATGACAACAGTGGCGATGGTCGCTGGCATGATCCCGACCGCCGCGGCTCTTTCCGGAGATGGCAGTTTCTCCCAACCCATGGGCATCACCGTGATCGGCGGACTTATTGTTTCAACCTTGCTGACACTCCTGATTGTGCCTGCAACATTCAGCCTGGCTGTGGGTGCCGAAGCACGCATCGGGCCCTGGATGTCTTACTGGCTGACAACAGGCGGTGAAGGAGAGCAACCTGCCCGACCACCGCGCCTGTTGGCCAAGGGCTTCTGGAAACGTGTGGCTGGCCGGTTCCATCCGCGTGCGGATCACGCAATCGAACCCGCAGAGTAGCGTCAATAGCGGTCGAACGTCACACCCTCTTCAAAGCGCCCGTCCGGTTTCCAGTCCAGAACGGGGCGACAGGCATGAAGCGCGTGGCCACTGGCATGCTTTTGGGCATGGCGGCTGTCTACCTCCTTGCACGCGCCTTCGTCGATCTGCATCCCGCGATCGGATTTGTGAAGGCCTTTGCAGAAGCCGCGATGGTTGGCGGGCTTGCGGACTGGTTTGCCGTGACGGCGTTGTTCCGTCACCCCCTCGGCCTGCCCATTCCGCACACGGCCATCATTCCCAGGAACAAGAACCGGATTGGTGAGACGCTCGCCCAATTCCTCAAGGATAATTTCCTGACGCCTGCCGTCGTTGCACGCCGGATGCGGCACATGGATGTGGCCGCAGCGGCAGGACGATTCCTTGCAGATCCCGATCATGGCGGGGCCGGGCGTCTGCGGGAAGGCGCATCACGGCTGCTGGCAGACATACTTGAAGCGCTGGACGACGACCGGTTGGGCGGCATGGCCAAGGGCGCAATTGCCAGTCGCATCCGCGCACTGGAAGTTTCCCCGCTGCTTGGCCAGTCTCTCGAAGCCGCGATGGCTGATGGACGCCATATTCCCTTGCTTGACGGCATAATCAATCGTGCCTCCTTGATCGTCGCTTCCAATGAGGAGATTATTCGCGACATGGTCCACGAACGGGCCGGGCGCATCCTCCGCTGGACGGGGCTTGACGAGAATGTCGCGGATGCCCTGATAACCGGTCTGAACAAGCTGCTCTACGACATGGCGGATTATCCCGATCATCCGCTTCGTATCCGGGTGAACGAGATGCTGGCCGATCTTGGCCATGATCTTCAATATGATCCGGAGATGCAGGCAAAGGTGGCCAGGCTGAAGGATGAGATTGTCGATAATCCCGCCATGCAGCGCTGGATTGATGGGCTGTGGCAACAGGCACGAAGCGCGCTGCTCAGGGCCGCCCGCGATCCGGACAAGGCCATGGCAGGCAGGTTCGGAGAGGCACTGCGCCAACTCGGCACAACCCTGCAACAAGACGATGCGCTCCGCGATACGATCAACCGCTTTGCCCGCCGGGCAACTGTTGGAGCGACAGCGAGCTATGGGGACAATATCGTTCGGCTGGTCTCGGACACCGTCCGTGGCTGGGATGCCAGTCGTGTAACGGACCGGGTGGAAAATGCAGTCGGGCGCGACCTGCAATATATTCGGATCAATGGCACGCTGGTCGGCGGGCTGGTCGGGCTCGGACTGCATGCGTTGGACGTCGTGCTTTAAGATGGTTTCCCGATACGATTGGGAACCAATTCAGGCTGTGATGGTTAACGTAAGGCGTCACAGAGGATTGATACAATGGCGAACCACCACCCCGAGCCCTTGGCTCTGTCGGGACCACTCAGCCCTCCGCTGTCGGGTGCTACAGGCACGGATCCGAAACGTCCGTTCTTGAGAGCAGGGCGCGGAAGCGAGTCAGTGAAACTTGATAATCTGTCATCGCGTGGCTTTCGCACCGATTGGCCGAACAAGCTCGCGCTGGGCGACTCGGTCTGGCTCAAATTGCCGGGGCTGGCGGCAATGCCAGCCAAGGTTACCTGGGAACTGGACAATATGATCGGATGCACATTTGACGTCCGGCTTCATCCCGCCCTTTATGCCCAGTCTCTGGAAATAATCGCGGACGCGCAAAGATCCGTCGATCTCAATTAGAGGCATGTCGCGGCATGATGTCGCTTCATTTGACTGATCCTGTGCGCGCTCAGTAACGCTCCAACTCCACTAACATCGATTTGTAGCCGTTGACGAAGCTTTGCGCGACGCGGACGGGCTCTTCGCAAACGTTGACGCGCATCCGGCGCCGGGCCATTTCCTCAAGCAGGATTGTGACTTGCAACTCGGCAAGTCGTGCGCCGACGCAGCGGTGTATGCCATAGCCGAACGAGAGGTGGCGCCGCGCATTCTCTCGTGTGACTAGGAAATTGTCTGCATTGGGAAACACACTCTCGTCGCGATTTGCCGAGATGTACCAGAGGACGACTTTGTCACCCTTGCGGATGCGCTGACCTTCCAATTCGGCATCGGCGAGTGCGGTACGACGCATATGCGCAAGCGGCGTTTGCCAGCGAATGGCTTCTGCGACGCTGTTCGGGATGTGCGCCGTGTCGCCCTCAAGAAGTCTGCGCTGATCCGGGAATTTGTTCAAAGCGTAAACCAGGCCGGACATTGTGTTGCGCGTCGTATCATTGCCGCCCACAATCAGCAGGATCAGATTGCCCATGAATTCCTGGGCATCCATATGGCTCATCGCATCGGAATGGAGCATCATGGAAATCAGGTCGGGAGTCGGGTCTTTGCCTGACTTTGCATCCCACAAGGTCTTGAAATAGGCCCCCATGTCTTGGAGGTGCCGCGTCCGCTCGGCATTCTTCACCGGATCCTTGCGCACTTCGACATCGCCTGCCCAGTCGGACCAGAAAGTCAGCAAGCGTCGATCTTCCCAAGGGAAATCGAACAATATGGCCAGCATCTGCGTGGTTAGCTCAATCGACACGCGATCGACCCAGTCGAACCGCTCGCCCCAGGGAAGTCCGTCGAGTATCTCGACTGTCCGCTGGCGGATGTCGCTGCTCATCCGTACCATTTCGCTTGGTGTGAACGCAGGTGCGACAGTGCGGCGCTGATCCGTGTGCTTCGGTCGGTCCATCGCAATGAAGTTGGGCATCGGCTTTTCGTCTGCACCGCGATCAACAATGCTGATCCCGCCTCCATTGGTCCAGGATGAGGAATAGATGTCGGGAAGCGCCTCGACATGGACAATCGGCTTGTAAGTGGACACTGACCAATAGGGGCCGAATGCACTGTCTGGTGTATAGTGAACCGGTGCCTCTTTGCGCAGGTGACGGAACGGCTCATGCCATCGGTGTTCAGCGTAAAGTTCTGGTCGGCTGACATCAAGAGGGTCGACGGTATCGCCAAGAAATGCGGTCGCCATGTATTTGCCCTTCCCCCTGTGAACGGTGCGCGCAGAGGATGCACCTGTTCGCGCGAAGTGCAAAGCAATTCTGCGATCGACCGGTTTGATCATCCATGGTCTGCATGTTAGGCTCCGACTTCCGGAACAGTATGCGTCCACAGGCCACGTCCGGGCAGGGAGAAACTCCCGCGCCGAGGAAGGGGATGTGCAATGGCTGACGAACCGCTTGGTTTTGCCCTGCCAAAGGGACTCGACGATGTCGACGCGGCTTTCATGACCCAGGTGCTGCGCCGCAGCGGTGCAATTTCTGAGACCAATGAGGTTATTTCGCAGGAGGAACAGGGTGTCGGCATGACCGCTGGCTATTTCTCCGCGATCAAGCGCGTACTGTGCACATACAAGGAGCCTACCAATGCGCCGCACGCATTTGTCGTCAAGGCTTGGCCTCAACTCGAAATTGCGCCCAAGGAAAATATCCGCGCGATGTTCGTCAAGGATATCAAGGGTTACCATATGCCTGCGGACAGTTTCTATCCCCGTCCGATAACGCATCTTGCCGCGTTCGATGCAAAAAGGGATCTTTGGGCCTTGGTGATGGAGGATGCCTGCGCCTACGCCGACCACAAGATCCACGAGGCCGAACTTAACTTCGAAGAAACTATGCGGATGGTTCCCGGTCTGGTCGATGTCGCCATTGCATGGGAAGGTGCGGATTCCGGAGATAAGGCGGCACAACTTGATGATCTTGGCGTCGCGCTCTGGGCGTCGGACGATAATCTGGCAGATTTCAAGGCGCTGATGCCGGGGGGAGTGAAGATCCACGATTGGGTGACGACGATGGCGGATTCGCCGCTCGTCGGGACGCCGACCTGGGACGCCTGTCTTGGCGGCCCCGGATTCAGCGAGGCTTTCGCTCGCAAATCCGATGCATTTTTTGCAAATTCTCATCCTGCCAACGGCGCGACTTGCACTCTGTCTCACGGCGATATGCGCGGCGACAACATCTTCTTCTGCGACGGCCACTCCAGTTATCCCGGTGGGTGGCTATGCATCGATTTTCAGTTGATGTTTCGAGGACCGGTGCCGTCCGACCTCGCCTATCTGATGTGCTCCGGTTCAGTGCTACCAGAGGTCTATGCCGAGGACAATTTGCAGCGGATATTGGGTACCTTCTACGACGGTTTCATGGCGAAGACGCGCGCATATCCCAATTACAGCTATGAACAGTTCGTTGACGAGTTTGCGACGATGGCGACCGTAAACTTTTGCTACTATATGGCTTTTGGCGTTCCCTTTTATCAGGGCGGAGCCTTTCGCAACGAACTGGCAATGCGCGTCGAACTCGGCGGCCAGGGGGTGACCGAGACCGACCTCACACCTGAGGAAATGCGGCAGCGCATGTGGTGGCGCAAGACGTGGCGCAATCAGCGCGAGCTTTTTCGCACTTTCAACCTGCGCGAACGATTGCGGGCATTACCGGAAAACACCTCCGGTATGGGCGAATGGGCCGAATTGCCAGCCCATCTGGCCCAAGCCGGAGACGAAATCAGCCGTCGCTGACGCGCTCAATGTCGGCGCCTACTGCCGAAAGCTTTTCCTCCAGTCGCTCATAGCCGCGGTCGAGGTGATAGACGCGCTGGACGTTGGTTTCGCCCTCGGCGACGAGCCCGGCGATAATCAGGCTCATCGACGCGCGCAGGTCTGTTGCCATCACGGGAGCGCCGACGAGCCGGTCTACACCGCGAACCACGGCGGACCGACCGCGCACCTGAATGTCCGCGCCCATGCGGGCCAGTTCGGGCACGTGCATGTAGCGGTTCTCGAAGATCGTCTCGGTCAGCACGCTCGCACCACCAGCCTTGGTCAGCATCGCCATGAATTGCGCTTGCATATCCGTCGCAAAGCCGGGGAAGGGGGCAGTGGAAAGCGTCAATGGACCCAGTTTGCCGTCAGAGCTGACCCTTATGCCTTTTCTGTGCTCTTCGACTGTCACACCAGCATCGCGCAGAGCGCCGAGTGTTGCCTGCATGTCAGCCGGATTTGCCCCCACCAGATCGACGTCGCCGCCGGCAATGCCAACCGCGCAGGCATAACTTCCCGCCTCGATCCGATCGGGCATGACGCGATAGGTGGCGCCGTGAAGCCGGTCGGTGCCTTCAATCGTCAGTGTCTCGGTGCCGATCCCGTCAATCTGGACGCCCATCGCGACCAGGAGATTGCACAGATCGACAATTTCCGGCTCGCGCGCGGCGTTCTCTATGACGCAGGTGCCGCGCGCCCGCGCTGCTGCCATCAGGGCGTTCTCGGTGGCACCAACAGAGACGACGGGGAAGATGATCTTGCCTCCCGGAAGCCTGCCGTCCTTTGCGCGCGCAGTGACGTATCCGCTTGTGGTCTCCATCTGGGCACCGAACGCCTCAAGCGCTTTCAGGTGCAGATCGATCGGGCGATTGCCAATCGCACAGCCACCGGGCAGCGAGACTGTTGCTTCGCCTGCGCGTGCAAGCAAAGGGCCGAGTACCAGGATGGACGCGCGCATCTTGCGGACTATGTCATAGGGGGCGATCGTCGCGGTGACCTTGCCGGCGCGCAATGTCATGACGCGGCCAAAATCCTCTGGCCGCGCGCCTTCGATCATTGTCGAACAGCCAAGCTGGTTGAGAAGATGGCCGAAGCTATCGACATCTGCGAGGCGAGGCAGGTTCCTGAGCGTCAGGGGTTCATCTGTGAGCAGCGCACACGGCAACAGCGTCAGCGCCGAATTCTTCGCGCCCGAAATCGGGATTGTGCCGGAAAGGCGATTGCCGCCGCGAACCAAGATCCTGTCCATGAACGGCCTTTACCGCCTGCGCGGCCAATCGCAAGCGTCCCACTTGACCTTGCGTGTCGGGCTTCCCAGATTTACAGCGACCCCATTCGAGGAGACATGACGATGAGCGACGCAATCCAGGCCCGAATTGGCGAAATCGTGAACGGTAGCGACATCGTCCTGTTCATGAAGGGCACACCTTATTTTCCGCAGTGCGGGTTTTCGAGCAAGGCCGTTGCAATCCTCGAACATCTGGATGTCGAGTTCGCGAGTTTCGACGTACTGCAAGACCCGGAGGTCCGCGCCGGTATAAAGGAATATTCCGACTGGCCGACGATCCCTCAGCTTTACGTGAAGGGTGAATTCGTTGGCGGGTCGGACATCATGATGGAAATGTTCGAAGCCGGCGAACTTGCCCAGCTAATCGCCGATCAGGGAATTGCCCAGCTTAGCAGCTAGACGTCAAAACTGCGGCGCAGGCAGCGCGGGCGCGTCGCGTGCCATCAGCGCCTCCGTCGCGATGTTCCAATCAATGCTGATCGTCTCGCTCTCCCCAACCTGCTTGCCTGTGCCCAGGTCAATGTCCTGACTGCGGAATGGAGTGACGATTCCTCCGCTCTTGCGAAAATCCGAAAAGCGCGATTCGACTCGCTTGACGGTCGGGTCGAGGTCAACATGATAGGCTCGTTCATCGCGTCGCGCGACGATCTGCCAGTTTTTGGGGCTGATGAATAATCGTGTTTCAAACCCGTCGTGCAGTGAGAGCTTGAGCCCATAGAGGCCGGCTTCGAACGGAGGCGATGACAGGGCCAGCCGATGGCCGCGGCTGGCCATGCGATTGAGGCCAATCAGATTGAACTCAATGCCGTGCAGAAGTGCCTGCCTGCCTTTTTCACTTCCCTCTTTGGGTGCCGAGTCTCCGGCAGCCAGTTCCCAGACGCCGGTTGCGTCGACCCCTTCGCTGAAAACGCGCCGGCCCTGTCTATAGACATCGACTCGAACTTGGCCCCTTGCATCAGCAAGATAACGACCAATCACCGTAAAACCCGGCTCCGTGATGCGGACGACGCTGGCCATCGAGTTGAGCGCATTCATGCGTCGCGCCCCGCCACGCGCGGCCGTGTTGAGGGCGATTAATCGGTTGATTGAACGTGGTGTCGCCATCGCCTGCGAGCAGCTTGCAGCCAGACTTCCAGCAACAAAGAATCGCCGGTTCATCGTTCCGAATTTCATCCAGATGGTCTTTGTTCAAATGGCGACTACAAACGTAGTCGTTGATTGGCTCGGGATTGTCAAGCGCTGCAGTCTCCAAGTTCGACTGAGCATAATCTCAACCGAAAAGGAATAATATGAAACGGCGACCGGGTTTGGGCCAGCGATGACCGGCTTGCCCTTGTTCGAAACCGAGGAGGCATTCCTGAGCGGAGAGAGGTTTCCCGGGTGAGGGCGGGTCGGTGCGAGACCAGGGAAGCAACCGACCCGCCACTCTGAAGCGTGAAAACGCTTTGGGGGAACGCCAATAACTATGCAGCCCCCGTGCCAAACCGTGCCAATCCCGAAAATCTGCCAGACTCGGTGGTGAAGAGAAATTAACCACAAGGCCGTTTTGTAAAATTCCCCGACAGCCAGCAATCAGTAGGTCCGCCCGATCAGGATCCGTTCAACGGCCGGGGCTCCAGTGAAAAAGCATGGCCCGTCTGCAGGCGCAGCATCCATTGGCGCATTGCGCATTGTGATCTTCAGGGCCTTCAGCTGTTGGACAATCGCGTCGAGCGCGTCGCCCGTTGGTCTTGACCATTGGACTTCGACCCAGCCGACGACCTTTTCATCGCCCGCAAAATGCGCTGCCAGATCAGTCACGTCACGCCGAATGCCGGCGTCCAGTCGACCCTTGGCTTCAGCATAGAGCGATGACTGGATATCTTCGAGCATTGCACAAACCGCGGCCACAAAGTCGCCCCGCGCCGTAATGGCCGATGCCAGCTTGCCCTCATCCGTATAGAGGCGATCGCGGCGAATGACGGCGACGTTGCCGCCAGCCACGTCGCGCGGGCCCACCTCCACGATCAGCGGGGCACCTTTCTTGACCCAGGCCCAGCGCTTGTTGGAGGCCTTGATGGCTTTGGTATCAAGGAGCACACGAACCGGCTCTCCAAAGGCGGTCAGCCCGCGCAGATCGCTGGCGAGGGCCCGGGCATAGTCGATCACCGCCGCATCCTCGTCATTGTCGCGCAACATAGGAACGATCACAATCTGCTGCGGTGCAATCTGCGGTGGGCAGCGCAGGCCATCGTCATCGCCGTGCACCATGATGACGCCGCCGATCATGCGTGTCGATACGCCCCAGCTTGTCGTATGGCAAAGCTGGAGGCCGCCATCCTTGTCCTGGTAACGGATGCCAGCGGCTTCCGCGAAGGTCGTTCCGAGATAGTGCGACGTCCCGGCCTGGAGCGCTTTGCCGTCCTGCATCATTGCTTCGATGGAATAGGTTGCATCGGCACCCGGGAAGCGTTCATTCTCGGGCTTCTCGCCAGCCACGACGGGCATCGCCAGCGGGCCTTCGGCAAAGGCGCGATACATTTCGAGCGCGCGCAATGTTTCGGCCATGGCTTCAGCCTTGTCGGCATGCGCCGTATGGCCTTCCTGCCAGAGAAATTCGCTCGTGCGCAGGAACATGCGCGTCCGCATTTCCCACCGGACGACATTGGCCCATTGGTTGGTCAACATCGGCAGGTCGCGCCATGACTGGATCCAACGGCTCATTGCAGCGCCGATCACGGTTTCGGAGGTTGGCCGGACGACGAGCGGTTCTTCCAGCTTTGAGTCAGGATCCGGCGTGAGCTTCCCGTCAATCGATTTCAGGCGGTGGTGCGTGACGACAGCCATTTCCTTGGCAAAGCCTTCGACATGATCCGCCTCCTTTTCGAAGAAGGACAGGGGAATGAAGAGGGGGAAATAGCAGTTTTCGACACCCGCAAGCTTGATCTGCGCATCCATCAGCTTCTGGATGCGTTCCCAGATGCCATAGCCCCACGGGCGAATGACCATGCAGCCGCGCACGCCCGATTCCTCCGCAAGGTCTGCCTCGGCAATGACCTCCTGATACCATTCGGCGAAATTCTGGGCTCGGGTAATGGAAAGGGCGTGCTTCATGCGCGCCCCTATGCCGACCCCCGGCGGCTCCCGCAAGCGGGAGAGAGGATCATGCGAGTGCCGCCGGAAGACTCAGAATTTTGCTGCAAGGGTGAATCGACCGTTGATCGGGGCTCCGGTCGAGATGTTGTTGTCATTGTGAGCAGTCGGAAAATAGCGCGTGTCGGTCAGATTCTCGACGTTGATCTGCAATTCGAGACGATCGCTTACCGCATAGAACAGTGCGGCATCAATCCGGGTGTAGGCCGGCAGAAATGTTGTATTGCTGATCGAGGTGAATTGGCGCGACTGATGGGCAAGGCCAAGCCCAAGGCCGAGTCTGGGTGTCACATCATAGCGGCTCCAGAGCGAAAACTGATTGCGCGGCACCTGACCGACACGGCGCCCTGCCGGCGCTGCCGATGTCGTCTCACGGATCTTCGCGCTGGTGTGCGCATAGCCAAGGGTTGCGGTCCACTTGCTCGTGATCTGTCCAGCCAACGCAAGCTCGAAGCCGCTGCTTCGTTGCGATCCGGTCTGGACAATTGTCCCGGCAGTCGGGCCGGGGGCTCGGGTGTTGCCCCGGTCCAGGCGGTAGACGGCTGTCGTGAACGTCAGCTGCGGCGTGACGTTCCACTTCGCACCGATTTCGTAATTGTCGAACGTTTCCGGTTCCAGCGCCGCATTTGTGACGTCGAAGGTCACGAACTGGTCCCCGCCCTGCGGCAAGTAGGATTTGGAATAGCTTACATAGATCGACGCCTGGGGCACCGGTTTGTAAACCAGTCCGATGCGCGGCGACCAAAGCTGATCGACACGCGAGGCAATCGCGCCGGTGAACACATTGGAAATGCGGTTTTCATAGCGATCATAGCGTAGCCCCCCGATGAGGTCCAAATGCTCGCCAAGGCTGATCTGGTCCTGGACATAGGCGGAGACCTGGTCGAGATTGCCCCTGACTTTCCGGTTTCCATTCGCGGTCGGCCCGGCGATGAAGAAGATCGTTGGAATAGCCAGAGGGTCGGCAAGCGCAATCGTGGCGCGCCGGTTTGCCGCAGTTGGTGCGGTCGCACTGAAAAAGCCGTTTATCCGTTCATTGTGCGAATCCTGGCTTGTGAACTCGCCGCCCAAAAGGATGACGTGCTTGATCGGGCCGGTTGAAACCTGCCACTCAAGATTGGCTTGTCCGATCAGCGTCTCGCGGCGTGTCGGATCGAAATAGGCCTCGATCCCGACCGTCGGTGCGGTGGTCGTCCCGCCGACCGGCGTCGCGGCATAGGCATTGCGGTAGGATTTGTCATAATGCCCATAGAGCGCCTGGGTGGAAAAGGTGAGAGACGGCGAGAGGCGAGTCTCACTGCGGAACCTCACCATATGGGCGTCGAATTTGGAAACGTTGACACCGCTCAGCCCGAAAAACCT
Source organism: Aquisediminimonas profunda (assembly GCF_019443285.1). Lineage (GTDB taxonomy): Bacteria > Pseudomonadota > Alphaproteobacteria > Sphingomonadales > Sphingomonadaceae > Aquisediminimonas > Aquisediminimonas profunda. Next base: position 1,137,604 of record NZ_CP080327.1, read on the forward strand.
GTCCCGATAGCCCTTGAGCGGTCCCGCGGGTGCTGAGATCGTGCCAGCGAAGGCAGATGGTATGCCGCGATCCGTCACGCGATCGTCATGGACATATTCATAGCCGATCATGACCGTCGTCGTGCCAAGCTCTGCACCGAAGGTCGGGTTGATGGCATATCGCTCGCCAGAATAGGCATCGCGGTGATTGTTGAGGTCTTCATAGAGAGCGTTGAACCGGACCGCTGCTGTTCCAAGGTCAACGTTGATGTCTGTCGTGCCATAATAGCTGCCAAATGTATCCGCGGACAGCGTGGCCCCATAGAAGCTGCGATCCTCAACCGCGGTCTTGGTCACACGGTTGATGACGCCGCCGCCGCCGCCACGGCCGAAGATCATGGCATTGGCGCCTTTGAACACTTCAACCCGGTCGATATTATAGAAACTCCGAAAATACTGGACGTCGTCACGCAGGCCGTCGACGAAGAAGTCTGCACTCGTGTTGTTCCCACGCAACGTGACCTGGTCCCGATTGCCTTCGCCCTGACCTGCGCTCACCCCGGGAACATAGCGCACCAGATCTGTAATCGACCGGATCTGCTGGTCTGCAATTTGCTGCGACGTCACAACGGAGATCGATTGCGGAATGTCGAGAATGGGGGTGTCGGTCTTTGTCCCGCTCCGGGTCTCGGGCGACCGATAGCCGTCGAGTGTCGCCGTCACGATGATTGGAGTGCTCTCCCCATCTGCCGCGTCGCTGGCACAGGCTGGGCCGACCTGGGCGAAGACAGCGACCATTGCGGCGGAAATCCGGGGCAGTTTCAAGTGAGTCTCCTGTGTTGCTGGCAGCAGTCTTTAGTCGCGAACGATTCGCATTAGCGCTACTATTGCGAACTATTATCATTTACAACTGAATTTCGAGCGAGATTGTCCCTTTGATGGCAAGTCGCTACGGCGTGCAGAGCATGTCCCTTGCTGCTGCCCCGACCGAGAACCGCCTTCGCCCGCTTGGACTGCGGCTTTTTGGCATCTCCTGCCTTTCGGTAATGGGCGTCCTGATCAAACTTGCGAGCGATGCGCACATCCAGCTGCCTGAAATCATGTTCTGGCGGCAAGCGCTTGCGGTGCCCGTTGTGCTGATGGCTGTGCTTGCCGGGCCCGGGCTGGCCTCGCTCAAGACGCAGCGCTTTGGTGCACACGTCAAACGCAGCGTGATGGGTTTGACCAGTATGGCGTTCAATTTCGGGGCCATCATCCTGCTGCCGTTGGCCGAACAGACGACGCTGGGCTTTGCAGTTCCCATCTTTGCGACGATCCTGTCCGCACTCATTCTCAAGGAACAGGTCGGCAAGCATCGCTGGGCGGCCGTCCTTGCGGGCTTTGTGGGTGTATTGATCGTTGTGCAGCCTGGCGGCAGCCATATCCCCCCACTGGGCGCGTTGGTCGGCCTGACGTCGGCGATCATGATTTCCTTCACCAGCCTGCAGATCCGCGACATGGGGCGGACAGAGGCTGCCATGACGACAGTCTTCTGGTTCTCCGCGCTTTCAGTGTTGCCCATGAGCTTCTTGCTGCCCTTCTTCATGACAAGTCATGACGGCTATGAATGGCTCCTGCTCAGTGGCATCGGAGTATTGGGCGGGATCGGCCAGATCGGGTTGACGGGTGCGCTTCGCCTTGCCCCGGTCGCGACAGTGCTCGGCATGGATTACATCGCGCTCCTCTGGTCAACTTTCTTCGGCTGGCTGATCTGGAATCATGTGCCCGGTCCAGCGACCTGGATCGGCGCCTCAATCATAATTGGGAGTGGCCTTTACATTGCGCTTCGCGAACACAGGCTCGCAATCGAAAGAACGAAGGACATCATCGTATGAGCCGACCCACGCTTTATCACTGCAAGGATGCGCGGTCCTTCCGCTGCGTGTGGGCGGCAGAAGAGCTCGGGCTAGATTATGAACTGGTGACCATGCCGTTCCCGCCACGCGTTCGCGCACCGGAATACAAGGAGGTCAATCCGCTTGGGACGATCCCCTGCTGGGTCGATGGAGAAGACAAGCTCACCGAATCCGCCGCGATCTGTCAGATGCTCGCCCACGGCACGAAACTCGAAGTGGCACCGAATGAAGCGGATTGGCCAGCCTATCTGAACTGGCTTCATCGCTCCGACGCGACGCTGACATTCCCGTTGGCCATCATCATGCGCTACAGCGTCTTTCCCAAGCCCGAGGAGCGCAAGCTTGACGTGGCTGAAGATTACAAGCTCTTCTTCCTTGGCCGCGCCCGCTCGATCGAGGCCGCCTTGTTGGATGGTCGAGAGACCTTGTGCGGAGGGCGCTTCACAGTTGCCGACATCTGTGTGGGCTATTCCGTCATGCTTGCGCTGACGCTAGGCATTGGCCCGGAACTTGGTCCAAACACATTGACCTGGTGGAACCGGCTTTCGGAAAGGCCTGGCTTCAAGGCAGCAAAAGCGCGCCAAGGTGATTCTCCGCAATAAGTAAGCGGGAATCGGTTGACAGCGGCGCTCGGGTCGCTTAGCGGGCTGCTTTCCGCGCGAGGGGTATGCCTCTGGCGATATCTGTTGCGCGGGCAAGCATTTGAAAAGAAGAGATTTACGCCATGTTCGCAGTCGTGCGCACGGGCGGCAAGCAGTATCGCGTTGCCGCAGGAGACAAGATCGTCGTCGAAAAGATGGCGGGCAATGCCGGTGACACCGTGTCGCTGGGCGATGTCCTGTTCGCAGCCGACGGCAGCGAAGCCAAGGCGGTTGCCGGGCTCGCCGTTTCGGCCGAGATCATTGCGCAGGCGAAGGCCGACAAGATCATCGTCTTCAAGAAGAAGCGTCGCCACAATTATCGCCGCAAGGCTGGCCACCGCCAGCAGCACACGATCCTGAAGATCCTGAGCGTCGGCGCTGAAAAGAAGGCTGCTCCAAAGAAGGCCGAAGCCGCACCGGCTGAAGCGCCCGTCGAAACCAAGGCTGCAAAGCCTGCCAAGGAAGCCGCGCCCAAAAAGGCCGCTGCCCCCAAGGCAGAGGCAAAGCCAGCCGCAAAGAAGCCAGCGGCCAAAAAAGCCGACGCGGCCGAATAAGGAGTTTTGAACCATGGCACATAAAAAAGCAGGCGGTTCATCGCGTAACGGTCGTGACTCGGCCGGTCGTCGTCTTGGCGTGAAGAAGTTCGGCGGCGAGCTCGCCATTCCGGGCAATATTCTTGTGCGTCAGCGCGGAACGAAATTCTATCCGGGCCGTAATGTCGGCATCGGAACGGACCACACCCTCTTTGCAACCGCCGAAGGCCGCGTGACCTTCCACTCGGGCAAACAGGGCCGAACCTATTGTTCCGTAGACGCGATGCCGATGGCAGCCGAATAACACGGCGATCTTTGAACGGGTCGCCCAAAGGGTGGCCCGAAGGTCTGGAAAGCCAGATCGATTTGAGGGAGACGGGCCACCCCCGCCTCCCTTTTTTATGGGGCGGTTCGTCTCTTCCTCAAAGCCAATGTCTCTGTGGCGTCATATACACGCTCTAGGGGCACCAATGAGGAGAGTGCTCATGTTTGCACGGACTGAAAGACTGTTGTTGAGGCCCGGCTGGGCAGAAGATGCGGCGCCGCTGGCAGCTGCAATTGGCGATGAAGCCATTCTGACGAAACTGGCCAAGGTGCCCTCGCCCTATAGACTGGCAGACGCCCAGGAATTTCTGGGGTTCGAACGGCGGGAAGGCGATGCCGACTTCCTGGTTGTCGCACGCACCGGCGGTGCGCCGCGACTCGTCGGAGGCGTCGGCCTGCACCCCGACGGGGAAGACCTTGAATTGGGATTCTGGATTGCCCGTCCCTATTGGGGGCTTGGCTTCGCGACCGAGGCCGCACGCGCTGTGATCGACATTGCGCGGCATACGCTCAGGAGGCCGCGGCTTGTATCCGGCCATTTCATCGACAACCCGGCATCGGGCCGTGTCCTGTCGAAGCTCGGTTTCAAGCCGACTGGCGACATTGTTGCCCGGTTCTGCCGTGCTCGCGGACATGCCGTGCCGTGCCGGCTCTTTGCTCTGGACTTCGGCGACGCTGGTGACGGCGACGCCGGGGTGTCGCGAATGCTTGCCGCCTGATGCCTAGCGCACAATCATGCAGTTGCTGACTTGTCCGCAAATTGCGGTCGCGTTCGCGGGCGAACCGGCATTCGCACGCAGGCGATAATAGGTCTTGCCGCCTACATTCGCTGCTACGACTGACTTGGGCATCGCTGCCAGCGCTGGCGTTTTCGCGACAAGCGCGCGCCAGGCCGAATTGGCCACAGCTTCAGATTCATAGGCACCCAGTTGGACCCATGCGCCGGGCACAGTCGGTGGCAGCAGCTTGCCGCCAGACGGCGGCATCGGTGTCGTCACTTGATGCTTGGCCACGACCACAGGCTTTGTCGAAGGCGACGCAGCCACGGGCTTCTGCGTGATGACCGGCGTTTCGGGCTGTGCTGTGGTGTCAATTGTTCCGTTGGCCTCAGCACCCTCTGAGGCGGCAAAGGTCGAATCGCCTTGCCCCTCAACCTTCATGCCCCCTGCCGCGTCGGGTTTGACCTTGTAGTCACCCTGAGGGGCCGCAATCAGCGTGCCGTCTCCCTTGGGCGCGGAATCCTGGCTGCGAAGCCACCAGACTCCACCAACCACAAGTATAATCGCCCCAAGCCCGGAAAGGAGCAGCGCAATCAGTTTGCCGCTTGAGATGCCATCGCCATCGTCCTCGTTTTCGACGGCTTCCAGCCATGGGAGGCGGTCCTCGTCCCGAAGTCCCAGTTCCGGTCCAGTCTCTGACATCGATTACATCTCCTCGGCTGCCGTCACACCCATGATTGACAACCCGTTAGCGATAATCTGCCCGATTGCCGATGCCATGAATAGCCGGGCGCGTGTCAAATCGGGACGGTCCACAATCAAAATGCGTCGGTCAGGCCTATCATTGCCCAGATTCCAATGGGCATGAAAGGCGGCCGCCAGATCATAGAGGTAAAAGGCAATCCGGTGGGGCTCGTGGCTTATCGCGGCAGCGGTTACAATTCGGGGGAATTGTGCAGCCAGTCTCGCAAGGGCCAGATCCTCGGCATCAAGCAGACTGAGATCTGCCTCTCCCGAAATGCCAGCTTCGGCAACCTTGCGTTTCAGCGATGCGATCCGGGCATGGGCATATTGCACATAAAAGACCGGATTGTCCTTTGACGCTTCAACCACCTTGGCAAAGTCGAAGTCCATCTGTGCATCGGCCTTGCGCGTCAGCATCGTGAAACGGACTACATCCTTGCCGACTTCGCGGACCACGTCGGCAAGGGTCACGAAATTGCCTGCGCGCTTGGACATCTTGATCGGCTCACCGCCGCGCAGCAGCCTGACCATCTGGACAAGCTTCACATCGAATTCGACCCGGTTGTCCGTCAGGGCAGCGACGGCAGCCTTGATCCGCTTGACGGTTCCCGCATGGTCGGCACCCCAGATGTCGATCAGCATGTCGGCCTTTTCGGCCTTCTGGAAATGATAGGCCATGTCGGCACCGAAGTAGGTCCAGCTGCCATCCGACTTGCGGATCGGCCGGTCCTGATCGTCGCCGAACTGGGTCGACCGGAACAGGGGAAGCATCACAGGCTCCCAGTCTTCCGGCGTCTCTCCCTTGGGGGCTTCCAGCATGCCGTCATAAACCAGATCGCGCGCGCGCAGCGTGGCTTCCGCCGCTTCGGGCTTTTTCGCCTTTTGTACTGCAGCTTCGGACGCAAACAGGTCATGATGGATGCCAAGCAGCGCAAGGTCGGCCCGGATAAGGTCGAGCATCGCGGCCACGGCCGTTTCGCGAAACAGGTCCAGCCATTCGCTTTCGGGCTTGCCGACGAACCGGTCGCCATGATCATGGGCCAGTTTCTGCCCGACCGGGATCAGATAGTCTCCCGGATAAAGGCCTTCGGGGATCTCGCCGACGGCCTCACCGAGCGCTTCCCGATATCGCAAGTGCACGGACCGCGCGAGGACATCGACCTGACCGCCTGCGTCGTTGACATAATATTCGCGCGTGACGGCGAAGCCCGCAAATTCGAGGACCGATGCCAGCGCATCGCCGACCACCGCACCGCGGCAATGCCCCATGTGCATCGGGCCGGTCGGATTGGCTGAAACATATTCGACATTGACCCGCTTACCCGTACCCAATGTCGAGCGCCCATAGGCTTGTCCCAGTGCGACGATTTCCTCGAGCTCATTGCGCCAGCTCGCTTCGACGAGCTTCAGGTTGATAAAACCGGGCCCGGCTATGTCGGCGGAGGCGACTTCGTCAAGCGAGCCCAGCTTGGCAACAAGCAGTGCAGCCAATGCGCGCGGATTTGTGCCTGCTCCCTTGGCCAGCACCATGGCGGCATTGGTTGCCAGATCGCCATGGGAAGGATCGCGGGGCGGCTCTACAGTGACTGCGGCACGTGACACGCCCGCCGTCAATGCGCCTTCGGCTTCCAACGCGTCGAGCGCGGCATCGAGATGGTTGGCAAAACGGGCGTAAAGGGTCACATTCGGACTTTCGAAGACGTGCACGATTTCAGGCGAATGGCGCCCTTATCCTATCGAGGGGCGCCGGTGCAACACGTGCTCATCCTCAACTCAGCGATTCCCGATCAGGCCCAGCATGTCGCGGTTCTCAAGAATGCGGGTGTCATTGCCTTCCCGGCCAATGCACGCGGCCATTGCAGCTGCCACACTCTCTGCGGCGATAGAGCGATACTGATCGAAAACGTGCGGGGTCAGCAGGTCAGTAAAGGGGCTGATGGCCATCATGAAGGACTCTCCGGGGCGCGAGGCACCCGGGCGATGTCCGCGCAAAAGGCCGGGACGAAAGATGTCGATCCTCTCGAACCCGATCGACTGAACAGCGGCCTCCGCTTCACCCTTGGTCCGCAGATAGAAATTCCGCGTGGCGGGATTTGCACCGACCGAACTGACCATGAGGAAATGTCGGGCCCCGGCTGCCTTTGCGGCTGCAGCAAAGGCGGACACAGCGTCGCGATCTACGGCCTGGAAGGCCGCCTGTGATCCCGCCACCCGAATTGTCGTGCCAAGACAGCAGATTGCTGCATCATAGGTCGATTGGCTGACAAGCTTTGGCCAGTCTTCCATCGGGCCTATCCTTTGCACAGCCCGTGCCGGTGCATCAGCGACCAGCCGCCGCCCGACCAAAGACAGGTCGTGATCGCCGAGCTTTTGGACAAGGAGCCCGCCGACGAGCCCGGTTGCTCCTGTCATCACGATCCGCATTGCCCAAACCTCCCGATCTTTCGAGGCGTGATAGACCAGTGAAGATCAAGAGCAAGGCATCGCGGCAGGAAAGGGATGGGGCGGCAAGCTCTGGACTTGCCGCCCCTTCATGGCGCGCATCAGCCAATGCGGGCCATGGGCGGACGATGCGCGCGGCGCATGACCCGTCGCGTCTGTCGACGCAACGACCATGCCAAGCCCAGATTTCCGCCAAACATGTCGAAAGTCACAGGCGAATGTCGTGCCAATTTGGCACACGTGGGTCACCTGATCCGGCTCGCCATGTGCCAGAAGGGGATTGTTCCGGCAGCAGAATCGCGGGCTTCGGGACTGTCGAAAAGCGCAAAGCAACTTGCGCCTGACCCGGACATGCGGACGAAATTTGCACCGGCTTGAGCTTCAAGGAGCGTGAGGAGTCCGCTGATTTCAGGCACGATAGCACTGGCTGATGCCGTCAGGTCATTTCGACCTGCGCGCCACTGGGCGGGGATGAGTGGCCCCCTATCGCGCTGATCCCAGCCAGCAAAGACCGGCCCGGTTGCAAGCGCAATGCCGGGATTTGCGAGCAGCAGGGGCGTGCCACTCAGCGTGGCATCGTCAAACGGAATAAGGGCATCGCCACGACCCCGCCCAAAGCAGGTCTGGCTCAGCACGCATGCCGGCACATCGGCGCCGAGCGATTGCGCCACCTGCATGATTTCCGGGGCGTCAGCGTTAATCCGCCAGAGCCGGGCCAACAGCCGCAAGGCGGCAGCCGCATCGGCTGAGCCGCCACCAAGCCCGGCAGCGACCGGCAAATGCTTTACAAGATGGAGGGCCGCACCCCGTGCGGTGCCCGTCGCAGCCTTGAGGGCATGTGCTGCACGCAGAACAAGATTGTCTGCGTCCGGGCCCAGCGAACCGACCAGCGGACCTGAGATCGTCAGGGAAATATCATCTGCCTCTCTGCCATCGATCCGGTCTCCATGTTCGGCAAAGGCGAAAAGCGTCTCGAGTTCGTGATAGCCGTCTGGTCTGCGCGCCCGGACATGAAGGGCCAGGTTGATCTTGGCGTATGCAGTCTCGGTCAGAGAGTCAGTCATTTGGTGCGTGCAGGCAGACCATTGGCAATCTTGTCTTCTATGCGCTTGATGTCATCTGCACCTTCGGACTGGACCAGCGCTGCGCGCCAGGCATATCGCGCATCGACGCGCCGGCCTGCCGCCCAATAGGCGTCTCCCAGATGCTCCCCGACAGCGGCTTCGGTCGGGTCTGCCGCCACTGCGCGTTCGAGCAAGGGAATGGAATCGTCAGGCTGGCCGCGCAGGTAGAAGGCCCATCCCAGTGAATCCGTGATCGCTGCACTGTCCGGGCGGAGGGCGCTGGCTTTTGCAATCAGCCGCGTCGCTTCTGCAAGATCGTCGCCATGTTCAAGCATCGCATAGCCAAGATGGTTGAGAGCATCGGGCTCTTCTGGGGCGGCAGCAACCGCGCTTTGCAGTACAGGTTTGGCCTCGGCCCATTGTCCGGCCTGATCGAGCGCGCCCCCGTAAAGCAGAAGCAGGTTCCAGGGCGCATTGCTGCCAGCCAGCCGAATGGCCTCGCGATAAGCCGCGGCGGCCTCACGGGGCTTTTGCAACTTGGTGAGAACGCCGCCCAGCCGTGCATGATCATACAGGTCGGCATCAGGGCGGTTCACGGCCTCCTGCGCTAGAGTCAGGGCTTCCAGGTTTCGGTCGACACGGCCCAGGGCGCCAATCCTGATGTCACGGACCAAGGCTCCGTAGAGCGGTGCAACGCCGTCCAGAACGGTCAGAGCCTCAACAGTGCGGCCATTGTTGGCGAGCGCCTGAGCCAATGTCATGCGGATTGCATCATTGTCGGGTGCTGTGAAGCTGGCAATGCGCGCGAATGTCAGTGAAGCACTGGATCCAGTGTCTCGCAACAGATCGCTTGCAATCCGGGCGATCAGAAAGGCCGTCCCTGCGGTCGGGCTGTCGATTGCTCCGGGCAGCGGCTTGCCGCTTTCGACAAGGGCCCTTGCCGCCTGCATTGTGCTGCTGTCGTCAACGAGCAACTCGAGCGCCTTGGCGCGCTCCTTGAGCGCGACCAAGCGGGCAGCGACCGCAAGTCTCAGGATCAAGCCGCGTCCATCCGGGCGAGTCAGCGCCTTGGCTGCCGTCAGGCCGTCGTCGACCTGCTTGCGGGCAAGCAGGATCAGGGGTTGCTGTTCGCGCAGGTAGGTTGAACCAAGGCCGTCGCGCGGCTGGCGCGCGGCGCTGGTCAAAGTACTTGCATCGCGCGCGGCCAGATCCGTCCAGATGCGCAGGGCTGGTATCAGGAAATCGAACCCGCCTGACTCCTCCAGCTTGTCCACCATGAGCCGCGCGCCGCGCCAATCACCTTTGGACAAGCTTTCGCCAATGAGCAGGAGGCGAGCATCTTGGGGGAGCTTTTGCTGGGCATCGAGCGCGTGTGCCGCCCGAAGCGCGAGCGACCTGTCTCCGGCTTCAATCGCTTCACGATAGGCGCGCATGGCAATCCGGTCATTGTCGGGCGCGCCGCTGAGAGCCAGGGCATAGGCTTGGGCAGCGGCTGCCCCCTTCTCTTGCCCTTCAAGCATCCGGGCCGCGACATAATCTGCCAACGGAGATGACGCATCGGGTTTGGCCGCCGCCGGTGCAGACCACAGGGCAAGCGCGAAAGCCGCGACGCTACATGTTCGGATAATTGGGGCCACCGCCGCCCTCCGGCGTTACCCAGTTGATATTCTGGGTCGGGTCCTTGATGTCGCACGTCTTGCAATGGACGCAATTCTGCGCGTTGATCTGGAGTTTGGGGTTGCCCTCTTCGCGCCCGACGATTTCATAGACACCGGCCGGGCAATAGCGTTGTTCAGGCGCATCATAGAGTGGCAAGTTGATGCTGATCGGCACCTCCGGATCGCGCAGCTGGAGGTGTACCGGCTGGTCTTCCTCATGATTGGTGTTCGACAGGAAAACCGAGGATAGGCGGTCGAAACTGATGACGCCGTCAGGCTTGGGATACGCAATCGGTGCATAGAGATCCTTGCGCCCGATCGTGCCATTATCCGGGTGATGCTTCATCGAAATCGGCAGCCCGATCTTCAGCGTGCGCATCCACATGTCGATGCCGCCCAGGATTGTGCCGTAATCGCCGCCAAACTTGGCAATTGCCGGTTCCGCATTCTGGACGAGTTTCAGTTCCTTGGCGATCCAGCTATCGTTGACCGCTGGCTGGTAATCGACAAGCTCATCTCCTGAGCGTCCGGCACCGAGGGCCGCGACAATGCTCTCTGCTGCAAGCATGCCCGATTTCATTGCAGTATGGCTGCCCTTGATGCGGGGCACATTCACGAAGCCCGCCGAACAGCCAACCAGAGCGCCGCCGGGGAAGGCAAGCTTCGGCACCGACTGCCAGCCACCTTCATTGATTGCTCGCGCGCCATAGGACACGCGCCGTCCGCCCTCGAGGATCGCGCGGATCTCGGGATGCTGCTTCCAGCGCTGGAATTCCTCGAACGGGAAAAGGTGCGGATTGGCATAATCGAGCGCGACCACGAAGCCCAAGGCAACCTGGTTGTTCGCCTGATGATAGAGGAACCCGCCGCCCCAGGCGTCCGAGAGCGGCCAGCCCTGCGTGTGGATGACACGGCCCGGAACATGTTTCTCCGGGTCAATGTCCCAAAGTTCCTTCATGCCGATGCCGTAGACCTGTGGCTGGCAATCGGCCTCCAGGTTGAACTTGTGCTTGAGCTGCTTCGTCAGGTGTCCTCGCGCGCCTTCGGCAAAGAGCGTATATTTGGCAAGGAGTTCCATCCCTGGTTGATAATCGGGCTTGCGGCTGCCGTCCCGCGCGATGCCCATGTCTCCTGTGGCAACGCCGCGCACTGAACCCTTGTCATCATAAAGGATTTCGGCGGCCGGAAAGCCGGGGAATATCTCGACCCCGAGGTTTTCCGCCTGTCCGGCAAGCCAGCGGCACAGATTGCCCAGACTGCCGGTATAGTTGCCATGATTGCTCATGAGTGGGGGCATGAACGCGTGTGGAAGTGCAAATTTGCGCTTTGACGTCAGCACCCAGTGCCAATTGTCGGTGACCTTGGTTTCGGCCATCGGGCATCCCTGCTCGCGCCAATCGGGAATCAGTTCGTTCAGTGCCTTCGGATCGACGACTGCTCCAGACAGAATGTGCGCGCCAACCTCGGATCCCTTTTCAAGGATGCAGACCGAGACTTCGGGGTTCAGCTGCTTCAGCCGAATGGACGCGGCAAGGCCGGCCGGTCCGCCGCCGACAATGACGACATCATATTCCATCGATTCGCGTTCACTCATTGCCCGTTCCCCAATTTCCCTTTTTGCTCAATTGCTTCACTCACCGCACTCGCAGACCGGTTGGCCAGTTAGCGCGTTCAGTCGCGTTGACCAATACGCCAAGAATCCCTCTATCTATCGGCATGGCAGATATCGCAACGGTGATTCCAGCGGCACAAGCGGCAAGCCTTCTCGGCTGGTGGCACGAAATGGGTGTCGATACGCTTGTCGATGAGGCTCCGGTTGCCTGGCTCGACCGCAGTCGGGCGCGCACGCCACAGGGACCGACCGCTTCAGCGCCTGTTGAATTCCGCATGCCCGGAACGCTTCCTGCATTCGCCCGCTGGCTTCATCAGAGCCCCGATATTCCCGAAGCAGGTCCGCCGGCGCGGCGGATTGCGGTTTCCGGAAACCCCGCGGCTTCGCTGATGGTGATGGTGGACATGCCCGAACTGGGGGACCCCGACGCCGGCTACCTGCTCTCCGGGGACGTCGGCGAATTGTTCGACCGCATGCTGGCGGCGCTGCATCTTGATCGCGATTCCGTCTATCTGGCAGCGCTTTGTCCAGGCCGCATCCCGACGGGGCTGGTACCCCCCGCATGTGAGCCGCGTCTTGCGGAAATCGCCCGTCATCACATTGCGCTTGCAGGCCCCAGACAGCTCTGGCTGATGGGAAGTGCGGTGAGCCGTGCGATTCTGGGGATGGATCTCCAGCAGGCCCGTGGAACTTTGCATGAAATTAACCACGAGAATGGCAGTGTCGAAGTGGTGGTGAGCTTCTCGCCGCGCTTCCTGCTCCAGAGCCCCCGCCGCAAGGCGGATGCCTGGGCAGACATGCAAATGCTGATCAAGGGAACCCAGGCGTGATCTTCAAATTCTCGTTCGCTGCTTCTGCAATGCTGGCGATGGCGGTAGCTGCGCCGGCGCTGGCAGCCAGCGACGGAGAGGCTTCGTTTGCGACAGTGCGAACATCGTACGCCGCGCAACTGGGCCCGCACGCCCGCGAGAAATATCGCGAAATTTTTGCGGCGATTCATGCTGGCGAATGGGCTGATGCCGCAGCCAAGCTGGACGCCATGCCCGAAGGGCCGCTGCACGCCGTGGCGCGGGCCGAACTTTATCTGGCAAAGGGCAGCCCAAAGGTGTCCGGCGAAGCGCTTGCTGCTCTTGCCGAAAAAGCCCCTGAATTGCCGCAGGCCCAAGCGCTTGAGCGCCTTGCCCTGTCGCGCGGCGTTGCCACGGTAACAGACCTGCCGACCGCCAAGGAGTTGCGCTGGCTTGGCTCAGCGCCGCGTCGCGGCAAAGTTGCCGGGTCGGCGGCACGCGCCAGTGCAATGTCGGCGCGTCTCGTGCCCCTGCTGAAGGGTGATCGCCCCAATGAAGCCGAAGGCATCCTTATTGAAATGACGCCCGGGCTCGATCCGGAGACGCTCACCGAATGGCAGCAGCGAATTGCCTGGTCCTATTACCTGACGGGCGATGATGTTTCAGCCCGTCGGCTCGCAGCCACGGCCCGCGCGGGTTATGGCGATTGGGCCGCGCAGGCAGACTGGGTTGCCGGGCTTGCTGCCTGGCGCCAGCAGGATTGGTCGGCGGCACGTGAAGCCTTTGCGAGTGTGGCGGCCCGGTCCAGCGACCAGGAAATGGTCTCAGCGGGATATTTCTGGGCGGCGCGCGCCGACATGGCGGGCGGCCATCCGGAACGGGTGACGGCCCAACTCAAGGCAGCGTCTGCCAATTCCGAGACCTTTTATGGTCTTCTCGCCCTCAATCGATTGGGACTGACTATTCGCCCGGTCGATCAGTCGTCGCTTGGCAATGTCGAAGCGCGGCCCAATGTTCGTGCGGCGCTGGCTCTTGCCGAAATCGGCGAAATGGACTTGGCGGACCAGTTGATCCGTTATCAGGCGCGCATCGGCAATCCTCGGGATCATGCCAGCCTTGCAGCCATTGCTGGCCGCATGGACCTGCCCGCAACGCAGCTCTGGCTCGCACACAATGGCCCAGCCGGTGCGCAAACCGCAACGAGCGCGCGCTATCCGGCTCCACAGGGCTGGCAGCCGGTTGGTGGCTGGCGTGTCGACAAGGCACTGGTCTTTGCCCATGCCCTTCAGGAATCCCAGTTCCGCACGACGGTGACGAGCCCGGCCGGTGCACGCGGGCTTATGCAGGTCATGCCCGGAACGGCTGCAATGCTCGCCCGTCGCAAGGGTGAAGCCTCTGTTGGTCCACTCACCGATCCGTCGGTCAATCTCGAATATGGGCAGAGCTTCATCGAGATGATCCGCGACATGAGCGAAACAGGGGGACTGCTGCCCAAGGTCATCGCCGCCTATAATGCGGGACCTCAGCCCGTCGGCGCGTGGAACGCGCGGATGCGGGATAATGACGATCCCCTGCTGTACATCGAGTCCATCCCTTATTGGGAAACCCGGTCCTATGTGACGATCGTGCTGCGCAATTACTGGATGTACCAGATGCAAGCCGGTACGCCCGCGAAGAGTCTTGCAGCGCTTTCGCAAGGGCTTTGGCCGCGCTTTCCCGGTCTACCCGGTGCCACAGCGGTCCGGCTGAACGCTTCCGGCGGGCTTGCCAGTGCCGATTGACGAAACACGGGCTTTCCGGCCCGTCCGTATCGCTCTCCTCACCGTATCTGACACACGGACAGCGGCCGAAGACAAATCCGGTGATATTCTTGCCGATCGCATTGCCACGGCGGGTCACATCCTTGCTGAACGCGCCCTGCTGAAGGATGATGCGGCCGATATCGTCGCGCTGCTGCATCGCTGGGTCGATGACGCGATGATCGATTGCATCATCGTGACGGGCGGAACGGGTCTGACGGGGCGTGATGTCACGCCCGAGGCGCTCGCCCAGCTTGGTGGCAAGGATATTCCGGGCTTTGGCGAACTCTTCCGCTGGCTGAGCTTTGCCAAGATCGGTACTTCGACAATCCAATCCCGCGCCTGCGCCGTCGTCGCCCGCGGCACCTATGTTTTCGCGCTGCCCGGATCGACCGGCGCCGTGAAGGACGGCTGGGACGATATCCTCGTCCATCAACTCGACAGCCGATTCCGCCCCTGCAATTTTGTCGAACTGATGCCGCGCCTGAGGGAAGTTTAGGGGATCAAGATACCGAAAAATGGCCCACCCGGTTGCTCTGATGCAGCAACTATTGCATGGCTTTGCGCATGACAGAGCCTCAGGATGAAACCCGCATTCCCGTGATCATTGGTGTCGGGCAGGTCAATGACCGACCCGCCGACGATGCAGACGCGCTTGATTCTCGCCAGTTGATGGAAGCCGCGATCCGCGCTGCTGATGCCGATGCGGGCGGTGGCTTCATCAGCCGGATCGACTGGCTTGGCATCACGCGCCAGATTTCCTTCCCGTCGCTCGACAAGACAATGGTCGACGGGATTTGCACGGCGCTCGGCATTGCGCCTGTTCATGCTGAACAGAGCAAAGGTCCCAATGGCGATACGCCGATCAAATATCTGAATGATGCAGCCAATGCGATCGGCGAAGGCCGTGCCCAGGTTGCGATCGTTGCCGGCGCCGAAGCCCTGCGGACGGCTGCGCGGCGGCCGGACGGCGGTGGTATCGGGCGCAACATGCGCATGCCCGAGGTGCCGCCGATCCATGTGAAATATGGCTTGCGGACGCCAACAGACATTTATCCCCTGTACGAAAATGCCGGTCGCAAGACCTGGGGCCAGACCCTGGCGGAAGGTCAGGCGGAAACAGGCGTGATCTGGTCGCTCTTTTCACAGGTTGCTGCGGCCAATCCGGCCGCCTGGATCCGCAAACCGCTGCCCGCAGAAGAAATCATCACGGCCAGCGCCAACAATCGCCCGATCGCCTTTCCCTATACCAAGCTGATGGTCGCCAATTCATCGGTGAACCAGGGTGCGGCGTTGCTCGTTACCAGCCTTGCCGTGGCACGGGCTGCTGGCGTTCCGGAAAGCCGGATCATCTATGTCGGCAAGGGCGCTGCTGCCCATGAATCGGACAATGTTCTGGAACGCGCGCGCTGGGATAACTCGCCCAGCATGGCTGTCACCCTCGAACAGGTGGTCGCGCGCAACGGGTTGGATCCGCAAAAGCTCGATCATCTCGAACTCTACTCCTGTTTCCCGTGCGTGCCCAAAATGGCGCGGCGCACGCTTGGCCTGCCGGCAGACCGGGTTGCGACGATGTTTGGCGGGCTGACCTTTGGCGGCGGACCGATCGGCAATTATATGGCGCATGCAGCGGCTTCGATGGTCGAGAAGATGCGCGTCGAACCGGGCGACGGGCTGCTGTTCGCCAATGGTGGCTTTGCCACACACAATCATGCCATCCTGCTCACCACCCGCCCGCAACCAGCGGGAACATTCCCGCAGGACTATGATTGCCAGGCAGAAGCGGACGCGCGGCGCGGGGCGGTGCCCGAATTGGTCGATGGCTATGAGGGACCTGCCGAGATCGAGACCTACACTGTCATTTATGATCGGGAAGCGCAGCCCAAGTTCGGCGTCGTCCTTGCCAGGACACCGGATGGCCGACGAGCCATCGCGCGCGTTCCGGCAGAAGATGATGGCATGATCGCCTTCCTGACCTCTGGCGCAGAAGAACCCGTCGGCACAGCCGGCATTGTCGTTCGTGAGGGCGATTTTTGTTATTGGTCGAGAGGCTGATTTACATTTGACCCGCTGCCCACTTAACTGACGCAAAATTCTCGGGGGAGCCTGATGCGTCTTTATCTTGCCGGCCTGTTGCTTGCGGTCTCCATTCCCGCCACGGCACTGGGGCAGACCCGGGACTCTCCCTTTCCCGGGACCATGACGCTCAATGTTGATGCGACCGACACGGAGCAGGGCATTTTCCGGGTGACCCAGACAATTCCTGTCGCGTCGTCGGGGCCTATGACGCTCAACTTCCCGAAATGGCTCCCGGGCAATCATGCGCCGCGCGGTCAGATCGAAAAGCTGGCCGGTTTGACAATCCGGGCCGGGGGCAAGCTGTTGTCATGGTCGCGGGATCCGCTGGATGTCTATGCATTTCGGGTCGATGTTCCAGCAGGGGCGCGGCAACTGGACATTGACTTCCAGTTTCTCTCCGCGACCGAAGAGGATCAGGGGCGCATTGTTGTTTCGCCGGAAATCATCAACCTGCAATGGCAGTCTGTCTCGCTCTACCCGGCCGGGTGGGCCACGCGACAGATCCCTGTTGCAGCAACCTTGAAAATCCCGAATGGATGGCGGGCGGCAACGGCCCTTCGACCGACTTCCGGATCGGGCGAGCGGCTTGCCTTTCCTCCCGTCGATTATGAAACACTGGTCGACTCTCCCGTTCTTGCGGGCAAATATTTCCGGTCAGAGTCACTCGGCCACAATGTGACTCTCAACATCGTCGCGGATGAGGCGAAATATCTGGCTGCCACCCCTGCCCAGATCGAAGTGCATCGCCGATTGGTCGACCAGGCGGTCAAACTCTTTGGATCACGACCTTTCGACCATTATGATTTCCTGCTCGGATTGACTGAGCGGATCGGCACCATCGGACTTGAGCATCATCGGTCTTCGGAGAACATTGCATACCCTGAATATTTCATCGACTGGGCAAGTGGACCGGGGCGCCGCAATCTTCTGGCGCATGAGTTAAGCCACAGCTGGGTGGGCAAGTATCGGCGTCCGGCGGGCCATATGGTCCCTGATTTTTCAACACCACTCAATGATGAGCTGCTCTGGGTCTATGAGGGGCAGGATCAGTTCTGGGGATATGTCCTCGGCGCGCGTGCAGGACTTTTCAGCAAGGTTGAAACGCTCGATGCGCTGGCTGCGATTGCAGCGGCACAGGATGTGCGCGTCGGCCGCAGCTGGCGCGACCTGGCAGACACGACCAATGATCCTGTCATTACGCCCCGCCGCCCCAAGGGCTGGATCAGCTATCAACGCAGCGAAGACTATTACAATGATGGCTTGCTGATCTGGCTGGAAGTCGATGCCCTGCTTCGCGCACAAACAGGGGGCGTGAAGGGAATGGACGATTTCGCACGAGCCTTTTTTGGCGGACAGGACGGAGACTTCAGGCCGCGAAGCTTCACCTTCGACGATGTGGTTGCCACGTTGAATGCCATTTCGCCTTTCGACTGGGCGGGACTGCTCATCCGGCGCACGACCAAAGAGACGGCGAATGCCCCCCTCGAAGGCATCAGCCGGGGTGGCTATAGGCTGGTCTATACCGAAGAACCGAGCCTTTATTTTCGCGACAAAGAGAGGCGTGCCGGAGAAATTGACCTCAGTTTTTCGGTCGGCCTGACGATAGGCAAAGGTGGAAAGGTCAACACCGTGGTTTGGGATGGCCCGGCCTTCAGTGCCGGGCTGACTTCAGCGGCGGAGATCGTTGCAGTCAACGGCCGTGTCTATTCCGATCAGGGCCTGATCGATGCCATTTCCGCCGCAAAGGGTGGCAGCGAACCGATCCGCCTTATTGTCAGAACGGGCAGCCATGTGCGCGAAATCCCGATCAGCTGGAATGGCGGGCTGCGCTATCCCCGCTTGGCCAAAGCAACTCCCGGGGACTCCAGCCTCGACCTGCTGCTGCGCCCGCGACCCTGAAAAGCGAAAGGCCGCTCCTTCGTCTTGATACGAAGGAACGGCCCATCTTCAGGCCCCGGCATGGGGAGGGCGGTGCCGGAACCCTGTTTCTACCAGTCGATCGACGCGCGGATCGCGAATGCGTCAGTGCTGTACTTGCGCTTGTCGACTGGCGCTGTCGAAAGCGGCTTGACGGTTGCAGCTAGCGGTCCGCCTTCAACTTCTGTGTGGATATAGTTGAACAGGAACCGGACATAGTCGGTCGGAATCCAGGTCAGGCCCGCGAGATATCCGGTCTGCTTGCCGCCGCGACCAAGCCGGGTGTTCAGCGCTGCGAGGGACGTGGCTCCAGTCGCAAAGTTGTTGGTCAGTCCGTTCTTGAGCTTGGCTGTATCAAGGTCAAGATAGTCGACACGACCGATCAACTGGAATGCGCCCGACCCGCCCTTGTTGAAGGGATGAAGGACCTTGGTCCGGTCCCAGAGGCCGTTCTTGTAGCCGCGGGTTTCACCCGTCAGGAAATACCCGACTTCGAAGAAGCCACTGAAAAAGCTGGGGTCTCCGGTTGGTGTAACCAGCGAGCCGCCGTTGAACGCGTCGAGACCAGTCGCTGTATCGCCAGCGCTATAGGCATTGACCTTAACATACTGTGCTTCGCCGCCGAAATGGAGCGACTTGAACACGCCATAAAGTTCGGCACCGAAGATGTTGTCGCTCTTTGCGGCGAAGTTGCCCGTATCGACATAGCGCACGTCCGTCGTCTGCAGGAACGGGCGAGCACGATAACGGGCGATCTGGTTCGTTGACGGTGCACCGACCGAAGTCGACGCGACAGCATTGTCGTTGGACTGGAACTCGCGGTGTTGGAAGTTCAGGCCCATGTGCACAAAACCGTTGCCGACATAGGGCGTATAGGTCGTCCGTGCAGCGAGAATGTAGCCGTCATTGTCCAGCGAGGCATCAATGCTGTGTGCTGCAAAGATGCCAGTGTCGAACCGGAACAGATTGTCCTTCGAGTGAAGGTTGACCGAAAGGCCAAGCCGACGTGTGTTGCCAAAGGCATCGTTTGCCTGCGCGCGTTCGATGAACGAGGACCAGCGTGAACTTGTGATCTGTTCCATACCGTCCAGCGACTCTTGGTTGCCGAACGTGAAGCCATAGATCTTGCCCGTCGGTGCGTAGGTCAGGACGACATCACCGAAGCCAACTGTGCTGTTGGCATAGTCGACTTCCGCCTTGTACCCGAAGCCACCCGGAATTGCACCCTCAACGCCGATGCGGAACCTGCGAACACGCGTGTTGAAACCAAGGTTGCGATTCGTGACATAATTGTCCGGCTTGGGCGCATAGGCAGTGTCGATCATCAGGCGCCCGCGCACCTTGAAACTCCAGCCTTCGCTGTCGGTCCATTGCGGCGCGCCCTTCCAGCTTGGTGTGGCCTTTGTGACCGCCGCTTTCAGTTCGGAGATCTGTGCCTGAAGCCCTTCGATCTGTGCTTCAAGGGCTGCAGCGCGCGCATCCGCCGCACTGATATTGGCCTCTTCAGCAGGAACAGCGGTATCGACACTGTCGGGTGAGGGCGCATCAGCCGGCGGTTCAACTTCCTTGTCCGCCGTTTGTGCGTTGACTTGCGGTGCGAAGGCCATTGCACTGGCCCAGAGCAGAACCCGCAACAGGGTAAAGCGTTTCATGTATTGCCCCTTATTCTCTTTGGAGTGTTACTTGAGACCCGCCGCGTTCATCGGCGTCATCGTGGTTGCGAAGGCGGCAGCGCGCTTGCGCGACGCGTCGGGACTGGCGATCAGCCCGTATTGCAGCAGGTAGCCACGCGGCCCGAAAGTTGTTTCCTTGGCATATTCGGCAGCGAACTGACGGATGCCTGGAATAGCCTTCAAGTGCGCATTCTTCACATAGATGTAGAGTGCCCGCGATCCCGGGTATTTGAAGCTCGAGATGCTTGCGCCGGTCGGTGCAACGCCATTGATCGCTACACCACTCAGTCGGTTCGCATTCTCTTCAAGGTAGGAATAGCCAAAAATTCCGACTGTGCCCGGATTGGCTTCCAGCTTCTGGACAATAAGATTGTCGTTCTCGCCAGCATTGACATAGCCGCCGTCTTCACGAACGCCTTTGCAGATCTGGTTGTACTTCGCCTCGTTTGCCTTCTTCATGGCGGCCATAGCTGGGTTTGCTGCGCAGGCTGGCTCAAGGATCAGGTCTTCGAGCGATGAGCGGGTACCGCTGGTCGTCGGCGGACCGTAGACGCGGATCGGAGTCGCCGGAAGCGAGCCGTTTACATCTTTCCAGGTCTTGGCTGTGTTCGGCTTGCCGAATGGCGTTTTTGCGATTGCCATATAGATGTCGCGCAAACTTACGTTGCGAAGCGGTCCGCCCTTGGCTGTTGCCAGTGAAAGCCCGTCGAGGCCAACCTGGATTTCCGTGATCTGCGAAACGCCATTGGCTGCGCACTGTTTGAACTCGGAAAGCTTGATACGACGCGAGGCATCGAGAATGTCAGGATGAGCGGCGCCAACGCCTGCACAGAACAGCTTGGCGCCGGCGCCGGTGCCCGTGGATTCGACGATCGGTGCCGGAATACCGGGGTTTGCCCGCGCAAAGCGTTCAGCAACGGCCTTTGTGAACGGATATACGGTCGAGGATCCGACGACCCGGATGTTGCGGCGCATTTGCGCCGATGCTGGAACAGCCGCAACGCATGCCGCAAGCGCGGCCACGGTCAGCTTGGTGGAAAATTTCATGATAGCCCCTGAAACTGGATGACCTTCCGTGCGACTCGTTCGCCCGGATGGCCACTGCACTAGAGCCAGCGCATTCCAGTTCGGTGACAGTTGGATTTCACATTTGTGACAATGGGCCTTAGCCTTCGGCCGGAACGTCACTTTCCGTGGCGGCACGGCGCGGTCGTCCACGTCGGCGCGGTGCGGGTGCTTCTTCCTCGACGTCTACCGGGAAATCAGGAATGGTCGCAACCATTCCGTCACTTCCAAACGACGGCGGCAGAACATTTACATCAATCGTTGCCGGTTCCACGGGTTCGTCGTCATTGCCGCGATTGCCATTGTAGCGGCCATTACCGCGATCGTTGGCGTAGCGATCTCCGTTCCTGTCACGCTCGCTGCGCTCGGGCCGGGCATTCCGCTCATTGCGATCATTGCGCTCGCGGTTGTCTTGCCGGCGCTGCGGCCGACGTTCCTCTTCGCCTTCGTCGCCGTCAATGGATTCAGCAGTAATCTGGTCTTCGCCTTCATCGCCTTGCCAGTCATCGCGCTGCGGCCGACTTTCTTCAAAGCGAGCGCGAGTCTCTGCAACGACGCGAAAGTAGTGATCTGCAAACTGCAGATAATATTCCGTCATCACCCTGTCGCCAGCGAGTTGAGCATCGCGGGCAAGGCTTTTGTACTTCTCGAGCAACTGCGGCGCATTGCCGCGCGCGCGATTGTCGATGCGATTGCCTTGTTCGCGCCCGCCGTTTTGCTGGCGCTGTCCACCCCGGCCGCGACGGCGGCCAGCTTGACGATTGTTGAGCAAAGATTGTCCCTTTTCTCTGGGTGTAATGCCTGTGTAGTTCGAATCAGCCTGCAAGACCCCGACCAGACGCGCCCTTGCGCGCCGTCCGCCTGCCAAAGCCGGATCATCCCAATCAGGCCTCAGATGGTGGGGGTAAGAACTGGATGGCGTCCCGCTGGATGCGCTCGTCCAAATCTTGCGACCGCCTTTATCTGCCTTTCCCGTCCAATCCAAGGGAAAAATGCACAATAGCGCGGTCCCGTCCCCCAAGATCCTGCCTCACCTGTGGAGTAAGCCCATTGGCAACGAAGAGTTCAGACACAGCGGCCGCCTGCGTTGCACCGATTTCAACCGCAATCATGCCGAGCGGATTGAGAAGGGGCGGGAGCTGGGGAATCAGGTGGCGATAGGCATCAAGCCCGTCTGCGCCCGCAAACAGGGCAGACTGTGGCTCATAATTCCTTACCTCTGCAGGCAGGTCAGCATCGAGCTCTACGTATGGAGGGTTGCAGAAAATGAGGTCGAATTGTTCGGACAGGCCGGTGCCCCAATTTCCTGTCGCGAATCGGGCTCTAGAGGCAAGGCCCAGTTGCGTCGCATTGTCACTGGCAACCTCAAGGGCGACGTTTGAAGCATCAACGCCGAGCCCTTGTGCCTCTGGCCATTCCGCAAGGGCAGCAAGCAGCAAGGCTCCGGACCCGGTGCCAAGATCGAGGATGGAAGATGGCCCGCGGCCACCGCGTGTTGACGATCCGAAGTAATCGATGGCAGCCTCAATCAAGGTTTCGCTGTCAGGCCTTGGAATGAGAACCCCGGGAGAAACAGCAAGGCTGATTGTCCAGAAGTCGCGAGTCCCGGTAATATAGGCAATCGGTTCATGCGCTGCCCGCCTGGCCACCAATTCAGCAAAGGCGGAAGGAGGCGGCCTCTCGAGAGAACCGAGGAGAAGCGCTTCACGCGACAGGCCCAAGGCTTGAGCCAACAGCAATTCGGCATCAAGCCGCGGGGTGTCCGAAATCGAAGCGAGCCTTTGGGTCGCTTCGTTCAGGGCCTCACGCAGAGTCATCCAGCCCCGCAAGCCGCTCTGCTTCGTCAGCCGTGATGAGCGCATCGATCAGTTCATCCATCTGTCCCTCAAGAATCTCGGGGAGCCGATGAAGCGTCAGGTTGATGCGGTGGTCGGTGACACGACCCTGCGGAAAGTTGTAGGTCCGGATGCGCTCCGACCGGTCGCCGGAACCGACCATTGACTTGCGTGTGCCCGCGCGCTCGGAATGCAATCGCTCGCGTTCAAGCTCATACAGGCGCGTGCGAAGAACTTTCAGCGCTTTGGCCTTGTTCTTGTGCTGTGATTTTTCATCCTGCTGAATGACCACAAGCCCGGACGGGATGTGCGTGATGCGCACCGCACTGTCAGTCGTGTTGACGGATTGGCCGCCCGGTCCCGACGATCGATAGATGTCAATCCTGAGATCATTGTCATTGATCTGCACATCGACATCTTCGGCTTCCGGTAGGACCGCAACTGTCGCAGCAGACGTGTGGATACGACCGCCCGATTCGGTGACGGGCACACGCTGGACGCGGTGGACGCCGCTCTCGAACTTCAGGCGCGCGAACACACCCTGACCGGTGACCGAAGCAACGACTTCCTTGTAGCCGCCCATTTCAGCCGACGATGCGGAGATCAGTTCGACCTTCCAGCCACGCTCTTCTGCATATCGCGAATACATGCGAAACAGATCGCCGGCGAAAAGCGCCGCCTCGTCTCCACCGGTCCCGGCCCGGACCTCAAGCATGGCCGAGCGCTCGTCGGCCGCATCCTTTGGCAGGAGTGACAGCGCGAGTGCACGTTCCGCCTCGGGCAAAGTGGCCCGGATCGCTTCTGCCTCTTCCTGCGCCATTTCGCGCATTTCGGGGTCGGCGAGCATGTCTTCCAGCCCGGCGAGTTCTGTCCGAAGCCGCTGCAACTCGCCGGCCGCGGCAGCCACAGGCTCCACTTCGGCATATTCTTTGGACAGCGCAATGAACCGATCGGTCGGCAGGTCGCCGGACGACAGCTGTGCTGACAACTCCTCCCGCTTCGCCAGCAGTGCGGCGATCCGTTCTGCGGAGATGGTGGTCATGCGTCGATGCCGCTCAAGAGAAATTTGGAGCCAATGGCATCCCATACCTGACGCGCAACGCGATTGCGCTCCTGATCATCCTTGCCCGAATAGCTGAAGTAATATTCTCCCATCGGGTCGCCTGCCTGGCGAATGTAGAGAATGGACAGCGCGCCTTCTTTCCGCGCAATCTCCGCCCGGCGTTTCGCGTTACCGCGGAAGGCCATTTCGGTCGCGACGCCCGCCCGACGCAGTGCCGCTGCAACGGCAAGGGCCTTGTTTTCAAGGCCAGCTTCCGTTGGAATGACGGCGACAACCGGGACTTTGATGGGCTGCGATTCGAGCAACATGCCCAATCGTTCAATGCCTGCCGCCCAGCCGACCGCAGGCGTGTGCGGACCGCCCAGGGCCTCGATCAGTCCGTCATAGCGTCCGCCGCCCAGCACGGTCCCCTGCGCGCCAAGCCGGTCCGTGACGAACTCGAACGCGGTGTGGCGGTAATAATCGAGACCGCGCACGAGCCGCGATGCGCGCGTCCAGGCAATACCTGCAGCATCCAACCCCGCTGTCACTGTGTCGAAAAAGTCCCTCGCTTCGTCCGTCAGGAACGTATCGATATCGGGTGCGCTGTCGGCGGCAGGCCGATCGCGCGGGTCCTTGCTGTCGAGGATGCGCAGCGGATTCTTGTGCAACCTCTCGAGGCTGTCTTCCGAAAGATCGGCGCGATGCGTTTCGAAGTGGGCGATCAGTTCGGCGCGCCAGGCCTCGCGCGATCCCGCGTCGCCCAATGTATTGAGCTGCAGCGTGACACCCTCGCTGATCCCGAGTTCCTTGAGCAACTGGTCTGCGAAGCAAAGCAGTTCGATGTCCGCCGCCGGCTCGGCTGCACCGATCACTTCGGCGTCAAGCTGGTGAAACTGCCGAAAGCGTCCCTTTTGGGGACGCTCGTAACGGAATAGCGGGCCGTGGGTCGCGACCTTCAGCGGAGCATATTGCTGCCACCCCTCGGTCAGATAGGCGCGCCCAATCCCGGCTGTGAACTCTGGCCGCAGCGTGAGCGAATCGCCGCCCCGGTCCTCGAACGTATACATTTCCTTGGATACGACATCGGTCGTTTCACCGAGCGACCGTGCAAAAACAGCAGTCGCTTCGAAAACGGGCACTTCGATGCGCTTGAAGCCATAGAGCCTGCGGACGCGATCGAACGTTTCCACCACATGATGGAAGCGGTCAGCAGTCTCGCCGAGCATGTCCTGTGTGCCACGTATGGGCCGGGGTGTTTCGATTTTCGCCATTGCGGGCGCTCTCTAGGCGAGCCGAAGCAAAAACGCTACCACTCGGTCATGACAGCTCCCGCCAAGCGCAAGATCGGCAACCGGATTGCCCCTGTCCGTTTCATTGCTTTTCTGGCTGCATTTGCCCTGTTCGGCGCGGGGATCCAGATCGAGCTGGGGCAATGGCACTATGCCGTGATGGGAGGGTTCGATCTGGCAGCACTCCTGTTCTTCATATTGCTGGCGCCGACCCTGCGCGATGGGGAAGCAAGCGCAATCCGGCGACATGCCGCGGAGAATGATGCTAACCGGGGCACGCTTCTGGTGATTTCTGCGCTTATCGGCGCGGTGCTGCTCATCACGATCGGTGTGGAACTTACGGGCCCGGGCGAGCCCATGGCATCCTTGATCATCGTCACGCTCGGCCTGGCCTGGGTCTTCGCCAACATGCTCTATGCCCTGCACTATGCCCACCTCTTCTATGGGCAAGGCAATACGGATGGCGGCTTGAGCTTTCCGGATACCGACACACCCGATTATCTGGACTTCGTCTATTTTGCCTTCACTCTTGGGATGACATTCCAGACCTCGGACGTTGCGATCAACAGCCGCGCGATTCGCCGGGTGGTGCTGGCCCAATGCCTGGCCGCCTTCGTCTTTAACATCGGGATCCTGGCCTTCACGATCAACACGCTGGGGAGTCGTTAGGCGATTGCCGGAGGAAAAAATGGTGGGCGTGGCAAGGATTGAACTTGCGACCCCTGCGATGTCAACACACGTGAATGTTAAAGTATGCGGGAAATCTGCCACATTGATCGCGAATTCCTCGACCTTTTTGGGGCAAATGCCTGCAATTAAGGCGCATTTCACCGGACTTGCACCGGACCGAATCTGTTTGGTTTCAGTTGGCGCCGGTTGAGCGCGTCGACTGTGCGACCCTTATCATAAAGTATCGCTGACTTTCCCCACTTCTACTGACCCAGCAGAAACTACCCAAGCTCATGGCATTCCCGGCGGACTTTGCGATTTTGTAAAATCAAGAAATTTGGGCCCCAATAAAATCAATTGGTTACCGAGGCACTGTAAAACCTGTCTGGATTGTTGGAACGGCACAAAGCTTAGCCTTCCGCCAAAACCCCTCTACAGAAGCGAGGCAAATTCGATTTGGCTGAGTGGCGTTTTGGTACCACCTTGGCTCGATTTGAACCGACCGAATACCGCGAAACTATCGTGAGCCTTTTGAGAACGTACAGGCATCAATGAGGCCCCTTAGAATGGGGGCAAGACGTTATCCCGTCACTCTACGTCGAACTAAATGAACTAGATTTCTGATGCAATCATCCCGTTTCCGCTCAACTTAGGTTGGCGAGAGATTCAACTGCGTAGAGAGCCTCAAGCAGCCGAGACAGGCGAGGATCGCAGGGGAACCAACTCAGCACTACTATGCGATTAGTGGTGTAGCCGACGCCAAGCCTTCGCGCGGGATCGGCGAAGCCGACCGTACCACCCAGTCCTGGGTGGCCGAAGGAATCCGGGTTGGCTCCATACGCGCCAATATTCAGTTGAAATCCGGCGGCGTAACGACCCAAACTACCGGTGCTCCGTCCTATGCCGCAAACGCGCTCACGCGTCGCTTGAAGGAGAGTTTCCTTTCCGATCAATCTTGGCTTCGGATCGCACACCAGCTGAGCATAAATCTGCGCCAGGCTCCGCGCGTTTGCAGTCGCGCCGGAAGCGGGTTGACCGTTTTTCCGAAAGATTCTCTGATTGGGCCAGTCCCAGTCGATCACGGGATTTGTCATCGAGTCCACGAAGGCCTGTGGATCGGGCGGCGTAAAGGTTTGCAATGCAGGGGCCGGGTCGCCACAGCTGCCGACATGGCGGTGGTCTTGTTCTGCGTCCAGCCCCATGTAAATGTCCAAACCAAGGGGGTCGGCGACCTCCTCCGCAAAGAATTGGTGGATCGTTCTCCCGTCAATCCGACGCACGAGTTCGTCCGATAAAACGCCGATTGTCAGCCCATGATAACCCCAAGTACCCGGCTCAAAATACGGCTTTTGCCTGGCAAGTTCAGCTGCGATCGGGTTATGGGCGTAGTAGTCGAAGATCGTGGCCGGACACCTTGTCGCTACAAGGCCAGCCTGATGCGACATGAGTTCGCCGACGGTAATTCGCTCCTTGCCACTGGCGGCGAATTCAGGCCAATATTTCGCGACTGGCTCTTCATAAGTAAGCCGCCCCCGATCGACCAGCATTGCGATACAGATTGCAGCCAGGCCTTTTGTTGCTGAAAAAATCGTGAACAGCGAATCTGAGGCAATTTTAGAAGATTTGTCGTTGGCGAATACACCACCCCAAAGATCCACTAAAGGTTCACCATCGCGATACACGGCAAATGCGGCGCCAACTTCCAGCCCTGAAGACAGGTTCTCTTCAAATGCTTCTCGAACGCCCTCATACCCGGGGACCACGGTTCCATGTATCTCTGATGGCTCCATTTGGTTCACTTTCTAGCCAACTCAGTTGTCATGGCGGATACGACTCTATTTGCTGCAGGTCTTTCTGAGAAAGGCTCAATTCGATCCATGTGGTCCCGCTGTTTCCGGCGCGCGCATGCCCGTCTAGCTGCATCAGTTGCCCGATGCCTCTGCCCATTCGCGCAGTCTAAGGGCAAAATGTTGAGCGGGTTGCCAGTGACAGTGATAACAGGCAGCCGCTTCATGGTCTTATCCATTTATCATTCCTTGATTTTGGCATCTGCCCCTTTGACGGGCAATCGCATAAATGTTAAAATGAAGTCATGTTCTCTACTTTAGTTTGTTGCCCTTTCCGGATAACATTCGCAATAGCATTATAATTGGCGACGTGGACGCTTGGGAACAAGCCGAGGCCGGACAACAAGTCAAAAGGTCGCTCCGGAAGAGACCGGCTGTAGGGATATCGAAGGATAAAGATCGATGCTGAAGATGATATGCCATTTCAAGCGCAGGCCAGGCTTGACTCTCGAAGAGATGAAGGATCGCTACGAGAACGGACATGTTCCGCTGATCTTAAAAATGTGCCCGCCAGTAATGGATTATCGCCGGAATTACAGAATCGAGGACGGCAAGTTCGATCCTTTCGAGGATGGAAGCACCGCGGAGCCGGACTATGACGTGATCACCGAGGTTTGGTTCCGCAATCGGGAAGAGTTCGAGGCCATGGCGGAATTCGTCTCACGTCCAGATATCGCTCCGGTCATAATTGCCGATGAAGAGCAGTTCATGGATCGGTCGGCGTCAAGGATGTTGTTGTTCGAGGAGTTCTCCACAGATCAAAGCGCGTTTCAGCAGAGAACCGATGAGGGCTAATTTGCAGCGTCGTGCAAGGTCGATATACGGTTGCTGCAGGCGCAAGCTTCAGCCCATTGGGCGTTAGATCCCAGTATTCTGGGTGGAATCCAGATTCCTTCGTTTGATCATGTGCGAAGTCGAATGATCGCTGACCTTCTCATCGGAAGCATGTGGCTCAATCGCAACTGAATATAGCTGCCGACAAAGGCGCCCATGCATGCAATCATTTTGCGACTTTTAGATTACTGATTCTTCGCAAGGAGATAGGATTGACGCTCGCCGTCAATCTCCCCTGTGAAGCCAAGAGCGGCTTCGAGCATTCTCAATCGTACATTGCGTGCTTTGGCCGTATCGAGAATTTCCGCAGACTGTTTGATTGCCATTTTGGTGCCAAACCCGCTGCGGACGTGCTGATCGAAATAGCCGAGATTGTCGATCACAAAGCAGGAACCGCTGCTGATCTTTACCGCCTTGACCAGACTTTCTTCGGGCAGGCCCCAAGCGCGGGCATAGGCCATTGTCTCGGCAACAGCGAGTCGGGTCACCATCATGATGGCGTTGTTGGCAAGCTTCGCGACTTCGCCTCCGCCCAAGACATCAAAATAGAGCGGGCGACCTATCGATTCCAGCAGATCCTTCACTTGGCCTACGTCGTTCTCGCTCGCGCCGGTGAGGACCGAAAGTGTCCCATTCTTCCGGTCTTCATAGCTTCCGCTCACAGGAGCATCAAATAGCGTTGCACCTACAGTCGCAACCTGTTTTGCCATTTCACCCAGCCACTGCGGAGGTATTGAAGATTGAATAATGACCGCCTGGCCCGCTCTCATGTGCGGCACCAGCCCGTCCAGAACATTCCTGACTTGCGCTTCGGGGTCGACACAAATCACAATGACATCAGCTGAGGCAGCGACTTCCTCTAATGACCCTGCGCCGCGAGCACCCTTCGCGACCATATTATCGATCGCAGCCGTGTTCAGATCGAAGACGACCAGTTTGACACCGACTTCAGCGAGGTGTGCTGCTATGCCGCTTCCCATGTCTCCAAGGCCTATGTAGCCGACCACTCCTTTGTATTTGCTGGTCATGGGAAACTGCTCCGGAATATGGTTTACCAACTGAAGGCGCGAAACGCCTCTGACGAAGAAGAGGCGGCCGCTCCGATTGGAATGGCTGCCCTGTTGCGGTTAAATCACTTAGTCATCATCCTCACTGGAACAGCGAGTTCCGAAGCGTGAGCTGGAACATAACCGCGCGCGGCTCGTTTGGCTGCCCGACGAGATCGCCCAGGAAGCCCGAGGAAGTACCAGTCCCACTGCCGGTCAGGCCAGCGGCGTTTGCCTCGCTGACGCGCAGGACGTTGGTCAGGTTCTTCCCGATCAGTGCAGCCTCCCAAGCATTGTTTGATGCACGCAGTGCGATAGAGGCATTAAACAACCAGGATGATTTCTGATTTGCTCGGGGATCCATCTCAAGCATCGGCTGATAAGAGCTCTTGTAGGCCGCATCGGCAGACAGGCTCAAGGTCTTGCCGCCGCTAATCTCCGACTCGTAAGTGGCGCCGATGTTTCCGAACCAGTCGGCCGCACGCAACAGGCGACGGCCACTGAGATCCTGGCTTTGGAACGCGCTGATGCCGGTGAAAGGATTTACAACCGGGTTAAGGTTGCAGCCTTGCGCTGGAGTTTGCCCGGTGTAGCACGCCGCTGTGCGGAAGTCCCCGTAGCGGGCATGGTTCCAAGCCAAGGAACCCCGCAATGACAGCCCTGGAACAGCTTGCGGCCGGAATTCCATCGCCAGGTCGACGCCGTAGCTCTTGCCGCCTGTCGCGTTCGTGATCTTGTAGGCGAGAGTGGCACCGTCGAAGGCCGATAACTGCAGTCCATTATATTTGTAGCTGTAAGCTGCCACATCGAACTTGAGTTGGCGGTCTAGCAGCAAACCCTTTGCGCCGACTTCGCCACCCTTCACATTCGACTGATTATATGGCGCACGGTCAGGCCCGGTGACATAGCCCCCCGACACGAAACCATGCCTGTAGGTGCCATACAGCATCAGGTCTTCGGTCGGCTTGTATCGAAGTGTCATCTCAGGTGAAAAGTTGTCGTAGCTAGACCTCGGCTTGGGATAAGTGATCGGTCCCGTAACGGCGTCAACCAGACCTGCATCCACTGCTGTGGCGGAAATTTTCTTGACTTCATGGGAGTATCTTCCGCCAATGTTGAAATCAACTTTGGACGCGACCTGGAACGTCACCTGTCCAAATACCGAATATGCTTCGGTATCAAGGTCCGTAATCTGATGATAGTAGGTTATGGGAATTCCATTCGGAACTTGGAAGAACGCCGCGCCCATGTCGAGCAAGACCAGGCCATGGTCCCGAAACTTGTTGCGTTGATAGAAGCCGCCGGCCATGAAATTGACAGGGCCGTCATATGAAGATGTTGCCCTAACTTCTTGCGTAAACTGCCGGGTGCGGTTCTTGTCATAAGCGGGGATAAGGGTAAGTGTCGTCCAACTGACATTGTTGTTGTAGAGATCGGTGCCATAATAATAGGTCGTAACTGATGCGAGAGAGAGGGCATCCCCTACCTGTAGGTTCGCGCTGTCAATGACGGCAACTTGTCGTTGGGCGCCTTTGGTCGGCCCCTTGATCAGAGGATTCGCTGCCTGTGCCGCCGCGCTGGAGTCACTGTCAACAGTGAAGCGATCAAGCTTGCATGGCAAGGCTGGTATCGCCGTCTCGAAAAAGGGCCGACCCAAGGGACAAGCAAACATTTGAGCGCTGTTGGCCTGGCCCGAATGATTGTCCGACTGTGCATAGGACACCTTCAGAGTGTTGTCGAAGGATCCAGACTCGTAACGTAGCGTGCCTCTGAAGAAATAATCCCTACGATCACCCAGCTTCTTGTGTGACGAATTTGGGGCGACGTTGCGGAACCAGCCGGACTGATCAGCGGCATAGCCGACAATACGTATGCCCAGTCCGTCGGCGAGAGGCGCAGAAACCATAGCCTCAACAAACTTTTGCCCGGCATAGGCCTCATATCCGGTCCTGAGGCTTGCTTCGAATTCTCGGCCCGGATTGGCTGAAACAAGCGAAATAACGCCCCCGGGGCTGTTCTTGCCATAGAATAGGGCCTGCGGACCCTTGAGCACCTCGATACGTTCAAGGTCATGGAATCCCAGCCTCAGAAGGTTGCCTTGACTTACTTGGAGACCATCCAGATTGACCGACACTGCCTGGTCCAATGTGGCTGAACTGGTGCCCGAGCCAATTCCGCGCAAATTGACGACTGCTGAATTAGGACTCGACGAATTTCCGATTGAAAGGCCGGGGACCTGCGTGGCAAGACTGCTGAAAGTCGTGGTCGCATAACGCTCGATCTGCTCGGACGACATGGCCTGGATCGCAATCGGCACATCGGAAACACGCTCGCTCTGTTTGCGGGCGGTTACCACAATATCCCAGTCGCTGTTGGCCTGCTCTCCCTGTGGCTCACTTGGTTTCTCAGGCGCGGTCTGAGCCTGTGCAGCGACCGCAAAGGTCGATGTCGTGAGCGCAAGAAAAAGGATTAGTCCGGTTCGTCCGGCCCCGGAATTTCGATCGAAAAGTCGTACCATCATGTTGCACCTCCCACGGTTGACTTGATGCTGTCATTGCTCTGCAGGGTGGCGACCGGACATCAGATTGTCATTGGTCCAATTCCAATACGCACCATTCCTCGATCAACCCTGTAGAGCAATTGTGACGTCATATTCGTTTTTTTGCAACCCCTCTCATAAGACTCATTTTGTTTCTGCGATGAAGGGAATTAATCGTGACGCAATGTTGCGTCTGCTCTCAAGAATGCGGTGCTTCGCTGCGTTCCAATTGATGGCGGTTTTCCGTCCTGCCTAACCAAGAGATCTAGCGTGACACGAAACGGATTTGTTGAGTGATGTCACTATCGCAAAAGAAATTTGTGGTGCGGTGCTCTGCCATGAAGCAAGCTATGAAACGTCGAGGTAGATGCATGGATCCCTCCA
This sequence comes from Aquisediminimonas profunda, assembly GCF_019443285.1. Taxonomy (GTDB): domain Bacteria; phylum Pseudomonadota; class Alphaproteobacteria; order Sphingomonadales; family Sphingomonadaceae; genus Aquisediminimonas; species Aquisediminimonas profunda. The sequence goes on from NZ_CP080327.1 coordinate 1,170,024, forward strand.
ACTCTTGTGAGCGCCACCGCCAATACTACGGGCGAGTCTTTGCATGGCAAATTCGGCACTGCCATTGTGGCGGAACGACAAGACAACCAGAATCAATTTTCTAAGACGAACCGCAATTCGCCGTTACCGTCGTCCGGCATTATGAAACCGTTGAGTTCATTGATAATGTCCCAATTGCGCGCGACGTCTTCCGGAGTAGATGGTTCCTGAATTGATCCCTGCCATCCTTTGGCACTGCCAATGAAATTGCGCGCAAAGCGACCTGCGATAGCGGAATAGATCGACCTCGTCACATTGCACTGCTCGCTAACCAGAAAAAGCGCGAGCGGCGTCACGAATTCTGGCGACATCGCCGTCTGAAGTTTCGCCATGGCTTCGAGGACTGACCGAAACTCTTCATCAGGGACTGCATCCGACGTTGCCATGCGGGTCAAAGCGCCTGGAGAAATTGCGTTGCTCATGATGCCATACTCACGGCCCTCAATTGCAACGGCATTCATAAGCCCGATGACCGCACCTTTTGCAGCTCCATAAAATGACAATCCCGGCAAACCATAGAGACCGGCAGTCGAAGTGGTAAAGACGATGCGCCCATAATTTTCTGCCCGCATTGCCGCATAGGCTGGTTGAGTGACGTAAACGGCACCGTGCACATGTGTCGCAAGCGTCAGCTCCAGCTCCCCAACCGTTCCTTCGGTAAATCGCCTCTGCCTTAAAATTCCAGCATTGTTGATCAAGATGTCGAGCTTACCAAATTTATTGAGAGCAGTGCGCACGATAGCTTCGCCTCCCTGCGGGGTCGCCACGCTTTCGTATGATGCCACGGCAACCCCACCGGCAGAACGTATTTCCTCAACCACGGCATCGGCACTCGCTCTTGAACTCCCGGTTCCGTCGACCTGTCCTCCAAGGTCATTTACCACAACCGATGCACCGCGCTTGGCCAATGCCAATGCATGTGCACGCCCAATGCCGTTTCCCGCTCCAGTGACAATCGCTACGCGTCCATCGAATCGAATTTCATCAACCACCATTTCTCGTCCAGCCCTTGAAATTGTAATGAGAGGAAATCTGACGTTGCTTAACTTGATCAGACGATTGAGTAGAATGCCAGCCGGCGCCAACTGCCGGATCAAGTGCGAATCTAAACGAATCCGATTGGGCTTGGCCGACCGCAGCGAAGCTTGCTCCCGCGCCGTTCATCGTGCCTGAGCGGCTTTTCAAAGCCAACGCGCCACTGCCAATATTGCCTGAATGCATGCCCTCAGCCCTGAATCACGCAGCAAGTTCGAACTAATGTGTCACCCGTCGAAACATCGCCATCAGATTGAATGCGGTGACCAACTTCTAGAACAGAGCCATCTTACAAAATGTACGTTCGATCGGACAGTTCATCCTCGTCCAGCCCTAGTGCAGGGTCTGGAATTACTCAATAGTGAATATGACATCGTCTTACTATAAATGTCAGTGGCGGCGTCAGATGCCGTGTTTCGATGGGTAAGGGCTCTGGTTGAGGCTCTTTCTTGTATTTTCGTATGGCTTGAAGTTTGCGTCGCAATGCACACCCATGTTTCAGACGTTTATGCCGAGATGCAGTGAGCCTGCTTGCTGACAGTCGGCCAACACCCGAATCTGTGCAATCGCACGTCCGGTATCAGGCCCTCCTCTGCAGAGATGCCATGAATTAAAAACATTAATGGCATCAGTTTTAGGTTTTTGATTTAGATCAATGTAAGCCGCAGTCTTGCGCCTAAACGCCGACAAGGTGCAGCATTTGGTGGGCGGGAGGATAGATCGAAATAATTCTATATGAATAGAAATAAAAATATTACCTTTTATAAATAATATAGTCGGAATGGTAATTAAAGAATCGAACTATATAAATATAATAGACAATATTGTGATATATATTCCAAAATATTGAAATACTCACCTGCCTTCAGGAGGGGAATTATTGATGATTATTGACATTTTTGCGGAACTGCAGCGAGCTGAAGATTGGTCGTCGAAAGGTGAGGCTTCAGTCTTCAGGAACGCCATTGAGCAGGGAAGGTTGGCGGACGAGCTGGGCTATGGCGCTTGGTGGACCGTGGAGCATCACGGAGCGACCGAATTCAGCCTTTCGTCTGCGCCGGAATTGTTTCACGTCGCTTTGGCCATGACGACGAAGAGACTGCGGGTTGGTCATGCAGGAGTGCTTACGCCGTTCAAGGTCAATCACCCGGTTCGCATTGCAGAACGCGCAGCAATGCTCGACATTCTCAGCAATGGTCGTCTGGAGTTGGGTCTCGCGAGGTCGTCTGCCAACGAATGGGAAGTATTTGATGTCCCAAAAGAGGTGACCCAGGCCCAGTTTAACGAGCTGTCGGCGATGCTTCCAAAGATGTGGGCAGATGAGCCGTTCAGCTGGAATAGCGATCAGGTTCGCATACCTGAGATGAATGTTGTTCCTAAGCCGCTGCAGAAGTTTCCACGTCTTTGGGCCTGCGGGCAGTCACTTGAGGGGGCCCACAATGCTGGTCGCTTGGGTCTCGGCTTTCTTGGCGTTACAGTCATGGAATCGCTCGACAAGACGATCGCGCTCAAGAGAGAATTCGAGAAGGGTGCCGAGGAGCGCTCTAGCGACATTGGTCAGCCCAATCTCGACTATGCTCTCTTTACCTTCACCCATTGCGCTCCCAGCAGGGAGGCTGCAATCGAAAGCCGCGCTGCTGAATCAGCGATGTGGTACGTGAATCGTGCGGCATCATATTTCAAGGTGCCGCGGGAAGGCCTTATAGCCGGCGTCCGTGGATCAGCGGCGCTCGATGATGTCAGCTGGCGCCAGCAGAGCTATGCTAATAGGGCACCAGAGGCCTGCGACCCCGATGATCCTCATCCCGTGATCCGCCTCTTGAACAGGCAGTATCTCGGGATGCCGATCGATCCTGAAGAAGCTTATGAGGGATTGGCAGGTATAGATTCAGTCATCTTCGGCGACCCTGACACTTGCTTGCGAAAGATCAAGAAGATCCAGTCGATCGGTGTCGATCGCCTACTCACCCTTCAACAGTTCGGGCATTTGAGTCACGAGCAGGTTTGCTCAAGCATCAATTTGCTCGGCAAGGAAGTTATTCCACAACTTTCCGCCTCTGCACCATTGGAATGTGTTGCGGCCGCCTGAAGTCACAGGACTCCAATCGTAAGGCAGCCTCAACTTTTAAAATTGTAATTCACGGAGATGTAATCATGACTGATACTTCCAGGAAGCCAATGCGCTTCTCGATGTTTGGTGACTTTTCGCCGGCAGCTCCACCGAACCTTTGGTATGGGGATAACGCCAGGGATTTCGATTTTCTGAACCTAAGCCACTGGATCAAGTTGGCCCAGGACCTTGAGAAGGCAAAGTTCGATACGTTCTTCTGGGCAGATCACTCCGGTCTGCACGACGCTTACAGGAACTCAGCCGCGCCCACGCTTGAAATGGCAGTGCAGTATCCGATTGGGGATCCGTGGACACTTGCCGCGGCTCTCGCCTCTTCCACGACCCATATCGGTTTCGGGATCAGTGCCAACGTCATCCAGTATCACCCCTATGTATTTGCAAGAAAAGTCGCAACACTCGACCATATCACAGGCGGGCGGGTCGGGTGGAACATGGTCACGTCGTTCCAAAGGTCTGCCTGGCAGAACCAGGGCTTTGATGGTGCGGAATCTCATGTTGATCGATACCAGCGCCTGGAAGAATACGTTGACGTGCTTTACAAGTTGCTCGAGGGCTCCTGGGAAGACGACGCCCTTCTGCGCGATTTCGAATCGCGCAAGTTCGTCGATCCATCGAAGTGTCACCGGATTCACCACGCGGGGAAATTCTACAAGGTACCTGGAATCAATATGGTTCCGCCTTCTCCGCAGAGGATGCCCGTGCTCTTCCAAGCCGGAACTTCTGAGGAAGGACGCACATTCTCGGCCAGACATGCTGAAGGAGCGTTCATCGTCGGCTCTTCGGTGAACCAGCCCGAGTCTCTGCGCCGGGTGGTGGAAGATCTCCGAAAACGCCTGGTTGCAAATGGCCGCAAGGCAGAGGACATGCATATGCTTGCGGGCCGCTCATACATAATCGGCTCGACCGAGGAAGAAGCGCGGCGCAAAGACCGGGAAATCCAAGAGGCCTATCGCGAAACAGAGTACGGCCTCGCGTATATGAGCTCCATCATGGGGCTCGATCTCAGCGCAGTGGACATTGACACGCCAGTAGGACAGTTTTCAGGCGACGCGGTCAAGGGCGGATTCCGGGCTTTTGTCGATGCTGCGCCGAACAGGAATGCGACGTTCCGGGATATTGCGAACTTCCTCATCTCCAACCGCTTTGTGGGCACGCCGGATCAGGCCGCTGACGAAATTGAGGAGTGGCTCAACCTTGGCGTTACAGGCATCAATTATCAGCAGATGAGTGGTGTGGGCGAAGTCTATACATTCATTGATCAGGTTTGCCCGGTCCTCAAGCGGCGTGGCCTCATGCAGTCCGAGTATGCGCCCGGCACTTTCCGCGAAAAGCTGTTCGGCGCAGGTCCTCGGCTTGGTGAAAGGCATCCCGCAGCTAAGGTTCGCAAATTGATTTGGTCCAGCCCCTCCATATTGGAGACGGACCCTGTCACAGCGGCACCTTTAGCTTCCAATCTGGCTGATGTGGCGGCCTGAAGACAAGGCGGGCATAGCAGCCATAGGCCAGCCAACAAGTTTTGGTCTTGGAGGTAGCCTCGCCATCATCCATCCCCGCCGGACCACGAGGCCGCGTGCCTTGTATCCGGCGGTTGAGCACTAAAGCCACTCCTTAACCTCTGCAGGCATGCAAACGCCGCTTGCCCGATCGCTTTAATAAAAAAACGACATCACTATCACTATTGCATCGTTGGCGAACAATGTTTAGGGATGGCGCAGCTATTTAGATAACGACGGCCCTTTCGTCGTTCAGCGTCCAAAAGAGGGTGTGTCATGGACAAATTTGCCTCTGCCGTGATTTATGAGAAGCCAGAAACATTTGCGCTGCGGCAATTTCCGATACCGCATATTGCCGATGGTGACATGTTGATTGAAGTTCTGGTGGCGGGAGTCGATGGTTCTGAACTTCATATGTTCAACGGTGAAATGGAGTTCATCAACAACAATGCTCCGGTGGTCTTCGGGGATGAGATAATCGGCAAGGTTGTTGCAATCGGGGACGATGCAGCAGCGAGGCGCAGCCTGAAGCTGGGCGACGTCGTCGCTGTGGAAGCAAAGTGGCCATGCAACAAATGCCCGTCCTGTTTGCAGAACCAGTACTATCTCTGTCGCAATGGCTTGGGCAAGAACGGTTACGGCACGCGTAATTGCGCTGAGCCGCCGCATCTTTGGGGTGGATACGCAACGCACGTCTTCGTCCCACCCGAAGCGCTGGTTTACCGCGTGCCCAATGATCTTTCCCTCAATACGGCATTGGTCGCATGTTCTTTGCTAGCAAATTCTGCCAGATGGTCCGAACTGGCAAAGTCTGCCGCCGGACAGACAGTCGTTGTCATCGGCCCTGGCCCCCAGGGAATCGGTTGTGCACTTGCCGCGGTTGACGTTGGTGCCAAGGTGCTGGTCGTGGGACTGGAGCGCGACGCCACCCGTCTCGAGTTTGCCGCCAAATTCGCAACAGCGGAAACCATGGCGATTTCCGGGAAGGAGACACATCAGCAGGTCGCAGAAGCGATCAGGGCCATTGTGGGGGAAGTCGACTCCGTGATCGAAACGGCAGGATCGGCGCCAGCCAAGCAACTTGCGCTGGAGTTGGTCAAGCCGATGGGGACGGTCGTTCACATCAGCTGGCCAAAGCCCCTTGAGCAACCCGTAAATTGGATGACACTTCTCATGAAGGAGGTGACTGTCCTCAACCCGATGTCGCATCCCTATTTCGTGGATCGTGGCTTCGAGCTTGCACAGCGATTGAAGTCGCAGGGCATCGACGTTGGCGAGATGGTCACACACTCCTTTGGCCTGAAGGATTGCGAGCATGCCATACGCGTGGCCGCGTATCAGACCGACGAAGTCCCGATCAAAGTTGTTATCGAACCATCACTTGACGGCCGTTGAAGCAATGCAGGCTGTTCCAGAGTTCTAAGGGGTGGAAGAGCCTCTGGCCTCCCTCACTTCGCGAGGCCCAGTTCCTCCAAACGTTGTTGCTTGAGGACAAACCGCTGCACCTTGCCGCTCGGTGTCTTCGGTAGTTGTGATGCGAAATGGACACGGCGCGGGAATGCGTGTGCAGCGTACTTCGTTTTGACCCAATGTTTTATTTCGTCTTCGAGTTCCGGTGAGCCAACGTGCCCCGCCTCCAAAGTGACAAACGCCTCCATGATTTCGCCCCTGACATCGTCAGGCACAGCGATCACTGCGGCCTCTGATACTGACGGGTGCAGCACCAGGATCGATTCCACTTCAAAGGGTCCGATGCGATAGCCGGCCATAAGAATGACATCGTCGTCACGCGAGCCGAAGGAAAAATAGCCATCTTCGCTGATGCTGCCGAGATCGCCCGTGAAATACCATCGGCCATCGTCGGAAACCTTTCCAAGCCACCGCCCTGGGACACCGTCATATCCAGAAAGCCATTGTAGCGGGCTTTGCGAAAGGTCCATTGCAATGCGACCGGTCTGGCCCGGCGGGAGTTCGTGATCGCTCTCGAGGTCGAGAACGACAGCGCGCCAGCCCGGCATCCCGTGTCCCATCGACCCCGTCCGGATCGGGTAGCGCAAAAGCTCGTGCTGGTGATTATTGATGAGCATCCCCGTTTCGGTCTGGCCGTAATGGTCGTGTACGGTGACTCCCAGCTCGCGCTCTGCCCATTGATTAACATCCGGAGTGAGCGGTTCTCCAGCGCTCGAGGCGCAACGCAACGCCAGACCTGTTGGCACGGCGATGCGGGACGAACGGAGTGAACGATATACTGTTGGCGCAGCCGCAAAATTCGTCACCTTCTGTCCGGCGAGCACAGCCATTGTTGATTCAGGCGCAAAATTGCCTGCCAAAAGGATGCTCGGAACCCCGGTGGTGAAAGTTGCCAGGATGCCAAAGTATAGCCCATACGCCCAGCCTGGATCGGCCGCACACCAAAACACATCATCTGCGCGCAGTCCCAACCCGAACTCGGCATAGGTCTGAAAGCTGGCCAAGGCGCGGAGTGGCACAACGACGCCCTTGGGCGCGCCAGTCGTGCCGGACGTGTAAATGTGAATAAAGGGTGCATCTCCTCCCAACGCTGCGGCTGGATATCCCGGCGACTCCCCGTACATCAGCTCTGCCAGCGAAAGCTCAGTTTCCTCCGCCTTCCCGTTGCAGATAAGCTTCCAGCTTGGATCGTTCGGCATATCCGCACTCGGGGACAGCTTCGAGATATGGTCGGAATCGCTCACGACTGCTTTTGCTTGGCTGCCGATAAGCCGAACTGCGATTGCCGCAGGCGCAAATGCCGTGAACAATGGAACATGGACGGCTCCAAGGCGCCAGATCCCCATCAGCACGATGAGAAACTCCCGGCTCTTTCCCATCAGCGTGGCAACGCGATCGCCCGGCCCGATTCCTAGACGGGATAGAGCAGCTGCAAATTTCTCCGACTCTTCTCGCAACTCGCCATAAGTGAGGTCACTTTGTCTGAGGTCAGCCTCAATGACTCTGTAAGCGAGCCTCGCCGCGGGATGCCGATCGCACAGCAAATCAGCAGCCGAGGCATTCGCCGCCGAGAATGTTTCGATCAAAGATGCCACTCTCTTGTCTACTATCGCCTGCGTCTTCGCACTCATTCTTGTTCTTCCTAATTACGAGCGGGAAGTATTCCCGCGATGCCAGACTTTCAATGCGTCTTGAGATCGGGTGCTCTGCGCTTTGCAAAATGTGAGTGGTGCTTTCGCCCGCTTGTTTCACACCCACAGATTGAACGACTGTGATCTTTTCTCATATGTCGTTGGGCAATGATCACACCATCTCATCTTCCATGTGGACAAGGATTCAAAGAACCTCGAACAGACCAGCTGCTCCCATACCCCCGCCGACGCACATCGTTATGACGACGTTTTTGACTCCCCGCCTTTTGCCCTCGATCAACGCGTGGCCAACCATTCGGGCTCCAGACATGCCATAGGGATGCCCGATCGAAATTGCGCCGCCGTTGACATTCAGCCTTTCATCCGGAATGCCCAGCACGTCCTGGCAATAAAGGACCTGAACCGCGAATGCCTCGTTCAATTCCCATAGTCCGATATCGTCCATCCCCAGGCCAAAGCGTCTGAGCAACTTGGGTACTGCGACGACCGGACCAATGCCCATCTCGTCTGGCTCCGTGCCCGCAACCTCCATGCCGACATAGCGCCCAAGCGGCGCCAGACCTCTCCTCCCGGCGTCCTGGCTCGTCATGATGACACAAGCCGAGGCGCCATCGGACAATTGCGAGGCATTGCCGCCCGTGATGCAGCCGCCCTCCAATACGGCCTTCAATGCAGAAAGGCCCTGCAAATTTGTGTCGGGGCGGTTGCCCTCATCCTTCGACAGTGTGACTTCCTTGCTATAGGCTTCGCCCGTTTCCTTGTCGGTCAAAAGCATTCTAGTTGTCACTGCCACGATTTCGGCATCAAACGCGCGGGCCTGTTGTGCTTTTGCAGTAAGCTGTTGCGAGCGCAGTCCGTAGGCGTCTTGGCGCTCCCGCGAGATCCCGTAACGGTTTGCAACTGTCTCGGCAGTGTGCAGCATGGGCATGTAGATGTCTGGCACCATGGCACTCAATTCCGGGTCGTGCGCGATCCTCAATTCGGGTGTTTGCACAAGTGAAATCGACTCGACGCCGCCGGCCACAACCACATCCATGCGATCGACAATGACCTGTTTTGCGGCGGTCGCGATTGCCATGAGTCCCGAAGAACATTGACGGTCAATTGTCATGCCGGCAACCGAAACGGGCAGGCCCGCGCGAAGCGCTGCAGTCCGTCCGATCGTTTGCTGGGCAGCCTGGGGCATTGCGCATCCAATTAGTACGTCGTCAATCTCGGTCGGGTCTACCGCCGATCGCTCGACGGCTGCACGAATGGCATGCGCTGCCAGTGTAGGCGAGGGGGTTGCATTAAAAGCTCCGCGGTACGCGCGGCCTATGGGAGTCCTGGCGGTCGAAACGATCACTGCATCGCGCATGTTTAGCTCCATAACAAAGGGCGCGCTGAAACCTGGCTCAGCCTATTCGCAGTCTTTCCAGACCGAGACGAGTGCTGAGCGGCAGCTGGCGAAGCACCAGCCTACGTCACAGATCAAGCGCGGAAGGCGCCATTGAATTAAAATAAAATTGATGTCAAATTTGATTTGATTCTGCCGTAAGATTGGATTAGATGCAAAACACGAGGATAGTAGGTATTGTGAAGCAAAAAGGCACTAAGTTCGACCAAGAAAGTGCGCGCTGAAGAAGGGGTTGAAATGAACATAAAACGTGATGTCGTTTTTGTTAAAGCGAGGGCGCGAAATGTGGCTACCGCAACAATTCTGGCGCTGTCGGTGTCGACATTGGCAACGACCGCTTATGCTCAATCTGCTGCTCCCCCCTATGACAGTAAAGTCTCCGCGACCCCCGCAGTCGACGGGGAAATTATCGTCACGGCCCGACGTCGCGGTGAAGACATTGCCAAGGTTCCTACTACTGTTACTGCAATCGGCGCGGATGCGCTGCGGGAGCGCAGCATTGCCACGCAAGCTGATCTTCAGGCAGCTGTCCCGGGTCTTACGATCCGAGAGACGCAGACGAACAACAGCCTGACCTTCGCTATTCGCGGCCAGACAGTAGACTCATTTTCGGGTTCAGCGACGGCGGTTGTGAATTACGTCAACGAAGTTCCATTTACTGCAGGCGGTGTCGCATCCTATTTCGATCTGGAATCGATTCAGGTGCTCAAAGGGCCGCAAGGCACGTTATTCGGTCGTAACGCTACGGGTGGTGCCATTCTCACAGCAACCTCTCGACCGGGGGGCGAGTTGGGCGGTTACGTCCGGCTGGGAATCGGCAATTACGATGCGAAGACAGCGGAGTTTGCATTTAACGCTCCTCTTGTCCGTGACGCGATCCTATTGCGTGTCGCTGGCAAGCTCTCCCGTCGGGATGGTTACATCAAAAATGTCTTCAGCGCTCCCGTATACGGGGGGAACGACAACAGCCGGCTTGGCGCACTTTATAGCGACGCGTTTCGTGTGTCGCTGCTTACCAAGCCAAGCGAGACATTCGAGAGCCTGACAGTCTTCCAGTATGAGCGGACCAAAGGTAACAATTCGGGCACTCGCATATACTCGTTCAATCGATGTGGAGATCGCGCGCCCGGAGGGCAGCTCCTCAATTGCTCAGTCCATTTCCTCTATGGCCCACAGATGGATCAGGCCTTTGGATTCCAGGGCGCATGGGCGGGCTACCTAGCTGTTCACCCGGGTGCAAATCCCGGTGGCATCGAGGGCGCGTTAAGCAAGCAGAATAATCAGCTCGGGTTTTGGGATGTAGACGATGATTCCCCGTCCATCCACCGCGGCCGTGATTGGTTTGTCACCAACACGAGCACACTTGAACTTGGTGATGACACCAAACTCAAGAACATAATTGGCTACAGCGAATCTCGCGCTGTGGATTCGAGCGGCCAGACAGGCGAGCCATTCTTGATCATCACGAATTACGACGCAGGTCGTCCGCTTACTGATCCTGTCAACTCGCTTGGAAATACTGTGATTGGCAAGTCTTTCACGGAAGAAATTCAACTCCAGGGTAAGGTCGCAAGCATAGAATATATCGTCGGCGGCTTCTTGCAGAAAATCAACGGCACGACGATTTATCCCCAAAGCTATTTTGGTCTTGAGCCTTATGCTGCCCCGGCAGCGTCGACAGCACATTGGAAGTCCACGGAGAGCTCCAAGGCGATCTTTGCTCACGTCACCGTTGATCTGGGTGAAGTGGCGGGGCTCAAGGGCCTGAAGCTTAGCGCCGGCGGACGATATGCCTGGACGAAAATTACTGCACTTCACCAGCCGGGCAGCAATTTTTACCCGCTGACTACACCGCCGTTCAAAGACGACCGTGCGAGCTGGAACGTTGGTCTTGAATATCAGGCTGCGCCGTCGGTCATGTTCTACGCGACCGCTCGCGAAAGCTGGCGCGCGGGCGGTATTAACGCCACCACGCGCCCCAGCGTGTTGGACACTAGTACAGGCACGCTTTACGCTAACCTAGACAAGTTCAAGTCCGAGGTAGCGCAGGATTTTGAAGTCGGTGCCAAGTTCAACGACCGCTTGAGTGGCATTCCGGTGCATGCCTATCTTTCAGCATATACAATGCGTGTCTCGAACGTCCAACGTGTGCTGTTTGTTGACAACCCCTTCACCGCTGCAGTCGATGCGATCGGTATTACGGTCGGCGTACCTCGCGCAAGGATAAAGGGTGTCGAGCTTGATGTGGGCTTGAAGCCGGCAGACTTTCTGGAAGTGGGATTCAATGGTGCTTACACAAAGGCAAGGTACTCCCGAAACAAGGTTTCGGTTTTCGCAGCGTCTCCGTTCCAGCAGGACTTCTTCTACGGACCATATGCAGATACGCCCAAGTGGACGGGTTCTGCATATGCTGTACTGAGTCTGCCTATCCCAGAACACGTCGGTGCCTTGAAGTTGCGCGCGGACACCTACAAGCAGTCGAGCTTCTTTTTTTCGAACCTCGACAACACAATCAATCCGGGAAGCAAACTGCCGGGCTATTCCCTGACAAACTTTCGTCTCGATTGGACAAATGTCTTGGGTACAGGGCTCGGTCTTGGTGCCTGGATTAAGAATGCGTTCAATGAGGAGTATTACGTTGGTGGCCTGCCGCTTGGAACGGCGCTGGGTGTTAACTCGGCAAATGTCGGTCGGCCGCAAATGTATGGTATGGACCTGAGTTTGAAATTCTAGGCACTACTTGAGCAAGAGCCTGATACAACGACGCTTCCGCCCTCTGGCGGTGCGATCGGGAGCGATTGGCGTCGATGGTCGGTCGGGTAAGAGCAGGGCACCCGAGACGACTAGGCACCGCGACCACACAGGTGCGCGGAATGTGCTCCGTGACTTATGCGGCCAACTTCTGTAGCGCCGAGAGCTGGCCTAGACACCCGCAGAATTCGGAAAACAACGTCAATGCCATTCTCCTCATCGAGATAAGGAAGGGCGTTGAAAAAATTGATGGAATTGCTGCGATGGATGGCGTCGATTATCTCTTCTTTGGGCCTGGTGATCTTTCCAACGACATGGGCATTGATCTGCGGTTGGAAACCGAGAGGTTGAAACATGCGTGGGACAAGGCAAGCCATGCGGCACATTCGCGCGGCAAGCGGGTGTTTGGCGTCGGGTTCCTGGGCTTCGATGCGAACGCCGATCTCGGTCGGGTCTACCGCCGTCGCTCGACGGCTGCACGAATGGCCTGCGCTGCCAGTGTAGGCGTGGGGGTCGCATTAAGAGCTCCGCGGTGCGCGCGACATATGGGAGTCCTCGCGGTCGAAACGATAACTGCGTCGCGCATGTTCAGCTCCATAACAAAGGGCGCGCTGAAATCTGGCTCAGCCTGTGCGCAGTCTTTCTAGACCGAGCCGAATGCAAAGCGGCAGCTGGCGAAGCTTCTAGGCTGCGTGGCAGATAACGCGCTGAAGGCGTCATTGAATTAAAGTGAAGCTGATGTCAATTTAGGTTTGATTCGGCCGTGAATATGGTTTAGACGCGGAATACGAGTTTTACAGCGCACTAGTTTTACGGAGACTCGAAATCCGAGTTTATGAATGCGCACTTTGGAAGAGGGGATAGCAATGCATATCAAAAATGATGTCGTTTTTCGCCAAGCGAAGGCTAGTGATTTTGCTGTAGCAACAATTCTGGCGTTGTCGGTCTCGACATTGGCCACGTCGACATATGCCCAATCTGCTCCTCCGGCCGATGGGGGGAAAGTTGCCGCCACTCCGGCAGCTGATGGGGAAATCATTGTTACCGCTCGCAAGCAGAGCGAACGAATCTCCGACGTTCCGATCGCGATCCAGGCATTCTCCTCTAAGCAGATCGAGCTTTACGCCACGCAATCATTTGCTGGCCTTTCCGCGCAAGTGCCCGGGCTTGATGTCGCCAATGGTACCACTGCAGGAAACGTTAACATCACACTTCGGGGGATCGGCTCAGCCGGCAATGGTGCTGCGACACTTGATCAAGCAGTGGCAGTCAATCTGGATGGTCTACAGGTGGGTAAGGGCAATCTCCTAAGACTGGGCTTTCACGATATGGAGCGTATCGAGGTGCTCAAGGGACCTCAGGCGCTATTCTTCGGCAAGAACAGCCCGGGTGGCGTTGTTTCCCTCGTTTCCAAGGATCCGGGGTCCGATTTCGAAGCCAGCGTCAAGGCGGGCTATGAATTCTACGCCAAGCAAAAGTTCATCGAAGGCGTTGTCTCCGCGCCCCTCGCCGAAGGACTCGGCTTGCGTGTCGTTGGCTATTTGTCAGGGCAGGACGGCTGGTTCCGTAACCTTGCGCGCACTGCCACGCGCAAGAGCTTGGGGGACCGGGACGAATATTTTGTTCGTGGTACACTGCGCTATGATTCGGGCGGTGGCTTCGACAATACTCTGAAGGTTTCCTATGGCGGGTTCACCACGCACAGCGGCCTCTCCGGCGCAGCGCAGCGGTTTGCATGTCCTTTTGGCAGCGCAGCTATCGAGCCTTCACCACCGGCCATCTCCAATTGCAAGATTGATCGCTACATTGTCATAGGATACCCCAGTCCGGCATTTCAGGCTGGGAACCCGCTGATCCGGGATGGGCTTTTCCACAAGCAGAACCAGCTTGCGATCGTCAACAGCGCCAATCTTGAAGTGGCACCGGAACTGTCGATTGCGTCGGTGTCCACATACTTTAAGTCGCGGGAGCAAAGCACGGACAACTTCCTGTACAGCGAACAGTCGCTGCTGATTGGCGGCAACATTGCGCATGACAAACAATTTACTCAGGAAGTACGGGCGACCTCTCATTATGACGGCCCGGTCAATTTCATGGCTGGCGGCTTTTATCAACATGAAGACTATGATTCGCGCTACCCGGCCCTAGTGGATGTTGGGCTCTTTTCAGGTCCTCCGATTGGCGTTCCAGTCACACTGGCGGACAACAGGTTCCGGCAAAAGACTGAAGCCTATTCAGTATTCGGCCAATTGACATTTGCACTCGCACAGCAGGTCGATTTCGAAATAGGCGGTCGATACTCGCACGAGAAGAAATCAGTGACTGGCGAGGCGGTTACAGCGTCTGTATTCAATCCCGTTGCGGGGCCACTGGTTTTTCCAGTGCCTTCAAAGAGCTTCGACGATTTCTCGCCGCAGGCGACCCTGAGATACAAACCGTCGGATAACCTGATGATCTATGCTACTTACCGCACCGGATTCATTTCCGGCGGCTACAATCTAGTCCTCTCTTCTAATGAAAAGCCATTCTCTCAGGAAAAAGCTAAGGGTGGCGAAGCCGGAATGAAAGCAGCGTTGTTCAACCGGCAGGTGAGGTTTGACCTTGCAGCATATCACTACAAGTACTCCGGCGTGCAACTTGGTCAGTTTGATCCGGCAACGGTGTCGAATATCGTCACAAATGCGACGTCTGCAAAAAGTTATGGCGTAGATGCTTCCTTACAGTTCAGCCCCCGCGCTGTGCCCGGGCTTTCGCTACGCGGTGCATTGTCCTGGAACCATGCACGATATGGGACATGGCTCGATTCGGGCTGCTACGCGGGACAATCTATTGCTGCCGGGTGTAATCTGAATCTTTTTAACGGCGCGTTCCAAAGTCAGGATTTGACTGGTCACCGGCTATTGCGTGCATTCGATTGGGCGGGCAATATTGGCGCGACTTATGAGCGGCCCGTTGCCGACGGCATAGTAATGGGCGTGTCTGCAGATGCGGCATACAAGGGCGCCTATAACCCGAATCCGCAGGAAGATCCTCGCGCTCGCCAAGCTCCTTCCTGGCTGTTGAACGGCAACTTCACCGTGCGTGCAGAGGACAATAGTTGGGAGGCGGCTCTGATCGGCCGCAATCTAACCAACAAGCTTCGCTTGAGCGACGCCAACGCGGTTACCTTCTCGGGATTTGGGACCGGCACCGCCAATTCTGTCCCCTCCGATCTCGAGGGTGTGGTCACTGAGCCTCGCTCGGTGATGTTCCAGATCACGCTTCGCAACAAGCTTTTTCAGAGGTGATTTCTGATGTCATGGCCGGCCGGTAAATGCTGGTCGGCTAAGGACTTCGCCAATGAACCTTAGCCAACCAAGTGCTCGCTTTGGGGATTGGGTGAAGCAATTGTAGAAGCCAATATACACAGGCGCTGGTGACTTCCCTAAGCAATGCTATGGGCGTCAGGTTGGTGTATCTTTTCATCGCAAGGAGAGCACAAATGACTGTCGGCGCGCGAATGAGGCTGAATGAACTCATTAGCTCTGGAATAAGACCAATAGGAAGCTTCGTCAGCAGCACCGACCCGCAAACAACCGATATCTTGGCTGCCTGCGGATTCGACTTTGTCATTATCGACCGGGAGCACGGCCCTCACGACAACTCCTCAGCGCTCGGACATATTCGTGCTGCCGAACATCGGGGCATTATTCCGTTCATAAGGGTGCTTGAGAACTCTCAGACACTTATTCAGGCCGCGCTCGACCTGGGCGCTCATGGTGTGCTCATCCCGAAGATCGAAACCGCGGAACAGGCGCGTCGTGCAGTCGAAGCGAGCCTTTACGCGCCAAAAGGGGTGCGTGGTATGTGTTCTGCGACATATGCGGCCAACTTCTGTAGCCCTGAGAGTTGGCCTGAACACCAGCGGAATTCGGACAGCAACGCCATTGCAATTCCCCTTATCGAGACAAGGAAGGGCGTTGAAAACATTAATGAAATTGCTGCGGTGGATGGCGTCGATTATCTCTTCTTTGGGCCCGGTGACCTTTCCAACGACATGGGCATAGATCTGCGGTCAGAACCCGAGAAGTTGAAGCCTGCCTGGGACAAGGTAAGCCATGCGGCACATTCACGCGGCAAGCGGGTTTTTGGTGTGGGGTTCCTGGGTTTCGATGCGAACGCCGATCTGTTGGCAGGAACTGCCGATTTGCTTTTGCTCCAATCTTCAGCAGCGCAGCTAGTCAGGGAAGCCCGGGGCAAGTAAGAACTAGTGCCGGGAGCCGTTAGCATTTGGTGAGATTTCATATCCAGCATGCGGACGTCGTCGATAACCCCTTTGCAAACTGCGCGAGACCCAGAAAAAGCGTCTACCGGTCATGCTGGATCGGTACTCCCAGGACGGCTCATATCCAAGACCGACGGCTAATGTTACCCTGAGCGCAAATTGGCAGTTGCCGCTTGGATAAAGTGGATTCAACCTGACTAACGAGGGTTTGCAGCTTTCCACCTTCTCAAACTGCCGGGAATCTTGAGACGTCCTGATTCACCCCGATGAATACAAGAAGCATTGTTGCCGGTTCGTCGCCTTCATTGAGCCAGGCATGTTGCGTGCCACATTGCACGAGGCAATCGCCGGCGCGGAGTACTTTGCGTTCCCCGCTGTCGAGAATTAGCGTCAGCTCTCCCGAAATGACGTATTCAAGATCGACGGTCGCGGTCGCATGCATTCCCCCAGAGCCGGACACGGCTTCCCCGATGCCCGGTGTCAATCTTTCTGTTTCTGCATGGGCTGCCGGGTCGTCGGTAAGCTGGTGTGGGCTGGCTTTTGCGGGATAAGTGAAAATGATAAAGCGAAAGCCTGACGCATCCTTGGGGAAGAAGCGCAATCCTTCTGCAGGCTTGCCATCATAAGGGACTGTCAGCTGCTGATCACTGCCGAATATCTGGATGATGTCGGTTCCCAGTGTTGGAGGAGTAACCGCTTCAATTTCTTCGTCTGCCGTAAACCTCGACACGCCCTTTTCGTCGATCCCCGCAATCACTCGCCTAAGCTTTTTCATCTGATCTTACTCCAATTTGCCGGTGGATGCCAAGGCAAGCCTCAGCAAGGTTCCGGATACTCATTTTCATCAAGCAACAGAATTGCCATAGGCAAACCTTCGTTGACTTGAACGCCGTTCTTCTGCCTGAAATAGTTATCCGGAGCATTCTTTGCAGGCTAATCCATCCCTTCGGCCTTGCCAAGATTAAAAAATGATGTCAGATTCTCTTCATTTGATGCTTGTTGGGTTGGGTTTTCGAATCCGGGCCAGCGAGATTGACGGGGCAGGAGGGTAAGCACGCAACATCAGGACTTGGCGGTTCTGCTTCGGGGTTGCCGCCGGTAGTTCATCGGCGAGGCCATCGATGCGCTAAGGGCAGGTATGGTGTGTTTGAATTGTTTTGAATTCAAATGCTGCCGCAATTGCGGCGAAGTTCCAACCGTTAGAGGAAGGCTCGTAATAAGTATGTCAGGGTTGAAGCTGATAACACGGCTAGGGATGGTTCTGGCTACTGCCGCGGCGGCATGCGGAGCATTGGCAAAACCAGTTAAGGGGGTAACTTCCCCCGACCAAACTGGGCTTTCCTGCGACCAATCAATCGTCGAAAAATTCAAGCCTGATCCGAGGGCAACGGTCATCCAGGTGAAGCAGTTCCGCAAGGGAGATCAACTTTCTGCTGAGTTTGAGTGGTATCTTGCCAATTCCGGCATCTCCAAGACGGTCGAGGCCGATCTTTGCCTTGTTAAGTTGCTGGTCGGGCCAGGAAATCCTGGTCCTGCCGATTCTGCATCGACTTCGGCAGGAATTGGCATCGAGATATGGCTCCCAGAAAAAAGTGCATGGAACGGTCGCTTACATGCCGTTGGCACGGGCGGTTGGGCTGGGGGCGTTGAGAGCGATCCGGCAAAGAACTCTACGTCATTCAGCAACGACCTGCAGTTAACGTCAGCCGTTGCGGCGCGAGAGGGAGCGGTCGTTTCCAGCACTGACGCCGGGCACATGAGTTCGGCTACTGATGGCTCCTTTGCAATGAATCCTGACGGGACCAGCAACACGGTGCTGTGGAGGGATTATGCGAGCCGATCGTTGCATGTCCAGGCAGTCATGACCACAGCGCTTGCGACCGCCTATTATGGTCGCAAACCAAAATATAGATACTTTGAAGGTGGATCGGGTGGAGGCAGGCAAGCCCTTGCCTTGGCACAGCGTTACCCGCGAGATTATGATGGAATCATTGCCGCCTTTCCTGCTGTGTATTTTTCGAAATTTATACTTGCTTCCCTCTACCCGCAGATCGTCATCCAGCGCGATTTGGGTGGCCGCTACATGTCCAACGAGCAGCTGGACTTTGTGTCAAATCAGGCAATTGCTGCTTGCGACGTTCTCGACGGAAAGCATCTCGGTTTTGTTATCGACCAAAAGTCCTGTCGATATGACCCCGCCAGGGATCCGGCAGTATTGTGTGCATCAAGCGGCGGAAACAACGTAACCCCGAATTGTGTGACCCCGCAGCAAGCGAATGCAATTAACAAGATCTGGTATGGGATGACTTCTGATGGCAGCGTCCCAAGTCCGGCCTTTGACAACGGTTTTGGTCCGTTGACCGGCAAGCGACGATGGTTCGGCTATGCGCGCGGAACCAGCCTTCTCGTGACGGCATCGAATCAGGCGTTCGTAATGGCGGCCGATATGGCGGGCCTGGCACTTCAGGATCCCGCATTCGCTTCGTCGACATTTCGTAATGCACGGACCAACGGAATGGATCGCTGGAAGTCGCTGACATATGAGCAGCTGTCCGAGGCCTTTGACTTGACCGAGAAGCGGCAATCTAGCTGGGACTATATTGACAGCCAGATACCAGACCTGTCGGCCTTCAAGAAGCGTGGAGGAAAACTGATACATTATCACGGAACAGACGACCCCTTTATTCCGTTTCTCGGTTCCGAAAAATACTATGACAGCGTGATTGCGCAGATGCACGGCTTGAAGAACGTGCAGAACTTCTATCGCTTCTATCTGGTTCCGGGCATGTGGCATGGTCCTCGCAATGGCACGTCAAACCCGAATGCGAATCCGCCAATCATCCGTGCGGGCAAAGGCGAGGTTTATGATCTGCTTACAGCCTGGGTCGAGAAGGGCGCCGCGCCAGTAAGCATTGTGCTGCAATCAGAAAGTGACGTTCCCGTTCAAAAAACTTTGCCGATGTGTTTGTATCCCTCTCGGGTCAGTTATGTTTCTGGCGATATCAACTCGGCAGAAAGTTACACATGCAAGTAATTCACGGGGATTGGATTCTAGATGATCCAGGAAGAATTTTGGATTCTTTGGCCGGCTCACGGGAGTGCGGCCGGCCGACGAAAACCTTCACAAGCTATAGTGAAGTGAAGGCACGGCTTCGACGAGCCGCGAAGCTGGCCGATTTTGCTGCGATGATCATCAAAACGAGCGAGCTCTTGCTGTTGAAGGTCTAATTGAGCTCTCCAAGACGCGATACATGAGCTTAGAAAGGTACTGCCTCATATGCTAGGAAAATCAGTTCGAAGGGTCCCGAGAAAGCCCGCAACTCTGAGTAAGCACTCTCGGGCGGCGAAGGCAATTGTTTCTGAAACGGGGGCAAAGGGACTTAGGGCAAAGGCTGCCTTGATGGACGCCGCGAGGCAAGTTTTCAGCGAAATGCGCTATACCCACGCACGAGTTCAAGATGTTACTGAGTGCGCCGGCTTCTCGCTCGGCGCCTTTTATCGTTACTTCAGCGACAAGGATGACATACTTTTCGCGATAGTTTCGATCTACTTCGACCAAGCGTATGCGACGACTTTCCTTGGCGCCCGATACGACCCTTCGAATCCCATGCAATCACTGCGCAAGTCCACAGTCCAGACGATAGAGTTCTCTATGGAAAACAGAAATCTAATCAAAATCCTTTGGGAGACTTCCCAATTCAACAGGGATATTGAGGAGCAGTGGAGTGAGCTGCGTAGCCGGATTTACAGGAAGATTGCGCGCTTGATTACGCGGGCGCAGGAGGACAACATTGGTTGTCCTGGGATTGATCCCATCTATACAGCCGAGTTGCTTACGTGCATGACTGAACATGCGGTCTACCGAAAGCTTGTCTTGCCATCCAAGATCCCTGCGCGCGAACCAGAGAACCTGACCGAACATCTTGTTAATCTTTGGGCGCGCGTACTCTTCTTGCCTCAAGTTTGGCAGCCGGTCCTGGCAAAATGACAAGCTCTGGTGCCGCGTTGTAGACTTGAACGGGGCGTTCCGAATGGGTCAGGTAATGAGCGAGTAAAGGTTCGCCTAGCGGTCTAAAGATACAATCAATGTCGCCCAGCAACTTGCTAAAAGCATGGTTGCGAACTCGCAGATCTTGTTGGCACTACAAGTTGCATTATCGATGTGCTTGCCGAATGTCTGAGGCTGTGGTTGCCGCCATATACGCTGCGGAACTCGCAAATAATTCGGATAATACTTCTGCCATTTGTTAGGCACTCAAATGCACTATGTCTTGCCTGGGGCAGTGAATGCTGGAGTGAATGTCTCGACAAGACCCTCGTCACCCATGGCAAAATTCACTACGGAAAATAGTCAATATCATCACGTGCCAAAAGATTCTTCACAATGATGTTTCTTTGAATCTGATTGGTCCCGCCGGCGATCTCATATAATTTGGTCTCCCGCCAGAAACGCTCAAGCGGGAACTCCAGAGCATAAGAATAGCCGCCCATAACTTGCATGGCTTTGCCTATGCACCTGGTCGTTGCCTCCGTCGCGACGATTTTGGCAATGGATGCCTCCGTTGAGCACGACAGGCCCTGGTCCAGGCGCCAGGCCGCGTGCCAGCAAACAAGTCTGGAAGCTTGGATCTCGGAGGCAATCTCAGCCAACATATGGCCGACGGCTTGAAGGTTTATGATCTCTGTGCCGAATTGCTTGCGTTGTTTTGCATAAGTCAGAGCTTGCTCAAAAGCGCCCTGGGCGATTCCACAGGCTTGTGCTGCAACATATACTCTTTCAGCATCGAGAAGGCTAAAAATCATCTTTGCGCCTCCGCCAACCGGGCCCAAGAGGTTCGCTGCCGGCACCACTACATTATCGAAGAACACCTCGCAGGTGTGCGTCGCTTGTGCTGCAAGCTTTGGGATAGGACGCACGCTTATACCCGGAGTCGTCCGATCGACAAGCAGGATGGACAGCCCGCGATGGCCGGGGGCTTCGCGGTCGGTGCGAACAAACGCCATGATGTATTCAGCGGTATCCGCGCCGGTAGTCCAGATTTTCTGACCGTTGATCAGATAGTTGTCGCCGTCTCGAACTGCACTTGTGGCAAGGCTGGCCAGGTCGGAGCCTGAATTTGGTTCGCTCAGCCCCATTGCAATGCGGATTTTGCCAGAGGCAATTCCAGGAAGAAACTTCTCCTTCTGTTCTTCCGAGCCGTATCTTTCTATGCCAACTCCGCAGAATGCAACGGACGGGGCAAATGCATAAATGAGGCATCCGCCGGCTCGCGCAATCTCCTCCATGACCACGCAGCGCGAGATCTCGTCCATTGGGTTTCCCCCATATTGTTCAGGTATGGTAATCCCGCAAAGGCCCAGTTCCGCCATTTTGTTGTAGATTTCCCTTGGGAAGATGGCTTCACGATCTAGGCGGCTGATTTCAGCTGTGGGTGCTTCTCGCTGGAAAAAGCTGCGCAGCGTCTGGCGAAGTGCACGCCGTTCCTCACCGAGTTCAAAGTCCATTTGTCATATCCCGAATTTTTCGATTTTCTGGCAGAAATGCAGCTTTGATCCTTGCGCCAGGACTCGTCACTGTCAACCGCTGAACTAAAAAAAGGAAAACCGACGTCAGATTTGCAAAAGATTTTTTTAGGAAGCGCCACCACATTGCGGAGCTGGGGATCGGGAGTTCCTCTCCCTTGCTCGGTCCGTGAATCTGAGGATACGCCTTTGCCACCTTTGTTCAATCCCAACCCGTTTGCCAGATGGCGCGCGACCTTGTCGGACCTTGGTCTTGGCGGCTCAAACAGCGTCGAAAGGAGCCCAGCGCATGGCGCGTGGAGAAGCCTTCAATATGGGCGCGAGCACATGGAATGTGATCATCCGAATCCAATTGCTCGCCACCGATTCGGGACAGCCCCTAACCAAGTCGGCATTTAGGTGGGGTTTTGCCGCCAGGTTGGCGAAGGCGGCCGCCGAAGTTGATGAATGTTGACGATCGCGTGGTTATTCACCTAACAACCGCTGACCCGACAATTGTCCCGAAGGAGCGGCGTAACGACGCAAAATGCGTCGCAATGAGACCCGCCGCCGGCAAAGGTTCGCAATAAAGAGTGAAAGTGATGTCGACAACTTTTCTTTGTTGACAAACCGGCAGCTTGTCTGGGAGAAGCGGCGCGAGGCTCACGCCATTGCGGTAGTGGAATTCACGGATACGGATGTGCACTTGCCGTAGCGTTGGGTCTCGTCTGATCGTAGCTTGGATGGAGCTGTAGCTAAAGGAACGAACCGATGTTTATAGATATTTTTTCGGAGCTTCAGCGAGCGCAAAAATGGAGTCCCGAAGCCGAGGCTACCGTCATTCACAATGCCATCGAGCAGGCCAAGCTAGTTGATGAGTTGGGCTATGGTGCCTGGTGGTCTGTTGAACATCACGGCGCAGGCGAATTCAGTCAGTCGTCGACTCCGGAAATGTTTCACGTTGCTCTTGCGATGTCGACGAAGAGGCTGCGGATCGGCCACGCGGGTGTTTTGACGCCATACAAGATCAACCATCCGGTGCGTCTCGCTGAGCGAGCAGCTTTTCTGGATATCATCAGCGGCGGGCGGCTCGAGATGGGCCTCGCCCGGTCATCCGCAAACGAGTGGGATGTTTTCGAGGTGCCCAAAGAGGTAACTCAGCGTCAATTCGACGAGCTTTCGGGGATGCTTCCAAAAATGTGGTCCGATGAGCCGTTCAGTTGGGATAGCGATCTCGTAAAGATCCCCAAAACGCAGATCATTCCAAAGCCGCTTCAGAAGTTTCCGCGGTTGTGGGCGTGTGGTCAGTCGCCAGAAGGTGCGTTCAACGCAGGAAGGCTCGGACTGGGATTCCTAGGCACGACGATCTTGCAGCCCCTGCAAACCACTATCGACCTCAAGGTTAAATTCAACGAGGGCGCTGCCGTCAGGTCCAGCGATATAGTTCAGCCAAATCTCGGTTATGCGCTCTTTACCTTTCTCCATTGCGCACCCACGCGCCAGGCCGCAATCGAAAGCCGAGCCGCGGAATCGGCGATGTGGTATGTCAACCGTGCGGCTGAATACTTCAAGGTGCCGCGCGAGGGCTTGATTGCTGGCGTGCGTGCTACGCCTCACCCGGGAGGCGTGAGCTGGCGGCAGGCGACAGCTGATGACTACGTTCCCGAGCCCTGTGATCCAGATGATCCACATCCCGCTGTCCGGCTTTTGAACCGGCAATTCCTTGGTATGCCGATTGATCCTGAAGAGGCATACGAGGTTATTGGCGGAATTGACTCCGTCCTAATCGGCGATCCGGAAACTTGCTTGGGCAAGATCAAGAAGATTCAAGCGATCGGTGTCGACCGACTTTTGACACTCCAGCAATTCGGTTTTCTTACGCATGAGCAAGTATGCCGGAGCATTACCTTGATCGGCCAAGAAGTCGTGCCAGTAGTCGCATGAATGATGTAGTTGTTCTTGTCAGCCGTGCTCAACTTGGCATTTGGGAAGGTATGAAAGTTTTCACTGCTGTTTGCACAACAGCGCTCATTGCCCTTTGATAGATGCAATGGAATAGTGTGATGGCTGATGCAGCAGACTGGCCAAGCCTGATTATTGAGCTGGCAAAGTCTACAAAATCAGATTGGGTAGCGCTCAGCCAAGGCTCGGAACAGCTGACGATCCGGGAACTCGCAGAGAGAATGCAGAAGACTGCCGCTGCTCTTCGAGATGGTTCGGGGCCTGTCATGATCAGCACCCCCGACGCACTACTTCACACCACAGCAGTATTGGGCGCTGGTGCTGCTGGTCGCCCTGCTTTGATGGTGGATAGCCGCGTTCCGGACCAGTTGGCGCTCGAAATCTACCGGAGGACCAGAGCGACTGCTTTGATTGGGCGCGATCTGCCGGGCTTGATTGCGCTTTCCGAGAGGGAACTGAACGAACGGCTGCCGATTCAGCCCGTCGGCCGATCTGGGGATGCGATCAATACCATGCTTTTGACATCAGGCTCGACGGGTGTTCCAAAAGTCGTGCAACGCTCAATCAGCGCGGATTTTGCGGCCTCACACAATTTGCAGATTTTGGGCTACCCATTAGGAGAGGGCGATCGCTACCTGTTGATGGTTCCTTTCGCGAGCGCAGTCTTCATCACTATCCTTATGGGCGTCATTATCCTCCGTAGCACTGTAGTGATCGGCGCATTTGGTGAAGATCTGGGGCAACGTTTTGCGGACCAGCATATTTCGGGGGCCTATTGTGTGCCAACGATGCTGCGCCTGGCGCAGCTGCATGATGGACTTCAAGGTCCCGGGTGGGACGGACTGCGCGGCCTGATGGTCGGCGGCGAACAGCTCGACGCAGAGAGCCGAGAACGTTTGGCCAAGTATTTCCCGGATGCCTACTTGTTCTACGGCATGAGCGAACATCCCAATGTTGCGCTGGCTCGTCCGCAAGACTTGCTTGAACGTCCGGGGTGCGTCGGCTTGCCGCTCCCTATGCGCGACTTGCGTTTCGTCCATCCCGGGACCCAGGACGATGTCGAACAGAGCAAGGAAGGTCAAATTTTGTTGCGGGGCCCCGAGCTCTTCTCCGGCTATGTAGGGGAAGAACCAATCGGAGATTGGTTCGCAACAGGCGATATCGGCTACCGAGATAAAGACGGGTTTCTGTATGTAACCGGGCGCGTCAACGATCAGGTTAACGTTGGAGGTAATCGCGTTTCCACCGTCGAAGTGAGCGCTTTGATTGACGCCCATCCAGAAGTCTTGAGCTGCGCAGTTGTTGCGATTGACGATCCAGTCTGGACCACGAAGCTTATAGCTTTCGTTGTACGGGCCGAGGGCGCCGAGCTTTTGGCGGATGACTTGGTATCCTGGCTCAAAAGCCGTACAACGGCCTATCGCATTCCTCGGGCGATCTATTTCTTGGACAGGTTGCCAGTCGACACGTCCGGAAAGCTCTCGCGTCAAACACTCGTTAAATGGGCCATCGAAGCGGAAAAGTGTTCGATGTGATGGTTCCGCTCGACGATGAACTGCTGCAGCGTTTTCAAATTATCCCTCTTAGACCAGGGAAGTTCGGCCAAAGATCGCAGCAGTGTCGTGTCCCCTTCAAAGCGATCGACTCAAGTTCGCCAAGAAACGAATGGTTCTCATTTTCGGCAACAAGGACCTGCAATGGATCTTTTCTCACTTCGCGGGCGGACCGCATTGATTACTGGCGGTTCCCGCGGCATTGGCGCGATGATCGCAGAGGGCTTTTTGAAGGCTGGCGCCAAGGTTTATATCACTGCCAGGAAGGCCGCGCAGTGTAAAGAAACCGCGCGAAAGCTCTCATCTCTAGGCGAATGCATAGCCCTGCCTGGTGACGCATCTGGCGCCGACGGAGCAAGGACTTTGGCGGCAAATTACCTCGCACTTGAAGACCGGCTTGATATCTTGGTGAACAATGCGGGTGCCACGTGGGGTGCAAATTTTCCCGAATTCCCGGAATCGGGTTGGGACAAGACCTTCGATATCAATCTCAAAACGCCGTTTTTTTTGGCCCAGGCCTTGCTCGAAGCCCTTAGGAAGGCGGCAAGCGCTGATCGACCAGCAAAGATAATCAACATTGCCTCGGTCGACGGCGTTAGCGTCAATGCGCTCGAGACATACTCTTATGCAGCCAGCAAGGCGGGACTGATACATTTGACGAAGCGATTGGGGCTGGGTCTCGCGAAGGAAAATATCATAGTCTCTGCGATTGCGCCGGGCGCGTTTGCCTCCGAAATGAATTATCTTGCTCGCGATGAGGGGGAAGTTTTGGCCCGGGAAATTCCGGCCAGACGTATTGGGGATAGCGATGATATGGCGGGCGCCGCAATTTTTCTCGCATCTCGAGCGGGCGACTACGTCGTCGGGACTACACTCGTCGTCGATGGAGGAGTGGCACTGACCCGGCTTGCCTGCGGGTAGGAACGAGAACTGGTATGCAAGAGATCTAAGCACCGCCGCGCGATGAATTCCAAAAATTGATGTTGACGTCATATTCACGCATGGCATAACTGCAAAGGTAACGGCGTGCTTTCAGAATTGGGGGGCTGCCCGGGCAGCAATCGAGTCTCGGAAATCGCACCGAGCCATTTTATGGGGCGTAAATAGGCAATGAACAAAATAGTACCGCTAAGTGCGATAGATGATCTGGTAAACGACGGGGACAGTGTTGCCTTGGGTGGAGGGTGGTTTGCAAATCACCCGATGGCTGCGGCACGGCAGTTGATTCGAGCCGGGAGGAAGGGGCTTCGGCTGATTTCCAACATCGGTTCGATCGACGTTGATCTCTTGGTCGCTGCGGACTGCGTAGCTGAGGTGTCCTACGCCATGGTATCCCTCGAGGCCTTCGGTTTTGCAAACCATCTGCGCAGGGCTCTTGAGAGCGGGCGCGTCAAGGCTCATGAGATGCCCGGTCTCGCGATGCTCATTGGGCTTGATGCAACTGGCCGGGGCATGCCGTCACTTCCTTATCTTGGACCTTTCGGTTCGGACCTGATCGATCGTGATCCAGGTCTTATGCGTGTCAAATGTCCTTTCACTGACAAGGACATGATTTCGGTTCGCGCAATCGAGCCGGATGTCGCACTCCTTCACGTGACTCGTTGCGATGAAGAGGGCAACGCACAATGGCTCGGCACGATTGCACCAGACATTGTCATGGGCAAGGCAGCCAAACGCGTCATCATAACCTGCGAGAAGATTGTTGATCGCGAGGAAATTGTGCAGACCGCAGCAGCGACAAATCTTCCCGGATATTATGTCGAGGCGGTCATCGAGGTGCCATTTGGCGCACACCCGTGTTCGCACGTTCCGCACTATGCGATGGATGCGTTCAATATTTGGGATTACTCGGAAATCATTCCCGGCGATCCGCGGCTTCCAGCCTTTGTTGCGCAACTGCGCGGGGAGACAGAGGAAGAGTATCGCGCCCGGGTTGTGAATTCTGAGAAAGCGCAAATTTTGCGCACCTTGGTCGATCTCGGCCGCTCTGTGACGGAGGTCGCGTAATGAAAGTTGAAACCCACGAACTGATGGTATGCCTTATTGCGAATGAGGTGCACAACCACGGTGGGGTCGTGTTCGGCTCGTTCACGCCGCTCGCCTACTGTTCCTACATGCTGGCTAAGCTTACTCATGCAAAGGACGTGACGTTGATCGGCTATAATGCGATCGACATGTCGGCAGTGGAGATGAGCTATTTCGGTGCCGAGGCGGCGGCTTACAAGTGCTCGACGGCGCGCATGGATGCACTTAACGAAGTCAACAGCATTCATCTCGACTGCCGCGGCATGGTTGAATGCATATCACCCGCCCAGCTGGATGGCACTGGTGCGTTCAATACGTCGCTCATTGGCGATCCGGATCATCCCAAGATATATCTTCCAGGTCAGGCGGGTGCGTCGGATGTCGCACAGACGTACGAGCGAATGATCTTCTATATCGGGAACCATTCCACAAGGACATTGGTCCCGAAGGTCGATTTTGTTTCCGGCAATCGCTGGAAGATCAGCCCCGAAGAGCGCCGCAAACACGGCCTAGCAGTGGGTCCGTACAAGGTAGTCACCAACCTCGCTGTCCTTGAAAAGGAAGATGAGAAGCGCCCTTTCCGTCTGGTAAGCGTGCATCCGGGGGTGACAGTTGATGAAGTTGTTGCCCAGACTGGCTTCGAATTGGACACGGCCGAGACTGTCGTCACGCCTGATCCTGATCCGATACACCTCGACTTGTTGCGGACGCGCATTGATCCTCGTGGAACAGCAAAACTCGGCATTCTGGGCGGCGAGGAGAGGCGCGATTATCTGCGCCAGATCATAGAGTTCGAATGGGAGCAGGCCAGGGACTACATCCGGAAGTCCAAGCGCACATTGGTCTCTTACTGAACACTTTGCCCGTTGGCGTGAAGTAGTTCTAGGTGGCGGTGAATTGAGTGGTCCGGATTTTTGTGGACAGCCTTCGGATTATCTTCGGTGGCTTAGCCCAATCGGGCCTAATTTTATCAGATTCCTCAGGTGGATTGGCAAATGTTTTATAAAAGCGAGCATCAGGCACTGCAGGACTCCCTGCGTAAGTTCATCGAACGCGAGATCAACCCATATGTTGATCAGTGGGAAGCCGATGGAATTTTCCCTGCCAAGGAGCTGTTCAAGAAGATGGGGGATTCCGGGTTCTTGGGCATTACCAAGCCCGAGAAATTTGGTGGGGCCGGTCTTGACTACAGCTTTGGCGTTGCCATGGCGGAAGCGCTGGGTGACATTACCTGCGGCGGCGTGCCGATGGCCATCGGGGTCCAGACAGATATGGCAACACCAGCGCTTGCCAAGTATGGTGATGACTCGGTTCGCGAAAATTTTTTGGCCCCCTCCATTTCCGGTGACTATGTGGCCTGCCTTGGCGTCTCAGAGCCGCAAGCAGGGTCTGACGTGGCGGCTATCAAGACGACAGCGCGAAAGGACGGTGGTGATTACATCATCAACGGTACCAAAATGTGGACGACCAACGGGACGCAGGCAGATTGGATCTGCTTATTGGCCATTACCGATAGCGAAGGTTCGATATACAAGAACAAGTCTCTCATCTGTGTGCCGATGGATACGCCTGGTGTTTCTGTCGCCCCGAGGTTCCACAAGCTGGGACAGCATTCTTCGGATACAACGCAGGTGTTTTTTGACGATGTTCGGGTTCCCCAAGCAAACCGTATAGGCGATGAGGGGAAAGGCTTTATCTATCAGATGGATCAGTTTCAGGAAGAGCGCCTATGGGGAGGGGCAAGCGTCCTTCGCGCGATGGAGCGGATCATCAGACTCACACGCGAATACACGGCTGGCAGATCCGTTTTTGGAGAACCCCTTTTGGAAAATCAGTCAATCTCTTTTTCACTTGTTGAGTTGGAAGTCGAGGTGGAGGCGCTCCGGTCACTGGTTTACCGGGCCACAGAGGCCTACATCGAAGGCGAAGACGTCACACGGCTCGCCACGATGGTGAAGGTCAAGTTTGGCCGCTTGGTGCGCCGTGTTGCCGACACTTGCCTCCAGTATTGGGGAGGTCAAGGCTATATGTGGGATTCCCCGGTAGCACGAGCCTATCGCGATTTCCGGCTTTCCTCAATAGGAGGTGGGGCCGACGAAGTAATGCTGCGAGTTCTTGCGAGGCAAGCAACCAAGGCGGTCTAGGCGGATAGCACTCTCACAAGCAGAGGTGCCGCATTGCCAAGCAATTTCAATCATTTGATCTGGTTGGACGGCAGGAGGATACGATGAATAAGCGGGTCGAAGGCGTTACCGAAGCTCCGTCATTAAAGGAAAAAGTCCAGCTCGCATACAGTGCCTTTAGTAGGGGCGATATGGATGGTTTCATGGCCCATCTTTGCTTTCATCCTGATGCCGTGATGATCGAGCCGGACGGGCTGCCATATGGAGGAAACTACAGAGGTCCGGACGCGATCCGCAAGGGAATCGAGAATGCAGTAGCTACCTGGGAGGACTTCGGGGGTTTTGTGGAAGATGTCGCTGCATCAGGTAATCTCGTCTATGTCCATATGCACGTCATGGGCAAGGGGAAGGCTTCAGGAGAGGCATTCGCTATGCCGATAGTCGAGGTCCTACGTTTTCGGGACGGACAACTCATAGAATTTCGGCCTTTCTATTTCGATACGGCGCGTTGCAGATCCTGCTTCGAACGATAGAGCGGCTTGCGGTCTTATTGACCCGGCCGTTCGAGAAGTGGCGTCTCGCCCTGCCACGCGAAGGGCGCCGCAAACGTAGACGTTGCTTGCACCAATACGGCGAAAAATGAATTGAATTTCCGATACGGCGACCGGGCTGAACCGCTCGGAAGCAACCCTGTGTATCGGCACAATATGTTGGACACATCATTGCAGAGCAGCGCCTATTGACCAGGACTAACAGCGGGTGTGGATGGCTGTGGCGCTCAATTCACCGTTGAAAGCGCAGTCCATTATGATAAAGTGACGTCAACTTATGTTACTGAGATTCATCTGCAAGATCGGATTCAACCATGGCGTTCTCAAAATCAGAGCCTTATGGGCGCTCATCGGTCGAAGAGATTCTCAATGAGGCTCGAAACGGCAGGATGTTCATTCTGGTCGATGACGAGCACTCACAGAGCAAAGCCGATCTCGTTGTCCCCGCGCAAATGGCGACACCCGCAGCAGTTAACTTCATGGCCAAGCACGGTCGAGGGCTGATCTGCCTTGCGCTAACGAAGCAACGGGTAGAGCAGTTGGGCCTGCCGTTGATGTCACGCCGAAGCATTTCGCCATCCGGAACTGCATTTACCGTTTCGATCGAGGCTAGAGAAGGAGTCAGCACCGGCATATCCGCCGCTGATCGGGCACGAACAATTTCCGTGGCAATTGATGCCGCCAATACTCCCAACAGCATTGTTTCCCCAGGCCATGTTTTCCCGCTGATGGCGCGAGACGGAGGTGTGCTCGTGCGGGCCGGCCACACCGAAGCGGCTGTCGATATTGCGCGTTTGGCTGGATTGAATCCCAGCGGTGTGATCTGCCCGATACTCGATCTTGATGGCAAGATGGCATGCCTCGCTGACATTAGCCGATTGGCGGAGCTTCACGAAATGAAGATTGGCAACATTCGGGACCTAATCGCGTATCGCCGCAGGTTCGATAATTTGGTCGAGTGTACGGCCGACGAAGCGTTCGTTTCCGAATATGGTGGTGATTGGCGAATGCTCACCTATCGCAGCATTGTCGACAACAGCCGCAACTATGCGCTTGTGAAGGGCAAGATTGACTCAGCGTCTCCACTGCTCGTGCGGGTACATGTCGCGTCGATATTCTCGGATATGCTCGGACAACCTGGGCCTCGCAAGCGTCTGCTTCAGCGCTCAATGATGGAAGTTGGCAAAGAGGGCAAGGGTGTTGTCCTTTTGCTGGTGCCCGAGTCTGAAACGGCGTCAGATGTCCCATCGTCAAGGGATCGCGACATGGATCTGCGGACCTACGGCATCGGTGCGCAAATTCTAGCCGACCTCGGTGTCCACGACATGATTCTTCTTACCAACTCACCGCACCGGGCTATCGTTGGTGTAGAAGCCTTTGGCCTCAACGTTGTGGGAGAGCGCCCGTTCCAGGAGGCGAGCACTGGATTGCAGTGAGGAGTAGTATGTCGCTCGTTCGGAGGCCGAGGAAAAGGCGAAGCCAAGCTGAGCGGCGGGCAACGTTCGTAAACACCGTGCTGGCGCGCGCCACAACAAATCCGTGATTTTTGACGCTATATGCGCGGGAGCCGGTGCCGCGCAGCCAGAGCGACAGTTGTGCAGAATGCGGAGTTCGCTGCGCCGCTGTATTGAGGAGTTCGCGATTCCGAGTGATTGAGCATTAAAAATAGAAGTGATATCAAGTTTGTGTTGACGGTTTGGCATGGCTGTGTAGTTTCGGAGCATTAGGGCGTTTTATAGCGTGCGCGACTCGCGGCCAAGTTGAGCGAATGGATGTTTCAATGAAAATTCTCGTTATCGGAGGCACTGGAGGACTTGGCGGACACGCAGCAATACACCTCCGTAACAACGGCCATGAGATCTCAATCGGCTCGCGCAATCCGCCACCTGAAGCAACGCCGATGGCAAAGATGCCCTTCGTGCAAGGCGATTACATGAACGGCGATTACTCGTCGGATCGACTGAAGGGATTTGATGCCCTTGTGTTCGTGGCCGGCAATGATGGCCGCCACGTACCGGCCACGGCGGATATGGACGAGCATTTGCGACGGGCCGCTCTGGAGGCACAGCCTGCCGTTATGCGCGGAGCGCGAGACGCCGGGATAAAGCGAGTAGTCCAGATTGGGAGCTTCTATCCTCAGGCTGCACCCGAACTTGAAGCGGGCAATTATTACGTCCAATCGCGCCGCCTTGCCTGCGAGCTTGGCCGGGCTGAGGGTCGACCAGGATTTGATGTCATTAGCATCAATCCACCTTTTATGGTTGGTGGCGTTCCTGGCCTGCCTAGCCAACTGATGGATCCTAATGCCGCCTGGGCGATCGGTGATCTGGACGGTCCAATGTTTGGGCCGTCTGGTGGGACCAATTTCATGAGCTACAATTCGCTGAGCCAGGCGATCGAAGGCGCGCTCATGCGAGGTGAACCGGGCAAAGCCTATCTGGTTGGCGACCAAAATCTAAGCTTCGCTGATTATCTAAGCCTATTCTTCAAGGCTGCCGGCAAGCCAATCCACCTGGAATCGCGTGATGAGGCGCATCCCATTTTTCCTGACTGGCTTATCTTCCAAGGGCGCGGCAATTTCATCAGCTTCGAACCCGACCCGAAGGATGCGTCACTACTTGGCTATGCACGCAATGATGTCGTCAATGGAGCCGCTGAAGCTGTGCAATGTTACCTGCAGAGGAGAAGCACCGCCCAACGCGCGATGTCAGCATGAATTTTATGACCCTTTAAAGGAGAGTATGAAATGATTAAGGTTCTTGCGTTTCTCAAAAAGCGCCCCGACATGACGGCCGAGCAATTCAAGCGTCAGTACGAAAATGGCCATGCGGTGTTCTCTTTGGAATATATTCCTAATGCTAAGAAGTATGTTCGGCGATACGTTGAACCAGTTGTCAAGCCGCTTACCGGCGAAGTCTCGGCTCAGGACTTCGATGCATTGACTGAAATTTGGTTCGAGACGCGCGAGGATTACGAAAAGGACTTCGGCCGCATTGCCGAGCCGGAAATTCAGAAACTGTTCCTTGAGGACGAAGACAAGCTGTTTGCTAATCATGACCACACAATCATGATCGTGGTCGATGAATGCGAATCCGCAATATAGCGTGCAGCTATTTCTCCATCACAGTTCCTTCGTAGCACATGGGAATGACAAAGTGTTCAAGGCAGATGCTGCGTCGCCGTGGACGTTGAAGTTCTGTTGGCGGGGATCGCGCACCGATCCTTGCCACCTTAGCAGGCTAATCGAGAAGATTTGACATGAACAATGACACGAGATCCATTCTGTTTGAGCCCGTTAACATCGGCAAGCTTGAGCTATCAAATCGCATCGTGATGGCGCCAATGACCCGCGGGTTTTCACCGAACGGAATTCCCGGCCAGAATGTGATCGATTATTATCGTCGGCGTGCCGAAGGCGGGGTGGGACTCATCATAACGGAAGGAACGTGGATTCCTCATTGGAGCAGCTCCAATAATCCCAACGTGCCAGATTTTTTCGGCGATGAGGCGCTTGCTGGATGGAAGCGTGTAGCTGACGCTGTGCACGCTGCGGGATCGAAAATAATGCCGCAATTGTGGCATGTAGGGCAGTTCGGGAGCGCTGGATCTCCCAACGCTCCCGAGGGAGCCCCAAAAACCCGGCAAATTGGTCCATCGGGTATGATTGGAGAATTGGGCACGCCGGTCGAGATGCTTGATGTCCCGGCCACACAAAAGGATATCGATGAGGTAAGTGAAGCCTATGTCGTTGCTGCAGAATCCGCGCAACACCTTGGCTTTGACGGGGTGGAAATCCATGCCGCCCATGGTTATTTGCTGGACCAGTTCTTCTGGAGCGCGACCAATTTGCGCGACGATAAATATGGAGGGGCAACGCTTGTCGAGCGGGCACGTATTGCACTCGATATCGTTCGTGAAATGCGTCGCCGCACTGGGCCGGAATTCCCGATCGTAATGCGCATTTCGCAGTGGAAGCAGCAGGATTATGCTGCAAGATTGGCCGAGACGCCCGAAGAACTCGGATCATTTGTCGGGCCGCTGGCCGATGCAGGCGTCGACATCTTTCATTGTTCACAAAGGCGGTTCTGGGAGGGCGAGTTCGGCACCGACATGAACGTGGCGGGTTGGGTCAAGAAGCTTTCTGGAAAGCCGTCAATTACGGTCGGCTCGGTAACTTTGCAGCAGGATATGCTTGAGACCTTCGCCGGGGAACGCAATGTTAGCTCCTCGAACATCGGCAAACTGTGCGAGCTCCTGGCCCGTGGCGATTTTGACTTGGTTGCAATCGGGCGCGCTTTAATCGCAGATTCGGAATGGGCAGAAAAAGTCCACAGGCATGCTGATAGCGAACTGAAGATATTTTCGCTCGAAATGCTTGGAGGCTTGGAATAGATACAAGAGAAAGCAGACCAATCTCGGTTCCGTTCATCTTATACGAACCTGTAAACAGTCATCGCCTTGCACGGGCAACAATCAAGTGATCGACAGGGTTGTATAAAGTGGGGCTGG
Organism: Aquisediminimonas profunda; assembly: GCF_019443285.1. Taxonomy (GTDB): domain Bacteria; phylum Pseudomonadota; class Alphaproteobacteria; order Sphingomonadales; family Sphingomonadaceae; genus Aquisediminimonas; species Aquisediminimonas profunda. Next base: position 1,204,480 of record NZ_CP080327.1, read on the forward strand.
GTTCAGGCTAGTAGTTTTTATTGTACATTTTTTAGTATCCTACGGCAAATACTCTTCGGGTGCGGTTTGACCACAAAAGTCGCGCCGCGACATGGCGACTATAGGAATTTTTCCGGAACCCTAATGGGATAGTCGAGCAGTATCTGTGCGTGTCCCTTGCCCTGAGGGTCATTCCGCAACGAAGCGATGCCGCCACCGTCCAAAGCCTCGTTCAGGAGGAAGTTCAGGGCATTGATTCCAGGCACATCAAACCGACGCACTGTGCCTTTGGTATTGTATGCGAAATAGTCCGATACCGCAGTTTCGGTCAGAGCGGCCTTTATGTAAGGGAGGTATTCGGGCTTCCTTGCAATCACACCGATATTGACCGAATTGCCCTTGTCTCCACTTCGCGCCCAAGCGAGCTGCACAAGGGGAACGATGTGTGTGGCAGCGTCAATTGACGCGGCCTCGACTGGCTTGCAACGGATGGGCGCGACGGCTGATTTGTCGAGCGCAAGTGAAATTGGCACGCATGTCTCTGTGCCTTCAAAATCAACGGCCTGTCGAACCTTCGACTTGGGAACAAGGCAGCTGAACAGTCGGACCAGCGGCATGACGCGCGGCCGGTTTCCCCCAAGATTTGTAATGCCGGGCGCCATCGACGTGCCGGAGGACGTAGCCTCCTTTACCAAGAGTTCGAGTGCGGCGGCATCGTGGTGTTTGGCCGCAAGCTTCATTATCACTTCACGAGCATGGGTCGCGCGAGAGTGCGGTCCATACGCTGCTTCAGAACCTATTATTTCAAGCGAAGTCTCGGAATAGCCATTCTTTCCGTCATCTCTGAGAAGCCTTTCGCACCGTTTGAGTACAGACTCACCCAGTTTGCGTGCCTTCCGTGCGGCATCGATCCCGATGACAGTCAGGTACATCCCGACCCTGAAGCCGTCACTATATGTGATGCTCGCCTTGTAACATTCTGTTGGGGCCTTCCCGAGCGCATGGCCTACGTGCACACAATTGGGTCCGATTTCTTCGATCTGGACTTGCGTAAAGTCGCAAACGACATCCGGAAGAATATAGGCCGCCGGATCGCCGATCTCATAGAGAAGCTGTTCGGCAACTGTGCCAAACGACACTAGCCCCCCTGTATCGGGAGCCTTTTCAACGTCAAACGATCCATCGGGGTAGATTGAGGCGATCGGATACCCGATGTTCGACCAGTCTCCCGTCAATTCCCAATCCGTATGAATTCCGCCACTCGCCTGTGCCCCACACTCCAAGATGTGTCCTGCAAGCGAGCCCCCGGCGAGCTCATTCAAATTGCGCTCGGTCCATCCAAACTCGTGTATGCATGCGCCAAGCGTGACTGCACTGTCGACGCACCGTCCAGTGATTACGATGTCCGCTCCACGATCAAGCGCAAACGCTATCGGGAACGCGCCAAGATACACATTTGCACTTTGGATGTTCTCGGGCAGAGGCTCGCTCGTAAACATGTCACAAGTGCCTTCGCTTCGCAGGTCCTCAAGTTGCGGCATGATGTCGTCGCCATGAACAACCGCAACTTTCAATTGCAGGCCCTGACTTTCGATTGCGCCACGAATTGCCTGCGCGCAAGACTCGGGATTCACGCCGCCAGCATTCGAGATAATCTTGATCTTGCGTTCGGCAATCGCCGGGAGATGGCGTACCAGAGTCGAGACAAAATCCGTAGCATAGCCCGCAATCGCATTCTTGCTCCGGGCGCGCGCCATGATCGACATTGTGATTTCCGCAAGATAGTCGAAAACAACATAGTCGAGTTCAGGTGCCCGCAAGAGCTGGGGAAGGGCGATGCCAGAGTCTCCCCAGAAGCCCGATGCGCCGCCGATCTTGATCGCCTTGCGAGTCATATCACGTCATTTTCCGGCTCGATGGATGCCAGAAGGGCCTTGTTGGAGACCTGTGTCCCGACGGAGCAGCTGATAGCCCGAACCACCCCGTCGATTTTGGCCAAAACACTATGCTCCATTTTCATGGCTTCAATCACCATGATCACTGCGCCGCGGACGACGCGGTCACCGGGCTTTACGTGTATGGCGGCTACAGTACCGACCATCGGAGCGTGAAGGTCCCCGCCTGAAGAGGCCGAGTTGGTCTCGGGAGGGGCGTAGGTTATGTCGCGGAACACCCAGATCTCATCGCCGGCATCTATCCATATCCCGTCCTGATCAATGTAGAACGGAGCCTCTTTCAGAACCTTGTTGCTGCTCCAGGTCGCAATTCCTGTTTCAGGTTCATCCAGAGTAATAAGGATCGACCCGCTATCGCTGTTCACCTGCCATTCGCGACCGCGCTTGGCCACTTTCAAGTCCAGTCGCTCGCCTTTACACTCAAGACGCACGGGATGATTTACCCAGGCACTGGGTTGCCATTCCCCGCGAGAGGTTCGAACAGCGAGGATTGCTGCCAGTCCAATGACTTCCGGACTGGGATGGGTTGCTGAAGTTTGCTCTCCGAAACGCCGCTGGATAAATCCAGTTGTTGCAGCACCTTGTTTGAACTCCTCATCTTCGAGGATGCGCATCAGGAAAGACTTGTTGGTGACGACACCCAACGCTCGCGTTTCTCTGAGTCCCCGAACGAGCCTCCGCCTTGCTTCTTCCCGGTCAGTGCCTCCTGAGATCACCTTTGCAATCATCGAATCGTAATATTGAGTGATTGTTGCTCCGGCCAGAAGCCCATGGTCGGTCCGGACCCCCACTCCATCTGAGGGGCGCCAGCTGCCAAGTTTGCCCGTTTGGGGCATGAAGTCGCGGTCTGCGTCTTCTGCATAAAGCCGCACTTCGATTGCGTGGCCCTGGAGCTTGACGTCTTTCTGGCTGATGGGGAGGGCCCTTCCGGCAGCGACGTCGAACTGCAGGGCGACAAGATCCAGGCCAGTCACGATTTCCGTGACGGGATGTTCAACCTGAAGCCGCGTGTTCATTTCCAGGAAGTAGAAATTCCCGTCCTGGTCGAGCAGGAACTCGACTGTGCCAGCTCCGACATAGTCGATTGCCCGGGCGGCTTGAACGGCTGCGGATCCCATGCGTTCTCGGAGCGCTGGATCGACCGCGGGCGACGGTGCCTCTTCGACCACCTTTTGATGGCGTCGCTGAACTGAGCAATCCCGCTCGCCCAAGTGGACCACATTTCCATGCGTGTCACCAAAGACCTGAATTTCGATGTGTCGGGGCTCCACAACCGCACGTTCAAGAAGGAGGCGGTCGTCGCCAAACGCATTCTTTGCTTCCGATCGCGCGGATACGATCGCAGCCGCAAGATCTTCCGGGCCGTTTACAAGGCGAATGCCGCGCCCGCCGCCCCCGGCCGAGGCCTTCACCATGATTGGATAGCCGACCTCATTTGCTGCCTGGGTAAGCCGAGCATCGCTCTCATCTTCACCCTCATAGCCGGGAATGCATGGCACGCCGGCGGCTATCATGCGGCGCTTGGACTCGGACTTGTCTCCCATGGCGCGGATAGAAGCGGCGGCAGGCCCAATGAAGACCAGTCCAGCGTTTACGCATGCTTCGGCAAATTCCGCCCTTTCGGAAAGGAAGCCATATCCGGGATGAATAGCATCTGCCCCGGTTCTTTCTGCTGCGTCAATGATCCTTTTTGCATCGAGATACGACTGACCTACCGGCGCAGGACCGATCACGACCACTTCGTCAGCCAGCGTTGCATGGCGGGCGTCAACGTCTACCTCGCTCACTACTGCAACGGTCGAAAATCCTTTTGCTCTTGCCGTCTTGAGAACACGACAGGCAATCTCGCCACGATTGGCTACCAGTACTTTTCTGAATGGCCGAAACATCAAATTGAGTCCTCTGCCCAGTATGGACGGCGCTTCTCGGCGAAGGCCTTGACGCCTTCCTGCCCTTCCTCGCTGTCGAGACTTGCGGCAAAGGCGTCGGCCGCAATGTCTGCAAAGGCCTTCCTGTCCAGAGACATTGCCTGCAGCAACAAGGCCTTTGTCGATGCGTTCGCATGGGGCGCACAGCGTCGGATACCTTCGAAGATTTCTTCGAGTAGCGGCGCGGTTTCTTGAATTGTTGGCACGAAATAATCGACCAAGCCAATTTCTGCTGCGTCCTGACCGCCTAATCTCGCTGCAGTAAGGGCAAGGCGTTTTGCTATCCGCAGGCCCAGGCGAGCGACAACATAAGGACCTATCTGAGCCGGAATCAGGCCCAATGTCGTCTCCGAAAGCGAAAAGCGCGCATTTTCTGTGCCAATGACTATGTCCGAACAGCAGGCAAGGCCGAAACCTCCTCCAAACGCCGGTCCGTCAACGACGGCAATTGTTGTCGCTGGAACTTCTGCAACCCGCCTGAAAAGCTCGCCACCGCGACGGTTCGCTTTCCAAGTGGACCGCTCGCGTCCTTCCATGCCGTCTCCCATTCCTACTGTCTTGAGATCGGCTCCGGCGCAGAAGAGGCCATTGGCTCCTTGGACTATCAGTGCACGCACTGATCTGTCGTTCTCGACCGCGGTCAGGGTCACCTCGAGGTCATCGACGAGGACACTGGTCATGGCGTTGCGTGTCGCGGGGTCGTCGATTGTAACGAAAAGCCGCCAGTCGTCGCGGCGGAGCTTCAGCGATCGAGTCTGCGGGAGAGTCGTCATATCAATTCCTTAGATGCGGGCGACGCCGAAGCTATTCGGATTAGGGATCTTGCGATCCCCCTCGATACAGGTTTCGAGGCAGAAGCTGACGACTGAACGAGTGTCACGAGGATCGATAATGCCATCATTCCAAATTCGCGCCGTCGCGAATAGGGCCCGGCCCTGATCCTCGTATGTCGAAATGACTTCTTGGGACTGCGCGTCGAGAGCCGCAAAGTCCGGCTCAAGTCCTTTCCGGCGAGCGCTTGCTTCTCCGACGATGGTCAACACCTTCGCAGCTTGCTCGCCACCCATGACGGACAAGCGGTTATTGGGCCAGGAAAAGATAAAACGCGGACCGAAACCTCGGCCACACATTGCATAATACCCGGCACCGAAGGACGCGCCTATCTGGATGGTTATCTTTGGAACTGCGGCATTGGTCACGGCTTGGATGAGCTTGGACCCGTGTTTCACGATTCCTGCCCGCTCGGCTTCTACCCCGACTATAAAGCCGGTAGTGTTCTGCAGGAACAGCAGCGGCGTCCCAAGTTGGCAACAGAACTGGATGAAATGGGTGGCTTTGGCCGCGCCGGCCGCGTCAATTGGGCCGTTGTTTCCAATGATGCCGACCTTTTTTCCCTCGATGTCCGCTTGGCCGCAGACAGTATAGCTGCCCCAGTCGGCCTTGAACTCTAGAAATGCAGAGTCATCGACAATCCGGGCGATGACCTCGCGAACGTCATAAGGCTTTCGATAATCTATGGGGACCACGCCCAACAATTCTTCGGCATCGTAGCGCGGAGGTTTTATCGGTGGCGCTGCCGATGGGTAGGGCGCTGCAGGGAAATGGTTGAAAAGTTCCCGCGTGATACGAATCGCGTCGACATCGTCCTCAGCCAGATATTCACCCAAGCCTGTAATCGCCGTGTGCATCTCTGCTCCGCCCAAGCTCTCGTCATCGGCGATCTCGCCTGTGGCGGCACGTAACAAGGGAGGGCCGGCCAGAAATACCTTTGAGCGGTTTCGAACCATAATTATGTAGTCGGCAAGACCCGCCTGATAGGCACCCCCGGCCGTGGACGATCCATGGACCAGCGATACGACTGGCAAGCCTGCTGCGGACAGTCGCGCCATGTTGCCGAATACGGCGCCACCCGGCACGAACAGCTCGGACTGCAGGAGCAGATTGGCGCCTGCGCTCTCGACCATCTGGAGCAAGGGCAATTTGTTCTCGAGCGCGATCTGCTGGATTCGGAGAAGCTTCTGCGTGCCCATCGGATGATTTGCGCCACCCCGAATACCGGAATCGCTGGCCTGGATCATGCACCGAATACCAGCAATATGCCCGATGCCTGCAATCAGGCCGCCTCCGAATACGTGGGAATGGCCGTCATCCTCGTGCATCCCCAGGCCGGCGAGTGAGCATAGTTCCAGAAACGTCGAGCCTCTGTCGATAACCCGACTAATCCTCTCCCTTGGAAGAAGCTGCCCCCTCTCGCGAAAGCGCGGCTCCATTCGAGCAGAAGTTTCAACAACCTTCCGCTCCAGAGCGCGGAACTCATCAATCAGTGCAAGGTGACCTTCCCTATTCGCAATATACTGCTCGGTACCAACAACAATATTCGATTCCAAAATGACCATCGAAGGCCCCCTCGCTTTTACTTACTGTAAGAAAGGCTCGGTGATGCCTCCCCCGTTACTGCCTTGGGCGCCGCCTCAAGTTATCGCACTATTTAAAGCCGAAACTTCGAGTTCGGTCTGATCATTGCCAGATTGCCGGAGCATCCAAAAATTCTGAATAGTAGTGCTATTGCTCCAATCTTCTGTCATTCATAAACTAGGCCGTCAATAGAAAGATGTGATATCAATTTCACAAAAGAGAGTCAACGAGTTTGCTCTCGTTGAATGGCAACGACGTTGATCATGCAAGACTGCATCCACGCAATTGCGTCAAAAGATCGCACTGGTTGACTGCAATCATTATCGTGAGCTGCAGGTGCAATTGGCTCGCAGTCTCGGCGCGCCATGCAAACGAGGTGCGCAGCTCAACGCTTGGAACGATTCGGCCAGTTGCCAATGATTTTGTAGCTGTTAGCGATGATGATCTCATACTCGGCAGTAACGATCCAGCGACACTGTGTGCTTTGAAGGATGGACTGAATTAGATGAAACCTGACCAAACCATTTCCGCTTTTGACGCGGTCACGGGCCGTCGTTCGGTGCGCGCTTTCCTTCCGACCGCAGTAAACGACGACGTGATTGACCAAATCTTGGCGGGCGCTTCTCGCGCGGCTTCAGGACAGAACATGCAACCGTGGCATGTCCACGTCATAACTGGGGACACCCGTGCGAGGCTTTGCGCCGAAGTTGCTGCAGCTGTGAAGGCGGGCGAGCACAGCGATGAATACCCTTATTTTCCGGTCGATATTCGTGAGCCATATCGCGCCCGTAGGCGCAAGGTTGGTTTTGACCTGTTCGCGATCTACGGCATTGGCCGCGACAACCACGAAGGGCGTCAGCACGCGCTGCTGCGCAATTTCGATTTTTTCGGTGCGCCGGTGGGCCTCTTCTTCACGATGGAGCGCGACTGGGGGTATGGAGCCTGGATCGACATGGGCAATCTGATGACCAACGTCATGACGTTGGCGCGAACGTTTGGTCTGGCAACATGCCCTCAACAGGCTTGGGCGGAGTATGGCGCTGCAGTGCGGCGAGTGCTGCCTATAGCAGGGGAACATGTCATCGTCTCCGGTATGGCGCTTGGGTACGAGGATGCTACCGCTGCCGTGAACCGGTTGGTGACCGAGCGGGTAAGGCTTGACGAATTCGTTGTGCGACACAAATGAGGCATAGGAGGAATGGGCGGATTCGCCCCGTCGTCGCAACACCGGCTCCTTGCTGCCTTAGAGCGGAATGGCATTTGAGTGAATCGAAGTGGATTCACAGGCGGGTGATTTTCTGATTCAAGCAGATGGCTGGGCTAGGAGGCGAGCAGCGATGACCAGACCCTATTCGATGGATTTGCGGGATCGCGCGATTTCGCGGATTTTGGCTGGCGAGAGCGTCCGGTCGGTTGCTACGGCATTTAGCATCAGCGCGGCGACGGTGGTGCGCCGGTCACAGCGTTACCGGGCATCGGGCAGTGCGGCTCGGGGCAAGGTCGGCGGCCACAAGCCGCGGCTTTTGGTTGGCGAGCTGCGGAACTGGCTGCTGGACCGCACAAAGTCAGACTTCACCCTGCGTGGGCTTGTGGTCGAACAGGCCGAGCGGGGGGGGTGAAGGTCGATTATGTGCAGGTATGGCGCTTTGCTCATGCAGAAGGCTTGAGCTTCGAAAAAAGCGTTCTTCCCGCCGAGCAGTTTAGGCCAAAGGTCGCATGGCGGCGCGAGCAGTAGAAGAAGTATCAGGCGCGGCCTGATCCGGCCCGCCTCGTGTTCGTCGATGAAGCCTGGGCCAAGACCAACATGGCGCCGCTGCGGAGTTGGGCGCCCAAAGGTCGGCGGCTTCACGCAAAGGTGCCCTATGGGCACTGGAAGACGATAACCTTCATCGCCGCCCTGCGCTGCGACCGGATCGACGCACCGTTCGTCTTCGACCAACCGATCAATGGCGCCAGCTTTACCCAATGGGTCGCCGTTGAATTTTACCTAGACCTATTCGAGGTGCCATCTCCAGTTCCAGAATCTGCGCATCGGGCTCGCCCGCTGGCGATGGATTTTCGTAGCGAACATCGGGCCGAACTGCCCCGTGGCACAGGTCGATTTCGCGCTGAAACAGCAGATTCTCAATGTTCCGTATTGATAACCGGAAGCCGGCATACACCGTTGCCGATAGGCGGATCACCTCAGGTGATGACTGGAAAGACCGGAAAGCATTAGCGGGCGTGCAGGGAGCGAGGCATGAGCCTCGCCCAATCCTCTGGAGGGCAGCTAGCTATCCGGTGCAGTTGCCTTGGACACTGCCCTCATCATAAGATGAATGTACGCCAATAGCCGCAAGGTTCCCGATCGGTCGGATCGGCACAATTGGGGACTCACTTCCGCGCCGACGAGCCGCCGTCAATGGTTAGCACGCTACCGTTGCAATAGGATGATTCATCCGATGCAAAGTACAGGCAGCCAAGGGCCACCTCGTCAGGCGTTCCTGGCCGACGCATTGGGGTCATCTGATCCGCCGCGACTGGATCGTCGAAGAGGCGTACGATCGAGGCCACCATTGGCGTGTTGATGAAGCCGGGAGCAATGCAATTCACCCGGATATTGTCTTTGGCATAGGCGACGCACATGGATCGAGTTAGGTTGATGACTCCCGCCTTGGACGCCGCATAGGCATGCGCAACGGGGAGGCCTGCGAGGCCCGCAATACTTGCGACAGAGACGATCGAGCCGCCGCCGCCCCCTCTCATGCCGGGGAGAACTGCGCGCGACATCAAAAAATAGCCCTCCAGATTAATGCGCATTACTTCCCGCCACTTGTCTAGCGAGGTGTTGGCGACGTCCTCCATAGACCCCGGACTATTTTCGGCCCAACTATAACCCACGCCGGCGGCATGGACGAGAATATTTATTGGGCCATGTTGAGCGTTGACTGATGCGACGAGCTGCTTGCATGCGTCCTCGTCCGAGATGTCGGCGACGCTGGCGTACGCTTCGCTACCATTGGTCCGGGCATTGGTGACGCTCTCGTCAAGGGTGGCTTGGGTACGGCCCACGCCGACCACGATCGCCCCTTCTTCGGCAAAAATCTTCATGCATGAGCGGCCGACGCCGGTTCCCGCGCCGGTGATAAGCGCCAATTTGCCTAGAAGTCGCATCGCTCTACCTTTTGTGGAAAGGAATGCCAATCAGCGGAAGTGGACACCCCCATCGATGGGTATGGTTTGTCCGGTGATGAAACCCGCGCCGGGGCTCGCAAGGTAGGCTATCATTTCCGCCACGTCGGCGGCTTCGCCTTGGCGCTTGATCTTTTGGAATGTCTCGATCCAGGAGAGCAATTCGCTGCCATTGGCGACGCTCATCGTGCCTTCGGTCGCCATGATCCCAGGTGACACGGCGTTCACCGTGACGCCGTGCGGCCCGCACACGGACGCCAATGCGCGAGTGAGCCCGACGACGCCTGCTTTGCTGGCGACATAAGCACTCAATTCCGGCGTGCCTGCGTAGACTGAGCCGGTCGAGAAGTTGACAATGCGGCCGTAGGCTTTTGGCTTCATGATCCGGTATGCAGCCCGACAACACAGGAATGTACCTTCCAAATTAACCCCGATCACGCGCCTGAAATCCTCCAAGCGCATTTCTTCAAAGGGCACAAACGGATAGATTGCGGCCGCGTTGATGAGAGCGTGGATCCCGCCCATGTGTGACGCGATCGCGTCAAATGCATCATTGACTTGACTCTCGTCGGAAATGTCGAGGGGATAGGCAGTGGCCTGCGCTCCGACGTCGCGCAATCTTACTGCGGCCGAATTAGCAAGATCCTCCCGAATATCTATTATCGCGACGCGGGCGCCCTCTTCGGCAAGCCTGTTGGCCGTGGCGAAGCCGATGCCGCGTCCCGCGCCCGTGATTACAACAGTCTGGTTCTCGAAACGCATATGTTCACTCTCCAACCACATCATGACGGTATCGGCAGCTTGGAATGACGATCAGGGTATCAGCCCGGAGACAAGATCGAAAAGTTGCAATTCTGACATCATGTTCATCCCTTTTATAACGTTAGGTGTAAAGGCAAAACTCGAAGAATCAGATATCTAAATGCCTCTTCGACCATGAGCCGAACGACAGGTTGAACCCGCCTAAAGGGGCTGATTATATGAGGGTTTATTCCTTGCCCCACGCCGGCCAAGGGGCTTCTTGATTTGGAAACCCGCAACCAGCCATTCCCAAGTAAAAAAATGCTGAACCCGAGAGCGACCAAGGATGTTCCTCCAAGAACCTAGCTCCGATCCCGTACGTTGATCACGATCTTCCCAATGTGGGCGCTACGTTCCAGGTGCCGGTATGCTTCCGCGTATCCCGAAAGGGGGAAGACGCTGTCTATAACTGGTCTTGGCTTCGAGATTTCCATCGCATCAAGCAGCGCCTCGAAATTCAACCGTGGACCGATTCCAATGCCGGAGATCGTGACGGTTCGGGCTAGGATATCGATTGGGGGTAGTCCGCCGCCAAAACCGCTAGTGAAGCCGACCAGACCGATCGCGCCACCGATTCTGGTAGAAGCGACCGACTTCACAATGGTGGCTTCGCCCGCAATCTCTACAACCTTGTCCACGCCGCGCCCATTGGTTTGGCGGAGTATTTCCTCGTGCCAATCCGGATATTCTCGATAATTCACGACAGTCTCAGCGCCCATTTCCTTCAGCATGTCAGCCTTTTTATTTGTTGATGTGATGGCGAGGACCCGTGCATTGAACATTTTGGCAATTTGCAGGCCGGCCAAGGCAACCCCGCCTGTTCCTTGTATAAGCACGATGTGACCAGGCCTTAGCGGACCGCCCACGTGCAGTGCTGACCAAGCAGAAACGGCTGCGCATGGCAATGCTGCGACTTCTGGATCCGAGAGGTAGGCTGGGACTTGGACAACAGCATTTTCGTGTATCAATGCGTATTCCGCCAGCCAGCCGTTGCAGGTGATGCCAATGTTTCTTGAGAGGTAGTCGGGCAGATACGGTCCGGCGATCCAGTGCTCCATGCAGCTGCCTGATACGCGATCGCCAATCTTGGCCCGTGTGACTGCGTCGCCTACTGCCACGACTTCACCAACTCCATCCGAAACGGGAATGATGTTTTTACCTACAGTTGAGGGATAAGCTCCTTTCAGAATCGCTTGATCGCGGAAATTAAGCGATACGGCTGAGACCCTGATCAATACGTCCAGAGGACCCACCTCTGGCGGCTCCTCCTCGTGCATTTTTAGACTTTTGAAGTCGTCAGCAAACCTGAATGCCTTCATTCGCAAATATCCTTTCGACCAATGCCCGAGGGGCAGAATTCCTCAGCTGGCAGAAGAGAACAAGTAGAGGCCGAAGGTAGCGCCCTGTCTTTCGCGCCTACCAAACTACGGCATCCATTCTTGTGCGCACGAGGCGCATGGTCTTGATCCGCCAGGTACTTCCCACACGCTCGTAAGTGTCAAAATAGTGGCCGTAGCCTATGAGTTCCTTGATGGGGGCTCCTTCGCCAAATCGGAGGCGATCGACCATTGGCCAGATGGCACTTCCAGTATTGGGGCCGGTGATCTCGATTTCAGGCGCGCTGGCATGGTGCACCGAAACGACACCTGTAAGTGAGGTGCTGGCAAGGTAAGCGGCATTGTCGCCGCCCCGAATAATCTCGTCCGTCTGGGGAGCAAAATTGTGGCCCGTTACAGGATCAATCGCAGCTCCTCGGCAATCCAGTTCGACGTCATCGGTGAAGATGCTGCGGAGCAGATCACGATCTTTGGTGTCGATACCTCGGAAGTAACGTGCCTTGGCCATCTTTATGCCTTCGATAGCGTCCAGTTTCTCAGCGAGGTCCATAAAACATTCCTCCGAGTGGTAAGCTTCATTCGGCCAATCTCGGCCGAATCGAATACGAAGCGATCTGCTGCCAATCATACCAAATCATTCCATTGGTCAAATATAAAGTTGACATCAGTCTTGTTTATAGGGAACTTCCACCATTGAGAGTTGAAAGGAAGTCATCGTCGCACCGTTTGCTTTTCTAGCACGCATTGTGCCGCTAGGGTCGCTGGAACCGCGATTGAGGGCTGAAGCGGAGCACGGAAAATGAAGATTCTGGTCGTAGGCGGCAACGGCTCACTTGGTGGTCACTCGGCGACCCACTTGGCCCAAAAGGGCTACGACGTGTCGGTGGCCTCGAGAAGGCGTCCGCAAGACGGAACGCCAATGGCCGGATTGCCGTTCCTGCAGGGCGACTATGTCAATGGAGACTTTTCACCAGCAAGATTGGAGGGTTTCGACTCAATTGTCTTCGCCGCGCAGAATGACATGCGTCACCTGCCACCTTCAGAAGACTTGAACCGGCATCTGCTAAAAGCGAATGTCGAAGGAATCCCGAAGTTTGTCCGCTCAGCTAGGCAAGCAGGAGTCAGGCGCGTTGTTCACCTAGGTAGCTTCTACACACAGGCGAAACCGGAGCTCGAGAAAACGGATTTCTACATTCATACCCGGCGCCTCACCTGTGAAGGGGTGCGAGCAGAAACCGGACCGGGATTCGATGTTGTCGCGGTCAATCCGCCGTTCATGATTGGCGCCGTTCCGGGTCTGGATAGCCCGCTGATCAATGCAATCGTGGAATGGGCGGAAGGTAACACGGACGTACCGTTGTTTGCTCCTTTGGGGGGCACCAACTTCATGAGTTACCGGTCGCTGAGCCAAGCGATCGAGGGAGCTCTGTTGCGAGGCGAACCAGGCAAGGCCTATCTGGTGGGTGACGAAAATCTGAGCATCGCGGACCTGTCGAACCTGTTCTTCAAAGCGGCCGGAAATCCAAAAGTTGTCGAAGCGCGCGCCGAGCAGCATCCGATCTTCTCGGAATTGGTGCTCCCTCAGGGGCCTAACAACTGGATCCGATATGAACCCGATCCTGCCGAAACTGCACTCCTTGGCTATATGAGGAACGACGTATCCAATGGCGTTGCCGATGCTTTGGCACAATATGAAGCGACGCATTGAGAGAAACGCGTATGCCTCAAAAACGGTCCAATAATTATGTTCTGGCAACAGTGCGCAATGGTGAGAGGAGCGTGCCATGATCAAGATGATATGCCATTTCAAGCGCAAGCCAGGCATGACTCTCGAAGAGATGAAGGATCGTTACGAGAACGGCCATGTCCCGTTCATGTTAGAGATGTGCCCACCAGTAATGGATTATCGCCGGAATTACAGAATCGAGGACGGCAAGTTCGATCCTTTCGAGGATGGAAGCACCGCGGAGCCGGACTATGACGTGATCACCGAGGTTTGGTTCCGCAATCGGGAAGAGTTCGAGGCCATGGCGGAATTCGTCTCACGTCCAGATATCGCTCCGGTCATAATTGCCGATGAAGAGCAGTTCATGGATCGGTCGGCGTCCCGAATGGCATTAGTTGAGGAGGTCTGCACTGATCCTGCTCATTTGTCGGTTTCTCGTGACGAGTGAGGCAGGACCGCACCTTGCAATGGCGCCGGAAGAGATTTTTTCCAAAGCCGAACGTTCACATTCGGGAGGGCTTACATACAGAAAATACAAATTGACGTCACATTCGCGTTAGTTCATGATTGAGTCTAACAATGGCATGTCAGAGGAGGCCTGTTTGGATATCCGTCGGCTCGGAGATGTAAGAACCATTCTAGGCGAGGGCCCGTACTGGGATGTTCGCGATCAGGTTCTTTTTTTCGTGGACATTCGCGGGTATCGCCTGTGGCGCTACGATCCCGGGACAGAACAGTTTTCGAGCTGGGAAACGCCTGTGCAACCTTCTGCAATCACTCGAACGGTTGATGGTGGGCTGCTCGTGGCGCTGGCCGATGGATTCTACAGCTTCGACGAAGCCACTGGAATGTTCGACTTGATCGCGAAAGTTGATTTCGATTGCGAGAAGGTGCAGCTGAATGACGCGAAGGTCGATCGCCAAGGGCGTTTTGTCGCCGGTGCGACTGACAAGGGAGCCAAAGCTCCCCTGGCATCAGTGTACAGCTTCGATGGCTTGACGGTGACAGAGCTCGATGCAGGATACACGATCTGCAACGGACCCTGCTGGAGCCCGGACGGGAAGACATTCTACCTTGCCGACACTATGCCGACGAACGAAATTTACGCCTATGACTACGACAACATAACCGGCAAGATATCCAATAAGAGGCTCTTTGCCGATTGTTCTTCGGCCGGCGGATATGCCGATGGGGCGACAATCGACGCAGATGGACGTTTGTGGATGGCCATGACCGGAGGTGGTATCCTCGCGTGCTTCGAAGCGGACGGTACGGTTCGCCGCACGATAGAAACGGATGTGAAATGGATTTCGAGCGTTCAGTTCGGCGGGCCTAATCTGGACAAGCTTTATTTTACTTCGTTTGATGCAGAGGCTGCAGCGGGCTATCCACCGGATAGCAATAGCGGTTATCTGTATGTAGTTGATGGCCTCGATGTAAAAGGGCTTCCAGAGCCGCTTGCATTGACGCCACAGCGACAAATTTGAATGGCCAAGTTAATTGGTCGAATTGGCTGGCAGATAGACGCTCCGGTGCGGGGGAAAAACGCGGGCCTTTTCTCGGCCTGTGAGCCCGCAACCAGTTAGGTGCCTTTGGAAGGAGTAATCGCGGTGTCGTCCCTGAAAAAAAGAATGCGCTTTTCGATGTTTTCCAGCTTCTGTCCGGCTGGAGGGCCGCCAAACCTTTGGTACCACGAAAAGGCTGTCAACTTCGACTACCTGAATTTGGACCATTGGATCAAGCTGGCCCAAGACCTTGAGGAAGCAAAATTCGATTGCATCTTCTGGGCCGATCACAGCGGACTGCATGACACCTTTAAAGACTCTTACGCGCCAGCAGTGGAACTCGCATTGCAGTTTCCTATCGCGGATCCCATGTTCCTCGCGGCTGCTCTCGCGTCCTCGACTACTAACCTTGGTCTTACTGTCAGTGCGAACGTCATTCAGCACCATCCATACGTCTTTGCACGCAAAATCGCGACTCTGGATCATCTGCTCCGAGGTCGGCTTTCTTGGAATGTCGTGACGTCTTTTCAGAGAACCGCATGGCAGAATCAGGGCTACGACGCCGTCGAACCGCATGCTGTGCGCTACGCACGGGGCGAAGAATATCTGGAGGTGATTTACAAGCTCCTTGAGGGCTCATGGGAAGATGATGCGGTCGTGCGAGACATTAAGGCGCGACTTTACGCAGACGCGTCCAAAGTTCACGAAATTCATCATGAGGGGCGCTTGTACAGGGTGCCAGGGATAAATACGGTCGAGCCGTCTCCGCAAAGAACGCCATTCTTGTTCCAGGCTGGCGCATCCAAAGAAGGGCGCGATTTTTCTGCGGCCAATGCAGAGGCGATTTTCATTTTTGGGAGTGCCGAGAACACTCTGGCTTCAATGAAACCAACCATCGCGGACATGGCGCAAAGGCTTGTCAGCATGGGACGCAGGCCGAGCGATCTGCTCATATTTGCCGGGCGCAATTACGTAGTCGGCTCCACGGAAGAGGAAGCCCGCCGACTTGATCGCGAGATTCAGCAGATGCATCGCGAATCGGACTTTTGTCCGGCCTATATGAGTTCAATGATGGGGCTCGATCTGAGCAAGATCGATCTCGATGTTCCGATCGGCGACTTTGAGACTGATGCTGTTCAAGGCAACTTCCGCATGTTGGCGGATTCGGCTCCGGACAAGCGCTCGACGTTCAGGGACGTTGCAATAGCGCTTTCCGGGAACAGGTTCGTTGGAACGCCTGAGCAGGCGGCGGATGAAATAGAGGAATGGTACGATGCTGGCATAAGAGGCATAAACTACCAGCAATTGACCGGCATGGGCGAAGTCTACACTTTCATCGAACAGGTTTGTCCTGTGCTCAAGGCACGCGGACTCATGCAGGAGGAATACGCGCCCGGCACGGTACGCGAAAAGATGTTTGCCGGAACTGACAGTCCGAGTGGCCCACATTTGAACGACCGACACAAGGCCGCAAGGTTCCGGCATATTTAGACCGCTTGTGTCGAAGTTGCCAGGTGGCAACCGAAAAGCGCATTCGGCTTAGTCGACCAACGCCCGCAGTTTTGCGACGAAACATCCTTGCAAAATTGCCGATTTACTGTAAACTAACAAAAGTGACGTCAGTATCACGCTGCGATATGTGAAGGATGAGTGAAATGGCTGCGAAAATTCTCTGGCTTTCGGATTCCACTGCGACTCAGCACGGAACGTCTGATCCTGTCGAGCAGGACATCATCTTTTCGAATATGCTCGGGTTTGCAAAGAAGCTCGCTCGGCCAGACACTGAAATCGACATTGCCTTTCTCGAGCACAACATTGGCAGTGACTATGTTCCCACCATGCGATATCCGCGCACTTTCATGGCGGTCGAGATGGTTGAGCGCATCATGCAGGCCGAAGCAGACGGTTATGACGCCGCATTCGCGGGCATGTGTTATGGCGAGTTCTTCCTGCAGGATGCTAGGCAGGCGGTCCGGATGCCGGTAGTCGGTCCGGCGGAATCGGCAATGATTGTTGCCCAGTCGCTTGGAAAGAAATTTGCTGTCCTGACCACTGCCGTGAGTTTCGAGCATGTTATGGAGGAGAATATTCGTTTCCATCGCTGGGAAGGCGCGGCTATCAGCCATCGCCCGGTCCGGTCTCTGGAGTTTTCGTCTGATGGACCCGAAGGGGTCGGACGCGTTTTGGTCCAGATGATGCTGGACGCCTATGCAGGGCGTCCAGAGAGAATGATCGAGCAATTTGACCAAGCCGCTCAGGAGCTTGTTCGCGATGGCGCAGATGTTGTGATATGCGGCTGCAACCCGCTCGGTGCAGCATTGTCTCAGGTAGGTTATAACGAAGTATCGGGAACCGGAGTTCCAGTCGTGACTGCGCTGCCGGCACAGATCAAGATGGCTGAGATGTTGATTGATCTGAAGCGCGGTGTCGGCTGGAGCAAGACAGAGGCTGTTGTTGGACCTTATCTCAGCACGCCGCCTGAGATTTTGGACGATCTCGCTGCACGCGGAATTGGGATGCCGCAAGTTCGTAAGAATGCGAGCAAGTCCGCAAAGGTCAGACTTCACGCAGCCTGACCCTGGTCAGGCGCATGTAATTGTCCTCGACGGGTTCGAGGCGAAATGGCCACCACGCCAAGTGGTTTTTGACTGCATGGCCATCCAAGGCGAAGCACGCGATTGAGAATTGGTCAGGCCTAATGAGGCGTGCCGATCTTCTGGAGGCATGAAAGTGATTCTTGCTGAAAATTTGCCGTCGATTGATGGCACTTTGTATCGATCTATTTCTGGCCAATGGCTTACAGGGGTCACGGTTGTCACCACACGGGATGAACATGATCGCGCCGTTGGGTTGACGATGAGTGCGGTTTCTCCGCTCTCACTTAACCCTCCCCAATTTCTCGTCAATCTGGATTTGGGTTCAGAAACCCTGACGGCCATTTTGGTGCGCAAGGCCTTTTGCATCAATTTTCTCGGATCGAACCAGCGCGAAGTGTGCTCGCAATTCGCAAAGAAGGGGAGTGACAAGTTTGCGGGCATGGCACATCGATCCGGTGAACTGGGAATGCCGGTGATCGAGGGCGCAATTGCCTATGTTGAATGCACTGTTGCTGACGTCTTCAATAGCGGCGATCACTCGATCATTGTGGGCGACGCGCGTTATGGAAAAGTGTCTGGCGGATCGCCGCTGGCGTATTTTCGGAGTGCTTTTCGTGAGCTCGCACATTGCGAATGAGGCGCAGGGGATAGCAAATTTGAACACGAAATTGGCTTGCAATAGCGATCTAGGCTTTGAGCATGCCCCGTAGATACGCCACTTACGAAGGCTCCTTTTGTGCGGCTGGCTGGCGATGATCGGATTGCATAGCCACAACTCGCATCGTACTGAAAGCACTTGACGATTTGCTCAAATCAGAGCTTGGTGCCAGAAACCTGTTGATCAATTTTTTGGGACCTGTATTTCGACCCTTGTTATTACGCATTAGGAAGGTGCCGCTTCGCATGCGCGATAGAAGCATTAGAAGGACCGCTCGAAAGCCTGCCTCCAATGCGAGGCGCCTTCGCGCAACAAAAGTCCCGGTGAGCGAGACAGGCGCAAAGGGGTTGAGGGCGAAGGCTGCGTTAATGGATGCAGCTTGCTCGGTTTTCAGTGACATGGGATTTACTCATGCCCGTGTTCAGGACATTACCTATCACGCGGGTTTCTCGCTCGGCGCTTTTTATCGCTACTTCACCGACAAGGACGATATACTCTCAGCCATCGCCTCGGAGTATTTTGAACAGGCCTACGCCACAACATTCCTTGGGGCGCATTATGACCCCTCCAATCCAATGGAGTCCCTTCAAAGGTCGACGGCGCAAACTGTCAATTTCGCATATGAAAACAGGGATCTAGAAAAGATCCTGTGGGAGACGTCCCAGTTCAACAGCCGTATTGAAGATCAGTGGAGTGAGCTTCGCGGGCGAATTTACAAGAAGATCGCCCGTTTGATAGCTCGTGCCCAGGAAGACAAAATCGGATATCCCAGCATCGATCCGGTCTATACTGCGGAGTTGCTCACAGGGATGACTGAACTTGCCGTATATAGAAAGCTTGTGCGGCCGGATCGGATTTCCGCGGACGTACCGAGGATTCTGACCGAGCAGTTGACGGACCTTTGGGCTAGAGTTCTGTTTTTACCAGAGGTCAGGCTCGCGGCGGCTAAGAAAACTGAGGAGTCGAGTCAACTGAGTGCCAAACAGATGGGGTCTCTTAGCACTAATTTGGCGGATGTTGTCGGTTCAAATGCAATTGATTGAGACCTGCTAGAGCGGGGTAGCCCAATGTCTCGGCGGCATTCCAGTCGTTTTTAGTCAGTCCACTTTTCACCGAAATGGAGCCGGTCGCGCGCAATGTACGTGCGTCAGATTATCTCCCCCCACCTCTGCTTTCCTATTGAGCAGTGAAGCCGCCATCTACGACCATGGAATGGCCTGTGACGAAGCTTGCCTTGTCCGAACACAGCCAGATCGCCGCTTCGGCGACCTCCTCAGGTTCTGCGATGCGTCCCATTGGCGCATGGTTCATTAGCCTGGCGCGCATGTCCTCACTAATAGCCATGACTTGTTCGGACATGGCACTGCGAACAACGCCAGGGCAGAGGACATTCACCCTGATGTTTTGCTTGGCGTAAGCCAAGGCCGCTGCCTTGGTCAAACCAATCACAGCATGCTTGCTGGACGTATAGGCGGGAGTCGCGGGCTCTCCCGCGCTTACCAGGCCCATGATAGACGCAGTGTTCACAATGGCCCCGCGACCACGCTTGAGCATTTCGGGAATTTGATACTTCAGGCAAAGAAACTGGCTGAGCAGATTGATTTCGAATGTGCGGCGGAACACATCCTCATTCCAAGTATGGTCGTCCGCCGGCGTGATACCAGCGTTATTGAACGCACAGTCAAGGCTGCCGAACGTTTCAACAGCACTCGACACGAGTCGCTGGACCTCCGCGTCTATCGAAATATCCCCGCAAACCGCGATCGATTGTCCGCCCGCCTGCTTCACCAACTCCGTCGTTTCATGTGCCGTGTCAGGCTTCAAGTCCGAGACGATTACGCTTGCCCCTTCCTTTGCAAAGCCAATGGCGGCAGCGCGACCAATCGCACCGCCAGCGCCGGTGACAATGACCACCCTGTTTTCAAATAGTCTGCCCATATCAATCTTCCTTGGTCACCATCTGGCAAATGAGTCATACGATAAAGCAGCCTCGGCGCAGCGCGGATGAAGCGCCAAACTTATTGGGCTGTGAACCCGCCATCCACGATGATCTCGGTCCCGGTGATATATGAGCTCTCATCACAGGCGAGAAACAATACCGCGTTGGCGATGTCTTTTGGCTCTCCCATTCTCTTCATGGGAACTGACGCGGCGGAAGCCTCAACGATCTCGCGCGGCGCATTATGCTGCATCTCGGTGACGATGATCCCCGGATGGACGATATTGCATCTAATACCCTCGACTGCCCCTTCCAACGCGATCGTCCTGCTCAGTGCGCGAACGCCGCCCTTGCTTGCTGTGTAGGCCGGCAGGTTTGGATATGCTGCGACACCACCATAAATTGACGAAAGATTGATTATAGAACCGCCGGACCTTTGGGCGCGCATCTGGCGCATGGCGGCCCTGGAACCGAGAAACGTCCCCGTCAGGTTGATGCTAATTACCTTTTCCCAATCGGCGAGCGTTATGACATCCATGCCGCCCGCAGCGCCCATTGCGGCATTATTGACCATGATGTCTAGTCGCCCGAACTGACGAACAGTCTCGGCGATAACGCGATCCCATCCATCTTCATCGGCAATGTCCTGCGTCAGGCACGCCACATGGCCCTCTTCACCCAGTGCCTTGGAGGCAGCGCGAATGCGAACTTCATCAATGTCGGTGATCATGACATGAGCGCCTTCGCGCAAGAGCGCGGCAGCCGAAGCGTAACCAAGCCCGATGGGCGATGCTGCGCCTGTTATGATGGCGACTTTGCCCTTTACTCTATTCATTTTCGAGCTCTTTCAGTTGCGTCAGGTCACCCTTGGGACATCGCCGCGGCGAGTAGCGGGGTCTCGGCGAGGAAGGGATGGCGGTGCAGCCCGATGCCGCCATCGACCGCAAAGCTTTGGCCTGTCACCCAGGAGGCCTCTGGTCCAGCAAGATAGCGCACCGCGTTCGCGATATCGACCGGCTCGCCGAAACGAGGCAAAACGACTTCACGTTGGTATATCTCGATTACCTCGGGGATCAACATCGCATCTTCGGTCGCTCCCGATCGGGTCAGTCCAGGCCGAACTGCATTGACGCGGATACTCTTCGCGCCCAGTTCCTCGGCGGCTGCTCGCACCAATGCTTCGAGGGCTGACTTCGAGACATGATAACTGGCAAAAGGGAAGGTAGGTCTTGCCGCCTCAGTCGAGGAAATGCACACAATCGATCCGCCGTCCTTCATCAGTGGCACGGCGTGATGCATGGCGTGGAAAGCACTTGTGACGTTATAGTCGAAATTGTCGCGAAGGTGCTGCGCTTCCATCGCTTCGAATGGCCTGAAGTCGACACCGCCGACTGTAGCTACAACGATATCGAGGCGATCGGCAATTGCATAAGCGGCCTTGATTGCCGCTCCAACGTCGCTGTCTTGAACAGCATCGCCCACAAATAGTTCCACGCGAGCGTCTGACACTTCTGCCAGAATCGCTGCCCGGGCCCGTTCCAAGGCATCCTTTCGGCGACCCATAAGCAGCACAGCTGCGCCATCTCGGGCGAGAAGCGTGGCTGATGCACTAGCGATAGCCCCATAGCCGCCCGTTACGAACGCGGTCTGACCCGCAAGCACCTCGGTACTCATACCTTTTCTCCCATCAATTGTCCGCGCTGTCCTTCCCGGTCAACAACGCCACGTGGTCGTTCGCACCCATGACAGCCGCTGCACATAGATGATGGCGGTCCGTGCCTAGCGCAGCTTACGTTAAAAAAACACTGACATCATATTCAATATCTACGTCGTGGAGTTGTTTTCGTCAAGTAAACTAAAGCCAATACTCGGGCGAAAATCTGCGCTGAAAAGGTCGGCTCCACTCCGCAGTTTGTTTTCTGCGGGCGTATTAGGATTGTCGGACATTTCTTGATCGTCGAATTGCGACGGGTAGCTGACGGCAGGCTAATGGGTGCAGCTGGGGCGTAAGTTGCCATTTGAGCACACTGATATCTATATGAAAGCTGACATCGCAGGCACGTCAATTAAAAAGTAATTTTTCCCTCTCGTTCGCTAAACGCTGACTGTCGAGACTGGCCGACGCAGTGAGAGCCGCATAGTCTTGGCTGAGATTGGGACTTGTCAAAATCCCGAATTTCCCCGGAAGAAAAATGAAGTACCGTCCCCCTCACCACCCGAAGCTTCGTTTGAAAAGTGCGTGGTACCCTTCCGGGCCGCGGTTCTGATCTCGACCCTATGCCGCGATGCCCGCAAATCCCCGGGCGTTCAAACCGACTCTAAATGCAACAGTTGCCTTGCACGGCTTAGCAATCTGCTGGTCGCCAGCCAGCGAGCCCGACTGGTCGAGGTCTAGATCAGCGGCATGGCTGAGGGCTTCGGCCGACAGCTGAGCCGTCACTGGATTGATCATCATGGGCGAACTAGGCTTTTTTTGCCGCGATCAGTTTGCATGAATCGCTGTACCCGGCGCAACTGACGCAAGCCGAATGATCGGGCTCGACTATGTCAGGTGCTAATCCTTGGCTTTGATTTGAGAAACCGTTCATTTGACCTCCGATGGTCCATTGCCCGGCGGCTCGGGTACGAGATCTGTCCCTGGAGCCGCCTCCGCTTATCGGCCGCCGTTCATGTTCATTTGCCGGCAATTATCATTGTTTCGCGCGACCGTGTGAATCAGAGGGTGCCTGCTCGGCAGGGAGCGAAACCAGGCCCGACAACAGGTCCGGATTCAGCATCGGGCATCGATGGTGCTGCTGGCTCTGGTGCGTGAATGAACCTTAAGCCGCTTTTGGGGCCATTTTGGTGGCAGACAATTTGGGCTGGTGAGCTTCGCATAGCCATGCTGGCTACAATATCGGACCAGGTCTTGCCTCGGTGCTTTGTTCAGGGTCGGATGCGGTCGCTCGGTTGATGCAACAGCTGTGGCGGCCTTTGGCTAGCGGTAGGCATATCCGGCTAAAGACTGGACTATGCCTGGGGCCGCCCAAGCCGATTTGTCCTCAAGCGATTTTGGGAAGCGGCGCGCTTATTTTCGCCCGAGCCTTTTTGCCGGCCCACGCAAAACCGTCACATGCCCTTCTGAGTCCATAGGAGACTCACTAGGCGTCGAATGGAAATTTTGGCTACCCCACCATATCTCGGACCTGTTTTCGAGTCTGGTGAGTCTCCTATGGATTCTGAGGGGCATATCTCGGCAGCGGGTTACGTCCCGATGTCAAAACCGGATGGGCAGAAGCTCATCACCGGTCAACGAATAGGCCCGTAGGCGTGTCGTTGAGCTGCCGGTGTAAATCTCATTGTCGATTTGTGGGACTTACCATGTTTTTGGAAGGGTCGTATAGAGATAGTTTTTGTTGATTTACTGGGTAAATTTTCAAGCGAGTAAAAGGTTTTTTAGAGATAAGTATCTCTATTAATTTAATATTCCTATATTATTTATATGGTCTCTCTCTCTCTCTTCTAAAAATAAGAATAAGGGAATAAGTCCCACTTTTATTTTTTTACTCAGTAAATCGAGAAAAAATAACGCTATAGGAGCGTCCCAAAACCATGGTAAGTCCCATTCGACGTCTCAAAAATGGCACTTTCTCGTTAAATGACCCAGAACATTTTTGGCCTCGACGCACCAGAATACGGTCCAGCACCCCAATGAGGTCCATCCCTAAGCCTCTTTACGCTAACGTTAGGCACTAAGACCATTGTGAGTAACAGGACCTGCTTATACTCAGTCAACCGCTCTTAGGATCGCGACAGAACCCGGCCGAATGTTGCAAATGGTTTCGGGTCAAGAATTCCGAAATCAGGTGCTGGGCCAAAACCAGCAAGCACATTCACCGGAGAGGTCAATGGCCACATAGTTTTGCCTCAAAGATGGCCGTGAAGCATAGGCCGTTTGAATTTTCCGATTCAGCGGGATGTTCCGCTTAAGGGCTTGAATTCAGAGCTTTCCGAAGCAAGGTCCTGATGGCCTCAGGCCGTGAGGGCTTAGGATCGGGTTGCTTGGCAATCCAATCGTCAATGTCAGATGTCAAATCGGGGTAGAGCCGAAGGCCAATGCTCGGCCCAATATCCGTTTTTGGGCGACCCGGCCCTCTTTTATTGCTATCAGAAATATTTTTGCTATCGGGTATTGATTGCACCATTTCTGCTATCTATATCCCTCGTCGAGCTGAGGCAAGGCGGCAACCTTGCCTCAGCTCTGATCATCAACTGTCTGTTTAGGAGACAATCAATGACTGGTGCTTTAGTACCCGATCCTATTGCCTGGGCAACCGCCCTCGAAAAGTTACTCGATGCCCGCCAGGAAGTGGTAGAGGCCGTTGAAATGGCCGAGCAAGAATTGCTGGCGCTGCACGCACCCGATATCTCGGGTGTAATCCAAAAACTGATAATTTTTTTTGGCGAGGAACTCTTCGACGAAGGCACCCACGCTGAAAACCTGCGACGTGCGATCGGAGATTTGCGCCGCATTGCCAACGAGCTGGAAGATTGAGCTCAGCAATGTTTGGCAACTCATTGCCCGAGCGAGAGGAACTCGAAGCCGACCTCGCTTCCATATTCGCAGATATCATCCGTGAGTGCCTTCGGGCACTCACGGCAACCAATCCGCGGCCAGCCATTCGCAACGTTGCTGAGGCCTTTCGCATCACGCAGGACATACTTGAGAAGGCCAATTGTGGCATACGGCATGACCAGATTGTCGTTCGAGCCTTGACTGCCTTTCGTGACCCGCCTGATCTCCACGATCTCGACCGGGCCAGGCTAGCCATGGCCCGTGCTGGCATGCGCTTGTTTGCGACGCAAACCAATTTAAATCCGCTGGATGCGAGCCGACTCTCAAGAGATCAGTTCAACTTTATCGCAGCCCATCGCGAACTCGTTTCTGCCATGGAGCAAGCGGCCGGGGCAAAGCCTGACCCAAAATCGGGCTGGGAATAGTGGCGCACCCGTCCTGACCAACTTACGTTCAAATTTACCCTGTAAAGCCCGAATCGCCGATACACACTTGGATCAGCGATTATTATTTCCCTGCCTGCCTAGATGATCGGGGCAGAAAGGAAGATTGCAAAAGGCATGCAAGACATAGTTGCACTGGATCGACGCATATCGCGTGCAATCGAAAAGGGCCGGGGCACGAACCTCTCTCCAAACGAACTCGACCTCATGGTCGCAATTGGCGTTGTCGACTTGATCAATGCTGCAAAATCCACTTACTTGAAGGAACAGGCTGAATGCCGACAGCGCGAGCAAAACAGCGCCCCCTCTATCGGCGCGGGGAATTCTCACTTGCTTGGGACACGGATGCAAAAGGGCAGCTACGAACCCCCTATCTCACAATCTTCTGGTATGACCCTGCGCGCCGTCGGGTCAGAAGCACTTCAACGGGCACGGCGGAGCTTGAGCTCGGTAAACTGAAGTTGGACATTCATTATCTTGAACGTAGCAATGGGTCGGCAGTGTGCAAGGCATGCGGCCAAACACTGAACGGCAAGACGCAGCCTTTGGTCGCCGATGCAATCTCCAATTACATGCTTACGCATGGCAGCAAACGCGCTTCGGCTGAGGCGATAGCCGCTCGACTGGCTCATATTCTCGACTATCTTGAAGAACTCGGCGGTCCGCCAGTAACATGTGACGCCATTGATGAGGCCTGGATTGCCGAGTTTAGAAAATGGGCTCTCGCGCGGCCTGTCGTTGGAAAGAAAGGCAAGTCACGAAAGCGTGCGCCGTCCACGGTAGAAAATAGCGTCATTCAACTTCGAGCCGCGCTGGCAGCAGCGAATCGTCGCGGAGACACTTTGAGCCCGCCGAAGTTTCGGGCGGTGCAGCCCGCAAAGGTCAACAACAGTCCACGCTGGCGGGCCAGCGTCACTGAAATGGCTGCAATGATGTCATATGCGATGCAAGGTGGAACGCGAACGCGAGCTCTCCATCGGTTTCTCGTCGCCTCTATTGCAACGCTTGCAAGGCCCGACGCCGTAATGGACATGTCAACTGATCCTGCACGAGGCCAATGGCGCTCGGGACTTAAGACTTTTGAGCTCAATCCTTCAGGACGAATTCAGACCAAGAAGTACCGGCCGAGCGTTTGTGTACCGCGACTTTTGATGGCCTGGCTAGAGTCAACCGATGGCTACTTTGTGCGAAACGAAAAAGGTCGAGTGTCATCGGTGCAGGCGGCTTGGTCGACCATGCGAAATGAACTAGGTCTACCCCAAGAATGCACCACGAAAAGCATCCGCCGGTCGATGGCAACGCTTTTGAGGTCAATGCATGTCCCGTTAGATCAACTCGAAATGCAGATGGGTCACAGGTCACTCAATGCGACGACGCAGATCTATGCACCAGATGATCCAGACTATTTGGCCGATTCTCTTAAGGCAATAGAGACAATCATGGACCAGATAGAGGCGCTTGCACCGGGCGCATTCACCGGACTTGCACCGGAGGCAATTAGTGCGTCGGATCGCCCGACTTCACCAAGCCCTTGAATGTTAAGGGAAAAAATGGTGGGCGTGGCAAGGATTGAACTTGCGACCCCTGCGATGTCAACAAAGGTTACCCGCGCAAAACTAAGCTTTCTTTTGCGGACATGGCGGGATCGTGGGACGAATTCGCGTTGGTTTCGCAACCTGTCCGGTACGTCTTGGTTCAAAGTGAACCAACCGAACCCTGTGTAAACTATGCGCTCCACTTCGACATGTGAGCGAGACCAAGGCAGTATGATGTCTGCTCAGAGCTCCATGGAGTTAGCGGGTGCAGCTGAATGTCAGAGAAGAGACCTTCAAGCTCATGGCATACTCGGAATGCTATGGCTTTAGGACTTAACCCAGACATGTTTGCGATCAGCGAGGACATTATCGGCATCATGGATGTGCTCAAGTGGAGATCTGCGAAGATGCCGCTGCTGTATAACCGCAATTCGGCAGCAGAGGTGGGGGCTGCGGGGCGGATGTAGGCACGGTGGAAGTAGGGCTCAGTCCGCCGTCTCAATTTGCCTGGTCGCCCGCATTGGCTCGTCACCTTTGAGCGGGATCAGGCCTAGTTTGGTAAATTGGGCACTATCGCGGTCGTCGCCAGCATTGGGCTGTTGGAACTTGGCATCGTCATTTAGTGTCGTATCAGGGTCGTGAGGATATCTGCCCAAGCTTGCGCAGTATGTAGCCTAGACTACTAGCACCACCGCAGGTTGGCCCAAAGGGTTCAGGCGAGACTGCTCTTATGTTTCCGCATCAGCCTGAGCTTCGGGCATTGCTGCCGCAAAAGCGGGCAGGATCACGCAACGGTTTTCGATCGCCGCGAGTGCGGGCCAGCGCAAATCAACCCCAAACCGTCGCGCATTTGCAAGTTGTGGAATCAAACACAGCTCAAATAGGCCGGGCCCATCGCCGAATGCGAAACCAGCAATCCCTTCA
The DNA here is from genome assembly GCF_019443285.1 of Aquisediminimonas profunda. Lineage (GTDB taxonomy): Bacteria > Pseudomonadota > Alphaproteobacteria > Sphingomonadales > Sphingomonadaceae > Aquisediminimonas > Aquisediminimonas profunda. The sequence continues at coordinate 1,231,948 of NZ_CP080327.1, forward strand.
GCGGGCCCCAGAAGCGCCGCTGCAGCATTCAGCCCTTCGTCAATTGCGGTGGCGGCCCAGATCTTTACAGAGTCATCACCGAGACCTGACTGTCGCAACCGATCAAGTATTTTTAGATTCTGCACTGGATGAGTGTCGCATGCAATTATGTAAGCCAACGCTCTTGCCTTTGCGCGTTGGACTGGATCAGCGGGAAGCAGCGGCGGCGACGGAAACGTCTCGTCGAGATACTCACAAATAGCGAGCGACTGGGTGAGAACAACGCCGTCCCCCAAGGTCAAGGCTGGAACCAGGCCCTGGGGATTTAACGCCAAATAGCTTGGCGCGTGCTGTTCTCCACGACGCAAATGATGGAACACATGGTCTGCATCAATGCCTTTGAGGTTTAAAGCAATGCGGACACGCCAGGACGCTGTTGAACGGAAATACCCGTGCAGCGTAATCTTTGATTTGCCTTCCATCAATCGGCGATGTCGAGCTCGAGCGCAGTCAGGCCTGAAATTTCGACCAGAATGTGATCGCCTGCAACTACAGGTCCCACCCCAGCAGGCGTACCTGTGAAAATAAGATCGCCAGGGTGAAGAGGTTCCAGCGCACTCAAGTGAGCAATGATTTCCGAACAATTCCAGATCAGATCTTCAATGTCTGCATCCTGCTTTATCGATCCGTTGACCGCCAGGCTGATCCGTCCTGAAGAGATGTCTCCGATGTCTGATCGCCGATGGATAGCCGCGATCGGCGCCGAGTTTTTGAAGTTTTTTCCGGTGTCCCATGGCCGACCTTTGTCGCGCGCTTCAAGCTGGAGATCTCGTCGCGTCATATCCAGGCCAACTGCATAACCAAAGATGAGCGCTGTTGCATCAGCCACCGCTACGTCCTGACCCTCGGCACCTATTGCGAGCACAAGTTCTGCCTCGAAGTGGAAGTTCTTGGTGGCCGAAGGATAGGGAATTCTTGAGCCGGATGGTATGACGGTTTCAGCAAATTTTGTGAAGAAAAACGGCGGATCGCGCTCGGGATCCTTGCCCATCTCGCGCGCGTGAGCTGCATAATTGCGCCCGACGCAGAAAACTCTACGAACCGGGAAAACATCCTTGGAACCCGCAATAGGTACGGTGGGACCTGGAGGTAGCTCAAAAAGATCAGCCATAGTTATCCGATTTCCTTTTCGCTCAGAGTGCGCCCTTGGAGCCGAAACCCAATTGTGCTGATGCGTCCTGTGTCGCTGCGATCAGTTCACCGCTGTCGGCCGCACAGATTTCATCTCGCAATGCGAGCAATGTGATGACCGCGACTGGCATGCCGCGAGCGTCAAGGAGCGGTGCCGCTATTGCACTCAGACCGGGAATGAGATCCCCAGAAACGGACGCAAAGCCGGCATCCATGACAGAAGAGGCCAATTTTCGGGCAACTGAGATGGTACAGTTTTCGCGCCTCAGGAAGCGCTCCCAGAAAACTTCTGGAAGATAAGAGAAAAAGGCGCGCCCCGTGGCCGAGTTGAACATAGGAAGGCGCGAGCCGACAGCTAAGTTTGTTGGTATGGGCACCTTCCCCATTCGCCAGCCAACGATAACAGGACCGTCATCACTCCAGATTGCCAGCTGTGCGGTGCGGCCCGTGCGCTCCACGAGGCGCTCGCATGCGCTGAGTGCAACAAGAATTGGGTCCGCTCGACGCAACGCGGCTAGCCCGGCCTGAATGATTCGCGGGCCTAAATCATATCGACCGCTAATGGCGTTCTGGACAACATAGCCAGCTTTCGTGAAGCTGGTCAGGTAGCGATGGCAGCTGCTGCTAGGCACTTTGGACGCTCGGGCCAATGCGGTCAGTGATAATGCCGAATCTGCCGTCGTCAGCGCTTCGAGTATCCGCAGGCCCACCCCGATCGACTGAACGCCGCGTTTTTCATTCTGTTCGTTTTCCATGCTTTGGCCCATGCCATCGCGAAAGTAGGCATGGCAACCAAAACTCACACGGGAAGGCGAGTTACCGACAATTGATTGTTCGTGCCAGAATCCAAATGGCGGACGCCTAGAATGTGAAAAGGTTTGCTGCTCCGTCATGCCGGAAGACCCATAGCGCAAAATTCCATCTTAGCCAACACATTGGTTATTGCGGACTTATGTTTGGTCAGGCATAGTATCTATCAACAATCTTCCGCCGATATAAACTGCGGGGACGCTTGGAGAGGAAATGCAATGGGAGTTGAAGCGATTGGCGCGCCCGGAGACGCATCCCTTCTTATGCCTGGGGTCTCCTCGCCTTGGCTAAATAGCGGTTCGAGCCGGATCCCGGCCAAGATATACACCGATCCTGCGATTTACGCTCGCGAGCTTGCGCGCATCTTCTACGGCCCCCACTGGAATTATGTGGGTCTTGAGGTGGAGATTCCGTCTCCGGGCTGTTTCAAGCGCACAATGATAGGTGAACGATCGGTTATCATGATCCGGAACCGCGCCGGTGAGATCAACGTGCTTGAAAATCGATGCGCACATCGCGCGATGCAATTCTGCCAGGAGCGTCATGGCCAAGTTAAGACGTTGGTTTGTCCTTACCATCAATGGAACTATAATTATGATGGCAAACTGCTTGGTGTGCCATTCCAGCGCGGGGTGAAAGGGCAGGGCGGGATGCCTGCAGACTTCGCACTAACCGATCGTGCGCTGACCAAATTGAGCGTCGCAGTGCGCAACGGTGTGGTTTTTGCCTCATTCGATGCGTCAGTAGCGCCATTCGAAGACTATGTCGGGCCGGATGTTCTCCCATATTTTGATCGCACCTTCGATGGTCGTGAACTGGTTGTCCATGGCTATTCACGTCAGCGCATCCCCGGCAACTGGAAACTGATGATGGAAAACATCAAGGATCCCTATCATCCGGGCCTGCTCCACACTTGGTTCGTAACCTTTGGCCTTTGGCGGGCAGACAACAAATCGAATTTGGTCATGGATGCACATGGTCGCCATGCTTGCATGGTGTCACGAAGGAGTGAGACCTTAGATGAAGAAGTGACAAAGGGTGTGAGCAGTTTTCGTCGAAACATGACGCTCAATGACAAGGCACTTTTGGACATCGTGCATGAAGACTGGTGGGGCGAGCCGACCGTATGCATGACAACTCTTTTCCCCAGCGTCATTCTCCAGCAACAAGTCAATTCGCTGTCGACGCGACAGATTATTCCGCGCGGCCCGCACGAATTCGATTTCGTCTGGACACATTTCGGCTTCGCAAATGACAATGAAGAGATGCGAGCACGGCGCTTGATGCAGGCCAATTTGTTTGGACCGGCCGGCTATGTATCGGCCGATGATGGTGAAGTTATCGAATTTAGCCAAGACGGATTCCGGCAGGATGGCGATTTTGAGTCCTTGTGCGAACTTGGTGGCACTGATGTCGGCAACACAGATCACATGGTCACCGAAACATTGATCCGCGGCATGTATCACTATTGGCGAAAGGTCATGGAGTTGTGATGCCGTTTGTCAATGAGGCATGGTATGTTGGCGCTTGGAGCGAAGCGCTCACGGGAGACACCGTGCTTGCCCGGACAATTGTTGGCAAGATGCTCGTCTTGTATCGGACCCCTGATGGCGAAATTGTGGTCCTGGAAGATCGGTGCCCGCATAGGCTGGCGCCATTGTCACGCGGGCGGGTGGACGGCGACCGCATTGTATGCGGTTATCATGGCCTGGAATTTGGGCGGGATGGCATTTGCGCATACAATCCGCACGGCGCGCGCATTCCGCCGCGAGCGCGCGTCCGCCGCTTCGCGGCGTGCGAACGGCACGGCGCCATATGGATCTGGTTGGGTAACGGTGAACCTGACACAGCTCAAATTCCTGATTTTTCTATACTTGATGGCGCCACAGGAGCGGCTGCGTTGCGTCGTGACCATCTTTTGATGGCGGCGCCCTGGGACTTGATCACCGATAACCTGCTCGACCTCAGCCATGTCAATTTTCTGCATGAGGGAATTTTGGGCAACGCCGAAATGATTGAAGCCAAAAATGTTATCGAACTGAACTGTGGCACTGTGACAGTGTCGCGGCGCTCCGCGGGTGTCACTCCGCCTGAAATGTTTGATATGCTATTTCGGCAGGACGGCGCAGGGGTCGATTCCTGGATGTCGATGCGCTGGGACGCTCCCGCGGCACTTTTGCTTGATGTGGGCGTTACAGGAGTTGGTGAGCCGCGGGAAGCGGGCACAGGCTATTTTGGCGTTCATATTCTGACCCCCGAAACGGAACGGACAACGCACTACCATTTTGCTGCCGTACGCTGGAATATCCGCCCTGGAAGTGACACGGCTGAGATGAAGGAAAAGATATCTGATCTTAGACGTTTCGCTTTTGCTGAACAGGACATGCCAATGATCGCTGCTCAAGCTTCTGTTTGGGAGAAAATTGGGCGGGACAATTTTCGGCCTGTTTGGCTGGATATAGACATTGGCGTCGCACGATGGCGCAAGATTGTGGAAGATCGATTGGCAGCAGAGGCTCAGCATTCCATTCTGGGCGAGGTCGGTGCTGCATGAAAATACCTTTGTCCCTGCACATTGGAGTTGCAAACCTCCAAGCCGCTTACGTTTCCTGTGTTGATTCCGGAGAGTTCGGGAATTGGCCGGCATTTTTCACTCATGATTGTCACTATCGCATCGTTCCGCGTGAAAATCATGAGCGCGGATTGCCGCTCGCCACCATAGACCTAAAGGGGATGGGCATGCTCCGTGATCGTGTATATGGGATCCAGAGTACGCTGTTTCATGCTCCATATTATCAGCGTCATATTCTCGGCCCCACGCGCATTGTGAGCCGCGAGGGCAATTTGGTCTGCACCGAAACAAACTATTTGGTTGTCCGAACCAAACGCGATGCAACGAGCGACGTTTTCAACGTCGGCCGCTACATTGATCGCATCCAAATGACGAATGGCAGTTTGCTGTTTCAGCAAAAGATTTGCGTATTCGACAGCGAAATCATTCCAAATTCGCTCATTTATCCGATTTGAGGCCCATTATGACTCCTGCCTTGAGCCCTGCTCAGCCTGCCGCAAAAACGTTGAGCGATCTCTACGCGCAATTGCGTCCGCACAACTTGGCGCCGTTGTGGGAAGTCCTGTCATCGCTGGTTACGCCGACGCCAACCACTCGTGCAGTCCCGGCACGCTGGTCGTTTTCAAAAGTGCGTCCCTACCTGATGGAGGCGGGCGAACTGATTAGCGCAGCTGAAGCTGAGCGGAGGGTCCTCATCCTTGAGAATCCTGCAATGACGGGTGAGTCCCGCACCACGCAGACGCTTTATGCCGGGCTCCAATTGATCCTTCCGGGTGAAATAGCACCCGCCCATCGCCATACGCAGAACGCGTTGCGGTTCATTATGGAAGGTGAGGGTGCTTTTACTGCGCTCGATGGCGAACGTGCGTACATGCACCGTCACGACCTTGTGTTGACGCCGGCCTGGGTATGGCACGATCATGGCAATGAAACCGATGCGCCTATGATTTGGCTCGACGGACTGGATATTCCTCTCATCCAATCTCTGGATGCAAGTTTTGCCGAGCATAGTGCTGACAGGGGTGCTTGGCCCACGACCCGTCCGGCAGGCGATGCCGAAACACGCTGGGGCCGCAATTTGGCGCCTGCGCGGCGCATTGAGCAAAGCAACCCACACAATCCGCTCTTTATTTATCCCTTTTCCGATTGGCGTGAGACTCTTGAATCCTTGCGTATGAGCGGACCTGCTCACCCGCATGATGCCTATTTGATGGAGTTTGTGAATCCGCGCACCGGAGGAGCGGTTCTGGCGACAATGGCGGCCTTTGCTCGATTAGTTCCGGGCGGCTTCGAGACACGACCCATGCGTTCGAGCGAAAGCTCAATTCATGTTGTCGTCGAGGGAGACGGTGCTCTCGAGATTGATGGCACAAGTTATGCGCTTACGCCAGGCGACATCGTGGTGGTTCCGGCATGGGCGCAGCGCCGCTTTGTTGCGAGCAGTGATTTAGTGGTTTTCAGCTATTCCGACCGCGCGGCGCAACAACGTCTCGAACTGTGGCGCGAGCTGCTCCTGTAACACCATGACGCTGCAGCGTTGCCGCACGAGACCCTTGGTCATCTTCACTGCAGTCGTCAAAATTGAACTCATAAGGAGAGGAAAACCTGATGACCGAGAAGCTGGCAGAGATTGCATCACAAAGCAGGAACTTGTTCCTTGAGGAATATGGACATTTCATCGACGGGAAATGGGTTGGCGGTGCGTCTGGCAAGATAATTACCCAGATCAATCCGGCAACGGGACAGTCCTTGGCGAATATTCAGGCCGGCAACGCTGCGGATGTTGAGAATGCTGTAGCCGCTGCCGCGCGCGCATTTCCGGCGTGGTCACGAACTCATTGCCGACAGCGTCAGGCAATCCTGACTGAGATGGCGACACGATTGCGCGCCCGTGCCGATGATTTTGCAATGATGGAGAGCCTGAACAACGGCAAGACGATCATGGAAGCGCGCCATTTTGACATCGAGATGGCGATCGACTTGTTGTCGTATTTTGCTGCTGCAGCGGGAGTTGGCATTCCTGGGGAAACGCACGACTATCCTGACGCGATTGGCTTTGTCCACCGCGAGCCAATTGGTGTCGTGGCCCAAATCATCCCCTGGAATGTGCCATTGATTATGGCAACGGCGAAACTTGCGCCTGCTCTGGCGGCAGGTGTGACGGTCGTGCTCAAGCCCGCAGAAACCGTGTGCCTTGCCGTACTGGAGTTCATTCGAGAGGTCGCCGACTTGTTGCCGCCCGGTGTTGTGAATATCGTTACAGGCTATGGTGCGGATGTCGGAGAGGCGCTGGTCACGCATCCCCTTGTGCGAAAAGTCGCCTTTACTGGATCGGTCTTTACCGGGCGCAAGATCATCGAATATGCGTCGCGCAACATCATTCCACAGACCCTTGAGCTTGGCGGCAAGTCGGCGCAAATCGTCTGCCCGACCGCGGACATTGATGCTGCTGTCCGCGGCGCAGTTGAATCCACTATTGTCAACAAGGGCGAGATTTGCCTCGCTGGATCGCGTGTCTTCGTTCACGATGCAATTCGCGAAGAATTTGTTCACAAGTTCGCGGAAGCCCTCAACCGCGTCGAATTGGGTGATCCGACCTTGCCCGATACGCAGATGGGCGCGCAGGCTTCCAAAGCTCAATTCGACAAGATAATGGGATATCTTGACCTCGCTGCGAGCGAAGGCGCAACTGTCCTGACTGGCGGTGAACGCGCGTGTGGGGGGCTGCTGGACAAGGGCTATTTTATCAAACCGACATTGCTCGACAACGCCCGTAACGACATGCGGGTTGCGCGAGAGGAGATTTTTGGTCCGGTTACGGCAGTCATTGGTTGGTCGGACGAGGCTGACGTGATGCGACAGGCCAACGATAGCGACTATGGTCTGGGCGGGGGCATTTGGAGTCGTGACATCGCGCAAGTCCATCGCATGGCGCGAAACTTCCAGACCGGCACGATTTGGGTGAACAAATATTATAATCTTCGTGTCGGGATGCCCCTTGGTGGATTCAAGCAAAGCGGGTTTGGCCGGGAATTTTCGACCGATATTCTGCGTGACTATACGATCTCGAAATCCGTCATCCTGCATATGGAAGACGCCTGATCAGATATCGGCGCGAATTCGGAGCGTTTCATTTTGTCATGCTCGACTGTCCTCGACGTCCGAGGACAGGGAAAGACGCTTGGTCGGAATCCTTCATTTCAACCGGCTGGGATTTGACCGCATTACATAGAATCTGCCGACATCCTGCGTCACTTCTGTGCCCGAAAAATGGCTCTTTACAACAATAAGGCGCCGGACTAGGTTTACCGATATAGGCAATCTATTTGCTATATTGGAATTACAGGCGCTTTGGAAAATCGCACTTGAGGGGGAAGCCACTATGAAAATCTGTGATGTTGTTCAGCTTGCCACCAAAGGCCTCGCTCCAGTCCTGGTTTCTGGCATTCTCGCCGGTCCCTGCTTGGCGCAAGCGGTGGCGCCAGCTGCAGGCCCTGCCGAAGAAGTGTCTGCCGATGACATTGTCGTCACCGCTCAAAAGCGGAGCGAGCGGCTACAAGACGTGCCGGTTTCAATATCCGCAATTGGCGGCGACAACATAATGAAGCAGCGTATTACCCAGTCTGATGATCTCGTGACCAAAACGCCGAATCTGCAATTGGCGGCAACAGTTGGCGAGAACACGCCAATCTTTTCGCTGCGCGGAGTCTCAATGTCGGACTTCAGCTTGAATCAATCTGGACCTGTCGCCACCTATTATGACGAGGTTTACAAGGGTAATTTCGCCCTTTTGGGAGTTGCGCTCTACGACATTGAGCGGGTGGAGGTTTTGCGCGGGCCGCAAGGTACGCTCTACGGCAAGAACACAACCGGCGGAGCGGTCAATTTGATCAGCAAACGTCCTGAGTTTTCAAACGAAGCCTATCTCAACGTCGGAGCTGGGAACTACGGGCGCTATGAGGCGAATGGCGCGGTCAATGTTGCGCTCAGTGATACGCTCAGCGCACGTGTCGCATTCACATATGCCCATGCCGACGGCTGGTTTCGAAACCAGCTTCCAAACAAGCCTGACTTGAACGGCACAAATGAATATGGAATTCGCGGCTCGCTGCGCTGGGAGCCAAGTGCGAGTGCGTCATTCGTGCTTCGCGCGTCGACAAGTCTTCAGAATCCATACAATTATGGTGTTTTTGCCCAGCCGGTTGATGCTGCTGGGATTGGTGGTACCGGGTATGTCCGTGCCGGCCTAAACAATCGTCAAATTGAGTCAAATTATACACCAAAGCGCAGGGCAAGGACTTATGCAGTCGCGCTCACCGGCAATTTCGACATCGGAAATGGGCTCGGAATCACGTCGGTCACGTCCTACGACCGCGGTACATTATCCTTTGGGGAGGACACGGATGGCAGTCCGACACAAACCTTGGAATTGCCATATTTTGATCGCGCAAGACAATTCTCCCAGGATCTGCGGCTGACGAGCGATTGGTCTGGCCCGTTCAATTTCATCCTCGGTGCCTATTATAATCGCGAAACGGTTTTCAACGCATACGAATTGCGCTTCTTCAATGACGTCGATGTGAATGGTGATGGAAGCATAAATGCAACCGATTGCGCCGATGCATTTGCAACTGGGTCGACTGCAGCTTGTCGCGTCGGCAACAGCTTTGACCAGAAGAAGTCCAGCTACGCGCTCTACAGTGATCTTCGATATAATTTCGGCAGTGGGTTCACCCTGCGTGGTGGTCTGCGCTTCACCCATGACACTGGGGACCAGACCAATTTGCGGTCAGTCGCCCGAGGTGTCGATGATGTTTTTGTCCTTGAATTGATACCGTCGACCAACAGCCGCTTCACGACAAACAATTTGTCCGGCAAGATCGGTCTCGACTACAAGTCAGATGGCGGCGCGCTTTTTTACGCCAACTATGGCCGGGGATACAGAGCAAGCAGTTTCAATGCTCAAGCGTTCTTCGATCCGAGCGAGGTTTCGATAGCGAAGCCCGAAGAGATCGACGCGTTTGAGGTCGGGGCCAAGACCCGCTTTCTTGATCGCAGAGCGACCCTGAATACCTCGGCCTTTTATTACATTTATCGGAACCAGCAGTTCATCAACGTGAATCCGACTACCATTGCTCAGACGCTTATCAACGTCGACAGATCGCGCATTTTGGGAGCCGAAGTTGAACTAAATGTAAAAGCATCTGATTCGATTGGCTTGCGTGCAGGGCTTGGACTGCTGGACACTAAGGTCGAGAAGGGGCTGCTTACCGGAACCAATCTGGCCGGCAACAAGCTGTTGAACGCGCCAGCAGTTAATTTCTCGGGTGGCGCCGACGTTACGGCGGTGCGCTGGGAGGATGGGCAACTGAGCTTTCACGGTGATGTCAGTTACGTGTCCAGCCAGTTCTTTGAAGTGTTCAACGTGCCACGATTACGGCAAGATGGTTACGTACAACTTGGTGGGCACATAGACATCGAGCATGGGCCGTGGACGCTGTCGCTTTGGGGCAAGAATCTGACCAACCGCTTCTTTTTTACCTCTCGCATTGACGTCAGCGGCCTGGGCTTTGACTATAACCACGTCGGAGCCCCGCGCAGTTTTGGCGTCGTTCTCGGGCGCAAGTTCTGAATGGAGCGGAACAGGAGGAGTCGTCGTGTCGACTCCGAAAGAATCTCACGGGACTTCGAGAGATTAGGTGACGTTGGAAGTTGACGGTGTTGTAGATTGATAAGTGGGTGGACTCAGAGCGCTGCGCCTTACCCTGGGACTTGAACCGCTGCATTTTCCATGAGGATCATGAGGCGCTGGCAGCTCGAACGAAAGGAATATGCCAATGAGCGCGCGACCTTTGCTTCTTGCTCTGGCCATGGTGCCGGTTCTCGCCTCACTGGCCGAGCCTGCCTATGGCCAGAGATTCCCTGATCCCCTGCCACCTGAGGAAACGCCGGCGTCGGCGAAGTTGCCTGAAGCCTATCCGCCGAGCTATGTCTTTGTGAACGATCTTATCGCAATCGCGATGGTCACCCAACGCGTGGCGATCGTAGATGTGGCAAGCGATGAGGCAGCGCTCAAGGCCCAGGTGCAGGTTGGCTATTGGGGGCAGCTGCTTTCGTCCTCGACCCGTCCGGAGCTTTATGCCGCCGGAACCTATTATTCGCGCGTGACGCGCGGCGAACGGACCGATGCCATTACGATCTATGACAAGGCTACGCTTAAGCCTATCGACGAGATCATCCTGCCGGGTGGCAAGCGTGGCTTGCTCGTCACGCATAAGGACAATTTCCAGTTCACCAACGACGAAAAATGGGCATTGGTCTTCAACTTCACACCTGCATCCTCGATTACGGTCGTGGATCTTGTGGCGCGGCGTGTGCTTTCAGATGTAGATGTGCCCGGTTGCACCTTTGCCTATCCGCTCGGCAAGCGCGGGTTCATGTCCTTGTGCGCAGATGGCACGATGCTCAGCGTCTCCCTCGACGAAAAGGGAAAGGTGTTGGACTCGGTTTCGAGTAAAGCATTTAATGACATCGACAATGATCCAATGAACATGATTCCCGCACGCCATGGCGGGAAGGCCTGGTTCACTACATTCGACGGCAACATTAGAGCAATTGACTTGAGCGGATCGGTCGCACGCGACCTTGGGGCGTTTGCCTTGCCGCATGAGAAAACGGCGCTTGGCGAATGGTTGCCGTCGGGATGGCAGCCTATCTCGGTCGATCCTAGCGGCCTACTTTATGTGTTGATGAATCCTGCCGGTGGCGAGCGGACGCAGAAGCAGGGTGGAACAGAGATTTGGGTGATTGACCCTATAACAAAACAGAGAATCAAACGGTTTCCCTTGGCCAATGCGGCGGTATCCATCGAAGTGACGCATGAAGAGTCTCCGTCGCTGGTCGCTGCCCGCGAGAGTGGAAGTCTCGATGTCTACGATGCTGCTACAGGGTCCTTGCGCCGCAGCATTAAGGACGTCGTTGTAGATGTCACCGCGATTACGGCATCACAGTGATGGGCTATGTCTTGACGGTGTTGAGCGCGTTGCTGGCCTTTATTCTAGCCGAGGGCGCTGCGCACAAGCTCCTCCAGCGCGAGCGTTTGGCCGTTTCTACAGCCGAACTGACGGGATTATCGGTATCAACCGGCGCGATCCTCAGCTTGGCTGCCGCCGGGGCCGAGGTTGCGGCAGCGGTGATGCTGCTCGTTCCCGGATCACAGCGAACTGGAGCTTTGGTTGCTGCGGCGCTGTGGGGGCTCTATTCGATCCTGCTGTGGACACGCAGGGGTTCCAAGATCGATTGCGGCTGCACGATAAATGCAAGACCAGACGATGCTCGCAAAGCCATACCGCGCGCGCTGTCGTTGAGTTGTCTTGCAGCTTTGGTGGCGGTGTCTGCCGAGTTCGCAAGCTTCCGATGGGAGTTTATTCTGGCAGGCGCTGCATTCTTCGCCTTTTATATCGCCGGCAACGAAATGCTTGCACTCTCCACACTGCGAAGGAGTATCGGTCGATGAGCGGTTTTCTATTTGTTTCGCAAGCCCTCCTCTGGGTGGGGCTGGCGATTGTCGGGCTGCTTGTCGCCGCGCTGGCGAGACAAGTCGGGGTTCTTCACGAGCGAATCGCGCCTGCCGGTGCGCTGACTCTCCACAAGAATATCGAGCCGGGGCACGTCGCGCCGCAGCTTCGGCTTTCTGCCTTGGATGGATCAGAGGTCGTCGTGGGAGGGGAACATGCGCAAAGCCAGTTGCTCTTCTTCGTTTCTCCAGATTGCCCGGTCTGCAAGTCTTTGCTTCCAACCTTCAAGTCGGCGATGCGCGCCGAACGCGCCTGGCTTCGCACGGTGCTCGCGAGCGATGGCGATGAACCTTCACACCGCAAGATGATCGCTGCACACGAGCTGGAGGGCATCCCATATGTCGTCTCAGAAGAGCTCGGACGAGCTTTTGGTGTTTCCAGGCTGCCCTATGCGGTACTTATCGATGAGCACGGCAAGGTCGCTGCGCTCGGCCTTGTCAACAGCCGCGAACATCTTGAAAGTCTGTTCGAGGCGAAGGAGCGCGGCGTAGCCTCACTCCAACAGTTTCTTTCAGCCGCTTGAGGAGATACCAAGCCATGGCTTCCATACATGATTTTACAGAAAATATGGCCCGCGGCATCGCCAATCGAACATCGCGGCGCAGCCTTTTGGCCGTCCTGGGGTCGGCCATCACAGGCGCAGCGGTCATTCCGGTCCTGCCGATTTCACGAGCCGCGGCAGCCACGTCCGGCAAAAACCCCCAAGATCCTGGCGACCCCACGCAGTGCGATTATTGGCGTTATTGCGCAATCCATGGCTATCTTTGTTCGTGCTGTGGAGGATCGGCATCTAAATGTCCTCCCGGATCGGAAATGTCTCCCTTGACCTGGGTCGGGACCTGCACGAACCCGGCCGACGGTCGGGCGTACATCATCAGCTATAACGATTGCTGTGGTTCCTCCTCCTGTGGCAAATGTATGTGCAGCCGTCAGGAAGGCGACCGGCCGGTCGTTCGTCCGCAATCGGCTCAGGATATCATGTGGTGCCTTGGGACCGAAAGCGGTTCCATTTACAACTGCTCGACTGCGGTGATTATCGGGACCGCGTTGGAGAAGTGACGTGATGAGGTTTGTCGGTGCACTGCTTTTGTCCATGTTTATGATGCAGCCGGGCGTCTTCGCGGCCCAGGCACCTAATGCCTTTTCGCGTTGTTCTGCTTGTCATCTTGCGAGCGGGGCAGGTGTCCCAGGCGCCTTTCCATCGTTGCGGGCCGATGCGCGAGCTCTCGCCCGCAGCGATGCAGGACGCAAGTATCTGATAATGGTTGTACTCAAGGGTGTCTCCGGTCCGATCATTGTCGATGGAAAATCCTACCGTGGATCTATGCCGGCGCAGACCGGACTGGACGATGCAGGGGTGGCTGCTGTTCTCAATTATGTCACAAACGATCTGGGTAAGGTCGGAGCGGATCCGAGGGCGTTCAGCGTGCGTGAGGTCGCTGCGGTCAGAAAGACGTCCGACAATGTCACTCCGGCGCAGGTTCCCAAGCTGCGCCCGAAGCTCTGAGCGAACCGGCTGGTCATGCGCTTGGTGCCGGTCCTGTTTTGCGTCCTTCTGGTGACTGGCACGGCTGCAGCGTTCGACGCACCGCTGTCCTTCGGTGCTGATGCATTGGGCTCCAATCCTCGAGCTCGACAAAACTGGATGCTCAAATGCCAAGGATGTCATCGCGCCGACGCGACAACCAAGCCTTTGAATGCACCGCCGCTTGCAGGTGAAGTCGCCAAGGTCCTTTCAGTGCCAGGGGGGCGCGAATATCTGGCTCGCGTGCCTGGCGTTGCAACCGTCAATCTTCCTAGTGACGAGGTCGCTGAGCTATTGAACTGGACGCTTATCCGGTTCGACCCCGCGCATGTTCCGCGCGATTTTCGTCCCTATACTGGCGACGAAATCGAAACGCTACGCAAGCATCCTCTGCGCGTCGAGGCAGCTGCAATGCGTGGGCGGTTGCATGCTGCGTGGAGAGAGCAACTGGGGCGGTAACCGAATTGATTGCCACTCAGTTGGCCGCCTCATGGGATTGTCAGGGTAACTTTTCGAGCGCGCAGCTTGCTCCCAATCCGCAAACTCATGCGGCAGCGGACGCAGCATTCCATTCCGCCATGGCAGCTGACCGAAAGTGTCGCATGTTATTTCGGGAAATGAGATGACGCTCGATATTGAATGTATTGTAGATTGCTGAGTGGGTTGAAACGAAACGCTGAGCTTGACCTTGTGACTTGAAGCGCTGCATTTTTCGTTCTCGTCTTCGGACTGGAAGGTGCGAATTCTCGGCGCGATTGTTATCGCGCAGTCGACCGGGTTGGTGGCGGGCGAGGGCACCCAGTTGACGCAGCGCAACCTTGTACGACGCAAGCCCATCGGTGACGATGGCCTCGGGAACGAAACCCTGGTTCTTGAGCAGTTTTCGCAGCAATTTCAGCGCTGCCTTCTTGTTCCTTCGCTTCTGGACGAGGATGTCGAGGACCTCTCCCTCCTTGTCGACGGCGCGCCACATAAACATTCGCTTGCCGCCGATCTTCACGACCATCTCATCCAACTGCCAGACGCAATCGGCGCGTCCGCGCTTCCGGCGAATGTTGGCGGCGATTGCGGGGCCGAACTTGTTTGCCCAGCACCGGACCGTTTCGTAACAGAGATCGATACCGCGTTCGGCGAGCAGATCCTCGACGTCGCGCAAGCTCAGGGTGAAGCGATAGTAGAGCCAAACCGCGTACCGAATTACATCCGGCGGGAAGCGGTGTCGTTTGAAGCATATGAGCTGCATCCCGGCACTCTTATGCGACTCCGTACCGCAAGGGGAGACGGTTTAGCGTTAGTCTGACAGCTCCGGATCGACGCGTTCGTGAGCTCAAACCCTTGCAATCCCATGGGACAGGTAGTCACCGGAAAGGATCTCGCGGCCTATGTCGAGACTTGCTGGCGCAACGCCTGTTTGTTCATCGCCGATAAATTCTACTCGCACTTAATTTACGAGCCTGACGGTTCTGCTGCGCATGCGCCAATTTCTGCAGCCGCTCATGTCTGGGATGTCGACACCGATCCCGTCAGGATTGTCGACGGACCTACCAGGAACTAGCGCTAGGGGCATGCCATTCGTGTAGGTTGGCGGTTAATTGTGGAGTTTGAAGTTCATGGATAGTCAAACCATTCCGAGCAACATTGCGCAGTATAGCTGGCGGTGTTGTGGTGACCCGCGGCGCGGTTGTTGAGGGCGGGATCGCTGGGCTAGTTGCGGGCTTAACGTTGGCACGCTCCGGAAAGACCGGGCGAATGTGCTTGTCAGCTTGCTAGATGTCTTTGGGCGCCATGGAAACATCGGCCTTGTAGGCGATTGGCAGGATAAGCCCTGCAGCGATTATGCAGCAGATCAAGGCCGTCCACCCGATTGACCCGAAGTCTCCACCAGCTAGGAGCAATATCCCGGCAAGGCCGGGGGTGATCGTATTGCCCAAGCCGGTATAGCCTCGGACGCAGGTGGCCAGTCGCCCCGACGGGTCGAGTTCAGCTGCAAGCCCCAGAAGGAAGGGCATTCCGAACACGAGACAGAAGCTCGCGGCCATGATGCCCAAACTCAGCTCCGTAGGGCTCCCGGTGTGCGCGAGCCACATGACGCTCGCCCCAGTCAGCGCCGGCTCCGCCATGCACGGCGAGCGCCCATGGCTGACGCGGCTCAGCCATGGCGGGAAATACCTTCTTTGCGGCACAGCTCGGAAATGCTGTCATCGCGGCGCCGGCCTTCTAGCAGCCGCGCCTCGGTTGCATTGATCGCGGACATGACCTGGGTCGTGTCCTTGGCATCGCGGTATACGTCCACGCCCACATAGATCTTGGTCAGGCGCGGGTACGCCGCATAGAGCCCGATCAGTGAGAGCAGTTCATCCGCTGGCTGACGTTCGAATGTGTCGAAAAGCACGGCAGACAACTCCCGATCAGAAGCGGCCGGAGAGAAGCGAGCCGGCACCCGGCACGCGCGCCTCCAGGCCAAGCCGCTTCAGCATCTGATGCGTGGTGCAGACCGCCGCCGATACGACCGGCAGACCGATCTGGTCCTCGACTGTCTGGATCGAGGGCAGCGAAGGCATTTGGACGCAGGCCGAAAGCACAAGCGCATCGATGCTGCTAAGATCAAGGCGCTTGTAATGCTTAATCAGATTGGCGGGATCTTGCGCCGCTACCTCCAGATTGTCAGGAATTTCAAGCGCAAGCGAATCCTGAACAGCGATCCCCTCATTCTCGATATAGGAGACCACGAGCTCGGTCAGCGGCTTCATATAGGGCGCGATGACGGCAACCCGCTTTGCTCCCAATGTGGTCAGTCCATCGACCAGGGCGCCTGCGCTGGTGACGACGGGTGCCGAGTGACCATTTTCCAGGGTACGGCCATGCAAGCGAGCCTCCGACTGGCGGTGATAGCCCGGGCCCATGCTCATGATCGCCACCAGGCAGGCATAGCCCAGCACATCAACCGCGGCATCGGACAGTTCCAATGCGCAGCGATCGGAGTCCGCGTCCATCGCAGCGAGTTCTTCCTTGGTCACCCGTTTCATCCGCATGCGCGAGGAATGGAAAGTAAAGCGCTCAGGCAGAATCATCTCCCGCGCGCGCAACATAGCAGGGATCTCGGTTTCCATGGTGACATTGGAACTCGGCACGATCTGGCCGATACGGAATGGACGCGTCATGCTCACAACGCCACGATCGGATTGCGCAAACGGCCGATCTTTTCGACCTCGCATTCTACCACGTCGCCCGGCCACATAAATTCTTGCGGGTCGCGTCCAGCACCGACTCCGGCCGGCGTGCCAGTCGCGATGATATCGCCCGGCTCAAGCGTCATTACGCTGCTGATGTCCGCGATGAGTTCGCGCACGCTGAACAGCATGAGCTTTGTATTACTGTTCTGCTTTTCCACTCCATTGACCCAGGTTTTGAGGCCAAGCGTCTGCGGATCAGGGATTTCATCGGCCGTCACGATTGCAGGACCCATTGGGGCAAAGCTGTCTTGTCCCTTAGAGACTATCCACTGCCCGGCACGGCGGCAATCGCGTGCACTGACATCGTTGATTACAGTATAGCCAAAGACATGATCGAGCGCATCTTCGACAGAGACGCGATATGCGCGGCTGCCGATCACGACGGCCAATTCGGTCTCCCAGTCAAGCTGCTTGGTCACCTTGGCATTGTGGCGGATCGGATCGTTCCAAGCGACAACCGCTGTGGGGGGCTTGGAGAAGATCACCGGCTCTTGCGGCAGTTCCTTCGACGTATCGAGTGTGCGAGCGGATTCTGCGACATGCTCAGTGTAGTTGAGGCCTACCCCGAAGATATTCTTGCGCGGGCGAGGAATGGGGGCGAGCAAAGTCGCGTTGCTCGCCGGAATACAACAACCGACCAATCTTGGTGCCACAGTGTTAGCTAACTCATCGCCAAGCTGCACGCGTGCAAGCGGACCCAGATCGATGAACTCGAGCATGGTCGAAGGGAGAAACAGACCGCATCGCTCACCGAACCGCGCAACGTCGATGATCAAATTGTCCTTCTCGACCCCCAGTCGCGCAGCTTCCTGTCCGAGCCGATATGTTACCAAACGCATTGCGATAATCCTTATAGTTGGGTTGAGGAAGGGCTGGATTCAAGCTTGCAAAGCCTGGCGCCCATCGTTGCCCTCCAATGCCTCAGTGATCCTTACGCCGAGCGCTTCCATCACCGGGAAATCGTTGAACGAGAAAAGATACGCCTCGTCGCCACCTAGATTGACGTGTTCGTGCCACATCCAGGCGGGTACGCAGAAGATGTCGTGCTCTTCCCAATCGATCCGCTGCCCACCGATGTTCGAATACCCGCGCCCTTGCGCGACATTATAGACCACATTTCCGGTGTGGCGGTGCGCCGTACCACGAAACATACTAGGCAACATTTGCATGTTTGCCCCCATCGTCTTCATCGCCCAGCCACCGGTCAGCGGGTTGGAATAGCGCAACATGTAGCCGTCATGCGGACATGGCGCGTTGACTCGTGCCAGCTTTCCGAGAGCGTCCTGCGTCTCTTCCCAGCGATAAACCATGACCGGTGAGTAGGGCCGGTCCCAGGCAGCGCGCGTTTCTGGCAGCAAGCCCGAGCCATAACTGAAGGGCAGATCGTTGGTAGGGAATGTGGCTGTCTGTGCCGGTTCGTCATAAACCGCGTAGAAGTTGGCCTCGAGACAATTCATCAATGGGATATCGAGTCCATCTTGCCAGATCGATAGCTCACCATCCGCCGAAACGCCATGATCGTGCCAGGTGCCATTGGGCGTCAGCACATAATCATGCTTGCCCAATGTGATCTTGTGGCCATCGACCACCGTGTAGGCACCGCCGCCCTCCATAATGAATCGGTGGGCGGATGCGGTATGCCTGTGGGCCGGAGTGATCTCACCCGGCTTCATCGCCTGCAATCCGCTGAACAGCCAGCCACACACGGCTGTGCTCGCGCGGCCCACTTCGGAATCGTTCAGCAGTGTGACCACACGCCGCCCTGCCTTTTCCGGACTAACGAGATCAATCGCCCGAACGCAAAGTTCGCGCATCGTCGCATAGCGCCAAATAGTTGGACGATAGCGGGATTCCGGTTCCCACGGTTCAATTGCATTGGCGCGGTTCCAGAATGCGTCACTGTTGTGGCCCGACAGTTCTTTGTAAAACGCCTCAAGTTCGGGTGTGTCCGTGACGTTTGAACGGCCCAATTGAAGGTCGCGCGGATCCGTTGCTTCAGTCTGCGTTGCCATGATTAGGCCTCCTTCTCTTCAGATTCTTCATCGCCCGAGTTTCTAACGACGAAAGTGGCCGGTTCGCGGGGAGAACGATCGATTTTGAGGTCAAAAATGTCGAAACGGTTATAACCACCGATTAAGTTGTGCATCTGCTTGGGCGCCACACATTTGGCGAGATCGATATCGGCATAAACGATACCTTCGTCGTCGATCAGGGGTTCGCCCACAACATTACCGTTGGGATCAATGATGCCAGAGAATGCACTGTTCCTGCGGCTCAGAATGTCTCGATTTTCCGGGCGATCTTTGCTCATCGCCTCGATGATCTGTTCTGACACGGCGGAGCACGAAACTATCGTAAACAGCTTGCCTTCGAACGAATGCGCCGCAGCCCGGATCCGGATTGCTTGCGCCATGTCGTAGTCTGCCGGGCCGACCGGAAGCGCAATGTAATTCGCGACATGGACCAACTCGCCCTCGGACAGCAGTGCAAAACGCGCCAGCGTGTTTGTGTTCTCGCCGCAGGCCAAAGTTCCCAGCGGCCCTACAGGCGTATCATAAACCCTCAACGAACTGCCATCACCGCCAGTCCAAGTTAATTTTTCGGCCCATGTTGGTACCAGCTTGCGGTGACGACCGAGCAGTGTGCCATCGTTCCCGATCACGATATTGGTATTGTAAAGCGTGCCGACCCGCTTCGGATCGCGCTCGTTCGCGCCAATCACGACGATGCAATCGTGTTCGCGGGCCGCTTCAAAAAGCCGCTCGACTTCCGGACCGGGTATCTCGACCGAGGCTTGCCATAACCGCTCGAACCATGAACTTCCTTCGACCGGAGTCATCAGCCAGTTCCAATAGGGATAGCCAGGCAGGAATACTTCGGGAAAGGCGACCAGCTTGGCACCGTTTCGGGCTGCCTCGCCAATCAACGCGCAAGCCTTGTCGACCGTCGCTGCAAGGTCGAGGAAAACCGGCGCCGCCTGGACGGCGGCAACGCGTGAACGGGGCAAGTCAGTCATGGTCTCATCGCCTCGTTCAGGTCACTGTAGCTCTGGTGCGATATTCAAGGCGATCCCATTCGCGACTGATGCAGATCGCGCGCAGCCGCTCGACTGCATCGACCACGTCGGCGTAGCGAAGGTACAGCGGGGTCAGCCCAAAGCGCATCACATCGGGCGCGCGGAAATCGCCGATTACGCCGCGCGCCTTCAGCGCCTGCATCATTTCATAGCCTTGCGGATGGGCGTAAGCCACCTGACTGCCCCTGATTGAGCTGTCGGTCGGGCTGATCAACTCGAAGCCGAATTCGCCACAGCGTTGGTCCATCCATTCGATGAACAATTCGCTCAATGCGACCGATTTACGTCGGATCTCGGGCATGTCCGCACGCAGCATCAGGTCGATTCCGCATTCGAGCGCGGTCATAGCAAGCACTGGTGGTGTGCCGCATAGGAACCGCATAATCCCATCCGCTGCAGTGTAATCCTCTTCAAACGCGAAAGGTCGTGCGTGGCCGAACCAGCCCGAAAGGACCGGTTGGGCGTGGTGGTGACGCTTCGCAGCAAAAAGAAAAGCCGGCGCGCCTGGTCCACCGTTGAGGAACTTGTAGCCGCAACCGACCGCGAAATCGGCATTGGCCCCGTTGAGGTCAACTTCGATCGCGCCCGCACTATGGCTCAGATCCCAGACAACCAACGCCCCTACCTCGTGCGCCCTGCGGGTCACCTTGGCCATGTCGCGGGTGGAGCCGGTCTTGTAGTGGACCTGGGTCAGAAGCAGCACGGCGACATCCTCGTTGAGGCTGTCAAGCACCTTGCCTGGATCAACGGCAACGCATTCGATCGCCTCGCCACTGAACCGCGCCAATCCCTGCATCATATAGACATCGGTCGGGAAATTGGTCTGTTCCGACAAGAGCACGCGCCGTCCGCTCTGCAGCGAAAGTGCAGCAGTTAAGGCTTTGAAGATATTAACCGAGGTCGAATCTGCCGCAATGACCTCGCCGGATTCCGCACCGATCAGCCGCGCGATCTTGTCGCCGATCCGGCCCGGTGAATTCACCCAATCCGCGCCCAGCCATGAGGTTATCAATCCCTCGCCCCATTCCTCGCGAAGAGTAGTTTCCATCCGCGCAAGCGTCGCCCTGGGCAAAGCACCGAGCGAATTGCCGTCTAGGTAAATCTGCCCGTCCTTGAGCAGGAATTCGTCGCGGAACTGGCGCAGTGGGTCTGCTGCATCGAGTTCGGCCACTGGATCAATCAAAGCATTCATTGTTCTAGCACCCGAAGGATCGCCCGAACTGGGCTGGCGTCGGCACCCTCTATGGCAAGCGGAAGTGCAATCAGCTCGTATCGTCCGGGCGGCACAGCATCGAGCACTAACCCTTCCAGGATCCGCAGGTCGCCCCGCAGCACCTCATGATGCGCATCCATTGTTTTCGATGTTTGGGGATCGATCGAGGGTGCATCGGTCCCGATCAGCAAGGCTCCAGCTTCGCATAGCCGAGCGACAACTTCAGGAGCGATGGCAGTAAAATCCTCATCCCAAACGTCATGCGGAAAACTGTCATAGGTGCGAAAGAGGATGCGCTGCGCACCTTCAATCGCAGCCCAATCGCAATCATCGATTTCGAGCCTCGTACCCGCATGCCTGACATCGGCGACCACACATGGCCCCAGATAGGCATCAAGCGTGCTATCCGCGCTCGTCACGCCTTCATTACTATAATGGAACGGTGAATCGGCATGCGTTCCCGCGTGGAGAGGAAACGAGATTGCGCCGACATTGACCGGACATTCTGGTCCGATCTCAGCGATGCGCTTCAGCAAAAGGTCGGGTTCGCCCGGCCATAACGGCGTGCGCGCGCCGAGCCGTTGCGAGATGTCCCAGATTCGACGACTTGCCACGATCTAGGCCTGTTCCGCATAGTTAGGGCCTTCACGAGGCGCGACCATCCGTGCGCGCATCGACCACAGTTCTGGGAAGAACCGCAAGTCCAACGCCTTAACCAAATAAGTCACGCCCGACGAGCCGCCTGTGCCAGGCTTGTGCCCGATGACACGCGAGACCGTCTTCATGTGCTTGAAGCGCCACTCCTGGAAGTAATATTCAAGCGCGGTGACCTTCTCTGCCAGGCTGTAGAGCGGCCAAAAATCTTCGACGTTGGTGTAGATTTTGAGCCAGGCATCCTCGACATCGTCACTCGGCTCGTAAGGCTTCGTGAAATCACGATCGAGCTTGTCGGCCGGAATGTCGAAACCGTTGCGCGCGAGCAGCCGCAGGAATTCATCATATAGCGAAGGCTCGGCAAGCGCCTTCTCGAGCCGCTCACGATTGCCATCATCGTCATTGTAGATCTTGATGAGGTCGGCGCGCTTGAGGCCAAGACGGAATTCGAGCTCACGGTATTGGTGCGACTGGAAGCCAGATGCCTTGCGCAGGTAGCTGCGGAATGTCAGAAAATCGTGCGGGCTAAGTGTTGCCAATACCTCCCAAGAATGGATCATATGCCGCAGGATCGTAGCGATCCGGTCGAGCGTCTTTTCCGCCTGCGGCAATTTGTCGCCCTTGGTCTGCTCAATAGCAATTCCGGCTTCATGCAATACCAGCTTCAGCCATAACTCCATCGTCTGGTGCATAATGATGAAAAGCACTTCATCAGGCTTGTCCGAAACCGGAATCTGGCTGGCGAGGAGTTGCTCAGTCTGGATATGGCGTGCATAGCTCAGCCCACGATCCCACCGAATCGTTTCCCCGTCGATCACGGCTTCGAAGGTTTCGACTCCATCTTCAATCGTGCGCTTGATGGTCACACATCCCCTCCTTCATCTTACAAACACTTAGCCGGGCCGAGCTCAGGAACTAGGTTTAGCATAAACCCGATCGGATGGATCTGTTTCCCCTACCGGGATCAGCGGCAGTTCGCGCACTACATTATAGACCTGCTTGAGGCTGGTCGTTTCCATTTCCTCGAGCAGCGCTTCGAAGCTTTCGATGACAAAATATGTCGGCTGAAATGTGTCGAAGGGCCACAGGGTCCGCATCAAGCGCGGCAGGTTGAAATGCAGTCTGCGAGCTTTCTCGCTTGTAAGTGCATGAACGCTCTCGGCATAGCTTGACAATAATCCCGCTCCATAAGCGCGCAGTTCATTGCCTTCTCGGATCAGCCCGAATTCAACGGTGTGCAAATAGAGCCGGCCAAGCCAATCGGTAGTTCCCAACTTCTGGGAGCGGAGACCGGCGCGGCCATAAGCAGCCATGAACTCGCCAAAGGTCGGGTCAACGAACATCGGCAAGTGTCCATACACATCGTGAAACATGTCAGGCTCTTCATTGTAATCTTGCGAGCCACCCTTGCGGAGGAAATTGGCGACCGGGAAGCGGCGTTCCGCCAGAAGCTTGAAAAAGGGTTCGTTGGGGATCACCCCCGGAACCGCTACAACTTCCCAACCGGTCGCATCGCGGAATTTTTCATTGAAAGCTCCGAATTCAGGAATGCCGCCCCTATCGAGGCCCACAGCCCGCACGCCTTGAAGGAATGAATCCGAGGCAAGCCCTTGCAACGATTTGGTCTGTTGCACGACCATTTCGTGCCAGCGAGCATGTTCCTCTTTAGTGAACTGCTGCCAATCCTGAGGCATTGTCCAGTCTTCCGCAACATCGGGCGGGGGAGTTTCGTAAACGTGCAGCGCGTCCATTGGCTCACTCCAGATTCAAAGCGAAATTAAGCTAGCACCTTTGCTGAAAAACATTGTGCCTAATTTTCCGCATTTTTGTCATTTTGCAGAACAGAGTTCCCATTAGTCCAATATTTGTAAAACAATGGTCGGCTTCGTTTGATTTTGGTATGCGATCGAACTGCAACGCATGATCAAAAAATTTGGAGCACAGCGCATGGATCGGATCGACTGGAAAATTCTCGAAGAGCTAGAACAAGACGCAAGAGTCTCATTCGCAGAACTGGGCGAACGTGTCGGATTATCCAAATCACCGTGCTGGAACAGAGTACGCAACCTACAGCATAGTGGCACGATTCAAAGTTTCGGAGCACGCTTAGATCCAGGAGAGCTCGGCTTGGGCGTCCAGTGCTATATATCGATTACAATAAGATTCGATTCGCATAGTGCGTTTGAGGCAGCGGTAATTGACCACCCCGCAATCTTTGAGTGTCATACTACGGCTGGCGAGAGTGACTATTTGCTGCGGGTCTATGCTCGCTCAGTCGAGCATCTTGATGAACTGCTACGTCACGAAATTTCAAAACTTCCTGGTGTGTCAGGGAGCTCGACAACTATCTGCCTAAAGACGATCAAATCTCAAGCATCAATTGCGAGATGGTCGGCTGAGAACTGCCAGATTAAAGATTCTGAGGCGCGCTGATGCGGCGCATGACAAGTCTTACGTTGCAGCGCGAGATTTGCAGAATTCGCACCTCTGCGCCTTCCATAAGTCACCTTGAGGTGTTGTAAGTCGGACGCTATCCGATCCCGCATAGCAAAGCCCCCGTACCTAGGCAATCAATCAGGCCATGACAGATTGCCACTCGGCCAGCGCGGCAGATTTTGTGAGCTTGGCAATTGGTGAGGTGGCGTTTGGTGGTGAAATGATTTGCGACGGATGCGTGAACCGAAGCAAATTTCTGCGAGGTCTTCATTCGCCGGAAGCGCTGCATCACTCACTACCGCCTGCGCAAGGGTAGGAGGTGCTTTCGGCCGCGTTGTTCAACCACCCTTCCATTTGCCTGCGACTTTCAATGCTAAGCTCTTTGAGCGCGGCAGGATAGGACTTAAGCCCATCGGTCACGATCTTGACCGGGCTACTGTGTCGCTTTTAGGTCTTCCTGAAGATCCGCTGGGCTGCCTTTTTATCACGGTTTCTCGTGACATTAGGCCTTCCGGATCTTTCCTTCATAATAGACGGCGCGCGACAAGCAATGTGTCTCGCAATTGATCTTCACGAACACTACATCCACGTTCCAACGCTGCTGGGTGAAGCCCTTCATCCGACTGATCCGCTGGCGCCTGATGGCTGTCGCGAACATGAGGCCGAACCTGTTCCACCACCGTCTCACGGTTTCATGGAAAATATCTATACCGCGCTCGAGCAACAGGTCTTCAACGTTCCGCGACGACAGCGGATACTGTGCATACGTCATTACGACCATGCGGATGATTTCAGGTAATGAATGAAAGTCGGCGAACGCATTCATAGAACTGCTCATTGGCCCTGGGGTGGCAGCCAAGCCGATCGTCGACCATTGCCTTGAGAATGCTCCCTCTGGTGGCACCGACTTGCAGAGGCATTCAGCCTGATCAGTGAAGCGCGACCAAGTATCAGAAAGCCTATTTAAGCCGCGGCCAAATTTGCGACTCTGCGCACCTCAGTTCGAATTGAGAACGCAATTAGACCACAAACCCAACTCCATCTCGTGATTGGCCCCTTGCAATGGGATACTGTATACGATATACGAAACAGCAAGATTTACGTTAAATGCACCACAGTCGCGCTGTGGGTGAAACCAAATGCGCTCATTTTTGGGAGGAAAAAGAATGATGAAGTTCGCTTCTGCGATTCGCGGCAAATCAGAGCGAGTGCAGCCCACTGATAGGAAATTTGGTGGCGTTCGACTGATGGCGGGGGTTGCTCTTTCTGCAATGTTTGGATCCCTTGCCCAGCCGGTCCAGGCTCAAGAGTCGAATCCCGAAGGCGTGGCCGCGGCCAAATCTAGAGATGAAAGCGGGGCCATTATTGTTACCGCGAGGCGGAGGGCTGAAAGCATTCGGGACGTACCTGCGAGCATAACCGCCTTCGGCGGTGATGATCTGGTAGCAAGTGGGGCCAAGGGCATCGAAGACTATTTGGGGCAGGCGGCTGGTGTAATTCTTTATCAGACTGCTCCCCAAGAAAGCCTGGTCGTAATACGGGGTGTTTCGACAAACACCGCAACTACCGTCACTCAGCAACCAACGGGTATTTTCTTGGATGAGGTGCCTCTCACCGACCCTTGGAGTGCGCTGACTGCTCCTGACCTAACTCCTTTTGATCTTGAGCGTGTCGAAGTATTGCGCGGCCCTCAGGGCGCGCTTTATGCTTCGTCCGCACTCGGTGGTGCCATAAGATACGTCACGAACAAGCCTGATTTGAAGGCGATATCGGCGAAAGGTTACGCTGAGGTTTCGGCGACCCGCCACGGGGGCTTAGGAACATTATTGCAAGCAATGGTAAATGTGCCTCTTATCGAGGACAAGCTTGCCATGCGTGCGGTTGGCTCCTACCGCAAAAACGATGGCTTTATCGACAACTTAGTCACCGGTGAGAAAAACTACAATGACGTCAGCCAAATCAGCGTCAGAGGTCTCTTGGCTTGGCAAGCTACAGATTATGCTAAATTCACCTTAGCTGGAGTATATCAACGTACAAACATAGACGGTAGTTTTATTCTCGACAACGTTCCAAAATTGGAAGAGACGACTTATGCTCTTTATAAGAGAGATTTAAATTATAAAATATATAGTTTGACAGGTGAATTTGATCTTGGGACTAGCAAGTTGTTTGCGACAAGCTCCTATTCTCGAAAAGAGCAAGGCAGAAGCGATCAAGATTTTGGACCAGTTTTAGCTGCTGTACAGGCCGCTGGTCTCGAATTCGCTCTAGCTGGAGCACCGTTTTACCTTACACCTGGCTCTCTCTCAATTTCCCATTCTCTCGGGACGCAGAGCGGAAACTACACTGATAGCTGGGTTAGTGAAATTCGGTTGTCGTCGAATTCTGATGGTCCACTGACTTGGCTGGTTGGTGGCTTCTATCAAGACGCTACAGTTAACTTGGCTGGTCAATCATCAACGTTAGTAGGGTTGGACACGCAATTGAATGCGATTGTGCCTGGCCTTGGGACGGCGCTGTTTCCTGGCGGAAAGCTATTCGAGCTTCTTGATGGTGCAGGTCAAAAATATAAGGAATGGGCAATTTATGGTGATGCGGAATATAAATTTAATGCAGCTCTCGCGCTTTCAGTAGGCGGTCGATACTACGAAACCAAATCAAATACGCGCTTGAATATACAGACCAACGGGATTGCTTTGGACTCTTCCCCAATACCGGCAGCTGATAGCGGATTTAACCCCAAGGTTACTCTCTCCCTTCGCCCGCGGAGCAACATTCTAGGCTATGCTACAGTTTCCAGAGGCTTTCGTGCAGGTGGATCAAATCCACAGGCGGCTCTTATTGGCCTTACACCCGAAAA
This sequence comes from Aquisediminimonas profunda, assembly GCF_019443285.1. Taxonomy (GTDB): domain Bacteria; phylum Pseudomonadota; class Alphaproteobacteria; order Sphingomonadales; family Sphingomonadaceae; genus Aquisediminimonas; species Aquisediminimonas profunda. The sequence goes on from NZ_CP080327.1 coordinate 1,259,074, forward strand.
TATCACAACTTATAAATCCGACAATTTGTGGAATTATGAAATAGGTTTGAAATCCGACTTTGCAAATGGTTCGGTGTTAATCGACTGGGCGGCATATTATATTGATTGGTCTAATATTCAGCTCACAGGACTGTTTTTCTCGCCCGAACTCACGCGCTTTGTTCAGGAAACTCGCAACGCAAACAGTGCGCGTATCCTTGGAACCGAATTTACAATTCAGATTAAACCTGTCAAAGACCTCACATTGTCGACCAGCGTCACATTAATGGACGCACAGCTTCAAGAAGCGTCAGACGCATTTGGAACGCCGCAGCCCGTACCAGCAGGGACGAAGCTGCCAGGAGCATCCGATTTCCAAATTGCGAACAGTGTCAATTTCGATCTTGAGAGAAGTATAGGCTGGCCCGTTAGTCTTAGTCTAAGACACCAATATACTAGCGGGGCATCTTCCTATATTGGTACTGACTTGAAGCAAGGAGACTATCACAAAATAGATCTTCGGCTAAGCGGCAGGTTTGGAAACGTGGATGCTGCAATCTTTGTCGATAATCTCACTGACGAACGTGGCATCACGGTGCAGTCTCCTGCAATAGTTCCTGGCCTTACGCCTGTACGATCGGGCATCATTACTCCGCGGACAATTGGGGTCTCGTTGCAAGCCAGGTTCTGAGCCAACTTCTCCGATCAATCAAAATCAATGATTATGTTGAATATCCTAAGGTGAGATCACAAATTTAGAACTGCTTTTATGTGAAAATGAAAGTTGCCATAGATAGTTATAATAATTTTTAGGGGAGAGCGCTTTGCTCAATTTTTATAAATGCGATTTTGTTGCTCGCAAAAAAATATTTAAAAACCCTGCTGAACTTGCAAGTCGGAATCTGGCCTGATGTCTATTAGTGAAGCTCTGAGACTGTCTCCAAGCGAGATGAATTGGTCGTGGCGTTACGACTACGCCCAGTCGTTACTATTTGCAGGCGAATGGGTTGCTAATGGAGCGGTTTTTCCGACTTGGATTGACGAAGATCGCTTTTGGTATGAACGTCGGGGAAATGATGGGGATGAGTACCGTGTCGTCGACGCAAGCGACGGCAACACGATCCTGTCTGTCGCTCGGTCGACGATCGCTGGGGTGCTATCTGGCTATTTCGGGGTACAGATCGATAAAGATAAATTGATCGTTACCGATCCCCGCTTCGACAAGCAGCTGGAGACGTTGTATTTTTCCGCGCACGGCAAGGATTTTGCCCTGACTCTGGCGTCCAATGATCTCCGAACTACAACTAAGGGCAAGGACTTGAACTGGTTGCTTTCGCCGACTGGCGACCGGGCAGTCATTCTCCGGGGTTACAATTTATGGCTAAGGCACATTGAAAGTGAGGACGAAAGAGCTCTCACTACCGACGGCAGTGAGTTCTTCGCTTATGGCGATACACCTGCTTCAATGCGGGGCCCGCGCAACCGCATGGGCGACAATACCCCGGAAGCGTTGTGGTCACCAGACGGCCGTTGGCTTCTGACTCTCCAAACCGACGATCGCCATGTACCGGAATTAGCACTGGCCAATTATGTCCCGGCTGAGGGCATTCGTCCGCTTATAACGGGGAACCGAACGAGCCTTCCGGCGGATCCCAAGGTAAGTGAATTTCGTATGCTGGCGATAGATGTAGAGAATGGTCGACAGGTAGAGGCGCGCTATCCGCGTCTGTCGGCAGTGCGCATGAATACCACGCCATTCGCCGCTCGGCTCGCCTGGTGGGGCGAGGATAGTCGGACGGCATATTTCGTGGATGTCGTGCGCGGGGAAAAGGCGGCGCATATCGTTGCTTTCGATGTTGCAACGGGGACATCGCGCATCGTTTTCAGCGAGTGCGCAGAAAGCTACGTCGAAGTCAGCGTCAACGTATATTCGCCGGCACTTGTTCATCCGCTGACGAGGGTATCCGAGCTGATCTGGTATTCTGAGCGCACCGGGCACGGGCATCTCTATCTCTACGATCTTGCGACTGGGACTTGTCGCCATGCAATCACGGCAGGCAATTGGCGTGTGCACCAAATATTGCATGTCGACGAAGAGCGACGCGAACTGTTTTTTCTGGCTGCTGGCATAGCGCCTGACGAAAACCCATACGTATGTAAGCCTTGCGTTGTATCGCTCGATGGCGGGGATGTTCGTATTCTCTCTCGCGCCGAAGGCTCTCATCGGATTTGGACCCGCTCGGATTTTGATCTTAGCATGAAAAGGTTCGAAGGTTTCAACTCCGCCGAAATCTCCGGGGTATCGCCGGGTGGTTCGAGGTTTGTGGAAACCGTCAGCGTCGTCGACGGACTTCCAGTCAGTTATCTGCGTGATCGCAATGGCCAGGAAATTGCGGTCATCGAACAAGCGCGCGGCGATTTTCCAGATCATTGGCAATGGCCTGAGCCTGTCGAATGTATAGCAGCAGACCGGCAAACAAAAACATACGGGTTGCTATTCAAGCCTGTCGGACAAGAAGACGGCCGGTCTTACCCTCTTATTGAACTTATCTATGGTGGACCGCAAGTGAGCTATGTCCCGCATTCTAGCTTTGCCGATGGTAGCGTCGACTGCGTTGCTTATCTCGATGCGGCTTCCATTGCCGCCTTGGGGGCTTATGTTTTGATCCTTGATGGTCGTGGAACTGCCTATCGCGAACAGGCGTTTCGAACCGCCTCTTATCGGGCCATCCAAACGGCGTCGAACCTCGACGACCATGTGGCAGCGATCAATCAGCTTGGTGAGAGGTATCCCGCCATTGATCAAGCCCGAATCGGTATAACTGGATTTTCAGGCGGGGGTTTCATGACTGCGCACGCTGCGTTGCGCTACGGCGATGTATACAAGGTAGCGGTCGCGGGTGGAGGCAATTATGATCAGGCCCTGTTTTGGCATAGTTGGGGCGAGCGATATCACGGCACCTATGATGCCGATCATTATGCGGTCCAAGCTGCCAAAACATATGCTGATGGGCTTAAAGGCAAGTTGCTCTTCGTGCACGGGCTCCTTGACGAAGGGTGCCATCCGGCAGGTCTATTCCAACTAACTCAAGCTCTGATCGAGGCCGACAAGGACTTCGATACAGTAATTCTGCCACGCGCGGGGCATGACTGGACGGGATATGGGCAGCGCCGCCGCCTAGACTATTTTGTAACTCATCTGTTCGGCGGGACACCGCCAAGGGCCAAATCATTTGAGCGGCCGTTCGATAGATTGCTCGCCAAGGTTGCAGCTAGCTCGCAACCGCTCACCGCATCATGACCTCGTCCGCTGCCCAAAAGTCGACCGGCATTGAGAGTGATGCATCCAAGTGTCCGGAACAGGTTCTTATTGCCAATGATGTCGGTAACATATTGATAGTGCTGGACGTGGATCACGCACCCAAATCCGCAATGTCATTTCTAGAGCAGGTTGATCGCGGCGGTTATGAAGGAGCGACATTCTGGCGCTCTTTGTCGCCTCAGAACGACAATAGTTCGCCTGCCATCAGCGTTATTCAAGCTACGATGGAAAATCTCGAATTGGCCACGATGGTTCCTCACGTGGCGACGAGCGAAACTGGCCTGCGTCATATTGATGGCACGATATCTCTCGCCAGAGGTGATGGTGGCAATTGCACGACAACGGGCTTCTTCATTTGTGTCGATACACAGCCTGCGCTTGATGCTGGAGGTGGGCGCACGAACGACAACGCAGGTTTTACGGCCTTCGGCCGGGTCATAGAGGGTATGCAAACCGTTCTTGCGATCCATCGTTCGCGGACGCAATCCGATGCATTTCATATATATCTTGAGGGGCAGCTATTGTCCGAGCCTTTGCGGATCCATCAAATCAGTCGCACCCAAGGAATTCCCGAAGTCGGACGCCTTATCGGAGATGTTAAATGACGTCGACAAATGCGGTTTCTGAACATAGCGAAGCGGCAGTAGCATCACAGGTAAGTGATCTTGTCGCCGCTCGCGGGTGGTATACGCTCGCCTTCATGGTCGCTGTCACAATGTTTGCATTTGTTGACAGACAGATCTTAACTCTGGCGGCAGCTCCACTGGCTCAAAGTCTGGAGTTAAGCAACAGTCAGTTGGGTGCGGTACAGGGACTCGCCTTTGCCTTGTTCGGCCTCATTGCGGTTTACCCGATTGCCTGGATCGCAGATCGGCTCGATCGCAGGGTCATTTTGGCGGCATGCATCATTGTTTGGTCACTTGGCACTGCGGCATGCGGTCTTGCGCAAAACTATGAGCAGCTTTTTATCGCCGCTGTCTGCATTGCCGCAGGAGAGGCCGGGTTGTCTCCAATCTTGTTGTCAACTATTCCAGATCTCTTCAGCGGCAGAATGAGGGCTTTGGCCAATTCGTTATTCTATTTTTTTTCTATCCTAGGCGTTTCTCTGGGTCTCATGCTCGGTGGGCTCGCCATCGGTGCGTTGGATGCGGTGCACCACGATCTTTCACCATGGTTACGGCAATTTGAATCATGGCGCTTGGCGTTCTTTGCGGTTGCATTGCCCGCACCCTTGTTTCTTATAATGTTGGCCTTTGCGCGGATCCGCCGACCCACGATTCAGACTGGAACTGTTAAAGCCAGTCAACCCACCGCCTATTTTCCATTTCTCCAAAAACATTGGCGTCCGATCCTGTCGATCTTTGCTTCACTCGGCCTATACACTGCAGCTTTTTCCGGATACGTAATTTGGTTGCCTGTCGCTATGGCCCGACTGTTCCAAGTTACCCCCGCCCAAAATGGGTACGGAATGGGTGTCGCGCTATCGGCGGGCATGTTGGCTGGGGTGACAGCAGGCACCGTGCTTATGCGCCGTTACTCGACCATATGGGGAAAGGTAGCACCGCTACGGCTCAGCTGGATTGTGATGACCATCATGACACCAGTCGTTATGGCCTTCCCGTTCATCCAAGCCTCTTGGCAGGGCTATGCGCTGATTGGGGTCATGATGCTGGCCGGAAGTATCGCCGGATCACTGATCCCGAATATCTTACAGGACATGGCGCCCGGCCCCCTGCGTACGCGTTTTATGGCCATTTATATGATACTCCAAACGCTATTGGGGGGTGCGGCACCTGCTTTCGTTGGGTGGGTGTCCGACCTGATCAACGCCGAAAGTCCTATACTGACCGCGATAACAATGGTCTCCTTGCCTGCTATGATTTGCGCATCGCTCTTGTTGCGAAAATCCGAAAGAGCCTTTCAATCGCTGACTGTAACCGTCGCGGAACTCGAGGCTGATCTCTCGATCGCACATCAACTCTCGTCGAAAGCTTAGGGAAAAAAGATGCTCAAAGAGTTTGAATCTGCACAGGCGCAACCCATCAAATATCCAATCACCAAGATGGATGATGTCGTGGACGATTATTTCGGCACGCAAATCGCTGATCAATACCGATGGCTGGAAGATGTTCATGCACCGGAAGTGGCTGCGTGGGTGCAAGAACAAAATGAGTTTACAGAACACTTTCTAAACAACTGCTCTTTTAGGCAAAAATTGTGTGACGAACTGGAAATGATCGTTATGGGCGAGACCGCCCAACCGCCGTTCCAGATAGGCAAACGCTGGTTCCAATTTCGTGCAGAGGTCAAGCAAGACCAGATGGTGCTATTTTGCGGTTCCAGCGCGCGAGACATTAATACTGTTCTGCTGGATATCGACAAGCTATCCGAAGCAGAGGGAGAGCCTCTCATTCTGGGGGCCACTGCGATCAGCCCCGACGGTCAAACAGTCGCCTTCATGGTCAGTCGCGGCGGCTCCGATTGGTCGATTGGTCGGTTTCGCGACATCCCCTCAGGGAGAGATTACGAGGAGCAGATCACCGGATTGCGACTTACTCGCCTGTCATGGGACAGCGAATCGAAGGGGGTGTTTTACTTCCAGCATGAGATCAGCAAAAATGGGGACTACACATTCGCCCCATATCGACCAGATGGCGTCAAATATCATCGGCTCGGCACCAAGACCATCGACGACAAATCTGTTGGCGGACTGACAATAGCCGGAGCGGTGCTCGATCCTTGCGTTTCAGAAGATGGCGAGTACTTCCTTCTCCAGGGTCAGGATATAACCTCCTTTCGCCAGCAATACATCTTCTATCGTCCAGCGGCCGATCTTGATGCTGAGTTCTTATTGCTGCAAAACCCAGACAAATCTCCGCTCTCTTTTGTCGGTTCAAAGGACGGCTATCTATACATTGCGACGTTTTTCGACGCGCCGAACGGACGAGTCGTGCGGGTTCCGGCGTTAGATCCCTCGGTAGAGAAATGGGTCGATGTAGTGCCGGAGGACAAGGACTATCCCCTCTCTAGTGCAGGGGAGGCGGCAAAGCTTGTTGGCGAATTTGTATTAAGCGTCCATGAAAATCTGGCAAACAACAGGATACTACTGACGCGCCTGGACGGACGAGAAACGAAAGTTATCCAGCCTCCTCTCGAAGGACGCCTTGGCTCAAGTTCTGGCGCATATCTTAAGATCGAAGCAACGCTGAGCGCTGATGGCAAGGAAATCCTTTTCCCTTGGACGTCGCCTTTCATCGAGTTCGCTACAATCGCCTACAACATCGAAACCGGGACGTCGCGTTTCTTGGGAACTCCACGATCCCATCTCGACTTTGAGAATTGCAGTTCCGAAGTTATCTGGGGCACAAGCCCTGACGGCACTAGGGTGCCTGTAACGTTATTTTTCCGCAAGGATCTTTGTTCTGATCTTCCCCGACCAGTGATGTTCTATGCCTACGGGCATGCCGGCTTTTCAGTTGCACTTAAACCATATCGCCCGGAACGGGTAGTATGGATGAACAATGGTGGGGTTCTGGCTATGGTCCACTCGCGAGGGGGCGGTGAATTCGGGCAGGCATGGCACAACGCTGGGATTGGGACCAATCAGCAGAACACCTTCAACGATTGCATTGCGTGTATTGAGGCGGTTCAGCAGTCAGGCTGGACCACGCCAGAAAAATCCTGCTTCACTGGCGCTTCCGGCGGCGGATTTACGACTGGCACTATCATGACGCAGCGACCGGACCTAATAGCCGGGAGCCTGCCCGAAGTCGGGCTTTTTGACATGCTCCGATACCATATTTTGGCAAGTCGAGCCACCGAAGAAGTTGGCACCTCGGAAACCGAAGAAGGATTCGACACCATCTTTGGTTATTCCGCGCTGCAGGCGGTTCGCAACGACATTCCTTATCCATCGACGCTGATCTTCATTGGCCAGTTTGATAATCGCGTTAATCCTGCGCATTCTTACAAATTCGCAGCCGCTCTGCAAGCGACCAAGCAGGCAAGCGAGCGCCCGATGTTACTTCGAGTTGAACTGGACGAAGGTCATGGGACAGTGCGTCGAGCCAGTATCGTACGAAGTCGTGCAGATTTTCTTACTTTCGCTGCGATGACAACTGGTCTCAAGGTCAGCGACCCTGTCTCGTAAAATACGTCCATTGAGAATGAGAGGTCTCTGGCAAGATCAAAGCTGTTTGCAGCAGGGGATTTTGTATGAAGAAATCTAAGTTCACGGGCGAGCAGATCGCCTTTGCGTTGCGTCAGGCGGGGGTTGCAACGCCAGTTGCCGAGGTGCGCCGGAAGATGGGCGTTTCGGAGGCCGCCTACTAAAGAAGGAAGCGGCCCTACGGTGCCCGCGGGCCATCAGAGTTGCGCAAGATGCGGCAGCTTGAGGAGGAGAACCAGAAGCTCAAGCGACTGGTTGCGGACCTGTCTCTAGATAAGGCCATGCTTTAGGAAGTTCTGGCAAAAAAAGTGTAGCACTTGGTCAGCGACGGGAGATCGCCCATAGGGTTCAGGATCAGCTCCGGTTGACGAGCCATTTGATAGGAGCTTTATAATGACTACGAAAATCGCCCTGATCCTAGGCGCCACACGCGGCATCGGACGCGCCTTAGTCAGTTTGCTGAAGCAGGACTTAGGCGATCGGGGCACTGTGTATTTTACCGCTCGCAGCGAGGCTGATGCGAGACGCGTCGAGGCGGAGTTTCTGACCGAAGGTTTAGAGGTGGGCGGGCTCATCTTAGATCTTGCTGAGCCAGAAAGCCCTGCCAGGCTCGCTGCCGAGATAATGAAACGCCATGATGGTCTGGATTTCCTGGTCCAGAATGGAGCCGTGATGCCGAGGCCGGGTATCCCGGCTGCCGAAGACGCGCGGCCAATGATTGAGGCCAACAGTCATGGCACCCTACGCGTCCTTCGCGCCTTCGCACCACTTATGCGCGAAAACGGACACATGCTAATCGTCGCCAGCAAGTTCGGTGTGCTGAGCTTCCTGCCCGAACATTTGGCTGATCGTTTCCGAGCGGCAGAAGGTGATCCCGACGCGGTGAATGCCATTATGGACGATTATGTGAGGGCGGCAGAGGCGGGAATCGCCGAGGCGGAGGGTTGGCCCGACTGGGTCAATATTCCCTCTAAGGTCGGCCAGGTGGCGGTGACCCGTGCCTTCGCCCATTGCGCCCTATCGCACGGCCTGCTTGCGCCGGGCGTCACGATCAATTCCGCCAATCCCGGCGTAGCCCTCACCGACGCCACGGCCGGCTTCATGGATACGGTTTTCAAGGGCCGTGAGGTGCAGACACCTCAAGAGGCGGCGGCGGGTTTGTTGTTGGCCCTTGGTGACAACCGTCTCAATGGTGAACTGATTGAACACGGCAAGGTGCTGCCGTTCGACTGATCCTCAATTGCTCGTCGTTTCGCAGGGAATTATGATTGTTGCGCTGACTGCATTTGGAAGAGCGGCGACGCAATTCGAATGGCCGATTTCAGGTCGCGAAGCTAATTCGTCGACACCCGTAACGGATGTCCGCTATCTCGACCTTCATTCTTAAAAGCAGGCTTTCTGAATCGTCCAAGGAAGCCGCAATTGCCGATTTAGCGGCGACATTTTGTTTGCGCCTTCGTCGCTTCGGCAATGACCATCATTTCCTCGCCAACGGATTGCAGTTGATTGGCTAAATCTTCGAGCCTGTTCGGGTCGGTCTCCCTCCCCTGACCCAAGATCGCGTGGGCGGCCCCATCCTCACATTTCATAGTTATCAGCGCGAACAGCCGCGAGATCAGTTGTACATGCCCGGTATCATCCATAGGTACACCAAGCCGCCGCTTCGCGTACAAGTCCATAACCATCATTTGCGCTGGCGGGAGTGGGTGCCGCTCCCTATGCGGACCCCCATGACTGCCATGGGCACTAGAATTGAAGAAGCAGGCACCCTGATCCGGGAGCCGGACAGCGTCGTGTTCCGCCGCGATCTGGGCGGCCGTTGGCGCCTTGACCTGCACCGGGTCGGTATCGATCTCGCAGAACAAAATGCGGGCCAGCGCGTCACGATCACCGGCACAGTTGTGGCCAAAGGGCTCATCGACATCGATACGCTCGCACCTGAGGCATAAATCCCCTCAAGCTCGCAAGACAGCGGTGGGCTTCGTGTTCCCGCCGAGCATTGGTCATTGTCACCGGCCCGCTGACTCGCGGTTCCGCATCCCTCCGCTGGCATTCCAACTTTGCTGCGCATCGCTGGAACCTTGGCCAGCTTCGCCCTTGGTCGACTGACTCACGGGGCTCTGGGTGGTGGGAGCAGACCAGGGGCCTGCACTCAATCAGGAGACCACCCATGAACAAGACCCGACATGCCAAAGCCGCGAATCAACCAGCCGCGCCAACGCCAACCAAGCGCGACACGATCCTCACCCTGCTCGCTCTTGCGTTGCCGCCGCGTAGCCTCAAGTCGATCATCTGCTCGATCGCGCTTCCAGCCTGGCTCCTTGGGCACAATCCGGGGTTGGAGGTGGTCTGTGCTAGTTACAACAAAGAATTTGCGGATCAGCTCTCTTCCAGTTGCCGCCGCATCATGCTCAGCCCCTGGTATCGCCGACTGTTCCCGGCGACGCGCCTCGACAAACAGGCCGTTGGCCATCTCGCCACAACCGCGGGGGGCAAGAGATATGCCACTTCGGTTGGCGGGACCCTGACAGGCATGGGTGCCGATGTGATCATAGTCGATGATCCGATGAAGCCCTGTCTGACGCAGAGCGCAACAAGGCCAATGCTTGGGCGCGTCACACGCTGTTTACCCGTATGAACAAGAAGTCCGACGACCAGATCATCATCGTCCAGCAGCGTCTGCACGAAGATGACATGATTGGTCATGTGAACGACATTGGGGGGTTCGAGCTCTTGTCCTTCCCGGCGATCGCGCAAGAGGATGAAGAGCACATTATCCGCACGACGTTCGGTTCAATCCCACACAGTCGCAAGGCCGGAGAGGCCCTACATCCCGAACGTGAATCGCACGCTGTCCTCGGGAAGCAGCGCATATTGCTTGGCGACGAGCAATATGCCGCCCAGTATTTGCAATCGCCGACCCCGCCTGGCGGTGGGATCGTCAAGATCGCTTGGTTCAATCGCTATGATCTGGCGAATAAGCCTCCCTTTGAGCGCGTGTTGCAGAGCTGGGACTGCGCCTCAAAGGCCAGCCAGCTTGCCGACCACAGCGTGTGTACGACCTGGGGGGTGACCCGCGACAAGAGAATCTACCTGCTTCATGTCTTTCGAGGCCGTCTTGAATATCCCGAACTCAAGCGCAAGGTGCGCGAGCTTGCCGAGAGCCATCGTGCCGGTACCGTGCTGATCGAGGACACGGCATCAGGTATCCAACTCATTCAGGAGCTTCAACGCGAGGGCTTTGCCCGGATCACTGCGGTCAAGCCCAAAGGCGCCAAGATCATGCGCATGGCAGCGCAAACGCCAACGATCGAAGTCGGACGCGTCTGGATACCGCGCGAGGCCCCCTGGCTTGCAATCTATCTTCACGAACTGGCCATGTTCCCCAAAGGCAAGCACGACGATCAGGTTGACTCTACGGCTCAGGCGCTTGCCTGCATCGCCTTCCCGAGCGACTTTGATGAATGGTTGAATTATGTGCGCATTCGCTCACTGAGCGAGTTTGGCCTGACGCCTGAAGATCTCGTCATCACCTTTGACCATATCGATGCCAGGACCGAGTTCCAGGACAGCAATGGCCGCAATATCTGGCGCGAAACCGATGGATTCTATCATGCTACACGCGCGGAATGGGAAAGCATCTGCGCCATTCCGGGGGTGACATTGATCAATAGCGGTGAGTGTTAGCTTGAGATGGTGGTCGAGCCATCAGTTCAGCCGGACTGCAGGCCAATCTCAATGATTGCGACAGCCTGATCGTCGGCACCGAAGGCGCAGACATCGCTCGTTGACGCTCCCAGCAGTGCGCGGGCTAATAGTGATGAGAACGAAATCCGTTTTGTCGCTGGATCGGCTTTATCGTCGCCGACGATGTCGATCGTGCGCAGCTTGCCCTTGAGCCGGAAAATTGTCCGTGTGCCAAACGCCACTTCATCGCCCGTTGGTATGGGGGCAAGTTCAGCCGTTGCGTGGCGGGTTTGCCAATACCGCTTTTGGCGCATCAGCACTTCGATCGCGTTCTTATCGGTGCAACCGGCAATTTCGGCTTCGATTGCGGACAACCGGTCCTCAATCAACTGCTTTCCTGCCGCTGTGAACAGGTTGGGTCCAGCAGGGATCGGAAGCTCGAACCGTGGCTCCTTGTGTTCCTCGTCGCTCTCACGACGAAATGCGACGCTTACGACGACCTCCGATGGATTGGTATTCCAGTGCACATGCGGCGCGATCGCCGACAACAGCAATGCACTTCGAATGTTTATGGCCGGGAAGGTTTGCAAAGCTTCTGCATGGTAAACAAGGATGCGAGGGCGCTTTGAATGGCATTGTGCGCAAGACGGTCATTATGGGCTATACAGATGAGGTCAAACGATGGCACGCGGGCCTGAGTCTTTGGCGGCCGAATTCCGCCTAAACCATCAAACAGCTGCGAAGAGTAGAAGGGCCAAGTCAGCTCGGTCTGCACTCCCGATCAAAGAATTCTAGCGAACTTGGGCTGTCAAATGCGCGCGCATGGCCGACAATCCAATTGGGCTTAGTGAAACAGTCGTTGGCTCAACAAATTTTGGGCCGTGGTCAATCCTTACCAATCCCAGCCCAACCAACACCTTGATCCACCGACGTGCTGTTTCAATTGAAGCGCGAGATGCAAAACTTGCTGTCTCTATGGTGGCAACACTTCCTCGCTCATGCCCGATATAGAGCTCTAGCAGGATCGTCCAGCCGGGCTCACTGAGGAGTACGTCGCCGAACCATCGTGTGCGGTCAGCTTGTTCTAGCAGCATTGTCTCTGCCAGAGTGAGCAATGACGCTGAAGTTGGCACTTTAGGATTGTGAGTCATTAAACCAAAGTCCTAGCCCGTGTTTGGTTAGCTTAGACGCTGTTGCGCTTTTACAAGTCAGTCGGCTTCATCTCGACCGCTTCGACGAGCACCATCGAGCGCATTTTCTCTGCAATGACATGAGCACTTGCTGGATCGAGGTTGGGTACGACGAGCGAAATCTGCTGTACGTCCGTTTGCGTCTCGTAACGAGCGCTGGCCAGAATCAGATCACGCTGCGCGAAGAAATTGATTATCCGGGAGAGGGTCTGCGCATCGCTACTGGCGCGAATCTCGAACAGGAATGCTAGTCCCATCAGGCGACGTCCCGCCGCGCCTCCCGAATGATACCTTCGGCGATCCGATCCGCGACGACATTGGTTGCCAGCCGCTCTTGCTCCGCCATTGCGAGGACCGTGAGCAGGCGACCAGCGATCTGTTGGACCCTTGTGCGCACCTGCTCGGTACTTTCTTCCATATATTCGGCAACCACGTTGATTATGCCGCCAGAGTTTACAACATAATCCGGGGCATAGACGATCCCCATTTCGCGCAAGCGATTGCCATCCGCTTCAGATCGCAGCTGATTGTTCGCGCCGCCGCAGATAAACTTGGCTTTGATGCTTGGGATCGACTCCTCGTTCAAGACTCCGCCTAATGCGCAGGGTGCCAAAATGTCAGCGTCGCATGCGACAATATTGTCCGGCGAGACAACAGTAGCGCCCAGCTCCGCTGCAAGCTTGGCACACCTACTTTGATCAACATCGCTTATGAGTAGTTTCGCACCTGCTTCATGAAGCATTCGGCAGAGTCGGCCGCCGACATTTCCTGTCCCCTGCACCGCAACAGTCAGGCCTTTCAGATTCGATGCGAATGATTGTTGGACCGCTGCGCGCATTGATTCAAAAACGCCCATCGCGGTCCATGGCGACGGGTCACCGCCCGCCCTGCCTTCGGGGGTATCAAGTCCAGCAACATATCGCGTGTGCTGACGTAAAAGCTGCATGTCGGCTACGGTCGTGCCAACATCTTCGGCAGTCACATATTGCCCTTCCAGAAGTTCGACAGCCGACGCCAGTGCCTTGAACAGTGATTTGCGATTGAAGGGGATTGCGGGCCTCTGGAGCACCGCCTTACCGCCACCAAACGGCAAACCAGCCATCGCGTTCTTGTAGCTCATACCGCGCGCAAGGCGTACCGCATCCAGCGCCAGTAACTTCTCGCTTTCATAGTGCCAAAGTCTGCAACCACCTGCAGCTGGTCCCAGTGCAGTGGAGTGGATCGCGATTACCCCTAAGACATTCTGTGTCTCATCGTGGATAGGATAAAGCATCTCCTGAAAATCGTGATGCCGGACGGGTTGATGCACCATTGCATGGTCTCCTTTGCAATAGAAGTATCACGCATGATGCTGATAAAAATTGCTTTTACAGCGCCCTTGACCTAAGGGGTGGCATATTTCATGCTCATAGTAGTTTATGCGGGGTTATTCTATGCTCGATGAGTTTGATCGAAAGATTCTGCAGGTGTTGCAGCGCGATTCGAGTCGGACGACGTCAGATGTCGCAGAACATGTTGGATTGTCGCAGGCACCATGTTGGCGTCGGATCCAGCGGCTCAAGAATGAAGGGATCATCCGGGCGCAAGTCAGCTTGGTTGATCGGAAGTTGGTCGGGCTCAACGCGCAGGTTTTCGCGCAGGTAAAACTGACGGCGCACGGACGAACTCACCTATCGGATTTTGCCGAGGCGATTAGGGGTTTTGCAGAAGTCCTGGAATGCTACGTTATGATGGGATCAACCGACTTCATGCTTCGAATTGTGACCAAGGATATTGAAGCCTATGAGCGGTTTTTTTTCGATACCCTATCAAAGGTACCAGGAGTGCAGGAGATAACCTCGATGGTGGCGCTTTCTGAAATTAAGTCGACAACAGAACTGCCACTCGCGAATTGACGATGCTCTTCAGACACCGCTGACGGGCTTCGCAAAATCTCGCAACATTTGTGGCGATCGGATTCGCTGACCGCCTTCTGTTGACGATAAATATCATGTGTGCGCTGACGAAACAGTTGCCTTAAGACGTCGCATGAGACCTCGCGGATTGGGGTGGCACAACATTGATCTAAACGGCGCGAAGATCAACATCGATCGTCGGGCCGATTTCAAAAACTTGCTGGGGTCTCCAAAGTCAATCGCCGGGTTTCGAACGATTCCAATTCCAAGCCTGGCCGTGCGGGCGCTCAGGGCATGTAAGCTCCAGTGTCGGTCATCCGACGATAATCTCGTCTTTCCTTCGCTGAAGGGCAAGGTCATGACTTACCTGGTTCTATCCCGCCGCGTTTTTAATCCGATTCAGATCGCGGCTGGCGTTTACACCCAGCACAAAGCCAAAGACGGCGCGTTGGTGGTAAAACCTCGCTTCACCTTGCATGATTTCCGACATGGCGCAGCGGCACTTTGGATCGATCAACGCATAAGCTCGAAGCGGATCCAGCTTTCGTTGGGCCATTCGTCGATTTTAGGGCCGTTTTGATGCTTTGCACCGGAGTTGCGCCGGACTTCATCGGATGTGGCTTAAGGGTGGCCCATCCTGCGTTGATCAGGTTTTCGCTTGGCGCAAGGATGACCCGAAACATTTAGCCAGATTAGTAAACTTTTCGGTCAGGTCATTCTATACAATTTGCTCGCCTGCAATTACGCGCGCCCAGTCCGGTTCTGTCTCAATTAACATTGGAGCACTGTCAAAGTAAACGGACCTGATTGGAAAGTGAGCTGGTGAGGGCAGGGCTGTGCGATGTCCAGAACTTGCAAGCTGGCCATTCCATTTCGCTATTTCAACTCGTCGCCCGAGATCATCCGCCTGATCGTGAAGATGTATGTGCGCTTTCCACATTCGCTGAGGAACGTGGAAGACCTGCCGCTCGGCCGCGATGACCCAGTGGCAGAACCTCATGGCATGAGGTGACGCTGGGGAGGGGAGAACTCTGCTAAGCGGAGACAAGTTCAGGTTAGGCTGACAGCACCCACGTCGGGGAAAACACAAGTCATGTCTAGTCCTCGTTAAAGATTGAGGAGGCAATCCATGCACGCGTCCGGCTTTCAAGCTCGGCGAGCGAAACGGGGCCCAAACTAAGGATCATGTCATGGAATGCCCGGAGTGAGAAGCTTTCTCCTAGTAGCGCTTCAGCGTCCGCACGTAGGCCCCGAATTACGCGCTCACCGATCTTGTAGCTCAGCGCCTGAGCCGGCATGCCGATGTAGCGATCTACTTCGGATTCGCAGGTTGCACGCGGCAGGAAACTGTTCTGTACGAGATAGTCGATCGCCCGCTCCCGGCTCCAACCCAGCCAGTGTATGCCGGTATCCACCACCAATCTGCAAGCGCGCCAAAGTTCAAAGCTGAGCAAGCCGAATTGGTCTGCAGGATCATCGTACAGCCCGAGGTCGTGGCCCAGCATTTCGCTATAGAGCGCCCAGCCCTCGACATATCCGTTATAGTCCTGCCACGTGTAGCGACGGAAGTCGGGGAGCCCCTTGAGTTCGTGGGCGATGCTGAACTGCATCAGATGGCCGGGCCAGGCCTCATGCAGGGTGAGCGCCGGGATCAGATGTAGTGGCGCCTTCTCGGGCAGTGCCGTGAGCCAGTAGATTCCCGGCATCGATCGATCCGCCGGGGCGGGTTGGGCAAGCGCGGGCGGCAGTGCTCCCGAAGCTGCCACTGTCATAGGCTCAACTCCATACGTGATCCGCGGCATTCGTCCAAATAGGCGCGGCAAGAGTCCATCGACACGCTTCGCAAATGCTCGGGTGAAGGAGAGCAGAGTTTCGGCATCGACCGCGCACTTCGCTTCTAACTCGGCGGCCACTTCCGCTCTTTCGCCCGTCCGGCCCATTTTGGCCAGGACCGCTTCGAAATCGCCGTGGATACGGGCGACCTCGTCCAGTCCGATGGCATGGATGGCATCGGGGTCCAGATCGGTCGAGGTCTGCTGACGAACCTTGAAGCGATAGTAGTCACGTCCTCCCGGCTGACTTGACAGCCCGATCGCGTCGCACAGTTCTGGACCCAGATTGGTCATCGCATCCCGGATCGCGCGCAATGCCGGCGTGATCGCATCCGCTACGATGGATGCGGCCCTTTTGCGTTGTGATTCCAACTGGGCCGCGTCTGCGCCGGCGATGGCGGGCGCGAAGCGCGCAGCGATGACGGCGCCCAGACCGCTCTTACGGTCGAGGTCTGCATCCAGCATAGTCAGAATACGGGGCAACAGGATGCTCGGCACGCGATAGCCCCGCCGGAAGCCCTCACTTAGCGATGCGAGGTTTGTTTCGAGGAACGCGGGTAACGCTTCCATCCGGGCCAGAAAATCATCGCGGTCGACTAAGGTATCGAGCGCGGTCTGTTGCGCCAGCCCCATCGGCAGGTTCGCGAAACCGAATGGGAAAAGCTGCGCACGGCGATGTTCGTCAAGGCGATGGGCTGCGAGGAAATTCTCGACCTGCTGCGTTAGCAGCACGAGCGTCGTCCGTTGCTCCACATCAAGCCCGGCGATGTCGATCAGCTGCGCGCGGTCGCGCAGGCCACCGCAAAGACGGGCACGGCGATCGAAGTCAAGCACGGCGACTTTGTCCAACTTCCGGTTCTCACTTCGAATTCCTGCGGCGCTGGCCTCTGTTGGAAACTCTCGAACACGAAAATGCCAGTAATCGGCAGCAAGGTCGGCTAGCTGGCCCGAAGCAGCCGTGGCCTCCACTGCCATGCGATGGATGACCAACGGATCGACGGCGATCTGCCCTCTCAGATATTCCGCAGGGGCTTCATCATGCGTCGGCAGGGCGTGAATTGCGCGCGCCACATCCATCCCGGCAACGACGCGACCAAACGCTGCGAACCCGGCACCATCGGCGGTGCGCCCGCCACCTGCGTCCAACGCTGGCTGCGCACCAATACAAATGAAGAATCCCTGCGCGTTTCCGAGTCCACCATCCAACCTGGGTAGCGAAATTGTCCCATCTTGGTGGTTCAGCCCAGTGTCGAGCGTGCTCTCATGTTCGACTTTCTCATTGGGCTTCATTGATTTGGCCGCCCCTTGGATGACCTCAATCAGTGGAGTGCCGCGATCGTTGTCGCGGCGCACGATACGCGCGATGCTGCCTCCATCATAGGCTCCGGCGGCGACCTCCGACAGGAATGCCTCAACCGACTTTGGTGCGCGATCAGGATAAAGTTCGACCAGCATGTCGCCAAGATCGGTGACGATCCGCACCCGCGGCGAGCAATCGACCTTGTCTGGCCTGTGCTCGGAAACCTTGTTGATCAAATCGTCTCTCCCTCACGTTCGGCGATGCTTTGGATCAGACCGACGAACGGTCGTTCCGCCATCCGCAGCAAGACGATGCCGGCGAACCAGGCAGGAACCGCGACCATGGTCATCGCCACCAGCAACTGGCGTGGTTCAGTGCCCAACGCGCTAGAAACCCAGCCTACCAGTGAGGGTGCGCTGCCCCCGATCAGACCCACCACGATTGTATAGACGGCGAAAAATCGTGCGCGCAGGACCGAGGGTACCATGTCCTGCAGCAGGGTGGCCACCATGCTGCCAATGGCTGTACCGGACAGCATAACCGCGCCGAACAGCGAATAGAGTTGCCAAGTCGAACCCGCGAAAGGAAAGGCAAGCAGCAGCGGGCTAGACACCGTCATCGCGATCCAGAAAAAGCGGATCGTCGCAACGGGACCAAGATGGACGATCAACCGTCGAACGATCAGTGTCCCAGCAATGACGCCGCCCACCATGCCTAGCCCGGTTGCCAAACCAATGGCCATGCCATTTTCCGCTGGCGTCGCGTTGAAAAGTCGCGTTGCCGCCACGGGTAACCAGACCAGATAGCCACCAAACGCCAGAACATAGAGGCCGAGACCGCCCAATACTGACCCCATCGCAACTCGGTTGCGCCAGACGAATGCCCAAAAGTCGTCCGCAGAAGGGGATTTTGCCGCTTCGAATTTCGGTGCGTCGTGCAACACGTCCAACCGGGCGAAGGCAAGGAAGATAAGGAAAACAGGTGCGGGAAGCGCGACGAGGAAGAAGGCCAGTCGCCAGGATTCGAAACTGCGCAACGCAGCGGGCAAATCCCCATGCGCCGCATCGATTGCACCGATAGCGCCGCCTCCCAGCGCCAGCCCCAATGAAATGCCTAGATAGCCGAAAAAGTACGTCAGTCCGTTGGCCAGCAGACGCTTTCGGCCTTTGAAAAGCTCCGGGACAACTGACGCGAAGATCGGTCCGGTGCCGGCTTCCCCAGCCGCAACGGCTATCGCGGCAATGAACATCTGCCCGAAATTCTTTGCGAAGCCGAAAGAGGCTGTGCCCAGCGACCATGTCACAATGCACACGGCGAGCACCGAACGGCGGCCAAAGCGGTCCGCCGCCCAGGCGATTGGATAGACAGCGGCGACCGAGAAGATCGCAAAGCCGAGGCCTTGGACCATACCCAGCTGACCATCGCTGAGGCCAAGTCTGGCAGACATCGGTGCGGCTGCCAGAGTCAGTACCTGCCGATCGACGAATGCGAACAGCATTACAAACATCGAGAACCAAAGGGTATACCAGCCGCCCTTCAGCACGTAGTCCGAGTCACGCTGCACGGCTTCAGACCCGATTGCCCGTGCGGTGGTCGCCATAGTCATGCCTCGACCTTCTTTGGCTTCGCGCGGCTTGCGACGAAGCGTTTCATCGTATGCTCTAACGGTCGATCGAACGACTTCAACGGCGGCGGCGTCTCGCCAAACAGATGCGATACGAAATAGGCCCAGCGCCGACGTAGGCCGTAACCCTGCCAGTCATGACCGCCGCGCGGCAGGAGCACCAGATCGACGTCCTTGTCCGCCTCGATCAGGCTCTGCACCAGTTGAAAAAGGCCCGCAGGGTGGCAGCCGGCATCCATCATGCCATGCACCAGCATCAGCTTGCCTGACAGCCCTTCAGCATAGGTCTTTGCCGCCTGCGCCGCATAGTGCTCCGCATCATAGGCGCCGTGATAGCGCTCACCCCAGCTATGCCAGAAAAGCGCTTGATCATAATTGCCCCCCCCGGCAACCGCAACTTTGAAGAAATCACCAAAACGCAGCGCGGCATGCGCGGTCATGTAGCCCCCGCCGGAAAACCCGGTGATGCCTATGCGATCGAGATCGATTTGGCCATTGGCCTGGGCTAGCTGGTGGATCGCAGCGATGTGATCTTCTAGGTTAGAGGCCGTGTGTGCGGCGCGGTAAGAGGCCGTGCGGAACGCCTGCTCGCGGTTAGCCGTGCCGCGCCCGTCGAGGACGAGGACATAAGCACCCAGAGATGCTAGGTGCACGGCATCAATATAGGTGCCACTTCCTATGTCACCATTAGCGAAGCTCGCGTGCGGGACATTGTGAAGTTGCGGTCCGCCATAGATCAGGTCGATGAGCGGGTATCGAGCGCCGTCTTCTCGGCCGAGCGGCTTGAAAAGCAAGCCGTATGTCTTGGTCAGCCCATCGGCGGCGAGGCACTCCACCGGTTCAGGATCTTGCCAACCCTCGGGCAAATCACCTTTTGCCGTTTCGAGCAGCAGGATTTCCCGGCCATCGCGGCCGCGCAGCCATGTCCGGGGCAGTTCGGTGACGGAGCTTACCGTTTCAACGAAATAGTCCCCGGACGGCGACAGTCCGGAAATCGCCTCGCCATCCATGCCTTCCAGTGTCTTAAGCATCATTGCCATGCCGCCGGGCCGCCAGACAACATGATCACCCGGCGCAGCGGCCAGCACCCGCATCGCGCCATCGAGCGACGCTACACAAGGTTTAGTAACGTAGGGACTTTCCGTTGGCGCGATGCCAGCCGCAAGGAAGAAAATTTCTCGACGGCCGGCGTCGATGCGCAGCACCTCGCGGACCTGCCAGTCACCAGCGGTGATAGCGCAGCGTAATGCACCCGTCACCAGATCGTAAAGGTAGAGATGGCCCCGTCCGCTTCGTTCGGAATACCATACCAGTTCGTTGGTCGCCGGCAGCGGCGCGATCAGCGCCTTGGTATAGACGTTAACACTGACCTCGACATAGGTCGCAGACTCTTCACTGAACACGATGCGTGTCGACCCTGTGGCGACATCGAACGCGACCACGTGGGCCTTCTGCTCGCCGCGCTCGACGTCGATGAAATAGGCTATACGACTGTCTGCGCTCCACCATGCCATTCCGGACCCGAATACCGTGGCGTTCATGCGCACGGCAACCAGGCGGGGATAGCGGGCCTCGATCTGTCGTCCGGTCGAGACCTCGATCGCGATCATGCGGAATTCGGTGACCTTTGGGTCTTCGGGCAGACTTGTCTGGTTGGAATGGATCACCGGCCGCACGCCAGATCCGGGAGCATATTCCGCGAGCGATAGCGGAAGTACATGGCGCTCGTCGGTTTGCAGGGTCAGGATCCAACGGCCATCGGGTGACCATACTGCCTCGGGCAGTTCTACTCTGTGAGAGCGATTGAGCTGGCGCAAAGCTGCACCAGGCACCGCATAGGCGTATTCCGGCGTGCCATCGGTCGTAAGTGAGCGTTCGGCTCCGGTTGCTAGATCGCGCAGTTGCAGATTGTCGCCCGCCAGCAAAAGTGCATGGCCGCCGTCGGGAGAAGGGAGCCAGTTCCGGTCGGCAGTCTTCTCCGCCGCATTCAGTGTTTGTGCCAACCAATCATAGGCATAGGCTTCGCCATAGGCGGAGAAAGCCAGAACCGATTCCGCCAGATTGAAGCGCATGTTGCTCAAGACTAATTCGTGCCGGTCGATCGGCACGTCGAGCAAATCGGCCAGCGCCGCGGCGAGTGCTCTGCGGGTCAACGTCATCTGTCGTTGACCCGCAGCGGCATCGACAATCGCATATTCCGGACCGTCGTCTCCGGACCTTTCGTACCAGAAATGGTGATCATCTATCCATATCGGGAAGACTGCGCCATTGCTCACGGCTTCGCCCAGGAAAAGACTGGCTTGCGCAGCGTGCGCGCGCTGTTCCCAACTCAATGCCATCCCCGTCGCGCCTCAGTATTTTACGTTGAAGCTGGCGCCGATCGTTCGCGGTTGCTGCCGCGCCGGGTATATCAGGGACGCGAACGCGGGGTAAAGCACGCTGTCGCGGTTGAGAATGTTGCGCACAAAGATCGATGCGCTCCAGTTTTCCCCCGATGCCCCGATCCGGGCATTCAGGATGCTTTGCGTATCGGAAAATACCGGAGCAGCCTGGAAGTTGCGGATGTAAACCTGGAATTTATCTGAATACTGGTAATCGACGCGGGCGAAGCTGGGCAGCGTTCCCAGGTCGAACCGATACTCGGCCGATACCGATCCGGTGAAGCGTGGCACGTAATCCGCAGGATCGCCGGCAAGGTGGTCGAGCGTGTTGGACCGGTATGCCATGTCGTTCCAGCCGCCGGTCAGTGTCAGCGTCACCGCCGATATCGGCAGATACGTTACGCTGCCATCGACGCCCCAGCCTGTCAGTTTGCCACCATTGGTGGTGAAGTTGTTCGGGAGGCCGGGGTAGTTCGTGGTAACTTGGACGTCGCTCCACTCGTTCCGGTAGCCAGCCACTTCCAGCGAGAGTTTTCGGTCGTCGGTCTGGAACTTGCCGCCGACCTCATAGCTCCACAGGGTGTCGGGCTTGAAGCTGGGCTGCACCGGATTGCCGAATCCGGTAGAGGTCAGGTTGAAGCCGCCGCTGCGAAAGCCCTTGCCTACATTGGCATAGACGTTGATGTTCCGATTGGGTTGCCACGACAGGTTGAAGCGCGGGCTCAGCGCATGAAACTTCCCCTTGCCATTATCGACCGCGGCATTTCCGAATATCGAACTGACACTGTGCTGGGTCCGCTTGTCTTCGAAGTAGCGCAATCCTACCAGCAAGTTGAGCGTGGGCATGATCTGATAACTCGCCTCGCCGAACGCGGCGAAGGACTTGGAATTCTCGGGACTGGTGCCGCTGACGCTCAATA
The DNA here is from genome assembly GCF_019443285.1 of Aquisediminimonas profunda. Lineage (GTDB taxonomy): Bacteria > Pseudomonadota > Alphaproteobacteria > Sphingomonadales > Sphingomonadaceae > Aquisediminimonas > Aquisediminimonas profunda. Next base: position 1,281,372 of record NZ_CP080327.1, read on the forward strand.
GTAGCCCGGGCGGCAGGACGACAGGATTCTGGATGTCGATACCGTTTTGACTTCCGCGCGAGTCCCGATAGAAACCGCCGATTGTCCAGTTGAGCAGGTTGTCCCCGTTGGACGACAGGCGCACCTCTTGCGAGAAGATTTCGCTGCTGCTGTCGCCTTTGAGGCCGATGGACGAAACCGCACCTGGCGGGACGCCAAAGAACGGGAGGAATGGCAGGAAGGTCGCGGTAAGATCTAGGATCTGGTGGTTATTGCGGCGCAGGAGACTTGTCGAACTCAAGAGAGTCACGCTCCCGAAATCATAGGTGGCCAGAGCATTCGCCAAAGTGACTTTTGACGTGTACGGGGTGGGAAGCTGATCGAAGACCTTCTGGTCTGAGGTGCTCAGGTTCTGGGCACCAATCTCCAGCTCCTGATGCTGCACGGTGATGCCAAGCTTGAAGCGCTCGCCCAGCACCGTTGCCAGCTTGCCGCGAAGGGTCAGGGCGTGGCCCGAATTGACATTGCGCAAACCCAGCACCGGGTTGTCGATCCAGCCGCCAAAATTCTGGTAGGATCCGGCAAAGCGCGCGCCGAGCTGATCGGTGACGATTGGCACGTTGACCACGGCTTCGCCCTTCCAATCCGTTCCGCCGCTGGAGACGCCAGCGACTTCTCCCGTCGCCGAGGCCGATAGGTGATCCAGATCGACTTCATTGGTAATGTAGCGAATCGTGCCGCTAACGGCACCCTGGCCGTAAAGCGTGCCCTGGGGACCGCGAAGCACCTCGATTCGATTGATGTCGAGTAGGCGGACATCCTGGCCCGATTGGCCGGCTTCCATGTTGAGAGGTATTTCGTCCAGATAGACGCCGACAGTAGGCAAGCCGCTGTACGCCGAGACGCCGCGCAGATTGACCCGCTGCTGACCGGGCGCAAACTGCGTGATCGCGAGGCCCGGGACGGAAAACTGGGCGTCTTCGAGAGCGCTTGCGCCACGTTTGGCCAGTACCTCCCCCGTCACTGCTGTGATCGAGATCGGCACGTCGATCAGTTTCTGCTCCCGCTTCTGCGCGGTGACGATGATTTCACCATTAGCAGCACCTTCATCATCAGGCCTGTCCTGCGCCAGCGCCGGCGCCGCCGCCATGGCAAGCAATCCGAAAACTGTAACACCGACCGTGTCGCCAAGACTCTTTTTCATGTGCCCACCTCCCTCAGTTTGAAATAAAAACAGAGCATGCGCCCGTTTTTATTTATTTGCAAGAGGCTTAATCGAGTGACAAGAATACCGCCGGGCGAGAACGGTGAGAAAGAAGGGAGTAAAATGCCGAAGCGAGATGAGGATTACATGCGCCGTCAGCGCGACGCGATCGCCCGCGCGGCGCTGGGAGTGCTGATCGAAAAGGGCTATTACGAAACTACGCTACGCGACATCTGCCGCGCTGCGAATGCGTCGAACGGGGCGCTTTATTCATATTTTCCAACGCGCGAGGCGGTGGTTGTAGCTGCTTGCCTTATAGATCATGCCGAGCATTCGAAGGCCGAACTGCCCGTTGACTGGAAGAACTACGCTAGGCTGCCGGAAGCGCAGGACATGGCCGTGGGGAGTTACAATTCCAGACGGTTCAGACTATCTCTGCAATTTGTGGCCGCAATTTCGCAAATGAACGAACCGCCCGAAGGAATGGCGTTGATATTTCAGGTCCATCGGGACAACATCCGGCGAACCCTGCTCCGATTCCATGAGCGCGGTGTCATAGCATTGCCGCTTGGTATTGAAACCACGACAGATCTTCACTCCCAACTCTTCATCGGCGCTGAATATCAACTGACAGCGAACCGTGAGTATTCGAGGGAGAAAATCGGGAACGCCTTGGAGGCCGGCTTGGCCCTGTCGGCTGGGCTGGTTGAAGCGAAGTTTGGCCGCCCCAATAGCAAGGCCAACGCGGGCGTCAGCAATTGATTGAACTGCCCTAAAGTTATCGGAGGTTTGACTGCTATCGAGTGCTTGGGGAATTAGTCAGCGATCTGAAAGATCAACATGGCTGTTCCTGAGCCCTCGCCTCAGCCGAACTGAGTTCGAGAGCTGCCCGTTTGGACCTTCGAACTCAATCTTCTCAAGCTGGCAGCCACAGCGAGAATACCGCAACTCATTGCCAGTCCTAATTACAGATTGAGTAGAGTGGGGTCACCACCCTGAGCCATGATATTGTTTGAAATCGCGCGCTCGTTGGCGAAGCGATGAAGTGCGTGCGGCCCACCGGCCTTCGGTCCGGTGCCGGAAAGCCCGACCCCCCCAAAAGGTTGAACACCAACCACAGCACCCGTGATCGACCGGTTGATGTAGATGTTGCCAGCAGGTACGAGCGCCTGAATTTCGCGCGCGAAGCGCTCTATCCGGCTATGTACGCCGAGCGTCAGCCCATAGCCCCGCCCCGCAACGCGCGCTGTAAACTCAAGTAAATCGCTCGGATTATATCGGCAGACATGAAGGATAGGGCCGAACACCTCGCGCTCAAGGAAGTCCGGGACTGGAACCTCCGCGATCGTGGGCGCAAAATAGTACCCGGGAATGCCTGGCCCTTCACGGCGGGCCACAATCCTTGCTTCGCGCTCAAGCTTTTGCACATGCGCCTCTAGCCCGATCAGCGCTTCGGCATCGATTACCGGCCCGACGTCAATAGATGGATCTGTCGGATCACCGACCTTCAGTGCAGCAAGCGCTCCAGTCAAGCACTCGATAATGCTGTCGGCGCTATCGTGCGGAACGAACAGCATGCGCAGACCTGAGCAGCGCTGGCCAGCCGAATCGAAGGCGGAGACAATCACGTCGTCGACCACTTGCTCACGCAGCGCAGTCGTGTCGACGAACATGGCGTTCAAGCCGCCGGTTTCGGCGATGAACGGTATGATTGGACGGCGATTCTGTTCGGCCGTCGCGGCCAAACTCCGATTGATCGCCCAGGCTGTCTCGGTGCCCCCGGTAAACGCCACGCCATCTATGCACGGGTTAGCCACAATAGCGGCGCCGATGGTGGCTCCTTCTCCGGGAAGGAGCGCAAGGAGGCGAGAGTCGAGGCCGGCGGAGTGAAAAAGGTGAACCGCCATAGCTGCGATAAGCGGCGTCTGTTCTGCAGGCTTGGCTACAACAGCGTTGCCAGCGGCTAAGGCAGCCGCAATCTGCCCGGTGAAGATCGCCAGTGGGAAGTTCCAGGGGCTGATGCATGCGAACACGCCCCGTCCGAAGAGCTGCCACTGGTTGGTTTCGCCGACCGGGCCGGTCAGGGTTTGCGGCGGACCGAATTCCCTTTCGGCCATCATTGCATAGTAGCGGCAAAAATCGACCGCCTCGCGAACTTCGGCGACTGCGTCGTTGAAAGTCTTGCCCGCTTCGAGCGTAAGCAAAGCCATGAGGGGATCCATCTCGCCTTCAAGCGCGTCGCCCATGGCGCGAAGCACCTCTGCCCGCTCTTTTCCACCCGCACGATCCCAAGCGGGCTGAGCCGCCCGGGCAAGTGTAATCGCTGCATCGATATCGCCGACCCCAGCAGCGGCGACTTGCCCGATAACCTGTTCGGGCCGACCCGGCGCAAAGACTTCGATCGCCCCATTACTGCGCAGTTCGCCTGCGATGATAGGGCCTGCTTTTCGGTTTTCGTTGGTTTGCAACGCAATGTTCCGGATGTGGTTTTCCCGAACTACTGCCTGGCTCAGGTCGCGACCAAGAGGATTGGTCCGGTTTGGCCCGTAGATTTCACGCGGAATAGGGAGCCGTGGGTGGCGGTTGGGGCAAGCCTCGACCAAAGCAATTGGATCGCGCACCACATCGATAGTCGGAACGGACTCGTCCAGCAGAACGTGGACAAAGGAGCTGTTTGCCCCGTTCTCCAGCAGACGGCGCACCAGATAGGGCAAGAGTTCCTCATGCCCACCGACCGGTGCATAGGCGCGCAGGGTAAGGTGGCCGTAAGCTCTCTCGGCCGCCTCATAAAGAGCCTCGCCCATGCCGTGCAGGCGTTGATGCTCAATTGCGACATTTGCCTTCTCAGCCATATGGCGGACCGCTGCCAGCGTGTGCGCATTGTGCGTTGCGAACTGGGGATAGAGATGGGGGGCTGCTGCAATGAGCGCCTTGGCGCAAGCGAGGTAAGACAGGTCGGTGGCTGCCTTGGTCGTAAACACCGGATAGTCCGGCATGCCTGAGACCTGCGCTCGCTTGATCTCACTGTCCCAGTAGGCTCCCTTGACCAAACGGATCATAATCCGCCGCCCCGATCGGTGTGCCAAGTCCCTAAGCCCGGCGATGACGGCCATGCCCCGCTTCTGGTAAGCTTGAACCACGACGCCTAGTCCACGCCAAGCGCCGAGTTCGGGTTCGTGAGCGAGCCGCTCGACCAGCTTCAGGGAAAGTACCAATCGGTCAGCTTCCTCGGCATCGATTGCGAAGTTAAGATCGTGACGAGCGGCAATCAGAGCGAGCATCTTTAGCCGCGGATAAAGGGCGGCCCAGACGCGGTCTTCCTGTGCAGCCTCGTAGCGCGGAAAAAGCGCCGACAATTTGACCGAAACGCCGTGGCCTTGTTCCGGCCCGGCGCCATTGGCAGCCTGTCCGACAGCTTCGATGGCATCTGCATAGATTCGGGCATAGCGCTCCGCATCGGCATCTGTGCGTGCACCTTCGCCCAGCATGTCGAACGAGCACAGCATCTTCTCTCGCTTGGCGCGCTTCAAGGCGTCGGTGATCGTGCGGCCGAGCACGAATTGCTCGCCCATTATCCGCACCGCAGCCGCGACGGCCTGACGGATGACTGGCTCACCGACCTTTGCAGTCAGGCGCTTCAGGTAGCCGCTAACGTCCCGCTTTGCTTCTTCATCGACATCGACCAGCTTACCCGTCAACATCAGGCCCCATGTCGAGGCGTTCACGAACAGGCTGTCTGCCTTGCCTAGATGGCTCGCCCAATCGGCCATCGAGATCTTTTCGGCGATCAGGCGGTCGCGGGTTTGGGCGTCAGGCGTTCGCAGCAGGGCTTCGGCCAGACACATCAGTGCCAGTCCCTCGCGGGACCCCATTGAAAACTCTTTCAAGAAGCTTTCAACGACCCCCTGCTTGCGCGCCGAGGCACGGGCTCCTTCGACCAAGTCTGCCGCACATTCGACGACAGATTGTCGCTCTTCACTTGAAAGCGGCTCACTATCTAGCAAAGCGGAAATCACTTGCACCTCGGCAGTGAACTTTCCTTCATCCAGCTCGTCCCAATTCTGACCCAATGCCATCCCGTGCTTCCTCAATGAAGGACCATGACTTCTTTTGAATAGGCTAGCGAAGGTGATGGCGAATGTGCTTCGTATTTTTGTATTGCTTTTAAAATTATTATCGATATTATATCAAAATGGCTGAACTTTATTCGCTAGATACCACTGATCGCCGATTGATTGACGCCATGCAGAAGGACGGACGAATCACAAATCTGGATCTCGCAAAGTCTTGCGGAATCTCGCCAGCCGCCTGTCATGACCGTGTCAAAAGGCTTCGTGAAACTGGTGTAATACGCGCCACAGTAGCCCTAATCGAACCCAAGGCATTGGACTGCGACTTGCTCATATTCGTTGAGGTTTTGTTGGATCGAACGACAGATGATGTCTTTCGCGCATTTGCCGAACATGTGGCTTCAATCCCGGAAATCCTAGAATGCCATATGGTGGCAGGCGGGTTCGACTATCTCATCAAGGCAAGGGTGTCGGATATGACAGCCTACCGCACTTTTCTCGGGCACATTCTTGCCTCGGTCCCAGGCGTTCGCGAAACTCGCACGTATGCGGTGCTCGAAAAGGTCAAGGAGACAACACACCTTCCGGTCACAATGGCATAATCGTGAGTTTGATCGAAAGCGTCGCAATGAACGAAACCAAAAAATTCAAGCAATCCAGTCTACTTGATCCTGCGGTCGTGGCTGGAGATGCCGTCAAATAGTGCTCACCCGGTCAGGACACGGAATTGCTTCCGGAGGCGCTCGTGACGCTTGATAGCGTCTCTCCCCAAGGCTGGGAGCGATACACTAAAGCATTGCACCGAACGTAGGACCTTTTCTTCAACAACCAGATCAACAAGTTGAAACTTCGGGTGGTGCCGGAATTCCCTGAAGGTGTGTCAACTCTTAGTCCGGACGAGCCGGGCATCCCCAACTTTGAAAAGCTCTCCGATCTTTTGTTTACAACAACCGGGTGGCGTATCGTCGCAGTGCCCGGATTAATCTCGGACCAAGAATTTTGCGATCATTTAGCGAAGTGCCGATGTGTTTCCGGTCGGTTTATTCGCCAACCCGATCAAGTGGATTATCTTCAAGAACCAGACATCTTTTACGATGTGCTTGGACACGTATCGTTGCTGGAAAATCCTATTTTCGCCGCATACATGCAGGCCTTTGGAAAGGGCGGCCTCAGAGCTGAAGGCTATGGAGCATTGAAGAGGCTAGCCAGAATGTATTGGCACACAGTTGGATTTGGCCTGGTTCAATCTGATGGAGGCCAAAAGATATACGGTGCTGGAATAGCTTCCTAGGTTAGGGAAACTCATTTTTCGCTTGAAAGCCCTTCGCCGCATCGGTTGGGGTTCAACTTAGCCCGTCTGATGCGGACCCTCTATCGTATCGACGATTGCCAACCATCGTTCTTAGTGATCGACAGTTTTGAGGATCTGATACGGCAGACTTTAGAGACCGATTTCGAACCCCATTACTCGTCGGCCGCGGAATTGGCTGACTATGAGCTTGACGAAATCGTTCGTGAGGATTTGGTGTTCAATATCGGTACGCAGGCTCATGCCAGAGCAAAGTCCGTGCCTGCTTGGGCAATAAGTGGTTAGCTCTTGTTTCAAGCGGCAAGGCGCAGGCATGGCCCAATTCGATCACAAGGGTACTGTCAAAGCAATTGCACCTGATTGCAAAGCGAGCTGGTGAGGGTAGGGCTTTGCGATGCCCCGACCTTGCATAGCAGCCGGCCCGTTTCGCTATTTCAACTCGTCACCCGAGATCATCCGCCTGGTCGGGATGATGTATGTGCGGTTTCCCTTGAGCCTTCGAAATGTTGAAGACCTGCTGATTGAACGCGGGATCGACCTTTGCCGCGAGACGGTGAGGCTTTGGTGGAACCGTTTCGGCCCAATGTTCGCTGCTGATATCCGGCGCCAGCAGATCAATGCGATGCGCGGCTTTCGGCAGTGGCGCTGGCACCTCGATGAGGAGTTCGTGAAAATCAACGGTGAGCGGCATTATCTGTGGCGTGCGGTAAATCACGGAGGCGAGATATTCGAGAGCTATGTCACGAAAAAGCGCGACAAGGCTGCAGCTTTGACTTTCCTGAAGAAGGCGCTGAAGCGGCACGAACGCATGGAAACAATCGTCACTGACGGGATGCGATCCGACCCTGCCGCCATGCGGGAGTTGGGCAAACTAGATCGGCGCGAGGTGGGGTGTTGGTTCAACAATCGAGCCGAGCACTCACACTTGTTATTCCAACGACGGGAACGGGCCATGCAGCGATTTCGATGAATGAAATCGCTCCAGATGTTCGCCTCGGTCCATGCCAACGTCCACAACCATTCTAACCTGCAGCGCCAATCAATTTGCTAGAATGCATTACAGATTCCTTACGGGAAGTCTGCATGTCAGGTACCTAAGAGACTTTTTCCATTCGCAATCCACCCGTGAGCAAAACCGCTGCTGCACACAAAGCATATGCGATCATTAATGCGAAGGTGAGCGTTTGGGATGGCACGGAAGCGAATGAGTCTGAGCCGGAAGAAAGAGGAAGGCCAAAGGGGACCGAGTTAATCCCGCTGTGAATCATAATCGCTGGCAGTGTGCTGCCCGTCTTCAGATAGAAGTGGGTCATGATGATCGAGATCGCTACGTTTCCGATAATCATATAGGAGGTGAAAATCGGAAGTTGCCTTGTCCAAAACTGAGGCGATGCTGCTAGCTCATCTCTGCTCACGAGCAACGGTGAGAAGGGTACTGCATGGTGCCAAATGATCCACAGCACAGCTATCAGTATCGCTGCCTTAATCGGGGATACACCACTGTTGAGGAGGTGAGGGAGAAGAAATCCACGATAACCGGCTACTTCTTCCAGAACACCGCCGGGATTGAGAGTTAGGCCGACTAGGATCGCCGCCAGCAGCGCGGTTAATTTGACCCCCGCAAACGGACTCGGACCATCGACGCCATTTATCATCAAATGAGCAGCGATCCACATCAGGCACAGTAAAAGGAACAAAAAAACAATTTTTACATATGCACTGACGGCCTTCCGAACATCAATTCCATGGCGCCAAGGGCGTAGCCGGCCAAATATTTCGGTTACACCTTGACGTCCCCAGCCCATCGCAGCAACCGTCAAGCCGGCAAGCGAGGGAGAAGCGCCGTATCCGAAGAACATTATAAGCACAGGATTATCAGGTATCCGGATCAAACCCAGCGGTAATGCGATATATCCAAACTCTCGCAATTGGCGCCCTTCGACGATCGGAGCGTCAAGGCCAAATGCAAATGGCAGCAAAACGAAAAAGCCGAAGCCATATATCATTAGCAACGCCGCAAAAACGGCAAGTGGTCTGCGCTGAACGAATTCCCTCATCTTAATGTCTCCCAATATTGTGGGTCTGCCCACTTGCCAGAATTGCTCACCAGTATGCCGTATGTCTCTGATTTCTTGCCAACTTGGTCCGATCAAAGGCTGGCCTCATCTCCCAGTTGGCACGATCCCGGCAAACTAAAGTCGTATGGCAATTGGGCTGCAGGGCGCCATATTTCGATGCAATTCTAGATATTTGGCTAGAATGTGCTGTTCAAACTGTGAAACCCATCACGATCGCAGCGATTACCGTCATATCGGCATTAGTAACGTCGACATTTGCTCGCAGCGCAGTGCCGCACGTGCACAGGCCCTTCCAAATTATCAACTTTCATTCCCGGTCATTGCCATCGCTACTGGACTGCGCCTACCAAGCAGCCGACTTATCGAATTGAGTTGATGGCGCCAACTAGTGGTGCTTACCAAAAATTGCCTAATTTCAGATCCAATTCGCATCCGATCTCCATTGTCAAATTCGCGCGTGAAACAACGTGCGAGACACTCCCAATTCAGTAAACGACCTCCACTGCGGATCAGAATATCACCTGCACCTGAACGACGCTGCGAAACTTTTTGCATACCGTATACTTAAATTCAAGGCGCGATTTGAAAACTAACTGCTTCGATCTATGTGGCCTGGCTGCGGACAATGAGGGAAAGCTGGCCCTGCGTTCGGATAACCCTGAACTACAAAGTTGATTTCGCATACGAAATACGATAATACAAATCCCGTTAATGACTCGGGAGACGAAAATGGACTTCGCACTTGCCGGAATGAAAGAAGATTTGGCGAAACAGCTTGCCACCATCAGGGAGCTTGGTCTGATGGAGAACCTCGCCGAGCTGGCGGCCCAAGGCTATACCGTCGTGCCACCTGAAAAAGTGGCGCCAAGTTCAGACATCGCTGCGGCTCGTGATCGTTTGCTGGAAATTGCACGCGATGGAGGTGCGTTTGAGAGTGGTGAGAGCAATTTTCGCCCCGGTTTCTCTTATACGGTTTGGCTCCCTCTGGTTCAGGGCAATATATTTGAGAAATTCTTACTGAACCCAGCGGCGCTTGCACTTAGCAGCTACTTGCTCGGCAGCAGCATGGTGCTGAACAATAGTTTGGGATTTGTGAAGGGGCGTTCCGGCGATTCCTTTTACCGAATTCACACAGACAGCCTTATGATTCCCGATCCGTTTCCCCCCTACGCGCAGATTGTCAACTGCACTTTCATGTTAACGGATTATACCTTGGAGCGTGGCTGCATCGGAATTGTGCCCGGAAGTCACCGATATCTCCGCCATCCCACCGCTGATGAGGAAAAAGCATACGAATTACTGGAGCCGATCGAGGCTCCAGCTGGATCGCTACTTATCCTGCCCGCATATACTTGGCACGGCGCATTCCCAAACCTGACCGACGACACACGCGTCACCCTAGTGCAGGCATTCAGCCGAATCCACATAACGCCGTCAATCGATCGCAACATTCCGCAGGATATTATCGAACGGAACCCAGACAGATTTGCTAAATTGCTAGGCCGCGATCTGATTACAGGATTTGGTACCGAGGGACCTCAAATGAGTCGGTATGAGGACATGTACATGATTGAGCGCAACCCCCTCTCATAAGACCCGTTTTGGAGCAGGTGCACGAGTAAATGCTCTAGGGTGCGTGTTTAAGTTGGGTAGAAAAATTGGTCATTCCCCAGATCAATTCGGCATCTCGAATTACTGCTCCGCAAGGAACAACCATATGATCTCTACGCTCGCAGATGTTCCTCGCATGGCCGCCCATCGGTTCGGTGAGCGCATCGCTGTCGAATGCGGCAGGGAAAAGCTAAGCTTTGTCGAAATTGACCGCTTGTCAGATTTCATTGCATCAGATCTGGATATCAAAAAAAGTGATCGGGTTATTCTCTTCGGAGAGAACAGCACCTCCTGGATTACTCACTTTTATGGCATCCTCAAAGCAGGAGGCATTGTTGTGCCCGTCAATGCCTTGCTTACACATGAAGAAGTTGCTGTGATTGCGGCACATTGTGGTGCCAATACGGTAATCGTTTCGCCCGCGGTTCGGAATAAAATCGGCGATGGGCTACCCGGGCTTTCCCTTTTGTCTTGGGACAGAACGGTCGAAGCCACCAGCTATGTGCCACAAGTGATCTTGGACACCCAGCCCGCCGCGATCTGCTATACTTCAGGAACCACTGGAACGCCCAAGGGCGCGACGCTTACGCATCGGAACATGCTTTCAAACGCCCTCCTAACCGCGACGATGCACGTCAAGAACGAACGAGACGTAATGCTTAGCGCCCTGCCATGCTCCCATGTCTACGGCAACGTCGTCATGCAATCGACCTTTCTGTCTGGCGCAAAATTGAACTTGTTCGCGAATTTCGAACCTGGAGCCATGCTGGATGCAATTGAGCAACAGAAAGTGACGATCTTTGAGGGTGTGCCAACGATGTATTACTATCTGTTGGCCGAGAATCTTGAGGCAAGAGATCTATCTTCACTGCGCCTTTGCACCGTTGGAGGTCAGGCCATGCCTGTTGAAAGGATGAAAATGGCGCAGCGTCGCCTTGGCGCCAACCTCGTCGAGTTATGGGGAATGACCGAGCTGGCTGGTGTCGGCATGACTCACAGCGCCATAGCTGCGACAATCGGAGAAGCACCATTTGGCTCGATCGGCACGACATTGCCCTCATTAGAGGCAAGACTCATGAGTTTGACAAAACAGGGCGACCTCGCCGTGGAGGGCGAGGTCGGCGAACTGCAAATCCGTGGGCCTATTGTTATGCAAGGATACTGGAACGCAAAGGAAGCAACAGATGCCGCGATCGACGCGGACGGCTGGTTGGCAACCGGCGACATAGCGACGGCGGATAGCGCAGGTAATTACAAGATCGTGGATCGTAAGAAAGACATGATTCTGACTGCGGGATATAATATCTTTCCGACCGAACTCGAAGCGGTGATCGCGACCCACAGAGCCGTGTCGATGGTTGCCGTGGTTGGCATACCCGATCAACTCAAGGGCGAAATCCCTCGGGCGGTAATTGTTCCCAAAGATGGATACAATATCGACGTCGCCGAATTGGACGCGCATTGTCGCGCCAAGCTTGCCTCATACAAGATCCCCCGTGAGTTCGTATTTGTCTCTGAACTGCCCAAAACGAGCTCAGGCAAAGTCCTACGCCGTGCACTGAAGGAAACCTGATCGTGCCTACGAATTCTGTTGGAGGCCAGTGTCACCCATGCTGCCAATGCCGAGACCCAGAGACAAATTTATTCGGGAGTTAAGTAATGGATTTTGAGAATAGCTACCAGATGCTCATTAACGGGAAGCTTGTCAGCACTCCCACCAATTTTGAAGTACTCAATCCCGCAACTGAAGAGGTGATAGCTCGTGCACCCTGCGCGACGCGCGATCTGCTACGGGACGCGGTAACTGCGGCGAGGAATGCATTTCCTATATGGAGAGATACGCCTATTGCGGAGCGTCAGCGCGTCGTTCGGCAAATTGGAACGGCAATCGAAACCAATGCAGATGCGTTGAAGCGCCTCCTGACCCTTGAACAGGGTAAAGCTCGCGCAGGAGCCGACTGGGAGATTGATGGCTCGGCAGCTTGGTGCGCGGCGATCTCAGAGCAATCGCTCACGCCTGAAATCATCGAAAATGAGAAAAACCATTTTGTTGAAACGCGCCGCGTTCCATTGGGCGTTATCGGTGCAATCACACCTTGGAATTTTCCCGTGTTACTTGCCATTTGGAAAATCGCTCCGGCTCTTCTCACTGGCAACACTATGATCTTGAAGCCCTCTCCTTTTACTCCGCTGACCAGTCTCAAGCTAGGAGAGTTGGTACAGAGCATCGTCCCCCCGGGCGTACTCAATGTCTTATCGGGCGGAGATGAACTCGGGAGCTGGATCTCAAGCCATCCTGATATCGATAAGATCAGCTTTACCGGATCGACGTCAACTGGCAAAAAAATTGTGCAAGCGGCGAGCAACACCTTGAAGAGGGTCACTCTTGAGCTGGGTGGCAATGATCCCGCGATTGTAATGCCCGACGTCGATCCGACTGCGATCGCAAAGGAATTATTTTGGGCTGCATTCCAAAACAGCGCGCAGTTCTGTGTAGCAGCCAAGAGAATTTATATTCACGAGGACATCTACGATGCTGTGCGTGACGAACTCGTTACCTATGCCAAGACGATAAAAATCGGTAACGGAAGTCATCAAGGAACCGAGCTCGGTCCAATACAGAACCGGATGCAATACGAGAAGCTGAAGGACCTGATCGCCGACATCAAATCTAATGGTAGTAAAATTGCGCTTGGTGGCGACGTCCCTGTAGGCCAAGGTTACTTTGTGCCAATCACAATCGTGGACGACCCTTCCGAAGACTCACGGATTGTAAAGGAAGAGGCATTTGGACCAATCCTTCCACTTCTGAAGTTCAACGACATCAACGACGTGATCGCTCGCGCCAACGACACACATTATGGACTGGCAGCTTCTGTCTGGTCGAATGATCTCGCACTTGCTCGCAAAGTTGCCGAGCGAATAGAGGCCGGCACGGTTTGGATTAATGAAGTACACGTGTTCGGCCCGCACATAGCATTTGGCGGTCACAAGCAATCTGGAATAGGAGTTGAGAATGCGCGCGAAGGCTTGGCCGAGTATACTAATTCGCAAACAATCATGCAGCGTCAGCTTATTTAAATCAATGCAGCTAAGAAGCGCGATTCGAGTGTCTGAGTTTCCAGTCAATCCTGCGGCATTGAGGAGGCGCAGAAGTTGTTCGAGCGATCGGTGCCTATGACGAGCGCTGTCGAGTTGTTAGGTCTTTGGGTTCCATCACTAATGCCATATATCCTAGCTCTTCTCATGGGGGGCGTCGGGCTGAGCGTTAGTCTGACACAGCTGGCCGAAAGTGCCATTCGATGGCGCTTACTCGCTGCAGTGACGGTTTCCATGCAACTAGTTCTGCCGCTATTTGTGCTGTGCGCAGTGACCATGTCGGGGCTGAGCCCTGCGATCGCTATCGGAACCGTCGTTCTGGCCAGTTGTCCTGGCGGTTTGTTCTCGAACTATCTGACTGCTGTTGCCCGGGCGAATACCGCCCTTTCGATAACGCTCACCACCTACACCACGATTATCTACACATTCACTGCCCCATTCTGGGCATGGGTCGCGATGTCGCAATTTGCGCTTAAGGATATGTCGCCGCTGGTCGACTATCAACCCATTAATGTATTTGTTTCTCTTCTACTTTCGGTTTTGTTGCCAGTTCTAGGCGGCTCCACGCTGCGTAGCTGGCGACCAACATTTGCGGACCGTTTCGGGCCGGCTGTAACGAACTTTGGAGCAACAATGTTGATCGTCGCATATGCCGCACTGACCTATCGAAATTCCGACGAGATCGAGCGAAGTTTGCAAGAGGCGATCGCGCCTGTAATCGGGTTTCTGCTCATATCAGTATTGATGTCGCTTGTTCTTGCAAAGCTCATGAAGCTCAATGGTGCCGACAGCGCAGCACTCTCGATAGAACATGTGGTTCGTCAGGAGGGCACAGGGATCATGATTGTCGCCTCCTTTATCGGAGTGCCGCTCGCGGCGCTTCCAATGCTGCTCAGTTCTTTGCTTGGTCTCGCAGTCGCAGTTCTAATTGTCTTCGCGTCCCGATTAGGTGCTTGGCAGCCGAACAGGCAACAGGTATGATAAGCCGATTGCCAACCAGAAGTTCGCTACTTGCTCGGGCCTACGGCGCAGGAGTGACACCAGCAGGCATCGCGCTACCATCCGAGGGACTAGCTAGGATTTATCCAGGCGTATTTTCAGCTTTCGACACTAGCGCGTCCGAGCTCCCTGAGACAGAATGGATCGACTTGGGAATCGGTCTTAACTCGCTGCCCCCACCAGAAGCGATCAATGCTTTGAGAGAAAGTGGATCAGGCGACCCCCAACAAGAGCTGCGCCAAGCAATCCATTGTAAGTATCGCGAGGAACAACGGCTCGAATTTGATCCACTATGCAATATCCTTTTGACAGGGGGTGCACGCGTAGGAATCGCAGTTGCCATGCTCGGTCTCGTCGATCCTGGCGATATTGTAGTCATCCCGGATCCCGATTACATCGGCTTGGTCCATATGGCCGAGGCAGTTGGGGCGAGTGTTCGCAGATTTCCCATTATACTCCCGGCGAGCGGGCGCCTAACTATAGATTTTGACTGCCTAGCCGAAGCGCTGGTCGGAGCGCGTATGTTTGCGTTTACGAACCCAAATAATCCGATGGGGGGGATCTGGCGAGAGGAAGACCTAAGGGAGTTGTCAAGAATTGCCGATCGCAACGGAACCCTGCTTTTGTGCAGCGAAATCTACGACAAACTGATTTTCGAAAGCCGGCCTTTCGTTTCGCTATTAGCGAATGCAAACTTGGACCATACGCTCGTAATAAATGGGACAGCAAAAGCCTATAATCTTGCCGGTTTCGGCGTCGGTTGGATGGTTTGTGGGAGTGCCCTGCATGCCTACCTCCAAGATCTCATGATTTTGACACATCAGGCAGCTCCAGGAGTGCCTTCTATGAGAGCTGCCTCTGCAGTCTTAGCCCCAGGCGTTCGTGACTCGCTACCAGAATCTCAGGTTGGCATCATGCGGAAAGTGGCCCGCCGTTACCAGGATTTACTTCGTCGGCACACAGCTTCGGGAATCAACCTACCGCAAGGCGGGCAATTTGTGTTTCCAGATTTTGCCACTGACGACCTTGCCTTGGCGATACAACTGAGACGCGAAGCTGGGGTGCTTACTGTTCCCGGACAAATTTGGGGGATCTCGGGCCGCGGGCACCTGCGACTATCGTTGAATCCAGATCCGACGCGCTTTGAGGAAGGCTTGGAGCGCTTCGATAGAATCCTCTGTAGCTCTCTGCTCAAAGAGGCGAAGCAGATCTAACATTGAAGAAATATAAAAACACCAAGACTAAGCGGTCTCAAATTAAAAAATTGCGGTCTAGACATAACACGCCTGCAGAGATTTAGAATTTTCAAGCAGGCCCCACGACCATCTTATTATCTAACCAAATCACGCTTTCATAGCCACCACTGCCTCGAGTTTGTTTCTTGCGTCTCGCCAATGGGATTCAATCAACGTCGCGGCAGCCTCGCCATCGCCAGAATCGATGGCCCGTGCAATCGCAATATGTTGCTCTCGAGCCTCTTCGATTTGTCCTGCAGCGTAGCCCATAACGAGTCGCTCCTCGCGCAGAGACAGAGTTGCAGGATTGGGTCTCGCTCTGAGCAGATGCTCTGATTGCGCAGCCCGCACCACTTGGAGATGAAAATCAAGTTCAGGATTATTATAAGGTGGGTGGACTGGACCGTTCAATGCCGCGTTTAGTATACCCCGCTTCATATTTGGATCGGCTCGCTCGGCCGCAAGTTTGGCCGCAAGCTTCTCAAGCGTGCAGATAATATCAAGCAAATCCAAAATATCGCGGAAAGACGGCTCAGTGACCTTGTATCCGCGCCGCAATTGCTCGACCAAGCCTAGCGCTCGCAACTTTGCCAACGCGTCACGCAGCGGCGTTCTGCTGATTCCTAGCTCCTCTGCCAGTCGGTCCAATACCAACCGCTCGCCCGGTTGATACACACCAGCCTGAATTGCCTCTTCGATCCGCGTGGCCACTTGATCGGCAAGATCATGCCGCTGAACTGGAGAAACTTTTCGTAGGAATGAATCACTTTGATCAATCATGCGCCGCTTCGTATACGAAACCCCAAGATCTGCCAAGCGCTTTGGAGATACGCCTAATTGGTGGTGAATTGCCATCTTAGAGTGGGCTGCCGGTTTGGTGAGACTGCCGGCAACTCGAAGCGCTTGGGATTGGCGGTAACTCCCTGCGAACTTCCCATTGCAAGGTCGTAAGTCGATGAAAGCGAAGCGCTCTCTTTAAGGAACAGATGGCAGCAGTATTGAAGCAGGCCAACTTGCGCTTGCCGAAGGTGAATCTAATTTGCTTGATTTAGTTTATCGACCAGACATTTTTCCGGCGGGTGAGACAGCGCGGCGTTTTAGATTGGCTACTGCAAAATGTTACTTCAGTTGCTCCAGTCGCTTTTGCGCTCAAACTAGTATCGCCCAGAAAGCAGCGCTCCCGCATTGGGGATATCCTTGCCTTGCGTCAGGAGGACATGTGACACTGCTTCTGAAAATCGTGACTGACGGCGCTCAAGCTGGAGTGATGCTAGCCAATTGGCACGATCCGGCGCAGACTGGGCCTTGGGCGAGACACGAAAACAGCGAAGATTAAATTTGACATAACATCTGTTATTGTCGCTTGTCCCTGTAAGCGCCAATTCGAAATGTCACCGCAGACATTCACAACTGGCGCACTTGTGGATGGCCCCTTTTCCAAAAACCGCGCCAGTTCGGCACCATCCGGATGCTTGGCCCCATGGCGTTCTAGGACTTCTGTGATTCCATTATCCAAACCCTGCCGTTTCCCGACTGGCGTTGATATTTCTCGCACAGCAAAGGCGCACATCAGACCTCAATCGGGCCGGATGCATTCATTTCACGAAACCGATTTATGGAACGTTGAGCAACCGATTGCTACGCGCGCACTATCAGGGACGTCATGTATCATGATTGCCCTTCAGCACTGACGGCAAGCGACGGTCACACTTCAGCGAAATCCCAGAGCGCGCTATAGTCGGGAAGGGATTTACCATTGATCGCCCAACGTGAAGTTGGGTTTCGCTGCGCTTATGAGATCAACTTTCTTAGCTATCGAGTAGCGTGCAGTTGGGCCCGACATGTGCGATATGCGGCTTGTGGACTTCACTTGAGCAAATGAACAAGGTAGGGTTCTGGCTCGAGGCGCACTGTCGAACGAGGCTCTGCATTGCGGCAATGACCCACGCAGTTGGTCGGCCACGATCAACAACTTGTCATCGTCTCGATTTGCCATTTTTAGCGAAGACATTCGCAAGCTATACCCTTGGCCCAGTTAGACTCCCGGCTCCAAGAATGCTCCTACCCACACACGCCCATCAGTCCCCGCGCTCCCATATAGCAACCAACCCAAACGCCGCATTCGCCGAGCCCCGCTACCTTGCTATCAAAAACACCCTGTTCATTGCCAACGCCACCTGCGCCTGAACGCCGGGAGGCTTTCGAAATGCCTGAGGAATTTGGGAATGCCTGAGGAATTTGAAAAATCCAGATACTCACGAAAACTGGTGCCCCATTGAGCCGCCGCGTTCACAACTCCCGGATCCCGCCGGAACCATATTACCCTGACGCCATTCAGTTGAACCATCTCCTTCCGCAGGAAGAAATAAGGTGAAGCTGGCTGCGTAGCAGACAGCTTTACCCTACCGGCCCGAAGGGCCGGTTATAACGCCGGGGAATTCGCTTGAGCTGGGAATCCTGCTTACTCTATTCAGGCTCAGTCCGATGTGATTTTAATATTTATAGGGACCCTCCGGATCTATCCGCGCCGGAGCGTCAGCGACGGCGCATATCTCTTTCGTTTTAACGAAAGAATACATAAAAGTCGGACCGGATTGTATCCGGTCAATTTATTGTAATTATTGTATAAAAATATGGCCTTAGATTCCACCGCACTTCAGCGTCGGGCTTTTTGTAGGGGGTGAAATACGGCCGTTAGCGTGCTGGCGCAGGCATTTTGCTGTAGGGGGTGAATTGGCCCTCCAAACCCCGCCGATCACGAAACGCCATGCGAGAACGAAAGGTGCGTGGATGCCCAATTTGTTGCGGCCTCTCGCGCACTAGCACATAGCTTGGGATGATCAGGGCACGATCGCGTTGGGATCGAATGGCGCCCACAACATCAAGCCACTGACGCGGATCGGGCGCTTCTCCATCGCATCGATGCGCTTGAAGTCGTCCACAAGTCTGGCGCGTAGGGAATCGTGCGCCATGCCGTTCGCCCAGTTGTGCTCCTCCATGAACTTGGCGACCTTGCCCGCTGAGACGGTCTTGTATCGTGTCTTCAAAAGGTAGCGCGCTGCCCAGGCACTGGCGATGAGTTCGGCGGAATGGTCGGCGAGCTTTGTGATCCAATGTGGAGCGCCGGGAACATGCCGCGCAAGGTTGAGCAGATTTGCTCGCTCCCAGCGGGTCGCAATCACAGCTCTAGCCAATTCACGATCGACAATTCCCGCGGCCCGTGCACGCTTGCGCTCCTTGCGCTTTCGTTCGGCGTCTTTTGCCTTCAGCGCCTCAGCTTCGATCGCCCAGAGTGCGGCCAACCCGGCATCATTGCTGCTTGTGAAGGTATGGGTGCGGGCCGCCTGGACGAGCTTTGTCCAACAGCCCCGCGCGGCATGCTCAGATGCCTTAGTTGCGAATATGGCTCTTCCGCCTTTTCGGTTCCACTCGATTACGGCGGTCTCGATTTCAGGCACCGCCATGATGCGCGCGTTGCATACGGATATGCATGCCTCACGGACTTTGCATCGGCCGCAACGTGATGGAACCATCTTCTTGGCAATTTTTGACCATACTTCCGTCTCGCCATGGCGGAGATAGGCGGTGATGATTCCAAAACAGGGCTTGCCGACCAACTCGGGCATCTTCTCGATATGGCCGTCCGCCGTGATTTGCACATCCTTGATGTCAAACGGGGTGTCGTTCCTGACGCTGACGCGCTTTTTGCGATGTGTGTAGGGTTCCTTATCCTTGAACCGCCAGATCTTCTGATCGTAACTTTTAAGGTCAAGAAGCATGAGGTTCATCTCGAGCCCATGGTCGCCATAGGGAAAGCTGGCAAGGGGGACCTGTCATTCGTGGTGACCAAACTCATGATTCAATTTCTCGGAACTGTTGGAGGTGAGTTCACTAAGCGGCCCGCTGCCAAAATATCGAATTTACTCCAGACGAGAATGCCCCTGATCGTTATGGGGTCGCCATCGATCCAATCGATGCGCTCCAAGTAATCCTCTACCTCGACCAGAAGCCGTTTGAAGGCGTATCCCTCACACCACTCATACTTCATCATGACCTCCGATGTGGTCCTGACCATCTCTCGTCCTACATGCGGCTGAGATCGAGAAGAGTTGGCCAGAATTCGGGCAGCCCACGCGCTGACTAGAAACCTGATAGAGCCGTCGGAAAGAGCGCTCATCCACGTTCCAGGCTCGCTGGAGCGACAGGCTTTTTTCATTGACCGGATGCGTTTACTCCGCTCGATGTGCAGCGCGTCAATCAAATCGAGATCGTCCCCGACGAAATAGGGTTCGTGATTGATAGATCTGTTGTGTCGACGATACCGGGTCATTTCATATCTCTTCCAAAGCTCTTGGCGTATTTTTCGTATTTCTCGCTTTCGCGCGGCCTCTCTCGCAGGAAAGCCGTCGTCCTGTTCGGCCCAATAAGCCACGACCCTCTTGTCGTTGACACTCTTGAAATCTGCCTCGATCGCTTGCTTTACGATATTGGCCCATGGCGCCAGCATTGACGGCAATTCCTTGCCCCTGAAAAGCTTGCTCCCGCCGGCTGCATACCACTGACGCACGGCGTCGCTGAGGTTGAAGTTGGCCAACATCCGTTTTTGGTTAACTTTGATGCAAGCTTCTCTAACTCCGCAACGGCCGCATCGGCTTCCAGAAACTTTGGCCAGTTGACCTTCCTTGGTAGGGTGACCTACTCCATGACGTAAATAGGCAGTGATCACGCCGAAGCAGGGTTTGCCGAAGAGCAGTGGTTGCCTGATTATATCCCCGTCACGGTTGACCCTAATCCTGGTTGCATCAAACGTGACACCATTTTTGATCGATATGGCTCGTCGATCCACCTTGAGGGGGTCGGAGCCAGCGAAATGCATGGTACGCTCCTTGAGGCTCAGCTTATCGATTTTTCTGATTGGCATTTGTGAGCCATGCCCTGCCGGCGAGCGGTGTGGAAGGGTAAATGCGGTCACGGATTTTTGCGCCCAAAAAACCTTAAAATAATTCGGCCTGACGGTGCCATTGGTAGCCAGGCCATTATTGCGTCAGGTGCGCTGTCAGCCACTTCCGAGCGATTTTGCTGCTGAACTGGTTGGAGTAAACACAATGAGTTCGTTAGCATCTGACACGACCACCACGATCGATCCATGGTGGCTAACCAACATTGCCAAGATTCAGTTCGCCATGGTGGCGGGGATCGCCGTTGCCTATGATTTGGCAAATGGCGAAGGCAGCTACAACGAATTGGCCAGGCAAGGAGACGTGTATCTCAGTGCCGAGCAACTTCTTGTAGCATGTATGAAGGTCGAGAACGACCAACTCAGCGGTCCCGAACTTGCTTTCCTCCATATCAGGCAGGGGATGACCGCTGGGCAGGTGGCATTGGAGGTTCTAGGCGCATTCGGAGGTTTTGGGAGGTTGCGAGCCGAAGACCCGGAAGCGACGGTTGACCTGGAGACTTTCCTCGAACCTCTTCTCCTGGGTTTTGATGCCAAGGGCCTCGGAGGTTTGGCGCGCATGCTGGTCCAAGGAAATCAGATTGCCTATTCCTTGGCAAGCGGGCGTGAGTTCGATCGCTTTCTGATTGAGGCCAAAGGCAATGGGTTCGAGGAGGAGATGAACGACATCTGCAACAATGTGCTGTCGTCGTTCAATGCTCCCGTCTGGGATCTTTCGACACCTGAGCTTCAGGCGGTCACGATAGCCTACAAGGCGTATCAAATGGCACTGCTGCTTGGTCACCGGGCCACCGGCGATTGGATAGCCGGGGATATGCCCATGGCCGCGTAACCTGCTGGGCCGCGGCGATGTAATTGGCCGCGGCCACGGCCCCATTCAGATTAAAATTCAACATTCCCGCAGCCCTGCTCGGGCCTGCGAACCCTTGCACGCGCACTCTTTGCCTTAGCGGCACCATCAAATGAAAGGTTTTCATCATGCTTATTTCACTATCTGATTATCTCGAACTCGCCACGCGTGGTTATGCCATGGCCTATGACCAGCATTGGAAAACAGCACCATTCGAACCCGAAGACTGGGTCGCTGATCCGTCCGGCCTCGGTCTGAACGCAGCGCGCAGGATCTTTTTGCATCTGACGGAGATCGAAGAAGGTCTTGATGTCGACTCTTGTTGCCGGGACGAGCGGCTCATGCTGCTGGCTGCATGCCAGATCAGTCGGGTTGCACTCATCATGTCGAATCCTCCGACGGTCGATATCTTAGCGCAAGACTGCGACATTGCGGCGTTGATTTCGCCGACCTGTGCTCCTTTTCTGGCACCTGCTGGGTTTGTGGCAAGGGACCTTTCAAAGCCCGAAGATGTTGAAAACGAGCAGATTGGCGATTGGCGCGTCCATCACATTGCCTGGAAAATATTCAACGCACACCTCTTGCTCGAGCAGGAATATCGCATGGCAAAGGCGCAGGCGCTGTGGTCGGAAGCTGACGCACAGAAGCGGATCGCGCGACTTCAGCGACGTTTGGATGAATTGGAATAACTTGCTTTCCTCGGTCGTAACGTCGGTCGCGGGGCAGGCGAGATTCCACACTGTGGTGCGCAAACCGTTTCGTTCGGCTAGCGCAGTGTTGGTCCGTAAAAATTTGGAAGGGCCGCGATCTTTATGGGGGATTGTGGCCCAATCCAGCTTGCTTCGAGAAATGACCTCCATTTCTCTGGATCGAGCTCGAGTGTGATCAGCGCCTGGCAAGCCTGATACGTGAGGGCCAGCGCGTGCTGCGTATATTGGGGAAGCTTTTCCAGAGGGTGATCATCAGAAGCGAGCGCCCGTTCGCAAAGATCACTCATATCATCCAGATCGAGATCGCCATCTTGCTGAGCAAGGTATCGGTAGAGAGAAGCTCGAGGATCGCTCAACTCGAGTGCCGCACTGAGACCGTGCCAGAGCATGCAGGGCAAGTTCCCGAGATCTCCCTTGCAGATCAAAGGGAGCTCTGTGTCCAGAAATTGTGCGACGGTCCGGTTGTTGGCGTTGAAATCCCAGTCGCTCGAATAGCGCGACAAGCTTGCATAGGTATCCAGCACCACCGTCGCGCATTCGATCGGATGGCGCAGGTGCGGCGGCAGCACCTTTCTGGTGCGTTCCGTCTCATTCAGGACTTTGCGGCAAATGCCTCTCAACAAAACCCAGGGGATTTCTTCATCGGGCATGAAGTCTGCAATCCATTGGTCGAATGTTCCTTTCCCATGGACCAGCTCGAAGGCGAGTTTCCAGCCTCGGGCGGCATCCTCGCCAAAGGTTGAAATGGTCTTTTCGAAAATCGAGCTGTCATAATCTTCGTTGGTCATGGGATACACATTCATACTCATACTCCTTCGCTAAAACTGGTGGCGCCCTTGTGTTTGCGCATCAGCCCGGCGCGTGTTCGGCACATGACCCACGGCGCTTGGGCCAGGCGCTGAGATCCAAATCTTCAAACCCTTCAAACGGATCCATGTTGGCAAACTCAGAAAGGTCGAAGGGCTCGAACGCTTCGCCGGGATATTTCTCAAATCGCCGAACCCAGCGCCTGACCAGAAGATCGGCCTCAAACTCATTGGCCCGGCGCAACGCCAAGATCAGAGCGCACATCTCAATTCGGACTTCGTTTACCCGACAAGCCTTCCTGGCACCGCGAGCCTTTAGCCCCGCGCGCATGGTCTTTTCGCAGACCCCGAATATCTCTGCGATCTTGTTGGCGTGGTAATCACCCCGTTCGAAAAGCGCGACTGCGGCGGCCCACTCATGCTCGCAGAGCTGGCGGTATTTGCGGTAGGTTCTGGGGATTTTTAACATCGCACACTATAGCACATCTGGTGCGAAAAAGCTAATTTGGTGGCACGTCCAAAGATCGGGCCATGGTTGACAAGTTCAAGCCCAGTTCATCTTCTTCACTATTGCCGAAACGGCTCATTTTTGCCGATTTTGCCCCGCTTTCAAGCCCGTCACCTGCATGCTTCAGGTTGGATCAAACAACAGAATCACGCAACTTGAGCGGAATTCCCACAACCTTGTTTTTGCATCAGACAGGCCATGCGCTGGCCGTCCGGGCACGGACAAAAGAAGCAAGGGCAGGGGCCATCGCGCCATAGAATGAAGCAACCCCATTAGCCCCGCCTGAGAGGTTCTTCGAATGCGTTGGCGCCTCTCCGCACCCTATTGCGAATGCATGCCCTGTGAGCGCCCCCTGAGGGCCCCACAGGCCATGGCGCCACCTGTATCGGGAGCCATGACCCAAACGACCATACAGCCCCGAGAACAACGAACCCCGCGCTCCCATGCCACAAGACCCAACCGACTGTATCCCATAGCGCGATGGCTATGGAGATCGGCAAGTCGCTGCCAACTACAGTCATGGAAGGCTCGTACCGCCTGCAAGGGTGCCCGCCAGACGCAAAGCCCAGCGGACACCCTTTGCAGTATCTAGGCGATCATACGATCCGAAGATGGGGCTCCATGATCTGGCCATATTTCTTCTCGGGCCAGGGAATGATCGTCCAGCCCTTCTCGGGGTCATAGACGCCTAATCCCTCTTCACCACGTGTGAGAGCTTCGGTGAGGTGTTCCTCTTGTCCAGCAATCTCCCAGGATTCCCACATTTCGGGGTGCCAGACGTCCTGGAGTTGCCTGTAGATCATCCTGAACCCGGAAAGCAGGATTGCCGACCGTATCCGGCTTTTGGCAAAAATGACGAATTCGCAATTTTCTTCGAAGTCGTTCACCTCATCATCACCCATCGGCAGCATCGTCTCGTATACATAGTGCTTCATCACCAAACTCCTTTTTGCTTGTTGGTGACACCAGCTTAGGTGCCCGAGCGATGGGGGTCGGGTGGCAAATGGGTGGGATGCGTTGGCAAATGCGGTGATGTTGTGGCCACGTCATTCTCTGGTGGCAGCGCTGAATTATCGTGTTAGCCTGTGGGTCCTGCTGGCATGATCAGCATGGGGGAGGGGATCATTCTGCAAGGGGGCAGAATGGTCCCTTCTTGTTGATGGTTGAAGGATGTGGGGGGGTGGTGGAAGCGTTGGGAGAAAGTGGAGCTATGTCTGCTGTGTTGGACTGACCGGAACGTTCGGTAATAGGAACCAAAATGCGATAAGCTGCCGTAGGTTCAGTCAGCTCATTTCAAGTCCGCTTTGCGCCCAGAACCCGCCGTCTTGGGCGAGGTTATTTTGACAGGACACAGACGTCCGTCGTTTGAGCTACCTTCGGACGGTCAACACAATAACGATTATAACGGGGAGCGGGCATTCTTTCCTGTAACCTCGGCCATATACTTCCAACGCGTCGCGAGCAATCTGGCGCTGATCGGATTGCGCCTTATCGATCATTGAACCAACAGCCCATCGGCGGTAGCCAAAGCAACGCCCTCGACCTTGGCTTGAGCAGCAAGGATCGCCAGATATTGCGAGACGGCGCGGCGCCAGCTGGCTTCTTCCAGATAGGTGGCGATCTTTTCCCGGACCAATTCGAAGGGCAGCTGTTTTTCTTCGATACACCGGCCTGCCCGGATGACATGAACGCCGAAACGGGTCTTGACGGGTTCGTTGCACAATTCACCTGCGGAAAGTCCAAATAGTGCTTCCTCGAACGGAGCGACGGTCTGCCCGGGTCCGATCTGACCAAGATTGCCACCCGTTTCCTTGGATGGGCACGCCGAGTATTGCCGGGCAAGATCGGCAAACTGGCTGGGATCCGCCCGAAGTTTTCGGATCGTCGTGCGCGCATCACCGGTTGCGAGGCCATAGGCAAGATCGTCGCCTGGCGATGCGGCAAACAGAATATGCTCAGCCTCGACAATTTTGGGAGAGGTGAAACGATCCTTGTGCAGTTTGTAATAGCGTTCGGCAGTGGCAATATCCGCTTTGGGCGTGGTCACTTCCTGTTCAAGCAACGCCTCGATCAGCGCATCCTCTGGTGCCAGGGTTTGCCCGTCGGCATCCAGCATATCCGCAGCGACAATCCCTAGCCGAACCGCCTCATCAAGCATCAAGCGCCGAATGACCAGTGCCTCGGCTGCCGCTGTCCACGCCGCCTCGGGCGTTTCCGAAGGATGATTCTGCGCTTCGACCGCAATTTCGGCGGGCAGAATTTCCTGCCCTCCGACGCTGACCCGTTCCAGTATCTCAACCATTGCGCAGCGCCTCCTTGCGCGAACGAACGATCTGGTAGCCTGGCCGCCAGACATACCGAACCGGGGCCGAAAGCATGTGGACCAGGCGCGTGAACGGGAACAGCAGCAGGATCGTCATGCCCAGCATCAGGTGTAGCTTGAAGACGATATGGGCGTCGGCAACATAGCTTGATGCTTCGGCCTGAAATGTGAAGATGCCTTGCGCCCAGTTCATGAATTTCACCATCTCGCCGCCATCAAGGTGCTGCATAGACAGCGGTATGGTCGACATACCGAGAGTTAGCTGCAGCCACAGCAGCACAAGGATCAGGATATCGCTTGCATTCGACGTCTTGCGGATGCGCGGATCGAACAGGCGGCGATGGACCAACAAGGTCGCGCCAGTCAGCGCAAGGACCCCTGCAATGCCTCCGACCATTATCGCGAGCACCTGTTTGGCGCCGTGCGGGATGCCGAGTGCGTCAAACACCGCGATCGGCGTCAACAGTCCACCAACATGGCCGAAAAAAATCACCAGTACACCGAGGTGGAACAGGACCGATCCCCAGATCAGTTGCTTGCGGCGCAGCAACTGGCTTGATCCAGAGCGCCAGCCATAGGGTTCGCGATCAAACCGGATGATCGAACCCAGTGCCAGTACAGCGAGTGCAATGTAGGGATAAATCCCGAATAATAGGTGGTTGAAGAATGCGGCCATGATTAAAGGCTCCTGCCGTCAGCGGAAGCGAGAGATGCGGCAGGTACCGCAAAACGATTGACCAGAGCAGCGGCCTGCGGGCACTCGACACCGGCTTGCGGGTCGGGAGCGGCCGCAAACCGAACTTCTTCTACTTCCCAAGCAGCATCAAGCGCTTCAAGATCGTCTGGATTGTCGGCAGGGGCAATTGCACTTTCAGCATCAATCCCGCGATCGACTCGAGCCAGATCGCACAAGGCAATCAGCACCGCAGCATATTGCGACATGCGCTTGCCCAGCCGAACAGCCAATGCTGCCAGCACCAAACCGGGTTCGGAGAGTTTCTCCAGCGCGTCTGCAAGCGGAAGGACCGAACAATACTCCAGGAACTGCGGGAGGAAGTCGGGCAGTTCGTTGGAGACTGGTTCAAGCCCCGCGTCCAGATATCGTTCCCGCAAATCGACCATCGCCTGGCCGCGATCGCGGCTCTCGCCATGGACATGCTCAAAGAGATAAAGCGAATGCGCGCGGCCCCGATCAAACAAGTCGGTGTAGTTTTCCTGTATCTCGAGAAGATCTGCCGCGCTGATCTGCGCGAACAAGGGTTCGAGCGCCATGCACTGTGCCGAGGACAAGAGCCCCTCGTCGGCTAATAGCTGCCGCATCTCCGGCACCGCTGCCTGCAATTCAGCAGAAGGGTACTGCATCAAAGCGGAGAGGATTTTGAACGTCATCGTCATCACATCACCTCCGATGGCGTTTGCAGTTTCTTGCGCGCCGGTGCGCCAAACAGGTTGGTCTCGGTGCTTCCGCTCGAACAACCGTTTCCGAAAGAGAAGCCGCAAGAGCCGCGCTCTTCGAACATGTCTTCGGCATCTTCGCGATGGCCGCTTGGAATGACGAAACGGTCCTCATAATTGGCGATCGCCATGACGTGATACATCTCTTCGATCTGGCGAGGGGACAAACCAACGCGCTCTGCGATGTCGGTGCGGATCACGCCCTCAACCGTCTTGCCGCGCATGTAGCTGCGCATGGCCATCATCCGGTCAAGGCAGACCGCAACCGGCTCTTCCTTACCGGCAGTCAGCAGGTTGGCGAGGTATTTGAGCGGAATACGCAGCGAGCGGACGTCAGGCATATCGTCGATCATCGCGATCTTGCCAGCTCCCGCTGCCGCACTGATTGGCGACAAGGGCGGCACATACCAGACCATTGGCAGCGTGCGATATTCTGGATGAAGCGGGAAGGCGACCTTCCATTCCATCGCCATCTTCCAGACCGGTGAATGGCGCGCCGCCTCGAGCCAAGCCTCGGGAACGCCATCTTTGCGCGCTTGCTCGATGACCGCGGGGTCATTGGGATCAAGGAAGATATCGAGCTGCGCCTGATAAAGGTCCTCGACATCCGGCGCCGAAGCAGCTTCTTCTATCCGATCAGCGTCATAGAGCATCACGCCCAGATAGCGGATCCGCCCGACACAGGTTTCAGAACAGACGGTCGGTTGCCCAGCCTCGATTCGCGGATAGCAGAAGATGCACTTCTCCGATTTGCCGCTCTTCCAGTTGTAGTAGATCTTCTTGTAGGGACATCCCGAGACGCACATCCGCCAACCACGACATTTCTCCTGATCGATCAGGACAATTCCGTCTTCCTCGCGCTTGTAGATCGAGCCCGAGGGACAGGCTGCGACGCAGGTCGGGTTAAGGCAATGTTCGCATAGTCGCGGCAGATACATCATGAAGGTGTTTTCGAACTGGCCGTACAGTTCCTTCTGCACGCCTTCGAAGTTGTAATCTGCGGACCGCTTTGCAAATTCTCCGCCGAGGATTTCTTCCCAATTCGGGCCCCAGTTGATCTTCTCCATCCGCTCGCCGGTGATCGCTGAACGTGGCCGTGCGGTGGGCTGCGCCTTTGATTCCGGAGCATTTTGCAAATGAGCATAGTCGAAAGTGAAGGGCTCGTAGTAATCGTCGATTTCGGGAAGATCGGGGTTGGCGAAGATCTTGGCCAGCAGCCGCCATTTGCCGCCCATGCGCGGCTGGAGCCGCCCGCCCTTGACCTGCCAGCCGCCGTTCCAGCGCCGCTGGTTTTCCCAATCCTTGGGATAACCGATACCTGGCTTGGTTTCGACATTGTTGAACCATGCGTATTCCATGCCGTCGCGGCTGGTCCAGACGTTCTTGCAGGTCACCGAACAGGTGTGGCAGCCGATGCACTTGTCAAGATTCAGCACCTTGCCGATTTGCGCGCGAACCTTCATGTCACATCCTCCCCGGCCAGTTCGTCCGTCGGCAGGGTTTCTTCCATCCAGTCGACCTTGGACAGCTTGCGGACGATAACGAATTCGTCGCGGTTGGAGCCGACGGTCCCGTAGTAATTGAAGCCATAGGCCAACTGGACATAGCCGCCGATCATGTGGGTCGGTTTGAGCACGGCGCGGGTGACACTGTTGTGGATGCCGCCGCGATTGCCGGTCAGCGGCGATCCCGGCATATTCACGATCTTCTCTTGCGCATGGTACATGAAGAGCGTTCCCTCCTTTATGCGCTGTGAGACAACCACCCGCGCGACCAGAGCGCCATTGGTGTTGAAGGCTTCGACCCAATCGTTGTCGACCAGCCCGGCTTTCACCGCGTCGACTTCCGACATCCACACGATCGGCCCGCCGCGTGACAGCGTCAGCATCAAGAGGTTGTCTGTATATGTCGAATGGATGCCCCATTTCTGGTGCGGGGTGATGAAGTTCAGAATGACGTGCTTTTCATCCTTGGCCTGATCAATCATCGGCTTGACGGTCATTGTATCGATTGGCGGACGATAGACGCAGAAACCTTCGCCAAAGGCGCGCATCCAGGGATGGTCCTGATAAAGCTGCTGACGACCGGTCAAAGTGCGCCACGGGATCAGCTCATGAACATTGGTATAGCCCGCGGTGTAGCACACGGTCTCGCTCTCGATCCCTGACCAGGTGGGCGAAGAGATGATCTTGCGCGGCTGGGCCTGGACGTCGCGGAACCGGATCTTCTCGTCTTCCTTGGGCTTTGCCAGATGCGTGTGGCTGCGTCCGGTGTTTTCCGAGAGCGCCTCCCATGCCTTGACCGCGACTTCGCCGTTTGTCTCGGGCGCCAGCATCAACAGCACTTCGCAAGCGTCGATCGCGCTTTCGATCCTTGCGTTGCCGTGAGTTGGGCCGCCATCATTGACCATACCATTGAGGCGCTTCAGCAACTCAACCTCACGATCCGTGTTCCAGTTGATCCCCTTGCCGCCATTGCCAAGTTTTTCGACTAAGGGCCCAAGCGACGTGAAGCGCTTGTAAAGCCCGGGATAATCGCGTTCGACCACGGCAACGTTGGGCATGGTCACGCCTGGAATTGCATTTCCTTCGCCACGTCCCCAATCGGCAACGTCGAAGGGTTGTGCCAGCTCCCCTGGCGTGTCGTGGAGGATCGGAGTGAGCACAACATCTTCTTCGACGCCGAGTACTTCCGGCGCGATTTCAGAGAACTTCTTGGCAAGGCTCTTATAGATTTCCCAGTCCGACTTGGTTTCCCAGACCGGATCAATCGCAGCCGACAGCGGGTGGATAAAAGGGTGCATGTCAGACGTGTTGAGATCGTCCTTTTCGTACCAGCTGGCGGTTGGCAGGACGATGTCTGAATAGACGCAGGTCGTGGACATGCGGAAATCGAGCGTAACGGCGAGGTCCAGTTTTCCCTTTGGCGCTTCGTCGTGCCAGTTTACCTCGTCAGGCTTTTGCGCACCGGTTTCGCCAAGGTTCTTGCCCTGCACGCCGTGCGACGTGCCGAGCAGGTGTTTCAGGAAATACTCATGGCCTTTGCCCGAGGATCCCAGGATGTTCGAGCGCCAGACGAACATATTGCGCGGCCAGTTGGCGGGATCGTCCGGATCGCGGCACGACATTTCAAGGTCGCCCGATTGCAGCCCCTCCGCCACATAGTCCTTGGCTGCCTTGCCCGACACTCTGATGGCCTTGGCGACGTCAAGCGGATTGGTCTTGAGTTGCGGTGCGGAGGGCAACCAGCCCATCCGTTCAGCCCGGACATTATAATCGATCAACGTCCCCGACCAGTCGCCATCGGGCGCTGTGGGGGAGAGAATCTCCTTCACATCGAGCGTCTCGTAGCGCCACTGGTCGCTATGCGCGTAAAAGAAGCTGGTCGAGTTCATCTGGCGAGGCGGACGATTCCAGTCGAGCCCGAAGGCGAGTGGCAGCCAGCCAGTTTGCGGACGCAGTTTTTCCTGCCCGACATAGTGGCACCAGCCGCCGCCGGACTGGCCAATGCAACCGCATATCACCAACATGTTGATGATGCCGCGATAATTCATATCCATGTGGTACCAGTGGTTGAGACCTGCCCCGAGGATGATCATTGATTTGCCGTTGGTCTGCTCAGCGTTGGCCGCAAAGCCACGCGCCGTCGCAATGATCTGTTCGGCCGGGACACCGGTGATCTTCTCAGCCCAAGCCGGAGTGTAAGGGACGTTATCGCTGTAGTTGTCGCTGACATGTTCTCCGCCGAGGCCTCGATCGAGGCCATAGTTGGCGCAGAACAGATCAAACACAGTCGCGATAATGGCCTTGCCGTCCTTGAGCGCAATCGAACGAACCGGCACGCGCCTGTTCAGCACATCTGGATGGTCCGTGCCCTTGAAGTGGTCGTGTTCGCGATTTCCGAAATAGGGGAACGAGACTTCGACAATGTCATCATGATCATCGTCGAGAATGGCGGTCATGCGAAGCTTGACGTCGTCACCCTTGCCATCTTTTTCCTCGAGGTTCCATTTGCCCTTTTCGCCCCAGCGGAACCCCGCCGTGCCAAGCGGGGCGACCACTTTCCCGCTGACATCGTCGATCGCGACCGATTTCCATTCGGGGTTGTTCTTCTCGCCCAGGGATCCATTGAAATCCGAGGCGCGCAGCATCCTCTCAGGAACATACGCGCCGTCTTTCTCGACTAGCCGGACCAGCATCGGCATGTCGGAATATTTGCGGCAATAGTCTTCGAAATAGGGCACTTGCCGGTCGAGATGATACTCGCGCAGGATAACGTGCCCTAGCGCCATGGCCAGCGCGGCATCGGTTCCCTGCTTGGCGTTGAGCCACAGGTCGGCGAACTTGGTTGCCTCGGCATAGTCAGGTGAGACCACGACTGTCTTTGCGCCGCGATAGCGCGCCTCGGTGAAAAAATGCGCATCAGGTGTGCGGGTTTGCGGGACATTCGAGCCCCACAGCATGATGAAGCCCGAATTGTACCAGTCAGCACTTTCGGGAACATCGGTCTGCTCGCCCCATGTTTGCGGGCTCGACGGCGGCAGATCGCAATACCAGTCATAGAAAGACATGCTGGTGCCGCCGAGAAGCGATAAATAGCGCGATCCCGCTGCATAGCTTACCATCGACATCGCCGGTATCGGCGAAAATCCAATGATCCGATCAGGGCCATATCTTTTGGCGGTATAGGCGTTTGCTGCCGCAACGATCTCGGTAACTTCGTCCCACCCGGCGCGGACAAAGCCGCCATGGCCGCGGATTGAGGTGTAGCTCTTGCGCTTGGCCGAATCCTCGACAATCGAGGCCCATGCGGCGACCGGCGGCATAGTCTGGCGCGCCTCGCGCCACAGCCGCACCAGGCGCGAGCGGACCAGAGGATATTTTAGCCGCTGGGCCGAGTAGATGTACCAGCTGTAGCTGGCCCCGCGTGCGCAGCCGCGTGGCTCATGGTTGGGCAACTCGGGCCGGGTGCGTGGATAGTCAGTCTGCTGCGTTTCCCAAGTGATGATCCCGCCCTTGACGTAGATCTTCCACGAGCATGAACCGGTGCAATTTACCCCGTGGGTCGAGCGCACCACCTTGTCGTGTTGCCAGCGTTTGCGATAACTGTCTTCCCATTCGCGGGATTCCCCAGTGGTGACGCCATGACCGTCCGAGAACGGAGTCTTTGCCTGCTTGAAGAACGTCAGGCGATCGAGAAGGTGGCTCATGCTCTTGGTCCTTATTGGGCAACGGCGAGGGCAGGGACAGGCGAATTGCCGCGTTCTATCGCGTGGAGCAGGCCGCCCTTGCGCGTGTAGACAAACCAGGTCAGCGCAGCGCAGCTCGCGTAGAAGATCAGGAAACCCCAAAGTGCTGCCATTGGAGTTCCGGTCACTGCAATCGCGCTGCCGAAGCTCTTCGGGATAAAGAAGGCGCCGTAGGCGGCGATGGCAGAGGTAAAACCGACGATCGCAGCTGATTCCTTTTCTGCCTGCCGCGTCGTCTCAGCCGCGTTCAATTCGGGCATCAGCCGCGGAACTTCCTGCCGCATGATCACCGGTATCATCTGGAAGGTCGAAGCATTGCCGACGCCCGTGACGAAGAACATGAAGACGAACATTCCAAGGAAACCAAAGAAGTCCTTTTGTCCGAGGAAATGCATCACTCCAATCACTCCGAGCATCATGCCCAGGAACACCCACAGCGTGACGCGAGCACCACCCCATTTGTCCGACACCCAGCCCGTCGCGGCCCGGCTGACAGCGCCGACAAGCGGACCCAGGAAGACGTATTTCAACACATTGACGTCAGGGAACTGGCTCTTGGCGAGGAGCGGAAGGCCTGCAGAAAAGCCGATGAACGAACCAAAGGTGCCGGTATAGAGCCAGCACATCAGCCAGTTATGCTTACGCTGGAAGATCACGGATTGTTCAGCAAAACTGGCTTTGACGTCAGCGATGTCATTCATCCCGAACCATGCCAGCACGCCCGCGGCAATAATGAAGGGCACCCAGATGAATCCAGCATTCTGCAGCCAGAGCTGGCCGCCTTCGCCGGTGGCCGCCGGTAGGCCACCCATCGTGCCAAATACGCTGGCAGTTATCACGATCGGGACCAGAAACTGCATTACTGACACGCCCAGATTGCCGAGTCCGGCATTGAGCGCCATCGCATTTCCCTTTCTCGCCTTGGGGAAGAAAAAGCTGATGTTCGACATCGATGACGCGAAGTTACCCCCGCCAAGACCGCATAGCAGCGCGAGCACCAGAAAGATGAAATAGGGAGTTTCAGGGTTTTGGACCGCATAGCCGATTCCAAATGCCGGGATCAGCAGCGAAAACGTTGACAGGGTCGTCCACAAGCGCCCGCCGAAGATCGGGACCATGAAGCTATAGAAGATCCGCAGGGTCGCGCCAGAAAGGCCCGGAAGTGCCGCCAGCCAAAACAGTTGGTCAGTGGTATAGTTGAACCCGATCAGCGGAAGTTTCGCGACAACCATCGACCAGACCATCCATACCGAGAAGGCGAGAAGAAGCGCAGGGATTGAAATGTAGAGATTCCTCCGTGCAATCGGCTCGCCAATATTCTCCCAGAATTCGCGCTCTTCGGGCCGCCATTCTGCGATCACTTTTGCAACGCCGGCGCCATGCAACTTGGTGTCGTGAAGATCAGCCATTTCTGGGAATTGCGGCAGTGATCGGGCATCGAGGCCCGATGCCTTCTGCTCCATCTGTCGGACGGCAAGGTGCATCCAGCCAAGCGCCACGACGACCAGCGCAAACAGGACCATGAAGCAGCTCGTCCAGACCCCGGTCAGGTCACTCACTGCGCCGAAAATGATGGGCAGTATAAAGCCACCGAGCCCGCCGACCATGCCGACCATGCCGCCGACAGCCCCGACATGATCAGGATAATAGACCGGGATGTGTTTGTAGACTGCGGCTTTGCCCAGCGACATGACGAAGCCGAGCAGGAACATCGTAAGGACAAAGGGCAACAGGCTCATCGACGTAGAAAAGCGGATATCTCCCTTGATCCCGTGGATCACATAATCAGTGGCGGGATAGGAAAGCATGAAGAGACAGACAAGCGACACGCCAAAGGTCACATACATGATCTTTCTGGCGCCATATCTGTCCGATAGAATTCCTCCATATACCCGAAACAGGCTGGCTGAAAGCGAGAAGGTCGCTGCGAACAAACCGGCCGTTTTCACATCGACGCCATAGACGCCCATGAGATATTTGGGCAGCCAGAGCGCCAAGGCCACAAACGCGCCGAACACGAAGAAATAGTAAAGCGAAAACCGCCAAACCTGCTGGAACTTCAGCGGCTCAAGCTGTTCGCGAAGGGACTTCGGCCTGGCTCCTGAGATCTTGCGGCTCGCAAAGTCGGGATCATCCTTGCCGAAGAGGAAGAACAGCACAGCGACGACTGCAAGCGCTGTCGCCCAGATTTGAGCCACGGCCGTCCAGCCCAGCGCGACCATGACAAAGGGCGCTGCGAATTTGGTGACGGCAGCTCCGACATTGCCCATTCCAAAAAAGCCAAGTGCAGTTCCCTGTTTTTCTTGCGGGTACCATTTGGAAACATAGGCGATGCCCACCGCAAAGCCGCCCCCGGCCAGACCCACTCCCAACGCCGCCGCTAGAATCATTGGGTAGGTGTGCGCGTAGGAGAGCAGAAAGGTCGATGCCGCCGAGGCCAGCATGGTTGCTGGAAAGACGA
Organism: Aquisediminimonas profunda; assembly: GCF_019443285.1. Lineage (GTDB taxonomy): Bacteria > Pseudomonadota > Alphaproteobacteria > Sphingomonadales > Sphingomonadaceae > Aquisediminimonas > Aquisediminimonas profunda. The sequence goes on from NZ_CP080327.1 coordinate 1,316,274, forward strand.
TGCGTCCCCCGCGCTGATCAGTCCATACCCCCAGGAACACCCGGATCAATGAACCAGTCAGGATCGGCGTACCGACCAACAGACCAAACTGCGTGTCATTCAGCCCGAGCTCGGCCTTTATCTGAATGCCGATGATTGCGAAAATCGTCCAGACAGCGAAGCAGATTGTGAAAGCAAAAGTACTCAGGCCCAGCGCGCGGTTTTGATCGGTTTTTGGCACTGCAAGTATCGTCGGCATGGCTCGCCCCCCGCGAATAACGAATTCGATTGACCGGGACGTTGGCTTGGCCGGGCGAGAAGGTTTTTGATCTGAGTCAAAGTGAGGCCCCTCTTGAGGAACCAAATCGCTTGCGGCTGATGCTTATCATATGGTGGCCTGACTTTAGTTATGGATCGAATTGATAATCATCAATTCATGGCCTATTCCGGCCACAACCCGGAGGAGTGAAACTTGCGCGAAGGCGAACGACCAGAGATTGCCAAGCTGCCGCTGTTCGCCGAGATGGATGAGGACAAACGCAATCGGATCTTCACAGCCTCGTTCTTGCAGGCGTTCCCGCCGCAACTGACGCTGTTCGAGGTCGGCCAACATGCGGATTTTCTCCACGTCCTTGTCGATGGTCTGGTTGAACTCTACACAACCAATGCGGAGCGTGACACGACGATGGCGATCATCGAGCCAGTCCATAGTTTCATTCTTGCAGCTGTAATTACCGATCAGCCGTATCTGATGGCAGCACGAACTCTCAGTGCATCGCGGGTTTTGCTGATTCCGGCGGAACTCTTGCGTGCCGTGATCCAGCACGATGTAGCCTTGATGCAAGAGACCATGCGTGAACTGGCGATGGGTTATAGAGGGCTGGTGCGGGCCTTAACCGACTTAAAGCTGCGTCAATCAACCGAGCGACTTGGCAACTTCCTGTTGCTTGAGAGCCGAAAGCTAGGCGGTGCCCGAAGGCTCCGGTTGCGCGGCGAAAAGCGCTTGTTTGCTTCGCTTCTGGGTATGACGCCAGAGAATCTCTCCCGCGCCTTCAGCGCGCTCGGTAAACATGGCGTGATTGTCGAAGGCGCCAACATCGTCATCGACAATCCAGTTGCACTGGAGGCCTTTGCGCGCCCGGATCCTGTTGATGATTCCAGCCTAGATCAATCCTGATCAGAAGTGCGCGTCAACGGAGAACCAGACCTTGGTCGTGTCGGTCGCAAACCGATTTGCATTATATCGCGCAAGTTTCGCAAGAGCCGTTACATGCGGATGGAGCGGATAGCTGAGCGAGGCATCCCACTCGCTTCCATAGCCAATGCCTAGCCTGGCCGAGCGATAATCATGATAGACCAGCCGGAATGCGGTTCCCTTGAGGGGGCCGGGTTTGTTTAACTTGTAGCCCAGGTCAGCATAGATATCCTGCAAACCATTAACCGGTGTGGTCAGGAATTTGTCGGCCCAGCCATTGAACGAATGAAGCGTTGCGAGTGGAGTTTGCAAGGCCGAACGGCCATCACCATCCAATAGCTCATAGCCGCCTTTGATGGTCAGGGACCCGGTCGCGATCCCGGGTTCGATCAGCCAGTAATCATGCCCGAATGACAGAGGATTGCCGCCGTGACTGTTTTGCCTGGCGTATTCGGCAGCATAGGTCAGTTTGATGCGTTTCGAGAGCGTCTGTTCTCCAGTCAGTCGCACTCCCAACGTGCGCGATGACGCTGCTGGTGCCGCAGGAATATCGAGCCAATAGCCATATCCCGAAACGGTGCCAAATGACCCGACCCGATAGCCGACGCGGAGGCCGTGAATATCGTTGTCGCGCCAAATGCCCTGCGGCGAATCCGGTCCGAACACGCGGTTGACCCGCCAGGCGTAGATATAGTCTGCGGTTAGTCCCTTGACCGGCTTGAGCGTGAGCCGCGCCGCATCAAGCGTCTGGTCATTCTGGCGCCAGCCAACCGAGCCAATCCAGCGCTGGTTGTCGAGGTTCACGGCCTGTCGTCCTCCCGTCAACTCGACCCGACCGTCCGGCTTCCAGCGGACATAGGCCTGGTTGAGCAAGACGTCTTCGGGATCGGCCACAACAGGAAAGCGGGCCAGGCCGTTGACTGTGTCGTTGAACCGCTCCGCGCCGAGATTCAGGATCGCCTCGCCTTCGACCAATATGCTGAGGCCATGCCATGCGGCCGTCTTGAGGCCGGCGCGCACCCGAATTGTAGAAGCGGTTGCGTTTTCTGACAGGCCGTCCTGATCGACAAGCTCAAGCCGATATCGGATTTCCGCATAAGGGGTCACTGGCGCGGCGGATTTCGCTGCGATGGGCGCCTCCGCCGATTGCGCAAGGCTGGGCGCACTAAAAAGCGTGCAGACCAGCATGATTGACGGCGTGAGGAGCCTGACCAATGTATTTCCCATGGGCCGCCCTTAGCGACACGCGGCGCTGGTTGAATTGACTTAAATCAATTGTAACAGCAAGAGCTCAAGTCATGTCATTCCGCCAATCGACCCTCCTCGCTGCACCACATCGGCTGCCCTTTTTGACCGGGGCCTTGAACCTGATCGTGCTGATGTTCTGGTGGTGTTTGACGCTGATCGATCTTCATATCCGTTCGCTCGGGCTTGCCCCATCCGAACTGCCAACCTCTCTGTTACACGCGCCGATCATGCTCTATCTTCTCTTGCCGCCCTTCTTCTTCGGGTTTCTCTTGACCGTATTCCCGCGCTGGATGGGCTATGCTGATCTGGTGGTTCGCCAATATGCCCCGATCGGAATTGCCTTTCTGATCGCTTCGGCACTTGCTTGGATCGGCCTGTTCGCCAGCGCACTCCCGATCCTGATCGCGGCCTTCGTACTGGCCGCCTTGGGTTGGATAGTCACCCTGTGGCAGCTATTCGCCCTGATCCGGGCTGAGCGACGCGACGGCAAGGGGCCAACATGGCATGCGTGGTCGGTCTTCGCTGCCCTGGTGCTCGGGCTTGGTGGTCTGGTGCTCCTGCTCTTGTTCCTGATTGGACACGATAGCCGGCTTGTTCAGGCAGCGAACCTGATTGGCACGTTCGGCTTGCTGGTTCCGGTTTTCACGACTGTCGCTCATCGGATGATCCCTTTCTTTGCCGGGAACGTGATCAAGGGCTATGTCCATTGGCGGCCGTTTTGGGTGCTTTTGGCACTCTGGATTCTACTGATCACCCATCTTGCTCTTGAGCTGTTTGGGCTGAAGAACTGGCTATGGGTGTCAGCTCTCGGCCTCGCTGGCTTGACCGGCCTGATGTTGCGAAGATGGTGGCCATCGGCATCCGCGCCTGGCCTGCTTCGGGTTCTGTTGTGGGGATTTGCCTGGGCACCGGTCGGTTTCGCGCTGATCGCCGGTGACAGCGGCGCACGAATTGCCGGCCTGAACGTCAGCCTTGGCCGCGCCCCGGTCCATGCGCTCTATATCGGCATGGCGGGAAGTATGCTGATCGCAATGGTTACCCGGGTAACTCAAGGACATGCCGGTCGACCGCTGGAGATGCCATGGGTTGCATGGATCGCGTTCTGCGGGATCCAGTTATCGGCTGTAGCCCGGGTCATCGCCGGCATGCGCGAAGAACAAGGCAATTGGCTCGTCTTGGCCGCTTTGGTCTGGCTTCTTTCAGTTTTGCCCTGGGTCTTCAGGCAAGTGCACATCTACGTCGCACCAAGAATTGACGGAAAGCCGGGATGAGAAGTGAACAACTGATACTAGCTACGCTAGCGTTGGCAATGCACAGTGGGAATGGCAACTTGCTGGCACGTCCAATTTGACTGGCAAAATCGCACATTGGGCCGATTGGCGATCTGACCAAATCGATCACACCAATGCCGGCTTTCCCATCTTCACTTTCAAAATCAGACTGTCAGCAAATGGCCAATTTCCCGTCTTTGGCGGATCATGAATGTAAGGCAGCTACCAGGGACCGGATTGAGCCAATAGGACGACCGCAATGTCAGCGGCTACGGACCAACCCGCAGCTTAAGCAAACGGCAAGTTAGTCCGCAGGCTCAATCCCATCTACATCGACCAGGCCCTTGCCAACGACTACGCCGGTGATGCGAGCGCGCGTCCCTATGTGATCCATAGAGACACGGTGTAGGTCGAGTTTCCACCGTCCGCCCAGGTCACGACGCAATACGAGTCCGCTTTGCTCGCTTAGCAGGGTGCCGGTTTCGTCGATTAGGGTTCCGATCGGTTCCATCTGGACGCTGGCCATATGGATGAGGGCCCATGATGGCCAGAGGTAGGAGGGTGGAATATGGTAAATGTCTTGATAGCCAGAAGGCATTTGGATTGATTTGTCTCCATCCCACTCGTTCCATGGTGGCTTGGTTCTACTCATTCCACATTGGGTGGGTTCCATACATTCCTATTGCAAGAATTGCCGTGTTGCGATTGGATCCCTGAGACTGTGCCAAATAATCTGGAATGCATTGTCTCGTTCTAGCGATTACATGGAATGGGAAATGCTTTTCGGCTTTTGACCGATCCTCCAGAAGGTCTCTCTGCACTGGACATACCTTCTGGAATGCCGGCCAGTAGCCAGCTCGCGATCATTCGCGCACAAGAAACAGCCGCAGGGGTATTTGCGATCAATTTCTTCGGACATGTCCTGGCGACGCCATGGAGTTCCGTTGTTCCTATCCGGGGGCGTCAAGCTCAAGGGCAGAACATATGACTTGGTCGGGAAGGGGCAATGCCGATCCGCGACGCGCTGACCTGGGATAGTCAGCCGTTGGCGTGATTATCAATCAATGCGGGTGGAAGCCTGTGGACAGGATATATTGATGATCTGGCCTGTAGAATTCCTTGGTGATGTATTCGATCCATCCGGCCGTGTCGAAGCAGCCCTCGAACCAGAGTGAGCCGGGCCCGCGCGTGATCTTCTTCCAGCAGGCAGCAAAAGCTGCCTGATCGTCCAGACTGAGCGCAGCAGGCAGCCATCCATCGAGCCTGCACACAGCATGGATATGCGGGTTGCTGTTGAGGTGCTCGGTAAAGGCAAATGCCAGGAACCGATCATCCGGTGCAAGTTTGTGTACCGTCTTGCGGCCGAAACAATAGCGATCCACCTCGAGACAAAAGGCTCGAAACATCTTCTTGAGCTTTTCCTCGGTGACGTCCCGGTTTGGATTGAGCGTAAGGGCGTGAGAGCAACCTAAATTGGCAATCCAATCGATGCTCGCGCTGCGGAGAACGGATTTGCGCATTGGGTTGAGGAGTGACGGGGAAGAATGGGACGCGGGTCGAGACAGGCTGGGCTGCAATATCGTGGTCATGGTTTACTCACTTCAAATGTAGTTTATCGGCATTCTCGATATATTACATGCAAAATGAATATTAAACAACACGCATAGATGCATTTCGACGACCGGCTATGGGCGTAGGGCCTTTGTAAGGGCCTGGCGATCTGTTGCGCTAAGCCCCATTTCACGCATGCTAGGCCGCAATTCGCGCAGCATTTCGACGACGTTGATTTCCGCAACCGCAAGCCAACGTCGCGGCGCCTGGGGATCGGCTGCCACCTCGTAGAGTACACGCAGCTGCTCGGCGGGTAGTTCTGCCAACGGCCGCCCAGCGAGATTGCGCAGGTCTGCCTCGACGATGCTCTCAGCTGCCTCTTCTGGGGTCGGCGCAGTCAGCAGGGCCCAATTGACTTCGGGGTGCCGTTGCTTGATCACGGCTCTCAGGAACGTTGAAGAATTTATCCCAAGCGCGTCTGCCAATTGCTGGGCTCGCTCGATGGGAATGGGAACACGGCCGATCGCCCAGTGGCTCAGCATGACGCTTGTCTTCATACCCAACTGTTTGGCAATCGTACGCCCACTGATCCCGCGCCTTTCGGACATTTCCTCGAGGCCGGCCCGAAGCATTCTGGCCGCATCAGTATCTGCAAGCGGATGAGTATTGCTCGGCATTGCAGTAGGCTCTCTCACGCGAATTTCCGTCATAATTGTCCTCAAGCGCCAGGATTTGCCACGCTTTAGCACGATTGAATGATTCGACAAGTCAGAATGTGTGTGCTATAACACTCAAATGATGATATTGAGTTCTGATCCTGTCTTAGCCGCTCCGCCGAACGCAAAGGCTATTCTCGCAAGTGAGCGGCCCTTCACGCCCGAAACGCTTGGAAAGCGATGGGGCTGCAGCTCAGAAAAGATCCGCCACATGTTTCACAGCGGGGAGCTCGCCGGGTTCCGGCTCGGCAAGCTCATTCGCATCCCCGCCATTGAGGTTCAACGTTTCGAATGCCAGTCTCCTACAAGCTCGTCCCATACCGCGGTAAACTTGCCGTCGCTTTCGGCACGGGAAGCAGTCGCATTCGACTCTCGACTGGCACGAATGACAAGGGGTTAGCAGAGGCACGCGCGAAGCTAATCTGGAGCAGCCTCAACAAGCCCGGCTCGGATCGCGTCGAAGACCTTTGGGCCACATATGTGCAGGACCGCTCCAAGGAAATCGCCGACCTATCGCGCCTCAAATACGCCTGGAAGGTGTTGGGTCCATTCTTTGCGGACCGCATGGGGCACACGATCGATCACGACCTGTGTCGCGAATACGCCAGGAACCGGAAGCGACTTGGCAGGGCTGACAGCACTGTGCGCATTGAACTTGAATATCTGCGCGCGTGTCTCAATCTCAGATACGGCCGCGGCAATACACATGTGTGGACGCCGCCCCAAAGCAAGCCGCGCAGCCGTTACTTGACCAAGGCGGAACTTGAAAAGCTCCTCGATCGCGTCAGCACGCCTCACATAAGGTTGTTCATCATCCTTGCCGTCACGACGGGCGCGCGCATGAAGTCCATTCTCGGGCTCAAATGGGAGCAGGTCGATTTCACGCACCGTGCGATCAACTATGCACCCGCCGGTCGCCACCAGACGAACAAGCGGGAGACGGAAGTGCCGATGAATGGCCGGGCCTTGATGGCACTGGAAGAAGCCGTGCCGGCTGCGCTTACAGACTATGTGATTGAATGGGATGGCCAGCCCGTCAAAAGCGTCAAGAAGGCCATACGGGGAGCAGCGGCGCGTTCCGGCGTTCCCTGCTCGCCCCATGTGTTCCGGCACACCGCTGGCGTCTGGATGGCCCAGAGCGATGTCCCCATGCAGAAGATCGCGCAGTTTCTTGGGCATACCTCGACTCGTGTCACAGAACGCACTTATGCACGCTACAGCCCGAGCTTCATGAGGGATGCAGCTGCTGCTCTGGACTGGTGATGGTTCAATTGAACCAAAGGGGCACTGTGGAGCCAAGTTACCTGTTTGGGCTAACCCCATGACATCACAAGGGAAAAAATGGTGGGCGTGGCAAGGATTGAACTTGCGACCCCTGCGATGTCAACACAGTGCTCTACCACTGAGCTACACGCCCACTCTGGAGGAGGCCCCTAGCGGCAAGCGGCGCGGGCCGCAAGCCCGCTCAACTCAATCCAGACATGCTCCCGACATCGAACACCCGATCGACCTCAAGGACAAGATCCTTGAGATGGAATGGCTTTGAAAGGACTTTGGCATTCGGCATGGCCTGCCCGGCTCGCAGGGTTACTGCGGAGAATCCGGTAATGAACATTACGCGCAGGTTTGGATCGATGACCGATGCCTTTTGCGCGAGTTCAATCCCGTCCATTTCCGGCATGACAATGTCGGTCAGCAAAAGGTCGAACCGTTCGCCAGCCTGAATTTTCGCCAGTGCGGTTGTTCCGCGGTCCACCGATTCAACGCCATAACCAGCGCGTGCCAGCGCGCGCGCAAGGAAATCGCGCATGGCATCATCGTCATCGGCAAGCAAAACCCGGATCATTCGTTCGCCCTGTTCCTACCCTGATCGCGCAAATGCTCTGCGCCCCGTTTCAATAGCGCAGCATATGCTAACATTTCCAGCATTGTGCGTCCCATTGCGAATGATTACCAGTTCAAAGATGGTAAATCCGCCTTTCGTTCAATTCGGCATGTCAGACCCAAAGCATCCGTTGCTGATTACGGTGCCCCATGGCGGTCGAGACTATCCGCCCGGCCTCGCTCTGCTTTCCAGATTACCCGTCGCTCAATTAAAATCTTTGGAGGACAGGTTTGCCGATCTTCTGATCGAGGGCGCTGTCAGTGCCGGTCATGCCGCACTGGTTGCAAAAGTTCCCCGCGTCTGGGTTGATCTAAACCGCAATGAGCGGGAATTCGATCCTGGCCTGGTGTCAGGTCCCGAAGGCGTCGTGCCTCTTGCTTCCGCCAAGGTTCGCGGCGGACTCGGCGTCGTGCCAAGGCGAGTAGTTCGAGGAGGCGACATTTGGCGCGGTCGGCTTAGTGAAGAGGCATTTGAGGCGCGGCTGTCAGGGGCGCATCGGCCCTGGCATGCGCACATCTCTGAAAGCCTTGAAGCCAGGTTCGACAAATTTGGCGTGGCAGTTTTGCTGGATGTCCATTCAATGCCGCCGCTTCCGTTGACAAATGACGAGCAGCCAGCGCCGCACGTTGTGATTGGCGATTTGTTCGGGCGGTCAGCGCGTGGCCAATACAGCCGGCTTGCACTCCAGGTCGCGGAACGTCATCGCTTTGTGGCCAGGCTCAATACGCCTTATGCCGGAGGGCATATCCTCGAGCGGCACAGCCAGCCGGCACGTGGCATACACGCGCTGCAGGTTGAGATCGATCGAAGTCTCTACTTAGATGCAGCGCTTGACCAGCCCGGACCCGGGCTTGCCCGGTGCCGCGCTTTCCTTGCTGATCTTGCCGATACATTGTCCGATGAAGCGCTCTGCGCGCCGGTTGCCGTTGCGGCCGAATGAAAAAAGCCACCCCGTGCAAACGCACGGAGTGGCCAAGGTTCAGGGAGGAAACGCACCCGAAGGTGCGTCAGAGCCGACCTTGCGAAAGGGGGGGAACGCCCGGCCGTCTCAAGAAGCAAGATAGGACGGTCGTCCGGAGGTTTCAAGAGGAACAGTCGATTCCTCACGAGTCCAAGAATAGACAAAAAGATTCAGGCGCTACTCCGTGAGAAATAGCGCCTGAATGCTTGGAATTCTTGCGATCAGGCCGCGATTTCCGGAGCCGGGACCTTGCCCTGATCAAGCTGGCGGGCAAAAATTTCGCGCATGATGCCAAGCGAGAACAGGTGCGCGTGGACCAGGGGCAACAACCCGGACTGCATCATCTTGCGCAGCGAGTCGCCGCGCAGGTCACGGAGCTTTTCTTCATTGACCATCTGGAAGCCGCGATAGACAAATGGCTGTTCATTGTCCGCCACTTGAATCGAAACCTCTCCGTCCATCAGCAGTTCGGACTTGATCAGCTCCTGCATGAAGGCAGTGGTCCGCTGGCCAGCCTGTTCGAACTGTTCGCAAAAGCCCAGAATGGCCTTGACGCCCTCGCTCGGCTGTCCGTCCACGAACAGCGGGTCGCCCTCTTCGAACGGGCCGATCGTGTTTGCAGATGGATCGAAGCACAGCGACAATTCATCCGAATCTTCGCGCAAACGAGCCAGAAGAAAGGGATAACGACGGACATAAGCCGGGACATAGACCTGGTCGAGCAGCTTTCCGTCGGCGTCGACAAAGGTGTTGATGCCTTCGTTGAGGCCCATGAGCGCCAACGGCACCGGATTGTCGCCTGCCGAAAAAATGATCGGGTAGTAACGCTGGGCCACCGCGAATTCATCAATGGTCAGCGGGATAGCATGCTGCCGTGCAAAAACTGGGAGCGCATCGCTCGCCCGAGCCTTCCAGCTTGCGTGCTCGACCGACGATAGCGGTGTCAGGTCGCTGAACAGCAGCGGCAGTTGGTTGTTGGCGGGTGGAACGCTGGCCATCTGGAAATCTCCCTAGAGTAAGAGGCGAACCCCCTATTGTGCAGTCGCGTCGGACGCAAGGGGCACAAGCTTGCCCGGGTTCATGATGCCTGTTGGATCAAGGGCCGACTTGATCGCGCGAAGTGCAGCGATTCGGGCCGGATCCGACAGCCGCAGCAGCTCTTGCCGCTTCATCTGGCCGATCCCATGCTCGGCCGAAATCGAACCCTTGGCTTCTACAACAAGGTCATAGACAAGGTGACTGGCTTCCTTCCCCGGCCCTGACCTCCAGGAATCGCCATCCACCCCTTCGGGTGCCCGGACATGAAAATGCACATTGCCGTCGCCCAGATGGCCAAACGCCGATGCTTTCATGCCAGGAAATGCGGCTTCAACCCGAGCGACGGCATTTTCCATAAAGTCCGGCATCGCATCGACAGGCACGGAAATATCATGCTGGACGGCAGGGCCGGCAGCGCGTTCGGCTTCGGAAATGGAATCGCGCAGCCGCCAGAAGGCTTCGGCCTGAGCTTCGTTTGCAGAGACGACCGCGTCCAATGCCATGGACTCTTCAAGCGCGCTTCCCAACAGGTCCTCAAGCGCCGCGCGGCTTCCACCAGCAGAGACATGCTCAACAAGGACATTCCAGGCCGTGGGTGATTGCAGCGGCGCACGACTGCCCGGAACATGCTCCAACACGAGGTCAAGCGTGTCGCGTGGCACGACTTCGAAGCTTTCAATCGCCTGCCCGGACCGCGCCTCAAGCCAGCGCAGAAGGCGCAGCGCCGCCTGGGGGCTCTCCACGCCCACCCAACCGACGGCGCGATCGCCGATCGCGGGCACAAGCTTCAGGCTGGCTGCCGTGACGACACCCAAAGTGCCTTCCGCGCCAACCAGCAACTGGGTCAGGTCATAGCCCCTATTATCCTTCTTGAGGGCCGCCAGTCCGTCATAGATCGATCCGTCAGGAAGCACGGCTTCCAGCCCGAGCACCAGCTTGCGCATGGTCCCGAAGCGCAGCACTTGCGTCCCGCCCGCGTTGGTCGAGACCAGCCCGCCGATTGTGGCAGACCCCTTTGCTCCCAGCGACAGCGGAAAGCGCATTCCCTTGGCCTGTGCGGCATCGTGCAGATTGCTCAGGATCACACCCGCTTCGGCGACAGCGATGCCGCTTGGCGCATCGACAGTACGGATCGTGTTCATGCGTCGGAGCGAGAGCAACACCGAATCTCCGGATGGCAAGGGCGTGGCCCCCCCGACCATTCCGGTATTGCCGCCCTGCGGGACAATGGGCAGCCCGGCCTCCCGCGCGATCGCAATAATTGCTGAGACCTCGGACACATTTGCAGGAGAGAGCAGGGCTTTTGCCGCGCCGCGATAGATCCCGCGCCAGTCGACCAGCCAGGGCGAAAGGTCATGGGCATCGTCATGATATCCCTTCGGGCCCAGAAGGGCCTTCAGTTGCGACAAAGTGTCTGAAACCATTTGATTGTTCATTTCGATCCCGGAGAGATTAATCTCATGTTCAAGCTGGACGCCGCATGCGAGAATGCACAATGGTTGCGCTCAGATGATCCTTTTTGCTTATGCTGCCCTCATAGGACCGGCAAGTGCCGGCGTGCAATCATTGCCGTTGCAGGCCGTGAGCAGTGAAGTCACGATTGTTGCCCAAGTGCAGATCCAGCGCAGTACAATCGTCCGCGTCCCTCCGGCAGCCCCGCCATCGCGTCCCGCACCGGTCATAAAGTGGAAGGAAAAGGGCGCGCCCAACTGCATCAAATGGTCAAGCATGGCGGCTGCAATGGTCTCGAGCCCGACCACGATCGATCTGGTTGTCCGGGGTGGCACCCGCTATCGGGTGAAGCTGGAAAAAAGCTGCCAGGCGATCGATTTCTATTCGGGCTTCTATGTGAAGGCGACGACGGACGGCCGGGTGTGCGAAGATCGCGATTCGATCCACAGCCGCTCAGGTGGCGAATGCCTGATTGACAAATACAAGACACTTGTTCCCGCGAAATAGGTTGGCACGTCGCTTAATATCGTTGCTTAAGTTCGCTAACTTCCCGCGCATTGAGCATGGTGAGGGAATCTAGCGTTTATTCTGCTGTCCCCCGTGCCAGAAATCGGTAAAGTCTATATGCTTTGCTTGTCTAAGGGGGAATACAATATGAAGCTCTTTTGTTCCGCAATCGCGGGCTTGTTAGCGATCGCTTGCGTGACGCCTGCATTTGCTGACGTTATCGTTACACCGCGATTCACAGGCTATTTCGACAACAGCAATCAACGCCAATCGGGCATTGATACGGCAGGAAGCCTGCCAAGCGATACGGCACTGGCAGACCTTAACGCTCAGTTGCAGTCAGTATTCGGTCCTACCGCCTCGGTATCCTATGCAAATTCTGACAGTGGGAGCCGGGCTTCCCAAGTTTTTTTCCCGATGCTTGGAGCGTCAGTTTCGTTTTCGCTTGATCCGGAGCGTCGGACGCAAATTACAGCGACCGGTATGTATGGTCGAGGACATGCCGACATTAAAAATATCGGCACGGCCACGCAGCACACCTCAATTCAGGGCCAAATAGCAGACGACCTGTTTGTTACGCGCGGCACCGGCCGCGGCAAATTTGGGCGCATCGATGCGGAACTGACGTTGCAGCACAGGTTGGACGAGACATTCTCGCTAATGGCAGGTCTTCGCTATGAAAGGCTCAGGGAAAATGTTTCAATCACGACGCAAACGACGGGCTCGAGCAACGCGATTAACCTGATTAACGCGCTTGGCGGAAATGGGATCGTCTCCTACGGACTTCTGAACGACACCGCTGTAGGTTCCTATAAGACCACCAGTGCTATTTACAGTGCGCGCGTCGGAGCGGCTGCCTATATTCCGCTTGGCTCGACGCAAAGAATTTATGTCAATGGCTTGGCACATATAAACTATGCGCCTGCCAACACCATTGTGCTTACTCAGGTCTTCCAAAGTTCAGGTTTGCCGCAGGTGGTCAACAGCAGGATCGGCTCGGAAACGACAATTGGTCCAGATATTTCTGTTGGCTATATTCATCAGTTGGGGACGAAAGCTTCGATCGACATTCGATATCGGGGTTTGTTTTATTTCCCGGTTTCTGGTGCGCGGTCGTTCGATGATCCCCGGGTCAATCATGGGTTAAGCATCGGCGTTTCGTTTACTCTATAACGGGCCATGGTGTTGCGCATTCGTAATATCCTGAAAGGGATCGTGACTGCGATCGCTGTTATCTGGCTGTCCGGTACAGCGAGCGCGGCGACGCACGCGATTATTTTCGCCTCTGATTACGGCAGCTCAAAATCGATTGCGAAACTGGCGAATGCCAGCTTTGATGGGCGACTCATCTACGAGGCTTTTTTGAAAGCGGGCGTGACGGATGTCCAGCTCGTACTCGATGCGGATGCAGACGTTTGGGAGAAGGAGTTGAGGAGCCTGCTAGCTCGTACAGGTTCAAAAGATACCGTTATCTTTTACTATGCGGGACATGGTCTGCAGGTCGCAGGAGCCAATTATTTCGTGGCAGCCGACGGAGAAACGCTGATAGGGGTGGATCCAGTTATTTCCCTGTTGGCTTCGCATGTTGAGGCGACGGTGATGATAATCGATGCTTGCCGAAACAATCCATTTCGGACGCCCGATGAGGTGGCACTCAAGATCGACCCGGCAATCGGGGGGAGCAGGTCCCTTCCCCTGCTTTCAATTGGAGAAGTGCGTAAGGCACCGCGCGGTCTTGCGCAGCTCAGCGAATTGCGCGGGATGTCGGCAATGGTCCTGTTTTCGACCGAGCCGGGGAATGTGGCTGCAGATGGCGAAGCTGGAAAAGGCAGTCCCTTTGCAACAGTTGTTGCGCGCGAATTGGTCAGACGTGCCTCGCTGAACACTGTGATCCGGCGGATTTCTTTGGCGGTTAATAAGGTAACCGGCGGCCAGCAATCTCCATGGAGGCAGGGAGATTTGCCGTTCGATGTATACGTGGCAGGCATGCCCAATTTTCCGGCGCCATAGGGATTGTACTGATGGGATTGGCCGGCTGCGACGCTTTAGTCGCCAGCCAAATGGGGCAGAAATGTTACATGCCTGATGACCGCCTTCCACCTTAAACAGTAGTTGGGCAAACCGGTCCTCATGTTCGAAACCCGTCAATCCTCGTTGGGTGACCGCCCTTCCGGTTTCCCGTCTTGCAAACACCCGCAGTCGCCCCGCACCTTGACAAATCCTGCTCCAGCGGCCAAGCGCGGCGCGTTCGCGGGGCAGTGTGCCTCGCCCGATTCCCCGGAACCACAAACGAAATGAATTTTGCCGATCTCGGCCTTTCCGACGAGTTGCTTCGCGCCGTAACAGAGGCAGGCTATGATACGCCCACGCCCATTCAGGCCGCGGCCATTCCCCAGATCCAGATGATGCGGGACCTGATTGCCATTGCCCAGACAGGCACGGGCAAGACGGCAAGCTTTGTTCTTCCGATGATCGACATTCTTGCGGGCAGCCGCGCTCGCGCCCGCATGCCGCGCTCCCTGATCCTGGAACCGACGCGGGAACTGGCGGCTCAGGTTGCCGAGAATTTCGAGAAGTACGGCAAGTACCACAAGCTTTCGATGGCGCTGCTGATCGGCGGCGTGCAGATGGGCGATCAGGTCAAGGCGCTGGAAAAGGGTGTTGACGTGCTGATCGCCACGCCGGGTCGGCTGATGGACCTGTTCGAGCGCGGCAAGATCCTGCTGACCGGCTGTTCGCTTCTCGTGATTGATGAAGCGGACCGGATGCTCGACATGGGTTTCATCCCGGATATCGAGAATATCTGCACCAAACTGCCCGCCAACCGGCAGACCCTGCTCTTTTCGGCAACCATGCCGCCGCCGATCAAGAAGCTGGCCGACAAGTTCCTGTCGAACCCCAAGTCGGTCGAAGTCGCACGCCCGGCGTCTGCCAATATCAATATCACCCAATGGCTGGTCGAAACCGACGCCCGCAAGAAGCGGGAAACGCTGCGGACATTGCTCGGGCAGGAGGATGTGAAGACCGCGATCATCTTCTGCAATCGCAAGACAACTGTGCGCGAACTTGCAAAGTCTCTGCAGCAGGACGGCTTTTCAGCCGGCGAAATCCATGGCGACATGGAACAGCGGGACCGGATCGCAATGCTCGACCGTTTCAAGGACGGGGGAATCAACATTCTGGTCGCCTCCGACGTTGCCGCACGCGGCCTCGACGTGAAGGGCGTCAGCCATGTTTTCAACTATGATGCCCCCTGGCATCCGGACGACTATATCCACCGCATCGGCCGCACGGGCCGGGCAGGGGCAACCGGGGTCGCCTACACGCTTGCCACCAAGGACGATGCAGAAGCGATCGAAGGCATCGAAAAGCTGACCGGGCTCAAGATCGAGCGGATGGGCAAGGTTGCACCAGAAGCAAAATCCGAGGGCAAGCCCGAGGCGCGGGAACCACGGCCGCCGCGCGAGCCTCGCCCGGCAAGGGAAACACGGGAGCCAAGGGAAACGCGCGAGCCGAGGGAAGCGCGCGCACCACGTGCACCCAAGGCAGAGCGGGACGCGCCCAAACCCAAGGGTGCTAAGGCGGCACAACGCCCGGCGCCAGCGCCCCAGTCTGACGATGGTGACGAGGGCGGCTGGAACGGGCCCGTCCCCGGCTTCCTGAGCCAGGGTTTCGGAAGCTAGCGGACGCCAGCCGCAAACCGGTCCAGCCCGGCACGCAAATCCTCGATCAGGTCATCCACATCCTCGAGCCCAATCTGCAGTCGGACCACGGGCCCCTCTGCGTGCCAGCGCGTCGCGGTGCGATAATTCTGGGGGTCCACCGGCAGTGCAAGGCTTTCATATCCCCCCCAGCTATAGCCGATCCCGAAATGCGCAAGCCCGTCGATCAGGGCAGCGCGGCGTGCTTCGTCGCCACCTTTAAGAACAAAGCTGAACAGGCCTGAGGAGCCCTTGAAGTCTCGCTTCCATGCCGCGTGACCGGGGCATTCCGGCAAGGCTGGGTGCAGTACTCGCGCGACTTCGGGTTGGTCAGCCAGCCAATGCGCGATCTTCAGCGCGTTTGCCTGATGCCTCTCCATCCGCACACCAAGCGTGCGCAGGCCTCTCGCTGCGAGCCAGGCGTCATCCGGGCTCAAAACCTGCCCCAATTGCTGGGACGTCTTTCTGAGCGCCGGGAAATGCGCAGCATTCGCTGTTACGGATCCCGCCATCACGTCGCTGTGCCCGACAATATATTTGGTGCACGCGAGGATCGAAAGATCCACCCCGAACGAGAGCGCCGGAAAGAGCAGGGATGTGGCCCAGGTATTGTCGATCAGGGTCACAAGGTCGCGGGCCTTTGCGACCGCCACGATCGCGGGGACATCCTGCACTTCGAACGTCAGGCTGCCCGGGCTTTCGAGAAAGATCGCGCGCGTGCGTTCGGTCAGCAGCGTTTCGATACCTGCACCGATCAGCGGGTCATAATAGCGGGTGGTGATGCCGAAGCGTTTCAACAGTCCTTCGCAGATTCCGCGGGTGGGATCATAGGCGCTGTCGACCATGAGCAATTCGTTGCCGGGATTGAGGACCGAAAGCAGCGCCGCTGCCGTTGCGGCGACGCCCGAAGGGTAGAGCATCGTGCCCGCCGCTTCGGGCTCCATTTCGGTCAGGGCATCAGCCAGCGACCATTGGGTCGGCGTGCCGCGTCGACCGTAAAAGAGCTTGCCATCTTCGTTCGTACCGACCCCGGCCCGGAGGGCAGCGACGTCGTCATACAGGATTGTCGAGGCGCGCCAGACGGGAGGATTGACGATCCCACCCTTGCTTCCACCAAGGTGCGTCCACTCGCTTCGACGCCCGCCCTCGACGATCTGCGTGGCAGGACGTGACGGCGGCTTGCCTTTGCTCACGCGGCGCCAATGGCCTTGGGCGTATCAGCCTGTGCACCCCATTCGGACCAGCTTCCGTCATAAAGCCCGACATCGGTCTTGCCGAGGAGATGAGCTCCGAAAACGAGAACAGCCGCTGTCACTCCGGTCCCGCAGGTCGTCGCCATCGGCTTGTCCATATCGACACCGGCATCCGTGAAGGCTGCCTTCAACGCCTCTCCCTTTTTCCAGGTACCGTCCTCATTGAACAGGTTGGAGTAGGGAAGGTTTATACTGCCCGGAATATGGCCCGGATTGACGCCCAAACGTGGTTCGGCCTCGCGCCCCTCAAAGCGAGCGGTGCCACGCGCGTCGACAACCTGTTCGGCGTTGCTTTCGAGATTGGCTTTCATCTGGTCGATTGTGCGTACGGGCTTGTCATCGCGCCACACTGTAAAATGTCTATGCCTGAGCGTAACCTTTCCGCCTTCGGTCGGGCGGCCCTCGGCCTTCCACTTGGCAAGTCCGCCGTCGAGGATCGCAACACCGTGGGCGCCAAAGACGATGCTCATCATCCACCATGCGCGCGCTGCCGATTTTACCGGGGTGTTATCGTAAAGGACGATCCGACTGCCGTCTCCAAGCCCAAGTGACTGCATGCGGCTGGCGAATTTTTCGGCCTTGGGCAACATCATGGGATAGGGATTGGTCGTGTCGGCCAGATTGGCCAGATCCATGAAGACGGCACCAGGAATGTGCTCGGCCTCATATTCGGCAGCGGCATCGCGCCCGTCGATGAAGAGAGTGGCATCCACAACGCGCAGATCCGAGGCTCCAAGTTCTTTCGCGAGCCATTCGGTTGAAACAAGCGCGTCCATAGTCATTCACTCCCTAGATCAGATGGGCTGCAACCTTACTGGGCCGCAGGTGTTTCGTCGAGCCTTAGCGGTTGCGGATAAAGGCACGAATGTCTGACGACAGCTTGTGCAGGTCCTCATCGCGCACATACATCATGTGGCCAGCACCGTAATAATGAAACTGGATCCGCTCGGCGGGAAAACCTGGACGCGAAAGTGCATATTCAGCCCCGAAGAATGGCGTGGCAAAGTCGTAATAGCCTTGGGCGACGAACAATTTCAGCCCGCTGTTTTCGCGCATCGCCTTGCCCAGATAGGGCGCGACATTGAAGTAGTAGGCGCTGTCATCGCGACCATCAATTTTCCAATCCCAGTCGTTGACGCCGCCGATCGTCACATATTCGCGATCCGCCTTGAAGCCCAGCGTGTCACGCACATAGCTGTTGAACGCAGCGGTGTAGCCGCCATCGATCCCGTAGAAACTGGGATCATTGTCTGGCTGTTCGCCCGCCGTATCAAGGTCCTTACCGGTGTAGCGCGTGTCGAGCCGCCCGATTGTGAGGCCACGATCCCGAAGCAATTCCTTGTAGAATCGCCCGGGCAGGACCCGGAGGTTGGCGCGATCAAGAAAGGCCTCGCTCAAACCGGTGAAACGGGCAAGCTTCTGGCGTATTGCAGCGCGCTCGGGGTCTGCAAGCGCACTCCCCTTGGCGAGGGCAGTTAGATACTCGCCTGCTGCAAAGGAACGCGCTTGCGCCACGAATTCCTCAACAGTCACGGGCCGATCCGCAACCTTGTTGTGGTACCAGGCAGTCGCAGCCATCGAAGGAAGGGCCACGACGTAGACCATTTCGTTGCCCTCGACTTCTGCCTGAGCGCCAAAGTCCAGGATGGTCGAAATCAGGATCACCCCATTGAGCGCGACATCATTATAGTTGCCTTCGAGTTCATGAACGACAGCAGCAGAACGGGTCGTCCCATAACTTTCTCCGCCGAGGAACTTGGGCGCATTCCAGCGGCCATTATCGCGAAGCCAGATGCGGATGAACTGTGCGACCGACTTGGCATCCGCAGATACGCCCCAATAGTCCTTGGCCTCGGTCTTGCCCAGCGCATGGCTGAACCCAGTCCCGACAGGATCGATGAAAACGATATCGGTGACATCAAGCAGCGATTCGGGGTTGTCCGTGACGCGGTAGGGCGGCCCGCCGTCGTCTCGCGCATCTGATGGAATGGCGACGCGTTTGGGGCCGAAAGCGCCCATATGCAGCCACAAGGATCCCGAGCCGGGCCCTCCGTTGAAGAGGAACGTCACCGGTCGGTTAGGGTCTGCGCCGTCCTTCACATAGGCGGTTGAAAAGATGCTCGCTTTTGGCGTCCCGTCTTCCGCTTTCAGATAAGTCTCCTTTGCTGTGGCCGTATAGCTGACAGAGGTACCGCCAAAGTTTCCGCTGCGGTGACTGACGGAGATCATTGGCGGCGGAATCTCAGAAGCTGGCTTGGCCGCGTCAGCGGGCGCATCCGACTTGCCGGCTGCGGCGAACGCTGTTTGGGAGGTCACGGCGATGAACGCCGAAAAGGCAAATAGGAAAGCGCGGTGCATGAATATCCCCGGATGTGTTTTAGCCATCGCACATTGTGGCAAGGGATGGGCTTCACCTCAAGCAATGCTTTGCCTAAAGGTGAAGGATGCGCACTCATCTTGGCCAGACCAGCATATTGCCCGCTTCGCCTGACGAAGCCGTGCTCGATTATCCGGCAAACCCGAGGCCCGGTACTGCCTATCTCGTTCGATTTGCAGCGCCCGAATTTACGTCGCTGTGCCCCGTGACCGGTCAGCCCGACTTTGCGCACCTGGTGATCGATTATGTGCCGGACGAAACAATCGTCGAATCGAAATCGTTGAAGCTGTTTTTGGGCTCCTTTCGCAATCACGCTGCGTTCCATGAGGACTGCACTGTGGGTATCGCACAACGCCTCTTTGCGGAAATGAAACCCGTCTGGCTCCGTATTGGAGGGTATTGGTATCCGCGCGGCGGCATCCCGATCGACGTATTTTGGCAATCCGGAAGTCCACCGAAAGATGTCTGGATCCCGGATCAAGGGGTCAGTCCCTATCGAGGCAGAGGCTGATCGCACCAATTTGAGTATGACTTGGAATCAATTGCAACCATTACTGATCTTTAACAGTAACTTCAGAATGTCCTTCTAGTCTTCTTGCTTGATAGTATTGATGAGTCTGCAGCAGGGTCGAGATGGTTACCAAGAAGGAGCGGCTTTACGCGGTCATTCCCGCGGGTCTGGAAGACTGGGTCGCCAACCGCCTGGTTCGCGCGCACATCCGGATTCTTACGGCACTTGTTCTCGGCCATTTGCTTAACGCTGGTGCAATCGCCGTCGCATTTTACGGGCGCATTCCGACCCTTGCGCTTTTTCTTGGATGTACAGCAGTGGCACTTGTCGGAGCCCACCGGTTTTGGCTGGGCCAAGGCGAGCGCAAACGCCTTTCGCGTATCGGATCGCAGGCAATGGTTCGGCAGCTGGAGGCCAACACCCTTGCAATGGCTTTGATCGCGTCAGGCAGCATTTTTGCGTTGATGCCGTATGGCGGGCCATCCCATCAGCTCATGCTCGCGGTTGTCGGCATGTCCCTGATTGGTGCAGCAGGTTATACAATGCGCACGCTGCCGCGCGCCGCCATTGGCTATATTGCGATCATTGCAGTTGGCCTGATAGCAGCCCTGCTGGGCACAGGAACCTTGACGGCATTGGCAACCTGCATCCTGATCGGCGCGTCCGCTCTGCTTCTGTGCCGCATGGCCCTGACAGCCTATACCTTGTTCGTCGTGCGGATTGTGCGCGAGCGGGAGCGCAATTCGTCGATTGAAACGGTCAAGATGCTGCTCAATGACTTTGAAGACCAAGGCTCCGATTGGTTGTTCGAGATTGACCGCGACAGGCGAATACTGGGTGCCTCGAAACATTTCTCAGATCAGACGGGTCTGGCACCCGAAAATCTCAATGGTCGGTTGTTTGAAAATCTTTTCCAGACCGGGCCCGAATGTGCCCAGCTTGTCGATCACCTGGTCAACCGTCGGGCTTTTCGTGGCCTCGCGCTCCAACTGGCGCAGGAAGATGGAAGGCCGCCCCGCTGGTGGTCGGTCAGTGCGCGACCGGCAACAGGCGGAACGCGCAATGGGGTCTGCTTTCGCGGTGTCATCAGTGATGTGAGTGCCGAGAAGCAGGCGGAGGCGCGCGTTCGTCATATGGCGCATTATGATGCCCTGACAGGTCTGCCCAATCGCCTGATGTTCAACAATGCGTTGTCGCGGATGGTCGCAGATGAGGTCGCATCGCAGCGGCTGGTCGTGATGCTGATCGATGTGGATCACTTCAAGGCAGTCAATGACTCCCTCGGCCATCCCATAGGAGATCAGTTCCTGCGTGCCGTCTCGTCGCGATTGATCGAAGGCGTGACAAAGAGCGGTCTCGGCGGAGAGGGTCATATCCTCGCCCGGCTTGGAGGTGACGAGTTTGCAGTCATGATGGCGGGCGAAGATTCTGCTGATCACGCAATAAGGCTGGCCCAGAAGCTGGTGACGAAAATGGCGGAACCTTTCCTTGTTTCTGGTCACCAGATCATGTCCGGCGTGAGCATCGGCTTGGCGATTGCGCCCTTCGACGGCCAAAGCGCCGAGGCTTTGCAGCGCAATGCCGACTTGGCGCTATACTGCGCCAAGGACAACGGTCGCGGCTGCTGGGAACGGTTCGAAACGGGCATGGATGTCGCGGTGCGGGAGCGTCACGCCATGGAACGCGACTTGCGGAACGCCCTTGCTGCTGGCGAAATGCGCCTCTTCTTCCAACCGCTGGTCGATGTGTCCACAGGCAAACAAAGTGGATTTGAGGCGCTGATCCGCTGGGAAAGCGCAGCACGCGGGCTGGTCATGCCGGACGAATTCATCCCGCTCGCCGAAGAAACGGGGTTGATTGTGCCGCTTGGCGAATGGGTCATCCGGGCGGCCATGGCTGAAGCTGTCCGATGGACGGAGCCCTTGACGGTTGCTGTCAATGTGTCCCCGGTGCAGATGCGCAGCCCCGGTCTGTTGCCGACAATCATCAATTCTCTGGCAGAAACCAGTCTGGACCCGGCACGTTTCGAAGTTGAAATTACCGAAGGCGTCCTGCTTCACGAAAGTGAAGCCAATATGACGGTCCTGCATCGCATGCGCGATCTGGGCATCAAGGTCGCACTCGACGACTTTGGAACCGGCTATTCCTCGCTCAACTATCTTCGGACCTTCCCGTTCGACAAGATCAAGATCGACCGGAGCTTCGTCAACGATCTGGAAAATCGCGAAGACTGCCGCGCAATCGTGAGCGCAGTGATCGGTCTTGCGAACAATCTGGGCATGGTTACCCTCGCTGAAGGTGTCGAGGATGCGGCCCAGCTTGAACAATTGCGTCTGGAAGGCTGCTCAATGGTTCAGGGCTATCTTTTCGGGAAGGCAATGCCCGCAGGACATTACACGGATTCCGAGCCCCGGGATCTGCCTGACGCCGAACCGATCGCTCGCATTGAACCAGATGAGCCGCCGGGGGAGCGAAAGGTTGCCTGATTTTCGCACAATTGCGATGAAGCGAGGGGTGCCTGTATCGTAATGTTCATATTCAATCCCTATTGTCAGGGAATGAGTGAAGCCATTCCACATTACCATCCGATTGGCATCCTGCCTGCCGACATTGATTTCATGGGCCATGTGAACAACGCGCGCTATCTTGGCTGGGTGCAGGATGCTGTGCTCGATCACTGGAAAAGCCTTGCTCCACCCGACGCCGTTGCAAAATATCTCTGGGTCGCGCTGAAACACGAAATTACCTACCGCAAGCCAGCCTTCCTGAATGATGAGGTGATCGCCACCGTCATTCTTGAAAAGGTTCAGGGCGCGCGATCCTTTTATGAAACGCTCATCAAGCGCGGTGAAGAGGTATTGGCTGAAGTCAAATCCAGCTGGTGCTGCATCGATGCTGAAACCCTGCGCCCCGCGCGAATTGCGGCGGATATTGCGGAACGGTTCTTTTCAAAGAAGGACTAGCCTTCGCTCACTGCTTTGCGGGCCGCCCGATAGAGGGCGCCAACCGCGCCAATGAACAGTACCAGCCCGATTGCAATGCCGGGGGTCCTGAAACTGTCTCCGACCACGGCCAGTGGCGCGTCGCCTCCGGCGCTGGCAACGATCCCGGCAAAGGCAACGCCGAACAGGCTTTCCCCCACGATCAGGCCCGTTGCTGCGAGTACGCCCATCCTCCGGGCGAATTCCGGATCGCGGTGAGTCTTGACGCTTCGATCATAAAAATGTCCCAGCACAGCGCCGATCGGGATCAACAGTGTCAGCGCCATGGGCAGATAGATGCCCATGCCCACGCAGAGCGGCGGCAATCGCATCTTGCCAAACCGGCCCAGTGTCTCGTCGACAATGATCGATACGGCACCCAGCACGGCACCGAATCCGATAAGGCCCCAATTCAGGCTGTCACCCAATACGCCTCTGGCGAGCGCCGAGATGAGTGCGGCCTGTGGTGCAGCGAGGGCGTTGGGCCCTGCATTAGGCGCTCCGGAGTAGCCGAACGCTGCATTCAGCAGGTCCAGCACCGGGGGAATGACCAGCGAGCCAAAGATAACACCGATCACGAGCGCCACCTGCTGCTTCCAGGGCGTTGCGCCGACAAGTTGCCCGGTTTTCAGATCCTGAAGATTGTCATTCGATATCGTCGCAATCGAAAAGACGATGCCGGTGGTGAAGATGGCATAGGCAATCAGCGCCTGGGTTTGCTCGACCGTGCCGCCGCGTCCATAGACCAGAACCAGCAGCAGCGCAGCACCCAGAACGGCAAGGATGCCGACCCCCGAAACCGGACTGTTCGATGCCCCGATGAGCCCGGCCATGTAACCGCACACCGATGCAATGACGACGCCAATGACCAGCACATAGACCAGCGTGCCGAGGATCACCGGTGCAATGCCGTCGGCAATGGCGGTATCGGCTGCAAAAACCCACAACAACCCGGCGATTGGGAGAAGCAGCGCGAGGATCGTTCCGCCGACAATGCTGATGGGCAGGTCGCGCTCTGTCAGTTCGAGCGCTTGCCCGGACTTGCGAGCGTCAGCCGTTGCCATTGCGCCGCGAATCCCGCGAATGATAGGGCCAAGGATTCGGAACAGGCTCCACAAGGCGGCAACGCCGATCGTTCCGGCGCCGATAAAGCGCACGTCGTTGCGGAATGTATCATCCACCAACGCGGTGATATCTCCGCTCGCACCATGCATCGCAGTAAGGATCGGTACCAGCCCCGCCCAGGTGACGAGCATCCCGACTGCCATCGCGATGCCAACCGAAAGCCCGACAAGGTGGCCGACACCGATCAGGGCCATCGACAGGCTGGTCGAAGCGCCGCTTGCCCCCGCGCCAACCCTGAATGTCGTCGCGACCTCTGCCGCCGCCACCTTCATTGCTGCAAGCAATGCAAAGCCAGCCGATGTCAGTGACCCGAGGACAATCATTCTCAGGCCCTTGGCGTTTTCCGCTGCACCATCTGCCGACCCGAAACCGACCCGGAGTACTTCCGCTGCAGCCACGCCTTCGGGATAGGGCAGGTCGGACCCGGTAACGAGTGCGCGCCGCAACGGCACCGAAAACATAACGCCCAAAGTCCCGCCGATCGCGCAGACCGCAGCAGTGATCCAGTACGGGAAGCCCTGCCACCAGCCGATCATGACCAGGCCCGGTAGCACAAAGATGATCGCGGCGAGCGTCCCGGCTGCAGACGCAATCGTCTGGACGATATTGTTTTCAAGGATGTTCGAGTTCCCGGCGATACGCAGCAAGGCCATCGAAATCACTGCCGCCGGAATCGAGGTTGCAAAGGTCAGGCCGACCTTGAGGCCCAGATAGACATTGGCCGCAGTGAACAGCAAGGTGATGAAACCGCCAAGGACCACACCGCGGAATGTCAGTTCGCGCATCAGTTCGCCTCGAACCGGATGGGAAGGCGCTTCAGTCCGCCGACAAAAGTGGACTCCACACGGGCCGGCTCGCCAGCGAGTTCGATTGACTTGAGGCGGGGCAGCAACTCTTCCATCAGGATCCGCATTTCCATGCGGGCAAGATGCTGGCCCAGGCAGACGTGCCCGCCAAAGCCGAAGGCGATCTGGTTGTTGGGTGTGCGGTCCGGATTGAAGGTAAAGGGGTCTTCGAACACGGCTTCGTCGCGATTGCCGCTGGGGTAGCACAGCATCAGCCAGTCCCCCTTGGCAATCTTCTGGCCGGAAAGTTCGCAATCTTCCGTCGCCGTGCGCAGGAAGTGCTGGACGGGCGTGGTCCAGCGGATGGCCTCTTCGATCAGCCCTGCTGTATCGGCCGTGCCGTCGCGATACCGCGCGAACAGGGCCGGATTCTTGGCCAGTTCCATGATGGCCCCTGCGGTCGAGGCCGATGTTGTGTCATGGCCTGCGGTGGCGACGATCATGTAATAGCCATTGGCCTCGCGGTCCGGAATAGGCGCCCCATTGATTGTGCCTGTGGCAATCACCGTGGCAAGATCATCTCTCGGGTGGGCGCGTCGGTCCGCCGTAATTGCCGCAAAATAAGTCTCGAAATCGGCAATAACGAACTGCAGCATCTGGATTGCCTGTTCAGCACTGACAATTTCCGCCCGCGCCCGGTTGATTTCGGGATCGGTCGGGCCAAACAATTGCTGGGTCAGCATGAGCATCCGGGGCTCATCCTCCGGGGGGACCCCGAGAATGTTCATCACGACGTGGAGCGGATAATAGGCCGCAACATCCTTGGCGAAATCGCATTCGCCGCCCATTGCCAGCATCTTTTCGACCGTGTCGCGGGCGATCTCCCGAATGCGGGCTTCGATGGTGCGCAAATTCTTGGGCATGAACCAGCTTTGCGTCAGCAGTCGGTATTTCATGTGATCCGGCGCATCCATCTGGACAAGCGAACGGATCAAGTGGCCATCATGGTTCGGCGTAATGGCCTTGACCAGCGCCTCAGCGTCCCGATCGACCAGAGTGGGAGAGCGAACGGCGCTGGCGAAACGCACGTTGTTCTTGCTGATTTCAAGAATATCGGCGTGCTTCGTGACGGCCCAGAACGGATCGAACCGCTCATTTTCAGCAATTGCGAGCGGCATGTTTGCCCGGGCCCAGGAATATTTCTCGTGCAGTCCGTTCCATTCGCCGTAGGCCTTGGGGTCGACAAGGGCAGCAGCGATATCGGTTGGCAGTATTGGCATTGTCATCTTCCCTTGAACAATCCACCCAGCAGGCCGCGGAGCAACTGGCCGCCAAGCTGCCCCGCAATCTTCCGGCCAACGGACGTCGCTGCAGAACGGGCGGCTGACTCGACCATCTTTTCTGCGAAACTCGGTTTTGCGTCTTCGCGCGCCTTGGCAGCGGCGGCGCGCTCGGCCTCGCGCGCTTGTCGTGCTGCTTCACGGTCAATGATCACTTGCTGGCGTGCCTGTTCCTTGGCGGCAATGGCTGCCTGCTTGTCAGCTTCGGCCTGAGCGGATTGAGCAGCCGCAGCCGCAGCGGCCTCGGCCTGTTTCGATGCCAGGATTTCTTCCGCAGATTCCCGGTCGATCAAAGTGTCATATTTCGTGCCGATTGCATCCGTCTGGATCATCACGGCGCGTTCTTGCGGCGTCGCCGGGCCGACGCGAGAGGCGGGGGCCTTGATCAGCGTGCGTTCGACAGGAGAGGGCGCGCCATCGGGCTGCAACAGAGATACGAGTGCTTCGCCAACTTTCAACTCGGTTATGGCTGTTGTGACGTCGATCTTCGGATTGGCGCGAAAGGTTTCTGCTGCGGACTTTACTGCGGCCTGGTCGCGCGGTGTAAAGGCATTGAGCTTGTGTTGCACGCGATTGCCAAGCTGCCCGGCAACGGTGTCGGGAATGTCGATCGGGTTCTGTGTGATGAAATAAACACCGACGCCTTTGGACCGGATCAGACGGACGACCTGTTCGATCTTTTCCACCAGGGCTTTCGGCGCATCATTGAAAAGCAGGTGAGCTTCATCGAAGAAGAAGCAGAGCCTTGGCTTGTCCGGATCGCCGATTTCGGGAAGCGTTTCGAACAGTTCGGACAAGAGCCACAAGAGGAAGGTCGAATAGAGCTTCGGGCTGGCCATCAATTTGTCGGCCGCAAGGATATTCACGATGCCGCGACCGGAGTCGTCGCACTTGATGAAATCCTCAAGGTCGAGTGCCGGTTCTCCAAAGAAGTGATCGCCGCCCTGGCTTCTCAGTTGCAGCAGTGAGCGCTGGATCGTCCCGACGCTCTGCTTGGAGATGTTTCCATAGGTGAGCGTCAGTTCTTCCGCCCGGTTGCCGCAACTGACCAGCATGGCCTGCAGATCATCAAGGTCAAGCAGCAGAAGCCCGTCCTTGTCTGCAACATGGAAGGCGATAGTCAGTACGCCTTCTTGCACTTCGTTCAGATCCATAAGCCGCGCGAGAAGGAGCGGGCCCATTTCGGAAACCGTGGTGCGGATGGGATGGCCCTGTTCGCCGAACAGGTCCCAGAACTGCACGGGATTGTCCTTGTAGGCCCAATCGGTCTGCCCAATCTCGGCCGCGCGCGCTGCGAATATCTCATGAGTCTTAGACGTGGCCGAGCCTGCCATGCACAAACCCGACAGGTCACCTTTGACGTCGGCAACAAAGGTTGGCACGCCAACGGCCGAGAACCCCTCGACAATGCCCTGGAGCGTGACGGTCTTGCCCGTGCCGGTCGCTCCGGCGATCAGGCCATGTCGATTGGCACGTTTGAGATTGAGGATCTGCGGTTGCCCGCCACCTGTACCGATAAAAATGCCTTCATCCGCCATTACTCATCTCCCAACGCGAGCCTTGCCATGCGCATAGCGAAGCCTCGCCCCGGACGGAAGCGGGTTTGACTTGCTCCAAGTCAGCATCTATATGAGTGCTACCGGGCCGTTTCGGGAATTGGTGTGCCGTCGCGCAGTGCATCAAGCGAATTGAAGGGCAAGGTTTCACAACGACGCGAAAAGCTGCCGGTTCCGGGGACGGAGTCGCGCGGCCTTTCGTCGTTTCGCGCGTCCGGATTACAGGCAAAGGCGAGAAATTTACATGGCGAAGCAAGAAGCGAAGGCCGACGCGACGATCGCAGTCGCAAAGAAGCGCATCCGCAAGGTTTTCGGCAACATCCACGAAGTGACGCAGATGCCCGACCTGATTCAGGTCCAGCGCGAATCCTATGAACAGTTCCTTCGTTCCGATCCGTCGATTGGCTATGTCTCGGGCCTCGAAAAGACGCTGCGCAGCGTCTTCCCGATTCGCGATTTTGCCGGCACTGCCGAACTTGATTTCGTCAATTACGAGCTTGAGGATCCCAAGTTCGACACTGAGGAATGCCGCCAGCGCGGGATCACTTATGCGGCCCCAATGAAGGTTACGTTGCGCCTGATCGTGTTCGAGGTCGATGCCGAAACCGAAACCCGCTCGGTCCTCGATATCAAGGAGCAGGACGTTTACATGGGCGACATGCCGTTGATGACGCACAACGGTACGTTCATCATCAACGGGACCGAGCGCGTCATTGTCTCGCAGATGCACCGTTCGCCGGGTGTGCTGTTCGACCATGACCGCGGCAAGACCCATGCTTCGGGCAAGTATCTTTTTGCCGCTCGCGTCATTCCATATCGCGGTTCATGGCTCGACTTCGAATTCGATGCCAAGGACATTGTCAACGTCCGTATCGACCGCAAGCGCAAGTTGCCGGTCACGGCGCTGCTTCTTGCGCTTGGCCTTTCACCTGAGGAAATTCTCCATCACTTCTACAACACGGTCATCTATGTCCGTGGCGAAGGCGGCTGGAAAGTTCCCTATGTTGCCGAGAATTGGCGCAATCAAAAGCCGATGTTCGACGTTGTCGATGGCAAATCGGGTGAAGTCGTGTTCGCGGCAGGGCAGAAGGTTTCTCCCCGCGCTGCCAACAAGGCCCAGAAGGACGGGCTTGAGGAACTGCTCATTCCGACCGAGGAGATATTCGGCCGCTATTCGGCGCTTGATCTGATCAATGAGTCAACCGGCGAAATCTACATCGAGGCCGGAGAGGAAGTTTCCGCGGAGAACCTCGAAAAGCTCGACAAGGCGGGCGTGGATCGCATCGAGCTGCTCGACATCGATCATATCAACACCGGCCCCTGGATTCGCAACACGTTGAAGGTCGACAAATCGGAAGACCGCGACATGGCCCTTGATGCGATCTATCGGGTCATGCGTCCTGGCGAACCACCAACGCGCGAAACTGCCGAGGCTCTCTTTGGCGGCCTGTTCTTCGATCCGGAGCGCTATGACCTTTCGGCCGTGGGCCGCGTGAAGATCAACATGCGCCTCGCCCTTGATGCGCCAGACGATCACACGACCCTGCGCACCGAGGATATCCTTGCTGTCGTCAAGACACTTGTCGATCTGAAGGATGGCAAGGGTGAAATCGACGATATCGACAATCTCGGCAATCGCCGCGTCCGCTCGGTGGGCGAGCTTCTCGAAAACCAGTATCGTGTCGGCCTGTTGCGCATGGAGCGTGCGGTCAAGGAGCGCATGTCTTCGGTCGATGTTTCAACTGTCATGCCGAATGACATGATCAATGCAAAGCCGGCGGTTGCTGCCGTTCGCGAATTCTTCGGTTCGTCGCAGCTTTCGCAGTTCATGGACCAGACCAACCCGCTGTCCGAAGTGACGCACAAGCGTCGCGTTTCGGCACTTGGACCGGGCGGCCTTACCCGTGAGCGCGCAGGCTTCGAAGTGCGCGACGTTCACCCGACGCACTATGGCCGTATCTGCCCGATTGAAACGCCGGAAGGTCCGAACATCGGCCTGATCAACTCGCTGGCGAGCTTCAGCCGGGTGAACAAGTACGGCTTCATCGAAACGCCGTATCGCAAGGTCATCGACCACAAGGTCACGAACGATGTGGTTTATCTCTCCGCCATGGAAGAGGCGAAGCACACGATCGCGCAGGCCAACGCCGAACTGAACAAGGACGGCAGCTTTGCAGAAGAGGTGATCTCTTCACGCGAAGCCGGCGAATTCCTGATTGCTCCGCGCGATCAGATCACCCTGATGGACGTTTCGCCCAAGCAGCTCGTTTCGGTAGCGGCATCGCTTATTCCATTCCTGGAAAACGATGACGCCAACCGCGCGCTGATGGGATCGAACATGCAGCGCCAGGCCGTGCCGTTGGTTCGTGCCGAAGCGCCGTTTGTCGGAACCGGCATGGAAGAAACTGTCGCACGCGACTCTGGTGCTGCCATTGCGGCTGCCCGCGGTGGCATTGTCGATCAGGTCGACGCGACCCGTATCGTCATCCGCGCAACGGGTGCTGTGGAGGCCGGTCAGTCTGGCGTCGACATCTACACGCTCCACAAGTTCCAGCGTTCGAACCAGAACACCTGCATCAACCAGCGCCCGCTGGTGAAGGTGGGCGATGTGATCACGCCGGGCCAGATCATTGCCGACGGTCCCTCGACCGAGCTCGGCGAACTGGCACTGGGTCGCAACACGCTCGTCGCGTTCATGCCCTGGAATGGCTACAATTATGAAGACTCCATCCTGATCAGCGAACGCATCGTGAAGGACGACGTCTTCACCTCGATCCATATCGAGGAATTCGAAGTGATGGCGCGCGACACTAAGCTTGGGCCGGAAGACATCACGCGCGACATCCCGAACGTCGGCGAGGAAGCACTTCGCAACCTCGACGAAGCGGGCATCGTCTATATCGGTGCCGAGGTTGAGCCGGGCGATATCCTGTGCGGCAAGATCACGCCGAAGGGCGAATCGCCGATGACGCCGGAAGAGAAACTTCTCCGCGCCATTTTCGGTGAAAAGGCCTCAGACGTGCGCGACACGTCGCTGCGCCTGCCGCCGGGCGTTGCCGGAACCGTAGTTGAAGTGCGCGTTTTCAACCGTCACGGCATTGACATCGACGACCGGACCCGCGCCATCCAGGCCGAAGAAAAGGAACGGCTAGCGAAGGATCGCGACGACGAACGTTCGATCCTCAACCGTGCGACCTATTCGCGCCTGCGGGAAATGCTCATCGGCCAGGTCGCGACTGCGGCTCCCAAGGCGATCAAGAAGGGATCGACAATCGACGAGGCCCTGCTTGCGGAGGTCGAACCCCATGAATGGTGGAAGATCGCCGTGCAGGACGACGCCCGTCAGGCCGATCTTGAAGCCGTCAAGGGCCAGTATGATGCCTCTGTGAAGCTCATCAACGCGAAGTTCGAAGATCGCGTCGAAAAGGTGGAACGTGGCGACGACCTGGCACCGGGCGTGCTGAAGATGGTCAAGGTCTTCGTGGCCGTGAAGCGCAAGCTTCAGCCGGGCGACAAGATGGCTGGCCGTCACGGCAACAAGGGCGTTATCAGCCGCATCCTTCCGGTCGAGGACATGCCGTTCCTCGAAGACGGGACGCCTGTCGATATCGTGCTTAATCCGCTGGGCGTGCCTTCGCGCATGAACGTCGGACAGATCTTCGAAACGCACCTTGGCTGGGCCGCGCGCGGCCTGGGCAAGCAGATAACGGAACTGCTCGAAGCCTGGCGTGAATCGGGTGGAACCGAAGCCGGTAAGCCTCCGACGGCGGTTCGCGAGCGGCTGAAGGAGATATATGGTGACAAGTATCTCGCTGAAATCGATGCGCGCTCTGATGACGATATTGTCGAACTTGCCGCGCTGCTGAAGAACGGTGTGCCCATGGCGACGCCGGTGTTCGACGGCGCGCGCGAAAAGGATGTGTCGGAGATGCTGACAATGGCCGGACTCGATACCTCGGGTCAGGTGACACTGTTCGACGGGCGCACTGGGGATGCCTTCGACCGGCAGGTGACAGTCGGGTATATCTATATGCTCAAGCTGCACCACCTCGTCGACGACAAGATCCATGCACGTTCGATCGGGCCGTACAGCCTTGTCACCCAGCAGCCGCTGGGCGGAAAGGCGCAGTTCGGCGGACAGCGTTTCGGCGAAATGGAGGTCTGGGCGCTCCAGGCCTATGGTGCTGCCTATACGCTCCAGGAAATGCTGACGGTGAAGTCCGACGATGTCGTCGGCCGCACCAAGGTCTACGAAGCGATCGTCAAGGGAGACGATACGTTCGAAGCTGGCATTCCCGAAAGCTTCAATGTTCTCGTGAAGGAAATGCGCTCACTCGGCCTCAACGTCGATCTGGCGAGCATCACCGAGAAGGATGATGACGGTCTGGCCATCGCGGCCGAGTGATCAACGCCACCTGAGCGAATATGAAATCTAACCCAAACCCCTCCCCCGAGTGGGAGGGGAACTGGAGCAAGACATGAACGAACTGACCAATTTCGCCAATCCGATCGCAAAGCCGGAAACCTTCGACCAGATCCAGATCGGCATCGCATCGCCAGAGCGCATCCGCAGCTGGTCCTTCGGCGAGATCAAGAAGCCGGAGACCATCAACTACCGTACGTTCAAGCCGGAGCGTGACGGCCTCTTCTGTGCGCGCATCTTTGGCCCGATCAAGGATTACGAATGCCTGTGCGGCAAGTACAAGCGCATGAAGTACAAGGGCATCGTCTGCGAAAAGTGCGGTGTCGAAGTCACGGTCTCGAAGGTTCGCCGCGAGCGGATGGGCCATATCGAACTGGCGGCGCCCGTTGCGCACATCTGGTTCCTGAAGTCTCTGCCAAGCCGCATCGGCCTGCTGCTCGACATGCAGCTGAAGCAGCTTGAGCGCGTCCTTTATTTTGAAGCCTATATCGTCATCGAGCCAGGCCTTACCCCGCTCGAAAAGTATCAGCTTCTGACCGAAGACGAACTTCTCGACGCGCAGGACGAATATGGCGAAGACGCTTTCTCGGCCGGAATCGGTGCTGAAGCGGTTCGCCGTATGCTCGAGGAACTTGATCTCGAGGGCGAAAAGGAAGCGCTGCTTGAAGAGCTGGCGACGACCAAGTCGGAACTCAAGCCCAAGAAGATCATCAAGCGGCTGAAGGTTGTCGAAAGCTTCATTGAATCGGGCAACCGTCCCGAATGGATGATCCTCGAAGTGATCCCGGTCATTCCGCCGGAATTGCGCCCGCTGGTGCCGCTGGATGGCGGCCGGTTTGCGACATCCGATCTCAACGATCTCTACCGCCGCGTCATCAACCGCAACAACCGCCTCAAGCGCCTCATGGAACTTCGCGCGCCGGACATCATCGTCCGCAACGAAAAGCGTATGCTCCAGGAAGCTGTCGATGCGCTGTTCGACAATGGCCGTCGCGGCCGCACGATCACGGGCGCCAACAAGCGCCCGCTGAAGTCGCTGTCCGACATGCTGAAGGGCAAGCAGGGTCGTTTCCGCCAGAACCTGCTTGGCAAGCGCGTCGACTATTCCGGCCGTTCGGTGATCGTGACCGGTCCGGAACTCAAGCTGCACCAATGCGGCCTGCCAAAGAAGATGGCTCTCGAACTGTTCAAGCCATTCATCTATTCGCGGCTTGATGCCAAGGGTCTCTCGATGACCCTGAAGCAGGCCAAGAAATGGGTCGAAAAGGAACGCAAGGAAGTCTGGGACATTCTTGACGAAGTGATCCGCGAGCATCCGGTTCTGCTGAACCGGGCACCGACGCTCCACCGTCTTGGCATCCAGGCGTTTGAGCCTGTCCTCATTGAAGGCAAGGCGATCCAGCTGCACCCGCTCGTCTGCTCGGCCTTCAACGCCGACTTCGACGGTGACCAGATGGCGGTCCACGTTCCGCTGAGCCTAGAGGCCCAGCTGGAAGCGCGCGTCCTGATGATGTCGACGAACAACATCCTGTCGCCCGCCAACGGCAAGCCGATCATTGTGCCGTCGCAGGACATGGTTCTGGGTCTCTACTATCTCTCGATGGAGAAGCAGAATGAACCTGGCGAAGGCATGATCCTCTCCGACATGCAGGAAGTGCACCAGGCGCTCAA
Organism: Aquisediminimonas profunda; assembly: GCF_019443285.1. Lineage (GTDB taxonomy): Bacteria > Pseudomonadota > Alphaproteobacteria > Sphingomonadales > Sphingomonadaceae > Aquisediminimonas > Aquisediminimonas profunda. Next base: position 1,349,800 of record NZ_CP080327.1, read on the forward strand.
CGCCGGTGCAGTCACCCTGCATTCGAAGATCACAAGCCGCGTTCCGCAGGTTGATGAGCATGGCAAGCAGTTCATGCTCCGCGTCGAAACGACCCCGGGCCGCATGCTGCTGGGTGAAACCCTGCCGCAGAGCCACAAGGTTCCGTTCGACACGATCAACCGCCTCCTGACCAAGAAGGAAATCGGCGACGTCATCGACATCGTCTATCGCCACACCGGCCAGAAGGAGACGGTTCTGTTCGCCGACGCGATCATGAGCCTTGGCTTCCGCCACGCGTTCAAGGCCGGCATTTCGTTCGGCAAGGACGACATGATCATTCCGGCAACGAAGGACGGGCTGGTTGAGGAAACCCGCGTTCTCGTTCGTGACTTCGAGCAGCAGTATCAGGAAGGCCTGATCACCCAGCAGGAAAAATACAACAAGGTGATCGACGCCTGGAGCCGTTGCGGCGATCAGGTCGCGGCTGAAATGATGAAGGAAATCCAGTCCGTGAAAATGGGCCCGGATGGCCGCGAACTGCCGACAAACGCGATCTACATGATGGCGCATTCGGGTGCTCGTGGTTCGGCCGCACAGATCAAGCAGCTCGCTGGCATGCGCGGCCTGATGGCCAAACCGTCGGGTGAGATCATTGAAACGCCGATCATCTCGAACTTCAAGGAAGGCCTGACCGTCCTTGAATATTTCAACTCCACCCACGGCGCCCGCAAGGGTCTTGCGGATACGGCGCTCAAGACCGCGAACTCGGGCTACCTGACGCGGCGCCTTGTCGACGTTTCGCAGGATTGCACCGTGATCGAGGAAGATTGCGGCACCGAACGCGCACTCGAAATGAAGGCAATCGTACAGGGTGGTGCGACAATCGCATCGCTTGGCGAGCGCGTTCTCGGGCGCACGACGGCGGAAGACATTGTCGATTCCAAGACCAACAAGGTGATCATCCCGACGGGCACATTGCTTGACGAGGCTGACATCTCACTGATTGAGGAAATCGGCATCCAGGCGATCAAGATCCGTTCGCCGCTGATCTGCGAAACGCGGATGGGCGTCTGCGGGAAATGCTATGGTCGCGATTTGGCTCGGGGCACTCCGGTCAACATCGGTGAAGCGGTCGGCGTCATTGCCGCCCAATCGATCGGTGAGCCGGGCACGCAGCTGACGATGCGGACCTTCCACATCGGCGGTGCGGCGCAGCTGAACGAGCAGTCCGGCCTTGAAGCCGTGTCTGACGGCGTTCTCGAATATCGCGATCTTCGCACGATCGTCGACAAGCAGGGCCGCACGGTCTCGCTGTCACGCAACGGCGAAATTGCGGTTGTCGATAAGGACGGACGTGAGCGTTCGGCCGATCGCCTGCCTTATGGTGCCTATGTGCTGTTCGCGGACGGCGCCAAGGTGAAGAAGGGTGACAAGATCGCCGAATGGGATCCGTTCACTATGCCCGTGATCACGGAAAATCCCGGTGTCGTGAAGTATCAGGATTTGGTCGAAGGCCAGACACTGGTGGAACAGGTCGACGAAGCGACCGGCATTTCGCAGAAGGTCGTCACCGAATTCCGGCCCGGCCGCTCGAAGGTCGATCTTCGTCCGCGCCTCACCCTTCTGGATTCGGACTCGGGTGAAGCGGGCCGCTACATGCTGGCTGTGGGCGCAATGCTCTCGGTTGAGGATGGAGCAACGGTGCAGGGCGGCGACGTTCTGGCGCGTGTTTCGCGTGAAGCGGCCAAGACGCGCGACATCACCGGCGGTCTGCCGCGCGTTGCCGAGCTGTTCGAAGCGCGCAAGCCGAAGGAAAATGCGATCATTGCGAAGGTCTCGGGCCGCGTCGTTTACGGCAAGGACTACAAGGCCAAGCGCAAGATCGGCATCCAGCCGGAGGACGGCGGCGATCTGGTCGAATATCTGATCCCCAAGTCCAAGGTGATCGACGTGCAGGAAGGCGATTATGTGAAGCGGGGCGACAACCTCGTTGCCGGATCACCCGATCCGCACGACATCCTCGAAGTCCTCGGCATTGAGCCTCTGGCTGAATTTCTCGTCGCGGAAATTCAGGAAGTCTATCGCTTGCAGGGCGTGAAGATCAACGACAAGCACATCGAGACGATTGTTCGCCAGATGCTGCAGAAGGTCGAGATCACGGCGTCGGGCGACACCACATTGCTGGTGGGCGAACAGGTCGACCGCGAGGAAATGATCGAGATCAACGACAAGGCTGCGCTGACAGGTGGCAAGCCTGCCGAAGGCAAGCCGATCCTGCTCGGCATCACCAAGGCGTCGCTGCAGACCCGCAGCTTCATCTCGGCGGCCTCCTTCCAGGAAACCACACGCGTGCTCACGCAGGCGGCGGTTGAAGGCAAGAAGGATGAACTGGTCGGCCTCAAGGAGAATGTGATCGTCGGTCGCCTGATCCCAGCAGGGACAGGTGCCGGCATGAATCGCCTGCGCGTGGCGGCCTCCTCGCGCGATGCGGCGCTTCGCGTGCAGCAGCGTGAATGGCAGGAAAGCCTGATCGCACCAAGGTCGGCAGCTGAAGAGCATGCTGCCGAACTGCGTCAGCCCATCGAAGCCGATACGGGCGACGATGCGCTGGCGGCTGTGATCCATACGCCCGAAAGCGTAGAGGACGACGCAGAATAAGCCATTGAAGCGAGAGCTTCTGTGAAAGACCCCGTTGGAGTGATCCGGCGGGGTTTTTTGCATAAGCCGGGCGCCAACGGCAGGGTGTTTGCCGAATGGGTCCTCCATGGCCTAAGGCGTCGCATGACATCCTTATGAAACCCAAGATCCTGACGACCATCCGCGATTATTCGCCGAAGCTGCTGGCAGCGGACGCTCTGGCGGGAATCACTGTTGCGCTCGTCGCCCTCCCGCTCAGCATTGCCATTGCTATTGCATCGGGGGCCACGCCAGCAGCAGGTTTAATAACGGCGGTCGTTGCCGGCTTCATCATTTCGGCGCTTGGCGGTAGCCGGGTCCAGATTGGCGGACCAACCGGAGCCTTCATCGTGATTGTTTACGGGATCGTGCACAATCACGGCATTGACGGTTTGCTGGCTGCGACTTTGATGGCTGGCCTGATTCTGCTTTTGGCGGGCTTGCTCGGGGCCGGAAAACTGATCCGGCATGTCCCGGAACCTGTGATTGAGGGTTTCACGATTGGCATCGCGATCGTGATCGCCTTCAGCCAGCTCAAGGACTTGTCCGGTATGAGAGGCGCTGCCTTGCCAGCGGATTTTCTGCCCAAACTGGCTGGACTCTGGTCCATGCGGTCGACAATCGATCCCTCCTCCCTTGTTCTCGGCATCCTATGCGTCGCTGCCATTCTTGTCCTGCGGCGGCTTGCGCCCAAGATTCCCTGGCTTGTGCTTGTCGTCGCCGTCGCGAGCATCGCTGCCGTTATGGCTCTCCCGTCTGTCGAAACCGTGGCAGCCCGATATGGCAACCTGCCTCAAGCCCTACCGATGCCACGCTTTCCAGCGATGTCGTTTGCGACTATGGTGGCGCTGTTGCCGTCTGCCCTGACGATTGCGTTCCTTGCCGGCATTGAATCGCTGCTCTCGGCAATCGTGGCCGACAGGATGATTGGCGGCGCCCATCGGTCCAATGCCGAATTGATCGCGCAGGGCGTGGCGAACATTGCGTCGCCGCTTTTTGGCGGATTGCCAGCAACAGGAGCAATTGCCCGAACCGCAACCAACGTGAACGCCGGTGGCCGAACGCCGGTCGCTGGGATGATCCACGCCCTGTTTATTCTGCTGGCCATGATGCTTGCGGCGCCTTTGGCTGGCGCACTGGCTCTCCCGGCGCTGGCGGCGCTGCTCATCGTGACCGCCTGGACAATGAGCGAGCCGCACCGCTGGCCCGAGCGCCTGCGGCTGCCGAAGCTGGATCTGGCCCTTCTGCTGCTCACCGCTGCGCTGACAGTCCTCGCCGATCTCACGCTGGCCATTGCTCTCGGAACACTGATCGGCATCGGGTTGCGCATTGCCCGCGGCGAAATCACGGCCCCACAGTGGCACACGCCCTTTCGCTGGGGTGGAGACGACCGGGACTAGCCAGCAAGAGGTTTTGCTTTTGCGGCGGCTCGCTTAAGACGACGCGATGACGGATTCCAATCCCTGGGTTGAACTGCGCTCTGCCCGCCATGCGCCCCTTCTTGCGCTCATGTGCCTTGGCATCTGGCTGAATGCTGCCGATACATTGGTGACCGTAACGATCATGCCGAGCGTCGCGCGGGCGATCGGCGGCTATGAATGGTTTGGCTGGACTGTTGCTGCCTATCTGGTTGGATCGATCCTGGCGAGCGCAAGTGCGGCAAGGCTCGCGGGAGATTTCGGGACACGGCGGATGACCATCTTGTTCGGTCTCGTCTATGCCGCCGGCTGCGCACTTGGCGCGCTTGCGCCGGCCATGCCCATGTTTGTGGCAGGGCGCTTCGTGCAGGGCGTGGGCGCAGGGGCCATTGTCGCGCTGTGCTATATTGCCATTCCCAACAACTTCCCCGAGCGGGTCTGGCCCGCTGTCTTTGGGGCGATCTCTGCAATCTGGGGCATTGCAACCTTGCTTGGTCCCTTGCTCGGCGGCCTGTTTGCCAGCGGGCAACATTGGCGAACCTTGTTCTGGCTGTTTGCGGCGCAAGCTTTGGTCTTTGCCGCGCTTATACGCTGGTTTGCGGCAGCGGATGGAGATGTCGATGCAACCAAGGGTATCCCTGCGCGCCAGTTGGTCGTCCTGCTGTTGTCAGTGACATCCCTCGGCTCGGCGGCACTGGTCCGGGATACGCTGTTGGCAACCGCGCTGGTTATTTCAAGTGGATTGGGTTTCCTTGCCCTGCTCTGGATAGACCGGCGGGCCGAGGTGCGGCTGCTGCCGCGCGACGCGGGAAACCTGAGCAGTGCGGCAGGACAGGGATATTTCATCATTTTCGCCACCGAAGCCGCTGCGATCGGCTTCAGTGTTTATGGAACGGCGTTCCTGCAAGCGATTCATGGACTGTCTGCGCTGTTGGCCGGCTTCATCCTCGGCGGCATCGCGGCGGGGTGGACGGTCACGGCACTGCTCGTCTCCCGAGGTGGGGCGGGTCGCGATGCTCTCTGGTTGAAGCTTGGCGTGGGGATCATCGCCGCCGGCATTGTCTTTGGCAGTTGGGCCGTTCCGCGCGGCTCTCCGGTTGTCGTGGGCGTTGCCATGCTCCTGCTTG